>NZ_JABEQF010000004.1 GCF_014174355.1 Gluconacetobacter azotocaptans
ATAGAACAGCGCCAGGCCCGGAATGGTCATCATCAGCACCAGCGCCGTGCTGACCAGCATCCACGCCGTGTCGCCCGTGTCGATCGCGGGGTCCGCCGCCAGCGCCGGGGTGGCCGCCATCAGTAGCGGGGCAGCCGCCAGCCCGGGCAGGGCGCGCGGCAGAAGGCGGGCGGGGGTATGGGGACGGGTTGCGGTCACAGCGCGTCCTCTCCGGTTTCACGGGTGCGAATGCGGATGACGCTGTCCAGGCTGGATACGAAGATCTTGCCGTCGCCGATCTTGCCCGTATGCGCCGACTGCAGGATCACGTCGACGACCTGATCGACAATGTCGTCGGAAACCGCGACCTCGATCTTCACCTTTGGCAGGAAGCTGACATGGTATTCAGCGCCGCGGTAGATTTCGGTCTGGCCCTTCTGGCGGCCGAAACCCTTCACTTCCGATACCGTGAGGCCCTGAATGCCCAGCGGCGTCAGCGATTCCCGAACGTCGTCGAGCTTGAAGGGCTTGATGATGGCTGTGACAAGCTTCATCGCGCCGTGCCTCCTTGTTCCATGGTGATCCGTTTCCCGATCCGAATGATGATCCAAACTTCTATAACGGCAATACAAAATCCGTGCCATCCGCGAGCGAACTTGACGCAGGGGCCTGACTGGTGTGCCTTGCAGCCCTCGAAAGCGGCGGCCTCTGCCTGATTTATGGGCGGCAGCCCCGGAACGGATCACGGTTCCGCCGGATTACGCCATCCGGAGGGCTATCACAGGACCACAGGCATGACCGAAGGCATGACGCCGTTTCCGACGACCGGACTCGACGCGGGGAAAGACGGCGACGGGGCGGTCGGGGATGTCGACGTGTGCATCGTGGGCGCCGGGCCGGTCGGCGCCAGCCTGGCCTGCCGGCTGGCGGTCGGCGGGCTGCGCGTCGCCATCATCGATCGTGCCGCCCTGCCGCCGATGGAAGAGCCCGGATTCGACGGTCGCGCCTATGCCATCGCGGCGGGACCGCGCAACCTGCTGGACGCCGCCGGCGTATGGGGGCGGCTGCCGCAGCCATCCTGCCCGATCGAGGAAATCCGCGTTTCCGACGGTCGCCCCGGCGAGGCACCGTCCCCCCTGTTCCTGGAATTCGGCCGCGAGGACGCCGATCAGCCGTTCGGCTGGATGATCGAGGCCCGGTCCCTGCGGGTGGCGCTGAACGCGGCGCTGCATGCGTCGGACAACATCGTCGTCCTGGCCCCGGACGAGGCCACGATCACCCGGACCGAACAGGGGGTGCAGGTGCGGACCCGTTCGGGGCGGACGTTCGGCGCGCGCCTGGCGGTCGCGGCCGAGGGGCGGCGCAGCCCGTTGCGCGAGCAGGCGCGCATCGGGGTCACCCGGCTGCCGTACCATCAATGCGGGATCGTCGGCGCGGTGGCGCACGCGCGGCCCCATGGTAATCGCGCGCTGGAACATTTCCTGCCCGCCGGCCCGTTCGCCCAGCTTCCCATGGCCGGAACAGCCGATTATCCGAACCTGTCGGCCATCGTCTGGTCGGAAAAGGACGACGTCGCCCGCCGCATGGCCGCCCTGCCGCCCGATGCCTTCGCCCACGAAATCCAGCGCCGGATGGGGGATTGGCTGGGTGAGGTGACACCCGTGGGGCAACGCTGGATCTATCCGCTGTCGGCGCAGTACGCCCAGCGTTACGTCGATACCCGGCTGGCACTGGTGGGCGATGCCGCCCACGGCGTCCATCCCATCGCGGGCCAGGGACTGAACCTGGGCTTCCGGGACGTCATCGCATTGTCCGACCTGCTGATCGCGGCCCGGTCGCGGGGCGAGGATCCGGGCGCGCAGGCCCTGCTGCGCCGCTATCAGGCGCGCTGCCGCCCGGTCAACATGCTGATGCTGGCGGCGATGGACGGGCTGGAACGCCTGTTCGGCAACGACAATCCCATCCTGCGCCGGGCGCGCGACCTGGGCCTGGCGGGCGTGCATCGCCTTCCCGCGCTGCGCCGGGCCTTCGTCCGCCAGGCAATGGGGGTGTAACCCGCCCCTCTGGTCAGGAGGGGGGGCGGGTTCCCATATCGGCTGTTCCGTGCAACCGTCAGGTCCGTCATGCCCGATACATCCACCATATCCGCCCCGGGCTCCCGCGTGGGACGCCCCGTCGCAGACCCCACCCTGTCGGCTGTCGATCAGCAGCGGCTGTGGGAAGAACTCGCGCATGGGTGCGAGGGGTGTGGCGATCCGCTGGTGCGCGGCCTGCTGGCGACCGGCATCCGCAACCATGCGACCTTCGCCAACGCGCTGGCGGCGCTGATCGGGCGGAAGCTGGGCGACCGGTCGGTGGCCGATGACGCCCTGTCCGAACTGGTGACCGAAGTCTTCCTGGCCGACCCCGAGATCGTGGCCGCCGCCGCCGCCGACCTGGTCGCGATTCGCGAGCGTGACCCCGCTACCGCCGACTACGCGACGCCGTTCCTGTTCTTCAAAGGCTACCACGCGGTGCAGAGCCATCGCGTGGCCCATTGGCTGTGGCGGGCCGGCCGCCGCCATCTGGCGCTGCATCTGCAAAGCCGGGCGTCCGAACTGTTCGCCGTCGATATCCATCCGGCGGCGCGGCTGGGGCGGCGGATCCTGCTCGACCACGGCACCGGGATCGTGATCGGCGAGACCTCGGTGCTGGAAGACGACGTGTCGCTGCTGCAGGGGGTGACGCTGGGCGGCACGGGTAAGAATGTCGGCGACCGCCATCCCAAGGTCCGGCGCGGTGTCCTGATCGGCGCGGGCGCCAAGATCCTGGGGAATATCGAACTGGGCGAGGGGGCGAAGGTCGGCGCGGGCTCGATCGTCCTGGAATCGGTGCCGCCGTTCACCACCGTCGTCGGCAACCCGGCCCGGCCGGTGGGCACGCGCCATTCCGCGCTGCCGGCCTTCACCATGGATCAGATGCTGCCGCCGATCGACTACATGATCTGAAGCGGAATCCGAATATCAGGCGTTTCCGATCTGGACATCCCCGGCATTGGACCGAACACTGCCAGGGGGAAACGGCTGAAAAAAGGATAAGACGGCATGAAAGCTGGGGATCGTATCGCGTGGGCGATGTCACTGGCGGTGTGCGGCGGGCTATATTCCGGCGCGGCCATGGCGGCGGCGCCGGTTCTTCTGGATCATACGACGCTGATCGACGGCACGGGGGCCGCGGCGCAGTCCGACAGCGCGATCCTGATCCAGGACGGGCGTATCGCGGCCGTGGGGCATAGCGGCGCCGTCGCGGTGCCCGGGGGGACGAAGACGGTCGATCTGTCCGGCATGACGGTCCTGCCCGGCCTGATCTCGGACCACAGCCACACCGGCCTGGTCAAAGGCACGAAGGTGGACGCGTCGAATTATACGC
Organism: Gluconacetobacter azotocaptans; assembly: GCF_014174355.1. Classification (GTDB taxonomy): domain Bacteria; phylum Pseudomonadota; class Alphaproteobacteria; order Acetobacterales; family Acetobacteraceae; genus Gluconacetobacter; species Gluconacetobacter azotocaptans. Next base: position 3,388 of record NZ_JABEQF010000004.1, read on the forward strand.
GTGCCAACATCCTGGCGGCCCTGAAACAGTACGAACGGTACGGTGTGCTGACGGTCACGTCGCTGGGCCTGAACAACTCGCCGCTGTTCGACCAGTTGCGGCAGGAACAGCATGCGGGCAGCAATCCCGGCGCCGACCTGTTCGGCGTCGATCAGGGGATCGGCGCGCCGGACGGCGTGCCGCCGCAGGGCATGTTCCATCTGGGGCCCGACCAGATCTATCGTCCCACCACCGAGGCCGAGGCCCGCGCCGCCGTCGATCGCATGGTCGACGAGGGCACCGACCTGGTGAAGGTCTGGGTGGACACGTTCCGCAACGGCGTGCCGGGCGCGAAGGGCTTCCCCAAGATGGATCCCGCGATCTACCGCGCCGTGATCGCCGAGGCCCATGCGCGCGGCAAGCGGGTTGCCGCCCATATCCACGACCTGTCGGACGCCAAGGCGCTGGTCGAGGCCGGGGCCGATATCATCGCCCATGGGGTGCGCGACCAGCCGGTCGATACCGACTTCATCATGCTGATGGAACAGAAGGGCGCGTGGTATATCGCGACCCTCGATCTGGACGAGGCCAATTACATCTTCGCCCTGCACCCGGAATGGCTGGACGATCCGGTCCTGTCGACGGGGCTCAGCCCCGAACTGCGCGCGCAGTTCGCCGACCCGGCCTGGCGGGCCAAGGTGCTGGCGGCCCCGCTGACCGCCGCATCCAAGGCGGCGCTGGCCATCAACGAACATAATCTGCTGACCTTGTACCGGGCCGGGATCCGCATCGGGTTCGGAACCGATTCGGGCGCGTCGCCCACCCGTATTCCCGGCTTCGCCGAACATCGGGAACTGAAGCTGATGGTCGAGGCCGGCCTGACGCCGATGCAGGCGCTGGCGGTGGCGACGGGCAATGCCGCCGCCTTGATGCACCTGTCCGATCGCGGCGTGATCCTGCCCGGCCGCCTGGCCGACCTGTTCGTCGTGTCCGGCGACCCGGCCACCGACATCACGGCCGTCGACAGGATCGAGCAGGTCTGGCATCGCGGGGTGAAGACCGACGGACCGCTGGTCGCGCGATAGGCCCGCGCCAGCCCAGGTCGCGGATCAGGAGCAGCATGCCGCATATCGTTGTGATTGGTGGAGGCCCCGCCGGCCTGGCCGCGGCTGGCGAACTGGCAGGCAGGGGCTGCACCGTCACGGTGCTGGAGCGCATGCCGACCGTCGGGCGCAAGATCCTGATGGCCGGGCGGGGCGGGTTGAACCTGACCCATTCCGAACCGTTCGATCGTTTCGTCACCCGCTATGGCCCGGCGCGGCCGTGGCTGGAACCCGCCTTGCGCGCCTTTGCGCCGGACGATCTGCGCCACTGGGCCGAGGATCTGGGGCAACCCTGCTTCACCGGCAGCAGCGGCCGGGTCTTCCCCCAGGCGATGAAGGCCTCGCCGCTGCTGCGGGCATGGGTGGTGCGCCTGACCGGGCTGGGGGTGAATATCCGCACCCGGCATGACTGGACCGGCTGGAACGCGGCGGGCCGCGTCACCTTCACCGGGCCGGACGGCGCGGGCGCCATGTCGGCCGATGCCGTAATTCTGGCCATGGGTGGGGCAAGCTGGCCGCGCCTGGGGTCGGACGGGCAATGGACGCGCCTCCTGGCCCGACAGGGGGTTATCGCTGCGCCTTTTCAGGCGGCCAACTGCGGGTTTGCCACCAACTGGACCGAGGCGACGCGGACCCGCTTCGCCGGCGAACCGCTGCGCGGGATCGCACTGACGATGGAAGGTGCGTCGGGTGCGCCCGTCCGGGGCGAGGCGGTGGTGACCGCCGCCGGGCTGGAAGGTGGCGCGATCTACGCCCTGTCCGCCCCCCTGCGCGACAGGATTGCGGCCCAGGGGCAGGCGAGGGTGCTGCTGGACCTGCGCCCCGACATGTCGCTGGATGTGGTTCAGGCGCGCCTGGAGCGGGTCCGGGGGCGCGAGAGCCTGTCGAACACGCTGCGCAAGGCGCTGCGCCTGCCGCCGGTCGCGGTGGCGATCCTGCGCGAGGGGGCCGATGGGGTGCCGCCGCGCGATACGGCGGAACTGGCCCGGCTGGTCAAGGCCGTGCCGGTGACGCTGCTGGCGCCCGATTCGCTGGATCGTGCGATTTCGGTGGCGGGCGGCATCCGGGCGGCGGATGTCGATGCCCGCTTCATGTTGCGGGCCCTGCCGGGTGTCTTCGCGGCGGGCGAGATGCTGGATTGGGAAGCCCCCACCGGGGGTTATCTGCTTCAGGCCTGCTTCGCCACCGGCCGCGCGGCGGCGGCGGGCGTGCTGGACTGGTTGCAGGAAGGGGCCAAGGAACGGTATCCGTCCACCCCATGACGGTTGCGATCACGATTGGGGAAGTGCGGGGCGGCGGGCCTGCCGTGATGGATCTGGCGGAATTGCTGTCCACGCGCCTGCTGGTGCAGGGCAATTCCGGATCGGGCAAGTCGCATCTGCTGCGCCGGCTGCTAGAACAGTCGGCGACCCTGGTCCAGCAGGCCATCATCGACCCCGAGGGCGATTTCGTCAGCCTGGCCGAGAAATACGGTCATCTGGTGATCGACGGCGCCATGCATACCGAGGCCGAGTTGCAGGCGGCGGGCGAGCGGATGCGCGTTCATCGCGCGTCGGTGGTCCTGAACCTGGAAGGCGTGGATGCCGAATTGCAGATGCGCCGCGCGGCGGCCTTCCTGGGCGGCATGTTCGAGGTCGCGCGTGCCCACTGGTATCCTGTGCTGGTGGTGGTGGACGAGGCCCAGCTTTTCGCCCCGGCCGCCGCCGGCGAGGTGTCGGACGAGGCCCGGCGCGCCTCGCTGGGGGCCATGACCAACCTGATGTGCCGAGGACGCAAGCGCGGGCTGGCCGGGGTTATCGCGACGCAGCGTCTGGCCAAGCTGGCCAAGAATGTCGCCGCCGAGGCGTCGAATTTCCTGATGGGGCGCACGTTCCTCGATATCGACATGGCGCGCGCGGCCGACCTGCTGGGCATGGAGCGCCGGCAGGCCGAAAGCTTCCGCGACCTGCAACGCGGGTTTTTCGTGGCGCTGGGCCCCGCGCTATGCCGCCGGCCCGTGGCCGTGCGGATCGGCGAAGTCGAGACCGAAAGCCGTTCGGCCGGCCCGACCCTGTTGCCGTTCGAACCCGCGCCGCCGCCCGAGGAAATGCGCGAACTGATCCTGACCCCGCTGCCGGACCGCGAACTGATGGCCCGGCCGGCCCGGACGCCCGCGCCGCCGCCGCCGGATATCCTGGCGCAGCTCGCCGCCCATGCCGCCTCGGCGGCCGTGGAGGCCGAAGCCGAGGAACCGCCGCCGCAGACCCCGGCCGACCGGGCCGAACAGCGCCGGCGCTTCGCCGCCATCCTGACCGACATATTGCGCGACGAGGATGCCGGCTTCCGGCCGGTGCATGTGCTGTATCAGGATTTCCTGGTCCGCTGCCGGATCGAGGGCATGGGGCGGCAGGCGATGGACATGCCGCAATTCCGCCGGGCGCTGGCCACCGCGCGGGCCGGCATCGACGCCGAAACCGCCGAGGGCGAGGCCTGGCAGCAGGCCGAACGGATTGCGACGCCGCTGCCCGACGACATGCGCGGGATCTTCCTGCTGATCGCCCGCGCGGCGATGGAAGGCGCCCCCTGCCCATCCGACGCCACCATCGCCCGTGTCTACGGTACCCATTCCCTGGGCCGCGCCCGGCGGCAACTGGCGTATCTTGAAGAACAGAACGTCATTGTTCTGCGTACCGACGGTATGGGGCGGCGAAGTGCCGCCGTCATCGGCCTGGGCTGGGAAACCGCCCCGTCCGACCCGAATGGCGCGGGTCAGAGCACAGTGTAACATTACGCGTCGGACGCGTCCTGCAAGGCCGTTATTCATCCCAACCGATGATCGTAAGTTCAGGCCACAAGGCCTTCCACCTTGCGAGCTTCTTTTCGTATATTTCGCGCGTGATTTGTTTTTTGTTGGGACGCGCGATCGAACCAAACAAATCGGACAGTCCGTAAGGCGCGCATAATTCCAGGCCGGTATTCTGAGGACGCAGGCCAACCGCTGTTGTGCGGTGGTCGGGAATGTCGCAATGGCTTCCGGGATCGATCTGTAGGCTGGGATGCAGTAGCCGAATTTTTCCTTATACCAGCAATGGACTCTGGCCTGGTTCTTTACGTCTATCCAGACAGGCACATCGCGGAATGCCGCTCGGATTCGAGCGGAATGTGCGGCTTCGGCATCCTCGGAAAGATTGTCCGCATCGAAATAAATAATATCAATGTCATTGATGCCGTGAGCAGGCGGATAGCGGAATGTATGATTCCAGATTGTCTGGGCCACCGCTCCGGCCACAAGCCAGGCATCAGGAAGAGAAATTTGATCCCATCTTCCGAGAATCGTGGAAAGAAGGGGACTTTCGGCAACAATAGACCGTAGTTTCGTTTCCTGAGCCTCTTTCAGAGGGCTCTTTGGGCCTGACGACCGTGTTTGCACGACGGTCAGGCAGAAGCCGGGGGGACGGGCGCCTGGGTCCATTTTCGGGCGGGGGGCGTATAATCGTCAAACAACTCGAAGAGTTCCAAAGGGTCCGATGTAACGACCAGCATGCTGGCATATTCAGGCTTCATGAAGCCTTCCCGGGTGGTCTTCGCGATCATCGCCAACAGAGGATCGAAATAGCCCTCGACATTGAGAAAGCCGCAAGGCTTGTTGTGAATGCCAAGCTGCGCCCACGTCCATTGTTCGAATATCTCTTCCAGGGTTCCCGCTCCGCCCGGAAGCGTCACGAACCCCGACGCCAGCTCCGACATGCGCTGTTTGCGAACATGCATATCGGGGACCACTTCCAGATGAGTCAGACCCTGATGCGCAATTTCACGCTCGACAAGGGCCTTCGGCATAACGCCGATGACCTCGCCACCGGCCGCGAGCGCACCATCCGCGACGGCGCCCATAAGACCAACATGTCCGCCGCCATATACGATCGCGATACCACGCTGTGCGGCGAGGCGTCCGAATGCATATGCTGCATGCTTATAAGCTGGTTCACGCCCTTCGGACGAGCCACAGAAAACGGCGAGTTTCAAGGCGACCTCCCGACATCGGCTTCGACCGACGGATTATTTCACATAAGGGCGGGTAAGGGGAGCGGATGAATGGATCGTCACGTCCTTCGAATCACCGTTGCCGTCACGCGTTGATGGGCCCTGAAGCCAAGTGACTCATACAGGGCGATCGCTCCGGCATTATTTGCATATGAATGCAGAAAAGGCTGCTCTCCTCTTGCAAGAATACGTTTCGCGACGACGCGCATCAGGAAGCCTGCATAACCTCGTCCGCGATACTCCGGGTGGGTACATACGCCGCTTATTTCGGTGAAATTTCCGGGCTTCAGGCGCTCTCCGGCCATGGCGACAAGGCGGCCATTGTCGCGAATTCCGATGAAGCCACCGAGGCGCCATGTGCCGGCCCGGAAAGGACCGGGGGCGGTAAGCGTTGCAAGCGCCAGCATGTCTGCGGCATCGGCCTCTCCAAGATCACGGAATGGAAAACTGCGGTCCTGTTCAGAGACATGCGCGGCAACCATTTGCAGGCATTCGGCGCTGTGGACGATTACGGCGCCATCGGGTGCTGCGATCGGCTCTTTTTCAACGAGCCAGATGTCGTCGGTTGCGGATAACCGCGCCAGCGTGGCCAGGTGTCCTGCCGTATTCCGGCGTGCGGCTCCGAACGGGCCGATTGCAGGATCGAAGCGCCGCGCGTTGGGGGTGCCGATCGACAACGGCGCCTGACGTCCCGCGAGTGCGTTCCAGACAGGACGGTCGAGCATTTCCAGCGAAGCCCTACGCTGCCCGTCTGAATCGGCATGCGGCGTTGTTGGGGCCGCCAGCAGGCATCTTGCCAGGGAAAGAGCTTCGGTCAGATCATGCTGTTCGGCGGGAGTGAGACGCGACAGCGCCGCTGCAATGACATCATGCTGACGACGATCGATGGCTGCGAATGCCGCACGACCGGCAGGGGTGAGGCGGATGGGCCGGGAGCGGCTATCCGTGGCCGAACGATCGCGTGAGATCCACTCGCGTTGTTCAAACCGGCTGACCATGCGGCTCAGATAACCGCGATCCAGATCAAGTTCATCTTGTAGCATGTTGGCCTGAACCGGTTCGCGCCGGGCAATTTCCAGCAGAAGCCGAGCCTCCGGAAGGCTCATATCGCTGCCCAGAAAGCGCGCGTCCAAGGCCCCGACATATCGGGTGTAGAATCGGTTGAACGTGCGGACGGCTTCTATCGTCTGTTCCATGAGGACGACGTTGCGCCATCTAGTTGCCAAAGGCAACTAAATTGAAACGGGCTGCAGCGCGCGGTGCTTGGTCCCGGCACCAAACATCTAATGCACCAGACGTCCTTCGATCCCTGCCAGCTTTTCGGGATTACGGACGATCTGAATGGCCGTGATCCGTTCGCCGGCGATTGTGAGGGTTGTCGTCTGGATCAGCCCGTCGGTTTCGACGGTGACAAAGCCGGGTGCGCCGTTGATCAGGTCCCGATACAGCACCGGGGGCGCCTGCCTTCCATTCCTGCGGCTCTGCGCCACCAGCAGGCGGCAAATTCGGTCGACACCTTCAATGACATTCAGGGCCGCCGGACGAATGCCCCCGCCGTCGGAAATGAGGCGCACGTCTTCCGCCAGAATAGTTCTCAATGCCGCTTCGTCACCGCTGCGCGACGCTTCCAGAAATGCCTCGGCTACGCGCATCGCCCAGGTGCTGTCCGGCGCGGGTCCCGGGCGATTGCGGTGTGTCAGATGCCGCCGGGCGCGGGACGCCAGTTGCCGGCAGGCGGCCGGGCTGCGTGCCAGCAGAGTTGCGATTTCATCGAACGGTGTTTCGAAAAGGTCGTGCAGGATAAATACGGCGCGTTCCGCTGGGGAAAGCTGTTGAAGGGTTACCAGAAAGGCAACCGACAGATCTTCGTCATGCATGTGTTTCAGCGCCTGCGGCGCGTCCTGCGTATGCAGCAATGGTTCCGGCAGCCATGGCCCGACATATTGTCCGCGGCGTTGCGGCGCCGCCCTGAGCCAGTCAAGGCAGAGGCGCGTCACGACCTTCAGCAGCCACGCCCTGGGATTGTCTATGGCTGGCTGGTCCGCCGTGTGCCAGCGCAGAAAAGCGTCCTGCACCATGTCTTCCGCGACGGCCAGCGACCCTGTCATCCGATAGGCAATGCCTGTCATATCCGGTCGAAATTGCATGAACGTCGCCGTAGGATCCGACATTCCTACCCTCGCAGCCCGGGTGCGCGTGGCAGGGAGCGAAAGCCCATCACCAGGCGGTTCCAGCTGTTGATCATGACAATCGCCATGGTGAGCTGCACGATTCCCTCGTCCGAGAAGTGCCCGCGCAGCCCTTCATAGGCCATATCCGGTGCATGTGTCGTTGCGATGCGCGTCAATGCCTCGGCCCATGCGAGCGCGGCCCGTTCACAAGGCGTATAAATCGTTGCTTCCTGCCAGGCGGACAGAAGCACGATCCTGTCGGTCCTTTCTCCGGCCTGCTGCAGAATGCGGAGGTGCATATCGAGGCAAAAGACGCATCCGTTGATCTGGGAGACCCGGATTTTCACCAGTTCAAGCAGACCATGCCCCAGTCCGTCTGTCATGACGGCCTGTTCAAGGTCCAGCATTTTTCCCAGAAGCACGGGAGAGGTTGCGTAATAGTCGAGCCGAGCCGTCATAGGGGCATCCTTGCCATGGGTGTTACCTTAAGACGGAGAGAGGGTACGTTTTGTGACACGCGCCCGATCCGGGACTGCATCCGGGATGACGCGCTTTCCATCGGACATGCGACCGCAACGCTGCACAGGGCGTTCGGACGTCCGGCTTCGAAATTGTCCGTTGTGTCCTGACCCGGCTGCTAATGAAAAAGCCCCGCTTCCTTCCGGAAGCGGGGCTTTTTCGTCAGTGGTCCTGGCCGGCGAACCGGCCGAGGATCAGCGGCGCCACCAGCCGGTCTTGCGGACCGGGGCGGGTGCGCTGTCGTCGATCACGATCGGCTGCACCACCGGGCTGTCGGTGGCCGGCGTCGCGGCCTCGGCCGGGGCCTCGGCAAGGGCTTCCACCGGGGGCTTGGCCTTTTTCGCGCGGGCTGGTGCCTTGCGGGCGCGGCGCGGCTTGGCCGGGGCCTCGGCGGTGGGCGCGACGGTGGCGGCCTCTTCGGTCACAGCCGGTTCCGCCGACTTCGCCTTGCGGGTCGTCGTGGCGGCACGCGGCGCGCGCTTGCGGGCCGGCTTCTTCGGCTCCTCGGCTTCGGCGGCGGGTGCCTCGGGTTCGGCTACTACCGCGACGGGCTCTTCCGCCACCTTGGACGGCGTCTTCGCCGTGCTTTTGGCCGCGGCCTTGCGCGCCGGTGCCCGACGCCGCGCAGGCTTTACCGGCTCGGCGACGACGGTCTCGGCCTCGGCTTCCGGCGTGGCCACAACGACCGGGGCAGGGGCTTCCACCTCGGCTTTGGCGGCGGCGGCCTTGCGGGGACGGGCGGCGGCGCGGCGGCGGGATGCCCGCTTGGGCGCAGGCTCGGCCTCGACGATTTCGACCTCGACCTCGACGGGGACCTCCGACGCGGCTTCCACCGCATCGGCCACGATTTCCGCCGTTGCCTCGATCACCGTTGCCTCGGGGACCGCTTCGGGTTCCGAGATGGCCAGCGTCTCGGCAATATCGACGATCTCGACCGAGACCGGGGCCTGGACGGGCATTGCCGGGATAAGGTCGGTGTCGGTCGATTGCTCGATCACGTCGAAGATGTCGATGATGCCGTTACCGAACGGGTTGGCCGGCGTCGGGCCGCGATACGGCGCTTCCACCTCGGGCGTCACGGGGCGGCGGTCCTGCCGGTCGCGACGGCGGCGGTTGCGATCGCGGCCGCCTTCTTCCCGAACCACGGGGGCGGTGGCGACGGTCTCGGGCGCAGCGACCGGGCTCTCTTCCTCGGCCTCGGCGGCCTCGGATTCTTCCGGCGCCGCGATGGCGGCCGACTGCGGGGCCGTGGTCTCGCCATGCTCGGCGCCACCACGACGCCGACGACGGCGGCGGCGGCGGCGGCGATGATCGGTGCCGTCGTCGTTCTCCTCCGCTGCGGTCGGGGGCGCTGCGGTTTCGGCTTCGGCCTGGGCAGGAGCCTCGTCCTGAATCGGGATTTCGCGGACCAGGGCGGGCGCCGCGACGGTCTCGGGCTCCTCCGTGGGGGCGGGCAGGGCGACCGGTTCGAACTTTTCGGTCTGCGGGCGGACGCGCTCGATCCGCAATTGCGGCGGCAGCAGGGTCGCATCGGGGGTGAAGACGACGCGCATCTTGTGGCGCTTCTCGATCTCATCCAGCCAGACGCGCTTGTTGTTGAGGATATACAGCGCGATTTCCGAGGCCACATGCACCGTGATCTCGGCGGCGCGGCGACGGGTGCCTTCTTCCTCGACGGCGCGCAGCACATGCAGCGCGGCGCTTTCGGTCCCGCGGATGATGCCCGTGCCCTGGCAGTGCGGGCAGGGGGTGAAGGTCGATTCCGTGATCGACGGGCGCAGCCGCTGGCGCGACATCTCCAGCAACCCGAAATGCGAGATATTGCCGACCTGGATGCGCGCGCGATCGGTGCGCAGCGCGTCCTTCAGCCGCCGCTCGACCATCGCGTTGTGCTTGCGGCTCTCCATGTCGATGAAGTCGATGACGATCAGGCCTGCCAGGTCGCGCAGGCGCAACTGCCGCGCCACTTCCTCGGCGGCTTCGAGGTTGGTGCGAAGCGCCGTCTCCTCGATATTGCGCTCGCGCGTCGCGCGGCCCGAATTGACGTCGATGGCGACCAGCGCCTCGGCCTGGTTGATGACCAGATACCCGCCCGAGCGCAGCTGCACCGTCGGCGACAGCATCGAATCCAGCAGCCCCTCGACATTGAAATGCGAGAACAGCGGCTGCCCGTCGCGCCAGCATTTCACCTTCTGCGCGCCCTGCGGCATCAGCATGCGCATGAATTCGCGCGCCGACTTCCATCCCGTCTCGCCATCGACCAAGATTTCGCCCACGTCGCGGGTATAGATGTCGCGAATGGCGCGCTTGATCAGGCTCGCTTCTTCATAGATCAGCGCCGGCGCGATCGAATTGAGCGTATGTTCGCGGATGTCGTCCCACAGGCGCAGCAGATATTCGCAGTCGCGCATGATTTCGGGGCGCGGGCGCTGGGCGCCGGCGGTGCGGACGATCATCGCCATGCCGCGCGGAATCTGCAGTTCGGCGATCACGTCCTTCAGCCGGCGCCGGTCGGCGACCGACGTGATCTTGCGCGACACGCCGCCGCCGCGCAGCGAATTCGGCATCAGCACGCAATAGCGCCCGGCCAGCGAGACATAGGTAGTCAGCGCGGCGCCCTTGTTGCCGCGCTCTTCCTTGACGACCTGCACCAGCAGGATCTGCCGGCGGCGGATGACTTCCTGGATCTTGTAGCTGCGCAGGAAGCGGGCGATCCGGCGCTGGACCACGCCCTCGTCGCCGGTATCGGTCTCGCCGCCGACGGTCTCGGGCAGGGACTCGCCATCGCTGTCGCCGGCCTCGTCCTCGCCATTCGCGCCCTCGGCATCGCGGGGCGCGGGTTCGGCCTCGTCGTCCTGGGGGGCGGCTTCCTCGGCGCGGGCTTCCTCTTCCTGCAGCGCCAGCAGCTTCTCGCGGTCGGCAACCGGGATCTGGTAGTAATCCGGATGGATCTCGCTGAAGGCGAGGAAACCGTGACGGTTTCCGCCATATTCCACGAAGGCGGCCTGCAGGCTGGGCTCGACCCGGATGACCTTGGCGAGGTAGATATTGCCCTTGAGCTGCTTCTTGACGGATGCCTCGACGTCGTAGTCTTCGAGCCTGTTACCATCCATCACGACCACGCGGGTTTCTTCCGCGTGGGTCGTGTCGATCAGCATGCGCTTGTTCATAAAAAACGGAACTCCGGTGTGCCCGGCTCCTCTGTCTGTTCGGCGTCCTCATCGGGGACGGGCAACTGCGACGGGGAAGGCGAGCAGAAACGAACGGGAAAGATATGACGGATCCGGAAGCCGTTGCGGCGGGGCCCGGGCAACCAGCGTCGGCATGTGTCACGGGTGACGCATGCTGTATCGTGCTGCCTGCAAACGCGGTCCGCGTGGCGTTCATCCATCCTCATCAGGCGATGACGATGCGTCCAGGCCGAGGCGCGGCCGCGTCGTCAGATCAATATATCGTCGTCATCCTGCGCCCGGCCTTGCGGCAGGGGTGGAGCGGCCGCCGGGCCACGCGGTTGCGGGCCGTCCGACCCGTGTTGCGGTCGGACGCGCCACGCCCGCGCGGGGCCGGCCTGCCGAATGGGGCCGGTCATGCCGGCCGGGGGCGCCCATGACCTGCACGGACGTCGGCCGACGCGGACCCATCACCAGTTCAGCATGACCTAACTGCGCCTTCGCTGCAAGCACCACCGCGAAAATGCCGCAGGTCCCTGCAAATCCGTACGAATGAATTGCCGCAAGTGGTTGAATTGCTGACGGGCGGGTCGAAAGATGCTAAGAAGCCCGTCAGGATCCGCAGCAGGGACCGGCCGTCATGCACACCCATCGTTCCGATCGCGCGACGACGGCGGGCCGGAAGGCCGATTGTCCGGCCGGCCCGGCGTGTCGGGACCGGCGGCATGTCCTGCTGTCCGGCCTGTCGGCCGCCGGGATGCTGCTGCGCCCGGGTGCCGCGTCCACCGCCACCACGCACCATCGGGCGCACGCCGTCCATGCCGCGCGGCATGCCGTGCCCGCGCCGGTCATGCATCGCGCGCCCGCAATCGTCGGCCGGGCGGCGGCCCCCCTGCCGCTGGTCATGCTCGATCCCGGTCACGGCGGCAAGGATCCGGGCGCGATCGGGGTGTCGGGCACCTACGAAAAGCATATCGCTGAGGCCGCGGCGTCGGAATTGCGGCGGCAGTTGTTGGCCAGCGGCGCCTACCGCGTGGCAATGACGCGATCCGACGACCGGTTCATCCCGCTGGAGGGGCGGGTCGATATCGCCCATACCCATCGCGCCGCCCTGTTCGTGTCCATGCATGCCGACGCGCTGACCGATCGCGGAGTGCGGGGGGCCAGCGTCTATACCCTGTCGGGTCAGGCCTCGGATGCCCAGACGGCGGCGCTGGCCCGCACCGAAAACAGCGCCGACCGGTTCGGCGGCCCGCAGGTGCACGCCAGTTCGCCCGAGGTGCAGGCCATCCTGGCCAGCCTGGTGACCGAGGAAACCCGGCGCGGCGCCGCCCATCTGGCCAGCAGCGTCGTCGCGGCCTTCCAGCCCCGTATCGGCCTGCTGCCGCATCCGTCGCGGCATGCGGCGTTCGTGGTCCTGAAATCGGCGGACATTCCGTCGGTGCTGGTGGAAATGGGCTTCATGTCCAACCGGCTGGATGAGGCCGCGCTGCGCCAGGCGGGGCACCGGATGATGGTGGCCGGCGCGATGAAGCAGGCGATCGACCGGTATTTCGCCTCGGCCGGCGGCGTCACCCGCCTGACGGGCTGATGGCGCGCCTGTTCGGATGGCGGCCTTTTGGGTTGCAATCGGCGGATCGGTCTGTATGGTGCCGCCCATGGATTTTGCGATGTTCATGATGGCAGACGGGTCGGGCGCAGCAGCGCCGGCATTGTCGCGCGCCCATGGACGTGCCGCCCTCCTGCTTCGCCTTCGACTTATCTGCCCCTGAGCGTTCAGGGCCGGCACGAAGCCGGTACGCCCAGGGGGTAACGGCGGGAGCAATCCCGCAGGCTAGGCAAGGAACGCCCGTCGTGGCGTTCAGAGGCGAACATCCGGACCTGTCCGAGGTAATCCATGACTATCGACCATCCGTCCTTCGGCCGCATCGGCGACGATCGTGTCATCATTTTCGACACGACCCTGCGTGACGGCGAACAATCCCCCGGCTTTTCGATGAACCTGACGGAAAAGCTCCGGATGGCGGAAGCCCTGGCGGAACTGGGCGTCGACGTGATCGAGGCCGGCTTCCCCGTGGCGTCGAAGGGCGATTTCGACAGCGTCCACCAGATTGCGTCCACCGTGCGCGGCCCTGTGGTGTGCGCGCTGGCGCGCAGCGGCGGCAAGAACGACATCGCCAGCGCGGGCGAGGCCATTCGTCCTGCCGAACGCGGGCGCATCCATAATTTCATCTCCACTTCGCCGCTGCACATGAAATACAAGCTGCGGATGGAGCCGGAAACGGTGCTGGAACTGATCGTCGCGGGCAATACCGCGGCGCGCCAGTTCACCGATGACGTCGAATGGTCGGCCGAGGACGGGTCGCGGACCGATCCCGACTTCCTGTGCCGCTGCGTCGAGGCCGCGATCAAGGCCGGGGCCACGACGATCAACATCCCCGACACGGTCGGCTATGCCACGCCCGAGGACATGGCCCGCATCTTCAACGACGTGCGGACCCGCGTGCCGGGGGCGGACCGGGTGATTTTCTCGGCCCACAACCACAATGACCTGGGCCTGGGGGTCGCCAACACCATCGCGTCGCTGGCCGCCGGCGCCCGGCAGATCGAATGCACCATCAACGGCATCGGCGAACGCGCCGGCAATGCGGCGCTGGAAGAAATCGTCATGGCGATCCGCACGCGCCATGACGTCATGCCCTATACGACCGGCATCCGCACGCAGGCCCTGCTGCGGACCTCGCGCATGCTGGCGACCATCACAGGCTTCGACGTGCAGCCCAACAAGGCCATCGTCGGTCGCAATGCCTTCGCCCATGAAAGCGGCATCCATCAGGATGGCGTGTTGAAGAACGCCGCGACGTACGAAATCATGACGCCGGAAAGCGTGGGCTGGACCAAGTCCTCGCTGGTGCTGGGCAAGCATTCCGGCCGGGCGGCCTTCCGCGACAAGCTGAAGGCCATGGGTTATGGCGAGATGGACGACGCGCATCTGAACGACGCCTTCGCCCGCTTCAAGGACCTGGCCGATCGCAAGAAGGTCGTCTACGACGAGGATCTGGCAGCGCTGGTGGATGACGAGGCGCGGGACCATGCCCGCATCCGCTTCGTCTCGCTGGAAGTCGAGGCCGGGTCGAAGCGCCCCGCGCGTGCGGCGCTGACGCTGGAGGTCGATGGCGAGGCCCGCAGTGCCACCGTCACCGGCCAGGGGCCTGTCGATGCCGCCTTCAACGCGATCCAGCAGATCTTCCCCCACGACGCGACGCTGCAGCTTTATTCGGTCGGCGCGGTCACCGAGGGCAGCGACGCGCAGGCCCGCACTACCGTGCGCCTGGAAGAGGACGGCAAGCTGGTGGACGGCCAGGGCGCGGACAGCGACACGCTGGTGTCGGCCGTCCGCGCTTATGTCCATGCGCTGAACAAGCTGCTGGTCAAGCGCACCCGCGCCGAGCCCGAAGCGCTGACGGCCTGAAGAGAAAGGCCCCACACAGGCGGATGTGCCAGGCGTGCATGGCACATCCCTGTGATCGCGGGGTCGCGGATCGCCCGTCCGGAGTGGATGATCCCGTGTGATGAATCGGGCAATGCAACAGCGTCGGCTTGGCAGGGTGGGATGGGCCATCGCGTTTGTCGCGATGCTCGGCCAGCTTCTGCTCGGCAGCGCCGCCTTCTCGGACCAGGAGACCGACGCGCAATTCGCGACGCTCTCCGCGCTGTCCGTGCTCTGCGACAGTTCCCTGCCGATCGACGGCGCGGGCCAGACGCCCGCGCGGCGCCACCATGTCCATGGCGATGTCGGCCTGCCGTTGCCCGGTGCACTGGCCGATCTGTTCCTGCTGCCCGCCGGCGGGCCGGTGGTGCCGGCGTTGCTGCCGGTGCTGATCGGGCTGGCAGGGTTTGCGGCAGCCGCGCGCGGCCCGCCCTCAGTCGTCAACGCCGCGGCACGGCCGCGCGGTCCCCCTGTCCTGAACTGACCCCTCGCGCCGGCCGCCGGCCCGACTGATACGCCTGTCACGCCGCTCCGGGATATTCGGGGCCGCGTGGCGGGCCTGTCGTCGTGCCGTGTGCCGGCTGGATCCGTCACGCAAGGACTCTCGATGACATGCATGGATTTCACAAGGTCCCACGGGGCCTCGGCATAACGCCGCGCACGCTTGCGCGCGTTTCGGTCATGCTCGGCATTCTGGCGGATGCCGGACCGGCACTGGCCGCTACCCCCACCCCGCCGGCCGAAACGGCGGTGGCGCCCCGGCGCGTGGAATCGATCCTCGTCACCGGGCAAAGTTCGAAGCCCGCGGCCGACATCAGGCGGTTTTCCCTGCCGCAGACGGTGGAAAGCACCGACCGGCGCAGGATCGAGGCCACGACCAATATCGTCGATGCCGAGGACGCGCTGAAATACATGCCCAGCCTGTTCGTGCGGAAACGCAATAACGGCGACACCCAGGCGACGCTTCAGACCAGGACATGGGGCGTCAATTCCAGCGCGCGCAGCCTTGTCTATGTCGACGACATGCCGATTTCCGCTCTGATTTCCAACAACAACACCAACGGCGCGCCGCGCTGGGGCATGGTCGCGCCCGAGCAGATCGAACGGGTCGACATGCTCTACGGCCCGTTCGCCGCGGAATATCCGGGCAATGCCATGGGCGGCGTCGTCCTGATCACCACCCGGATGCCCGACCGGTTCGCGGCGACGGTCAAGCAGACCGGCAGCGTGCAAAGCTTCGATGCGTACAAGACGCACGGAACCTACGGCACCGCCGGCAGCGCGGTCACGCTGGGCGACAAAATCGGCAGGTTTTCCTGGTTCGTCAGCGCGAACCGGGAGGAAACGCTTGCCGAACCGCTGTTTTTCATCACCAGCGGCCAGACACCCGCGGGTACGACGGGCATCATCCCGGCGCTGAGCAAGACCGGGGCGACCGCCAATGTCGTTGGTGCGGGCGGATTGCTGCACAGTACCATGAACACCGTGACGGGGCGCGTCTCTTACGATCTGACGGACTGGCTGCGGGCGAGCTATACGATCGGTTTCTGGACCAACGATGCGCGCGCGCGGTCCCAGACCTACCTGACCGACGCGGCGGACAGGCCGACCTTCGGCGGCGTGTCGGGCTTCGCCAACGACACCTATACCCAAAGCCAGCGGCATCTGATGAACGCGGTGTCGCTGAAGACCGATACCAGGGCCCATTGGGATTGGGAGGCGATCTTTACCGATTACGCCTTCCTGCGCGACATGCAGCGCAATCCGGCCGGCGTGCTGGCCGGTACGACGTTTCGGCCGAACGGCTATCTCGCCCGGCTGGATGGTACCGGCTGGACCACGGCGGATGTGAAGGCAATCTGGCGCCCCGACGGGAGTGCCGGCCCGCATGAGGTCAGTTTCGGCGGCCACCGGGACCAGTACGACCTGAACAACCCCACCTACAACACCGATAACTGGATGGCGTCGCCCCGCGACGGCAACGGTACGCTCTATGCCAGCGGGCGGGGCAGGAGTTCGACCTATGCCCTCTGGGCGCAGGATGCATGGACATTCGCCCCGGGCTTCACGCTGACGGTCGGTGGGCGGCTGGAATTCTGGCGGGCGTTCGACGGGGCCAATTTCGCGGGAACGACCGCGGTGGCGCAGCCGCGGGTGCGTTCGACCAACGCCTCGCCCAAGGCGACGCTGGCCTGGCGGATCGATCCGGCCTGGAGCGCCAAGCTGTCGTTCGGCGAGGCCTATCGCTACCCGACCGTGGCCGAACTGTACCAGATCGTCGCCACGGGCGGGACCTATTCGGTGCCCGATCCCGACCTGTCGCCGGAAAATGTCTATTCGGGCGAATTGACCGTCGAGCATCGGCTGCGCCAGGGGCGGATCCGTCTGTCGCTGTTTCAGGAAAATGTCAGGAACGCGCTGATTTCACAAAGCAATCTGATTAACAATATCTACACCACGACGTTCCAGAACGTCCGTCAGGTGCGCAATCGCGGCGTGGAATTCGTGGTGGACCGGCATGACCTGCTGGTACCTGGCCTCGATGTGTCCAACAGCGTGACCTATGTCGATTCCCGCATTCTGTCCGACCCCGGGTTCAGCAGCGCGGCGGGCACGACGGCGACGGGCAAGCATGTGCCGTATGTCCCGAACTGGCGGGATACCGCGCAGGTGACGTACCGGCCCAACGATCGCCTGGATCTGTCGGTCGCGGTCCGATACCAGGGCCGGATGTACTCGACGCTGGACAACACCGACCGGGTGTCGCACGTCTTCGGCGCGTTCGACCCGTTCGTGGTCGTTGATCTGCACGCTCATTATCGCGTCTACCGGTCGCTGACGCTCGATGCCGGCATCGATAACGTCAACAACGACCGGTATTACGAATATCACCCCTTTCCGATGCGCACCTATGTTGCGGACCTGAAGGCGCGTTTCTGATGACCGGCATTCCGGCTCAGTAGCCGTAGGGGCCCGGATAATTCTGCGGGGGATAATAGCCTTGCGGCGGGTAGGCCGGTTGGGCGTAGCCGCCATAAGCCGGCGGCGCATAGCCGGGCGGGGGGGGGCCGGGTGGCGGGTAGCCCTGCGGCGGGTAATAGCGGTGTGGCGCCGTGGGCGTGGTGGCCGCGCCGGTCGCGGCGCCCAGGGCGCCGCCGGTCAGCGCCCCGATGGCCGCCCCGGTTCCGCCGCCGGCCAGCCCGCCAATGGCGGCGCCGCCGCCCGCGCCGATCAATCCTCCGCCCAGGGCGCGCTGCCCCGGATCGTAGGGATTGCTGCACGCCGCCAGCGAGAGAACGGCGCCCGCCAGGGCCAGCGTCGCCGTCGCGCGCACGGGGCGTCGGGCAGGCTGCCCGACACGGAAGAATAGACTGCGGAAAATGGTCATGTTCATCTCATGGTTGCGGTGAACCGCACGGCGGCCTCGGCAGGGAGTCAGTAGCCCCGATTGTAGTAGTTGCTGCGACGGGGCCGGTTGGGCGTGGTGGCGGCCCCGGTGGCCGCGCCCACGGCGCCGCCGGTCAGCGCCCCAATGGCCGCCCCCGTTCCGCCGCCGGCCAGCCCGCCGATGGCGGCGCCGCCACCCGCGCCGATCAGCGCGCCGGTTCCGGCACGGGCCCCGGGGTCATAGGGGCTGCCGCATCCGGCCAGGGCCAGCAATCCGCAACCCAGCAGTGCGGCGCGGGTAGTGTAGGGGCCTTGCATACGGATCTTCATGATCGTCTTCCTTGTTCGCGACGGTCCGGCAGCGCATGCCCTCCGCGATGACCTTTGCGCCCGGTTCGGCGAGCGAACGGACGGGGGTGGCCTCGCCACGGGAGGCCCATGCGACCGTCGAGCCTTCTGATAAAGGTATGGGGGTGCTTCGATGGCGAAAACAGGGCGATGGCCGGACGGCGGGATGGAATTTTCCGCCGCGTGGGCCGGTGACGTGAGGAAAAGCACGAATTAATGTCCACGGGCCTTGCCCGCGCGCGCGGGCACCGTTAAGCCCTCGCCCTGATCCAGGAAGGCCGGCGCGGGTGATGACGGACGGGTTGACCGTCGAGGCGTCGCGCGACTCGTCGCCGGGGTCGGAGTCGCGTGCTTGTTGTCGGGGAGTTCTGGATGTTTGCTCGTCTGCTGGGTCTGCTGTCGGCCGACATGGCCATCGACCTCGGCACGGCCAATACCCTTGTCTATGTGAAGGGACGCGGCGTCGTCCTGAACGAACCGTCGGTGGTGGCGATTGCCGACGTGCGCGGCAAGAAGCAGGTGCTGGCCGTGGGCGAGGAGGCCAAGCAGATGGTCGGCCGCACGCCGGGAAACATCACGGCCATCCGTCCGCTGCGCGACGGCGTCATCGCGGATTTCGAGGTGGCGGAGGAAATGATCAAGCATTTCATCCGCAAGGTTCACAATCGCCGCATGTTCGCCAGCCCGCTGATCATCGTCTGCGTGCCTTCGGGCTCCACCGCCGTCGAACGTCGCGCGATCCAGGAAAGTGCGGAAAGCGCTGGCGCGCGCAAGGTGTTCCTGATCGAGGAACCGATGGCGGCCGCGATCGGCGCCGGCCTGCCGGTGACCGAGCCCTCGGGCAGCATGATCGTCGATATCGGCGGCGGCACCACCGAGGTGGCGGTGATCTCGCTGGGCGGCATCGTCTACGCCCGTTCGGCCCGCGTCGGCGGCGACAAGATGGATGAAGCGATCATTTCCTACATCCGCCGGAACCATAATCTGCTGATCGGCGAAAGCTCGGCCGAGCGGATCAAGATCGAGCTGGGGGCCGCGTTGCCGCCCGACGAACTCGACGACGAGGGCGGCTGGCGCGAGGTCCGGGGCCGCGATCTGGTCAACGGCGTGCCGCGTGAAGTCATCGTATCCCAGGCCCAGATCGCCGAGAGCCTCGCCGAACCGGTCAGCCATATCGTCGATGCCGTCACGACGGCGCTGGAAAACACGCCGCCGGAACTGGCGGCCGACATCGTCGACAAGGGCATCGTCCTGACCGGCGGCGGCGCGCTGCTCTATCGTCTGGACGAGGTGCTGCGCCGGGCGACCGGCCTGCCGGTGACGGTCGGCGAAGATGCGCTGTCGTGCGTGGCGCTGGGGACTGGACGCGCCCTGGAAGAAATGAAACGATTGCGGAACGTGCTGACCAGCATGTACTGACGGGCGAACCGGCGCGGGCAGACTCCCGCATTCCGGCAAACGGGCGAACAAGGGGGCCGGGGCGATGAACGTCCGGCAGCGGAACAGGGGTTCGGGCAGGCGGCGCGCGCGCGACCGGGTGGCGGGGGCGCGATGCTGATTCCGCTGTCCATTCAGTCGCGCCAGGCGCTGGACAAGCTGGTCCTGCCGCTGCTGATCGTCGCGGCGCTGGGCATCATGCTGCTGGGCCAGGCCGACCGCCGGCTGACCGAACGGGTGCGCATGGGGGTCGCCGACATGCTGGCCCCGGCCTATGGCCTGATCGTCTGGCCGCAGGAACGTCTGCACGGCCTGTATCAGCGCATGCGCGACATGACGCGAATCGAGGCCGAGAACGAACGCCTGCGGACGGAAAACGCCAATCTGCGCCATTGGTATGACGTGGCGGCGGCGCTGGCGGACGAGAACGCCGCCCTGAAGGGCCATCTGCACTGGATGCCGGATCCCGCGCCGTCCTACGTCACCGGCCGGGTGGTGCGGGACACCAGCGGCCTGTATGCGCGCAGCGTGCTGCTGGCGGCAAATGTCGATGCCGGAATTCACAAGGACGAAATCGTACTCGACGCCTCGGGCCTTGTCGGCCGGGTGACCGAGGTCGGCGGCCGCTCGGTCCGGGTGCTGCTGGTGACCGACGTTTCGAGCCGCATCCCGGTAACCCTGGAAGTCAGTCACGGGGCGGCTATAATGGCTGGCGACAATTCGGCTACGCCCCGGCTGATGTACTATCCGCAGGACAATGGCCCGATCGAGGGAGAGCGTGTCGTCACCAATGGCGAGATCGATTCACTGCCCGCGGGCCTGCCGGTCGGGCGGGTTCATTATGTCCGGCCGGGTCAGCCCGTCGTCATCCCTGCTGCGTCCCTCGACCATCTCGACATCGTCCGGGTGTTCGATTACGGACGTGCCTCGGTGGTCGCGCCGGACGCGCCGGGGCGGATTCCCTTGCCCCGTCCCGGCAATTCCCTTGTGCCATCCTTCCAGTCCAAGGTCGGCCGGGGATGAGGGTATGCATGGATGACGCCCGACCAGTCCCCTGTGCTGCAATCCGGAATCCAGCCTCGCGCCAGCGTGTGGCGCCGGCTGGACGCCATGTCGCGGCGCGGCCTGCCCGCGGTGTTCACCGCCCTGTCGATTCTGCTGCTGTCGGCGCCCTTCGATCTGCCGGGCCAGGCGGAGCTGCTTCCGGGCGTAGTCCTGTCATCGGTGTTTTTCTGGTCGGTCTTCCGTCCGGCGTCGATGTCCTCGCCGGTGGTGTTCCTGCTGGGGTTGCTGGTCGACCTGCTGGGTTTCGGGCCGCCGGGGGTCATGCTGCTGATCCTGCTGATCGTGCATGGGGTCGGCCTGTCGGGCCGGTACGGCTTCGCGCGGATGCATATCCTGCTGCTGTGGGCGGTGTTCGGCGCGGTGGCGCTGGCGGCCACGGTGCTGCAATGGGGGCTGGTCTCGGCGCTGGCGTTGCGGGCGATGCCCGGCGTGCCGTTCGTGTTCCAGTGGACGCTGGCGCTGGGCGTGTTTCCCATGCTCTGTGCGCTGTTCACGGTCATGGCACGCACCATGGCCAACCCCGACCGCGCCTGAGAGCCCGTCTGAAAACGCGTTTTGCTGGCGATCCGACGCGCGTTTCCCGTGCTTCGGTGCGCACGGCCATCAAGGCCGCTCCGCTCCGATGCTCGGAAACCCACGCCGGGCGTGCCGCTGCGCGGCACTCTCGCTCAGCAAAAAACGTTTTCAAACAGTCTCTGAGACCCGTCTTGAAAACCGGATTGCCACTTGCGACGTGGATGTGTGGATGATCCGTCGTCGCAAGACTACGCCCCGCCTGATGTCGCGACCCGATACCGGCAACCCGTCCCGCGCCGTCTTTACCCGGCGTGCACTGGTGGTGCTGGGCGCGCAGATGGCGGCTTTGGGCGCCCTTGGCCATCGCCTGTACGGGTTGCAGGTGGTGGAGGGCGACCATTATGCCCGCCTGGCCGAGAATAATCGCGTCAACCGCCGCCTGATCGCGCCGCCGCGCGGACGGGTGGTGGACCGGTTCGGCATCGCGCTGGCGTCGAACAAGGTGAACTGGCGCGCGCTGCTGCTGCCCGAGGAAACCAACGACATCGCCGGCACGCTGGACCGGTTTTCCACGCTGGTGCCCATCGAAGCCCGCGACCGCACGCGCATCGAGCGCGAGATGCGGCACAAGCGGCGCTTCATCCCGATCATGCTGCGCGATTTCCTGTCGTGGGACGACATGGCGCGGATCGAACTGAACGCGCCGTCGCTGCCCGGCGTGCTGATCGATGTCGGAACCACCCGCAATTACCCGTTCGGGCCGCTGCTGGCGCATGTCGTGGGATATGTCGCCCCCCCCAGCGAGAAGGACGTGACGGGGGACGCCACGATGGCGTTGCCCGGCATGCGCATCGGCCGCGCGGGAATCGAACAGACGCAGGATGGCCGGTTGCGCGGCCAGGTCGGCGCGGTGGAAATCGAGGTCAACGCGGTCGGCCGCGTCATGGCCGAACTGTCGCGTGACGAGGGGCGGGCAGGCGACGAGATCGCGCTTACGATCGACAGCGGCCTGCAGCAGGCGGTGCTGGGGCGGATCGCCGACCAGTCGGCCAGTGCGGTGGTCATGGACTGCCGCAATGGCGAGGTGCTGGCGATGGTCAGCAACCCGTCCTTCGACCCGTCGCTGTTCGACAGCGGCGTCAGCCAGGCGCAATGGGTCGACTGGACCAACAACGAACGCACGCCGCTGATCAACAAGGCCGTCGCGGGCGTCTACCCGCCCGGATCGACCTTCAAGCCCGCGGTGGCGATGGCCGCCATGCAGGCGGGCACGCTGTCGCCGACCGACCGGATTTTCTGTCCCGGCTATCTGGATGTGGGCGGTACGCGTTTCCATTGCTGGTCGCGCTACGGCCATGGATCGCTGACGTTGAAGGACGCGCTGAAATTCTCGTGCGACGTCTTCTTCTACGAGGTCGCGCGCCGCACCGGCATGGAGGCCATCGCCGCCGCGTCCCATGCGTTCGGGCTGGGCACGCATCTGGATATCGAGGTGCCGCATACGCGCGCGGGCCTGATTCCGACCCCGGCCTGGCAGCGCGGGCGTGGGCAGCACTGGAACGGCGGCGATACGATCGTCAGCGGCATCGGCCAGGGCGCCGTGCAGGTCACGCCCCTGCAGCTTGCGACCTATGTGTCGCGGATCGCGACGGGGCGGGCGGTGCAGCCGCATCTGATCCGCAGCACGGGCGGCAAGCTGGTCGAGGGCACGGACCCCGCGCACTGGCCCGGGCTGGACATGCCCGACGCCTTCCTGACGCATCTGCGCACCGGCATGTTCGCCGTGGTCAATGAGGAACACGGAAGCGCGCCCATGGCGCGCCTGGGCATTCCCGGCGTGCAGATGGCGGGCAAGACCGGCTCGGCACAGGTGCGCCGCGTGTCCCGGGCGCTGCGCGAAAGCGGGCATTTCGATTCGTCGGCCCTGCCGTGGGAATATCGTCCGCACGCCCTGTTCATCTGCTTCGCGCCCTACGACGCGCCGCGCTACGCCGCGGCCGTGGTGGTGGAACATGGCAATGCGGGCGCTGCCGTCGCGGCGCCGCTGGCACGCGACATCATGACCGACACGTTGACGCGCGACCCCGCGAACCGCAAGGAACCGCCTGGCCAGGTCGTGGCCGAGGTCGATTAGGCCAGGCACCAAGTCATATGGGAAAAGGAAGGTCGGGCGCTGCCCGAACCCGGCAAGGGCTTCGGCTCTTGCATCCCATTCGTTTATGAAGTCCTGGATTTCCAAAGGGCTCGGCCCTTTTGTGGGTCAAGGGCAGCGCCCTGAGGCGTGGTAGGAGGGGCGACGATGAATTTCCAGAAGCGTCTTCTGCGCGCCGAACCCAATTTCCGCCTCCTGGCCAAGCTCTGGCAGGTCAACTGGCTGTATGTGCTGCTGATCTGCGTGCTGGCGGGGGTCGGCTACGGCGCCCTCTATTCCGCGGCGGGCGGATCGGCGCACCCGTTCGCCGGGCCGCAGACCATCCGCTTCGCCTTCGGGCTGGTGATGATGCTGTGCGTGGCGCTGACCAGTCCGGCCGTGCTGGTCCGGCTGGCGTGGCCGCTTTACGGCCTGTCCATCCTGCTGCTGGTCGCGGTGCTGCGGATGGGACATGTCGGCAAGGGGGCGGAGCGGTGGCTGATCGTCGGCGGCATGCAGATCCAGCCGTCAGAACTGGCCAAGATCGCGCTGGTGCTGGTGCTGGCGGCCTGGTTCCACCGTGTCAGCTATCGCAGGATGGCCAACCCGTTGTATCTGCTGCCGCCGGCGCTGATGGTGCTGCTGCCGGTCGGGCTGGTGCTGAAAGAGCCCAACCTGGGCACCGCCGTCATCATCGGGACCGTCGGGGCGACGATGTTCTTCGGTGCCGGGATGCGCCTGTGGCAGATCGTGCTGCTGGTCGTGCCGGTGCCGTTCCTCGTCCGCATCGCCTATTCCCATCTGCATGATTACCAGAAGGCGCGCATCACCACCTTCCTGCATCCCGAAGGCGATCCGCTGGGGGCGGGCTACAACATCATCCAGTCCAAGATCGCGCTGGGGTCGGGCGGGATGTGGGGGCAGGGCTATCTGCACGGCACGCAGGGACAACTGAACTTCCTGCCCGAGAAACAGACCGATTTCATTTTCACCATGATCGCCGAGGAATGGGGATATGTGGGCGGCATCGCGGTGATCGGCCTGCTGATGACCATGGTGCTGGGCGGCATGCTGATCGCGATGCGCAGCCGCAACCAGTTCGGCCGGCTACTGGGCCTGGGGATCGCCACGAATTTCTTCCTGTACTGCGCGGTGAATCTGTCGATGGTGATGGGGACCATACCGGTGGGCGGCGTACCGCTGCCGCTGATTTCCTACGGCGGGTCGGCGATGCTGACGGTGATGTTCGGCTTCGGCCTGCTGCTGTCGGCCTGGGTGCACCGCAATTCCCGCTTCGGCGAGGCGGTGACGGACGAGGCATGACCGGCCTGCGCCCCGTCGATCCGGCGACGGCGCGGGCCTATCGCCGCAGCCTGTATCGGGCCGGCGGCCTGGCGGTGCAGCCCGGATGCCGGCCGGGCGGCAGGCCCGGCTGGTGGCGGGGGCGGCGTGGCGATGTCGTGTTCGTCAGCGCCTGCAATCCCGGCGGCCGGCGGCGGCCCGACGGGTGGAACCGCCGGATGATGGCCCGACTGGCCGAGCATCTGTCCGGCGTGCCGCACTGTAGGGGCGAGGGGACGCTTGGTGCGTGGTCCGAGGCGCTGTACGCGGTCGCCTTCCCGCTGGCGCGCGGGCGGGTCGTCGCCCGCCGGTTCCGGCAGAACGCGGTGCTGGTGCTGCGCGACGGACAGGCGGCGCGGCTGGTCTTCCTGGCCTGATACCAATCCATCTAGCGGCGGCAGGCATCAGGGCTCTCCCCTGATCAGGGTCCAGGGCCTCAGGCCCTGGTGGGTTCGGGCAAAGCCCGATCTTTCCCACCAGGTGAGCCCCTGCTTTCGCAGGTTGGGTCAGCCTTCGATCTGGCTGAAATCCGCGATCAGCACTGTCATCCGGCGCAGGTTGGCCAGCAGCCTCAGGCGGTTGAGGCGCAGGTCCGCGCGGTCCGCGTTGACGGTCACGGCCTCGAAGAACCGGTCCAGCACCGGACGCAGGCCGGCGGCCGCGCGCATCGCGTCCTCGAACCGTTCGCCGGCGATGGCGGCCTCGACGGCCGGAATGGTCTCCAGCAGGGCGTTGGCCAGGTCCCGTTCCTCGTCCTGTTCATACAGGACAGGATCGGGCGCGCCGTCATGGGGGCCGTCCTTGCGGTCCTCGATCCGCAGGATGTTGGCCGCGCGCTTGGTCGCCGCCAGCAGGTTCCGCCCGTCGTCGGTCGCCAGCATGGCGGCCAGGGCCTCGGTCCGGGCCAGCAGGCGGGTGATGTCGCTGTCGGCATTGCCGCTGGAAATCGCGGCCAGGATGTCGTGGCGCGCGCCCTCGGCCCGCAACTGCACGCGCAGGCGTTCGGCGACGAAGGCCGGCAGCAGTTCCAGGTCGGGCGCGTTCGCCAGCTCCCCCGGCAGCGATTCGGACGCCAGGACGAACAGCCGCACCAGGTCCAGGCGCAGGGCGTTTTCGCGGATGATGCGAATGACGCCCAGCGCCGCACGCCGCAGGGCGTAGGGGTCGCCCGACCCGCCGGGCTTTTCCCCGGCCGCGAAGAAGGCGGTCAGGCTGTCGATCTTGTCCGCCAGCGCCACGGCGATGGAGACCGGCGCCGTCGGCACACCGTCGGTCTGGCCGCGCGGCATGTAATGCTCGGCCACCGCCTGGGCGACATCGGCGGCCTCGTCGTCATGCCGGGCGTAATAGGCGCCCATCACTCCCTGCAACTCCGGAAACTCGCCGACCATGCCGGTGGTCAGGTCGGCCTTGGCCAGCAGGGCCGCGCGTTCGGCGTGCGCCGGGTCGGCGCCCACCATGGGGGCCAGCAGGCCCGCCAGGCGGACGATGCGCGCCACCCGCGCGCCCTGGCTGCCCAGGGCGGCATGGAAGACGACCGCGTCCAGCGCCGGCACGCGACTGGCCAGCGTGCGCGACCGGTCCAGGTCCCAGAAATGACGCGCGTCGGCGAAGCGGGCGCGCAGCACCCGTTCATTCCCCGCGATCGTCAGCGCGCCGCCGTCCGCCGGCAGCAGGTTGGCGACGAAGGCGAAGCGCGGGGCGGCGCTGCCGTCGTCGTTACGCAGCGCGAAATAGCGCTGGTTCACGCGCATCGACACCTGCATGACCTCGGCCGGCAGGTCCATGAACGCGGCGTCGATGCGGCCCAGAAAGGGCACCGGCCATTCGGTCAGGCCCGCGACCTCGTCCACCAGGCCCGGGTCGGCGGCCACACTCAGCCCTTCCTCGGCGGCCAGGCGCGCGACGCCCTCGGCGATCAGCGTCCGGCGTTCGGCGGCATCGGCCAGCACCTGCCGGTCGCGCAGGCCCGCTTGCCATGCGGCGGCATTTTCGGGCGCGAAGGGGGCTGGGGCGGTGAAGCGATGGCCTTCGCTGAACCGGTCGGCGCACAGGCCGTGGCCGTTATCCTCGCCGTCGGCCAGGGTGAAATCGACCACCTGGCCATCCAGCAGGCACAGGATGCGGCGCAGCGGCCGGACCCAGGTGAAGGCGCTGCCCTGACCCCAGCGCATGGATTTGGGCCACGGAAAGCGGCGCAGCAGCGGGGGCAGGACCTCGGCGATGCGGGTCGCGGCCTCGACGGGGGGCACGGTGCGGTTCAGCACCCAGAAGCCGCCTTCCAGCACCAGATCGTCCCGGGTCACGCCATGCTTGCGGGTGAAGCCGTCCAGCGCCTTGTCCGGTGCGCCTTCGCGGGGGCCGCGCTCGGCAATCGTGGTGCCCGGAACCACGGCGTCCAGCGTCAATGTCAGGGCGATGCGGCGCGGGCCGGAAAAGCCGGTGGCGGCGCGCGGGTTCAGGGGCGTCAGGGCCTCGCCGACCAGGCGGACCAGGTCCTCGGCCGCGCGGGTCTGCATGCGCGCGGGAATTTCTTCCGAGAGGAGTTCGAGCAGAAGTTCGGGCATGATCCTTATTCCTCGCCCGCCAGCCACGCTTCGCAGCAGCGTTTCGCCAGCGTACGCACGCGCCCGATGTAGGACGCACGTTCGCTGACGCTGATGACGCCGCGCGCGTCCAGCAGGTTGAACAGATGGCTGGCCTTCAGGCACTGGTCGTAGGCGGGCTGGGCGATTCCGTATTCCACCAGCGCGATGGCCTCGCGTTCGGCATCCAGGAAATGGCGGTGCAGCATGTCGGTATCCGCCAGTTCGAAATTATGGCGCGAATAATCGCGTTCGGCGCGCAGGAAGACATCGCCGTAGGTCAGGCCCTGCCCGTTGAAATCGAGGTCGTAGACATTCTCGATTCCCTGCACGTACATCGCCAGCCGCTCCAGCCCGTAGGTCAGTTCGGTCGACGGCAGGACGGTCGGGATGCCGCCCACCTGCTGGAAATAGGTGAACTGCGTCACCTCCATCCCGTCGCACCAGACTTCCCAGCCCAGGCCCCAGGCGCCGATGGTCGGGTTTTCCCAATCGTCCTCGACGAAGCGGATGTCGTGCTCCATCGGGTCGATGCCGATGGCGCGATAGCTGTCCAGCAGCAGTTTCTGGCTTTCTTCCGGCGTCGGCTTCAGCAGCACCTGATACTGGTAGTAATGCTGCAGCCGGTTGGGATTCTCGCCGTAGCGTCCGTCGGACGGTCGGCGGCAGGGCTGGACGTAGGCCGCCTTCCACGGCCGCGCGCCCAGCGCGCGCAGCGTGGTGTGGGGGGACAGCGTTCCGGCCCCGACCTCGGTATCGTAGGGTTGCAGGATCGCGCAGCCCTGTTCCGACCAGAATTGATGCAGCTTCAGGATCAGCGCCTGAAACGACAGGGGGCGCGTGGCGGGGGCAATGGAACGGGGCGCTGGGGCCGGGACCATGGAAAGGATGCTCCGGTAGGCAGATAGGGAAGGGCATGCCGGCCGGCGGCATGGGTAAAGAGCGCGCACCATACAGGCATGGCGGCGCAACCGAAAGGCGGCCGCCGTGCCCGATATCCGGACGATCGCCGGGGGCGGGCTTGCGGAATTCACATCCGCGCGCCACATCAAGGGTTGGTTATCTTGTCGGAGACAGGACGGAAACGATGAATACCGAGGAACGCGACCTGATCACGAAGTTCGTTGCCCGTGTGGGCGGCGCGCCGCAGGGGGGATTCGGCAGCGTGCCCGCGACGACGCCCAACCTGCCGCCGATCGACCCGGAGGCCGACCAGTATATCGGGCAGATGTACCAGCAGTACCCCGAGGCCCGGTATCGCGTCACCCAGATGGCGGTGGTGCAGGAAGCGGCCCTGGTGGCGGCGCAGAACCGCATCCAGCAGCTTCAATGGCAGTTGCAGCAGGCGCAACAGGCCCTGCAGGCGCAGCAGAGCCAGCGGCCCTCGGGCGGGGGCGGGCTGTTCGGCGGCCTGTTTGGCGGGGGGCAGCGTGCGCAGGGCGCGCCGCCGCCGGGCTGGGGTGGGCAGCAGGCGGCTCCGCCGCCGCCTCAGCCCGCCTATCCGCAGGGCATGCAGCCGGGGATGTTCCCGGCACGCGGCAGCGGCTTCCTGGGGTCGGCGCTGACCACGGCGGCCGGTGTTGCGGGCGGCATGATGGTGGGGAACGCGCTGACCGACCTGTTCAGCGGGCATCATGAGTCCGGCTTCGGCGGCGGTGGCGAAACCGTCGTCAACAATAATTACGGCGGGGCCCCGTCGGGCGATCCGTTCGGCGGCGCGGGAACGGATGTCGATCCGGGATTCGATGCCGGCGGTGGCGATGGCGGCTTCGGCGGCGACTGGGGCGGCGGCGGGGACGACAATTTCTGACCCGTCTTTGCGCCGGCGCGCCGGAACGGACAGAAGGGCGGCCCCATGGGGCCGCCCTTTTTCATGGCGGACGGCCGGCGTCACACATTGCCGTGAGGCGCGCGTTGGCTGATTGATATGATCAATGCATGGGTGTTATTCAGGACTTGGCCACCAAGGCCAATTCCTCTGTGTCGTCTCATCCGCGGGAAACCGGGGCCTTCGGGTCCCGGTTTTTCCGTTTCGGCATGCCGCACGTTTCGGCGAACAGGGAACGAACCGCGGCCCCGCACGCTTAAGGGACTGTTCCGCAATGCCACATTGATGGAGGCGAACGATGTCGATTACTGATTCAGCGACGACCCTGGGCGACTTCGTGACCGGCGCGAAATACGATCATTCCGGCCTTGTCACCGCGATGCACGAATATCTTGACCGTGTCCGGCACGAAAGCGGCCTGAACGGCTTTGCCGAGCGGGCGGCGGCGGCGGGATATGGCGATATCGTTGCCCGCTGGAAGGCGGATGACAAGGCTGGCCCGATGACCGAGGACATGGTCCGGGGCCTGATCGCAAAGCCGGACCTGGACTGGTTCGCCAACCAGACAGGCCTGTCGGCGCCTGCGGTGGTTCAGATCCTGGCCCGTCAGCTTCCGATCATAATATACCGGCGCGCCCACGCCAGGACCCCGCACTGATGCCGCCAGATGCCGCCCCCGGCGGATAGGGGCGGTTGATCCGCCATAGCCGCGCGCCGCGCGGCGTGGCAGGGTGGGGATATCCGGATCGGCACGATCGGTCCGGATTTCTGGTGGGGTGCCAAGGGCACGCCGCCGTCAGCCCCCGGGCGGATCGTGTGGCTGTCGTCGCGCCCCGTCCGGATACTGGGGAGAGAGGCATGCTGATACGCGCGGGCTATGATATCGCACTGACGGTTCAATCCCCAACGCCGCTGGTTCTGATGCTGGAGGTCCATCCGGACCGCGAGCCGGACCTGATGACACCGCAGATTCCGATATTCGATCCGCCCGTGCCGGCGCAGCGTTATCTGGACGGGTTCGGAAACCGCTGCACGCGGGTGATCGCGCCCGGCGGAACGCTGCGGACGAGCATGTCCTTCCTGATCGCCGACAGCGGCCTGCCCGACCGGCAGATGCCCGTGGCGCGCGAGGTTCCGGTCGGCGACCTGCCGACCGATTGCCTGGTCTTCCTTCTGGGCAGCCGCTATTGCGAGACCGACCTGCTGTCGCAGACCGCATGGTCCCTGTTCGGCCATCTGCTGCCGGGCTGGAGCCGGGTGCAGGCGATCGTCGATTTCGTGCACAATCATATTCGTTTCGACTACAGCCTGGCCCGGGCGACCCGTTCGGCGTACGAGGCCTATAACGAGCGCGTGGGCGTCTGCCGCGATTTCGCACATCTGGCGGTGACACTGTGCCGCTGCATGAACATCCCGGCCCGCTATTGCACGGGGTACCTGGGCGATATCGGGATTCCCCCCGTCGACGACCCGATGGATTTTTCCGCGTGGTTCGAGGTCTGGCTGGACGGGCAGTGGTTCACCTTCGATGCACGCCATAACACGCCGCGGATCGGCCGGGTGGTCATGGCGCGTGGGCGCGATGCGACCGACGTGGCGCTGACGACGTCGTTCGGGCCGGCGATCCTGTCCGGTTTCACCGTGACGACGTACGAGGAGGTCTGACGGTATTAAGTTCGTGCATTCCCGGTCGTGAGGGCCTATAGAGCGCTCTCGGCTGGACTTTTCAGCCACGGGCAAGATCTCAAAGTAGCCGCGCACGCGACATTCTGGCGTCTCCGAAAAAAGAAAAGTCTCGATCCTGCGCATTTTCGTGCGGGAGCCGGTTATCAAGGAGACCTGTCATGGCTACAGGCACTGTCAAATGGTTCAACGCCCAGAAGGGCTTCGGCTTTATTCAGCCGACTGACGGCGCGAGCGACGTGTTCGTGCATATCTCGGCGGTCGAGCAGGCCGGGCTGCGGGGTCTGAACGAAGGCCAGACCCTCAGCTACGAACTGGAAACGGGACGGAGCGGCAAAGTGTCCGCCACCAACCTCCGGGTCGGCTAAGAAAAAAGGGCACCGCAAGGTGCCCTTTTTATTTGTCCGGCCTGATGGCGTCATTGTCGCCGTACCGATCGCCTTACCGGAAATGACACGAGGTTGAGGCCAACGCTCCCCGGATCGGGGTCCAAGGCCTCGGGCCCCGGTGGGGTCGGGTAAAGCCTCAGATCGCCGCGGCCTGGCGATCGGGAAAACCCATCGATTTGATATGGTGTTTTCGAATGGTGAGCCGGGTGGGACTCGAACCCACGACCATTCGATTAAAAGTCGAATGCTCTACCGGCTGAGCTACCGGCTCACCGAAGCCGCATCAGCGGTGCGGCTTCGGGTACTGGCTTCAGAGGTTCAAGTCAACCTCTATCAGGCTTCGACAGGGCGCATGCTGATGATGCGGTCGGGGTCCTGCACCACGCCGCTCTGGCCGACGCCGCGCTTGATCTGATCGATATGCTCCATGCCCTCGATCACCTGGCCGACGATCGTGTACTGGCCGTCGAGATGGGGGGAGGGCTCGAACATGATGAAGAACTGGCTGTTCGCGCTGTCCGGATTCATCGTGCGGGCCATGCCGACCGTGCCGCGCTCGAACTTCGCGGCGCGCGTGAATTCGGCCTTCAGGTCGGGCAGGTGGCTGCCGCTGGTGCCGGTGCCGGTGGGGTCGCCGCCCTGCGCCATGAAGCCCTGGATCACGCGGTGGAACGGCGTGTTGTCGTAGAAGCCTTCGGCCGCCAGGGTGCGGATACGCTCGGCGGCCAGCGGGGCCACGTCCGGCCGCAGGCGGATGACCACCTTGCCCGTCTTCAGTTCCAGGGCGATCAGGTCGGCCTTGTTTTCGGTATCAGACATCGTTCATGTTCCAGTGCTGAAGCGTGTGACGCGGCAGGCAATGCCGGACGTCATGCTGTTATCCCCCCAAGCCGCGCCAGCACGTGGCGGCGCGTGAAGGGGGGAACGAAGCCGGCGATGTCGCCGCCCATGCGGGCGACTTCCTTCACCAGCCGCGACGAGATGTACTGGCTCCGCTCGTTGGCCATCAGGAAGATGGTCTCGATATCCGGGGCCAGATGATGGTTCATGCCGAACATCTGCATCTCGTAATCGAAATCCGCGACGACGCGCAAACCGCGCACGATCACCGTGGCGCCCTGGCTGCGCGCGGCGTGAATCAGCAGGTTGCCGAAGCCGATGACGTCGATCGTGGTGCCGGTGCGCCGGGCCAGCCCGCGCACCTCGGTCGTCAGACACAGTATCCGCTCGTCCAGCGGCAGCAGGGGCTGCTTGCCGATATTCTCGGCGACCCCGATCACCAGCCGGTCGACCAGCCGCGCCGCACGTTCGATAATGTCCAGATGACCATTGGTCACCGGGTCGAACGTGCCGGGATAGAATCCCGTGCGCGGCGTGGCGTCAGGCATCGGGCGCGCCCGATGCCGTGTCCGGGGCCTCCGCGTCGTCATCGCCCCCATCCTCGTCCGATCCGTCGTCCATGACCGGGAAGACGCTGGTCACGCGCTCGGTCGTGTCCAGGCGGAATAGCGTCACCCCGCTGGCCTGGCGCGACATGACGCGGATCTGGTCCACCGGAACGCGGATCAGGCGGCCCGCGTCGGTGACCAGCATCACGTCCGTGCCGTTGATGACGGGCAGCGTGGCCACGACCTCGCTCCCGCGCTTGCCCGAGGTGAAGGTCATGTTCGCGATGCCCTGGCCGCCGCGCCCGGTCACGCGATAATCATAGGCGGACGACCGTCGGCCGAAGCCCGCGTCGCTGACGGTCAGCAGGACTTCCTCCGCCATTTCCAGTTCCGCGAACCGTTCCGCGTCGATGGTGGCGTCGGCGGGCACCGCTTCCTCGTCCGAGGCTTCGGCAATGGTGTCCTCGGCGTCCTCGCCGGCCTGGAGCGCCGCATTTTCTGCCCGGCGCCGGGCGTTGGCCATGCGCAGGTAGGACGAACGCTCTTCGACCGTCGCCTCGACATGGTTCAGGACGCACAGGCTGTTGACCTCGTCGCCTTCGGCCAGGCGAATGCCGCGCACGCCCGAACTGTCGCGCCCGGCAAACACGCGCAGCGTATCGTCGGTGATCTGGAAGCGGATGCAGCGGGCGTTACGCGTTGCCAGGAACACGTCCTGCCCGTCGCGGCAGGTGGCGACGCCGATCAGGCGATCGTCCTCGTCCAGCTTCATGGCGATCAGGCCGGAGGAGCGGATATTGCGGAAATCACTCAGCCGGTTGCGGCGCACGTTGCCGGTCGCGGTGGCGAAGACCAGATGCAGGTTTTCCCACAAGGTCTCGTCCTGGGGCAGGGGCAGGACGGCCGTGATCGAATCGCCGCCCAAGTCCGGCAGCAGATTGATCAGCGCCCGGCCCTTGGCCGTCGGGCTGGCTTCGGGCAGGCGCCAGACCTTCTCGCGATAGGCCTTGCCGCCCGACGAGAAGAACAGGACCCATTGATGGGTGTGTGCGTTGAACGACCGTACGACGATGTCGTCGCCGCGCCGGCCGGCGGCGGTACGGCCGCGTCCGCCGCGATTCTGCGCCCGGAAGACATCCAGCGGCGTGCGCTTGATGAAGCCCTCGCGGGTGATGGTCACGACCATCTGTCCGGGTTCGATCAGGCTTTCGTCCGTCTGGTCCCCGGCATAATCCGCGATTTCGGTCATGCGCGGGGTGGCCAGTTCGGCGCGGATCGCGGTCAGTTCCTCGCGCATCACCTCCAGGCGGCGCGGGCGGCTGGCGATGATGTCCAGCAGTTCGTTGATCCGGGTCGCGACCTCGGACAATTCCTGCTGGATCTTCTCGCGCTCCAGCCCGGTCAGGCGCTGCAGACGCAGTTCCAGGATGCCGCGTGCCTGGGCCTCGGTCAGGTGGACCTTGCCGTCCGCCACGACGTTGCCTTCGTCATGGATCAGCGCCAGCAGGGGTTCGACGTCGGCGGCGTCCCACGCGGTGGTCATCAGCGATTCGCGCGCCGTGGCGGCATCGGGGGCGGCGCGGATCAGCGCGATGACCGCGTCGATATTGGCCACCGCGATCACCAGGCCCACCAGCAGATGGCCCCGGTCGCGCGCCTTGTTCAGGTCGTGGCGCGCACGGCGCAGGATGACTTCCTCGCGGAAGGCCAGGAAGGCGTCCAGGACGTCCTTCAGCCCCATCAGGCGCGGCTTGCCGTTGTCCAGCGCCAGCATGTTGACGCCGAACGAGGTCTGGAGCTGGGTGAAACGGTACAGGTGGTTCAGCACCACTTCGGGCGTCGCGTCGCGCTTGATCTCGATGACGATGCGCATGCCCGACCGGTCGCTTTCGTCGCGGATGTCGGAAATGCCTTCGATCTGCTTGGCGCGCACCAGTTCGGCGATGCGTTCCTGCAGGGTCGATTTGTTCACCTGGTACGGGATTTCGGTGATCACGATGGCCTGGCGATCGCGGCGCAGGTCCTCGATCTCGGCACGGGCGCGGATAAGGACGGACCCTCGTCCGGTCTCGAACGCGCTGCGGATGCCCGCGCGGCCCAGGATGATGCCGCCGGTCGGGAAATCCGGCCCCGGCACGATCTGCATCAGCTCGTCCAGCGTCATGTCTGGCCGGGCGATCAGCGCCAGCGTCGCGTCGATGATTTCGCCGGGATTGTGGGGCGGGATGTTGGTCGCCATGCCGACCGCGATGCCCGACGCGCCGTTGATCAGCAGGTTGGGGAAGGCCGCGGGCAGGATCTTGGGTTCCTGCTCGCTCTCGTCGTAGTTCGGCTGGAAATCGACGGTATCGCGGTCGATGTCGTCCAGCAGGAACGACGCCGCCTTGGCCAGCCGGGCTTCGGTATAACGCATGGCGGCGGGGGAATCGCCGTCGACCGATCCGAAATTGCCCTGTCCGTCGATCAGCTTGACCCGCATCGACCAGAACTGCGCCATCCGGACCATGGCGTCGTAGATCGAGGAATCGCCGTGCGGGTGGTATTTACCCATCACGTCACCGACTGCGCGGGCCGATTTGCGATAGGGTTTGTCGTGGGTGAACCCGCTTTCGCGCATCGAATAGAGGATGCGCCGATGCACCGGTTTCAGGCCGTCCCGCACGTCCGGCAGGGCGCGGCTGACGATGACCGACATCGCATAGGCGAGGTAGGAGGACCGCATTTCCTCCTCGATCGTCACCGGAATCATGTCGGAAGGGGCCGGCGGCTGCGGCGGGTCGGGTATTTCGGTCAAGGCATATCCGTCATGTCAAAGTCACCCTCGTGTTCCCCGTATCGGCGG
Organism: Gluconacetobacter azotocaptans; assembly: GCF_014174355.1. GTDB lineage: Bacteria > Pseudomonadota > Alphaproteobacteria > Acetobacterales > Acetobacteraceae > Gluconacetobacter > Gluconacetobacter azotocaptans. The sequence continues at coordinate 38,780 of NZ_JABEQF010000004.1, forward strand.
ACACGGCTGGCGGAAACTGGTGCGGGGCCGATGCCGGCGCACGACGCGACCCTAGCACGGTTTGCCGGCGGCAGAGAAACCGCGCGGCCGCAGGCCGGCCGTCGCGGTGCCCGTCAAACCGGTCAGAACGGAATTTCGTCGTCCAGGTCGCTGCCGCCGCCATGCGGCGCGTCCCAGCCGCCCGACCCACCGGACGACGGGCCGCCCGAGGGCGCGCTGCCCGGGCTGCCGCCGCGGCCGCCGCCGATCTGGCGCGGGGCGGAGGGGGGCGAATAGCCGCCGCCACCGCCCATGTCGTCGCCGGCGTCACCGCCGCGGTTGCTGTCCAGCAGCACCAGGTCGCCCCGGAACCGGTCGACCACGACCTCGGTCGTATAGCGTTCCTGCCCGGACTGGTCGGTCCATTTGCGGGTCTGCAGCGAGCCTTCCAGATAGATCTTGCGTCCCTTGCGCAGGAACCGTTCGGCCACGTCGGCGATCCGTTCGTTGAAGATGACGACGCGGTGCCACTCGGTCCGTTCCCGCCGCTCGCCCGACGCGCGGTCGTTCCACGTGTCGCTGGTCGCCAGCGTCAGCGAGACGATCTTGGCGCCGTTCTGGGTGTTCCGGACCTCGGGGTCCTTGCCCAGATTGCCCACGAGAATGACCTTGTTGACGCTACCCGCCATAGTGCTTCCTGCCGCTGTCCGGTATGGAGTCGCGTCCCGTCGGGTCGCGCCCCATGGAATAAATGCCGTCCGCCCGGATCGGTATCGGGGGCGGACGAGGCTGAACGCCATCGTAACCCAAATGCGTGGCCGATGATACCTGTCCGTGTTGCGTCATCTGGCGTCCCGGGCGTCGCGATCGGCCGGGCGATGCATTTTTCCCCCGCGGCGGATCTTGGCGCGGGCCGCGGAACAGGTCAGAACAGAGTATGAACGGAACGCGCCGGGCGCGTCGGGAAAAAAGCGGAGAGCGGACATCATGGATACCCCATCCAGGCCTGCCCCGGGCCTGCCGGCGGCGCAGTCGATCCGGGTGCGCGGGGCGCGGGCGCACAATCTGAAGAACATCGACGTCGAGATCCCGCGCGATGCGCTGACGGTGGTGACGGGCCTGTCGGGGTCGGGGAAATCGTCCCTGGCCTTCGACACGATCTATGCCGAGGGGCAGCGGCGCTATGTCGAAAGCCTGTCGGCCTATGCGCGGCAGTTCCTGGAACTGATGGGCAAGCCCGACATGGATTCGATCGAGGGCCTGTCGCCGGCCATTTCGATCGAACAGAAGACGACCTCGAAGAACCCGCGCTCCACCGTCGGCACGATCACCGAAATCCACGATTACATGCGCCTGCTGTGGGCGCGGGCCGGGGTGCCGTACTCGCCTGCGACCGGCCTGCCGATCGAGGCGCAGACCGTCAGCCAGATGGTGGATCGCGTCATGGCGCTGCCCGAGGGCACGCGGCTGATCCTGCTGGCCCCGGTGATCCGCGACCGCAAGGGCGAATGCCGCAAGGAGCTGGCCGAACTGCAGCGCAAGGGCTTCACCCGCGTCCGGATCGACGGCACCCTGCACGAGATCGCCGAGGCCCCCGACCTGAACCGCAAGCTGCGCCACACGGTCGAGGCCGTGGTGGACCGCATCATCGTCAAGCCCGGGCTGGAATCCCGCCTGGCCGACAGTTTCGAGACCGCCCTGGCCCTGTCCGACGGCCTGGTCTACGCCGAGGAGGTCGTGCGCGGCGAGTGCGCCGAGCCCCCGCCGCACATGGTCTTCTCGTCGCGCTTCGCCTGTCCGGTCAGCGGCTTCACGCTGGAAGAGATCGAACCGCGCCTGTTCTCGTTCAACGCCCCGCAGGGTGCGTGCCCGGCCTGCGACGGAATTGGGACCGAAACGTTCTTCGACCCGCATTTGATCGTCCCCGACGAATCTCTGCCGCTGGCGGGCGGCGCCATCGCCCCGTGGCGCAGCAGCCAGAGCCCCTATTACCAGCAGACCCTGGAAAGCCTGGCCGCCCATTACGGGGCGCGGATGGACACCCCCTGGCGCGACCTGCCGCAAGGGGTGCGCGACGTGATCCTGGACGGCGGCAAGGACGACATCACGTTCCTCTATCGCGACGGCAAGCGGTCCTATGGGCTGACCAAGCCGTTCGAGGGGGTGGCGACCAACCTGCGCCGGCGCATGGCGGAGACCGACAGCGTCTGGGTGCGCGAGGAACTGTCACGCTACCAGTCCGACAAGCCGTGCCATGTCTGCAACGGCGCGCGCCTGCGGCCCGAGGCGCTGTCGGTGCGCGTCGCCGGGTCGGACATCGCCACGGCGTCGGACCTGCCCATCCGCCGGGCGCTGGACTGGTTCGGCACGGTCGAGGCGACGCTGACGCCCCAGCGGGCGGAAATCGCCCGGCGCATCCTGCGCGAAATCCTCGACCGGCTGCGGTTCCTGGACGATGTCGGGCTGGATTACCTGACGCTGTCGCGCGGGTCGGCGACCCTGTCGGGCGGGGAAAGCCAGCGCATCCGACTGGCCAGCCAGATCGGGTCCGGCCTGACCGGCGTGCTGTATGTGCTCGACGAACCCTCGATCGGACTGCACCAGCGCGACAACGAACGGCTGCTGGCGACGCTGGACCGGCTGAAACGGCTGGGGAACACGCTGATCGTCGTGGAACATGACGAGGACGCGATTCGTGCCGCCGACTGGCTGATCGACATGGGGCCGGGGGCAGGGGTCAATGGCGGCCATGTCGTGGCCAGCGGCACCCCGGCTGAGGTCGCGGCGAATCCGGCCAGCCTGACCGGCGATTATCTGTCGGGGCGCCGCAAGATCGCGGTGCCGGCGCAGCGCCGCCCGGTCGATCCGGCACGCAGCCTGGAGCTGGAGGGGGCGGCCGGCAACAATCTGAAGGACGTGACCGCGCATTTTCCGCTGGGTACCTTCACCTGCGTCACCGGCGTTTCGGGCGGGGGAAAATCGACGCTGGTGATCGATACCCTGTACAAGGCGCTGTCGCGGCAATTGATGGGATCGGGGCAGAATCCCGCGCCCTATCGCCGGATCACGGGCCTGGATCTTCTGGACAAGATCATCGACATCGACCAGTCGCCGATCGGCCGCACGCCGCGTTCCAACCCCGCGACCTACACCGACCTGTTCGCGCCGATCCGCGACTGGTTCGCCGAACTGCCGGAAAGCAAGGCGCGGGGCTACAAGCCCGGGCGGTTCTCGTTCAACGTCAAGGGCGGGCGGTGCGAGGCCTGCCAGGGCGACGGCGTGCTGAAGATCGAGATGCACTTTCTGCCCGACGTGTTCGTGACCTGCGATACCTGCAAGGGCGCACGCTATAACCGCGAGACGCTGGACGTGAAGTTCCGCGGCAAATCCATCGCCGACGTGCTGGCCATGACGGTGGACGAGGCCCTGCCGTATTTCTCGGCCGTGCCGCGCATCCGCGACCGGCTGGCGATCCTGCAGCAGGTGGGGCTGGGCTATGTGGCGCTGGGCCAGCAGGCGACCACCCTGTCGGGCGGCGAGGCCCAGCGCGTCAAGCTGTCCAAGGAACTGGCCCGTCGTGCCACCGGGCGGACCCTGTACATCCTGGACGAGCCGACCACCGGCCTGCACACCGAGGACGTGCGCAAGCTGCTGGAGGTGCTGCATGCTCTGGTCGACCAGGGCAACACCGTCGTGGTGATCGAACATAATCTCGAGGTCATCAAGACTGCCGACTGGGTGCTGGACATGGGCCCGGAGGGCGGCGACGGCGGCGGGCGCATCGTCGCCGAAGGCACGCCCGAGGACATCGCGGCCTGCCCGGACAGCCATACCGGGCGCTTCCTGCGCCCGTTGCTGGCGGAGGTCGCCCCGGCGCCGAAAAAACGCGGGCGGCGCGCCCGCGCCTGACGCGCTGTCTGGCCCGTTGAGCCCCCGTGCGGGGCCGGCGGGCCGGTTGTCATGGGAATACATAAAAATTCGCCCCCCGAACCGTTGAAAACACTTGCGCCAGCAAGGCTGTGGCCTTATCAGCGGCCCCCTTGGCCCAAGGGGGCGATCCCGCCCAACAGGCTGTCTACTGGTTTGGGGGTACGTGATGAACGCACTTGCTCAGCTGGGGATGGTCTCGGAACTCCCGAGCAATAACCAGATGTCCTCTTCTCCTTCCTCCTCCGACGAGGAACGGACGGATTATTTCGTCGAGAAAGACGGGATGAAGTTTGCGGGAACGCATCTTCTCGTCGATCTTTGGGAGGCCCGGAATCTGGATGATCCGGCGCAGATCGACCGTACCCTGTGCGAGGCGGCGGTAACGGCCGGCGCCACGATCCTGCACAGCCATTTCCATCATTTCTCGCCCAACGGCGGTGTGTCGGGCGTGGTGGTGCTGGCCGAGAGCCACATTTCGATTCACACGTGGCCGGAACGCGATTTCGCCGCCGTGGATATCTTCATGTGCGGCGCGTGCGATCCGCACCTTGCGATTCCGGTGATGCAGCGCCTGTTCCAGGCGGGCCGGGTCGTCGTCGACGAACAGCGTCGCGGCCGGGTCGGCTGACGGGCCGGGATGGCGTCCGAACGGGCGCCGTCCGCATGAACCGGGGGGCCGGATCCGTCCGGCCTCTTTTTTTATGTACGCGCAGGGAGAACAGGCAATGACCGAAGCGTGGATCGGCGAAACCCTCTATGACGGCTGGCAGCAGCGCTTCCGGGTGCGGAAGGAACTGGCGCGCACGAAAAGTGCCTTCCAGGATATAGTCGTTTTCGAAAGCGAGACGCACGGCCGCGTCCTCGTCCTCGACGGCGTGATCCAGATCACCGAGGGGGACGAGTTCGTCTATCAGGAGATGCTGACGCATGTGCCCCTGCTGGCGCATGGCGACGCGCGCAGCGTGCTGATTATCGGCGCGGGCGATGGCGGCGTGCTGCGCCGCGTGCTGCAGCATCGTGGCGTGACCCGCGCGGTGATGGTGGAGATCGACGGCGAGGTTATCGACCTGTCCAAGCGCTTCCTGCCCGGCATTGCCGGCGACGCCTGGACCGACCCCCGCGCCGAGGTGATCGTGGGTGACGGCATCGATTACGTCGCGCGTGCCGAAACGGCCTCGGTGGACGCGATCATCGTCGACAGCACCGATCCGATCGGCGTGGGCGAGGTGCTGTTCACCGATTCGTTCTACGAACATTGCGCGCGGATCCTGACGCCGAACGGCATCATCGTGAACCAGTGCGGCGTGCCCTTCATGCAGGCCGACGAACTGCGCGAGACCAGCGTGCGTCGTGCCCGCTTCTTCCCGCATGTCTCGGCCTATGTCGCGGCGGTACCGACCTATGTCGGCGGGTTCATGACGCTGGGCGTCGCGGCCAAGGGGCAGAACCCGGCCGCCCATTCGGTCGAGACGATCCGCGCCCGCGCCGAAGCCGCCGGCATCCTGGGGACTACCGGCTACTGGACGCCGGAAATCCACACCGGGGCGTTCAACCTGCCGCCCTATATCGCCCGCAACCTGCCCTCCGCCGGGGTATGATTGCAGCCGGGGCGCCGTTGGCGGCGCCCCGGTCGCCAGGCGTTCCGTTTCACCCTTGCGGGGCGTATCGCGCCAGCATGCGCACCGCGACCGTGCGGATGTTCAGAGCCGCCAGGCCGTCGGCGAAGACTTTGTAATGCGGCGTGGTCATGTGCGTGTCGAACGCCGCGCGGTCGGCATAGACTTCGTGCAGGATGACCCGATTCGCCTCGCCGTCGGGCACCAGCACGTCGAAACAGTGGCATCCGGGCTCGTCGGCCACCGAATGCGCGCTGTCATGGGCGCAGATTTCCAGAAATTTGTCGTGGGTTTCCGCCGTCGTCTCGAATTCCGCGATGATGGTCAGGGGGCGTGCGTCCATGGTCGGCGTCCTTCGCTGTTCCGATAATCGGTGCGCGCAAATCTAGCCTCGTGCCGACAGGCTATCCAGCATCGGATGGCACGGTCCGATCCTTCCGCCGGATCAATTGACTTGGTCGCGACACCTGTGCCAAGCATCGGAACGCTGACGCGGGAGAGACTGGCGAGAGCCGGCGCCGAAGGAGCAACCGCCCCGGAAACTCTCAGGCCAAAGGACCGCCCGGCATTGACTTCTGGAGAGAGGCGCCCCGTGCGTCCGCCGACGGGATAGCGATCTCAGGCACAGCGACAGAAGGGGCATTCGGATCCAATGCATGGATTCAGGAGGCCCTGTTCATGTCCCGCGCTTCGTCTTTCCGGTTTTCCCCTTCCTCGACAGCCCGGCCGCGCGCGGCGCGGAGGGACGCATGAACGCGCCCCTGCTGCGCACGCCGTTGCACGACCTGCATGTGTCGCTGGGCGCGCGCATGGTGCCCTTCGCGGGGTACGAGATGCCCGTGCAGTATCGGGCCGGGGTGATGGCCGAACACCAGCATACCCGCACCGCCGCCGGCCTGTTCGATGTGTCCCATATGGGGCAGATCCGTCTGCGCGCCCGCTCGGGCCGGGTCGAGGACGCGGCCCTGGCGCTGGAACGCCTGGTGCCGGCCGACATGCTGTCGCTGAAGCCGGGGCGGCAGCGCTACGTGCTGCTGACCGACCCGCAGGGCGGCATCATCGACGACCTGATGGTCTCGCGCCTGGACGACTGGCTGCTGCTGGTCGTCAACGCCGCCTGCAAGGAGGGCGACCTGGCCCATATCCTGGCCGGCGTGGGGGATGCCTGCACGGTCGAGGCGATGCCCGATCGCGGGTTGATCGCGATTCAAGGCCCCGCCGCCGGCGCGGCGCTGGCCGGCCTGGCCCCGCGGGCAGCGGACATGCGTTTCATGGACGTGGCGGAATTCGACGTGGCCGGCGTGCCCTGCATCGCCTCGCGCTCGGGCTATACCGGCGAGGACGGGTTCGAACTGGGCATGCCCTCGGACGGCGCGGTCCGGGTGGCCGAGGCGCTGCTGGCACAGCCGGGCGTCGCCCCGGCGGGCCTGGGCGCGCGCGACAGCCTGCGGCTGGAAGCCGGCCTGTGCCTCTACGGCTCGGATATCGACCGCACGACGTCGCCGGTCGAGGCCGCGCTGGAGTGGTCCATCCAGAAAAGCCGCCGTGCCGGCGGGGCGCGGGCGGGGGGCTTCCCCGGCGCGGATATCGTGCTGGTGCAGTTGCGCGACGGCACGTCCCGCCGCCGGGTCGGCATCGCGATCGACGGCCGCGCGCCGGTGCGCGGCGGGGCGCGCCTGTTCGCCGACGCGGACGGCCGGCAGCCGGCGGGGGATGTGACGTCCGGCGCGTTCGGGCCGACGGTCGGGGCGCCGGTCGCCATGGGCTATGTCGACGCCGCGCATGCTGCGGCCGGAACCCCGCTGTTCGCGGAACTCAGGGGAAAGTTCGTACCGGTCACGGTGGCGGCGCTGCCGTTCGTGGCGCCGGGTTTCAAACGTTGATCGGATAGGGGTGGAGTTGGAATAATGACCGTATATTACACGAAAGATCACGAATGGCTGCGCGTCGAGGGTGACGTCGCGGTCGTCGGCATTACCAATCACGCCGCCGACGAGCTGGGCGAGCTGGTGTTCGTCGAGGCGAAGGACGAGGGCACCGAGGTCGCGCAGGGCGACAGCGTGGCGGTCGTCGAATCGGTCAAGGCGGCGTCCGACATCTACGCCCCCGTGTCGGGCACGGTCCTGGACTTCAACACCGCGCTGGCCGACGACCCGTCGCTGGTGAACCGCGAGGCCGAGGCCGAAGGCTGGATCCTGAAGATGCGGATCGCCGACGCCGGGCAGCTTGCGTCCCTGCTGGACGCCGCCGCCTACGCCGCCCTGGTCGGCTGACCCGATCGTTCCTGTTGCTGTCGCGGAGAAGTTGAGCGTGACGTCCACCTTGCTCTGGCGGGATAGCCTTCCCGCCGCCGACGCGTTCTGTGCGCGTCATGTCGGACCGGATGACCGGGACGTCGCCGCCATGCTGGGCGTGATCGGCGCCGGGTCGCTGGACGACCTCATGGAGCAGACGGTGCCGTCCGCCATCCGCCTGCGCCGGGACATGGGGCTGGGCGCCGGCGTGTCCGAACCCGAGGTGCTGCGTCGCCTGCGCGCCATCGCCGGGCGCAACCGGGTCATGACTTCGCTGATCGGGCAGGGCTATTACGGCACCGTGCTGCCCGGCGTCATCCAGCGCAACGTGCTGGAAAACCCGGCCTGGTACACCGCCTACACCCCCTATCAGCCGGAAATCAGCCAGGGCCGGCTGGAAGCGCTGCTGAATTTCCAGACCCTGGTCACCGACCTGACGGGCCTGGATGTCGCGAATGCCTCGCTGCTGGACGAGGCGACGGCGGCGGCCGAGGCGATGGCCCTGGCCCGCCGCGTGGCACGGTCGAAGGCCGACGGGTTCTTCGTCGATGCCGACTGCCATCCGCAGACGCTGGCCGTGCTGCGCACGCGGGCCGAACCGATGGGGTGGCGGATCATCGTCGGCGACCCCGACAGCGACCTCGATGCCGACGCCGTCTTCGGCGCGCTGTTCCAGTACCCGGGGTCGTCGGGGCGCATCCGCGATCCGCGAGCCTGGATCGAGCGGCTGCACGCAGCGCAGGCCGTGGTGGCCATGGCGGCCGACCCGCTGGCCCTGACGCTGCTGGAACCGCCGGGCGTGCTGGGGGCCGACATCGCCATCGGCTCGATGCAGAGGTACGGCATGCCCATGGGCGCGGGCGGCCCGCACGCCGCCTATATGGCCGTGCGCGATGCCTTCAAGCGCAACATGCCCGGCCGCCTGGTCGGGGTGTCGATCGACAGCCGGGGCGAACCCGCCTATCGCCTGGCGCTGCAGACGCGCGAACAGCATATCCGCCGGGAAAAGGCGACGTCGAACATCTGCACGGCGCAGGTGCTGCCCGCCGTCATCTCATCCATGTACGCGGTCTATCACGGGCCGGACGGCCTGACCGCCATCGCGCGGCGCATCCACCGCCTGACCGCGATCCTGGCCGCGGGGCTGCGCGCCCTGGCGGTGCGGGTGGAGACGGATGCGGTGTTCGATACGCTGACGGTCGCGACCGGCGGCGATTCCACGCTGCTCCGTGACCGGGCCGAGGCCGCGGGGATGAATGTGCGCGTGGTGGATGCCGGGCGCGTCGGCATCAGCCTGGACGAAACCACCACGCCCGACATCGTGCGGGCCATCTGGCATTGCTTCTGCCCCGACGCGCAGCGTGTGGAGGAGATGGAACGCACCCTGGCCGCGCCGGCGGACCTGCTGCCGCCCGCGCTGCGGCGGACCGGCACGTTCCTGACCCATCCGGTCTTTCATGCCCACCGGTCGGAAACCGACCTGCTGCGCTACCTGCGGCGCCTGTCCGACCGCGACCTGGCGCTGGACCGGTCGATGATCCCGCTGGGGTCGTGCACGATGAAGCTGAACGCCACCGTCGAGATGATGCCGGTGACGTGGCCGGAATTCTGCGACATCCATCCCTTCGCGCCGGCGGCCCAGCAGGCCGGGTATGCCGAACTGTTCGCGGACCTGGAACGCATGCTGCGCGCCATCAGCGGCTATGACGCGGTATCGCTGCAACCCAATTCCGGCGCGCAGGGCGAATATGCCGGCCTGCTGGCGATTCGCGGCTATCATCGCGCGCGCGGTGATGAGGGGCGCGACGTCTGCCTGATTCCGGCTTCGGCGCACGGGACCAACCCGGCCTCGGCGCAGATGGCGGGCATGCGCGTCGTCGTCGTGGCGTGCGACGGGCAGGGCAATGTCGATATCGCGGACCTGAAGACGAAGATCGCCCAGCACGCCGACCGCCTGGCCGCGATCATGATCACCTATCCCTCGACCCATGGCGTGTTCGAGGAATCGGTGGTCGAGATCTGCGACCTGGTGCATGCGGCCGGCGGCCAGGTCTATCTGGACGGCGCGAACATGAACGCGCAGGTCGGGCTGTCGCGGCCCGGCGCGTTCGGCGCCGATGTCAGCCATTTCAACCTGCACAAGACATTCTGCATCCCCCATGGCGGCGGGGGGCCGGGCATGGGGCCGATCGGCGTGGGGGCGCACCTGGCGCCGTTCCTGCCCGGCCGACCCGAGGAAGGGGGCGTCAACGCCGTCTCGGCGGCGCCGTTCGGCTCGGCGGCGGTGCTGCCGATTTCGTGGACCTACATGGTGCTGATGGGCGATGCGGGGCTGCGCCGCGCGACCGAAGTCGCGATCCTGAACTCCAATTACGTCGCCACCCGCCTGGAGGGCCATTACCCGGTGCTGTATCGCGGCGCCAACGGGCGCGTGGCGCACGAATGCATCATCGACCTGCGCCCCATCAAGGACGCGACCGGGATTACGGTCGACGATATCGCCAAGCGCCTGATCGACCACGGGTTCCATGCGCCGACCGTCAGCTTCCCGGTGGCCGGCACCTTCATGATCGAACCCACCGAATCCGAGGGCCGGCGGGAGCTGGACCGGTTCTGCGACGCGATGATCGCCATTCGGGACGAAATCCGCGAGGTCGAGGGCGGGGTGCTGACCGCCGAACAGAGCCCGTTGCGCCACGCGCCGCATACCGTCCGCGACCTGACCGATCCGGCGTGGGAACGCGCCTATGACCGGCAGCGCGGCTGCCTGCCGGGCGACGTTGCGGCGGCATCGAAATACTGGTCGCCGGTCAATCGTCTGGACAATGCCTATGGCGACCGCAACCTGGTCTGTTCCTGCCCGGACATGGCCAGCTATGCCGAGGGTACGGCTGTCTAGCCCCACCGGGTCACGGCCCTGTGCCCGTCGGGCGGTGGCCGTGGCGTGCCCGAGGGGGTAGGATGACGCCGGCCTGTGGCCCACCTGATGGGGCCACAGGCGGTCCAGCACCCGCGAGGGAGGAAGGCGTCATGATATCGCCTTTTATTGTTCACAAAATTGTGTTCTCTGCCCCCTCGGGTAACCACCAGAGGGGAGAGCGACGGCGTGTCTGACAGATTCCGGTTTGTGGTTGTCGGCGGCGGTATCGCCGGCATGGAAATGGCGACCTATCTGGGCAACACGCTTGGTCGTGCCGGCCTGGCGGACGTTACCCTGATCGACAGCAGCTTCTTTCACGTCTGGAAGCCGATGCTGCATGAGTTCGCGGCCGGAACCAGCCCGAACGATCGCAACCGGATCAGCTTCCTGGCCCAGGCCAGCCGCAAATCGTTCAAATTCTGGCCCGGCGCCCTGGCCGGCGTGGATCGCGCGGCCCGGACGGTCGCGCTGGCGCCCTTGCAGGACGCCGAAGGTGAGATCCTGCTGGAACAGCGCAATCTGCCCTATGACGCGCTGATCGTGTCGATCGGCAGCCGGGCCAATGATTTCGGCATTCCCGGCATCGCCGAACATTGTCATTTCATCGACAACCTGACCGAGGCCGACGGCTTCAACGCCGATTTCCGGTCGCTGGTATTGCAGGCGATCGGCCAGTCCTCGTCCTTGCAGATCGCCATCGTCGGCGGCGGCGCGACCGGCGTGGAACTGGCGGCGGAATTGCATCGGGCACTGGACCTGTCAGCCAATTACGGGCTGGGCATGGATCGGGCCGATCTGCATGTGACGCTGCTGGAGGCCGGGCCGCGCATCCTGCCGGCCTTCCCCGAAGCGGTATCGGTCGAATCGCGCCGGCAGCTGGAGGCCCTGGGCATTACCGTCCACACCAGCGCGCAGGTCACGGGCGCCGACGCCGACGGGTTCGTGCTGGGCGACGGGACCCGGATCGAGGCGAAGCTGAAGGTCTGGGCGGCCGGGGTGAAGGCGTCCACCGCCACGGCGCTGTTCACCGACCTGGAACGGTCGCGATCGGGGCAACTGAAAGTGCACCCGACCTTGCAGACCACGCTGGACGACAGGATCTTCGCGCTGGGCGATTGTTCGTTCATCCGCGACAAGCCGGTGCCGGCGACGGCGCAGGCGGCCCGCCAACAGGCGCGGCATCTGTCACGGCAGATGAAGGGCTGGATCGCCGGGGCCCCCCTCGCGCCGTTCCGCTATCGCGACCGGGGGGCCGTGGTTTCGCTGGGCGATTACAACGGGTGGGGGACGCTGGGGAAATACCATTTCGGCGGTGGCCCCTTGCGCGGCCTGTCGGCCCGTCTGGGTCACGATATGCTGTATCGCCAGCACCAGATGGAAATTTACGGCCCGGTTCGGGCACTGGCGGCGTGGGGTGCCGACCAACTGGACGAATTCGTCCGGCCCACCGTGCGGCTGGACTGAGTCCAAGAAAGATCGGGCCCTGCCCGAACCCGGCAAGGGCCTCGGCCCTTGCATCCCATTCGTTTTATGAAGTCCTTGGTTTCCAAAGGGCAACGCCCTTTGGTGGGTCAAGGGCAACGCCCTTGCCTTCGCATCCAGCCGGCGGCGCGCCATCACACATCGTCCAGCACCAGATCATGCAGCATGAACCACTGCTCGATATGGCGGCGGATGATGGGGGTGATGATCGCGTCGAGGCGCGCCACGTCCTGTGCCAGTCCCGACCGGTCTTTCTCCGATCCGACCCGGACCGGCGGCAGGATATGCACGCGGAAGCGGCCATGTTCCTCGCGCAGGCAATAGGCCGGGATGATGACGGCATCGGCCATCCGGGCCAGGCGCGCGACACGGGCCAGATTGCCGTCGAGCCGTAGCGGCCGCCCGAAGAACGGGGCATGGACGCGGCGGTTCTGGAACTCGTCGACATAGAGCACCACGCTGCGCCCATCCTCGGCGAGCGCCTTGTACAGCAGGCGCGCCGTGGCCCGCCCGGGTGCCAGCAGATGGTCGGCGAAGCGTCGGCGCACATAGTTGGCGATACGCTGTTCGAAGCGGTTGCGCGGCGGCTGATAGACGTCAAAGCCGTTTTCGCCCAGCGCCAGCATGGTCGGGCCGACCATCTCCCAATTGCCCAGATGCAGGGCGGCGACGATTCGTGGCCGGCCCGTCGCCCGCGCCGCCTCCAGATTTTCCAGCCCGTCGACGGCGACGCGGTCGGAATCCCAGATGCGCGGCAAGGCGGAGAATTCGGCCATGGTGCTGCCGACATGGCCCCACATCTGGCGGACCGTGCGATCGACCGCGGCATCGTCCAGTTCCGGCCGCAACCGCCGGACGTTGCGCAGCGCCCGCGTGTGCCACGTGGGATGCCGGGTGCCGCGCCATATGCCCAGGCGCCAGCCGATCCGCGCGCACAGCCCGACCGGCAGCGCCCTCAGTCCGTAATGGATCGCAGTGTCGGACAGGCCCGAAACGGTGTCGCGCACCCAGTACCGCCGCCAGGCCGCGCGCGCCTCCGTCCCGCTCCACAGGGCCGAGAGCGGCGGCGCCTGATCAACCATGGTGGACCGGACAGCCCTGTGCCGGTGCGGCCGGCGGGACGGCCTGCGCATCGGGGCGAGCGGTTCGCGCCGACACGGTCATCGGCAGGGTGTCGCCGGGGCGCAGGGTCAGGCGGCACACCGGCTCGACCACCGCGCCGGGCGCGAGGCGCAGCTTTGCCGTGCGCGCCAGGGTGGCAAGGCAGATGATCGCCTCGGTCAGGCCGAAGGAAAGCCCGGCACAGATCCGCGGGCCGATGCTGAACGGCACATACGTATATTTTTCCGGCGCGTCCGGGCTTCCGGGCAGGAACCGCTCGGGCATGAAATGGTCCGGCTTGCGCCAGTAGAGACGGTGCCGATGCAGCAGCCACGGCACCACGATGACCAGGGCGCCGGCCTTCACCTGGCGGCTGCGGATGGTGTCGTCGTGGGTCGCTTCCCGCGCCAGAAGGGGGACGGGCGGGTACAGCCGCAGGGTCTCCTCGATGATGGCGCGCGTGTAGACGAGGTTCGGCACGTCGGCGAGGGTGGGCGCGCGTGCGCCGAGGACGGTATCGAGTTCCTCATGAAGGCGCGCTTCGACGTCGGGCGCCTGCGACAGCAGGTAGCAGGCCCAGGCCAGGCAGTTGGCCGTGGTTTCGTGCCCGGCCATGAAGATGACGGCCGCCTCGTTGCGCAAGGCCGTGGCGTCGAGGCTGCCGTCCTTCATCAGCATCCGGATCACCGAGCCGTCGTCCTCGGTGCGCCTGAGGTCGGCGATGATCCCATCGAGGATAGCGTGGATCCGGGCCGCCGACTGGCCGATCTTCGCGCCGTGCCGGCGCGGAATCCACGAGGGCAGGCCGAGCAGCGAGGTGAGGTCGCGCTGGTCGACATATTTCTGGTATTCGCTGAAGGCCTCGACCACCTCCTGCGTGCGGTCGGAGCCCAGTGTCTGGCCGAAGACCGTACGGCCGATGATCTCGGCCGTAAGCTGCGCCATGGCCTTCAGCACGTCGATGGCCGAACCGTCGGGAAGTGCGGCCCATCTGTCGCCGAGTTCGCTGGCCGTCTGGACCATCACGGGGGCGAACTGGCCAAGGCGGCTGGTGTGCAGCACGGGCACAACCATCTGGCGCCGCTGCTTCCAGGTCGCGCCGTCGCTGATGAACAGCCCGTCACCCAGAAGCGGCGACAGGGCGTTGCGCATCTGCGGGCTCTTGCGCTCGTAGTTCTCGGCGTGGGTGACAAAGGCGTGGCGGACCGTATCGGGACTGTTGCAGATGACGACCTGTCGGGCCAGCAGTTGCATCGACATCGTCTGGTATTCGAATGCCTTGTCTTCCCAGATACTCAGGAAGTTTTGCATGCCACGGCGCAGTAACTGGAAAACGGGCAGTGGTGTCTTCGGGCGGGAAGGAAAGGGGGGGATGAATTCCATCGTAGTCCCAGCTATCAAGGTGCACTCGAAAGTTCCACCGGGAAACGGTAGAAATTCTATATTGCAGTAATGCTATTGTATTCCGAGCCGTGAAGCAATTTTTCAGGGTTATGGAGAATCGGTTTGGGACAGGCGAACACGGCCGCGACGACGTTTCCTCCGGCACCGTCCAGGCCGTTTGTGTCACTAGATTGCGACCGGTGTCGAATGCGCTTGGGTTGGGCGCGGCAAGCGCCCATGTTGCGTCTGCAACCGGATGAGCCCGCCGCGACCCGTGGCAGACAAGAGGGACATTCCGGGGGAGGCGTGCAATGTTTCATCTCAGGATGGCGGGCGCCACACGGCACCGCATTGTCGTTCCGTGGTCCGCCATGGCGTTGCGCCACGACGAGCCGGGGTGGGTCGACGCCCGTGACCGGATCACGGTTGGTCTGATCTGCTGCGGATTGCTGTCCGCATTCCTGATCGACATGGCGATCCTGTATTTCTCGATGTTCCGGCCGTAGGTCCGACCCCCTGTCTTTCCGTATCCGTTCTGGGCGCGTATATATCGAGCAGGATATAGATCGTCGCGGACGGATGTGGGGAGAACGGGATGAAGGCGCGGTACCGGACGCTGCTGTCGGTCTTCGTCGCGCTGGCCGGCGGCACGCCGGGCGGCGGGTACGCGCGCACGGTGGTGGACATGGCCGGCCATTCCGTATCGGTTCCGGACCGGCCGGGACGGATCGCGGATCTGTGGTTCGCCCATAATACGCTGACGATCATGCTGGGCGCGACGGACCGCATCGCGGTCACGGATAATCTGCCCTCGGCGCGGCCGTGGATGTACCGCGTGGCGCCCGCCCTGTCGCGGGCGGTGGCGGTGACCGGACCGGTGCCGAATACCGAAACCCTGCTGGGCGCGGGTGTCGACGTGGCGTTCATCAGCGCTGGGTCGCCCGCCGAACTGCCGCTGCGGCGCAGCGGCTTTCCAGTCGTCGATGCGGGGTTCACCGATGCGCCGTCGATGATCCGGGCCCTGGACCTGACCGCCGATGTGCTGGGCGATGCCCGGGCGCACGACATGGCGCGGCAATATGAAGCCGCCCTGACGGAGACGATTCACCGGGTCCGCGCCGCGACCACCGACGTCGCAATCGCCCGGCGGCCCCGGGTGCTGCATATCAAATCGCTGGTGCCCCTGATGGTGGACGGCGCCGACACCATCATCGACGACTGGATCACGACGGCGGGCGGGCGCAACGCGGCGGACGGGATCGTGGGTGTGATGCGCCCGGTCTCGCTGGAACAGGTCGCGGCCTGGGATCCGGATGTGCTGATCCTGGGGCCCGACTCCGGGAAATTCGACGGCGCGGCACGGGGCGGCGGGTGGTCGGCCTTGCGCGCCGTGCGTACGGGCCGGGTCTACCGCAGCCCCGCCGGCGTCTTTCCATGGGACCGCTACGGCTGCGAATTTCTGCTCCAGATCCTGTGGACAGCGCAAAGTCTCTATCCCGACCGGTTTCGGGATATCGACATGATGTCGGAAACGACCCGATTTTATCACAGGTTTTTCGGATACGACCTGACACCGGCCGAGGCCCGGCGCATCCTGGCGGCGCAGCCGCCCGAGGAAGGACGGTGAGCCTTCGCAGCTGGTGCGGCCGGTTGGTCCTGGTCCTGCCGGCCGTGCTGCTGGCGGGACTGGCGATCGTGTCGTTGGGAATCGGTCGTTATCCGGTCGGCTTTGGCGATATCGCATCGGTGCTGCTGGATAACGGGGCAGGTATGACGGTCGAGCGCCGGGCGCTGCTGCATACCATTCTGTTCCAGACGCGGCTGCCGCGCATTGCCGGCGCCATCATTGTCGGTGCGGCGCTGTCGGTATCCGGCGCCGGGTATCAGGCGGTGTTCCGCAATCCGCTGGTGTCGCCGGGGCTGCTGGGCGTGCTGGCGGGGGCCGGGTTCGGGGCGGCGCTGGGCATCGTTGGCAATGCCGGTGCGACCGCGGTGCATGTGCTGTCGTTCCTGGGGGGCGGGCTGGCGGTGGCGGTCGGCGTCGGGGTGGCGCGCCTGTTCGATTCGGCGTCGATCCTGATGCTGGTATTTGGCGGGCTGGTCAGTTCGGCCCTGTTCACCGCGCTGCTGTCGCTGCTGAAATATGTCGCCGATCCGGAACAGCAATTGCCCGACATCGTATTCTGGCTGCTGGGCAGCCTGACCCAGGTCGACATGCCCGACCTGATGGCGATCTCGGTCCCGGTGCTGGGCGGCATCGTCCTGCTGTCGCTGTGCGGACGTATGCTCGACGCCCTGGCGATGGGCGATGACGAGGCCCGGACCATGGGCGTTCCCGTCAGTACGCTGCGTTATGGCGTCATCGTCGTGGCGACGATCCTGTCGGCGCTGACCGTGTCGGTCGCGGGCATGATCGGCTGGATCGGGCTGATGGTGCCGCATGTCGCGCGCCTGCTGGCGGGGCCGCGCAATGCCCGCGTCCTGCCGCTAAGCGCGTGTCTGGGCGGGGCGTTCCTGCTGCTGTGCGACGATCTGGCGCGCAGCGTTTCGGCCGAGGAAATCCCTGTGGGGCTGATCGCCGACGTGCTGGGGGTGGCGGTATTCGTCTCGGTCCTGCGCCTGGTGCGGCGGGGGTGGGCGGCATGACGGTGCTGGCGATGGAGGGGGTCGGTTTTTCCCGGGACGGACGGCCGATCCTGCAGGATGCGTCCTTCGCCGTCGGGGCCGGCGAGATGGTCGCCCTGCTGGGGCCGAACGGCGCGGGCAAGACGACGGTCCTGCGGCTGCTGCTGCGCCTGCTGTATCCGGGCACGGGCAAGGTCCTGCTTGACGGCCGCTCGCTGGCCAGGATGCGGCGGCGGGAGCTGGCGTCGCGGGTCGCCTACGTCCCGCAGGGCCATGCCGTCACCTTTCCATACAAGGTCCGGGATGTCGTCGCGCTGGGGCGGCTGGCGGCCACGATGTTCTCGCCGGTCGTGTCGGCGGCCGATCGTGCGGCGGCCGACGCGGCAATGGGCCACCTCGCGATCGGCCATCTGGCCGAGCGGTCCTATGCGGCGTTGTCGGGGGGCGAGCGGCAAGGCGTTCTGATTGCGCGCGCCCTGGCCCAGGGCGCGCGCATCCTGGTGCTGGACGAGCCCGAGACCGGGCTGGATTACGGGCAGCAACGGCGTCTGTTCGACCTGCTGCGCCATCTGGCGGCCGAGGGATACGCCGTCATCGCCACCACCCATGACCCGTTGCGGGCGGCGCGGACATTCACACGCGCGATCCTGCTGCGGCGGGGGCGCATCATGAATGACGGCCCGGCCGGGCAGGTGCTGTCCGAACAGACGATCGAGGCTCTTTACGACGCCGGCGCCTGATACCAATCCGGTCTGCCGGCTATTCGTCGGTGGGAAGGGCCAGTGGCTGCACGCGGATGGCCTTGCCGGTACGATCGTAATAGACGATGGCGTTGCCCAGCCGTTCGGCATAGCCGTCGGGCGTGCCCTGCGGCGTCCAGAACAGCAGCCGGTTGGCGTCCGCCTGTTCGACCACCTTGTCGCCGATGGGGCGATAGCGGAACTGGCTGAAATCCTTGTGGGCGCTCGGGATGGGCGGATGGGCCGCCAACTGATGCATCGACTGGGTCTTCGATCCCTCGTCGTCATCGTCGGCCAGCGCCGGCGTCGCCCACGCGGCCAGGCAGGCGGACAGCATCAGCCACCGGAGCATTTTGTCCTGCATGACCGTCTTTTCCTCCATGCCATGTTCCGGTCCGGGGGGAACATCCTCCGTTTTGGCGCGCGACGCAACAGAGCAGCCCTCACCGCGCGTCTGGGCAGGCATGACACGCGGGGGCGGGCGCCTTACTGGAAGGGCAGGTAGCGGAAGTCGAAGAACAGCTGGCTGACGCTGGTGGCGGGGTCGCCGCCGATGCCCTTCCAGATCTGGCGGCGCGAATAGGCCAGCTGCGCGCCGGCCTCGACGGTGCCGTAGCGGCCCTTGAGGAAGCGCCACCATGCGCCGACGGTCAGTTCCTCCACCGCCCGGGTATTGGCCGTGCAGTCGAGCGTCGACAGTTCCATCTGGCAGCCCGCGTTGGAATAAAGCGGGTTGCCGTAGCCGTAATTGCCGCCCTCGGCCGAGAAATATCGCCGGCCCGAACGCTGCGTTCCGAAATAGCCGTAGACGTCGATCAGCGGATTGGGATGGGCGATGATTCCGGCCGTGGCCTGGGCCCCCGGCAGCGGCGCCGGCCGGCCGCTCGACGACAGGGTCGCGTCGGGCAGCAGGACCGAGCCGTAGCGGTTGATGCCCACCCCGGCCAGCCCGGCCAGGCGGATTTCGACCTTGTGCGGAATGACCGGCAAAATGGCCGATCCGCCGCCCCCGCCCGCGACGGCGGTGTAATTGCGGCCCACCCCATTTGCGACCACCCGGTCGTGGGGGAAGCGCAGCAGGCCCTCGGCCTCGTAATGGCCCCAGGCGGGATCCCACGCGATCTTGCCGATGATGTCCGGCGCGATCTCGTCGGAATAATTGGTGCTGAATTCCGTCAGGCCGGTGCCGTTCGACCCGATCGTGGCGACGCCGCCGTTGGGCAGGTTGACCGTACCGTTGTTGTTGGTGAAGCCCGTCGTGTCATACAGCGTCGCCGGATTTTCGATCGACAGGCCCAGCCACAGCCGGTGCGCCATCAGGTCCTTCACCAGGCGGATCTGCCATTGGCGGGTCCAGGTCTGCCCCACCAGCATCGCGGCGTCGATCGTTTCAGGCAGGCTTTCCTGGCGCGCGACGATGCCGGCGCGTCCTGGTGTCAGCAGGCTCCACGCCTGTCCGGCCAGGAAATGGAAATTGCTGCGGCTGTTGTCGTAGGCCAGGTAAGCCTGCCGCAGGCGCGGCACGTAGGCGTTGCTTTCATACGGGTTCGTCGTTTCGGCGCCTGCGCCGAAATCCGTCTCCACGAAGCCGGAAATGGTGGTGAAGGCGTCGATATTGCCCCGCGCCATCAGCGAGAACCGGCTGAAGCGGGCGCCGGCTTCGAAGCTGTCCTGATGGAAGCGGGATTCGTTCGGATAGGGCATGTCGGCCCAGTAATTGAACGTTCCCGATGCGATATGCCGGTTTTCAAAGATGCCGGCCGTATCGAAGAAACCGCCCAGAATGATCGTGGCTGGACCGACATGGAATACGCCGTGATCGCCCAGGGCGCCGGCGGCCTGGGCGCCCACCGTTTCGCGCGGGTGGGGGCCGACGCCGTTTTCGGCGAGACGGGTGACCATGTCCTCCTCCCGACGGGCCACCACGGCCGCGACGGTGGGGCGGTCGTCGATGACCGGCGGCGGGACATCCATCGGGGCAGGGTGCGCATGCCCGGGGCCATGGCCCACGGAGCCTTCGGCCAGCCGCGATCCGGCCGCGTTCCATCCATGATGGAGGGCGGTGCCGGGTTCCTGTCGGGCGGCCTCGCGGGTTGGCGTGGGATGGGCTGCCTGCAGGTGGGCGCGATGGCGCGCCAGTTCCTGCCGCATGGCCAGCAGGTCTTTCTGCAATTCCATCTGCTGCCGCTGGATGCGGGCGATCTGGTCTTCCATGGCGTCGATGGCTTCGCCCTCGTCCTGCTGCGCATGGGCGCGGGACACCGGGACCAGGACGGAGCAGCAGAGCAGCAGGAGCGGCAAGCGTCGTTGAATGCAGGGGTAAGCGGCAAGAATCCGCATATGAGGGGGGATCCGGTCCATAGTGATGTTGGTCGCCTGACATAGACGTTCAATATGTCAAAACATTTCCACATCCCGGCGTAAATGATATTTTCTTTTAAATAGTACCAAATTCAGTCATTAAGTAAATAAGAAAATATTACTTACTTGTTTATTGAATAAATGGACGAGTTCTCGGAAATGGGTACTCAGGCAGTGCCGGGTTTGCGCGCCGTGACGGCATAGACCGCGTCTCGCCAGGCCGGGTCGTCGGCGGGGGGCTGAACCTCTCCGGTGTCGATGAAGACGAAGCCCGCGCGGCCCAGCAGGATGGTCAGCAGGCGGGACCGGTCCGCCCCGTCCAGCGCCTGCCACAGCGCCACCGCCTTGCCCGGCAGGAAGCGTTCGGAAAAAGCCATGACGACGATCCCGCCCGGCCGCAGCACGCGCGCCGCCTCGGTCAGGATCGCCAGCGGGTGCCGCAGATACGGTGCCGCATCGCACAGGCATACGGCGTCCAGGCTGTCATCGGGCAGCGGCAGGGCGGTGTCCTCGTTCACATCCTGCACGATCCGCTGCGTCAGGCGCGGGTTGGCGTCCAGTGCCGCCGCGTCCAGGCCGATCCCGATGACGGCCTCGCACGGGGTGTCCTGCGGCAGGTGGCTGTCGTCGCCGGCCATCAGGTCCAGCACCCAGGCCCCCTCGGGCAGGATGGTCCGATAGAGCGCGGTGATGGCGGCTCGTGCCCCGGCATCCATCAGCGCCCCGGCAGGGCGGCCGGCATAGAAGCGGGCATCGGGTTCGGTGTCGGCCGTGGTGAACGCGGCGGGATGGAAGCCATGCTGGTCGGTCATGATCGGCACATGCGACAGACCGGGCGGAAAATCCAGTCCATGGGCCGGAAACGATGCCCCCTTTCCGCATTGCCGCTGCCGGCTATCATCCGCGCCCCCTGACGCACAACAGAAGGACCTCGACGATGGCGAAACTGATTCATTCCATGATCCGGGTGCGGGACGAGGCCGCGTCCCTGGCGTTCTACGCGCAGGCGTTCGGCTTGGCGGTGGCCGACCGCCTGGCGTTCGACGGCTTCACCCTGATCTACCTGTCGAACGCCGAACAGACGTTCGAACTGGAACTGACGGTCAATCACGACCGCGACCGCCCGTACGACCTGGGCGACGGCTATGGTCACCTGGCGGTGTCGGTGGCCGATGTGGACGCCGAGCATGCCCGGTTGGTGCAGGCAGGCCTGTCGCCGCTGCCGGTCAAGCAATTGTCGCTGGGCGAACGGGTGGTCGGGCGGTTCTTCTTCATCGTCGATCCCGACGGCTACCGGATCGAGGTGCTGCAGCGCGGCGCGCCGGGGCGCTTCCTCTGATCGGCGGAATGCGCGAGAATTCTCGCGCATTCCGCGACCGTGCCGTATAAGGCGCGCATGATGATCCCCTTCTACAAGATGCACGGGTTGGGCAACGATTTCGTCGTCATGGACGAACGGACGGAACGCTTCGGCCTGACGCCCGCGCGGATCGCGGCGCTGTCCGACCGTCATCGTGGAATCGGCTGTGACCAGTTCGTTGTTCTGCGTCCGGCCTGCCGGGCGGGGGCGGATGTGTTCGTCCGCTTCTTCAATGCCGACGGCAGCGAGTCCGGGGCCTGCGGCAACGCCTCGCGCTGCGTCGCGGACCTGTTGCGGCAGCAGGGGGGCGGGGCATCGTCCGTGTTGCAGACGCAGGCGGGCCTGCTGGCGGCCCGGATCGACGCCCCGGGCGAGGTCACGGTGGACATGGGCCCCCCGGCCCTGGGCTGGCGCGACGTGCCCCTGGCGTGCGAGATCGACACGCTGCATCTGCCGATCGACGGCGACCCGGCCGCCGCGTCGATGGGCAACCCGCACGTGACCTTCTTCATGACCGACCTGCCGGACCCGCATGAGGCCGGGCCGGCGCTGGAGCGTCATCCCCTGTTTCCCGAACGGGCGAATGTCGGCTTCGCGCGCATCATGTCGCGCGGGGCGCTGCGCCTGCGCGTGTGGGAACGCGGCAGCGGCCTGACCCTGGCCTGCGGGTCGGGGGCCTGCGCCACGGTGGTGAACGCCGTCCGTCGCGGACTGGTGGATCGCACCTGCCGGGTGGACATGGACGGCGGGTCGCTGACGATCACGTGGCGCGCGGCCGACGACCATGTGCTGATGACCGGCCCGGCCGTCACCAGCTTCGTCGGCACCGTGGATCTGGACGGCTACCCGTCATGACCAAGCCCGAGATCCTGACTTTCGGCTGCCGCCTGAACACCTACGAAAGCGAGGTGATGCGCGGCCATGCGGCGGGGCTGGAAGACGTCGTCATCGTCAATACCTGCGCGGTGACGGCCGAGGCCGAGCGCCAGGCCCGGCAGGCGATCCGCCGCGCCCATCGCGACCGGCCGGACGCCCGGATCGTCGTGACGGGCTGCGCGGCCCAGATCGACCCGGAACGCTGGTCGGCGCTGCCCGGCGTCACCCGCGTGCTGGGCAACCGCGAGAAGCTGGAGGCGGCCAGCTGGACGACGGCGGCGATGGCGGGTGGCGACGCGGTGTCCGACATCATGGCGGCGACCGAAACCGTCCCGCATCTGGTGACCGAATTCGCCGGGCGGACACGTGCCTTCGTCGAGGTGCAGCAGGGGTGCGACCATCGCTGCACCTTCTGCATCATCCCCTTCGGCCGGGGGCCGTCGCGATCGGTGCCGGTCGGCGCGGTGGTCGAGCAGGTCCGTACCCTGGTCGCCTCGGGCTATCGTGAAATCGTGCTGACGGGCGTGGACATCACCTCGTGGGGCGGCGACCTGCCTGGACAGCCCGCGCTGGGCCAGCTCTGCCGCCGGGTGCTGGCCCTGGTGCCGGAACTGGAACGCCTGCGCCTGTCCTCGGTCGATCCGGTGGAGATCGACGACGATCTGTGGCGCCTGCTGGAGCACGAGCGGCGGTTCATGCCCTATCTGCATCTGTCGCTCCAGGCCGGGTCGGACATGGTGCTGAAGCGCATGAAGCGCCGGCATCTGGTTGACGACGTGGTGCGCGTCCTGGACCGGGCCCGCGCCTGCCGCCCCGATATCGGCATCGGCGCCGACGTGATCGCGGGCTTCCCGACCGAGACCGATGCGCTGTTCGACGAGACCCTCGATTTCGTCCGCTCCCAGCGCCTGCCGTACCTGCATGTCTTCCCCTACAGCGAACGGCCCGGCACTCCGGCGGCCCGGATGCCGGCGGTGGCGGTGGCGTTGCGCAAGGAGCGCGCCGCCCGCCTGCGCGCGGCCGGGCAGGCATCGGCGGCGGAGTACCATGCCGGGCTGCTGGGCCGGCCCCTGCGCGTGCTGCTGGAAACGGCGACCAGCGGTCATTCCGAGGAATTCGCGCCGGTGCGGCTGGCCGGCGCGCCGGCTGAGGCCGGGCAGATCGTGACCGTGCGGGCGACGGCGGTTGACGAAAACGGACTGGTGGCGGAAACCCCCTGACATGGCACTTGGTTTTTTATCCCGCCTGAAGGCAGGCCTGTCCCGCTCGACGCAGAAGCTCGGCGGCGGCATCGCGGCGGTGTTCACGCGCCGCAAGCTGGACGACGCGGCGCTGGAGGAGCTTGAGGATCTGCTGATCGCGGCGGATCTCGGCCCCGCAGTCGCCGGGCGCGTCATCGAGTCGTTCCGCAGCTCTCGCTTCGGCAAGGAGGTCACGGATGACGAGGTCCGCGACGCCCTGTCCGCCGAAATCGCGCAGGTGCTGGAACCGGTGGCGGTGCCCTTCGTTCCCGACCCCGCGCGCAAGCCCCATGTGGTGCTGGTCGTCGGCGTCAACGGCACCGGCAAGACGACGACCATCGGCAAGATGGCCCGCTATTACGGCGAGCAGGGGCTGCGGGTCATGATGGTGGCGGGCGACACGTTCCGCGCCGCCGCGGTCGAGCAGCTTCAGGTCTGGGGCCAGCGCGTCGGCGCCCCCGTCATCGCCGGTCCGCCGAACGCGGACGCGGCCGGCCTGGCGTTCGAGGCGCTGAAGCGCGCGCAGGCCGAAGGCGCGGACCTGCTGCTGATCGACACCGCCGGCCGCCTGCACAACAAGGGCGCGCTGATGGAGGAACTGGCCAAGATCATCCGCGTCATGCGCAAGTTCGACGAGACCGCGCCCCATTCGGTGCTGCTGGTCCTGGACGCCACGACCGGCCAGAACGCGATGGAACAGGTGCGGGTGTTCAAGGAACTGGTGAACGTCACCGGCCTGGTGGTGACGAAGCTGGACGGCTCCGCCCGGGGCGGCATCGTCGTGGCGCTGGCCGATGCGTACGGCCTGCCGGTGCACGCCGTGGGCGTGGGCGAACAGGCCGAAGACCTGCGCCCGTTCTCGGCCGAGGCGTTCGCGCGGGGGCTGGTGGGGGATTCGGTGCGCCTGACCGCGCGTGACGAAGCCGCGGGCGACGAGGGCGAGCAGGGCGAAGTTTGATATCAAGGTCGGGCGCTGCCCGAACCCGCCAGGGCCTGAGGCCCAGGACCCCGATCGTGGATGAAACGACCGGGTTTCGGGGCAGCAGTCCTGAGGACTGCCGCCCCGATGTCCGTCACAGAGGCAGGATGCGTTCCGACAGTTCGCTCAGCGCCTGGATGCCGGGCAGCGTCTTGCCTTCCAGCCATTCCAGGAACGCGCCGCCGGCGGTCGAGGTATAGGACATCTGGTCCGCCACCCCGGCATGGCGCAGCGCGGACACGGTGTCGCCGCCGCCCGCGACACTGGTCAACTGCCCGGCCTGGGTCCGCCGCGCCACTTCGGCCGCCAGTTCGTTCGTGGCGGTATCGAAGGGGTGCAGTTCGAACGCGCCCAGCGGCCCGTTCCACACCAGCGTCTTCAGCCCGACGATCTTCCGGGTCAGCAGCCTGACCGTCTCGGGCCCCGCGTCCAGCACCATCGAATCGGCGGGGATGGCATCGACCGGCACGGTCCTGGTCGGCGGGTCGGCCCGGAATTCGGTCGCCGTCACGGCGTCGACCGGCAGGACGATCTCGCATCCCCGTTCCGTCGCGCGGGCCATGATCGTACGGGCGGTGTCGTGCATGTCCGCTTCCTGCAAGGACTTGCCGACATTGACCCCCTTCGCCGCGAGGAAGGTATTGGCCATCGCCCCGCCGACGATCAGGACGTCGACCTTGTCCAGCAGGTTGCCGATCAGGTCCAGCTTGGTCGAGATCTTGGCGCCGCCGACGATCGCGCCGACCGGATGGACCGGGTTTTCCAGCGCGACGTTCAGGGCGTTCAGTTCGGCCTCCATCAGCCGCCCGGCGAAGGACGGCAGGAAGCGGGCCACGCCCTCGGTCGAGGCATGGGCGCGGTGGGCGGCGGAAAACGCGTCATTGACGTAATCGTCCGCCAGCGCGGCCAGCGCCTTCGACAGGTCGGGGTCGTTCTTTTCCTCGCCGGCGTGGAAGCGCGTATTCTCCAGCACCAGGACGTCGCCGTCTTTCAGCGCGGCGACGGCGGCCTCGGCCACCGGGCCGATGCAGTCGTCGGCAAACGCCACCGGCCGGCCCAGGGTCTTGCCCAGGGCGGCGGCGATCGGGGCCAGGGACATTTCAGGCACCCGCTTGCCCTTGGGGCGGTCGAAATGGCTGACGACGATGACCCGTCCTCCCTTGTCCGCAAGCTCGCGGATGGTGGGGGCCAGACGCTCGATCCGGGTCAGGTCGGTAATGTGCCCGTCACGGACGGGCACATTCAGGTCGGCGCGCAGCAGGATCTTGCGTCCCGCCGCGTCCAGCGTATCGAGCGTCTTGAACGAGACGCTGCCCATCACAGCGACCCGAACAGGGCGGCAGTGTCCGACATCCGGTTGGAGAAGCCCCATTCGTTGTCGTACCAGCTGCAGATCCGCACCAGCTTGCCGCCGTCCACCAGCGCCGTTTCCGTCGCGTCGAAGGTCGAGGACGCGAGGGTGTGGTTGAAATCGGTGCTGACCAGCGGTTCGGTGTTATAGGCCAGGATGCCCTTCAGCGGCCCTTCGGACGCGGCCTTCAGCATCGCCGCGTTCACTTCCTCGACCGAAGCGGGCGGGCGCGCCGGCACGAAATCGAGCGAAACGAGCGAGACGTTGGGCGTGGGCACGCGAATCGCGGTGCCGTCCAGCTTGCCCTTCAGGTGCGGCAGCACCAGCCCCACCGCCCGGGCCGCACCGGTCGAGGTCGGGATGATGTTCATCGCCGCAGCGCGGGCGCGGCGCGGGTCCTTGTGCAGCGTGTCCACCGTGCGCTGGTCGCCGGTATAGGAATGGATGGTGACCATGTAGCCGCGTTCGATCCCGAACGTCTCGTCCAGCACCTTGGCGACGGGCGCCAGGCAGTTGGTGGTGCAGGACGCGTTGGAAATCACGGTCATGTCGCTGGTCAGCGTGTCGTGGTTCACGCCGTAGACGATGGTGGCGTCCACATGCGTGCCGGGGGCCGAAATGATGACTTTGCGCGCGCCGGCCTCGATCAGGTGGGCCGCCTTCTCCTTGGTGGTGAAGCGGCCGGTGCATTCCATGGCGACGTCGACGCCGTCGAAGGGCACTTTCGTCGGATCGGCCTCGGCCGACACGGCGAGCGTGTAGGTGCGGCCGTTGGCGGTGATGACGATTGAATTGCCCTCGACGCGGACCTCGGCGGGAAAACGGCCGTGGATGCTGTCGTAGCTCAGCAGGTGGGCGTTGTCGGCGACGCTGCCCAGATCGTTGATGGCAACGGGCTCCACGTCGGTGCGCCCGCTCTCGATGATTCCGCGCAGGACCAGGCGGCCGATGCGGCCAAAACCATTGATCGCGACTTTGACAGCCATTCTATTTCTCTCCCGTGTGAATTCAGCTACGGACCGTCGTCCGATATAGGGCGGCATCCCCGGTCAGGGACCGCACGCGGCCGCCTCCAGCTTTCTGCCCGGACGGCGATGGAAAGTCACGTCCCGTCTCAAGGACCAGGCGGTGGGCGGTGTCTCGGATCCGCTCGGCGGTGATGCCCAGTCGGCGGTAGAGTTCGCTGGACGGCGCGGTTTCCCCGAACCCTTCCATGCCGATGAACACGCCGTCCTGGCCCAGCCAGCGTTCCCATCCGAATCCCGACGCGGCCTCGATCCCGATGCGCGGGGCGGTACCCAGCACCTGTTCGCGGTAAGCGACGTCCTGAAGGGCAAACAGTTCCCAGCAGGGCAGCGAGACCAGGGCCGCGTGAATCCCCTCGCGCACCAGGTGGTGCAGGGCCTGCCGGGCGATCGGGACCTCGCTGCCGGTGGCGATCAGCGTTACCTGACGCGGTCCGCGCGCTTCCTCCAGCACATATCCGCCGCGGGCGCCGGTGCCGCCGGCGCCACGCGGGCGGCGGGGGCGCGTCTCGGCCGCCCCCGGCATCAGCGCGTCATCCGCCAGCACGGGGCAGAGCGTCATCAGGCTGGGTCCCTCGGTCCGGCGCAGCGCCAGTTCCCAGCATTCCATCGTCTCCCGCCGGTCGGCGGGGCGGAACACCGCGACGTTGGGCATCGCCCGCAGGCTGGCCAATTGTTCTACAGGCAGCCATCCCGCCCCGTCGGGACCCAGCGCCAGCCCGTCGTCGGTCAGCAGATAGATGACCTGCCGCCGCATCATCGCGGCGAAGCGCAGCGCCGGCCGCATGCGGTCGATGGCGACGAACGTCGTGGCCCCGCACGGGATCAGCCCGCCGTGCAGCGTGATGCCGTTCAGCAGCGCCGCCAGGCCGTGCACGCGCGTGCCGCAATCGGGCGTCGCCTCGCCCCGGCGCGCCGTTCCCGTCAGTTCGATTCCCCGTCGGGATGTCAGGCAGAACAGTTCGGGGATCAGGTCCCGCAGGATGTCCAGCCCCTGTCGCGCGTGCGCCACCGTCGTGTCCGCCGCCCCGCCGCCCACCGGGCCGCCGGGCAGCGTCGGCGCGCGCGGTCGGTTGGCGCGCAGGGGGGCGGGCTGCAGTGTCGTGGCATGAAGGGGCGCGCTGGGCATATGCCACGACCGCACCCAGTCCTCGCGCCAGAAGGCGGGCAGGCGGCCCTGGGTCGTGCGTTCGAATTCCGACCGGTGCCGATGCTTGGCCAGGCGCCGCAACCAGGACCGGCGGGCCGATGCCCCCCGGCGCGCCGCGGGCGCCCACAGCAATGTCGACAGATCGCCCTCCGGGCCGGTCGCGGCCCGGGCCGGCGGCGCGGCCTCCGCCGCCACGGTGCACGCGATGACGCAGGGCTTGCGCGCGCGCAGCGCGGCCGACAGGGCGGCGTGCACGGCGTCGGGGTCCTCGGCCGCGATGGTGCGCACCGACCAGCCGGACGCGGCGTAGCGGGCGAGGGTGTCCTCGGCCTCTTTCTTGTCCTCCGGGGCGATCTCGAACAATACCGTGACCCGGTCCAGCGCCATCTGGCCGGCCAGCATCGCGGCTTCCAGGGCGACGCCGGTGGACAGTTCCGTTCCGCAGGACAGGACCCAGATCCGATGATTGACGATCGACCGTCCGAACCGCGCGGCCATGTGCCGTTCGGCCAGCGCCATGCCGATCGCCGCGCCCAGCCCCTGGCCGCTGGAGCCGAACGCCATTTCGACGGCCGGGTGGGTGCCGTATTCCACCAGGGCCTCGCCCGGCGCGGCCGTCTGTCCGGCCAGGCGCATCATCGCCTGCAGCAGCGGCCGGTGACGTGTGGACGAGACGATGAAGCGGTCGCGGTCCGGCCAGTCGGCGCAGGTGGGGTCGAAACGCAGGAACTGGTTCCACAGCACGCAGGTCGGCGTGGCCATCGCGCCGGCCTGCGCGGCGGCGGCCGGGTCGGGGCTGGCCGTGTGGATGAAGGCCTGCACCGCGTCACGCAGGGCGTGGATGGTCAGGGCATGGATGGTCTGTGCGTGGATCGCCTGGGCCGGAACGGCCTGTCGCACGGGCCGTTCCGGCGGAGCAGTGTCCGGGACCGGCACAGGCGTCTCGGTTTGCGCGGTTTCCATCCGTGGGCCTGCCTTTCGTCGGTAATGAGGCTACCGACGACGAAAGAGGTATCCGATCGCTATAGGGGCGCGGGGGGTGGGCTGCAAGTCGCGCTCTAAACGCTCTTGCTCCGTGCGGCGTATGCTGTAACCGTGCGTCGCCATGTTCATCCGTTGTCGTCCCGACCCGATTATGCTCGCCGCGTCCGTGGCGGGTGCCCTGTGCCTGGCGGGATGCGACCTGGTGGACCAGCGGACCTTCGATCCGCGGGCCAGCCGTCCGCCCGTGCCGTTCGTGCCGCCCGGCCCGCCGGGACGCCCGCCCATCCCCCCGCTGGTGGAAATCGGGGCCGGGACCCCGCCGGGGCAATGGCAGCCTGCCCTGAAGGGGGCCGTGGCGCGGGCGCGGGCACTGAAACCCAACGTTCTGTTCCAGGTTACGGTGCTGGTCCCGGCCGGCCCGACGCCGCAGCAGGAACGCGCCGCCCTGGCCCACGCGGTGACCACCGACGGGCAGGCCGTCGCCGCCGCGATCGTCGCGGATGGGGCAGCGGCGTCGCAGGTGGAAATAACCGCTATGTCGGATTCGTCGGTGACCGCCGGCGTAATCCGGGTGTATGTGCGATGAACCGAACCGACATCCGCATGACGGAAGCGGACGAACTGTAACGGCGACAGCCGCGTGGGGCCCGCATCCGGGACCCGAACACCGGACGGCGTCGCAGGAGAATTCGAGAGTGGCCAGTATCGACGTAGGCGGACACCCTTTCTACAGGTTCTGCCGAACAGCGCTGCAAGATATTCGCCGACAGGGCCGTTATCGTCAGTTCACCCCCCTGGCGCGTCAGGCGGACAATTATCCGGTATATGACCGCGCCGTCCCGGCGGTTCAGCCGCCCGAAGGGCGCGAGGTCGTGGTCTGGTCCGCCAACGACTACCTCGGCATGGGGGTCGAGCCCGCGGTTGTCGAGGCCGCGATCGACGCGATCCGCGCGCACGGCGCGGGCGCCGGGGGCACGCGCAACATCGCCGGCACCAGCCCGCTGCATGCCGAGCTGGAGGCCGAAATGGCCAGCCTGCACGGCAAGGAGGCCGGGCTGCTGTTCGTGTCGGGTTATGTCTCGAACCAGGCGAGCCTGCAGACCATCCTGACCAGCATGCCGGGCTGGATCTGCTTTTCCGACCGGCAGAACCATGCGTCGATGATCGCGGGCATCAAGGGCGCACGCGGGGCGTCGTGCGTGATCTTCGAACATAACGACCTGGCGGACCTGGAAGCGAAGCTGGCGGCCGCG
The DNA here is from genome assembly GCF_014174355.1 of Gluconacetobacter azotocaptans. GTDB lineage: Bacteria > Pseudomonadota > Alphaproteobacteria > Acetobacterales > Acetobacteraceae > Gluconacetobacter > Gluconacetobacter azotocaptans. Next base: position 69,430 of record NZ_JABEQF010000004.1, read on the forward strand.
CCGAAGGATGCGCCGAAGCTGATCGCGTTCGAGAGCGTCTATTCCATGGACGGCGACATTTCCGACATCGCCGCGACCTGCGCGCTGGCACGGAAATACGGCGCCATGACCTATCTGGACGAGGTCCACGCCGTCGGGCTGTACGGCGCGCAGGGCGGCGGCGTCTCCGAACGCGACGGCATCGCCAGCCAGGTCGACATCATCGAGGGGACGCTGGCCAAGGGGTTCGGCGTCCATGGCGGCTACGTCACCGGCTCGGCCGAATTGATCGATTATCTGCGGTGCGCCGCGTCGGGCTTCATCTTCACCACGTCGCTGCCGCCCTCTGTCGTGGCGGCGGCCCTGGCCAGTGTCCGGCTGGTCCGCAAGGACGGCTGGCGGCGCGAGAAGATGTTCGAGCGGGTCGAGGCGTTTCGCACCCGGCTGCGTGCGGCCGGCGTGCCGTTCATGCAGACGCCCAGCCATATCGTGCCGATCCCGGTGGGCGACGCCGACCGCTGCACCGAGATCAGCCGCCGCCTGCTGTCGGAATACGGGCTGTATGCGACGCCGATCAACTACCCGACCGTGCCACGCGGCACCGAACGGCTGCGCCTGACCCCCGGCCCCTTCCACACCGATGAGATGATGGACGGGATGGTGGCCGCCCTTGCGACCTTGCTGGGCGTTTCGGCGGACCGCACGGTCCAGGACGCGGCGGCCTGACACGCGCGGGGCGCGGGCCGATTGGCCCACGCCCCGCGCGCCGGCAGGGTCGTTCAGCCCTTGCGGACCTTGGCGATGGCGCTTTTCAGGTCGTCCAGTTCGGCGGCGCCCGGGATGACGTATCGGGCGTCGAACACGAAGGTCGGCGTCCCCTCCATGTTGATCGCCTGGGCCAGCGCCGTATTGTCGCGCAATGTCGCGGCGACGGCGGGGCCGGCCATGTCGGTTGCCAGACGGTCGGGGTTCAGTCCGGCCTGGGTCGCCAGGACGCGGATGCGCGCGGCGTCGGGCTTGGTGCTGTCCGTCATGACGGCGCGCTGCATGCGGAAATAGGCGTCCTGGCCGCCCTGCAGGGACGCGGCGACAATGGCCTGCGCGGCCAGCAGGCTGGCGGGTCCCAGGACCGGAACGATTTTTTCCACGACGCGCACGTCGCGGTCATCGTGGACCAGGCGGTCCAGGTCCGGCAGCACCTTGCGGCAGTAGGGGCAGCGCGGATCGTAGAATTCGACCACCGTCGTGCCGCCGTGCGGGTTGCCCAGAATGGCGTCCGTGGCCGCGGGCGTGGTCAACGCCGCCCGGTTCGCCGCCAGGGCGTTGCGGGTCGATGCCTGCTGCTGGGCCTCGGCCCCCGCGCGCAGGGCGGCGATGGCGTCGGTCAGGATGGACGGATCGGTCTTCAGGGCGGTCCTGACGATGTCCACGATCTGCTGCCGCTGGGCCTCGGTGAAGCCGCCGGCGTCGGCGGCCCGGGCGCCGCCGCCAAAACCCAGCAGCGACGCCGCCAGCAGCGCGGCGGACAGGCTGCGCCCCCGCCGGGACGGCATGGAGGCGCGGGGGCGGACGGTGGGGCGAAGATGCGGCAAGGATGTACTCCGGGTGTCGGGTCGGATGCCCGCCGTCTGTAAAGCAGAACCATCCGGGGCGGAAGGGTGGCATGTCGCGTGTTGCCGCCGTTCCAGAAGACCGCTAATTCCCAAGGAGCCCGGTGGTTCGTGTCGGGGCCGGTGCGGTGGTTATGGAGAATTTGTGAGTGCGTGAGCGTCCCCTGAATCCCCCCGTCCGTCGATATGGGGCCATGCTGGCGTCGACCGTCCTGGCGGCCGCGCTGGCCGGCTGCGGAACATCGCCGGTCAAGACGGTCAGCAGGACGCTGTTCGGTGGCGGAGAGTCCTCGCCCTATCTCAGCGGCTATATCGGCAATGTGGTGGCGGACGAACCCCAGGCGGCGATGGCCGCGCGGGATGTCCTTGCCCGGGGCGGCAATGCCGCCGACGCCGCTGCGGCGATGGGCATGACCCTGGCCGTCACCCTGCCGTCGCGGGCGTCGATGGGCGCCGGCGGCGCGTGCCTTGCCTACCGTCCGGGCGATGCACAGGGCGGTCGCGCCTTCCTGTTTACCCCCGTGGCGGGGGCAGCCGCGACGAATGCGGGGACGACGGCCGCGGGCGAACGGGTGGACCGGCCCGCCGCCGTGCCGATGCTGGCGCGGGGCCTCTATCTGATGCATCTGCGCTATGGCAGCGTGGAATTCGGCGAAACCCTGTCTCCCGCGCTGGGCCTTGCGCGGAACGGCATGACGGTCGGCCGGGGGCTGGCGAACGATCTGGCGGCCGTCGAGGCCCCGCTCATGGCCGATCCCGGCGCGCGGGCGCTGTTCAGCCGCAACGACGGCAAGATCCTGACCGAGGGCGATACGCTGGTCCAGTCCCGCCTGGCCGGCGTGCTGGAACAGATCCGCAGCGTGGGTGTGGGCGATTTGTATAATGGCGCGCTGGCGGCCTCGTTCGTCGCGGGCAGCCAGGCATCGGGCGGCGGGTTGGTGTCCGCCGACCTGCGGGGCGCGGTCCCGGCCGAGACGCCGCCGTTGACCGTCATGTCGGGCGGAACGACGGTGGCCTTCCTGCCGCCGCCGGCCGATGGCGGCCTGGGCAGCGCCGTGGCCTTCCACGCCCTGTCCGCCGGCGGGCAACCGGGGCAGGTCGCGCAGGCGGCGGTCGCGGCCTGGCGTGCGCGCATGCCGGGGGGCCACGACGCCGACGACCTGGTGGCCCAGGCGCAGGCTCTGGTGGACTCCGGAACCGTCGCGGGCGGCGGCGCCCTGCCGCATCTGCCGGCCTCGACATCCTTCGCGGTGGTGGACCGTCACGGCGGGGCGGTAGCCTGCGCCCTGACGATGGACAATCTGTTCGGCACCGGTCGCCTGGCCGGCAGCACCGGCATCGTCATGGCGGCCTCGCCGCAACGCCTGCCGCGCCCGCTGCTGACCGCGGCGATCGCCAGTCAGGACAGGGGCTTCAGGGCCGCGGTGACAGGCTCGGGCCAGAACGACGCCGCCGACGCGGTGGCGGCGGAAATGCAGCAGGTGCTGGCGGGGCAGGACCCCGGGGCGCGGCCGGTCACGGCCAACGGCCGCATCAACGCGATTTCCTGCCCCCACGGCCTGCCGGGCGGCGAGGGAAGCTGCGTCGGCGGAACCGACGCGCGCGGGGTCGGCCTGGCCGTGGGGTCGGAGTGACGCGGCCCGCGCGCCGCTTGTAGACGATCATGTTTTGTTCTAGCTTTTCGTGGCTGGCCTTTCGCACGCGGGATGTGAAAGATTCGGGCATTCACGGCATTGGAATGGGGTAAGGGCGATGGCGCAGGCACCGGGCATGGACAAGAGCAAGGCGCTTGAGGGCGCCCTGAGCCAGATCGAGCGGGCGTTCGGCAAGGGGTCGGTCATGCGTCTGGGGGAACGCCCCAACGAACAGGCCGACGTAATTTCCTCCGGGTCGCTGGGGCTGGATATCGCGTTGGGAATCGGCGGCCTGCCGCGCGGCCGCATCGTCGAGATTTACGGTCCCGAAAGTTCGGGCAAGACGACGCTGGCCCTGCACGCCATCGCCGAGGCGCAGAAGAAGGGCGGCACCTGCGCCTTCATCGACGCCGAACATGCGCTGGACCCCGGCTATGCGCGCAAGCTGGGGGTCGATGTCGACAATCTGCTGATCAGCCAGCCGGATGCCGGCGAACAGGCGCTGGAGATCGCGGACACGCTGGTGCGTTCGGGGGCCATCGACGTGCTGGTGGTGGACAGCGTGGCGGCCCTGGTGCCGCGGGCCGAACTGGAAGGCGACATGGGCGACAGCCATGTCGGCCTGCATGCGCGCCTGATGAGCCAGGCGCTGCGCAAGCTGACGGGTACGGTGTCGCGGTCCAACACCATGATGATCTTCCTGAACCAGATCCGCCTGAAGATCGGCGTGATGTTCGGCAGCCCGGAGACGACGACGGGCGGCAACGCCCTGAAATTCTATGCCTCGGTGCGGATGGACATCCGGCGGATCGGGTCGATCAAGGACAAGGACGAGGTCGTCGGCAACCAGACCCGCGTGAAGGTCGTCAAGAACAAGATGGCCCCCCCGTTCCGGCAGGTCGAATTCGACATCATGTATGGCGAAGGGATCAGCAAGATGGGCGAACTGGTCGATCTGGGCGTCAAGGCGGGCATCGTCGAGAAATCCGGCGCATGGTTTTCCTATGACAGCCAGCGGATCGGGCAGGGGCGGGAAAACGCCAAGACCTTCCTGCGCACCCATCCCGAGATGGCCGCCGATATCGAACGTCGTGTCCGCGAACAGGCCGGTGTGGTCGCCGAGGCGATGCTGGTGGCGCCCGGCGAACAGGATCTGGCTGACGCCGCCGAGTGATCGGGTGCGCGCATGGCCGGTAGAGGGCGGCCCGCCCGCGCGGGCGGGCTGACGGGCGTGCGCTTCGGCTGCGTCTGCGGGTTTCGTGCGGCCCTTGCGGTACTGCTGTGCCTGGGGGCGTGCGCGCACCGGCCGGATGGGGATTCGATCGACATCCCGCCGCCGAGGCTGGCCGCGGCCGGCGACGACGGGGACGGCCCGTCCTCCTCGGGTGGGTCGGGCAGCGGGCCGGGGGGCGAGGCGGCGTCTTCTCCCGATGCCGTGGCCGCACGACAGCCGGATTATCGGCCGCTGCCCGATGCGCCCGGAATGCAATTGATTTCATCCGGGTACGATCCGAACGCCAGCGACGACGATGCCGCCCAGAAAGAGGACGGCAAGCATTACGTCGTTCCCGACACCCAGGTCAGCTACGGGCCTCATTCCGGTCGGCAATCGGGATACGGCCATTAAATGCGCGGGCCGCGGCTGACGCGGTCATTGTTCCTGCGTCGGTCTGCTGTCTATTGTTGCGCGAAGCAACAGCAAGAGGGCGGGAAGCAACATGATGGGACATGCCGTCAGGATTTCCATTCTTGGCAGCGTTGGTCGAGGTTGGTCTCGCCACCAATAAAGTGGTCCATGTCTATCCTTTCGACACGCATGTCGCGCCACACGACAGCTATCTCAACGACATCCGCATCATCGGTCGCCATGTCTTCGTCACCGATTCCGGCACAGGGGCAATTCTGGTGCTGGATCGCGATACGGGTGCGGTCCGCCGGTTGTTGGCCGCCAGCCCTTTGACGAAGGCCGATCCGTCGATCGTGCCGCATGTCGACGGTCGTCCGCTGGGCGGCGCCGACGGCAAGGCGCCCCGGATCAACGCCGACCAGATCGAACTGTCGGCCGATCGCCGGACGCTGTTCTTCATGTCGCCCTTCGGCCCCAATCTGTACCGGGTCGCGGTGTCGGACCTGCTGGACACGACCTTGCCCGAGGCGGAACTGGAACGGCGCGTGCGGGTGGACCGTCGCGTGCCCCCTGTGGGCGGGCTGGTCATGGACAGCCACGACACGCTCTACCTGTCCGAGATCGAAACCCACTCCATCCATGCCGAAGATTCGCGGGGTCGCACCTTGTGGCGGTTGACCGATCCACGCCTGGACTGGCCGGACGCCTATTCGATTGCCCCCGATGGAACGGTGTATCTGGCCGTGGCGCAGGTGGATCGCCTTCCGGGATTCCATGGGGGGACCGACGGCCGGCATGCCCCTTACCTATTGTTCAGCTTCCATCCCGGTCAGGGCGATCCGCACTGACGGGAGGCTGGCGGGTCGTCGCGCCAGTCACGTCTCTGTCAGGGTTGCGGGATTTTATGGCGGTTGGCCGCCATTCGCGGGGCACGCCGATTATAGAGGCGGCCGGGACGGCGGGCAGGCACTGGATTGCGGTCCGTGATGGTGTTACGCCGCCTGGGAACGCGACATGATCCTGGGACGCGCCTTCCGGAGGAACGGAAACATGACAGGCCAGACGACACGGGGCTGCGGCTTTCCGTCCCGGCGATAGAGAATGGCGTCAGATCTTCTGCCCTGGGGGCAGTCCGTGTTCCGTGAAAGTGAGACGGCGGTACCATATCTGACCTTTTCGCGGTCGGAATGGGCGGCCCTGCGTGCGAATGTGCCGCTGTCCCTGTCCGAGGACGAGATCGCGGCCCTTCGCGGCCGGAACGAACCGGTATCGCTGGCCGACATCACCGAGATCTACCTGCCGCTGTCGCGCCTGCTGAACCTGCATGTGACGGCGCTGCGCAGCCTGAACAGCATGGTGGAAAGCGCGTTCCTGGGCTGTCCCCGGATCACGGTGCCGTTCATCATCGGCATCGCCGGCAGCGTCGGTGTGGGCAAGAGCACCTTTGCCCGCCTGCTGCAGGCGGTCCTGTCGCGCTGGCCCGATCATCCCCGGGTCGATCTGGTGACCACCGACGGCTTCCTGCTGCCCACGCGGGAACTGGAGGAACGCGACCTGATGCAGCGCAAGGGCTTTCCCGAAAGCTATGATTTGCGCCGGATGATCGCTTTCCTGGCGGCGGCGAAGGCGGGAGAGCGCCACCTGCAGGTGCCCTATTACTCGCACGACGCCTACGACATCGTGCCCGATCGCTTCCAGGTCGTCGACCGGCCCGATATCCTGATTTTCGAAGGGCTGAACGTCTTGCAAACCGGCAGCGAGCGCTCTGCCGTGGCGTCGGATTTCTTCGATTTCTCGATCTATCTGGATGCCGCGACGGCGGATATCGAATCGTGGTACGTGGACCGCTTCCTGCTGCTGCAACGCACCGCGTTCCGCAAGCCGACATCCTATTTCCATAACTACTGCGACCTGCCCCGGGACGAGGCGGAGGCCCTCGCCCGCAGGATCTGGCACCGGATCAATCTTCCGAACCTGCAGGCCAACATCCTGCCGACGCGCGAACGCGCCCGGCTGATCGTCCGTAAGGAACGGTCGCATGCGGTCGGCGAGGTCCGGCTACGTCACCTCTGACCGCGCCTTGGTAAACGTCCGCCGGGCAGGCTGGCCTGCGCCGGCGGTCTGGTTCGGGGTCAGCGTTGCCGTTCGATATCCGCGCCGCCACCCGGCAGCGGGGCGTCGCCCTTGATGGTCAGCGTGGTGCCGTCCCACGACAGGGTACGCAGCATGCGGTCCATGACACCCTGAACCAGGATGGACTTGCCGTCCGGCGCGAAGATCAGGCCCTGCGGCCATAACGTGCCCGGTGCCTGCGCCAGCTGGGTCAGGTGGCCGTCCGCCAGCGACAACACCGTGACGACCCCCCGGTCATGATAAAGCGGCGAGGTCGGGACGACGGCGGACCCATTCTGGGACACCACGGCAACGAAGCGGCCATCGGGGGAGATATCCAGCCCTTCAGGCGCGTTCGGCACGACGACGCGCTGGATCTCGCGGATCGGCGATGCCGTCAGATCCAGCACGGACAGGGCGCCGGGCAGGCCCTCGCCATGACCCAGAATGCCCATGACGGCATAATGCCCGTCGCGGGTCAGGCGGATGTTCCACGGGCCGGGCTTGATATCCAGCGGCTGGGAGTCAACGGTGATGGTATCGCCGTCGATGTGCAGGACGAAGACCTTATCCCCCTTCCACAGGCTGACCAGCGCGCGCTTGCCGTCCGGGGTGATCGCCAGGCCGCCGGGGAATCCGGCCTCTACCGGCAGCGAAATGATTTTCCGGTCGCTGAGCTTGCGTCCGTCGAAACGGAACCACGTCAGCACGCCACCCGCCCCGTTGGCGACCAGCACATGCTTCTGGTCGGGCGTGATGCGCAGCGTGGTGGTGCCGGGGGCGGACTGCACCTGCTGGATCACGCGGGGCTTCGGCCCGGACAGATCGACGACGCTGATGCGGTCGTCGGGAACGATCTTGCCCTGCGTTGTGTCGGCCTTCGTCGCGGACGACACCAGCACGATCTTGCCGTCCGGCGTCAGTTCCAGACCGGTCGGCGGGCCGACGACGCTGACGGGCACGGCGACGCTGGACCGGACCGCCCACACCCCATTGGATCCCTGGTCCAGGACCGACAGCGTATCGGGCTTCAGCGGCTTGGGTAGGACCTGTACCCCGTTTTGCAGGATGGAATGGGCGTCATTGGCCGAAACGACGGTTTCGGCATGCGCGACGGTGGCCAGTGCCATCGTGGCGCAGAACGTGGACAGGACCCTGAAACGCATTGTTCACCTTGCAGACGTATTTATTTACATTCAGCTAAATTGATATCCGACAGGCATCGGGAATGAAATTGGGTAAACTTAATTTTATTCGAATATGATTTCTAGAATTTGTGTCTTAATGTGAACGGTTGCGAAGTGATTTTGTAGTATTTGTCGACATATTTCGTTACGTAATATTTTATATTTGTCTGTATGAGTATTTTGTTCAATATATATTCCGGTCTGGAGGGGGCGAGTAAAGCGACCCCTATCGCATTTGCGCAAGCACACCGTTCAGGATGTCGGCAAGGCTGGCCCGGTAGGAATCGGGACTGTTTTCCTGCATCAGGCGACGCAGCGCGCCATTGCGGACGGTCGTCCACAAGGCGGGATCGTCGTGAAGGGCCACGATGGCCTCGGCGAAACGTCGTGGATCGTCGGTCCCGCCGGACAGGATATCCTGCCCGTCCGTCCACCCCGTCTGGCTGCACAGCAGGTCGGTGGCGACGACGGGCAGGCCGTAGGATGCGGCCTCGTGAATTTTATAGGGCACGCCCCCGGCAAAGCGGGTCGGGGCGATGAAGACCCGATGCTGGTCGTAAAGCGGGGCCGGATCGTCCACCGGCCCCAGAAGCCTGACGCGGCTGTTGCCGGCAAATGCGGTGAAATGGACCGTGGCGCCGACATGGCCCGCCACCGATAGATGGTACGCCGGGGGCAGCAGTGGCAGGATGTGCGTCACGAACCAGTCCAGGCTGTCGTAATTCGGCGATCCCATGTCATGAATGGCGCCCAGGAACAGCATGTCCTTCCGTTCCACCCAGCGCCGCATGGTTGGTCGGGGCGTGATCATGTGTCCCAGGATCGAGATATTTTCAAATCCGGCCTGCCGCGCCAGGTCGGCGTCGTGCGCGTTGACCGTGACGAGCTGCTGGCAGAAATAGGCGCAGGCCAGTTCGGCAGCCAGCGCCTCGGGCAAGGGGGGCGGGGACGGCAGGCCCAGCAGCCGCGCGCGCGCGGCAGTGCGCGGGGCGGCGATGCATTCGGTATCCAGGATGAACCCGTCAACCGGCAAATCGACCGATGTCGCGGCCAGGGCGGGGAGAAGACGGTCCAGATTGTGGGTCCGGCCGACCCAGGTCAGATCGTAATAGCGCGACCGCCCGCGAACGAAATCGGCCAGCATATCGATGTTGCGGTCGTGCAGGATTTCGACGCTGTCGGGAAAATCACGATAGATCCCGGCCAGGCCATCGTCGGACGGGCTGACCGGAAAGAGGGTGACATGATAGCCAAGCTCCACCATCATCCGCACGATATCGTTCGAGCGGACATAGCCCGAACCCAGATGGCGCAGCGGGATCCGATCCTCGATATACAAAATCCGCCGGCGCGCCGGGCGGGCGGCCCGGGCGAATACGGCGTTTTCGTCGTTGCGCGGGTAGCAATAGCGCAGGAAATCGCGATGTTTCCCGGCAAACACGCGAAGGTTGCGCCTCATCAGCCCATGGGAAAAAGCGCTGTCCGATGACCCGTATTCAAGATGCCGGACGACGATCGCCGGATCGTAGACGATGCGGTATCCGGCCTTGCGCATGCGGACGCACAGGTCGACTTCCTCGTAATAGGCGGGCGAGAAGGCCGAATCGAACCCGTCCATGACGCGCAGGATGTCGCTGCGGACCATCAGGAACGCGCCGGAACAATAATCGACCTCACGGACGAAATTCGCCTCGGGCGCGGTCGGGTCCCGGTCGCGCAGATATCCGGCCGTGGTGCCGTCGCGCCAGATGATCGAACCCGCTTCCTGCAAGGCGCCATTGGTGCGGACCAGCTTCGCGCCGACCGCGCCGATATCGGACGCCGAGGTCAGCCGGCGCAGGGCGCGTCCGATGGCCTGATGCCCCAGCGTCAGGTCGTTGTTCAGGAACAGCGTGGCCGGCGCCGCGACATGGCGCAACGCCGCGTTGCAGGCATCGACATAGCCGATATTCCGCGCGAACCGGATAAGCCGCGCCCCGATCACGAAGCGTTCGAAATGGATCGTCTCATCCTTCGATCCGCAATCCACGACGATCAGGTCGATGTCGCCCGGCCATCCGGCCCGAACCGAGGCCAGCGCCTGCAGGGTCAGGGCGAAATGATTGCGGACCACGACGATCACGCTGACACCCGGGGCGCCACGCGGAGTGAAGTCGATGGGTTCGCGTGCATGCAGCAGCATCGCGTCCCGGGCCGTCTGGCGAAAGGCGGTCTTGGTCAGATCCTCGTCCAGTCGCGTCGCCGGTGTGGCGGACGGGTCATGTGGGCACGTCGCCAGCCAATGGCGGAAGATATCCGGATATCGGCCGGACTCGAGGTCGTCCCGAACGCTTCCCGAAGCCTGATACGCACGCAGATCGACGTCTTCATGTGGGCGCCGGTATTCACCCTGGCCATATTTCAGGAAATGCTCGTACCCCGAACGGAACATCCCGCGTTCCAGCGCGTCGTCCACGTCAGCGTGCGCGACCCGATAGTATTCTTCCGAAAACCATGGGCCGGCGCAGAAGAATGTCGGCGTCGGGTTGGCCAGGAAGTGATGCAGCGCGCAGGAATAGTCCCCCGCGGCAATCAGCGCGCCGATTTCCGGGTAGGTTTTCAGATACCAGACTGCATCGAAGCAGATCGAAACCGTGACCGCCGGCGGGACCCGGGGCAGGCGGCCCATGACATGGTGAAATGGCCCCGCCGCCCCGGCACGCACGCCGTCGAAACCGCCATCGGCCACGAATGCCGGGTCGAACAGCCAATGGCCGGTCTGTCCCGTGCGATCCCCTTCGGCCAGGTAATGATCGTACCCGTTGCGAAAGCCGCGTGCCGCAAGGTTCGCGTGGGACAGGGACGGGTCACGCTCCAGGTAATAGAATTCGTCGAACAGCCAGTGCGGGGATCTCTCGTGAAAACCCGTGGTCAGGTAGTGGACAAATCCGCTGGGAACGATGTCCTTCGCAATGGCGTCGGCAATGTCGGGATAGCGGGCGCGATACCAGGCCTCGTCGAAGAACCGGTTTGGCGAGTGGCCGAGGCCGATGCCAAAATCGCGAAAATAAGAGAGCACATCGTCATAGTCGAGGAAGACCATCTGCTCGGTGACGAAGGGATAGGCGGCCAGGTACCAGGCAGGGTCGAACTCGTACCAGGCGGGGCGGCGGCCGGGGACGGCGGTGGCTTCCTCCTGTTCGGCCCGAGTCACGGCGTGGCGGATATCCGTTTCGGTGCACCCCGTGCCCGTTGCCCGGTCGGCCAGGGCCAGGATAGGCGCGGTGACCGTCGGCGCCACCCGCATGTCGTCGATCGACAGGATGTGCTGCGCCCGGCACCCGGACCCGGTTTGCACATCCAGCCGGAAATGATCGACCAGATAGGTCATCCGCACATCCGCCGGCTGGGCGCAGGCATGGGCGAGACATCGCGTGGTCGCCTCAGCCACGACCGTTCCTGCGCCGTTCGCCAGCAGCAGGCGCGCCACACCCAGCAGCAACCCCACCAGGTCGTGGACCGTGTCGGGCGGCGAATCGGCATTCATGGTGCCACGGGCAGTCTGCTGCATGCGGGGGAAATGGCGGGAGGCTCCTGACCGGGCGGGCGAGGTGGAATTCCAGCCTATCGGCGGCGTTCTTAATGTTTGGTTATCCGCGTTGCCGGGGTAGCGTATCGGCGCAATGCGGCATCGGTGACGAGGGGGCAGGATGATCAGGGCAATCGGTTTGATGAGCGGCACGGCGTTGGACGGGGTGGATGCCGCCTGCATCGAGACCGATGGCGAGACGATCCACGCGACCGGACCGGCCGTCACCATTCCCTATCCGGCGTCCCTGCGCCGCCGCCTGCGGGACATATTGGACTGCGCCGCCAGCCTGTCGCCCGACGACGCCGACCTGCGCGCGGCCGAACGGGACATGACTCACCAGCATGTCGAGGCCGTGCGGGCCTTGGGATGCGACGCGGATCTGGTGGGATTCCACGGCCAGACGATCCTGCATCGGCCGGAGGAGGGGCGCACATGGCAGATCGGCGATGCGGCGCTGCTGTCGGGGGAAACCGGCCTGCCGGTCGTGCATGACTTCCGCAGCGCCGACATGGCGGCCGGCGGCGAGGGCGCGCCGCTGGTGCCGCTGTTCCACGCCGCGCTGACGCGGCAGATGCCCCGGCCGGTCGCCATTCTCAATATCGGCGGGGTGGCGAATGTCTCGCTGGTGGGCCAGGACGGCGCGCTGGTCGCATGCGATACCGGGCCGGGCAATGCGTTGCTGGACGACTGGGCGCTGCGCCATACCGGTGTTCCGTACGACCGCGACGGAAGGCTGGCCCGGGCCGGCCAGATCGATCACGCGGTTCTGGCGATCCTGATGTCGGACCCGTTCTTCGTGCGCGCGGCGCCGAAATCGCTCGACCGCCTGGCGTTCCACCAAGGGCTTGCGGCCTTGTCGCGCCTCTCCGCCGTCGATGGGGCGGCGACGCTTGCGGCCTTCACGGTCCGGGCGGTGGCCAGCCTGCCGCTGCCGTTCCAGCCCCGCCAGTGGCTGGTCTGTGGTGGGGGGCGTCACAATCCGGTGCTGATGGACGGGCTGCGGGAGCATCTGTCGGCGCCCGTGGCGCCCGTCGAAATCGTCGGGTGGAACGGCGATGCGCTGGAGGCCCAGTGTTTCGGCTTCCTGGCGGTTCGCAGCCTGCGCGGCCTGCCCCTGTCCGGCCCGGGGACCACCGGCGCGGCGATACCCGTGACCGGCGGACGGCTGGAAGCGCGCGGCGCGCCCGAGGCCGCGATGCGGGTGCTGAACCGGTGGCGCGCCACCTGAGCGTCAGGACGGCCCGGCGAAACCCTCAGGCATATCGGTCGTATGTCCTGCCGCGTCGGTGAGGGTCCTTTCCGGCATCGGCGTCGGGTCGCGGCCGCCGGAAAAATTCGATGATCAGTTGCATGGACATCAGGATCTGGCGGACCGTTCCCACCAGATTGCCGTCCTCGCCATATGCGCCGGCGGCGCGGAAGGCGGGAATCACGCCAGGCCGGCCGATCCGCCCGGCTGCGGTCATCATGTGGGCCTGTTGCCCGTTGGCGTGGATCGCCAGTTCGGCGTCGACAGTCTTGATGTTGATTCCAGCCACCGTGATCGCATGCATCCTGTATCGCAGAACGTAGACCCCTTCGTTCGCCATCGTCGTCTGCAACAGGTCGATGGGTGTCAGCACGTCGCCTTCATAGACGTGGGTCGCCGCTTCCCGTTCGAGGGACGGGCGCATGCGGGCGTGCAGTGGCGTGGCATCCGTCGGTACGGGAGGGTCCGTCATGTCCTTGGCCTCGGTCATGGGGAACTCCGCCGGGATCGGGTTTCGCTGTCCCGTCAACGGCGACGCCCATCCGGGGTTGCAGAGATGGCGGATATATGCCTGTGCGGCGGCTTTTGCCTGTAGGGCGGGCAATAGGATACGGTGGCGGCATGAACATGCCCCCGCCTGTCCCACCGCCTTCCGGCCTGGTGATTCGTCTGATCGCCTGCGCCGCGGGCATGGTCGTCGCGAATATCTATTACGCCCAGCCGCTGATCGCGCTGATCGGCCCGGATATCGGGCTGCCGGCGGCATGGCAGGGCAGCGTCGTCATGCTCACCCAGCTTGGCTACGGATTCGGGATGATCGGCCTGGTGTCGTTGGCCGACATCGTCGAAAATAGGCGGCTGGTGCTGGTTTCGCTGGCCTGCCTGTGCGTGGCCCTGCTGGGCTCGGCGCTGGCATCATCGGCCGTCGTGTTCCTGGCCATGGCGTTCGTCGTCGGGGTGTTCGCCACCGCGACGCAGGTCCTGGTGCCGCTGGCGTCGCATCTGTCGGCGGAACGCGATCGCGGTCGCGTGGTCGGCACAGTCATGGGCGGGTTGATCGGGGGCATCATGCTGGCCCGTCCGTTTTCCAGCATCCTGGCCGCCCATGCCGGCTGGCATGCGGTGTTCGTGGTGTCGTGCGGGATGATGCTGGTGCTGATGGTGGCGCTGGCCCGGAAGCTGCCCCGACGCCAGCCGGTCCATGACGGCCTGACATATGCGCATATCCTGGGGTCCCTGGGCGGCCTGCTGGCGCATACGCCGCTGCTGCGCCGGCGGGCGTTCTATCAGGGCGCGGCGTTCGCGGCCTTCAACATGTTCTGGACGGCGGTGCCGCTGCTGCTGGCCGGCCCGTCATTCCGCCTGGGCCAGACCGGGATCGCGCTGTTCGCCCTGGCCGGCGCGGGCGGGGCGCTGGCGGCACCGGTCGCGGGGCGGCTGGCCGACCGGGGACTGACCGACCGGGCCACGACCGGCGCGATGCTGATGATCGCGGGGGCGTTCGCGGCGACCGGGCTGGCCCTGGCCTGGCAGTCGCTGCTGTTGCTGGCGCTCGCCGCAATCGTGCTGGATGCCGGCGTGCAGACCAACCAGGTGGTCAGCATGCGGGCGATCTACATGCTGCGGCCCGAAGTGCGCGGCCGGCTGAACGCCCTGTTCATGACCATCGTCTTCCTGTCGGGCGCGGCGGGCTCGGTTTCGGCCGCCGCCCTGTTCCACGGGGCCGGCTGGGCCGACGTCGCCGTGGCGGGCGGCGGGCTGGCGATGGTGGCGCTGGCACGCCAGATCATCGCCGGGGAAACGTTCCGCCGCTGATATCCCGTCTCCGGACGCCTGCCTTTCAGCGGGCGGCGCCCTTCTGCGCGATCAGTGCGCGATAGACGTCGAGGTAATCCTCGGCCATGCGGCGGGCGGTGAAGCGTTCCTCGAACCGCTGGCGGATGCGCGCCGAATCCAGCTCCGGCAGGCGGGCGCAGGCGGTAACGGCTTCGTGTTCGTTATCCACGATCAGGCCGGTCAGGCCGTCTTCCAGTACCTCGGGCACCGATCCGCGCCGGAAGGCCACGACAGGCGTGCCGCAGGCCATGGCCTCGATCATCACAAGGCCGAACGGTTCCGGCCAGTCGATGGGCATCAGCAGCGCACGGGCACCCGACAGGAAGGCGGGTTTCTGCTGGTCGTTGATCTCGCCGATCAGTTCGACCCCATCCCCCAGCATCGGCAGAATCTCGTGGTCGAAATACTCGGCGTCCACCTTGTCGATCTTGGCGGCGATCTTCAGCCTGACCCCCAGGGCGCGGGCAATGCGGATTGCCTTGTCTACGCCTTTTTCCGGGCAGATCCTGCCCAGGAAGGCGAAGTAGTCGCGCGGTCCGGGTTGCGGCGTCAGCAGCTTCTCGGGCAGGCCGTGCAGCACCGTGCGGACATAATGCGCCTGCGGCAAGGGCAGGCGCTGGTTGTCCGAGATCGAGACGATCGGCACATGCGGGAAGGCATTGAAAACCGGCTGCAGCTCCATCAGGTCCAGCCGGCCATGCATGGTGGTCAGCATCGGCGTGGGCTGGCGGCTGAAATGGGTGAAGGGCCAGTAGTCCATATGGAAGTGAAGGATGTCGAACTGATCCGCCACCCGCGCCACCTGCTCCATCATCAGCATGTGGGGCGCGATCGGATCGCGGATCGCGGGATCCAGGCGCAACGCCTGCGGCCAGCAGGCGTTGAGGCGGGCGGAGGTCACGCTGTCGCCACTGGCGAACAGCGTCACGTCGTGGCCCATGGCCGTCAGTTCTTCGGTCAGGAAGGACACGACGCGCTCGGTCCCGCCATACAGCTTGGGGGGAACGGCTTCATGGAGGGGCGCGATCTGGGCGATACGCATGGGGCAGTTCACTTCTTTCTTGCGCATGAAAGGGGCAGGGGATGCGACCGTGCGACCGGGAAACGGCAATTCGATGGCCATGTGGCCGGGACAGTGATCCGGGTTGCTGGTAAACGGGGTGGGAAAGACCCCGTTCCGTCATCAACGAGGCGTCGGCCGGGGTGAAGTCTATCTTTCTTCCCCTTGATCCGGATAGATAACAGGGTCAAGGCGTGGAATTTTCCGTCATCCACAAGGACGGGACCGGCCGGCAGCAGAGAGGGCAGCCGATTTTGGCGAGCAATATCGAGAGCACCATTTCCGACGACCAACTGGTCCGCTACCTGGGCCGGCCGCTGTCCTTTGTATTCCGGTATGTACGGCGTCATGCTGGCCAGCATGTGCTGATCTTCCTCTCGGTCGCGGTGGCGGTCGCGTGTACGGTCGGGGCAACCTACGCCACCCGCTTTCTCGTCGATACCATGACCGCGCATGCGGCGGGAGACATGACGGCGGTCTGGCGGGCGGTCGCGGTTCTCGTCGTCGTGATCGCGTTCGACAACATGTCGTGGCGGGTTGCCGGCTGGTTCGCCACCTATGCGTTCGTCGCGATCACCGGCGATGTCCGTCGCGACCTGTTCCGCTACCTGACGGCGCATTCGGCGTCCTATTTCGCGGACCGCATGCCCGGGGCGATGGCATCGCGCATCTCGACGTCGGCCATCTCGATCTTCACCCTGGAAAATCTGGCGGCGTGGAACGTGCTGCCGCCCTGCCTGAACGTGGCCCTGTCGATCGGGCTGATGGTGACGATCAGCCCGCTGATGGCGGGGGTGATCGTCACCCTGTCGGGCGGGCTGTGCTTCCTGATGTTCCGCATGGCGGCCGGCGGCCGGTCGCTGCATCAGCGCTATGCGTCCGAGGCCTCCCGCGTGGATGGCGAGATGCTGGACATCATCAACAACGTGGCGCTGGTCCGCTCGTTCGGCATGACGCATTACGAACGTGTGCGCCTGGGCGATACCATGCGCCAGGAGATGGGGGCGCGGGGCACGTCGCTGCGCTACATGGAGAAGCTGCGCCTGGTCCACGCGGTGCTGACGGCGGTGCTGACGGCCGGCCTGCTGGTGTGGGTGGTCATGCTGTGGCACCTGGGGCGGGCCAGCATCGGCGACGTGGTCATGGTCACCAATCTGGGATTCATGATCCTGCATGGCACACGCGACCTTGCGGTGGCGCTGGTCGAGACCATCCAGCATATCGCCCGCCTGGACGAAGCCCTGTCGGCCATCCTGGTGCCGCACGAAATGACCGATTCGCCCGAGGCGCGGACCTTCTCGGGCCCGTCGCGGGGCGAGGTGGCGTTTCGCGACGTGACGTTCGCCTATCCCGGCGCGCGCCCTGTCCTGGCGCATTTCGACCTGGTGATCGAAGCCGGGTCCCGCGTCGGGCTGGTCGGGCGGTCGGGTTCGGGCAAGAGCACGATCCTGGCCCTGATCCAGCGCCTGCGCTACGTGCAGGGCGGCGCGATCGAAATCGACGGAATCGACATCCGTGACCTGGACGAGGACAGCCTGCGGTCCTGCATGTCCGTCGTGCCGCAGGACGTGTCGATGCTGCGGCGTTCGATCCTGGAGAATATCCGCTACGGCAAGCCCGACGCGACGGACGAGGAAGTCTTCGCCGCCGCCGCCGCCGCCGGCTGCCGCGATTTCATCCAGTTGATGCCCGAGGGGTTCGAGACCGAGGTCGGCGACCGGGGCGTAAAGCTGTCGGGCGGCCAGCGCCAGCGGATCGCCATCGCGCGGGCTTTTCTGCGCAACGCGCCGATCCTGATCCTGGACGAGGCGACCAGCGCCCTGGACAGCGAGAGCGAGCAACATGTGCAGGAGGCGCTGGACCGGCTGAAGGTCGGGCGGACGGTGATCGCGGTCGCGCATCGCCTGTCCACCCTGCGCGATTTCGACCGGATCGTGGTCATGGACCAGGGACAGATCGTGCAGGACGGCCCCGTCGGCGTGCTGGAGCGCAGCGAGGGACCGTACCGCGATTTCCTGGAACGTCAGTCCATGGTCGTCGAAAGCGCGTTATAGGGCAGGCGCGTCACGCGGCGCAGGGCACCATGTCCCGGCCGTTCCGGCGGCGGGATAATCTTCGATTTGGGTAGTTCACAGATCCACGGGCATAGCACACGCATGATATCAGCAGGCAGGACCCGGCACGGCCCCCGGACAGCAGGCGCGGCGAACGAACAGGATGACGAGGGCGGGCGGCGTGCCCTGAGTGTCGACGCCTACAATCACATCCGTACCGCGCTGATCCGCAGCCGCTATCGCATGGGGCAGAGGCTGGTGCTGCGGCCGCTGGCCGCCGAACTGGGGTTGAGCCCCACCCCGGTGCGCGAGGCGCTGCTGCGCCTGGTTTCGGAACAGGCGCTGGAACTGAACGATCGCAACACGGCCGTGGTGCCCGACATTACGCAGGCGAGCTTCCTGGAAATCCACAATCTGCGCATCGATCTGGAAAGCCGGCTGGTGCAGGCGGCGGCCGTGCGTGCGACCTCGGCCGAAATCGAGGCATTGAGCGCACTGAACGATTCGTTCCTGGTGGCCTGCGAACGCCATGACGAAGGCAGCATGGCGGCCAGCAATGCCGATTTCCACGCCCTGCTGGCCAACGTTGCCGACCTGCCGCTGACGGCCAATATCCTGCACAGCCTGTGGGCGCGGGTCGGGCCGATCTATGCGCTGGCGCGGACCGGGCCCCCGCCGCGCGCGTCGGGCGTGGCCCATCCGCATGACGAATTGCTGGCCGCCCTGCGCGCCCGCAACCCGGAAGACGCGCGGCAGGCCCTGGTGCGCGATTTCGAATATGCGCGCAAATGGATCGAGCCCCTTCTGCCCGTCTAGGACAGGCCGGGGCCTTCCGTCTTGGTGCCCGACTTGTCCTTCAGTTCGGGAACCTCGATGTCGATTTCCAGCATCGAGACCCCCGCACCGCGGTCCATCTTGACCTGGACCTTGTCCTGATCGACGGAAATGTGCCGCTTGATGACTTCCAGGATTTCCTCATGCAGCTTGGCCAGCAGGTCGGACTGGCCTTCGCCGGCGCGCTCGTGCGCCAGCAGGATCTGGAGCCGGTCGCGCGCGACGGGGGCGGAGGTCTTGCGTCCGAACAGGGATGTCAGGAAGCTCATGCGACACTCCGCTTGAACAGCCAGTCGAACAGGCCCTTGCGTTCGGTGGGCACGCTGATGTCCAGCTTCTCGCCTTCCAGGCGGCGTACTGCCTCGAAATAGGCGCGGGCAGGGGCGCTGTTGGGGTTGGACAGCGTGACCGGGGTGCCCAGGTTGGACGCCCGCAGCACTTCCTCGCTCTCGGGGACGATGCCCAGCAGCGGGATGGACAGGATTTCCAGCACGTCCTCGGTCCGCAGCATCTCGCCCCGCGCGGCGCGGGCCGGGTCGTAGCGGGTCAGCAGGAGGTGCTTGTCGATCTTCTCGCCCTTCTTGGCGCGCTCGGTGGTGCTGTCGAGCATGCCGATGATGCGGTCGCTGTCGCGCACCGACGAGACCTCGGGGTTGGTCACGACCACCGCCTGGTCGGCGTGATACATCGCAAGCTGGGCGCCGCGTTCGATGCCGGCCGGGCTGTCGCAGATGACCCAGTCGAACTTCTCGCGCAGTTCGTCCATGACGCGGGCCACGCCCTCGGGGGTCAGCGCGTCCTTGTCGCGGGTCTGCGAGGCCGGAAGGATGGACAGGGTTTCCACCCGCTTGTCGCGGATCAGCGCCTGGGCCAGCTTGGCGTCACCCTGCACGACGTTGATCAGGTCGAAGACGACCCGTCGTTCCGCCCCCATGACCAGATCGAGGTTGCGCAGGCCGACGTCGAAATCGACGACGACGACGTTTTTCCCCGTCTGGGCCAGTGCCGCGCCGAGGGCGGCGGTCGATGTCGTCTTGCCGACCCCGCCCTTTCCGGATGTGACAACCAGCACCTTCGCCATACCATCTGTTCCTCTGTTTGGATTCGCCGCGTGGCGGCGTCCTGTGTGTCCGATTCTAGTGGCGGAGTTGTGGCGTCCGCAACGGGAAACCGGACGCCCGGCCTCCGCCGCCCGCCACCTCGCTAGTCTATGGCCCGGACGACGATGGTGTCGTCCTCCAGCAGCGCCTGCACCGCCCGGCCGGTCAGGGCCGGGTCGATTTCCTCGGCGATCATGTAGTAGCCGTCGATCGCGACCAGTTCCGCCTTCATGACGGTGGCGAAGATCCGCGCGCCGGCCTGCCCACCCATGCCGGCGATCGCCCGGCCGCGCAGCGTCCCGTAGACATGGACCGACCCGCCGGCCGAAATCTCGGCGCCCGAAGCCACCGATCCGATGACGATCACATCTCCATCAGGATACAGGATCGACTGGCCGGACCGCACGGGGCGTTCGACGATCAGCGCCCCGACTGGGACTGCGGGTTGCGGGGCGGGGGTGTCCTCGGCCGCGTCTTCCTCGGGGATCGCGACGGTGCCCGATGCCCGTCCGCCCTCAAAGCTGTCGGGCCAGTCCCATCCGGCGAGGGCGGGCCAGGACCGGTCGCCGCCCTCGATCCCGATGACGCGCACACCGCGTTCCAGCAGGGCGGGGTAGAATTCGGCCAGCCCCTCGGCGTCGGCGGACAGCAGGCCGAGGTCGAGGATGATCGGCTTGCCGACGAAGAAGGACGGTGACCGTGCGATCTGCGCATCCAGGCCGCGCAGCCAGTCGTCCAGCCCGGCCTCGGGTGACAGGACCAGTGCCAGGAAGGAACGGCCGCGGGCTCGGATACGGGGCAGCGGGCGGGAGTCGTCTGACAAGGCGTGACGGACTTTCGGTCTGCGGGGGAAGACTCCGTTCCAGCTACCGTGAGATGCCCGCCCTGTCGAGCCAAAGAGGCCTCGGAGGGCGCGCAGGGGACGAATTCTTCCGCCCGGCGAAGGGACCTCTTGGCGAAGCGGGGGGCGATGCAATAAAGCGATACGATGCGTATTCTCTATCATCTTCCGCTGTCGCCCGCATGCCGCAAGGTCCGCCTTGTGCTAGGCGAAAAGCGCCTGCCGTTCGAATTGATGATGGAAAGGGTATGGGAGCGCCGCCCCGACTATCTGGCCGCCAATCCCGCGGGGACCGTGCCGCTGCTGGTCGAGGAAAACGGGCTGGCGATCCCCAATTCGTCGGTCATCTGCGAGTATCTGGAGGAAGCCTATCCCGACACCCCCCTGCTGGGCCGCACCCTGGCCGAACGGGTCGAGGTCCGCCGGCTGGTCGCCTGGTTCGACGAGAAATTCGCCAACGAGGTCACGCAGAACCTGTTGTATGAAAAGGTGATGAAGCGGATTTCCGGCCGCGGCAACCCGGACGGCAACGCCCTGCGCGCGGGATACGCCAATATCCGCTATCACCTGTCCTATATCGACTGGCTGGCGGAAACCCGCAAATGGCTGGCCGGCGGGGCGCTGTCGCTGGCCGATTTCGCGGCGGCGGCGCATTTCTCGTCGCTGGATTTCATCAACGATGTCGATTGGTCCAAGGCCCCGGCGGCCAAGGACTGGTACGCGCGCATCAAGTCCCGGCCCTGCTTCCGGTCGTTGCTGAACGACCGGGTGACGGGGATCGTGCCGCCGGATCATTACGCCGACCTCGATTTCTGAGCGGCCGATGACCCGACCGATTGAAACCGACGTCATCGTCCTTGGCGCCGGGGCGGCGGGGCTGATGGCGGCGCTGACGGCCGGCCAGCGCGGCCGGCGCGTCACGGTGCTGGACCACGCGGCCGAGGCTGGACGCAAGATCCTGATTTCGGGTGGCGGACGGTGCAACTTCACCAACCGCGATACCGACGCCGGATGTTTCCTGTCCGGCAATCCGCATTTCGCGAAATCCGCGCTGGCCCGCTTCCGGCCGGCCGACATCCTGGCCCTGGTCGAACGTCACCGCATCGCCTGGCACGAAAAGACGCTGGGCCAGTTGTTCTGCGACGGGTCGGCGCGGGCCGTCGTCGAAATGCTGCGCGCGGAATGCGATGCCGGTTCGGTGGATCTGCGCCTGGCGCACCGCATCACCGGGGTAACGAAGGCCGATTGCTTCACGGTCGCCACCGATCGCGCAACGTTCAGCGCCCCGGCGCTGGTGCTGGCGACGGGCGGGCTGTCCATCCCGAAAATGGGGGCGACCGGCCTGTCCCACGACATCGCGCGGCAGTTCGGCCTGCGCGTGACGCCGACAACTCCGGCGCTGGTGCCGCTGACCTTCGATGCCGCGACCGGCGAATGGATGCGCGACCTGGCCGGGGTGTCGGTGAATGTCGAGGCGCGATGCGGCCGTGCCCGCTTCCGCGAGGCCCTGTTGTTCACCCATCGCGGCCTGTCCGGCCCGGCCATCCTGCAGGCGTCGTCATACTGGCAGGCGGGCGGGGAGTTGTGCCTGGACCTGCTGCCGGGGCGGGACGCGGCAGGGCTGCTGCGCGCGGCCAAGCGGCAGCGGCCGAGGGTGGCGGGGCAGACCATGCTGGGCGGCCTGCTGCCGCAACGCCTTGCGCAGATGCTGGCGGCGCACCACCTGCCTGACGGCCCGGTCGGCGAGATGCCGGACGCGGTGCTGAACCGTCTGGGCCAGCTTCTGTCGCGCTGGGTCCTGACGCCCACGGGGACCGAAGGGTACGCCAAGGCCGAGGTGACGCGCGGCGGGATCGACACCCGGGACCTGTCGTCCGCGACGATGGAGGCGCGGGGGGTGCCGGGCCTTTATGCGGTGGGCGAGGCCGTGGATGTGACGGGCTGGCTGGGCGGCTACAATTTCCAATGGGCCTGGGCCAGCGGTCACGCGGCCGGGCGGGCGCTGGCGGAACCGGGCTGACGGCCGGGCCGCAAGAGGCCCGGACAACGGATACGGAAAGGACACGCCATGTCGACGAACGAAACGGATCGCGTCGCCCTGGTCACGGGGGCCGTGCGGGGAATCGGGTTGGAAACGGCGCGGCAACTGGGCCGATTGGGCATCCACGTGCTGGTCGCCGGCCGCAGAGCAGCCCAGGCGCAGGAGGTCGCGGCGCAATTGCGCGCCGAAGGGCTGTCGGCCGAGGGCCTCCTGCTGGACATCGTGGATGACGTCCAGCAGATCGCCGTCAGGGACCATATCGCGGCGACATTCGGCAGGCTGGACATCCTGGTGAACAACGCCGGCATCCTGCTGGACAGAGGCGCGGACGGCGAAGTGCCACCGCCCTCGGCGACCCCGATGGCGGTGCTGCGCGGGACGTTCGACGTCAATGTGTTCGCGACCGTGCAGATTACGCAGACCCTGCTGCCGCTGATTGTGAAGGCACCCGCCGGGCGGATCGTGAACCTGTCCAGCATCCTGGGGTCGCTGACCCTGCACAGCGACCCGGAGTCGTCGATCTACGGCAAGCTGACCCTGGCCTATGATATGTCCAAGACCGCGCTGAACGCCTTTACGGTGCATCTGGCGCATGAATTGCGGGACACGGCGGTGAAGGTCAATTCCGCCCATCCGGGCTGGGTCAGGACCGGCATGGGGGGCGAGCAGGCACCGCTGGACGTCGCCGAGGGTGCGCAGACCAGCGTTCGCCTGGCGACCCTGCCCGCGGACGGGCCGACGGGTGGCTTCTTTCATCTGGACCAGACGCTGCCCTGGTAGGCAACCGGGCGGAGTGTCCGGCCGTTCCTTTTTGACCGGTATCGGGAAGGAGGTTCATCATGGGCGAACATCGGGCGGCATGGCGCCGCGCGGCGGCGCTGTTGCTGATCGGGGGGCTGGCCGTCGTGCCTGCAGGATGCCAGGGCGTGGCCGAGGCGTATCAGCCGCCGGGGCCGCCCGGCCCGGTGGCAGGATACGGCTATAGCTGCCATGCGGGGGTATATACGTGCCGACTGCCGTATCAGGCGCCCTTGGGTGCGCCGTGCAGTTGCCCCGGCCTGGGCGCGCCCTCATACGGAAACGTGCATTAGGTCGTAACGCATACACTTGTTTGGTGTCGGGCGGCGCGCGTGATTCACGCCCTCACGATAAGGGAGGCTTGATCACGCGCCGCCGTTACTGCCGCGGGCGGCGGCCCCTTCGGGGCCGAGGTGCTGCAAAATGCCGTGAACAACACCTGCCAAAGCTCTGAAAACCAGACTTCGGCAGCCGATCGCCCTCCTGCCCACAGGGCTCATCAGACCATTGCCCGGAATGGGAAAGGTCTGGTATTGCGAGCCTTAGGGGGCGATTCCATGAGTAATGATCCGAAGCACGTTATTATTCCGATCTTTTACAACCATCGTGGGGCTATCATCTTCCGTGATCGGCCGGTTAAGATAAAACCCAAACCCTCCGCGATCCAGAGTATCCTGGGATTGGTTAATCAAAAATCCATCCCGAAAGAAGAAACGATCTATCAGGATTATTTCTATTGCGGATTTGAATTTAATCCGAAGAAACAAAAGTTAATAAATGTTCTCATGGGGGATATTTTCGACTATCTCCATTCTCGTGGCATGACCTTTAACTACCCCGGCGTCGATCAGGACTCGATCGCTGAGGACTGGGTCGGGAGCAGACGTTATCATGTCGTAGCCGTTATGGCCGATGTGCGTAACTCATATCTATGTGCCTACGGCTATCTCGATGCGGCAACCAAGGCTTTTATCGAGGACGATAACCAGAAGCGCCACCGCTCCAAGACCAGGGCGCCTTCTTTATCCGTGGCAACAGTGAAGGACATGATCCGCAAGGGTGAACTCGATGAAGCCAATATTCGTGTCACGTCGGTGGTGTCATCCTCGTAGTCGCAGAACAGATAGTATTTAACAGGTCCAATTATCTGTAGCCGACTGCAGCAAGCTTGTTGACCCTGTCCCCTGGATGCCCTCGAACTTAAGTCAGGGTCGAATGCCTCGGCAGTCGACCGTTCCCCCATCCATGCACAGGTCTCGTGCATCGAGGCCGATGCGCTGACCGACGACCTCGGCGAAGGACCTGTCCGGCTGGCCGACAGCGCCCCGAAACCAGCTCACCGCCGTAAAGTTCATCGCAGCCGGAATCCCGTGTCAGCGTTTATGAGTCGACCACCTGGCGCGTCCGATTTTCCGTCGGGGCGGCCGGCATGGTATCTGACGGGCGTCACAGGACAGGGGTGGGCGCAAGGGCATGGCAGGCAGGCATGAGAACGCGGGGGGCGGAGATCTGTTCGGCGATCCCGCGCCGGTGACGCGCACGACCGGCCCCGTACCGCATCGCCGCGCCGGGGCCGCCCCGCCACGCACCCAGCCCCTGGCCGACCGGCTGCGTCCGGCGTCGCTGGACGATGTGGTCGGGCAGGACCATCTGCTGGGTCCCGATGGGGCATTGCGCCGGATGCTGGAACGCGGGTCGCTGGCCAGCCTGATTCTGTGGGGTGGCCCCGGCGTCGGCAAGACGACCATCGCGCGCCTGCTGGCCGATGCGGCGGGGCTGCGCTTCATGCAGTTGTCGGCCGTCTTCTCGGGCGTCGCGGATCTGAAACGCGCGTTCGACGATGCCCGCCGCCTGGCCGAAAGCGGCAAGGGGACGTTGCTGTTCGTCGATGAAATCCATCGCTTCAACCGCGCGCAGCAGGACGGCTTCCTGCCGGTGGTCGAGGACGGGACCGTGGTGCTGGTCGGCGCGACCACCGAAAATCCGTCGTTCGCGCTGAACGGCGCGCTGCTGTCACGTTGCCAGGTGGTGGTGTTGCATCGGCTGGACGACCCGGCGCTGGAACGCCTGCTGGCCCGGGCGGAAGCCGAGGCCGGGCGGCCCCTGCCGCTGACGCCCGATGGCCGGGCGACCCTGCGCGCCATGGCCGACGGGGACGGGCGCTACCTGCTGAACATGGTTGAACAGGTGCTGGCGGTACGCACCGACCAGCCGTTGGACGCGCAGGGCCTGTCCGGCCTGCTGGCCCGCCGCGCGGTCCTGTACGACAAGGACCGCGAGGAACATTACAACCTGATTTCCGCGCTGCATAAATCGCTGCGCGGATCGGATCCGGACGCCGCGCTGTACTGGTTCGCCCGGATGCTGGAAGGGGGCGAAGACCCGCGCTACATCGCCCGCCGCCTGACCCGCTTCGCCGCCGAGGACGTGGGCATGGCCGATCCGCAGGCGCTGCCGCTGGCCGTCGCGGCGTGGGAGACGTACGAACGCCTGGGCTCGCCGGAGGGCGAACTGGCGCTGGCGCAACTGGTGGTCCATCTGGGGACGGCGCCGAAATCGAACGCCGTCTACACCGCCTACAAGGCGGCGCGGCGGCTGGCGAAATCGACCGGCAGCCTGATGCCTCCGGCCCATATCCTCAACGCGCCGACAGGCCTGATGAAGGATCTGGGGTACGGCCAGGGGTATGAGTACGATCACGATTCGGACGAGGGATTTTCGGGGCAGAACTACTTTCCCGACGGCATGCGGCGCGAGGCTCTCTATCGTCCGACCGACCGGGGATATGAACGTGACATCGCGCGACGGCTGGACAGTTGGGCCAGACTGCGGGAAAGCCGTCGGTCATGAGTGTTGTGACCCTGACCGTCAGCGAAGACGAGGCCGATATCCGCCTCGACCGCTGGTTCCGCCGCCATTATCCCCATCTGACGCAGGGCGCCCTGCAGAAGCTGTGCCGTACCGGCCAGGTGCGGGTGGACGGCAAACGTGCCGAGACCTCGACCCGTCTGGCCCCCGGGCAGGCGGTGCGCGTTCCCCCGATCCCCGATGCCAGCCGCCCCGCGCCCCCGCCGCGCAAGGCCCTGGACGAACGCCTGCTGCGCGAGATCCGCGGCATGGTCATCTATACCGACGACCAGGTGATCGTCCTGAACAAGCCTGCCGGCCTGCCGGTGCAGGGTGGTCCGGGCATCACCCATCATGTCGACGCCATGCTGGACGGGCTGAAGACACACGACGACGATCCGCGTCCCCGGCTGGTGCACCGGATCGACCGCGATACGTCGGGGCTGCTGCTGCTGGCGCGCACCCCCGGCGTGGCGGCCAAACTGGCTGCCGCGTTCCGGGGCCGCGACGTGAAGAAGACCTACTGGGCGGTCGTCGTCGGACGGCCGTCCCCGGCATCGGGGGTGATCGACCAGCCGCTGGCCCGGCTGGGGGTGGGGCCCGGCGCGCTGACCGTCGTGGCGTCGCGCAAGGACGAGGACGCGGCCCATGCCCTGTCGGAATACGAGGTGCTGGACGCCGCCGGGCGCAAGCTGTCCTGGCTGGGCCTGTCGCCGCTGACCGGCCGCACGCATCAGTTGCGCGTACATTGCGAGGCCCTGGGGACACCGATCCTGGGCGACCCCAAATATGGCGGCGACGCCGCCCATCCCGAGGGATTCGTCGACCGGCTGCACCTGCACGCCCGCACGCTCGACCTGCCGCATCCGGCGGGGGGGCGTCTGGTCGTGTCGGCCGAACTGCCGGCCCATATGCGCGAGACGTTCCGGCAACTGGGGTTCAGCGCCGGCGCCACCGCATCGCCCCGGCGGACCTGACAGCAACTGAGGCCCTGGACCCGATCATGGATAACAGATTGGTTTCCAAAGGCCGGTGGCCTTTGGCGGGTTTCAGGGCAGCGCCCTGAGGCACGCCGCCGAAGATTGGCATCACGGAGATTACGGCATGACACGCACCGGTCGGGGACGGAAATGGCTGCTGCTGTCGGGGGCGGCGCTGGTTGTCGCGGCCGGCGGCGCGGCGCTGGCGGCGCGGGTGCTGGTCGATCCCGAGGCCTTGCGGCAGCAGGCGATCGTGGCGGTGCGGCATCAGACCGGGCGCACCCTGCGGCTGGGGGCGGTCGACGTGCGGATCGTGCCCTATCCCTCGGTGTCGATCCGCGATTTCGGCCTGTCCGACATGGCGGGCGGCGCGCGGGCCGAAATGCTGGCCGCCGCCGGGCTGGACGCGCGCGTGGCGCTGCTGCCGCTGCTGCATCATGAAATCCGGCTGGAGGATGTGCGCCTGACCCGTCCCGACCTGCTGGTCGAGCGCACGGCGGACGGGCGCGCCAACTGGCAGATGACGCCGGAACCGGACGACAGGCCGTCGGGGCCGGCCGGGTCGCCGTCCTCCACCCGCTGGCGGGTGCGGATCGGCAGCGTGCGCGTCCAGGATGCCGTGCTGGCCTGGGACGACCGGCAGGGCCATGCCACGGGCAAGGCCGCGCTGGACCATGTGGTGCTTGACGGGCTGACCGGGGGCGCCCCGTCCTTCGACGTGCTGGGTCACCGCGCGGGCGATGGCGGCGCGTCCTTTACCCTGGCGGGGCGTGTCGGCGCCCTGGCGTCGATGCAGCCAGGGGGGCAGGCCGGGGGCGCCTGGCCCGTCCATCTGGCGGCGGCGGCCCTGGCCGACGGCAGGACGACGGGGTCGCTCACCGTGGAGGGGACCCTTGCCGATCCGGCGCGGCTGCGCGGATACGATGTCGCGGTCCAGGCGGCTGTAGGGCGACTGGCCGATCTGGAGCGGCTGTTTCCCCATGCCGCCCTGCCGGACATCCGCGATATCACTCTTTCCGCGCAGGTCGCCGACGTGGTGACGGGCGACGGCCCGTCGGTTCCCGGCCTGCGCAGGCTGAGCCTGCGGACGGGCCCGGCCGATGCCGGGCGGCTCGCGGCCGGGTTGCGGCTTGCCCATCTGGCGGTCGATGCTCCGACCCCGGCCGACCATGTCGCGGTGCAGGCCGACGGCGCCCTGGGCGAGCGCGCGTTCCAACTGCACGGCACGCTGGGTACCTTGTCCGAGACGCTGGGCGCGTGGCGCAGCCGCATGGCCACAGGCGTGCCGGTCGATATCGTGCTGGATGCGGGCGGCGGCACGGCGCAACTGGGCGGCAGCGTGGGCGGCGGGCAGTCCGCGCTGGATATCCACGCCACGGCGGCCCATCTGGCGCTGCCGGGCGATCAGGTGCTGGACCGCCTGACGGCCGACGCCCATGTGGCCATGCAGGGCGGCGAGACCATCCAGATGTCCGGCCTGCGGGTGGATGCCGCCCAATTGGCGCTGTCGGGCGACGCGCAATGGACGAATCATGGCGGAACGGGGGGCATGCCCCTGCTGACCGGACACCTGCATGCGGACCGGCTGGATTTCGACGCCCTGCGGGGAACCCGGCACCCGGGGCCGGCGTCCGCCGTGCCCGCAGGGCCGGCCGCACCCGCCCCGGCATCCGGCACCATGCCGCCGGCGGCAGCGCCGGACGATTCGACCCTGCCGTTCGAGCGCCTGCGCCTGCTGGATGCCGATCTCGATCTTTCGGCCGCGCAGGTGCGGCTGGGCGGCGACGATTATCGCGATGCGCTGGCCCATGTGGTCCTGCAAGGCGGGCGGCTGGTCGTCGATCCGTTGCGGGCCGAGGGAAGGGATCGTCATCTGAACGGCCGGCTGAGCATTGATGCATCGGGCGATATGCCCCGCCTGTCCGCCACGCTGGGCTCGCTGGTGCTGCCGGCCGAATGGGCGGCCCCGCGCGTCGGCATTCCCCAGATCCTGCGCGGACCGGTGCAACTGGTGGGCACGCTGGACGCACAGGGACACACGCGGGGGGCGCTGCGGGCGTCCCTGGCCGGGCATCTGGGCCTGTCGCTGGTCAATGGCACCATCGACGGCGCGGCGCTCGGGCGGCTGGTCGGGCCGGCAGCAGCGGGGGACGGGGCATCGGTCGGGCTGCGATGCCTGGGGGTTCACATGGCGCTGGGCGGCGGCCGCGCGGCGCTGGATACCATCGGGTTGCAGACCTACCGCCTGTCGGTGACGGGACATGGCACGGTCGGGCTGGCCGGGCAGGAACTGGATTTGCACCTACTGCCGCAACTGCTGATCGGTTCGACGGGGGCGGCGATGCCGGTCGCGGTGGGCGGGACGTTGCAGGCCCCGCATCCGCGGCTGGACCCGGCCGGGCCGGGCGGGCGGTTCAGCCTGACCCTCGGCCCGTCCGCGGGCATTGCCGATCCGTGCCCGGCGACCTTGCAGGCGGCGCGGGAGGGGCAGCCGGGCCCGGCACCCGGTGCGGCCCCGAAGGTGCACGCGCCCA
Source organism: Gluconacetobacter azotocaptans (assembly GCF_014174355.1). Lineage (GTDB taxonomy): Bacteria > Pseudomonadota > Alphaproteobacteria > Acetobacterales > Acetobacteraceae > Gluconacetobacter > Gluconacetobacter azotocaptans. Next base: position 99,324 of record NZ_JABEQF010000004.1, read on the forward strand.
AGGCCCTCGATTTCCTGCGCGGCCTGGGGATTCTGCGATGAGCACGACGACGGACAACGGCGCGGCGGGTCGCCGCCGGTTCTGGACCGATGCCCAGGCCGTGGTGCTGGAGGAGGGATTCGGCGTCCGGCTGGACGGCCGGCCGGTCCGCCTGCCCGGCGGGACGGAACTGCGTGTGGGCAGCCACGCGCTGGCCCGTGCGCTGGCTGACGAATGGCGGCTGGCCGGTGGCGGGAAGGGGGGGCTGTTCACCCCGGCCGACCTGCCCCTGACGCGAATCGCGGGCACGATGCTGGAGCGAATTGCGCCCGATCGGTCGGAAACCGTGAAGACCCTCGCGGGTTATGCGGAAGGCGAATTGCTGTGCTATCGCGCGCGATCGCCGTCCCTGCTGGTCGAACGCCAGCGGGCGGAATGGGATCCGTGGCTGGAATGGCTGCGGGCCCGGCACGGGATCGTCCTGCGCGTGACCGAAGGCGTGATGCCGGTCAGCCAGCCGCCCGAGGCCCTGGCCGCCCTGATGACGGTGCTGCAAGCGGTTCCGGACGGCGTCCTGGCGGCATTGGGGGTTGCGGTGCCGGCGCTGGGCAGTCTGGTGCTCGGCCTGGCGCTGGCCGAGGGGGCTTTGGCCGGCGAACAGGCGGCCGCCTGCGCCACGCTGGACGAGCGGACGCAGATGGAACTGTGGGGCCACGACGCCCAGCAGGCCGCGCGGCTGGCGGCGCTGGGCCGCGACGTGGAGGAGGCGGCCCTGTTCCTGCGGTTGCTGCAGGGGGCGGAATGACAGGCATGTGACGCCGCGCGCCAGTCATTGATCCGCCACAAATGGCCGGCAGGGTCGGTTTGCGTTCCGATACGGAGCCGAACACTTCGTTACAGAAGTTCGGTGTAGAGGAACGTCAGGGAGACATCACCGGCTAAGGCAGGAGCACATCATGGCCTCGATCGACTGGCGTCCGATATCCGAAACGTCCGGCTTCGTGGAATCCGGTGTGGCTGTGCGCTCGTCGGGGCGCCGACTGCGGCAGCGGGTGGCCCATGTGGTCGCGACCTGCGCGATGGGGGCCTGGGTGCTGCTGGCGGTAGTGCCGGTGGTAGTCGTCATCATGGCGATCGGCTGAGAGGCTGGCTTAAAAGCCGGTCTGCCGGTGATCCGACGCACGTTTCCTGCGCGCTGGTGCTCACGGCCATCAAGGCCGCTCCGCTCCGGTGCTCGAAAACACACGCCGGGCGTGCCGCTTCGCGGCACTCTCGCTCGGCATACCAACTTTTAAACCAGCCTCCGATCGCCCCGTTCAAGGCTGGGGCCAGGTTCAGGGAACCAGGACGGTAGCGCTGGCCGTGCAGGCGATGCCTTCCTCGCGTCCGGTGAAGCCCAGGCGCTCGGACGTCGTCGCCTTGACCGAGATCCGGTCGATCCCGACCTGCAGCAGGTCGGCCAGGCGCTGGCGCATCGCCTCGGAATGCGGGCCGATCTTGGGGCGTTCGCAAATCAGGGTGACGTCGGCATTGACCAGCATGCCCCCGCGCGCGCGGATGCGCTCGCCGGCATGGACCAGGAAGCGCGCACTGTCGGCGTCCTTCCATTCGTTCTGGCTGGGCGGGAAATGGCGGCCGATGTCGCCTTCGGCCAGCGCGCCGTAGATCGCGTCGCACAGGGCATGGATGCCCACGTCCGCGTCGGAATGACCGGCCAGGCCGCGATCGTGCGGCACGGTGATCCCGCACAGGATCAGCGGACGGTTCTCGGCAAAGGCGTGGACATCGTAGCCGATCCCCGTGCGCGGCAGCAGTGTCGGGCCGATCAGGCGTTCCAGGCGCACGAGATCCTCCTCGTAAGTCAGCTTGATATTGTCTTCCGCCCCGGCGACCAGCGCCACGTCGTGCCCGGCGGCCTCCAGCAGGGCGGCATCGTCGGTCGCGTCCGTCGTGGCGGCGCCCCGGTGCAGGTCGCGCAGCAGCGCGAAACGGAATCCCTGGGGCGTCTGGGCACGGTACAGATCGTCGCGCGGCACGGTGCCGGCGATAACGCCGTCGCGTCCGCGCTTTATGGTGTCGGCCACCGGGACGGCGGGGATGGCGCCGGGATGCCGCGCCAGGGCCGCGATCACGCCCTGGGTCACCTCGGCCGGGACATAGGGGCGGGCGCCGTCATGGATCAGGACGATGTCCGGGCGTTCGGCGACCGGCAGGCGATCCAGCGCCTCCAGCCCCGCGCGCACGCTGTCCTGCCGGGTCGCGCCGCCGGGGACGGCGGGCAGGACGTCCAGCCCGGCCAGGGCCTCGGCCAGTGACGCGGCGTCGCCCACCGGCTGAAGCAGGTCCACATGCGGGACAAGGGCGTCCGCCGCATGGCGGATGATGGGCCGGTCGCCGAGCGTCAGATACTGCTTGGCGACTGGGGATGCCGTCGTGGCGCTGTAACGGCGGCCCGCGCCCGCGGCAAGAAGGATGGCTGCAACACGCATGGCCGGAGGAATGCGGCGCGGACATTCCCGCGTCAAGCGCCAGAACGTCGCCGGTTTCCCGAATTCTTCATTTTCCACCGGGCCGCGGGGCAGCCATCGCGATTGCGTGACGGCGAAAGACTGTATATTCTGCTTAAATCCTATGCATGTATGCTGGATTTTCGCTCATCCCGGTGCACCGGGCCCGAAAACCGACGATCCGAAACGGAAGTAATGCCGATCATGTCGCCAGAGTTGTTACGTCCTGTCGATCTGGGTGGGGGGGTGGTGCTGCGCACCCCGGTCATCCTCGCCCCGATGTCCGGGGTGACCGACCTGCCGTTCCGCCGGCTGGCGCGCCGGCTGGGCGCGGGCCTGGTGGTGTCGGAAATGATCGCGTCCTGGGCCATGGTCCGGGAAAACCAGGCGACCCTGCGCATGGCCGAGGTCGCCGACGACGGCCCCAACGCGGTGCAGCTGGCAGGGTGCGAGCCCGAGGCGATGGCCCAGGCGGCGCGGATCGCCGTCGATCGCGGCGCCGACATGATCGACATCAATTTCGGCTGCCCGGTAAAGAAGGTCGCCGTGGGCCAGCAGGCCGGGTCCGCCCTGATGCGTGACGAGGCGCTGGCCGGCCGCCTGCTGGACGCCGTGGTGCGCGCGGTGGACGTGCCCGTCACGCTGAAGATGCGCATGGGCTGGGACCACGCCAGTCTGAACGCCCCCGTCCTGGCCCGCATCGCCCAGCAGACGGGCATCCGCATGATCACCGTGCATGGCCGCACGCGCCAGCAATTCTACAACGGCACGGCGGACTGGGCGTTCGTCCGACAGGTGAAGGAGGCCGTGTCGCTGCCGGTCATCGTCAATGGCGATATCCTGACGGTGGACGACGCGCGCCGGGCCCTGGCGCTGTCGGGCGCCGATGGGGTGATGATCGGCCGTGGCTGCTACGGCCGGCCATGGTTCCTGGCACAGGTCGGGCGGGCGCTGACTACCGGCGAGATCGTGCCCGACCCCGACCTGGTGACGGAAAAGGCGATCGTGCTGGAACATTACGACCTGATGCTGACGCATTTCGGCGTCCATCCTGGGTTGCGCCTGGCCCGCAAGCATATGTCCTGGTATTCCGCCGGCCTGCCTGACTCGGCCGGCTTCCGCGCCGCCATCAACCGGGTGGATACGGTCGACGCGGCGATCGGGATGATCGACGCCTTCTACGACCGGCAGATCGCCGCCGGTTCGGTGCGCGAGCGGCGCGGCGCGGCGGGCGGCCAGGAGGCCGCCGTGGCAGCGTGAGCACCATGGTCCTGCATCGCAATGACGACATGCCCGTCCTGGCGCCGCCGGGGGGCATGCCGGACGGCGTGGCGTTGCTGGATGCCCTGCCGATGCCGGTCGTGCTGGTCGGGGCGGGCCATCGCATCCGCTACGTCAACAGCGCGGCCGAACCGTTTTTCGGCGTGTCCAGCCCCCATCTGGTACAGATGTGCCTGACGGATCTGCTGGCCGGCGATCATCCCGTATTCCTTCTGGTCGAACAGGTCCTGCGCGACGGCGTGACCATCGCCGAGCACGAACTGATGCTGGAAGGCCCCCGGCTGCGCCGCACCGGCATCACCGTGCAGGGAACGCTGGTGACGGAAGAGCCGGGGGCCGTCCTGCTGACCTTCCACGATTCGTCGGCGGCGCGGACGCTGGACCGGCAGCTGACATTCCGCTCTGCCGCGCGCAGCGTCTCCGGCATGGCGGCGATCCTGGCGCATGAGGTCAAGAATCCGCTGTCCGGCATCCGGGGGGCCGCGCAGTTGCTGGAAAGCTCGGTCGCGGAGAACGACCGGGAACTGGCGGTCCTGATCCGTGACGAGGCCGACCGGATCCGCGATCTGGTCGAACGGATGGAAATGTTCAGCGACAAGCCGATCGAGCGTCGGCCGGTGAACATCCACCGGGTGCTGGAACGGGTGCGCCTGCTGGCACAGCAGGGATTCGCCGCCGATATCCGCATTGTCGAGGAGTACGACCCCTCGCTGCCGCCGGTCTGGGGCAATCGGGACCAGTTGGTCCAGGTGCTGCTGAACCTGGTCAAGAATGCGGCCGAGGCCATTGCATCGGATGGGCAGGGGGGGACGATCACTCTGGGGACCAGCTATCGTCATGGGGTCCGCCTGGCGGTGCCGGGCATGGAACAGCGGGTGGAACTGCCGCTGGTGGTGTCGGTGCGCGATAGCGGACCGGGCATTCCCGACAGCATCCGCCCCCATCTGTTCGAGCCGTTCCTGACGACCAAGGCCAGCGGCAGCGGCCTGGGGCTGGCCCTGGCGGGCAAGATCATCGGCGACCATGGCGGCGTGATCGAAATCGACAGTCAGCCGGGCCGGACCGAGGTCCTGCTGCATCTGCCGGTCGTGGCCGAGGGCAAAGACCCGACCTGAAACCTATTCGGCCTTTTCCTAAACCCCCGTTCGACGCAAGAGATTGAACCCCGCATGCCCCTGCCGACCGTTCTCGTCGCCGATGACGACCGTTCCATCCGCACCGTCCTGAGCCAGGCGCTGGGGCGCGCGGGGTATCAGGTGCGTACCACCGCCAATGCGGCCACCCTGTGGCAGTGGGTGGAGGAAGGCGAAGGCGACCTGGTCATCACCGACGTCGTCATGCCCGACGAGAACGGGCTGGACCTGATTCCGCGTATCAAGCGGGCGCGGCCGGACCTGCGTGTCGTGGTCATGAGCGCGCAATCCACGCTGATGACCGCCGTCAAGGCGACGCAGCGGGGGGCGTTCGAGTACCTGCCCAAGCCCTTCGATCTGAAGGAACTGCTGTCGGTGGTCGAGCGCGCCCTGGCGTCGCCCGCCAGCGCACTGCCCGAAGCGGCGCCGCCGGACGCCGACGAACGGATGCCGCTGATCGGGCGGTCCATGGCGATGCAGGACATCTACCGCATCATCGCCCGGCTGACGACGTCCGACCTGACGGTCATGGTCAACGGCGAAAGCGGCACCGGCAAGGAACTGGTGGCCCGCGCGCTGCATGATTACGGGCGGCGGCGCGGCGGCCCGTTCGTGGCCGTCAACATGGCCGCGATTCCGCGCGAGCTGATCGAGAGCGAACTGTTCGGCCACGAACGCGGGGCCTTCACCGGGGCCACCAGCCGCACCCCGGGCCGGTTCGAGCAGGCCGCCGGCGGCAGCCTGTTCCTGGACGAGATCGGGGATATGCCGCCCGAGGCTCAGACGCGCCTGCTGCGCGTCTTGCAGGAAGGCGAATTCACCACCGTCGGCGGCCGCCAGCCGATCCGCGCGAATGTCCGCATCATCGCCGCCACCCATCGCGACCTGCGCCAGGCGATTCGCGCCGGCACGTTCCGCGAGGATCTGTTCTATCGCCTGAACGTCGTGCCGATCCGCCTGCCGCCCCTGCGCGAGCGGACCGAGGACATTCCCCTGCTGGCGCGGCACTTCCTCGAGCGCTGCCGCGAGGACGGGCTGCCCGCCAAACTGCTGTCCGACGGCGCGACGGAACGCCTGCAGGCCAGCCGCTGGCCCGGCAATGTGCGCGAGCTGGAAAATCTGATGCGCCGGCTGGCGGCGCTGTATCCGCAGGAAACGATCACGGCGGAACTGGTCGATACCGAACTGGCCGAGACCCTGCACGAATCGCCCGGCGAACAGTCCGAAGCGCTGGCGCAGGAACCGCTGGCCGATGCGGTTGCCCGCCATATCCGGCATTTCCTGGCCTCGGGTCAGGACGGCATGCCGCTGCACGACATCTATGACCGCGTGATCGCTGAGGTCGAGCGGCCGCTGATCCAGATGACGCTGGCGGCGACCCGGGGCAACCAGATCAAGGCGGCGGCGATGCTGGGCCTGAATCGCAATACGCTGCGCAAGAAGATCCGGGATCTGGACATTCCGGTGGTACGTGGGGTCAGCTAGCGTCCATGAGGGCGAGGAATCTTCTATCGCGCTGGCGCACCCGCGGCCGGCCGGCCGGGCCGATGCATTTGCTGCTGGACATGCTGGCGCGCCGCGATGTGGCGACCATGCTGGTGGCGATGGCGCTGTGTCTGGGGGTCGCGACCTTCGTCGTGCTGTCCGGCGGCATGTCGCTGACGCATTATCCGCGCGTGCAGGCGCTGATCTTCCTGCTGAATTTCCTGGTCCTGCTGCTGCTGGCGCTGGCCATGACCGAGCGTGTCGGCCGGGTGCTGGCCGAACGGCGCAGGGGCCTGGCCGGGGCGCGGCTGCATGTCCGCCTGGTGACGCTGTTCGGCATCGTGGCGGTCGCCCCGACCATCGTGGTGGGCACGTTCGCCGCCGTCTTCTTCCATTACGGCATCCAGATCTGGTTCAGCGACCGGGTGAATACCGCGTTGAACGAGGCGTTGCAGGCTTCGCACGGCTATCTTCAGGAACATAACGCCAATATCCGGACCGAGGCGTTCTCGCTGGCCAACTATCTGGCCGGGGCCGAGAACAGCCTGTCGGCCGCCGGGTCCGACCTGATGCACGACCCCGAGGCGCTGGACCAGATCCTGGATTCCCAGGCCACCTTGCGCGGTCTGGACGAGGCGGTGGTCTACGATCCGCTGACACATACCGTCGTGGCGTCGGGCGGGTTGATGAGCCGCACGGGCAACATGCAGGCCCTGCCGCCGCCGTCGGCGACGATGATGGCGCGCACCAACGAGATCGCGATTCTCGATTCGCCGGATGAAAAGACGGTGCGCGCGGTGATTTCGCTGGGCGACACGCCGGCCCTGATGCTGGTGATCACCCGGCCCGTCGATCCGGTCATCCTGGACCATATGCACAAGACCGAGCGGGTGGTCGCCGATTACCAGCGGCTGAACCGCAACCGGTCGAAGATCCAGTTCACTTTCGTGCTGATCTTCGCCCTTGTCGCCGTGCTGGTGCTGTCGGCGGCGGTGCTGGTGGGGCTGGTGCTGGCCAACCAGATCGCCCGGCCGCTGGGCCTGCTGATCCTGGCGTCGGAACGCATCAGTGACGGCGACCTGAAGGTCCGCGTGCCCGAGGGCGAGCGTGACGACGAGGTGTCGAGCCTGTCACGGGCCTTCAACCGCATGACCGACCAGCTTGCCAGCCAGCGGTCCGAACTGATGGTGGCCTACAGCCAGATCAACGAGCGCCGTCGCTTCACCGAGGCCGTGCTGTCGGGGGTGTCGGCCGGCGTCATCGGCCTGGATGCCCAGCAGGTGATCGAACTGCCCAATCGCGCGGCGGGCGTCCTGCTGCAGCAGGATCTGGCGGCGGCGGTGGGGCGGCATCTGGTCGATGTGGTCCCGGAATTCGGCCCCATGCTGGACGAGATCGTGCGCGCGCCCGATCGCGTCTGGACCGGCGAGGTGCAGGTGGGCGCGGGCGCGCGGGCCTGCACCCTGCTGGTCCGGATCGGGGCCGAGGCGCGGGGCGCCTCGCCCGACGGCTATGTCGTGACCTTCGACGACATCACCGCCTTGCAGGCGGCGCAGCGCAAGGCGGCCTGGGCCGACATCGCGCGTCGCATCGCGCACGAGATCAAGAACCCCCTGACCCCCATCCAGCTTGCCGCCGAGCGCCTGAAGCGGCGCTTCCTGCGCGAAATCACCTCCGATCCCGAAACCTTCGCCCAGTGCGCGGACACCATCGTGCGCCATGTCGGGGACATCGGGCGGATGGTGGACGAATTTTCCGCCTTCGCGCGCATGCCACAGCCGATCATCCGCCCCGAGGACCTGTCGCGAATCGTGCGCGAGGCCCTGATCCTGCAGCGCGCCGCCCACCCCGAGATCCGTTACGAGACCGAACTGCCGGATCACGGGCCGGTGGTTTCGTGCGATCGGCGCCTAGTCGGCCAGGCCCTGACCAATTTGTTACAGAATGCGGCCGATGCCATTGCAATGGTTCCAAAAGACAGGGATGCTGCGAACGTCCCGGTCGGCCCGACGGGGACGGTCCGGATTGTCTTGCACGTCGACGGGACGGCTGCACATCTCTCGGTCTCCGACGACGGTGTCGGGTTGCCCCAGGAAGATCGGCAGCGACTGACCGAGCCGTATGTGACCCATAAACCGAAAGGAACCGGTCTGGGTCTCGCGATCGTCAAGAAAATTCTGGAAGATCATGGGGGTAGCATCCGTCTGGACGACCGGCCAGACGGCAGGGGAGCGGTTTCGATCTTGATACTGCCTATAAAGGACGACCATGGGGCATGAAATCCTGATCGTCGATGATGAGCCGGATATCCGGCTGCTTATCGAAGGTATTCTTCGGGACGAAGGCTACGAGACCCGTCTGGCGGGGGATTCGGATTCGGCGATCAGCGCGTTCCGGGCCCGCAGGCCCTCCCTGGTCATACTCGATGTCTGGCTGCAGGGGTCGCGGCTGGACGGGCTGGGCATTCTCCAGGCCATCCAGGGGGAGGAACCGGCGGTCCCCACGATCATGATTTCGGGTCATGGCACGATCGAGACCGCGGTCGCGGCGTTGCAGCACGGCGCCTACGATTTCATCGAGAAGCCCTTCCAGTCCGACCGGCTGCTGCTGGTGGTGCGGCGCGCGCTGGAAGCGTCGCGCCTGGCGCGGGAAAACGCCGAACTGCGCCTGCGCGCGGGCCCCGAGGCGGTGCTGTTCGGCGACAGTTCGGTGATCGCGGGGGTGCGCAGCCAGATCGAACGCGTGGCGCCCAGCGGGTCGCGCGTCCTGATCTCGGGCGCCGCCGGGTCGGGCAAGGAAGTCGCGGGCCGCATGATCCATGCCCGGTCGCGCCGGGCCGAGGGGCCGTTCATCGCCCTGAACTGCGCCACCCTGGCCCCGGGCCGGTTCGAGGAGGAATTATTCGGGATCGAGGGCGCGGCCGACGGCGCGGGCCGGCGGACCGGCGTGCTGGAACGCGCGCATGGCGGCACGCTGCTGCTGGACGAGGTCTCGGACATGCCCATCGAAACCCAGGGCAAGATCGTGCGGGCCTTGCAGGATCAAAGCTTCGAACGGGTGGGCGGATCGTCGCGGGTCAAGGTCGATGTGCGGGTCCTGGCCGCGACGAATCGGGATTTGCAGGAGGCCATCGCCGCCGGCCGCTTCCGCGAGGATCTGTATTATCGCCTGGCCGTGGTGCCGTTGCGCGTTCCCAGCCTGCGGGAGCGGCGCGAGGATATTCCCGGCCTGGCGCGCCTGTTCCTGCATCGTGCTGCGGAAAATGCCGGCCTGCCGTTGCGCGAACTGTCGGGCGACGCCATCGCCGCGCTGCAGAGCTACGACTGGCCGGGCAACGCGCGTGAGCTGCGCAATTTGATGGAACGGCTTCTGATCATGATGCCGGGCAACGGGTCCGATCCGATCCGCGCCGAGATGCTGCCGCCGTCGGTCGGCCAGGGCGCGCCGGCCTTGCTGAAATTTGATCCGGCCGCCGACGTCATGGGCCTGCCGCTGCGCGAGGCGCGGGATCTGTTCGAAACCCAGTATCTTCAGGCCCAATTGCTGCGTTTCGGGGGAAATATCAGCCGGACGGCGGGGTTTGTCGGAATGGAGCGCAGCGCCCTGCACCGCAAGCTCAAACAGCTTGGCGTGACGTCCGAGGACCGGGGCGGTGGATGAGGTTTTGCCCCGGGCGTAAGGGCCTGCTAGATAGTGCCCATCAAATACGCACGGCCTGGAACGGGTGAGCCTTGCGGCGCCCGAACCCGCCCACAGAAAAAAGTAAGGCCCTACCGTGGCAAAAGAACCAACGCAGAATGTTCAGGACGTCTTTCTCAACCACGTCCGACGGTCGAAGACGCCGGTCACCGTGTTTCTCGTGAACGGTGTGAAGCTTCAGGGTATCATCACCTGGTTCGATAATTTCTCGGTGCTGCTGCGTCGCGACGGCCATACGCAGCTTGTCTACAAGCACGCCATCAGCACCGTGATGCCCGCGACCCCCGTGGTCCTGTTCGAACCGTCGCGGGGCGAGGAACAGGCTGCGACGGACCTGGCGGGAACAGACATGGCAGGTGACACAGATATCCTCTGAGGCCCGCATGGAGCAGTCCGCGACGCGGGCGGCGGTCATCCTGCCGTGGGAACGGCCTGACCGCCAGGACGAGGTCCGTGCCGCCGAAGCCCGGCTGGAAGAGGCGGTGGGCCTTGCCGCCTCGATCGGCCTGGTCATCGTGCGCAAGGCCATTTTGCTGTTGCGCGCCCGGCGCCCGGCTACCCTGCTGGGCAGCGGTCAGGTCGAATCGCTGCGCGCTGCGGTCCAGGAGGACCGCGTCACCGTCGTCATCATCGATTCGCGCCTCACGCCGGTGCAGCAGCGCAATCTGGAACGGGCACTGGGGTGCAAGGTCATCGACCGGACGGCCCTGATCCTGGATATTTTCGGCGAGCGCGCGGCGACGAAGGAAGGGACGCTTCAGGTCGAACTGGCGCATCTGGAATATCAGCGCAGCCGCCTGGTCCGGACCTGGACGCACCTGGAACGCCAGCGCGGTGGCTTCGGGTTCCTGGGCGGCCCCGGTGAAACGCAGATCGAGGCCGATCGCCGCATGATCGGCGACCGCATCGTCCGCCTGAAACGCGAGTTGGAGCAGGTGCGGCGCACCCGCGGGCTGCATCGCGCGGCCCGGCGACGGGTGCCGTTTCCCGTGGTGGCCCTGGTGGGCTACACCAATGCCGGAAAATCCACCCTGTTCAACGCGCTGACCGGGGCCGCGGTCTTTGCCCAGGACCAGCTTTTCGCCACGCTGGACCCGACGATGCGCGGCATCCGCCTGCCGTCGGGGCGCCGGATCATTCTGTCCGATACCGTGGGATTCATCAGCGACCTGCCGACCGAACTGGTCGCCGCCTTCCGCGCGACGCTCGAGGAAGTGGCCGAGGCCGACATCATCCTGCATGTCCGCGACATCTCGCACCCCGACAGCGCCGCGCAGCGCACCGATGTCGAGGACGTCCTGGAAGGCATGGCCCGCAGCGGCACGCTGGAAGAGGACTGGCGGTCGCGGGTGATCGAGGTCCAGAACAAGGCCGATCTGATCGGCGGCCGCGAGGCCGTGCATGCGCGCAAGGGCAGCGTGGTCATTTCCGCCATTACCGGCGAGGGTCTGCCCGACCTGCTGTCGTCGATCGACGACCGCCTCACGGAAGCCATGGAGACGGTGCATTATACGATTCCGGTGGGCGACGGCGCGTTGCTGGCGTGGCTCTACGCCCATGGCGAGGTCACCGAGCGCCGGGACGGCGAGACCGAGATCGAAGTGACCGCCCGCCTGCTGCCGGCCGATCGGGCGCGCTTCGATCTTCAGAATGCGGAGCGCGGCAGGTAGGGCAGACCTCGTGTGACAGCCGGCGGAGAATGACGATGACGGTCCCTGTTTCGGTCGATGGCATGCGCGCCGTGCTGGACATCATGCGTGGCGCGGCGTCCCGGCAGATCATGCCGCGCTTTCGGCGGCTCGATTCGACAAGCATCCGTTGCAAGACCAGCCCGCTGGACGTCGTGACAGAGGCCGACGAGGCTGCCGAGCGCGAGATCGCCGCCGCCCTGCGTCACCTGTCGCCCGGCGCCGTGGTGATCGGCGAGGAAGCCGCCTGCGCCCGGCCCGACCTGCTGGACGCGCTGGGGCACGCCGAACTGGCCTATGTGGTCGATCCCATCGACGGTACTGCCAATTATGCCGCCGGCGTGCCCCTGTTCGGGGTGATGGTGGCGGCGGTGGTCCGGGGCGAGGTCGCGGGGGCCGCGATCCTGGACCCGGTCTGCGATGTGGCGGCCCTGGCTGTGCGGGGCGAGGGGGCCTGGCTGGCCGGTCCCGACGGGGCCGAACGCGCCCTGTCCGTGGCATCCCCCGTGGCGGCCGAGGCGATGAGCGGCAATGCATCGTGGCGGTATCTGAACCCCGCGATTCGCGACACCGTCGCGCACAATCTGCCCCGCGTCCTGGGGTCGTGGGATTTCCGCTGCGCCGCCCATGAATATCTGATGATCGCGGATGCCAAGTGCCATTTCCTGCTGTTCAACCGCACCCTGCCCTGGGACCACCTGGCCGGCTGGCTGATCCATCGCGAGGCCGGGGGGTATTGCGCGCATTTCGACGGCTCGCCCTATCGCGTGACCGACCGGGAAGGCGGCCTGCTCTATGCCCCCGATCGCGCCAGTTGGCAGGATCTGTACGACCTGCTGATGGAGCGGCCATCGGGCCCATGACTTTCCTGGGAGGCTGAGCAACCAATCCTTCTGGCGGGCGTCAGGATTCAGGCGTCCGGGTTTCCAAGGTCGGGCGTTGTCCCAACCCGCCAGGGCTCCAGGCCCAGGCCGATCGTGGATAACCGATTTCAGGGCAGCGCCCTGAAAGGGAGGCCAAATAATGCGTCTGATGATGACGATACCGGGTTCCGCCCTGTGCCTGGCGTTTGCGCTGATGTCATCCCCGGCGAACGCCCAGGGTTCGGGCACCGAGCCCTCGGGCAGTGTGACCGCGCCGCCCGATGCGCCCCACCCGACCGGCCCCGATACGCTGGAACGCACATTGCCGTCCTCGCGACGCCAGGCCGAGCCTGCGCCGCACCCTTCCGTGCCCCCGCAGGACAGCAAGATGCACGAACGGAAAAACTGCCCTGACGCCCGGAAGGACCGATCGGGGCATTGCCCCGCCTAGGGTTGCCCCCCTCGGACCAGGAGATGGACCCGATGCAGATCGTCCCGTCGCCGATCCTGTTGCGGAACGCGCCATGACGCCGCGCGCCAACTGGAGGGGCCTGCTGCGGGTCGGCGAACTGGTCTGCCCGGTGGCGCTCTACACCGCCGTTTCGGAATCCGAGCGCATTGCCCTGCATATCCTCAACCGCGCCACCGGCCATCGCGTGCGGCGGCACTTCGTGGACGAGGAGACCGGCCAGCCAGTCGAGCCGGACGATCAGGTCAAGGGGTACGAAACCGGCCCCGGCGAGCATGTGATGCTCGAACCCGACGAAATCGCCGCCGCCGTGCCCGACAGCGACAGGATGCTGGCGGTGTCGGCGTTCATCGCCTGCCGCGAGATCGACGACGTCTATCTCGACCGGTCCTATTATCTGGCGGCCGGGACATCGGACAAGGAAGGCGCCTATCCGCTGATCCGCGATGCGATGCGGACCATGAAGGTGGCGGCGCTGGCGCAAACCGTGCTGTTTCGCCGCGTCCGGACGCTGCTGATCCGGCCCTGCCAGACAGGGTTGATCGCCTCTACCCTGCATTTCGACTACGAAATCCGCTCGGCGAACGAGGCGTTTCACGACATCCCGGCGGGTGAGTTGAAGGACGAGATGATCGACCTCGCCCGGCATATCATCCACACCCGGATGGGCCATTTCGATCCGTCGGCATTCGAGGACCGCTATGAAGGGGCGCTGGCCGAGCTTGTGCGGGCCAAGAGCGAAGGCCGCAAGATCGAGGCCCCGGCCCGGCCGGCGCGCGGCGCGGTCGTCGATCTGATGACGGCCTTGCGGGCCAGCGCGGGACAGAAGCGGCCGGCCGCCCGGCCACCCGGCGGCCGGGCGGGTCCGCGCCGGAAGGCCGGTTGATACCAATGGCGACGCTGCAGACCTACCGCAAAAAGCGCGATTTCCGTGTCACGGCCGAGCCCAGGGGGCGCCCGGCCGCGGCGGCGGGTCATCTCTTCGTCGTCCAGAAGCACGCGGCGCGCCGCCTTCATTACGATTTTCGCCTGGAAGTGGATGGCGTGCTCAAAAGCTGGGCCGTGACGAAGGGCCCGAGCCTGGTCCCGGGCGAGAAACGCCTCGCCGTGCATGTCGAGGACCATCCCCTGGACTATGGCGATTTCGAAGGGACGATTCCCAAGGGGCAGTACGGCGGCGGCACCGTCGAACTGTGGGATCGCGGCACCTGGACCCCGCTGCATGACGTGGCCGCCGGCCTGGCGAAAGGGCATCTCGATTTCGAATTGCAGGGCGAAAAGCTGCACGGGCGATGGCACCTGGTCCGGATGGCGGCGCGGAGGCGCGAGAAGCGCGACAACTGGCTGCTGATCAAGGGGGATGACGCGGCCGCCCGCACCGAGGCCGACCCCGACATTCTCGACGAACGGCCGGAGTCGGTGAAGACCGGCCGGTCCCTCGACGATATCGCGGCGGAGCGCCCCCCGGCGCCCCGCCGAACGACGTCTCCCAGCCCCGATCCGCCCCCCGTTGAACGGATCAAGGGCGCCGTCTCCTCACCGATTCCGGCCTTCGTCGAGCCGGAACTGGCGACCCTGGTGGCCCGGCCGCCGGGGGGCCGGCGCTGGGTCCATGAAATCAAGTTCGACGGCTATCGTCTGCTGGCGCGGATCGCGCAGGGGCAGGTGCGGTTGCTGACCCGCGGCGGCCTGGACTGGACGGCGCGGTTCGGCCCCCAGGCCATCGACAGGCTGTCGTCCCTTCCGTTGCAGGACGCGCTGATCGACGGCGAGATGGTGGTGGAGAGCGGGAACGGCATCTCCGATTTTTCCGCCCTGCAGGCGGACCTCTCGTCGGAGCGGACCGACCGATTCGTCTTCTATGCGTTCGATCTGCTGCATTTGAACGGGCAGGATCTTCGGGCCGCGCCGCTGATGGCCCGCAAGGAGATCCTGCGGACCCTTGTCCCGGCGCAGGACGGCCCGCTGCGTTTCAGCGGCCAGTTCGACCAGGCGGGCGATCTGGTGTTCCACCATGCCTGCCGGCTGAGCCTGGAAGGAGTCGTCTCGAAACTGCGGGATGCGCCGTATCGGTCGGGTCGGGGCAGGGAGTGGGTCAAGTCGAAATGCTCCGCCCGGCAGGAGTTCGTGATCGGCGGCTATGTGCCCTCCACGGTCTCGAAGACGGCGATCGGCTCGCTCGTGCTCGGCGTCCATGACGATGGCGGCCTGTGCCATGTCGGACGGGTCGGCACCGGTTTCAGCGCCGCGATGGCGCGGGACCTGTTCCGCCGGCTGGAGCCGATGGGGGTAAGCGCCAGCCCGTTCGCCGATAAACTGACAGCCGACGAGACGCGGGGCGTGCGATATGTACGCCCCGAACTGGTGGCCGAAATCGAATTCCGGGCATGGACGGCCGACGGACACCTACGCCACGCGTCGTTCCGTGGCCTGCGCGACGACAAGCCGGCCAGCCAGATCGTCCGGGAAGTCGAAACGCCCCAGGCCCCCCTTACACCGCCCCAGCGCCGTATCGGGACCCTGACCCATCCCGACCGGCTGTACTGGCCGGACGTGGGGGCCACCAAGGAAGGGCTGGCCGATTATTACGCCGACGTCTGGCGCTACATCGCGCCCTTCATCGTCGATCGTCCCCTGGCGCTGCTGCGCTGCCCCGACGGCATGACGGGCCAGCACTTCTTCCAGAAGAATTTCTGGAAAGGGGCCGGCGCCGGTGTGGTGGCGCTGGACGACCCCGCCGCGACCGAGGGCGGGACGCTGATCGGCATTCGTGATTTCGAGGGATTGATGGGCCTGGTGCAGGCCGCGACGCTGGAGATCCATCCCTGGGGGGCGTCGTGCCGGGACTGGGACCGGCCGGACATGATCGTGATGGATCTGGACCCCGGCGAGGGCGTGCCCTGGACCGCCGTGATCGACGCGGCGCACGAGGTGCGGCAGCGGCTGGAGGCCGTCGGCCTGGCGGCCTTCGTCAAACTTTCGGGCGGGAAGGGGCTGCATGTGGCGGCCCCCCTGGTGCCCCGCGCGGACTGGCGCGCGGTCAAGGCCTTCACCCAGGGGCTGGCGCGGGCCATGGCGTCCGACAGTCCCGACTGCTACGTGGCGACCATCACCAAGGCCCGGCGGCAGGGGCGGATTCTGGTCGACTATCTGCGCAACCAGCGGGGTGCCACGGCGGTGGCACCGTATTCGACCCGCGCGCGGCCCGGCGCGCCGGTGTCCATGCCCCTGGCGTGGGACGAACTCGGCCCGGAGGTCGGACCGGCGCATTTCACCCTGGCCACGGCCCCGGCGCGGCTGGCCGCCCTTGATGCCGATCCGTGGGAGGGATTCCGCAAGGCTGCCCGGCCGCTGGAGATCGCATCCCACGACACCACATAGGGGCGCGCCCTAGCGCCGGCGCCCCGATTCGGCCTCCAGGCTGGCTTTCAGCGCGTCCATGATATTGACCACCCGGCCCGGGGCTGGGCTTGCTGCCCGTGGCTTCCGCGCCCGCTGGCGGGTTTTCTTTCTGGATTCGATGATATCCAGAAGACGCTCCTGCACCGGGTCGGTGACCATCTTCGGCGTCCAGGGGGCCTTCTGCCGGTCGATCAGTTCCTTCAGCAGTTTCATTTCCGGGTCGTGCCGCGTCTCGGCGCCGCCCTCGGCGAAATAATCGGCGGCATCACGGACCTCGCCGCCGAAATGCAGCGTCCACAGCACGATGCCCTTGCCCCGGGCTTCCAGCAGGACCGCCCGTTCCCGGCGATACATGACCAGGCGCGAGATCCCGACCGTGTCAGTGGCCACAAGGGCGGCCTGGATGACCCGGTATGCTTCTTCCCCGATCTCGTCGTCGGGCACCAGGAAATGGGGGGCGTCGTACCAGACCCAGCCGATGCTGTCGGCCGGCACGAAGGTCTCGATGTCGATCGTGTGGGTGCTGTCCAACGCGACGGCATCCAGTTCGTCGTCGTCCAGCATCACATAGCCGTCCTCGCCCCGGGGATAGCCCATGATCTGCGCGTCATCCTCGACGGGCGCGCCGGTCTGGGCATCGACATACTGGCTTCGCAGCCGATGTCCGGTCTTCCGGTTGATCGTGTGAAAGCGAACCTTCCCGCTTTCCGTCGTCGCGGGCGTCATGGCCACCGGGCAGGTGACCAGCGACAGCTTCAGATAGCCTTTCCAGAAGGAACGTTGCGCCATCGCCTGGGCCCTCGCCTTGGGGAAACCGCGTGGACGGATTCGCGTCGTCACAAAACGTGCGCGTGACCCCACGGTTGCCGGACCATGGGGCGGGGTGTCAGGGGGTCTGGCGCTCGCGGCGTTTGACTGCCTGCCAGCCGGCTTCCATCTCGGCCAGCGTCGCGTCCGGCATTGTTCGGCCCTGCGTGGCCAGGTCCTGTTCCACGGCGGTGAAGCGGCGGGTGAATTTGGCGTTGGCCTGGCGCAGGCAGTCTTCGGGGTCCAAATCCAGCTTGCGCGCCAGCGTCGCCAGGGTGAACAGCACGTCGCCCAGTTCGTCGGCGATGCGCGCGCGGTCGCCCGAATCGAGTTCCACCTTCAGTTCCGCGATTTCCTCGTCCACCTTGTCGGCGACTTCCGCCGCGGTGGCCCAGTCGAACCCGACCCGCGCGGCCCGGGCCGACAGCTTGCGCGCGCGCAGCAGCGCGGGCAGGCCCAGGGGAATGCCGGCCAACGTGCCGTTTTCCTGCCGGGTCAGCCGTTCCTGCGCCTTGCCGTCTTCCCACTGGCCGGGACGCAGGGGGGCGGCGCCGAACACATGCGGATGGCGGCGGATCATCTTGTCGCCGATCATCGTGGCTACGGTCGCGAAATCGAACCAGCCCGCTTCCTCGGCCATGCGCGCATGATAGGTGACCTGCAGCAGCAGGTCGCCCAGTTCGTCGGGCAGGGCGTCCCAGTCCTGGCGCGCGATGGTGTCGGCGACCTCGTAGGCTTCCTCGATCGCGTAGGGGGCGATCGAGGCGAAATCCTGCTCCTGGTCCCAGGGACAGCCGTCCTTCGGGTCGCGCAGGCGGGCCATGATTTCGATCAGGCGCTGAATCGCCTGGGCGGCATCGGACATCGCGGGGGGCTCCGGTCTGGAAGAAGGAGGCGGCAGGGTAGGGCGAACCGGCCGTTCTGTCATGGCGTTCATCCATGCCTTGGTTCCGCGCGGCCCACGGGACTATAGTCCGCCGCGATCCCGCACGGCGGGTCATGCGAGGCGGACGGACCAATGGACGGACAGGCGACGGTTTTCATCGATGGCGAGGCCGGGACGACGGGCCTGGGGATTCGCGAGCGCTTGCGCGGCCTGCCGGTGACGGTCCGATCGATTGCCGCCGAACATCGCAAGGATCCGTCGGCCCGCCGCGATATGATGGAATCGGTCGATCTCGTGGTGCTGTGCCTGCCCGACGCCGCGTCGCGCGACGCGGCCGGCATGGTCGAATCGATCGCACGGGCAGGGGGGCAGGCGCCCCGGATCCTGGACGCCAGCACGGCCTTTCGCGTGGACCCCGACTGGGTCTACGGTTTTCCCGAAATGGGGCAGGGGCAAGCGGACGCCATCCGGACATCGCGCCAGGTGTCCAACCCCGGGTGCTACCCGACCGGAGCCATCGGGTTGCTGCGGCCGCTGATCCGGGCGGGGATGATGTCCCCCGACCATCCGGTCACGATCAACGCCGTCAGCGGCTACAGCGGCGGCGGCCGCACGATGATCGAGGCCCACGAACGCGACGGCGGTCCGGCCTTCGACCTGTACGGGCTGACGCTGGAACACAAGCATGTGCCGGAGATCACGCACTATTCCGGCCTGTCGCGGGTACCGGTCTTCGTGCCGTCGGTAGGGCATTTTCCGCAGGGGATGATCGTGTCGATCCCGCTGCATCTGGACATGCTGGCCGGCCAGGTGACGGGCGCCGACCTGCGGGCGGTGCTGGCGGCGTTCTACGCCGGATCCGATCTGGTCAGCGTCCAGGACGCCGGCCCGGGCCTGGTCGCCGATACATTGGCGGGGACCGACCGGATGGAGCTGCGCGTGCACGCCAACGAGTCCCGGCGCCAGGCGGTGCTGACCGCGCGCCTGGACAATCTGGGCAAGGGGGCATCGGGGGCGGCGATCCAGAATATCGCCCTGATGCTGGGTCTCGCGCCGTCGACCCGGCCGGCATAGCGGTCGATTGCCAGTTCGCCCTGTTTGCTGGTAAGCAGTGCGCCATGCGAGAGTGACGGAACGGTAGACGTAGTCGGCTCAAAATCGACCGCCGCAAGGCATAGGGGTTCGAGTCCCCTCTCTCGTACCATCCATTCCGGACAGGATGATGCTTTCTCTTTCCCCCGATGCGATCGCGAAGCCCGGCGTACGGCCGGCCAATCCCTGCTTTTCCTCCGGCCCCTGCGCCAAGCGCCCGGGCTGGTCGCTGGATGCGCTGTCGGGGGCGCTGCTGGGCCGGTCCCATCGCGCGCCCGACGGGCGCGCGCGGCTGAATGAAGTCATCACCCGGTCCCGCGCCGTCCTGGGCATGCCCGACGACTGGCGGCTGGGCATCGTCCCCGGCTCCGACACCGGGGCGGTCGAAATGGTGCTGTGGTCGCTGATCGGCGAACGGCCGGTCGACGTCCTGGCGTTCGAAAGCTTTTCCGCCACCTGGGCCGACGACATCATGGCGCAGCTGCGGCCCCCCGCCGCGCGGGTGCTGGCGGCCGACTACGGCAGCCTGCCCGATCTGGGGCAGGTGGACTGGTCGCATGACGTGGTGCTGGCGTGGAACGGCACGACGTCGGGCGTGTGCTTCCCCGACGGGTCGGCCATACCGGCGGAACGCGACGGCCTGGTGATCTGCGACGCGACCTCGGCCGCCTTCGCGATGGACCTGCCGTGGGAGAAGCTGGATATCGTCACCTGGTCCTGGCAGAAGGTGCTGGGTGGCGAGGCCGCGCACGGCATGCTGGCCCTGTCGCCCCGCGCCGTCCGCCGGCTGGAGGAAACGCCGCCGCCGCGCGCCCTGCCGAAAATCTTTCGCCTGACCTCGAAGGGCAAGCTGATCGAAGGCATCTTCCGTGGCGACACCATCAACACGCCCTCGATGCTGTGCGTCGAGGACGCGCTGGACGGGCTGCGCTGGGCCGAGGCCATCGGTGGCCTGCCGGTGCTGATCGGCCGCAGCAAGGCCAATCTGGCGGTTGTGGCGGACTGGGTCGCGCAGTCGGACTGGGCGGCGTTCCTGGCGCGGAACGCGGCCGAACGGTCCAGCACGTCCATCTGCCTGACCATTGTCGCCCCCTGGTTCCGGGCGCTGGACACCGGCGCGCAGGCGAAGGCGGCCAAGCGGATCGTCGCCCTGCTGGAAGCCGAGGGCGTGGCGCTGGATATCGGCAGTTATCGCGACGCGCCGCCCGGGCTGCGCCTGTGGGGCGGCGCCACGGTCGAGACGGCGGACCTGCGTGCGCTGCTGCCGTGGCTGGACTGGGCCGAGGCGCAGGTCCGCGCCGAATACGCATAGGGGCCGGCCGTTCGGGCCGGGACGATCCACCTGCGGAGATGACGGATCGCCGCGACGATGGTATAGGCGCGCGCATGACGGACGATCCGCCTCCCAACCCCGCCCTGCTGCCGGCAGGTTTTGTCGACCTGCTGCCTCCGGATGCCGAGGCCGAGGCCGCCGGCATGGAGGCTCTGATGCGGGTTTTTGCCGCCCACGGCTACAGCCGGGTCAAGCCGCCCTTGCTGGAATTCGAGGACACGCTGCTGTCCGGCTCCGGCGCGGCGGTGGCCGAGCAGGCGTTTCGCCTGATGGACCCCGACACGCGGCGGATGATGGCGCTGCGTCCCGACATTACCCCGCAGATCGCGCGGATCGCGGCCACGCGCCTGGCCGATGCGCCGCGCCCGCTACGCCTGTCCTATGCCGGGCTGTGCGTGCTGGCCAGCGGCGGGGCGCGGGAAAGCGATCGGCAGATCTCGCAGGCCGGCATCGAACTGATCGGTCCGGATTCGCCCGAAGCCGATGCCGAAATCGTCGCGCTGGGGGCCGAAGGGCTGGCGGCGCTGGGCGTGCCGGACGTGTCGTTCGACCTGACGATGCCGCCCCTGGCGCCGGCGCTGATGGCGGAAATCGACTATGTGCCCGACGAACGGCTGGCGCTGATGCGCGCGCTGGACCGCAAGGACGCGGCGGCGGTGGCGCGTCTGGCCGGCGGCCTGGCCCCGGTGCTGACCGAGTTGCTGCATGCCGCGGGGCCGGCCGAGCGTGCCCTTGCCGTGCTGGCGGGGCTGGACCTGCCGCCCTCGGTGCGGGTGCTCAGCGACCGGCTGGCGGCGACGGTGGCGGCGATTACGGCGCGGGTGCCCGATATCCGCCTGACGGTCGATCCGATCGAATTCCGGGGCTGGCAGTACCATACGGGCGTCTGCGTCACCGTCTATGCCCGGGGACAGCATCAGGAACTGGGCCGGGGAGGACGCTACCGGTCGAACGACGACGAACCCGCCTGCGGCCTGACCCTGCGACCCGAGGTGCTGCTGCGCGCGGCGCCGGTCCGGGCAGGGCGTACCCGCGTGTTCCTGCCTGTGGATGTCTACCCCGAACTGGGCCGCCGCCTGCGCGATGACGGCTACGCCACCGTGGACGCGCTGGGCCCCGTGACCGACCCGGCGGCCGAGGCGCGGCGCCTGGGATGCGCGATGCTGGCCCGTGGGGATGGAATCGTGGCGCTCGACTGACGCGCCTGATAAGTCAGGCGGCACAAGGGGGCGGTCCCGCCCGGTCCTTTATCCAGTATCCAGTTTACCCGGCGGCCACGATGCACGGCCCGGACGGGCAGCATTTCAAGGAGCACATCATGTCCAACGTCACCGTGATCGGCGCCCAGTGGGGCGACGAGGGGAAGGGCAAGATCGTCGACTGGCTGGCCAGTCGCGCCGACATCGTCGTGCGGTTCCAGGGCGGCCACAATGCCGGCCATACCCTGGTGGTGGGCGAGCAGACCTACAAGCTGTCGCTGCTGCCGTCGGGCCTGGTACGGGGCAAGATGGGCGTGATCGGCAACGGCGTCGTGGTGGACCCCGAGGCCCTGCTGGCCGAAATCGACCGCGTCACCGCGCAGGGGCTGGAGGTTACGCCCCGCACGCTGCGCATCGCCGAGAACGTGCCGCTGATCCTGCCGGTGCATGGTGCCATCGACCGCGCGCGCGAGGCCGCGCGGGGCGACCGCAAGATCGGCACCACCGGGCGCGGCATCGGCCCGGCCTACGAGGACAAGGTGGCCCGCCGCGCCATCCGCCTGTGCGACCTGGCCGAGCCCGAGACGCTGGACTGGAAGCTGGACGAACTGCTGCTGCATCACAACACGCTGCTGGCGGGCCTGGGGGCGGAAACCTTCACCAAGGACGCCCTGTGGGCGCATCTGAACGCGCTGGCGCCGCGCGTGCTGCCCTTCATGGACACGGTGTGGGAACTGCTGGACGACAGCAGCCGGGCCGGCCGCAAGATCCTGTTCGAGGGCGCGCAGGCGGTGATGCTGGATGTCGATCACGGCACCTATCCGTTCGTCACCAGTTCCAACACCATCGCCGCCAATGCCGCGACGGGCAGCGGTGTCGGGCCGGGGACGGTCGGCTTCGTGCTGGGGATCGCCAAGGCCTATTCCACCCGCGTGGGCGAGGGGCCGTTCCCCAGCGAACTGCATGACGAGATGGGCCGTACCCTGGGCGAGCGCGGCCATGAATTCGGCACCGTCACCGGCCGTCCGCGCCGCTGCGGCTGGTTCGACGCCATGCTGGTGCGCCGTGCAGTGCGCGTCGGCGGCGTCAATGGCCTGGCGCTGACCAAGCTGGACGTGCTGGATGGGATTCCGGAGTTGCGGATCTGCACGGGATACGAACTGGACGGCAAGGAAATCCGCCACTTCCCCTCGGCGCCGGCCGCGCAGGCGCGGGTGAAGCCGGTCTACGAGACGCTGGAGGGCTGGAGCGGCACGACCTATGGCGCCCGGTCGTGGGCCGACCTGCCGGCCCAGGCGATCAAATATGTCCGCCGGATCGAGGAACTGGTCGAAGCCCCGGTGACGCTGCTGTCCACCAGCCCGGAACGCGACGACACCATCCTGATGCGTGACCCGTTCGAGAATTGAGACGGCGCGGCCGGGCAGGGGCGAAAGCCCCCGCCCGGTGGGCGGATTATCCGTGGTGATGCCTTTGCCTCAGACGAGGCGGCGACACCTCGTCTGAAGGGTTTATCCGGCCTGATGGGCCTCGCGATGTGCCTCGACTTCCGCCTTCATCGCCGCCTGCACCTTTTCGAACGCCCGGACCTCGATCTGGCGCACGCGCTCGCGCGAGATGTTGTAGGTGTGGGACAGGTCTTCCAGCGTCGCCGGCTCGTCCTTCAGCCGGCGTTCGGTCAGGATGTGGCGCTCGCGGTCGTTCAGCGTCTTCAGCGCATTGTCCAGCAGCGCCTTGCGGCCGCTGAATTCCTCGTTGTCGGCCAGGGTCTGTTCCTGGTTGTCGTGCTCATCCACCAGCCAGTCCTGCCACTCGCCCTCGCTGTCGGCGCGCAGAGGGGCGTTCAGGCTGTGATCCGGCGCCGAGAGGCGACGGTTCATGTTGATGACGTCCTGTTCCGGCACGCCCAGGGACGCGGCGATCTTGTTCACCTGTTCGGGCTGCAGGTCGCCGTCGTCGATGGCCTGCATCTGGCCTTTCAGGCGACGCAGGTTGAAGAACAGCTTCTTCTGGGCGGCGGTGGTGCCCATCTTCACCAGCGACCAGCTATGCAGGATATATTCCTGGATGGCCGCGCGGATCCACCACATCGCATAGGTCGCCAGCCGGAAGCCGCGATCGGGGTCGAAGCGGCGGACCGCCTGCATCATCCCGATATTGCCTTCGCTGATCAGTTCGCCCAGCGGGAGGCCGTAGCCGCGATAGCCCATGGCGATCTTGGCGACCAGGCGCAGATGCGAGGTGACGAGCGTATGCGCGGCCTTGGTGTCGCCCTTGTCCTTCCAGCTGCGGGACAGGCGCTGCTCCTCCTCGGGGGAGAGCATGGGGAATTTACGGATGTCCTGAAGATACCTTGACAGGTTGGTTTCAGGACCAACATTGAGAACGGAAGAGGCCATGGGATCGGACTCCTTTTCCGGGGGGTGCACTCAGGCCCCGAGGATGTCCTACGGCACATCCTTCAGTGGGTTTCGTGGTCCCGCCCGATTGGCGCGTGGATGGACTTCACGTCCCCGCGAGGCGCCCCCATCATGGGCCGCATCCTCGCGAGACGTCCATTCGGCAGTCGCGTCGCCTGCCGGACAACTGCCAACGCTAATGACGGGTCGGCCGACCGTCAAGCGAACTCCCTAAAAACTGCCTTAAAACTAAGCAATCTTTGCCATGAGCGTTTGGAAATCATCGGGGGGCGGGGTCTCGAACAGCAGGGTCTCACCGGTGCCGGGATGGACGAATCCCAGCCGCGCGGCATGCAGGGCCTGGCGTGGAAAATCCAGCGCGGCATGGCGCGCGTCGTCGGGCAGGCCGCGTGCGGCGGCCGGAATCCGGCGCAGATAGACCGGGTCGCCGATCAGCGGATGCCCGTCGTTGGAGAAATGCACGCGGATCTGGTGCGTGCGCCCGGTGGCCAGGCGGCATTCGACATAGCTGATCGCCCCGTGGAACGTGCGCAGCGTCCGGTAATGGGTCAGCGCATGCTTGCCCCCCCCGTGATGCACCACCGACATGCGCTTGCGGTCGCGCCTGTCGCGGCCGATCGCGCCCTCGAACGATCCCGTGGCCGGCGCCAGGATGCCCCATGACAGGGCCAGGTAGGTGCGGTCGATGTCCCGTGCGGCAAAGGCCGCCGACAGGGCGGTGTGGGCGCGTTCGGTCTTGGCCGCCACCATGACGCCCGACGTGTCCTTGTCCAGCCGGTGGACGATTCCGGGCCGGCGTTCCCCGCCGATCCCGGTCAGGCTGTCGCCGCAATGCGCCAGAAGGGCGTTGACCAGGGTGCCGTCCTCGTTGCCGGGGGCGGGGTGGACCACCAGGCCCGCCGGCTTGTCCAGCACGATCAGGTCCGCATCTTCGTACAGGATGGCGAACGGGATCGCCTGCGCCGCCGGGGTGGCGGGGATTGCGGGCGGTTGCCTTATCTCATAACACATGCCCGCCCGCACCGGCTCGGACGGTTCGCGCAGGGGAACGCCTGCGCGCGAGACGTGGCCGCTTTCCATCAGCGCCTTGACGCGCGAGCGCGACAGCGTGCCGATGGCGTCGGCCAGGTAACGGTCGGTGCGCTGGCCGGCATGCTCGGTGCCGGCGGTCAGGAAAACGGGCTGCGTGTCGTCGGTCATGCGCGGCTCTTAACGGAAAAAGACCTCGGTCGGAAACGGAAAGCAGTCATGAACGGACAGGGATCGAAGGCGCTTCTGGCGGCCGTCATCTTCATGGGGGTGTTGCTGGTGGCCGGGTCACTGGTTCTGGTGGGTGTGCTGGTGCATCGGATCTCGCACCCTCGGCCAAACGTCGCGCCGGTGGGCGCGAGCCCGGCGGCGGCCGTCCTGGCCGCCCCGCCATCGGGCGATTACGGAAACCTGGTCCTGGACGAACCGGCGGGCACCCACATCGCCGGCCTGGCGCGGCAGGCCGACACGCTGCTGGCGATCTCGCTGTCGGGCGGCGGGCCCGACCGCATCGTCCTGTGGGACCTGCCGCATGGCCGTATTGTCGGGCGGGTGCGCCTGACCCCCTGAAAACACTTGCAGAAACCGATCGATGAAAAAATATCGGTCCAGGGTTATTTTCCCGCGTCGGGATGGGTTGCGTCCCGCCGCATGATGACCTAGAAGCTGCCTCGTCCACGTCCCGTTCGTCTAGAGGCCTAGGACACCGCCCTTTCACGGCGGTAACACGGGTTCGAATCCCGTACGGGACGCCATTGATAACTCTGGATTTTCCAGGGTTATCAACAGATGGCAGAGATGTTCACACGAACATCTCATATCGGAGGTGCAGTCACCTCTTCCAGATATGACGGTAGCGTAGCACCCACGCCGCGGATTGCGCGCTTGCCGAGACAGGCCATGACCCGGTCAGGTGGGCCGCCACCTCGCCATGATGCCCTGCGAAATTTCGGCCGAGCATTTCCGTGCGAACAACGCATCGCTTTCGATCGCCTCCATGGCGCCCTCATGATCGAGCGCCCGCAAGTCGACGGGAACGAACAGCCTTGTGAACAGCCCTCGATTCGGTGGTTTCCACTTGCGGATGTAATGGATCGCCTGATGGCGGGCGGTCGTATCCGTTTCGACCAGCGGGGCGTTTTGCGCGCGTGCCCACCGCACATAGAGGGTCGTGAAAAAAAGCTCGTCAGACGCCAGCCCGAAGCGCAGATCCCGCGCCAGTTCGTCGTGCGGCGCTACGAAATGCAGCGCAAGCTCGCGTGTGATCAGGAAAAAGAGCGAACCCCTCCACAGATCATCTGTCCGCACCTTACGTTCGTAAGGTAGGGCATTGTTGATGATCTTGTACAGATTCCACAGCAGCGCGCGGAAGCGGCCCCGTTTCGGGTTGATGCTGGGGACGTCGAGTGGATGGAATTTCGTCACCACATACCGGCCCAACCCTTCATTTCGTGCCAGGGTCGCGTCGATCCGGCCCCAGACGGCAAGACGCGGCTCGGCACGTTCCAGGATCGCGTCGCCAACGGATCGCGGTTCGCGAAGGGGAAAGCACGCGCCACTCAGCAGGACGAATCGGACGTTGCCTGCATCACGCAGGGCCGCCTCCAGCAGCGAACGTATGGCATCCGTAATGGAGAGTCCGCCCCAGTTCACGGCCGTTCTGTTGGTCAGAACGACGATGCGTTCGTCGGAAGTGCGGGCAAGCCAGCCGAGATCGCGGGTTTTGGCGTCGATATGGATGTAGATGCGGGATCGGGAGTCGGAAAGCAGGGCGTCGACCAGCAGCGCAAGCTGCTTATTCACGGCATGGGCCGTGATAAGGTAGGCAATCGTTGGCGTGATGCTGGTCATGACGTCCGGCTTTCTGGCGGAGAGGCGCCCCTTGGAATAATGATCGCCCCCAGGGCGAAGGCCGCACCGATCGGGCGGATGTCCATACCACCAGAGGCCCGCATGTCCGAAATCGCCGTGTTCCGTCAGAACCTGTTCCGGGTGTCCGAGACATTCATAACCCAGCAGGCCCAGGCGATGCGCCGCTACGCGCCTCTCTATCTCGGTCGGTTCCGCTACGGTGACGGGCCGGTAGGCGCGCAGTCGCGCGTGTTGGGCGATTTGTGGCGGCGCGCGGCCCTGGCGCGCATTGGCGCGCAGATGCTGACCCGCGATCCCGCGCCCTATCTGCGCCTGCTGGGCGACCGCCGGCCCGCCCTGGTCCATGCCCATTTCGGGGTGGACGGGGTCTATGCCTTGCCGCTGGCCCGCAGGTTGGGCGTACCGCTGGTGACCATGTTTCATGGGTTCGACGCCACCCTGTCCACCGCCGCCTTCCTGTGCTCGCCCGCCTGGGTGAATTATCCACTGTTTCGGCGCACGCTGGCGCGGCACGGACAGTTGTTCCTGTGCACGTCGGACTACATCCGCGAACGCGTACTGGCGATGGGCTTTCCCGCGGCGCGGACGCGGGTGCATTACATCGGCGTGGATTGCGGGGCGATTCGCCCGCGCGACCCGCAGCAGGAAACGCCGACAATCCTGCATGTCGCGCGCCTGGTGGAGATGAAGGGCACGGAATATCTTCTTCGCGCCTTCGCGCTGCTGTCGCCCACCCGTCCGGCGCTGCGGCTGGTCATTATCGGGGACGGCCCACTGCGGGGCAGGCTGGAGGTGCTGGCCCGCGCGCTGGGTATCGGCGGGCAGGTGTCCTTTCGCGGCGCGCAGCCTTATGCGCGGGTGCTGGAGGCGATGCGGGCCGCGATGATGCTGGTGCTGCCCAGCGTCTATACGCCGACCGGTCGGGTCGAGGGGCTGGGCATGGTGCTGCTGGAGGCCGCGGCGACCGGGGTGCCTGTCGTCGGATCCCGGGTCGGCGGCATTCCCGAGGGGCTTGTGGAGGGCGAAACAGGGCTTCTGGCGCCCGAACGGGACGCCGAGGCCCTGGCCGCGCGGATGCGCGACGTGCTCGACGACCCCGACAGGCGGGCCGCCATGGGGGGCCGGGCGCGGGCTTTCGTCACCGCGCGGTTCGACCTGCACCGGCAGACGGCGGCGCTGGAGGCAGCCTACGACGCGTTGATCGACAGGGGTGTCGGGCCGTAACGATCGCGGTCCGGTTCGTCCAAGCCGGGGGGCAGCAGGATGTCGCGGACCAGGTTCTTAGTAGGGGAGGAGGCGTGTCTGGTTCACGTAACGACGGATGCGCCGTCGGCGCGTGTAAAGACGCCAAGGGGTCACCATCCTTAATTTTTTCCAATTGCGTTCGGCGCGCAGATCAACGGCTTCCGAGTGACTTTTTTCCGGAAAAAGAGGGAATATTTCCAATTCCGGATGTTGTTTCAGGAATTTTTCATAAACATCTATGAAAAATCCTTTCCAGGGCCTGGATTTTGCAAACCATGGCTTCTCTGCCCCATTGAAGTGAATAATGCATGGCGTGATCATGCCGTGGGATTCGCATTCCGCGTAAGTCGACATGTAATTATACTTCGGATCCAGAGGGATCTGTCTCGGCATGCAGACCGCGTTCAGTGCGCTCTGGTCGTGGTAGCGGCATTTTTTCGAATGATTCAGGAAATAGTCGAATGCTTCCTGACCGACATCGATCCATGTCAGTCTTGTGCACGCCATCACGCCCGAGTTGAAATACCGCGTTCGATCTCTTATCCCGATTCCATTAAGATAATCGCGCATCCTCCTTGCCGTATTGGTAAGCTCGGGGGCTTTTATGTATGAGCGATCCGCTGCGGCCAGAATCTTCCCTTCCGGCACATCGAACAGAACCAGATCGATTATTGGGCCGACAATCTGGATATCCCCATCCAGATAAAGGAGGTTCGAATAATTTTCCGGGATGTCGTTACCGGTGACCAGTCTGGCCAATGCGCTGGGCGGAACATGCGTGGGCGAGAAATGCACGTCCTTGCCAAACATGTAATTTTTGGAATTCATGTTTATGAATTTGATATCATCATCAGGAAACGCCATTTTTATCAATGACGATTCGTGATTATCTATGTCGACAAGAAATATTAAGATATCGGCGATGTCGATGACCTCTTTTTGCGCCATAATCTGCGCCGCAGCCACCAGCGTCGGAACGATAAAGCCACGATCAGAGGTGAAAACGATCGCTCTTTCTTTTTTCTTCATTGAACCCCAACAGAATCAGCGGTTTGTCACCTGCTTCGCCTGCTGCCAGAAGACGCACGAAAAAATCGCCTTAACAAGTATAGAATTGTGAGGTTGTGAAATACACATAAGGGGTTCCGGGCCGTAAATGGCGGCGGTCAGGTCCGGCCCAGCCGGAAGTAAGGCACAAGCCGGGTGGTCAGCACCAGCCCCTCGGCCAGCAGCGTCGCCAGGCCTGCGCCTTCCACGCCCTGGAAGCGGGCCAAGCCATACAGCAAAGGCAACGACAGCAGCGTCACCGCGACCCTGCCGACAAAAAGCTGCTGCGCGCGGCCAAGCGAGGTCAGCAGGGGTTCCAGCGGGATGTCCCACAGATCGAGGATCGCCGCCGCCGTCAGCAGCAGCAGCAGCGACAGGCTGTCGGGCCGGTGGATCGCCAGCAGCGTGCGGAACAGCCATGGGCCAACGGTCGCCGCGACGATCAGCGCAACGACGGAAAAGCCGCCCAGCGCCTGGAAGATGCGGCGTGTCACCCGCCGCAGCGCGGGCCAGTCCTTCTGGTCGCGCAGGCGGATCAATTCGGGGTAGAGGGCTGGCGTCATCAAATTGGCGGGCTGGGACAGGCCGTCGCAGACCTGCCAGGTGACATGGTAGATGGCGGCGGCTTCCGGCCCGATGGCGGCGCCGATCAGCAGCACGCCCACACGTGTGGCCAGCGTGGCCACGGCCTGGTTGCCGCTGGCCGAAAGCGTCAGCCGCCAGATTCCGTCGGCCGTGGACAGCCAGCGCGTGCCGACCAGGCGAAATCCGTCCAGGCTGGGCGTGTGACGGATCGCGCGCCAGGCCAGGATGTGGTCCACCGCGAAGGACGCGACGGTAGCCGCGTACCAGACCAGCAGGAACGCCGCAATGCCCCAGTGCAGGCACAGCCCCAGCAGCGCGCCGCCCAGGCGCACCAGCCCCAGCGCCACGTTGGCTACCGCCGATTGCCGGAACCGGTCGGTCAGGCGCAACGTGCCGATGGCGCAATTCGCGTTCATGAACAGGATGGACGTCATGTAGAACAGCGCCATTCCGCCATACGCGGGGGGCCAGCCCAGCATCGGGCCGAACCAGATTACGCACGGCGCCGCCAGCGCCAGTCCGATCGAGGCCCCCAGCCCATCCAGCATGAAGCAGTGGCGCAGCAGGGCCTGGAACGCGGGTCGCTCGCCCTGCGCGAACAGCGCGTTGCCGTAATGCAGCAGCGGCTGCCACGACTGGAACCGCGTGCCCGCCGCGAACGATCCGGCGCACGCATGGATCAGCAGCAGCGCGCCGTAATCGCCCAGCCCGAGGGCACGGACGGCGAGCGCGGTGCTGGCGAAGCCCAGTATGCCGGCCATCACCTTGCCGCCCAGCAGATATCCGGTGTTGCGGAAGATCCGGGCGACCAGGCCTTCGGTGCCGCTGCCGGGGGCGCCGCGCGTCATGGCCTGTCGGTCCTTCGCATTTCAATCCTTGCCGAACGCATCCGTCGCCCTGATACGCTGGCGACCGTGCCGTCCACAAGGGCGCACTGCCCTCGGGCTCGTTCCTCCTAGCCGTGCCGGGCGGCGGACTCCGGAAGGATGGCCTGCCAGCCGCCGCCCAGCGCGCGATAGAGGCGCGCCACGGCGGTCGAGATATCGGCCGTGGCCTGCACAAGCTGGCTCTGCGTCGACAGCAGCATGTTCTGCATCGTCAGCACGTTCAGGAAGTCGGCCGATCCTTGCGCATATTGCTGCTGGGCGACGTCGACGGCGATACGGTTTTCATCCACCGCCTCGCGCAGGCGGTCGCGCTGGCGCTGGGCGGCAGTGAAATCGGCCATGGCGTCGTCGATCTCGTGCCAGGCGTGCAGGACGGTGCGCTGATACTGGATCGCGGCTTCCTTCTGCTGCGCCTTGCGCAGGTGCAACTGGCCGATCAGCCGCCCGCCTTCGAAGATAGGCAGGGTCGCCGTCGGACCGAACCCGTACTGGCGCGACGCCCAGCTGCCCAGCCCGCTGAATTGCAGCGCCTGGATGTCGAGGCTGCCGCTCAGGGTGATGCGCGGATAGAAATCGGCCACGGCGACGCCGACGCTGGCGGTGGCCAGATGCAGCCGGTCCTCGGCCGCGCGGATATCGGGGCGCCGCTGCGCCAGGTCCGAGGGCATGCCCACCGGAATCGCCACCGGCACCGGTGGAATGTCGCGCGGCGGCCCGAG
This sequence comes from Gluconacetobacter azotocaptans, assembly GCF_014174355.1. GTDB lineage: Bacteria > Pseudomonadota > Alphaproteobacteria > Acetobacterales > Acetobacteraceae > Gluconacetobacter > Gluconacetobacter azotocaptans. The sequence continues at coordinate 130,951 of NZ_JABEQF010000004.1, forward strand.
GCGCGCGGACAGCGCCCCCGGCGCCCGCGCGGTCAGGAAGCTCAGCGCGTTGACCAGATGGATTTCCTGGTCATGCAGGACGGGCAGGCGGGCTTCGAAACTGTGGTACTGGGCGCGGGAATCCGCTACATCCAGGCGGGTGGAGGTGCCTTCGCGAAAGCGCAGTTCCGACAGATGCATGCTGCGGCTGGCGATATCCAGGTTCTGGCGCACGATGGCCGTCTGGGCCTGGATGCTGCGCAGTTCGATGTAATCGCGCGCGGTTTCGGCCATCAGCGCGACCAGGACGTCGCGGCGCATGTCCGCGACAGTGTTCATGGCGGCGTCGGCGGCCTCGACTTGGCGGCGGACATGGCCCCACAGATCGACCTCCCACGACGCGTTCAGCCCGTATTGCGGCAGGTTGAATCCTGACGCGCCCACCTGCCCCGGCAGGTAGGTCGGGCCGAAGCCCTGCTTGCCGCTGGCGATCTGGCCCGCCCCTTCCTGTTCCATCGTGCCCAGCAGGCCCAGCACCCCGTTGGGGCTGGCGCGTTCGCGGGCGTACGATGCGTTGGCTTCGACCTGCGGAAATTGCGCGGCGCCGGCGATGCGCCGTTCGGCCCGGCTTTCGGCGAAACGGGCCGAGGCGATGCGAAGGTCGAGGTTGGCCGCGACGACCTCCTGTTCCAGCGCGGTCAGGATCGGGTCGTCATACAGCGTCCACCAGCGGGGATCGGCCTCGGTATCGACGGTCCGACTGGACGGCGCGGCGTCATGGCGGCTCCATGTCGCGGGCGCGCTGGCATCGGGCTTGCGGAAGTCCGGGCCGACCGTGCAGGCGCCCAGCAGCAGGGCCGCCCCGGTTGCGACCGGCAGCCGGGGGAAAGACCATCCGTTCATGTCCCGATCCTCAGCGCCACGCGTAGCGGTCGTCGGTGGCGTGCGGCCCGTCGGCCTTCGATCCGGTGTCGATCTCGACCTCGACCGACATGCCTACACGGACCTTCGCCGCCAGCGGCTGGCCGGGGTCGAAGATGATCTTGACCGGAATGCGCTGCACCACCTTGGTGAAATTGCCGGTGGCGTTGTCGGGCTGGATCGGGGCGAAGGCGACGCCGCTGGCCGGCGCCAGGCTGTCGACATGGGCGTGCAGCGCCTGCCCGGGGAAGGTGTCGACCCATACCGTCGCGCGCTGGCCGGACTGCACGTGCGTCAACTGGGTTTCCTGGAAATTGGCCAGCACGTACGACAATTGCGTGGGCACTACCGCCAGCAGGGCCGTGCCCGGATGCACATAGGCGCCCACGCGCACGCCGCGCTCGCCCACCACGCCTTCGACCGGGGCGGGGATGGTGCAGTAGGACAGGTTCAGTTCGGCCTGGCGCTGCATGCCCTCGGCACGGGTCAGGGCGCCTTGCGCGCGGGTCAGCTGGGCTTTCAGCACCGCGACCTGCTGGATGGCGGCGTCGACGGCGGCCTGGTCGCGCGCGCGGGCGGCAACGGCCTCGCGTTCGCGCGCATCGGCGCCCTGCTGCTGTTCGATCGTCGCGGCGCCGCCGGCCGACAGGTTGCGATAACGCCGTTCGTTCTGCTGGGCGAAGGTCAGGGCGGCGTCGTCGGCCAGCACGGTCGCGCGGGCGCTGCTGATCGTGGCGTCCTGGCGGGCCAGTTCGGCCGCCAGGTTGGCGATGTCGCCACGGGCGATCGCGACATTGCCGCGCGCGATGTCCAGCGCCGCGCGGTAATCGTCGTCCTCGATATGCGCCAGTTCCTCGCCACGGCGGACATGTTCGTTGTCCTCGGCCGTCACCCGGTCGATACGGCCGGCGACCTTGGGCGCCACGGCGGTGAAGTCGGCGGTGACATAGGCATCGTTGGTCGTTTCGTGCACGCCGTCGCCCGAGACCAGGCGGTCCCCGGTCCAGGCGAGTCCGACGAGCACGGCGGCGGTTCCGCCGGCGATGAGCAGAGGTTTCCGGTAAGGCATCGGTGCAGGATTCCCCAGGCGCTATCGCGCCGGTGCAGTGGTGATGGAGGGGGCGGGGGCCGAGGGGACGCGCGGCGGGTAGACCCGTCCGGGCAGGATGGCCGTCAGCACGACGTAGAAGACGCAGATCCACATCATGACGAAATAGATGTCCGCCAGCGCGAGGACGAGCGACTGTTCATGCAGGTAGGTGTGGAAGATCTGCTGCGCGTTGCGGGCCAGATGCCCCGCGTCGGGCGAGGTCGCGGCGATCTGCGACCCGATCGGGTCGCCCTGTCCGGCCAGCGCCGTGCGCTGGTTGCCGTTACGGTCCAGCAGCATGACGGAATGATATTGTTCCCGCCGCCGCAACAGGATTTCGAACAGGGCGGCGGCCATGGCGTTGGCCATGCCCTTGAGCATGTTGACCATGCCCGAGATGAACGGCCCATCCGCGGGGCCCAGCCCCATGGTCGCCAGCACCAGCGTCGGGATCACCACCATGGGCTGCCCGAAGATCTGCAGGACCTGCAGCGCGTAGAAATTGTCCCGCACCCAGTCGGGCGTCAGCCACGTGCCCAGCCAGCAGGCCAGGCCCAGGCACGACATGCCGAACGCCAGGACGTAGCGGCAGTCCACCGCGCGTATGTTGCACAGCGCCGCGGTGACCGGCAGCAGGATCAGTTGCGGCAGCGCGACCAGCAGGGCGATCGGCGCGGTCTGGATGGGGCGATAGCCCCGGACCTCGGCCAGGTAGGTCGAGGGGATCTCCATCAGGATGCCGCACAGCACCAGGGCCGCCACCAGCGTCAGCATCGACATGGCGATGTTGCGGTTGCCCCAGAACTGGATGCGGAAGAACGGGCTGTGATGGAACCATTCATGCACCAGGAAGCCCACGAACAGCCCCCCGCCCCAGAAGGTCAGATGCGTGATCAGCGGCGAGCGGAACCAGTCCAGCCGGTCGCCGTGATACAGGACGGTGACCACGCAGCAGATCGCGGGCACGCCCAGCAGGAATCCCTTCCAGTTGAAGTTGCGGAAGCGCGCCAGGCTGTGCGGATCGCGCGGCAGGCCGTAGGCCATCATCGCGATGGCCATGGCACACAGCGGCAGGGCTTCCCAATACAGCCAGTGCCAGCCGACATGTTCGAACCACAGCGCCTCCAGCGGGCCGCCCAGGTTGGGGCCGAAGGTGGCGCTCATGGCATAGGCGCCGATGCCGAAGACGCGGATCTGCGCCGGCAGGTATTTCAGCATCACGGTCATCAGGATCGGCGGCAGGCAGCCGGCGCTCAGCCCCTGCATCGCGCGCAGCAGGCAAAGCGACAGCATGTCCGGCATGAAAGGGGCGGGGATGGCCAGCAGCCCCAGCGCCGCCGTCATGAAGATCGCGAACCGGTAGATCGAGAACGTGACGTAGAACCACGGGGTGAACGCCATCGCGGCGATGTTGAACGCCTCGTACGACGAAATGAACCACGTGCCCTCGTCGCGGCCGATGTGCATGGCCCCGCGTATGTCCGACAGCCCGATCTCGGTGATATGTTCGTTGAATCCCGCGATATGCACCGCCAGCAGCACGCCCAGCAGGCCGATGGCGGTCCGCATCCCGAACGGCGGGATGTAGGACGGCATCGGCGGGGCCGCTGTGACGGGTGTGGCCGGCGCGTCGAGTATCGGGGGGTGGGTGTCCATGGATCGGGGCTCTGCGATTGGAGGGGGATTTTCCTCGCGGCAGGCCGGGGGCGGGAACCCACAATATATCGAATGGACGATTTCAGTTTCCGGATAGGTCGGGCATGATGGTTTCATTCCCCGAGAGTCCCGGCATGGAAGGACAGGCGCGTTGGCCCGGCAGTACGACCTCGACCTCCTGCGCTATCTCCACGTGCTGGTCGAGGAGCAGAGCGTATCCGCCGCCGCCCGGCGGATGAACGTCAGCGAACCGACCATGAGCCGTCAGCTGGGCAAGCTGCGCGAGACGTTCGGCGACCCGATCCTGGTCCAGTCAGGCCGCCGGATGGTGGCGACGTCGTATGCCACGCGCATCCGCGAACGGGTCCAGAGGCTGGTGCACGACGCCGACCGCCTGCACGAAGACCGCGAAACGCTCGATTTCACGAACCTGTCGCCGCGTTTCACCATTCGGGCGAACGATCTGTTCGTCGGTGCGTTCGCCGCCGAACTGACCAACCTGCTGCGGGCCGATTGCCCCAACTGCGATGTCCGCTTCGCGCCGGAAAACGACGAACATGTCGGCGATTCCCTGCGCGGCGAGACGATCGACCTGTATATCGGCGCGACCGACGAGATGCGGCCGGAAATCCGGCGCCAGACCCTGTTCGCGATGTCGATCCGCGGGCTGGTCCGGCGCGGTCATCCCATCCTGTCCGAAGGGGTCACGCCCGAAAGCCTGGTGCGCTACGACCATATCGGCATCTCGCGCAGGGGGGTGAGGAACGGCCCGATCGACGCGATCCTGGAGGAGCAGTACGGCCTGCGGCGTCGGGTCGTCCTGGTGGTGCCGACCTACTACGCGATGATCGAGAGCATCCGCGAGACCGACATGATCCTGCCGCTGCCGGATATCGTGATCGACCGCCTGCCGGTAAAACTCATCCGGCTGGTGCCGTTCGACTTTCCCTTCGTTCTGCACCCTGTCGAGGCGTTCCAGGCCTGGCATCCCCGCCGGGACGCCGACCCGGTGCATCGCTGGCTGCGGGAGGCCGTCTTCCGCGTGACCCGCAGCAAGGCCCGCAACACGGCCCGGCGAAAGGCCTGGGCGCGCGGCACCGGCGACTAGGGCGGGTCGTCTTCAGGGGCTGGTGCGCGCGTGGAAGATCCGGCCGATGGCGTTGAGCAGGATCTGCGCCGCCAGGATCGCGGTGACGCCGCTATGGTCGTAATCGGGCGCGACCTCGACCAGGTCGATGCCGACGATGTCGCCCTGCCGCGCCAGCCCCGCGATCAGGTCCAGCACGTCGTAATAGGCGAATCCGCCATGGCTGGGCGTGCCGGTGCCCGGTGCGATCGACGGATCGAACCCGTCGATGTCCAGCGTCAGGTAATAGCGCACGCCGCGCGGAATGCGGGCCAGCACGGCCTCGGCCCCCAGGGCGCGGACCTGGCGGACCGACAGGATGTCCGACCCCATCGCCCGGGCCGCGTCGTATCCTTCCCGCGCGGTAGAAGACACGTTGCGGATGCCAAGCTGCGTCAGGCCGGTGACCCATGGCTTCTCGGCGGCGCGGCGCATCGGGTTGCCGTGGCCGTACCGCACGCCGTGCCGTTCGTCGACAAAATCCAGATGCGCGTCGATCTGCACCAGATGCACCGGTTCCTGTTCGGAAAAGGCGTTGATGCAGGGGATGTTGATCGAATGATCGCCGCCCAGCACCACCGGCAGCGCCCCGGATTTCAGGATGGCCCGCACGCCATGCTCGATCGCCGCGTGGCTGGCCATGGTGTCGGTATGGACGATGTCGGCGTCGCCCAGATCGACGATCCGCACTCCGTCCAGATAGGTCGCGTCGTCCTCGTGATCGTAGGCGCCGGCATGGCCGAAAGCGAACAGGGTCGAGGCCTCGCGGATCGCCCGGGGGCCGAAGCGGGCGCCGGCGCGCCACTGGGTGCCGAAATCGAACGGCGCGCCCAGGATGGCGACATCCGCGTCGATCGCCGACCAGTCCGGCAGATAGGGGCTTTTGGCAAAGGTGGAGATCCCGACGAAAGGAAGGTTCAGCCGCCCCCCTTCATATCCATGCGTGCTCATCGTGCGATCTTTCCTGGGTGACCCGCCGGGTCGATTCGGCAGGGGAACAGTGGCAGGCCGGACCATCCCCGGCAAGCGACGGGCCCCGCATGCTACGGGCACCGGCCGTCAGGGCCGCAGCCAGGCCGCTGAGGCTGCCGGTCGTATAGACCACGTCGCACATCCGGCCGTCCTGCTGCAGAAGCGCCAGCATCGTGCGGCGATACAGGCAGCCCTCGGGGTAGGCGACCAGCATGACGGCGCCGTCCGGCGCCCACCCACATCACGGCTTCGCGCCAGCTTGCCATGGCGCCGTCCGGCAGGTGCGACGGCGTCATCGCCAGGGCGATGTCCAGGCTGCCCGCCCGCACGTCGCGCAGCAGATTGACCGACAGGTCGGACACGATCTCGACATGGCCGGGCAGGTCGTGTCCCTCCTCCAGCCCTGTCAGCACATGCGGCAGGAAATGATCGGCGAAGTCGGTGGGAAACCCGATCCTAATTCGTGCGCCCGCGCCGTGCGCGACCAGGCGGTGCAGCATGTCGTCATGCAGCGCCAGGATGCGCCGCGCATAGCCAAGGCAGATTTCCCCGGCCTCGGTCAGGCGGGGCGTGCCTCCGTCGCGTTCCAGCAGCGCCACGCCCAGCAGGTCCTGCAAGCGGCGGATCTGCAGGCTGACGGCGGGCTGCGTGCGGCCCAGCCGTTCGCCCGCGCGGGTGTAGCCGCCCAGATCCACGACGGTCACCAGCGCGCGCAGCAGATCTGTGGGAATGGTCCGCATGGGCGGACTGTAGGGCCGCTGCCGTCGCGCCCGCAATTGCATCATTGCGGATCGTTATGGGCCATCAGCAATCCTGATTTCCGCGCGTCGTCACGGTTCCGTAAGGTTCGCCGCGTCGCAACGCGGGAGGCAGGCATGAGTGACGACATGGTGCAGGTCACACAATGGCATAACGGCGAACCGGCCCGGTCGCCGTTTTCGGCACAGGAAATGGCGCGCCAAGGGCGCGCGGCGGGTGGGGATCGAATTCGATCATGTCCCGCTGGAACTGCTGCGCCTGCTCGAGGCCGCGTTTCCCGACGTGACCTTCGTCGACGTCGCCGAGGCGACGATGTGGATGCGCACCATCAAGTCGGTCGAGGAGCACGCCCTGATCCGTCATGGCGCGCGCATCGCCAACGTGGGCGGCCGCGCGGTGATGGACGCCGTGCGGGCGGGGACGGCGGAACATGAGGTTGCCATCGCCGGGACCGACGCGATGATCCGCGATATCGCCGCCACCTTTCCCGATGTGGAACTGCGCGACAGTTGGACCTGGTTCCAGTCCGGCATCAACACCGACGGAGCCCACAATCCGGTGACCAACCGCGTGGTGCGGGCCGGCGACATCCTGTCGCTGAACTGCTTCCCGATGATCCATGGCTATTACACGGCGCTGGAACGCACGCTGTTCTGCGGACATGCGTCGGATGCGCATCTGGACCTGTGGGAAAAGAACTGCGCCGTCATGCGGGCCGGCAGCGCGCTGATCGGTCCGGGCCGTACCTGTGCCGAGATCGCCGTCGAACTGAACGAGATCTATCGGTCCTGGCAATTGTTGCGCTTCCGTTCGTTCGGCTATGGCCATTCCTTCGGCGTGCTGTCACATTATTACGGTCGCGAAGCGGCTGTGGAACTGCGCGAGGATGTGCACACGGTGCTGGAACCCGGAATGGTCGTGTCCATGGAACCCATGATCATGATCCCCGAAGGCCATCCCGGCGCCGGCGGCTACCGCGAGCACGACATCTTCATCATTACCGAGACCGGAGCCGAGAACATCACCAACTTCCCTTACGGCCCCGAACACATGATCGTCGGCCGATGACGGCGGCGACGGCCGCCGGTCCGCGCGGCGCGGCCTCCGGGCAGGATCCCGCGGCATCGTCCGCGCCGTTCGGGGCGGTGGCCGTCGGCTGTTCCATCGGCACCTTCATCGAATGGTTCGACTACGCCTCGTACGGCTATCTGGCCGAGACGATCGCCCGGGTGTTCTTCCCCTCCACCGACGGACACGCCGGGCTGATGGCGACCTATGCCGTCTTCGCCCTGTCCTTCGTGCTGCGGCCGGTGGGCGGCGTGCTGTGGGGGCACGTGGGCGACCGGCTGGGCCGGCGTGTCGCCCTGAGCCTGTCGATCGGCACCATGTCGGTGGCGACGGTTCTGATCGCACTGGTGCCCGGCTACGCGCGCATCGGGGTGGCGGCGCCCATCGCGCTGCTGCTGTTGCGGATGACGCAGGGGTTTTCGTCCTCGGGCGAGTATGCCGGCGCGTCGACCATCCTGATGGAGCACGCGCCGCCGGGGCGGCGGGGCCTGGCCACCGCCCTGGTTCCGGCCAGCGAGGCGCTGGGCCTGCTGGCCGGGGCGCTGATGGTCGCGGCGCTGTCGGGCGGGTTGACGGACGCGCAGATGCAGGACTGGGGCTGGCGCATCCCGTTCCTGTTCGGCGCGCCGTTCGGGCTGATCGGCTGGCTGTTCCGCGCCCGGCTGGACGAAACGCTGCACAGCGTTGCCGAGGCCGAGCGCCAGGACGCGCCGATCCTGGTCCTGCTGCGCGACTACCGGCCGCAACTGCTGCTGGGCCTGGGGATTTCCGCGCTGGATGCGATCGGGTTCTATTTCATCCTGAATTTCATGCCGGTTTTCATCTCGACCGCCGGCGTGTTGTCCAGCCATGTGGCGACGGTGGTCCAGACGGTGCTGCTGGCGGCCTTCATTCCGACGGTCTTCGCCATGGGCGTCCTGTCCGACCGGATCGGACGACGGCCGATGCTGCTGGTGGCCTCGCTTCTGTTCGTAGTGCTGACCATACCGCTGCTCTGGCTGCTGGGACACAGCAGCTTCCTGGGCGTCGTCGCCATCGAACTGGCGTTCGGCGGCATGCTGGCGATCAATGACGGCACGCTGCCGGGCTTCCTGACCGAACTGTTTCCCGGTCATGCGCGCTACAGCGGCTTCGCCCTGGTCTTCAACATCGCCAATGCGGCGCTGGGGGGCACCGCGCCGTTCGTGATGACGTGGATCATGCATGTCACGGGCTCGCAGGTCGTACCGGGGGGCTGGCTGGTGAGCGTGGCGGCGGTGGCGCTGGCCTGCACGTTGCTCAGCCGGCGGTTCGCCGCCGTCCGCTGACCGGCGTTTCCGGTGTCGGAAAAGCGGTGGCCGGATCTGGAAATCCTTGCAGGGACGGTGCGTTGTTGCTTATCGTCGAGCACATGGAATTCCCTGTCGCACGCAAGGTCTGGATGGGTCGCATGCGGCAGGTGGGCGGGCGCAAGCCCATGGCGTGGTGGCCGCCGCCGGGCCGGTAGGATCGTTCTTCCTCACCCGTACCGCCACACCATTCCGAACGGACATTCCGTCATGTCATCCTTCGTCTTCACCGTGGGGGCCGACGCGCTTGCGCTGCGCTGGCCCGACGGCAGCGCTTCCACGTGCCCCTATGTCTGGCTGCGCGATAACTGTCCCTCTGTCCTGCATCCCCTGACGCGGGAGAGGATGTTCGACCTGCTGTCCATCCCGGCCGATCCCCGCCCGCGCCATGTCGCCGTGGCCGACGGTCAACTGGTCGTCACCTGGGCGGATGAGGAGCATGTCAGCCGCTTCCCGCTGGACTGGCTGGCCCGGCACCGGCCCGGCGTGCGCCCGGCCGATCCGGCGGACATTCCCCGCGTGCCGTGGGAGGGGGATTTCCGGATTCCGCGTCACGATGCGGCGGCCATCCTGTCCGATGACGGGGCGCTGGCGGCGTGGATGACCGACCTTGCCCGCTCGGGCCTGGCGATCGTCGGCGGTGTCGCGGACAAGGTCGGGGCCGGAACCGCCCTGGCCGAGCGGATCGGCTTTCTGCGCCGCACGAATTTCGGCACCACGTTCGAGGTCGTCAGCCGTCCCGACCCGAACAATCTGGCCTATACGGCCGAGCATCTGCCGCTGCATACCGACCTGCCGAACCAGGAAATCCCGCCCGGCTTCCAGTTCCTGCATTGCCTGGCCAACGCGGCGGAGGGCGGCGAGTCGACGTTCGCCGACGGCGTGGCCATCGCCGAGGACCTGCGCGCGGCCGACCCGGATGCGTTCCGGTTGCTGTGCGCCGTGCCGATCCCGTTTCGCTTTCACGATGGCGAGGCCGATATCGCCATCCATCGTCCGGTCCTGACGCTGGACGATGCGGGGCGGATCCACGAAATCCGCTATAACGCGCATATCGCCGGCACCTTCGACATGCCGGCGCAGATCATGACGGACTATTACCGGGCCTATCGCGCCTTCATGACCCGCACCCGGCAGGATCGTTTCGTGCTGTCGCTGAAGCTGGCGCCGGGGGACATGGTGGCGTTCGACAATCGCCGGGCCCTGCACGGGCGGGGGCGCTTTTACCCCAACACCGGCTTTCGCCACCTGCACGGATGCTATGTCGATCGGGGCGAGTTCGAAAGCCGCCTGAGGCTGCTGGCGCGCGACCGGCCCGCCTGACCGGACGAACCGGGGGCATCGCTGCGCGTTGGCGCGATGCCGCCCCATGCCGGGCGGCATCCCAGCGGGGCGGTATCCCCGGCGGAGGGCAGCATGACGTGGTCAATCCCGTTGGGTCGCGTGTACGGCACGGAGGTGCGCGTGCATGTGACGTTCCTGCTCCTGCTGCTATGGATCGCCGTCATCGATGCGGGGCAGGGCGGCCTGCCGGCGGCGGGGCGGGGCGTGTTGTTCGTGCTGCTGGTGTTCGTCTGCATCGTCCTGCACGAATTCGGCCATGTATTGGCCGCGCGGCGTTTCGGCGTGACGACGCCGGACATCACCCTGCTGCCCATCGGCGGTGTCGCGCGCCTGTCGCGCATTCCCGAACAGCCGGGCCAGGAACTGGTCATCGCCCTGGCGGGGCCGGCGGTGACCCTGGTCATCGCGGTGGCGCTGTTCGCCGTGACCGGGACGCGCCCGACCCTGGTGACCGTCGATCCCGGTGGGTCGCTGGTCGGCATGATGGCCCGGTTGGCCTCGGTCAATCTGTTCCTGCTGCTGTTCAACCTAATTCCGGCGTTTCCCATGGATGGCGGGCGTGCGTTGCGAGCGCTGCTGGGCTACCGACTGGGGTTCGTGCAGGCGACCCAGATTGCGGCTTCGGTCGGGCAGGGGTTTGCGTTTCTGCTGGGGTTCCTGGGGCTGATCGCCAACCCGATCCTGCTGTTCATTGCCCTGTTCGTCTATCTGGGCGCCGCCGCCGAGGCCCATACCGTCCAGCTTCGCCAGGTGGCGCAGGGCATGATCGTGGGGGACTCGATGATGACGCGCTTCGAGACCCTGCCGCTGGACGCCGGCCTGGACGACGCGGTGCGGGCGCTGATCCGTACGGCCCAGCGTATCTTTCCTGTGGTCGACGGGACGGGACGGCTGCAAGGCGTCCTGTCCCAGTCGGCGCTGGTCCAGCGGGCGCAGGCGGGTGGTCCCGACGTCGTGGTGGCCGACCTGATGACGCGGGGCATTCCCGCCGTCCATCCCTACCAGCCGCTGGGTGACGCCCTGCGCCTGTTGCAGGACGGCAGCCTGCCGGCGGTGGCGGTGACCGACGCGGCCGACCGCCTGGTGGGCCTGGTCACGTCGGAGACGATCGGCGAGGTCATGCTGACCCACGGCGTCCGTTCGTCCCGGGCCGCCGGGGCGGGGCGTCAATCTGGCAGGACGCGCGACGCCGCGTGAAAGCCGGCCCAGGGATCGGAGGCGCGGCGCGCCAGCCTGCCCGGTGTCGTCATGATCGTGAAATCGCCGGGGGTCGCGCCCGCCGCCAGGTCCGACCATGACAGCGGCATGGACACCTGTGCCCCGGGCCGCGCGCGGGGCGAATAGGGGGCGACGGCGGTCGCCGTGCGCTGATTGCGCAGATAGTCGATCAGAATCCGGCCGTGTCGCCGGGCCTTGCTGATGGTCGAGACATAAATTTCCGGCTGGTCATGGGCCATCGCGTCGGCCAGCGCACGCGCGAACGTCCGCACGGCCGCCCAGTCTGCGTGAGGGCGAAGCGGTGTGACCACATGCAGCCCCCGGCCGCCGGACGTCTTGACGAACGCCGCCAGGCCGGCGCGCTCCAGCCGGTCGCGGACTTCGATCGCCGCGTCGCATATGGCGGTCCAGCCCACGTCGTCGCCGGGGTCGAGGTCCATCACGATCCGGTCCGGATGCTCCAGATCCGCCAGGGGTGCGTTCCAGACATGAATCTCCAGGGCCGCCGAATGGATCAGATCCACCAGCCCGTCGAGGTCGTGGATCGCGATCAGGGGGCGGTCGGGCCGGCCGTCGGGGTCGATGGCCGGATGGATATGCGGGCGCATGCCCTTCCAGGGATGGCGCTGGAAGAACGACTCGCCGTTTACACCCTCGGGGCAGCGCAACACCGTCAGGGGCCGGTCGGTCACATGGGGTTCCATCCAGCGCCAGACCGCGCGGCCGTATTCCGCAAGGTCGCCTTTCGTGACCCGCTCGTCGGGCCAGTAAAGGCGATCGGCGTGCGTGTTGTCGGGCATGTCGGCCTCCTCCCGATGGCGGTTCCATCGCCCCGGCCGGGGCCGGCTACGGCGTCAGGACGGGCATCTTCTGGTCTACGCCCGCGACCTCGACACGGTTCCGCCCGTTTCTCTTGGCGTGGTACAGGGCCACGTCGGCCGCCTTCAGCAGGTTTTCATAGTCCGGATGGCCGGAATAGAGGGCGCCGCCGATCGACACCGTCACCTGGGCCACGCCGCCGTCGGGCAGGCTGACCGGGGTCTCCTCGATCAGCCGGCGCAGGCGTTCGGCGGTCTGGATCATCTGCGGCTGGTCGGTGTCGCCCAGGATCATCAGGAATTCCTCGCCGCCATAGCGGAAGAGCATGTCGCTCAACCGCCCGGCTTCCTCCAGCGTGTGGGCAACCGCCCGCAGCACGGAATCGCCGGCGGCATGCCCGTGGGTGTCGTTGACACGCTTGAAATGATCGACGTCGATGAACAGCACGCTCAACGGACGGCCGGTCTGGGTGGCGACGCGCAGTTCGTAGGCCATGACCGACGGCAGGAAGCGGCGATTCATCGCGCGGGTCAGCGGGTCCTCGACGTCGCTGCTGCTGCGGCTGTTGCGGAACATGACCTCGAGACTGTTCAGGATCTCGGTCACGCCGACATGCAGGGCCGCCAGGCTGGCCGAGGTATCCCGCCCGGCCTGGATGTCGTCGGAAATCGCCGGCAGCAATTGTTCGTCGACCCGGGCGATCAGGTTCGTCATATGGGCGACGACGTCCGTGCCCTCGAACAGCAGCCCCACCTTGTACGTCACCCACAGCCCGAATGCCGAGCGCGAGAGACTCATCGACGCAAGGTCGTCCGGCGTCTTCGCGACGTAGATGGAGCGCAGGACATTGTAGCTCCAGGCCATCAGGGTGGCCTTCTGGGCCTCGCCCTCGCGCGGCAGGTCCTGATTCATGGCGAACAGCCGGTATGCCGTGTCGGTCGAACTCGCGCGCTCCCGATGGCGCCAGTAGGACAACGAGATCACGCCCTGCGCCGCCGACAGCGCGTTCGCCACATAGATGACGGCGTCGGTAAGCTGGTCGTGCGGCAATTCTTCCTTGCCCAGTTGCTGGATCAGCTTGCGCTGGATCAGCGAAATACCTTCGCAGACCAGATGAAGCGGGATCGCTGCGCGGGCGTGATAGCGGCCGATATGGCGCTGGGCTTCGATCAGATGAGTCGGGTTCTGCGGCGTGGCGGAAAACAGGTCGGCCAGCCAGCGGGCCAGGGTGCCGCGCAACCGGTTTGTCGTCTCGGCATCCGCAAGGAAACGCTTCGCCTGGGGATGGGCGGAAAAATGATCGTAGAACGCCGCGACCAGCAAGGGACTCAACTGGTCGATCATCGCATGGACCCGTTGGCGCGTATCGTCCGACACTTCCGCGACGACATCCTTCAACTCGGCGTCGCCCTCATGGAGAGAGAGTGTCATGCTGGGCTCCGATCATCCATATCCCGCGGATAAAACGGTCTGGGACAGTGGGGAAATCCGTGTAAAGACCGAAGGGACACCATGTATTCCTGATCCGTCGGCGCGCCGGGGGCACCATTTTACATTGGGGGACGATATCCGATGACCCGTCTCAAATAACTCTAGAGAGAATTCTGTCGTATGTCAGGTCTTGATTTGAATATGTGAATTGCCGTCCGAAGACCCGGCGGAATTCCGGATCGCCGCCGATACGTCCCTTGCGTCATATCGGAACCGGTAGGAAAGTCCCCCCTCGTCGACCGGGGGCGCGCGGATGCGCCGGCTCGGGACCAATCCGGGGGAAAGTGATCGTTGACGCAGGAAGTGGGGCACCCGGACGGGTGGATCGACCGCTATTTTCACGTGACGCGACGGGGGTCCACCCTGGGGCGGGAACTGGTCGCTGGGCTGACCACGTTCGGGGCCATGGCGTATATCATGATCGTCAATCCGGCGATCATGGCGCTGGCGGGCCTGGGGCGGCACGACATGATCATGACCACGATCGCCGCCGCGGTCTGCGGGTCGCTGCTGATGGCGCTGATGGCGAACCTGCCGATCGCGCTCGCCCCGGCCATGAGCAGCAATCTGGTCTTCGCCCAGATCGTGGTGGCGCAGATGGGGATCGCGCCGTCCGTCGCCTTCACCATGGTCCTGATCGGCGGGGTCGCCTTCGTCGGCCTGTCGCTGACACATTGGCGGCAACGGATCGTGCTGGGCTTCCCGGCCCCGGTGCGCAACGGCATCCATTGCGCGATCGGCGCCTTCATCGCCCATATCGGAATGGTCAGCGGCGGGCTGGCGGTCAAGGGGGGGCAGGGGTTCAGCTTTGGGTCGCTGCGTGATCCGGCGGTGCTGCTGTGCCTGGGCGGCGTCGTCCTGGCGGCGGCGCTGCAGATGCTGCGCATACCCGCCGGCATGCTGGTGTCGATCGTGGTGCTGACCGTCGCCGGATGCTTCGTCCGGACGGCGGACGGCGCCACGGTCACGCATCTGCCGTCAAGCTGTCTGGAATGGCCGCACTATCCGACCGGCATGCTGCTGTCCTTCGACTTTCACGGCTTCCTGTCGCATATCGGCCTTGTCCTGCCGGTGACGATGTATTTTTTCCTGGGTGATTTCTTCGACGCAACGGGAACGATGATGGCCATCACCCGGCGGGCCGGCCTGACGGTCGAGGACGGTCAGCCGGTGCTGGGCCGCGCGGCCTTCGCGGCCGACGGGGCGGCCAGCGTCATCGGATCGGTCCTGGGGACGTCCACCGTGTCGGCCTATCTGGAATCGCTGGTGGGGGTCGAGGCCGGAGGGCGCACCGGGCTGGTCGGGGTCACGGTGGCGGCGCTGTTCCTGCTGTCGTCCTTCCTGTGGCCCATCATCACCGCCGTGCCGGCGGTCGCCACCGCGCCGGTGCTGATCCTGGTCGGGCTGGGCATGCTGTCGGACATGGGGCGGATGGACCTGTCCGAGTCCGGCGGGCTGCTGGCGCCGCTGCTGATGATCCTGATCACGGTCATGACCGGCAATTTCATGGTCAGCCTGGCGCTGGGGTTGCTGCTGTATACGGCGCTGGCCATCGCGGGGCGCCGCTGGGCGGACCTGACGCCCATCCTGCTGTTTCTCGACGCGGTATTCGTCGTTTATCTGGCGCTGGCCAGCGGCATGGGGGAGGCATGATCTTGCGGCGCGGACTGGCCCTGTGGGGCCTTCTGCTGGCGGTGGCTTCGGTGCCGGATGGCAGGGCCCGCGCGGCGGACTGGCCCGACACCGCGGCGTCGCGGGTGGAACTCCATGCCCTGATCGACACGCTGGACGACCGGCTGCTGCACCAGCCCAGCGCCACCCTGACGCTGGAGGAGTGGTGCCGCACGCACAATCTGGCACCTGTCGCCCATGTCGTGGCGCATCGCGTCCCAGGCGTGGAGAAGGCGCCGACGCCGATCCAGCGGCAGGCCCTGGATGTCGATGCGCACGAGCATGTCCGCTATCGCCGGGTGGACCTGTCCTGCGGCGACAGGGTGCTGTCGGTCGCCGACAATTGGTACGTGCCCGGCCGCCTGACGCCGGAGATGAACGCGGCGCTTGATCACAGCGACATCGCCTTCGGCCACGCCGTGGCGGCGCTGCACTTCACGCGGCGCACGCTGGAAAGCACGCGCCTGTGGTCGCCTCAAGGGCAGCCATCCACCACGGGGGTGATCCGGCTGCCGGCCGCAATCCTGCGGCATCGCGCAGTCCTGTATCGGCAGGACGGCATTCCGTTCAGCGAGGTGGTGGAGACCTATACCGGCGCGATGCTGGACTTCCCGCTGCCATCGCGCTGACATCCGATCTTCCCCGCCCCTGCAGAAGGACGACCCCGCCATGACCGGCCCGACCCTGGATTTGCGCGACCCCGGCCTGCCGGCCGGCGCGGTCCGCGATGCGCTGGCGCTGTGCCCGCACCCCGAGGGCGGCTGGTATCGCGAGCTGTGGCGCGACAGCCCGCCCGGCGGCGGGCGCGGGGCCGCCACGACCATCCAGTTTCTGCTGGCCGAGGGCGAACGGTCGCACTGGCACCGGGTCGACGCCGCCGAGATCTGGTGCTGGCAGGGCGGCGCCCCGCTGAGCCTGCGAATCGCGGATGAGGCGGGTGTGGAGCACGTGATCGTCCTGGGGCCGCGTCCCGAGGCGGGAGAGGTGCTTCAGGTCGTCGTCCCGGCTCACGCGTGGCAGGCGGCGGAGAGTCTGGGGGCCTGGAGCCTGGTCGGTTGCATCGTGGCCCCCGCGTTCCTGTTCGAGAATTTCGAACTGGCGCCCCCCGGCTGGGCGCCCGGATCGTGACCGGCGTGGTGGGCGAGCCCGACTGGCTGGTCTGGGCGCGCGAGATCCAGGCCATCGCCCAGACCGGCCTGACCTTCACGCGCGATCCCTACGACCGGGAACGCTACGAGATGCTGCGCGGCCTGGCCGCCCGCATGCTGGCCGCGCGGACCGGCACCCCGGCGGCGCGGATCGAAACCCTGTTCGCCGGCGAATCCGGATACGCGACGCCCAAGATCGACGTGCGGGCCGCGGTGTTCGACGAGCGGCGGCGCATCCTGATGGTGCGCGAGGTTCTGGATGGCGGGCGCTGGACGCTGCCCGGCGGCTGGGCGGACGTGAACATCACCCCGGCGGACAGCGCGGTGAAGGAAGTGCGCGAGGAAAGCGGCTACGAGGTTCGCGTGCGCAAGCTGGCGGCAGTGTGGGACCGGACGCGGCAGGGGCATCCGGCGCAGGTCTTTTCCTGCGCCAAGCTGTTCTATCTATGCGACCTTATGGGGGGCGCTGCCGCGACCAGCCTGGAGACGTCCGAGGTCGGCTGGTTCGCCGAGGACGAGATCCCGGCGGACCTGTCGCTGGGCCGGGTATTGCCAGCGCAGGTCCGCCGCATGTTCGCCCATGCCCACGCGCCGGCCCTGCCAACCGATTTCGAATGAGGTGCCGGCCCGATCCGCGCGGGTCAGGCCATTGAAATCGTGGCTTTCGTGACACATATCCATCCGACGGTTTTTTGCGGAATGGAGAGACGTCTACATGGTCGATCAGGTTACGGGGCAGGACGGCGCGGCCCCGGCGGGAGAGGAACATGCGTTCAGCGCGGAGGTCGGGCGGCTGCTCGACCTCGTGGTCCATGCCCTGTATTCCGAACGCGAGATCTTCCTGCGCGAACTGGTCGCCAACGCGGCCGACGCGACGGACCGCCGCCGGTTCGAGGCGCTGACCGACGCCGCCCGTACCCTGCCCGAGGACGCCAAGGTCCGCATCGATCCTGACAAGGACGCCCGCCGCCTGACCATCAGCGACGATGGCGCGGGCATGAGCAAGGACGAGCTGGCCCGCAATCTGGGCACCATTGCGCGCTCCGGCACCCGGGCGTTCGGCCAGGAACTGGAAAAGCAGAAGCCCGAGGACCTGCCCAAGGACCGGCCGAGCCTGATCGGGCAGTTCGGTGTCGGCTTCTATGCCGCCTTCATGGTGGCCGATCATGTCGATGTCGTGTCGCGCCGCGCGGGCAGCGACGAGGCCTGGCGGTGGTCGTCGGACGGCAAGGGGGGCTTTACCCTCAGCCCCGCGACGCGCGAGCGGCCGGGCACCGACATCATCCTGCATATCAAGGAGGATGCGGACGAATTCCTCGATGCCTGGCGCCTGGAAGCGATCGTGCGCAAATGGGCCGATCATATCGTCTGGCCGATCACCATCCGACGCGACGGCGAGGATGCGCCCGCCAATGTGGGCACCGCCCTGTGGCGCAAGCCGCGTTCCGAGGTCACGGAAGACCAGCTGAACGACTTCTACCGGCACGTCAGCCATAATTTCGATACGCCGTGGGCGACGCTGCACTGGCACGCCGAAGGCACGATCGATTTCACTGCCCTGCTGTTCATCCCCGGCAGCCGCCCCTTCGAGTTCGGCGAGCAGGTGCGCGACAGCCGCGTGCGCCTGCATGTCCGGCGCATGTTCATCACCGACGACGCTGCCCTGTTGCCGTCGTGGCTGCGGTTCGTGCAGGGCGTGGTGGACACCGAGGACCTGCCCCTGAACGTCTCGCGCGAGATGCTTCAGGCCACCCCGGTCCTGGCCCGCATCCGCAAGGCCGTGACCAACCGCGTGCTGAACGAATTGCGCACCCGCGCGAAGGACGCCGAGTCCTATGCCGGCTTCTGGGAGAATTTCGGCCCGGTGCTGAAGGAAGGCGTCTGGGACGATGCGGAATATCGCACCGACCTGGCCGGCCTGGCGCGTTTCCGCTCCAGCGCGGTCGAGGGCTGGACGACGCTGGCCGAGTACGTGTCGCGCCTGAAGGACGGGCAGGAGGCGATCTATTACCTGACCGGCGACAATCCCGACACGCTGCCGGCCTCGCCGCAGTTGGAAGGCTTCCGCGCGCGCGGGATCGAGGTGCTGCTGCTGTCCGATCCGGTGGATTCCTTCTGGCCGGAACGCCTGGGCACGTTCGAGGGCAAGGCGCTGCGCAGCGTCAGCCAGGGCCATGCCGACCTCGAGAAATTCGCGACCGCCGAAGAGGAAACGGGGCCGCGCGCCGATCTGGACGTCCTGCTGCCGGCGCTGAAGACGGCGCTGGGGGAAGCGGTGTCCGACGTGCGCGGAACGAACCGTCTGGTCGGCAGCGCCGTTGTGCTGTCGGCGGCGGGGCAGGGGCCTGACCTGCAGCTTCAGCGTCTGCTGCGGCGCAGCGGGCAGGCGGTGCCCGACCTGGCACCCGTGCTGGAAGTCAACGCCACCCATCCGCTGGTCCGCGACCTGGCCGAGCGTGTGGCACGCGGCGAATCGGTGCGCGATATCGCACTGATCCTGCTGGACATCGCCCGCATCCAGGATGGCGAAAGCCCGAAGGACCCGGCCGGGTTCGCCAGCCGCCTGACGGCCACCCTGACGCGCGCGGCGGACGTCGCCGCGTCCTGATCCGGCGGCTGCCCCCGCCGCATGGGCGGGGGCGGTGCGGGCCGCCGGACGTGGTTCGGACTTGAAACGTCGGGATGCCGGTGCTTCCTTGCGCCGCTTCCCTCCACTCCGGCATCGGACTCGCATGTCATGAAGATCGGCAACGTACCCTATCGCAGCGTCTGGGTGGACCAGGATGACGGCTGGTCGATCCATATCTTCGACCAGACCCGCCTGCCGTGGACCCTGGACGTCCTGCGCCTGACGGACATGGAGCAGGTGGCGCACGCCATCCGTACCATGCAGGTCCGGGGCGCGCCGCTGATCGGCGCGGTGGCGGCCTATGGCCTGGCGCTGGCCCTGCGGGTCGATGCCGCCGACGCGGCGCTGGAACGCGATGCGGCGCTGCTGGCGGCAACCCGCCCGACCGCCATCAATCTGCGCTGGGCCATCGAACGCATGCTGGACCGCCTGCGCCCCCTGGCGCCGGCCGACCGCGTGGCCGCCGCCTATGACGAGGCCGCGCGGATCTGCGACGAGGACGCGGCCCAGAACGAATCCATCGGCCGCCACGGCCTGCCCCTGATCGAGGAGATCGCGGCGCGGCGCGGCGACGGCAAGCCGGTCAATATCCTCACCCACTGCAATGCCGGCTGGATCGCCACCGTCGATTGGGGCACGGCGCTGGCGCCCATCTACATGGCCCACGATCGCGGGTTGAACGTCCATGTCTGGGTGGACGAAACCCGGCCGCGCAACCAGGGCGCCGCGCTGACGGCGTGGGAACTGGGCAGCCACGGCGTGCCGCATACGGTGGTGGCGGACAATGCCGGCGGCCATCTGATGCAGCATCATGCGGTCGACCTGGTCATCGTCGGCACCGACCGCGTGACGCGGACGGGCGACGTGGCGAACAAGATCGGCACCTATCTGAAGGCGCTGGCGGCGCGCGACAACGGTGTGCCCTTCTGGGTCGCCCTGCCGTCCACCACCATCGACTGGCGGGTGAGCGACGGGCTGACCGAAATCCCGATCGAGGAACGCAGCGGCGACGAGGTCACGGCGATCACCGGCCGCACCGGCGACGGCCGGATCGAGACGGTGCATCTGACCCCGCCGGGCAGCCAGGCGGCCAATCCGGCCTTCGACGTCACCCCGGCGCGGCTGGTCACCGGGCTGATCACCGAACGCGGCTGCTGCGAGGCGACCGCGGCCGGGCTGACCACGCTGTTCCCCGAACAGGCGGCCTGAGGCCGCACGACAGGCTGTGACGGGCCGCCCTTGACAGGGGCGGCTCCGGTCGGCTTCCTCCGCCTTCGATCGGAACGGGCGCGTATCGCCCGGACCAGCCCGTTTTTGGTGACACAGGACGAGATCATGCATCCCTATCGTACCCATAGCTGCGCCGCCCTTCGGGCCAGCGACGCCGGGCAGACCGCCCGCCTCTCCGGCTGGGTGCACAGCAAGCGCGATCATGGCGGCCTGCTGTTCATCGACCTGCGCGACCATTTCGGAATCACCCAGATCGTGATTCCGGCGGGCTCGCCCGTGCTGGAGACCGTCGAGCGCATCCGCGTCGAGAGCGTGCTGACCATCACCGGCGAGGTCGTGCTCCGCGACGACGCGACGAAGAACCCGAACCTGCCGACCGGCGAGATCGAGCTTCGTGCGCGCGAGGTCGATGTCCAGTCGGCGGCCGAGGTGCTGCCGTTCCAGGTCGCGGGGCACGAGCATTATCCCGAGGACCTGCGCCTGACCTATCGGTACATCGACCTGCGGCGCGATAAGGTCCATCGCAACATGATGCTGCGCGCGCAGGTGATCGCCAGCCTGCGCCGCCGCATGACCGAGCAGGGATTCGTCGAATTCCAGACCCCGATCCTGACCGCCTCGTCGCCCGAGGGCGCGCGCGACTTCCTGGTTCCGGCGCGGATGCATCCGGGCAAGTTCTACGCGCTGCCGCAGGCGCCGCAGCAGTTCAAGCAGCTTGCCATGGTCGCGGGGTTCGACCGGTATTTCCAGATCGCCCCCTGCTTCCGCGACGAGGCCGCGCGCGCCGACCGTTCGCCGGGCGAGTTCTACCAGCTTGATTTCGAGATGGCGTTCGCGACCCAGGAAGACGTGTTCGCCACGCTGGAACCGGTGATGGAAGGCGTGTTCCGCGAATTCGGCGGCGGCCGCACCGTCAGCACCGCCCCGTTCGAGCGCATTCCCTACGCCACCGCCATGGCGCGCTACGGCAGCGACAAGCCGGACCTGCGCAACCCGCTGCTGCTGAGCGACGTGACCGAGGCGTTCGCCGACTCCGGCTTCGGCCTGTTCGCGAAGATCGTGGCCGGCGGTGGCGAGGTGCGCGCGATCCCGGCGCCCGGCGCGGGCGATCGTCCGCGCGCCTTCTATGACAAGCTCAACACCTGGGCGCGCGAGGCCGGGGCCGGCGGCCTGGGCTACATCATCTTCGACGAGGAAGGCGGCAAGGGCCCGATCGCCAAGAACCTGGAACCCGCGCGCGTCGCCGCGATCCGCGAGAAGACGGGCCTGAAGGCGGGCGACGCGGTGTTCTTCGCCGCCGGGCGCGGCGACGAGGTCGTGAAATTCTCGGGCCTGGTGCGGACCCGCATCGCGACCGAGCTGGACCTGATCGAAAAGGATGCGTTCCGCTTCTGCTGGATCACCGATTTCCCGATGTACGAGCGGAACGAGGAAACCGGCCTGATCGATTTCTCGCACAACCCGTTCTCGATGCCGCAGGGCGGGCTGGAGGCGCTGAACAGCCAGGACCCGTTGACGATCACCGCCTATCAGTACGATATCGTCTGCAATGGCGTGGAACTGTCGTCGGGCGCGATCCGCAACCACCGGCCCGAGGTGATGATCCGCGCGTTCGAGATCGCGGGCTATCCCGAATCCGAGGTCGAGGCCCGGTTCGGCGGCATGCTCAACGCCTTCCGCTACGGCGCGCCGCCGCATGGCGGTTCGGCGCCGGGCGTGGACCGCATGGTCATGCTGCTGGCCGACGAGCCCAATATCCGCGAGGTCATCCTGTTCCCGCTCAACCAGCAGGGCGAGGACCTGATGATGGGCGCGCCGGCCCCCGTTCCGTCCCCGCGGTTGAAGGAACTGTCGCTGGCGCTGGACCTGCCGCGCCCCAAGCCGGGCGCGACCGTCAAGGGATAAGCGGCTGGTCGGGCGGTTCGAAGGCATTGTTCATTGCGCGCGCCGCCCCGATGCGTTCTGCTGACGTGATGAAACGGTGGTCCTTTCCCTTCGGGATTCCGGCGCGGGTCCAAATGGGCGTCGCGGCGGGGATATGCCTTGCCGCGGGCCTGCTGTCCGGTGGGGTGGCCGCCCGGGCCGCGACGCCGGCGCCGGTAGAGTTGGCCGGCCATCGCGCGACCTATGACCTGACCCTTCAATCGGTCGGTGGGGGCGATACGGTCGCGGCCAGCGGCACGATGGTCTTTTCCGTGACCGATACCTGCACCGCCTGGTCCACGCAGCAGCAATTGCGCCTGCAGACGGTCTCGCGGTCCGGCGGGACGACGGAACTGGTGTCCGACTACGCCACGCTGGAAGCCAAGGACGGGCACCATCTGGTCTTCCGCACAGTTCAGACCTCGAACGGCACGCCCGTCACCCACCTGAGGGGCGAGGCCACGATGGCGGCCACGGGCGGCGAAATCCGCTACAGCCAGCCTGCCGGCCGCGTCCTGCCGCTGCCGGCCGGGACGTTGTTCCCGATGGCGCATACGGCGGCGATCGTCCGCGCGGCCCAGGCCGGCGAGACGTCGATCGCGCCGATGCTGTTCGACGGCACCGGGGCCGACGGCCCGCAATATACCTACGTCATGATGCAGGGCTGGTCGCCGCCACCGTCCGACAGCCCCTTCGCCGCCCTGTCCCGCCTGTCGTCGGGGCGGGTGCATGTGGCGTTCTATACGCCGTCGTCGCACGATATGCGCCCCGACTATGCGATCGGCATGCGCTATTTCGCGAATGGTGTCTCGGACCGGCTGGACATGGATTTCGGAGATTTCCGCATGCGAGGAACATTGCGCAGTTTCACCCCCGCCCCGGCGCCCCACCGGTGCTGAACGGAGGTCCCGCGCAGGCGGCTCTGGCCCAGGAGGATATGGTCCAGGATGCCGTGCCGGAGAACGGGGCCGGCATGGGCGCCGGCCTGGCCCATTCGCTGCGCAGCCGCCACGTCTCGATGATCGCGATCGGCGGCATGATCGGCGCGGGGCTGTTCGTGAACACGTCGGTGATGATCCAGGGGGCGGGGCCGCTGGTGCTGCTGTCCTATGTCCTGGCCGGGCTGATCGTCTTCCTGGTCATGCGCATGCTGGGCGAAATGGCGATCGACAGCCCCGATGCGGGGTCGTTCGTGGGCCATGTCCGGCGGGGGTTGGGTGCCCGTGCGGCCTTCGTCACCGGCTGGTCCTACTGGCTGTTCTGGGTGGTCGTGGCCTCGGTCGAGGCGAAAGCGGCCGCGCTGATCGTCGCCCCGATGCTCAATTGCCCGCAACTGCCGGTCGCGCTGGTGCTGATCGGGGCGATGATGGGCGTCAACATGTTCTCGGTCCGGGGATATGGCGAGTTCGAATTCTGGTTCTCGCTGATGAAGATCGCGGCGATCGGCGTGTTCTCGATCATCGCAGGGCTGGCGCTGTTCGGCATGCTGGGCCCGTCGTTCGGCGGAACGGTCGCGCATCTGTGGGACCAGGGCGGCTTCATGCCACATGGCTTCAGCGCGTCGCTGTCGCTGCTGCCGGCCATCCTGTTCACCTTCGCGGGGGCCGAGATCGCGACCGTCGCGGCGGCGGAAACCGACAATCCGGGGCGGAACATCGTGCAGGCGATCCGCACCGTCGTGATCCGCGTCATGCTGTTCTATCTGTGCTCGCTGGGCATCATCCTGTGCCTGGTGCCATGGAACCAGATCCAGCCCGGGCATTCCCCGTTCCTCGAGGTCCTGCACCGGATCGGCATCCCGGGGGCCGAGGGGGCGATGACGGTCGTGGTGCTGGTCGCCATCGCCTCGTGCCTCAATTCCACGCTCTATGTCACCTCGCGCATCCTGTTCGAAATGGCGGCCCATGGCGACGCCCCGCACTGGCTGGTCCGGACCGGGCCCAGCGGCACCCCGCGCCGGGCGATTTCGACGGGGGCGGCGATCGCGGCGTTGATGACGGTCGTGGCCGCGACGTTCCCGGGCGAGGTCTTCGGATTCCTGCTGAATGCGTCGGGTGCTGTGATCCTGTTCGACTATCTGATGGTGGTGTTCGCCCAGATCAGCCTGCGCCGCCAGATGCATCGCGCAGGGCGTAGCCCGGCGTTTCCCATGCTGCTGTTTCCCTACCTGTCCTGGCTGACGGTCGGCGCCATCCTGCTGGTGATGGTCACGATGATGCTGACGCCCGACACCCGTATCCAGATCGAACTGGGGAGCGTGACCCTGGTGCTGATCCTGGCGCTGGGACTGGTGACGCAGCGTCGCCGGAACGACGCACGCTGACGGTATCCGGGACGGTGTCATCCGGAATCACGTTACACGCGGCGACATTTCGCCATTCCGCCGCCACGATGATCGGCGCACATTGTCCTCGACGGCGCGGGGCGAGGTCACCCTGTCCCGCCCGCATGCAGGAGGTTTTCTATCATGATGAGGCAGATTGCCCGCCGCGCCCTTCTGGCGCTGGGCATTGTCGCAGGAATTGGCCTGGTGGGGCACGACATGTCATCCGCACAGGCCCAGCCCTATCCGGGCGGGGGCGGGTATTACCGCTATGGACCCACGCGGCCGGGCTGGTCGCCGCCGCCGCCGCCGGCCGTGCGCTACGAGGCCGTGCCGCCGCCACGCGGGCGGGGCTGGGTCTGGCAGCAGGGTGTCTGGGACTGGGGTCCCGGCGGCTATGCCTGGATGCCGGGACGTTATGTTCGCTATGGCGGCCATGGCGGCTGGGGACCCGGCCGGTGGGAGCGGCGCGGACCGCGCTGGGTCTGGATCCGTCCGGGCTGGCGCTGATCGCGTCCAGAACAGGCGGAATCGGGGGCTGGACGGCGTGAAAGCGCCTTACTGGTCCTCGATCGCCACGATCAGGGGCACATGGTCCGATGGCTGGGCGCGCCCGCGCTCGTCGCGGTCCGGCTGGGCGGCCAGCAGCCGCTCGGCCACGCGCGGCGACAGCAGGGCATGGTCGATGCGCAGCCCGCTGTCGCGGGGCCACGCGCCCGTCTGGTAATCCCAGAAGGTGTAATGACGGCCGTGCGGATGCAGGGCGCGTAGCGCGTCCGTCAGGCCCAGCCACAGCAGGCGCCGGAAGGCCGCGCGGGTTTCGGGGCGCAGCAGGGCGTCGGTCGGGGGCAGGGCGCCGGGGGCGCAATCCTCGTCGGTCGGGCAGACGTTGTAATCGCCGGCCAGGATGAAATCGGTCCCGGCCTCCAGCAGGGCGCGCGCGTGCAGCGCCAGCGCCTCCATGAAGGCCAGCTTGGCGGCGTAGCCGATGCTGCCGCCGGAATTGCCGTTGGGCAGATACAGGTTGCCGAACACCAGCCCGGCGGCCCGGACCTCGACATAGCGCGCCTGCGGGGCATCGTCGTCCAGGAAGGGCAGGCCCTGCGCCGTGACCTCGAAGGGCAGGCGGCTGAGGATCGCGACGCCGTTATAGCTTTTCTGCCCGACGACGACGCTTTCGTAGCCCGCTTCGCGAAATGCCTCGGCCGGGAAGGCGGCGGTTTCGCACTTGATTTCCTGCAAGCCCACCAGATCGGGCTTTTCACGGTCCAGCCAGTCCAGCACATGCTGCTGGCGCTGGCGGATGGAATTGACGTTCCAGGAGGCGATTTTCATCAGTCGATGGAAAAGCTGGTGCCGCAGCCGCAGGACGAGGTCGCGTTGGGGTTGCGCACGGTGAAATGTGCCCCCATCAACGAATCGGTGAAATGCAGTTCCGCCCCCGCCAGCAGGTCCAGGCTGGCCGGATCGACCAGCACCCGCGCACGTCCCGCCGGAATGACCGTGTCGTCGGCGCGCGTGTCGGCATCGAGGGCGAAGCTGTACTGGAACCCGTTGCATCCGCCGGCCAGTACCGCCACGCGCAGGCCCTGCGGGTCGGTCCCCGCGGCGGCGGGCTGGGATGCGACGATATCTTCCAGTCGGCTGGCGGCCTCGGGCGAAACGCTGAAGGCGGAGGGGGGCATGTCCATTCGGATCACCATCGTCGGTCCGGCCGGACCAGGGCATGCTGGCCTTGTGGCGCCGGGCGGGTTATCGACGGGGGCGTGCCCGGCGCATCCGATGTCGGAGCCGCCGCCCGTGCGGGATTGGGGTATATATGAGCATCGCACCGTACGCTGTCCAGACTGGCACCGCCCGGGGTCGTCTGTACCCCGAACCCGAGGCCCCCACCCGCACGCCTTGGCAGCGGGACCGCGACCGCGTGCTGCATTCGGCGGGATTCCGGACCTTGCAGTACAAGACGCAGGTCTTCGTCAATCACGAGGGCGATTTCTTCCGCACGCGCCTGACCCACTCGCTGGAGGTCTCGCAGATCGCCCGGTCGATCGCCCGCAGCCTGGCGGTGGACGAGGATCTGACCGAAACGCTGGCCCTGGCGCACGACCTGGGCCACACGCCCTTCGGCCATGCCGGCGAGGACGCGCTGGCGGCGGCGATGCGCGATTGGGGCGGGTTCGATCACAACACCCAGACGCTGCGCCAGGTGACCAAGCTGGAACGGCGGTATTTCGCCTTCGACGGGCTGAACCTGACGTGGGAGACCCTGGAAGGCCTGGTGAAACATAACGGCCCGGTCGATCATCCCACCGGCTACATCGCCGATTACGCGGACCGGCTGGGGCTGGATCTGGGCCAGTACGCCTCGGTCGAGGCGCAGGTCGCGGCGATGTCCGACGACATCGCCTACCACGCCCACGACCTGGATGACGGGCTGCGCGCCGGCCTGCTGCATCTGTCCGACCTGGTCGATCTGCCGGTGGTGGGGCCGGCTCTGGCCCAGGTGCGCGGGCTGGCCGGGGCGGCCGACCTGGATGTCGACGCCCGCCTGCGGCACGAGACCATCCGCCGGGTCATCAACGCGCTGGCGGTGGACCTGAGGGAACAGACGCGGCGCAATCTGGACGAGCTGGCCCCGGCTTCGACCGACGACGTGCGGCGCGCGGGACGGCCGGTGGTGGCGTACAGCGCCCCCATGGCCCGCGACAACGGGGCGATCCGGACCTTCCTCTACGCCCGTCTGTATCGCCACTGGCGGGTGAACCGCATGACGCGTAAGGCGCGGATGGCGGTCGAATCGATCTTCTCGATCCTGGCGCAGGATGTGTCCCTGCTGCCCGACGGGTGGCGCCAGCAGGCGCAGGCCACCGACCCCGCCGGTGCGCGCCGGGTCGTGGCGGATTATATAGCCGGAATGACGGACCGATTCGCGATGGAGGAACATCGGCGGTTGACGGATCTGTCCGTGCCGGGCTGAAACGCCCAATCGTTCTTCGCCCACCCATTCTTTATTCGTCGGCTTTTTGGGAAACCGCATCGCATGTCAGACAGCCTGTTCGTCCGCTATCTCTCGCATGTGCAGGAGGCCGTGCGGCGCATCGTGCCCGACCTGCCGGACGAGGTCGCGGCCCGCGTGGAACTGACGCCCACCCGCGACGCGGCCCATGGCGACATGGCGACCAACGCGGCGCTGCTGGTGGCGAAGATCGCCCGCCGCCGCCCGGCCGAGATCGCGGCCGAACTGGCGGCGGCGCTGGTCGCGGTGCCGGGCATCGCCAAGGCCGAGCCCGCCGGGCCGGGCTTCGTCAACCTGACGCTGGACGCGGAGATCCTGCGGTCGGTCGTGTCGGACGTGCTGCGGGCGGGGGAATCGTACGGCGACGGCGCGATCGGGCAGGGGGTCCGGGTGAATGTCGAGTACGTCTCGGCCAACCCCACCGGGCCGATGCACGTCGGCCATTGCCGTGGCGCGGTGGTGGGCGACGCGCTGGCCAACCTGCTGCTGAAGGCCGGGTACGACGTCACCAAGGAATATTACATCAACGACGCCGGCGCGCAGGTTTCGGCGCTCGCCTGGGCGGCCTACTGGCGCTACCTGCAGGCCATCGGCACCCCGATGGACGAGGAAGCGTTCGCGGCCCTGGTGCCGGGCGGGATCCAGTACGGCGGCGACTACCTGGTGCCGGTCGGCCAGGCGCTGGCCGAACTGCACGGCACCGGCCTGGCGGCCACGGGGGCGGTGGCCGCCCCGGTCGATGCGTGGTTCGCGACCGTGAAATCCTTCACCGTCGCCGAGATGATGCGGATGATCCGCGAGGACCTCGAAGCGCTGGGCGTGCGTCACGACGTCTTTACCAGCGAGGCGCAGATCCTGGCCGACGGCATGACCGACCGCGCGATCGGCCGCCTTGACGCGCTGGGGCTGCTGTACGAAGGCGTGCTGGAGCCCCCTAAGGGCAAGCTGCCCGACGATTGGGAGGCCCGGCCCCAGACCCTGTTCCGTTCCACCGCGTTCGGCGACGACGTCGACCGCCCGCTGCGCAAGTCGGACGGATCGAACACCTATTTCGCCAACGATATCGGCTATCACGACGACAAGATCCGCCGCGGCGCGGATGTGCTGATCGACGTCTGGGGCGCCGATCACGGGGGATATGTCACCCGCATGAAGGCGGCGGTGAAGGCGCTGGCGGGCAAGGCGGGCAAACCCGACCTCGACGTGCTGCTGTGCCAGATCGTGCGGATCGTGCGTGATGGCCAGCCGGTGCGCATGTCCAAGCGCGCGGGCACCTTCGTCACCCTGCGCGACCTGATCGACGAGGTCGGGCGTGACGCCGTGCGCTTCACCATGCTGACGCGCAAGGCTGACGCCCAGATGGAATTCGACCTGGATCAGGTGGTGGCCCAGACGCGCGACAATCCGGTGTTCTACGTCCAGTACGCCCATGCCCGTTGCCGCTCGGTGCTGCGCGCGGCGCAGGAGATGCTGGGGGCCGACGCCATCACCCCGGTGGCGCTGGCCGAGGCGCCGCTGGACGGGCTGGAGTCGGACGTCGAACTGGCGCTGCTGCGCCGCATGGCCCAGTGGCCGCGCACGATCGAAGGAGCGGCCCAGGCGAAGGAGCCGCACCGGGTCGCGTTCTATCTGGGCGAACTGGCGGCGGATTTCCATACATTGTGGAATCGCGGCCGCGATGATGCGACATTGCGATTCCTGCAAGAGGACGATCCGCAGGCCACGCGGACGAAACTGGCGATGGTCGAAGCGACGGCCACGGTGATCCGCTCGGGCCTGGCCGTGCTGGGCGTGGAGCCGGTCGAGGAAATGCGATGACAGATTCGGACCCTTCCGGCCGAGACCCCTACGCGGAACGCCTGACCCGCGCACGCGAACGCATGAGCGCCGATTACGACGACGAACCGCCCGTCCGCGACCGTCCCCCCTCGGCCGGCCATAGGGCAGCCGGGATCCTGCACGGGTTTCTGGGCTCCGACCCCGCCACGCGGCGGCTGGCCTATGGCGCGGCCGGGCTGGGCGGGCTGCTGGTGCTGGCCATCGGCGGCTGGGTCCTGATGGGGCATCAGCAATCCGGCATTCCGGTCCTTGGGCCGCCGCCGGGGCCGGTGCGCGTCCGGCCGCTCGATCCGGGCGGAATGCAGGTACTGGGCGCGGATGCGCCGACGGGCGATGACGGGGCGGTCGCGCGCCTGGCCCCCGGGCCGGAACAGCCGCGTCCCGACGCGCTGGCCCAACAGTACGGGGCGCCGTCGCCCGGCAGCGCGTCTGCCCCGGCGCCGGCCCCCGTGCCGTCGGCCGGGCCCGTGACTCCGCCTGCGCCGACGGCTTCCCCCGCGCCGGAGGCACCGCCCGCGACGCCCCCCGTCGCCCCGCCATCCGCCCCGGCGGCTTCGACCCCGGCGGCGCAGCAGCCGGCTGCCCCGGTGCCCGCCCCGCCTGACGCGGCCGTGCCCGCCGGCGGAAAGTACGGCGTTCAGTTGGCTGCTCTCGATTCCCAGGAGGCCGCGCAGAAGGAATGGGCGCGTCTGGTCCATCAATATCCGGACCTGTTCGCCAGCCGCACCCCGATCGTCGAGCGGACGGAACGTGGCGGCGCGGTGTTCTACCGCCTGCGCACCCGCGGGTTCGCCAGCATCGCGCAGGCGACGTCGTTCTGCGAACATGTGCGCCTGAACGGTCTGGCCTGCACCCTGGCCGGGTTCTGAGGCGGCGGCGTTCGTGACGCAGGGATCCGCGACCCGGGGCGAGGGGGCAGGCGAGGGGTTCGACCTGCCCGAGGGCCTGACCTCGCCCATGCTGCATCTGGACGGGTTCGACGGCCCGCTGGACCTGCTGCTGGACCTGGCCCGCGCGCAGAAGGTCGATCTGGCGCGGATCTCGATCCTGCGTCTGGTCGAACAGTATCTGGCCATCGTGGAATCGGCCCGGCGCATCCGGCTGGAACTGGCGGCCGACTGGCTGGTGATGGCGGCCTGGCTGGCCTGGCTGAAATCGCGGCTGCTGCTGCCGGCCGAGGAAAGCGAGGCCGCCGACGCCGAGGAAGCCGCTGGCCTGCTGCAGGCGCGGCTTGTGGAACTGGCGCGCATCGGCCAGGCGGCGGAATGGCTGGCGGCGCGGCCGCAACTGGGCCGTGACGTCTTCGCCCGTGGCGCGCGCGAGGACCTGACGGAAATCGACCGGTCGGGCCTGGCGCTGGATCTGTCGCAATTGATGGGCGCCTACATGGCGGCCATGCGGCGCACCGCGCGCAAGCGGGTCTATCAGCCGCGCCGCCTGCTGTTCTGGACGGTGCAGGATGCGCTGTCGCGGTTGCAGCGGCTGCTGGGCGCCGAGGCCGTGCCCGATTGGTGCGAACTGGATAATTTCCTGCCGGACGCCGGGCCCGGCATCGACGCGGCCGACGAGGCCGAACGCATGCGCCTGCGCCGCGCGGCGATGGCGGGAACGCTGATCGCCGGGCTGGAACTGGCTCGGAACGGCGCGATCGAACTGCGCCAGGACGAACAGTTCGGCCGGATCATGCTGCGCCCCAGCGACCCGGCGGCCGGCGCCGCCAACGATGGGGACATGGACCGGATGGACGCGGCGGAATGACGAACGACAACGTGCCGGGTCATCTCCCCGCCGACACCTCGGCGCCGGCGCAGGCCGGCGGGGGCGCGGCGGTCCCGCTGCCGGTCCGGCTGGTCGAGGCGCTGATCTTCGCCAGCCCCGATCCGGTCCCCGAACGCGCCATCGCCGACCTGCTGGAGGCCCAGGGCGAAATCCCGGCGGAGGTCGAGGATCTGGCCGCCTATGTGCGCGGGGTGATCGAGGCGGTGGTGGGGCTGTACGCGGGCCGGGGCGTCGCGCCGGTGCTGATCGCGGGCGGCTGGCAGTTCCGCACGGTGGCGGATCTGGCGCCGCGCCTGACCAAGGTGCTGCATCGCCCCCGGCGGCTGGCGCGCGCCACGATGGAAACCCTGGCCATCGTCGCCTATCATCAGCCCTGCACCCGCGCGGATATCGAGGAAATTCGCGGCGTGTCGCTCAGCCAGCAGGTGCTGGACACGCTGCTGGAGGCCGCCCTGATCGTCCCGCGCGGCCGCAAGGAGGTCCCCGGCCGGCCGATCCTGTGGGGCACGTCGCCCGATTTCCTGCGGCATTTCGGCCTGCGCGACCTGCGCGACCTGCCCCGGCGCGAGGAATTGCTGGTCGATGTGCCGGACAACCCCGGCCTGCGGGAACGCGCGGCTCCGGCACCCGTGGACGAGGCCGACGTTGACGGGGCGGTTTCCGACCAGCCTGCGCCGTGATAGGTGTCCATCCTGTTTTCGTGTTACCCGATGCCGCCTGACGTTCGCCGTCGCGGGGGTCGTCCGGCAGGGCAGGAGGCCCTGGGCCACCATGTTTGATTTCGCCTGGTCTGAAATGGCCCTGATCGGTGTCGTCGGCCTGTTGCTGATCGGCCCCAAGGACATGCCGGTGGCCATCCGTACCGTCACCGGCCTGATCAAGAAGGGCCGGAAGCTGGCGGCGGAATTCCAGTCGCATGTGGACGAGATGGTGCGCGACGCCGATCTGACCGAAGTGCGCGACGGGATGAACCGCATGCGCCGGTTCAATGTCCGCAACCAGCTCATGAAGGCGATCGACGGCGACGGGACCATCCGGCGGGCCATCGACGAATCGCCGCTGGACACTGCGACAGAACCGCGCCGGACCCCGATTCCCGACAGTACGCCGCTGAACAGCGCCCCCGCCTTCGATCCGGGCGGCCTGCACGAGTACGGCTACGCCACGCCTGTGGCCTCGTACGCCGAAACCGCCTTTCCCCCGCTGGCCGACGATGGGCCGCCGCCTGCGCTGCTGCCGCCGTCGGTGGGGCGGCGCCTGGCGGGCGAACGCGCGCGCCTGCGCCCGCCCGCCTTCCTGCCGCCGGTACGGGTGATGCATGGCGCGCGGCGGGTTTCGGCCACGCATCCGGCCGAAGGCTGAGGCCCGAACGCGATGGACCAACGCAAGCCCGGAGACACGGCTCTGAACGACGATCCGATCAACGACCAGCCGATGCCGCTGCTGGAACATCTGGTCGAACTGCGTCGCCGCCTGTTGTGGTCGACCGTCACCTTCGCCCTGTGCTTCCTGCTGTGCTATCATTTTTCGGCGCGGATCTATCTGTTCCTGGCCCGTCCGCTGGGCGAGGTGATGCGCCAGCAGGGCGAACAGCCGCATCTGATCTACACCGCGCTGTACGAGGCGTTCTTCACCTACATCAAGGTCGCCATCTTCGGCGCGGCATTCCTGTCCTTCCCGATGGTGGCCGTGCAGGTGTGGATGTTCGTCGCACCCGGCCTGTACCGCAGCGAAAAGCGCGCCTTCCTGCCGTTCCTGGTGGCGACGCCGGTGATGTTCGTCCTGGGGGCGGCGCTGGCCTATTATTTCGTCTTCCCGTTCGCGTGGAAATTCTTCCTGTCGTTCCAGACCGCCGACGGGCAGGACGGCCTGCAGATCCAGCTTCAGGCCAAGGTGTCGGAATATCTGGCGCTGGTGATGAAGCTGATCATGGCGTTCGGCATCGCATTCGAGCTTCCGGTGGTGCTGACCCTGCTGGCGAAGGTCGGGATCGTGACGTCGGCCTCGCTGAAGCGGGTGCGGCGCTATGCCTATGTCGGCGCGTTCGTGGCGGCGGCGATCCTGACGCCGCCGGACGTCATCACCCAGACCGGCCTGGCGGTGCCGCTGATCGGCCTGTACGAAATTTCCATTTTCTGTGCCCGCCTGGTCGAACCCCGGCGGCTGGACGATGATGAAGCGGAGCAAAACTGATGCATGATCTTCGGGCCCTGCGCGCCGATCCCGCCGCCTTCGACGCGGCGCTGGCCCGTCGGGGCGAGGAAGCGGTGGCCGATAGGGTGGTCCGCCTGGACGAGGACCGGCGCGCCGCCGTGACCGCGTTGCAGGAGAAGCAGGCCCGACGCAAATCCCTGTCCCGCGAGATCGCTACCCTGCGCCGCGCCGGTGACGACACCACCGACCTCGAGGCCGAAGGCACGCGCCTGCGCGACGAGATGGAAGGGCTGGAAATCCAGTCCCGCGAACTGGATGCCGAAATCCGCGACATCCTGGTCGTGCTGCCGAACCGACTGGACGCATCGGTGCCGGACGGCGCGGACGAGGCCGGCAACGTCGTCGTCCATCAGGTGGGCCAGCGGCGGGAATTCTCCTTCGAACCCCGCGAGCATTATGCGCTGGGCGAGGCGCTGGGCCTGATGGATTTCGAAACCGCGTCCAAGCTGTCGGGCGCGCGGTTCGTCGTGCTGCGCGGCGCGCTGGCGCGGATGGAACGCGCGCTGGGCCAGTTCATGCTGGACCTGCACACGCAGGAAAACGGCTACACCGAGACGGTGGTGCCGGTGCTGGTGAACGAGGCCGCGATGTTCGGCACCGACAAGCTGCCGAAATTCGCCGACCAGTCCTTCCGGACCGAGGACGGGCGGTGGCTGATCCCCACGGCCGAGGTCCCGCTGACGGCCAGCGTGTCCGGCGACATCCTGCCGGCCGCCAGCCTGCCGCGACGGCTGGTCGCGCTGTCCTCGTGCTTTCGCAGCGAGGCCGGGGCGGCCGGGCGCGACACGCGCGGCATGCTGCGCCAGCACCAGTTCCAGAAGGTCGAGATGGTGTCGATCACCACCGCCGAGGACAGCGATGCCGAGCACGAGCGGATGACCCGCTGCGCCGAAACCGTGCTGGAACGGCTGGATATCCCGTACCGCCGGATGCTGCTGTGCGCGGGCGACACCGGGTTCGGGGCTGCGAAGACCTTCGACCTGGAAGCCTGGCTGCCGGGCCAGCAGGCCTGGCGCGAGATCTCGTCCTGTTCCACCACGCGCGATTTCCAGGCACGGCGCATGAACGCGCGCGTCCGTCCGGCCGACGGCGGGGCGCCGGTGTTCGCCCATACGCTGAACGGGTCGGGCCTGGCCGTCGGCCGGACCCTGATCGCGGTGATGGAAAATTACCAGAACGCGGACGGCACCATCACCGTCCCGCAGGCCCTGCGTCCCTACATGGGCGGGCTGGACGTCATTCGCGCCGCGTAGGGGGTCAGGATCGCGCCCGGGCGGCGCGGGGGTTTTCGCGGGCGCGGCTGCTCTGCTGGCGCAGGACGTCCTCGATCCAGTCGTTCAGCCGCGCGGTCGCGTCCTCGGCGTCCTCGCGCGCCAGGTAGGCGTCGGGGAAGCGCAGGGACAGCCACCGCCAGGCCACCAGCCGCTTGTGGCGTTTCTCGGCCCGTTCCAGCTCCACCCGTTCGGCCCGGTCGGCCGGGGGCAGGCGGCCCGGCCCCGGCGGGACGACCGGCCGGCCCGCGGCATGGTCCGCCGCCCAGTGGACCAGGCGCTGGATGCCGTTGTCGCGGTCGTCCACCGGACACATGGCATAGACCCAGCGCTGCGCCAGGCTCAGGCCCGTCACGCCTTCCAGCGCCGTGGCGATGGCGAAGGCCTGTTCCATGTTGGCCAGGCGGTAGTTCGGATCGTCGCGGCGCAGCACCGCGCGACGGATGCGCGCCAGGACGCCGAACAGGCTTTCCGACCCGATCTCGGCGGCGACGGCCTGGATGATGTCGGCATCGGGCTGCACCTGCGGGCGCAGGTCGGTCAGTTCGGCCGGCGGCGCGGCCAGCATGCTCCGCACGAAGGCGGCACTGCCCGCGCCCGCCAGCACGCCGACGATCCCCTGTTCATGCTTGCCGTAGCGCCCGGCGCGGCCGCCGATCTGCTTGACCTCCTGCGCGTTCAGGTCGCGGGTCTGCGTACCGTCGAACTTGCGCAGGGCGGTGAAGATGACCCGGCGGATGGTCAGGTTCAGGCCCATGCCGATGGCGTCGGTCGCGATCAGGATATCGGCGGCCCCGCTGTTGAACCGCTGGGCCTCGGCCCGGCGCACCTCGGGGCTCAGCGCGCCATAGACCACGGCTACGTGGCGGCCGCGCGCCAGCAGGGCCGCGCGTAGGTCCAGTACCTCGCGCCGGGAAAAGGCGATCAGCGCGTCGTGCGGGCGCAGGTCCTGCAACCGCACCGGGTCGGGGGCGGTCACCAGCGGCCCCTTGCGTTCCAGATGGACCTCGTCCAGCGGGTCCCCGCACAGTTCGGCGATCCGGCGGACCATGGGAATGCAGTCCGGCGCGCCCAGCACGAACAGGTGCCGCGCCGGCGCGCCCATGATGGCCGCCGTCCAGGCCGCGCCCCGGTCGGGGTCGGTCAGCATCTGGGCCTCATCGATGACGGCGACGTCCACGGGGTTATGCAGGGGGCACATCTCGACGGTCGCGGCCAGATGGCGGCTGCCGGGGATGTCGATCCGTTCCTCGCCGGTGGCCAGCGACGTGGGGACGCCGCGCGCGGTCAGCGCCTCGCGGAATTCGTGGGCCAGCAGGCGCAGCGGGGCCAGCGCCATGCCGCTTTCCGCGCGTGCCAGGGCGTCCAGCGCGGTATGGGACTTGCCGCTGTTGGTCGGGCCGGTCACCAGCGTGATCCGCCGCTTCAGCGCGCGGGCGGTCTTGAAATGCGCGGCATAGCGGTCCAGCGCCGCCACGCGGGCAATGACGGCGTTGCCCACCTTGCGGGTGCCCGCGTCCGGCACCAGGGGCGCGCCGGGGGCCGGGGATTCACCCCGCCACAGCGGCAGTTGCGTGCGCAGCGCGATCAGTTCGCGCGGGTCGAATTCCCAGCGTTCGGTACCGTTCTTCTGCGGCACGCGCCGGGCGACCGGCAGGCGGTTCTCGGCGATCCAGCGCAGCGCCTCGTTCTGCGAACACCGCAGCAGGCGCGGCACCTCGGCGAAGGGAACCAGGCTTGCTTCCCATTCGCGCAGGCGGCGCACTTCCTCGCGCCGGCGGGCGCGGGCCTCCTGCTCGATGCTGTCGTGTTCCTGCTGGCGGGCGTCGGCCGTCCGCCGGACGGCTTCGACAAATCCGCCCTCCGGCGCCAGGTCGAAGGCCGCGGCGATGGCGCGGGACAGGTCCTCGGTCTCGGTGGGGGACAGGACGCGGCCGGTGCCGTCGAACAGGTCGGCGCGGATCGTCTCCAGCACCGTCTCGGGCGAGGCGGCGGTGGCGCGCAGGCGGGCGTGGACGACCGGCGCCAGGGCGCGCAACAGGCGGTCGTCGTCGGGTTGCGGGTCATCGACGGTGGCGGCCGCGGCCTCGGTATCGGCGCGGGTGATCCAGACCTGGCCCTTGCGGCGGGTCAGGTCCATCAGGCGCGATCCCCACGGCTTGCGCCGGACGGCGCACAGGGCCGCGCGGAACGTCGCCTCGTCCACCCGGTCCTGCCCCGGCGACAGGGCGCGGGCGACAGTGCGCTCCAGCTTCGGCAGTTCGCGTGTCTCGACGGTCAGGCCGGTCGCGGCGATGGCGGCGTCGACGGCGGTGCGGGCGGGTGAATCGGATGTCATATGTGGTATGTGCGCCATCCGGCGCGCCGGAACAATCGTCGCGTGAAGCGGCCGTGGAAGCCCGCGCCCTGGCACGCGCGCGAAGGCCTGACCTGCCCGGCGCTCAACCCCCGATGACGGTTTTGTGCTGGCATCGGCGGCTTGGGGCGCTTAAACATCTGTCCCTCTTGCACGAACGGGGCGTCCGCCACGGGTCGTGGCCTTCTGTAAATCCCTGACCAGCCGGGAGAATGCGACGTCATGTCCGATACGTTGACCATGCCAGCCACCGAGACCGTCCCCACCGGTCTGGAGCCCGTCGCGGGCGAGGCCGGCGTGTATCATCTTGCCGCGCCGACCAAGACCTACGGCCACCTGAACGCCGAAACGGTGCTGACCGTCCATCACTGGACGGACCGGCTGTTCACGTTCACCACCACCCGCGACGCCGGCCTGCGGTTCGAGAACGGCCAGTTCGCGATGATCGGCATCGAGGTCGAGGGCAAGCCCCTGCTGCGCGCCTACAGCATCGCCAGCGCCAATTACGAGGACCAGATGGAATTCCTGTCCATCGCGGTTCCCGACGGCCCGCTGACATCGCGCCTGCGCCATGTCAAGCCGGGCGACAAGGTGCTGATCGGACGCAAGCCGACCGGCACGCTGCTGCTGGACAATTTACGCCCGGGCCGGAATCTGTATTTCCTGTCCACCGGCACCGGCCTTGCCCCGTTCATGAGCCTGATCAAGGATCCGGCGGTGTACGAGCGTTTCGACCGCGTGATCCTGAGCCATACGGTGCGCATTTCCGGCGAACTGGCCTATGCCAACCATATCCGCCACGAACTGCCGCAGCACGAATTCCTGGGCGAGGACGTGTCGGGCAAGCTGCTGTACTACCCCGCCGTGACGCGCGAGCCGTTCGCCGTCACCGACCGGATCACCAAGCTGATCGAATCGGGCAAGATCTTTACCGATCTGTGCATCCCGGAACTGGACCCCGAACATGATCGCGTCATGATCTGCGGCTCGCCCGAGATGCTGGCGGATACCGAGGCGATGCTGGTTGCCCGCGGCTTCGACGAGGGCAACAATTCCAACCCCGGCGCCTATGTCGTCGAAAAGGCGTTCGCCGAACGCTGATCGCCGGGCGGGGCGAGGATGGAACTGCAGCGGATTGGGATGGCCTGATGGCGTATGATTTCGACCTGTTCGTGATCGGGGCGGGGTCCGGCGGCGTGCGCTGTGCGCGGATCGCCGCCGGGCACGGGGCACGGGTGGCTGTGGCCGAAAGCCGGCATTGGGGCGGAACCTGCGTCAATCTGGGCTGCGTGCCCAAGAAGCTGATGGTCCAGGCCAGCGAGTACGGCGATCTGGCCGATGACAGCCATGGCTTCGGCTGGGACACGGCGCGGGGCCATCACGACTGGGCGGCCCTGATTGCCGCCAAGGACCGCGAGATCGCGCGGCTGAACGGCATCTACGTCTCGATGCTGGAGAAGACCGGGGTGACGCTGTTTACCGGCGCCGCGCGGTTCGAGGACGCGCACACGCTGCTGATCGGCCCGGGGCCGCTGGACCCCGAGGCCCCGGGCCGCCGCGTGACGGCCGAGCGGATCGTGATCGCCACCGGTTCGACCCCCGACCTGCCGGACATCGAGGGAATCGGATATGCGATTTCCTCGGACCAGGCGTTCCACCTCGAAACCCGGCCCCGGCATGTCTGCATCGTGGGCGGCGGCTATATCGGCATCGAGTTCTCGGGCATCTTCCAGGGGCTGGGGTCGTCGGTCGATCTGGTCTACCGGCAGGACCTGCCCCTGCGCGGTTTCGACCAGGACATGCGTGCGGGCATCCGCGACGCCATCGAATCGCGGGGTATCCGCCAGCATGCCGGACGCTCTCCCACGGCGATCGCCCCGCGGGCCGAGGGCGGCTATGTTGTCCATCTGGACGACGGTGGGCGCATCGGGGCCGACTGCGTGTTCTTCGCCACCGGCCGCCGGCCCAAGATCGACGGGCTGGGGCTGGAACATACCGCCGTCCGCACCACCAGCGGCGGACGGATCGTCGTCGATGCGACCGGCGAGACGGATGCGCCCGGCATCTATGCCATCGGCGACGTCACCAACCGCGATAATCTGACGCCGGTCGCCATTGCCGAAGGCCATACCCTGGCCGACCGCCTGTTCGGCGCGGGTCATCCCCGCGACTGGTCACTGGCGACGACGCCGAAGGCCGTGTTCTTCTCTCCGCCCCTGGCCACCGTGGGCCTGACGGAGGAAGAGGCGGCCCGTGACGGAGCGGTGGATATCTACCTCGCGCGGTTCACGCCGATGCGTCATACGCTCAGCGGCCGGGCGCGGCGGACGATCATGAAGCTGGTGGTCGATCAGCACAGCCAGAAGGTGGTGGGCGCGCACATGATCGGCGACGACGCGCCGGAAATGATGCAGGGCCTGGCCATCGCCGTAACCGCCGGCCTGTCCAAGCACGATTTCGACCGGACCGTAGGCATCCACCCGACTTCGGCCGAGGAATTCGTGACGATGCGCACCCGCACCCGCGTCACCGAACGGCAGACGGATTGAGATCCGCGCGACTGGGCGGCACCGCCCGGTCGCATCGGCTCAGAGACGTGGGGGGCTCAGAAACGTGGGGTCCTCAGTGCGGCGTGACCCAGCCGTTGCCGGTGGCGTCGCCAAGCTGGCCCTGGCCGTAGGGGCCGCTGCTCTGATACGCGTTGCCGAAGCGCGACAGGTCGCTGCCGGTGACGGCGTCGCGATGCACGTTGGCCTCGTGGTCCGGGTCAGGCCCGTGATTCATCTCCATCGACGGCGCGTCCTGGTAGCCGGGCGGCAGGCTCCGGCGCCCCTGGACCGTCATGTGTTCGCCGCTGCGGGCCTCGACGCCTTCCTCATGACCGGATGAAGACGTCTGGGGGGTCGACTCGTCCGCCGGTGCCGCCATGGCGGAGGCACCGACTAGGCAGAGGCCGGCCACCACTGTCACCAGGCCTGTGCGAAGCATGGCCATCATGCGTAATCCTTCTGTTCGCTCTGTATCCAGCATGTCATGCGCGCGGTGCCGCGTTAAGGCACCGTGACGCGCGTCGTCCATGCACCATATGGAAGATATGTCGGCGATCCCGCAAAAATGCGAGGTGCGAGACGCGCTTTGGCGCCATTTGCGCGGCACGGCAGCCATTCGCGCATGATCCCTTTGCGTCGGGTAGGGTTTTTCGACATAAAGACTGCCCCCTGTATGAAAGTCCGGCCGACGGGGCGCGGGCAAGGGGAAAATGGCGGCTGACGGCGGACAGGGTGCCGCAGCCGGATAGCCAGAGGAAATTAGGATCCGACCATGAGTGCGATGCACACACACGACAGTTCTTCCCGGCAGGCCTGGACGCCGGAGAGCTGGCGGTCGTTTCCCATCCGACAAGTGCCGGAATATCCCGACGCGGCGGCGCTGCACGCGGTCGAGGAACGGTTGCGCCGCTATCCGCCCCTGGTCTTCGCGGGCGAGGCCCGGCGGCTGAAGGCCAATCTGGCGCTGGCGGCCAAGGGCAAGGCGTTCGTGCTGCAGGGCGGGGCATGCGCTGAAAGCTTCGGCGAATTCACGGCCGACATCGTCCGCGACACCTTCCGCGTGCTGCTGCAGATGGCGGTGGTGCTGACGTTCGGGGCGAAGGTCCCGGTCGTGAAGATCGGCCGCATGGCCGGCCAGTACGCCAAGCCCCGCTCGTCGGACATGGAGACCGTTGGCGGCGTCACCCTGCCGTCCTACCGGGGCGACATCGTCAACGGTCCCGATTTCACCGCCGCGGCCCGGATCCCCGATCCCGCGCGCATGGAAACCGGCTATTTCCAGTCGGCCGGGGTGATGAACCTGCTGCGCGCCTTCGCCGGCGGCGGTTACGCCAATCTGCACCAGGTCCATCGCTGGAACCTCGGCTTCGTCGAGCGTTCGCCGCTGGCCAAGCAGTACGGCGTCCTGGCCGAACGGATCGACGAGACGCTGGCCTTCATGGCGGCCTGCGGCCTGACCGGCGCGACCACGCGCCAGATGGACGAGACCGAATTCTACACCTCGCACGAGGCGCTGCTGCTGCCGTACGAGCAGGCGCTGACCCGCATCGATTCGACGTCGGGCGAATGGTACGACTGCTCGGCCCATTTCGTCTGGATCGGCGACCGCACCCGCCAGCCGGACGGCGCGCATGTCGAATTCCTGCGCGGCGTGCGTAACCCCATCGGCATCAAGGTCGGCCCGACCACCACGATCGCGGATCTGGAGCGCCTGCTGGACATCCTCAATCCGCAGGACGAGGCCGGCCGGATTTCGCTGATCTCGCGCATGGGGGCCGAGGGCGTGCGCAAGCATCTTCCGCCCCTGCTGCGGCAGGTGATGGCGTCGGGGCGCACGGTCACGTGGTTGTGCGATCCCATGCATGGCAACACGATTTCGACCGTCAACAAGGTCAAAACCCGGTCGTTCGAGGCCATTTTGTCCGAGATTCGCGGGTTTTTCGACGTGTTCGAGGCCGAGGGCGCCTTCCCCGGCGGTGTGCATGTCGAGATGACCGGGCAGAACGTCACCGAGTGCGTGGGGGGTGCCCACCGCTTGACGGAAGCCGATCTTGGTGAGCGCTATGAAACCTTCTGCGATCCCCGCCTGAATGCGGAGCAGTCGCTGGAAATGGCATTCCTGCTGGCCGAGGAACTGACGGCGCGCCTGCGCGGCACGTCGGCGACGGGGGGCATGGAGGCCGCATAAAAGCACGGAGGAACGATGTCCGCAGCAGATACCGGCAGGGGCTGGCCCGCCGCAGGCGCCTTCGGCCCCACCCAGGCCCTGGATGACGGGACTATCCGGTCGCGGACCGATGCCTATTTCAACCGGACACGGGACATCGTGACCCGCTTCGGCGACCGGCAGGTGACCTACGCCCTGTTCATCCGCCGCCCGGTCATCTCCGCCCCCCGGCTGATGACCGAATGGCTGGACGGCGTGGCCCGCGCCCGCGGGATCTCGCTGTCCTACGACATCATGTTCCCCGAAGGCGCCTGGGTCGGCGCGGGCGAGCCGCTGATCTACATCACCGGGTCGTTCGTCGCCCTGGCGGATCTGGAAACGCTGCTGCTGCAGAAGCTGGGGCCGCCCTGCGTCGCCGCCCTCAATGCCTACCAGATGGCCATGGCCCTGCCGGGCGCGCGGTTCATGGCCATGGAGGCCCGTCATTGCGCGGGCTTCGAGATGCAGGAACAGATGGCCTATGCCGCCTCGGTCGG
Source organism: Gluconacetobacter azotocaptans (assembly GCF_014174355.1). GTDB lineage: Bacteria > Pseudomonadota > Alphaproteobacteria > Acetobacterales > Acetobacteraceae > Gluconacetobacter > Gluconacetobacter azotocaptans. Next base: position 173,373 of record NZ_JABEQF010000004.1, read on the forward strand.
CAGCCGGGCGGCGCAGCGCGAGGGGGCGCTGGGCTTTGTCGGCGGCGCCAACGACGCGACGGCGGGGTTCTTCGGCGACGGACGGGGCCTGGGCACCATGCCGCACGCCCTGGTGGGCTATGCCGGATCCACCCTGCGTGCGGCCGAGATGTTCCATTCCACCTATCCCGAGGCCGACTTGGTGGTGCTGGTCGATTATTTCGGGCGCGAGATCACCGACGCGCTGGAGGTCTGCCGGGCCTTTCCCGATCTGGCCGCCGCCGGGCGCGTGGGCGTGCGGCTGGACACGCATGGCGGGCGCTTCCTGGAAGGGCTGGACCCCCAGCTGTCCTACGCGGCGCTGGAACGCAACACGCCGGGCACTATCCGCCGCTACCGCTCGGAAACCGAACTGCGCCACCTGGTGGGCACCGGCGTATCGGCCGCCGCCATCTGGCGCATGCGCGAGGCGCTGGACGCGGCCGGCTTCCCCAAGGTGCGCATCATCGTCTCGTCCGGTTTCAGCGTGGAAAAATGCCTGTCCATGGCGGATGCCCACGCGCCGATCGATCTGGTGGGCACAGGATCGTTCATTCCCGACCGCTGGTCCGAGACCTATGCCACCGCCGATGTCGTGTCCTATGACGGCGAGGCGCGGGTGAAGATCGGGCGAGAATTTCTGCTGCGCAAGGCGCGCGACCGGGCGGTTCCGGCGCGCGAGAGCGCATCGTGACACGGAAGGTCTGCTTTTGACGGAATCCCTTTTTGCGCCCGAGGGCGGCTGGCGGGTCAGGATCCTGGACCTGTCCGGCGGGGCCGAGGACAATATCGTCGAGGAGGTCGGCGGCTTCCCCGACCTGATCCACGCCAACGCCTTCGCCCGCGCCTATGTGCGCGACAGCGTGGAACGCTGCCGCGTGCCCGGGGCGTCGCCGCGCGACGTGCTGTCGGCCTGGTTCGCCTTCGGCGAGGACGCCGAGGTGCTCGAAGCCGGGGAGAACGGCTGGCGTTCGGCGAACGAACTGGACGATTTCACCGCCCATGCGGCGTCGGAGATGGAACGCGACTGGCGCGCGCTCGACCCCCGCCGCGATCAGGACGACGAGCTGGAGGAATAGTCCCGCGCCGCGTCGCGCATGGCTGGTCTTTCGGCCGGCGCCGACGCATATAAGGCGGCATGAAACTCCGTTTTGCGCCCAGCCCGACGGGCCTGATCCATGTTGGCAATGCCCGGCAGGCCATTGCCAACGCCCTGTTCGCCCGCCGCCACGGCGGCTCGTTCCTGCTGCGCATCGACGATACCGATCGCGACCGCTCGCGCGAGGATTATGTCGAGGCCCTGCGCACCGACCTGGCGTGGCTTGGAATCGGCTGGGACGAGTACGTCCGGCAATCCGACCGGCTGGACCGCTACGCGCTGGCGATCGAACGGCTGAAGGCTTCCGGCCGCCTGTATCCGTGTTTCGAGAGCGAGCAGGAACTGGCCGCCAAGCGCGAGGCCCGGATTCGCATGCGCAAGCCCCCGATCTATGACCGGGCGATGCTGCGCATGACGCCCGAACAGCGCGCGCAGGCCGAGGCCAACGGCAAGGTGCCGTACTGGCGCTTCCGCCTGTCCGACAGCATCGTGACGTGGAACGACCTGGTGATGGGGCGCTCGCAGGTCAAGCTGACGGCGATCTCGGACCCGGTTCTGGTGCGGGCCGACGGTACGGTGCTGTACACGCTGGCGTCGGTCGTCGACGATATCGAAACCGGCATCACCCATGTGGTCCGCGGCGAGGACCATGTGACGAATACCGGGGTGCAGATCGACATTGCACAGGCGCTGGGCGCACGGCCCGACCGCTTCGCGTTCGCCCATCTGCCGCTGTTGCTTGACGAGGGCGGGGGTAAGCTGTCGAAGCGCTTCGACGGGCTGTCGATCCGCGCCCTGCGCCAGGACGGGATCGAGCCCGAGGCCGTGGTGTCCTACCTGGCGCGGTTGGGCAGCGCGGACGACCCGGCCCCGCTGTCGATGGACGAACTGGCCGCCGGGTACGACCTGGGGCGGGTGTCGCGGTCGGCGGCGCGGTTCGACATGCGGCAGCTTCTGGCGCTGAACCGCCGGATCATGCACCAGACGTCCTTCGAGGCCGTGCGCGCCCGCCTGCCCGAGGGCGCGACCGAGGCCTTCTGGCTGGCCGTCCGGGGCAATGTCGACATGGTTTCGGAGCTGCGCCACTGGTGGGATGTCGTCGCGGGCACGATCGTCCCGCCGGTGCTGGACGACGAAAAGGAATATCTGCTGCAGGCCCTGGCGCTGCTGCCGGACGAACCGTGGGACGCGCAGACCTGGAAAGGCTGGACGACGGCCCTGCGCGAGGCGACCGGCCGGACCGGCAAGGCGGTCTTCCACCCGTTGCGCGTGGCCCTGACGGGCGAGGAAAAGGGGCCTGAGATGCGCGACCTGCTTCCGCTGATGGGCCGCGCGCGCGTGGCTGGGCGCCTGCGGATCGCCGCGCGATGAGCGATGTCGTCATCTGGCACAATCCGCGCTGCGGCACCTCGCGCAAGGTGCTCGACCTGCTGCGTGCCGAGGGGATCGAGCCTGCGATCGTCCTCTACCTCCAGACCCCGCCGGACCAGGCCACGCTGGCCGACGTGATCGCGCGGGCCGGGCTTTCGGTGCGCGAGGCGATCCGCAGCAAGGAGGCCGCCTATGGCGAACGGGGCCTGGACGACCCCGGGCTGGACGATGCGGCATTGCTGGACGCGATGGTGGCCGATCCGGTCCTGATCAACCGGCCGTTCGTAATGACCCCGCAGGGCGTGCGGCTGTGCCGCCCGGCGGAACGGGTGCGCGAGATCCTCTGACGCTCCTGCGGGTCCGTTATTTCGTTGTTTCCCGACGCGGCGCTGTGCTCATATCGAGCGTGCAATGGGGCGCAAGCGGGCGAAGGCAGTGCGGCAATCCTATCATTTCGTCGTCCTGCCGGTCGGTACGCTGGGCGACTTCCTTCCGGCCGCCGGACTGGCCCGGGAACTGGCGGCACGGGGACACGATGTCGATCTGATGGCCCAGGCGGCCTTCGCGCCGCATGCGCCGGGCGGGGGCGTCCGCTTCCGGACGTTCGGCCGGCAGGACGAGTATGAACGCGATGTCGCCAACGTGCGCGTGCTGGACCGGCAGCAGCCGGTTCTTTACGAATCCCTGATTGCGCCGACCCTCCTGCCGCATCGCCTGGCGGTCGAAACCGCCGTCCGGACGGGGACGAAACCGGTCATCGTGCTGTCGGCGGTGCACGGGGTGGGCGCGCTGTGGGCCGCCCGCTGCCTGGGCGCGCAGGCTATCGGCATGGTGACCACCCCCCCTTACATGATCGGATACCAGAACCCAAATCCGGTGGCGGATTCGGTCATGCGCGCGGCGTTCCGTGGCTGCGGCCTGCCGGATCTGCCGCCCCCCGTCCATGACGGCGCGCGGCTGTTCTGGGGCGATTTCATCATGACCTACGACGCGTTCCTGGAACTGTTTCCCGCTTGGCTGGAAACCGTTCCCATGCGGCGGGACGAGCGGCATATCCAGGGCACGTTTCCGGGTGGCAGCAGCGACACCGCCGTCCCGGAAATCGAGGCGTTCGCGCTCGACGGTTCGGCGCCATGGGTCTTCTTTCCCGGGTCGTCGGACATGCTCAACGTCGTCTGCCGCGATTTTCGCAGCGTGGTCGCCGAATATGCGCGTCGGTCGGGCCGGCGCTGCATCCTGATCGACCGGACCCTGGACATGCCGTTCCAGCGGGTGGCGGACAATCTGGTGGCTACCCCCTGCACGGACATGAACCGCCTGCTGCCGCTGGCGCGCGGCATCCTGCATCATGGCGGGATCGGCATCGTGTCGCAGTCCCTGGTGGCCGGCCTGCCGCAGATCGTCGTGCCCGTGGGGTTCGACCAGCCGGCGAACGCCCAGTGGCTGGAAGACAGGGGCGTCGCCGTCACGACCATGCCGGCGGCGCTGTCCGCGTCGCATCTGCTCGATCTGGTGGCCGAAGCCGAGGCCCTGCCGCCAGGATCGGCGCGGGAACTGGCCCGGCGCCTGAGGCGCGAGGGTGGAACGGCCGGCCTGGCCGATATGCTGCTGGACCGCCTGGACGGCCGTGTGCCCGCGTCCGGACTGGTACGGAGCGTGGCGTGACCGGGGCGGGCGCGCTGGTGCCGTCCCCCGCCGGCCACCTGCCGCTGACCATGCGGGACCGGGTGCTGCTGCCGCGATTCTATACCCGCTTCGGCCCTTCGGGATCGACCTCGCAGACCAACCTGGTCTACGGCACTGTGATCAGGGGCGAGGTCGATGTGGACGCCCTGCGGTCCGCTGTCGGCCGGGTGGTCGAGGCCAACCCCGAATTGCGGGCCTTCTATTCGGGCCCCGACCAGGACCCGGCGAAATATTGCGCCTCGCCGGACGTGCCTTTCCATTTCGAGGACTGCCGGGGCGACGGCGCCGCGTTCAAGGCGGCGGTGCGGGCGGCGATCGCGCATCCGTTCAACCTGACCGACTACCCGCTGATCCGCGTTACGCTGGTACGCCGCGCGCCCGCGCGCTACGTGTTCATCCTGTGCGCCCATCACCTGGCGGTCGACGGATGGTCGATCGTGATGTTCCTGCGGGCCATTTCCCGGCTGTACAAGGTGGACCGTCCGGCGTCGCGGCCGGCCGTCGGCATGCCGGACTATCTGCGCGACCGCGAGGCTTATCTGGAATCCGACGCCGCCGCCGCCGATACCGCCCGGGCGCTGGCGTGGCTGACCCCGGCCATCCCGGCCCTGCGTCCGGCGCAGCCGACGGTGTTTCCGTCGCCCGAGGAAGTCCATCGTCTGGTCCGTCTGGACCGGCAGGCCGTCCGGCAGGCCTGCCAGGCGCTGGGCCTGAGCGTGACCGAGGTGCACCGCGTCCTGTTCGTGCTGGTCCAGCACGCGCTGACCGGGCTGGACGAACTGGGCTTCAGCGAATCACATCCCAACCGGCCGCCCGAGGGGCTGGGCCTGTATGGCTTCCTATCCGACGACCATCTGGTCCGCGTGAGCATCCGGCCGGGCGACACCGTCCGCGATCTGGTCAATGCCGTGAACCGGGGGCTGGATCACGCCCGGGAGTACGAGGGCCTGCCGGCGGCCACCTTGCTGCGGCGGCTTTATGACGGGCCGCCGCTGCCGCGATTCCATTTCAATCCGTTCGGGGTGGGGACGAACGCGCTGCGGCTGGGTGGATTGTCCATCCGTCATTTCAAGACGATGAAGGCCTTCGCGCTGACGGACCTGACCTTCGTGTCCCTGAACGCGGATTTCGCCTTTATCGCCATGGCGCGGCCCGAGGTCGACGGCTACGACATCGACGCTGTCGCCGCCTGCCTGCGGCGGGCGCTGGCGATGCTGGCCGACCCCATGCGCCCGCTGTCGCATGGGTTGCTGCGCTCGGGCTGGGCGGCCTGACCGCCCTCAGCCCTGTGGCTGTTCCTTCGCCTGGCGGGATCTGCGGCCGCGTGCCAGTTCGGTGACCACGCCGTGCAGCGTGCGCAGTTCCTGTTCGGTCACTTCGCCACGGGTGAAGAAGTGGCGCAGGTTGCGGACCATGCCGGCGCGTTTCTGTTCGTTGCGCAGGAAACCGCACTCATCCAGATCGTCGATCAGATGGCGCATGAAATTGTCCAGCTCGCCCTTGGTGGCCACATGGGTTTCGTTGGTCATCAGCGTGCGGGGCGGCGTGGCGTCGGCGGCCATCCACCATTCGTAGGCCATGATCATGACCGCCTGCGACAGATTCAGCGACATGAAGGCGGGGTTGAGCGGATAGCGGATCAACGCGTCCGCCCGCGCCATGTCCTCATTGTCCAGGCCCGCCCGCTCGGGGCCGAACAGCAGGCCGGTCCGCATTCCGCGCAGGCTGGCCTGCCGCAGTTCGGCGGCGCCGCCCCGCGCGGTCAGCACGGTCTTGACGATGTGGCGTGGGCGCGGACAGGTGGCCAGCACATGGTGCAGGTCGGCGATCGCGTCATCGACGCTGTCATGCACCGTGGCGGCCTCGAGGATGCGGTCGGCGCCCGACGCCGAACGCCAGGCGCGTTCCTGCGGCCAGCCGTCGCGCGGGGCCACCAGGCGCAGGTGGAACAGGCCGCCATTGGCCATCGCCCGCGCCGTGGTGCCGATATTCTCGGCCATCTGCGGGCGGACCAGAATGACGACCGGGCTGTTGCCGATGGGCGCGATGTCGGCGCCGCCGTCACGGCCGGTCATGCGCGCCTCCAGCTTGTGCCGGTAGGGCCGTCTTCCAGAATGATGCCCAGGTCCGCCAGTTCGGCGCGGATGGCGTCGGCGCGGGCGAAGTCGCGGGCCTTGCGCGCCGCCAGCCGGTCGGCGATCAGTGCGTCGATGGCGGCGGAATCGACATCCGCGCCGGCGCGGAACCATTCGTCCGGTGTCTGCCGCAGTAGGCCGATCATCCGGCCTGCCGCCTGCAATCCGGCGGCCGCTTCGCCGTCACCGGCCAGCGCACGGTCGGCCAGCGCGTGCATTTCGGCCAGAGCGCGGGGGGTGTTCAGATCGTCGCACAGGGCCGCCAGGACGGGTTCGGGCACAGGGCCTTGCGCGTCGGCCGGGACGTCGCCCAGCGCGCGATAGAACCGGTCCAGCGTCTGTTTCGCCTCGGCCAGTCCGGCCCGCGTGAAATTCAGGACCGAGCGGTACTGGGCATGCAGCAGCAGCAGGCGCAGCGCCTCGGCCGGCGTGTCGCGCAGCACGTCGCGAACCGTCAGGAAATTGCCCAGAGATTTGGACATCTTTTCCCCGTCCACCAGCAGCATGGCGTTATGCATCCAGTGGTTGGCGAAGCGCCCGTGCGGAAAGCAGCACTGGCTCTGCGCCAGTTCGTTCTCGTGATGCGGGAACAGCAGGTCGGACCCGCCGCCATGGATGTCGAAACTCTCGCCCAGATAGCGGTGCGACATTGCCGAGCATTCGATATGCCAGCCGGGGCGGCCACGGCCCCATGGGCTTTCCCAGCCGGGCAGGTCGGGGTCCGAGGGCTTCCACAGCACGAAATCACCGGCATCGCGCTTGTAGGGGGCGATTTCGACGCGGGCACCGGCCAGCAGGTCGTCCGGGCTGCGGCCCGACAGCGCGCCGTAGGCGGCGAAGCTCGAGACCGCGAACAGCACATGGCCCTGGGCCTCGTAGGCGTGGCCGCCGGCGATCAGGCGCGCGATCATGTCCAGCATTTCGCCGATATGATGCGTGGCGCGGGGCTCGACATCCGGCGGCAGAATCCCGACGGCGGCCAGGTCTTCGTGAAAATCGCGGATGGTGCGCGCGGTCAGGGCGTCGATCGGCTCGCCGTTCTCGCGGGCGCGGGCGTTGATCTTGTCGTCGACGTCGGTGATGTTGCGCACATAGGTCACGCGCGGATACAGGTGGCGCAGCACCCGCACCAGAATGTCGGCCGTCACCATGGCGCGCAGATTGCCGATATGCGCCAGGTCGTAGACCGTCGGCCCGCAGAAATACACCCGCACGTTCCCCGGATCGAGGGGGACGAACGGAACGATCTTGCGGCTTCTGCTGTCATGCAGGGCCAGGTGCGGCATCGTATCGGACATGATGGCGCCTAGATGCGACACCGGCGGGGCGGACGCAACACCCTTGTGCGCGCGGCGGGGCGCAACGTGCGGAATGGGGGGATTTCCCGGCCCGTGTATGGACGCCCGTCTGGCCATCGGGTGCCCGATCTGCTTTGGATGCCGGCATGCTTGTTCCGGTCTCCCCCCCGTCCGAAATCCGCCTGCTGCTGCGCATCGCCGGGCCAGTCGCCCTGGCGCAGATCGCCCAGATGGTCATGGGGGTGACCGACAGCGTTCTGCTGGGGGGGCTGGGCGCCGATGCGCTGGCGATCGGCGGCCTGTCCACCACCCTGTTCTTCACCGTCCTCGCCGTGCTTCAGGCGATGCTGGGCGCGGGCGGCGTCCTGATCGCCCAGGCGGTCGGACGGGGCGACACCGACGATATCGCGCCCATCCATACAATGCTGCTGGTGCTGGCGCTGCTGCTGTGCGTGCCCTGCCTGTTCATCCTGGTCCAGGCCGGGCCGTTGCTGCGCCTGATGCACGAACCCGACGCGGTCGTCGGGCCGGTCACGGCGTTCGTGCACATTCTGATGTGGGGGGTGCCTCCGGCGCTGCTGGGGACCGGTGTCGTCAATGTCGTGCTGCCGGCGGTCGACGCGCAGGGTATCCTGCTGCGGGTGATGCCGGTCGTCGCCCTGGCGAACGGCCTGCTGAACGCAGCCCTGATCCATGGCCTGTGGGGGCTGCCGCGACTGGGGCTGACGGGTTCGGCGCTGGCGACGGTCCTGACGATGTGGGGCGCGGCGTTCGTGCTGCTGGGCATGGTGCATGGGCGGCCGCATCTGCGCGGCATGCTGTGGCCATGGCGCCTCCGGCCCGGGACGATGCGGCTTCTGCTGCGTCTGGGCCTGCCGATGATGGCGTCGGCGGGGGCCGAGATGATGCTGTTCGAGGTCACCAGCCTGCAGGCCGCCCTGTTCGGCACCCATGCCCTGGCGGCCCATCAGGTCGTACTGAGCGTGACGTCGATGACCTACATGGCGACCATGGCGCTGGGCCAGGCGGCCAATGTCCGCGTCGCCTTCTGGACCGGGGCGGGCCAGTCGGCGCGTGCGCGGCATGCGGCACGGGTGGCGGTGGGCACCAGCATGCTAGTGATGGGCACGGTAAGTTGCCTGATCTACCTTTTTCGCGCCCCGATCGTGGGTTTCTACCTGGACCCGGCCGTGGCCGCCAACCACGAGAGCATCGGAATCGCGATGACCGGCCTGCTGGCGGCGGCGATCCTGCAGGTGGCCGACGGAACGCAGGCGGTGCTGGGCGGCGTGCTGCGGGGACGTGGGGACGCCGTGGTGCCGATGGTGCTGGCGGTCGCCGGCTATTGGGGGGTGGGTTTTCCCCTGGGGGCGTGGCTGGCGTTCCATCAGTCGATGGGCATCACCGGATTATGGAGCGGCATCGCCGTTGCCCTGGTCGCGGTGTCGCTCATGCTGGGAGCACGGGCGGCATGGTCGCTGGGTGATCGCTGGGCCGGCGCCGGGCGGGCTGCGACGCCCGAGGCGTCAGCGTCCCGACCCTGAAATCGTCTAGCGCGTCTCGACGCCGATCTGTTTGATGTCGTGGAATGCCAGGTCGGGGTTCATCTCGGTCGTCCGGCGCATCATGAACGCTGAACTGGCCAGCAGGACCGGGTCGCCGTCGATGTCGTCGGCCATGGCCGAGCGATTGGCGGCGGCGAACAGCTCGAGCTTCGTCCGATCCCCGGTGACCCAGCGGGCCAGGGAATAGGGCGTCGATTCGAAACCGATCGCGACGCCGTATTCGCCGCCCAGCCGCGCCTGAAGCACGTCCAGCTGCAGGGTGCCGACGACGCCCACGATCGGCGGCGCGCCGTCCTGCGGGCGAAACAGCTGCACCACGCCTTCCTCGGCCAGTTCGGTCAGGGCCTGCCGCAGCTTCTTGGCCTTCATCGCGTCGTCCAGGCGGACGCGACGCAGGATTTCCGGCGCGAAATACGGCACCCCGGTAAAGCGCAGGTCCTCGCCCTCGGTCAGGGTGTCGCCGATGCGCAGCGTGCCGTGGTTGGGAATGCCGACCACGTCGCCGGCAAAGGCTTCCTCGGCCAGCTGCCGGTCGCGGGCGAAGAAGAACTGCGGGGTATGCAGGGCGAACTGCTTGCCGATGCGCACATGCTTCAGCCGCATCCCGCGTTCCAGCCGGCCCGAGCAGATGCGCGCGAAGGCCATGCGGTCGCGGTGGTTGGGGTCCATGTTGGCCTGGATCTTGAAGACCAGCGCCGTCAGGCCGGTTTCATCGGCGCGCACGACGCGGCTTTCGGTCGCCTGGTCGCGGGGCGGCGGCCCGAAGGCCACCAGCGCGTCCAGCAGGTCGGTCACGCCGATTTCCTTCATCGCACTGCCGAAGAAGACGGGGGTCAGGTGCCCGGCATTGAAGCTGTCGCGGTCGAATTCCGGCAGGGCGGCCTCGGCCAGTTCCAGGTCCTCGCCCAGTTGCACCATGCGCGGGTCGGATTGCTCCAGCGGCGCGGGAACATGCAGGCTGCGCGACCGCAGGTCGTAGGTGCCGACGAAATTGGCCGCCCGGCCGACCGGCCATGTCGCCGGCGCGGTGTCCAGCGCCAGCGCGGACGAGATCTCGTCCAGCAGGGTGAAGGGGTCCTGCGCCTCGCGGTCCATCTTGTTGATAAAGGTGACGATGGGAATGTCGCGCAGGCGGCAGATCTCGAACAGCTTGCGCGTCCGGTCCTCGATCCCCTTGGCGGCGTCGATGACCATGACCGCCGAATCGACCGCCGTCAGGGTGCGGTAGGTATCTTCCGAGAAATCCTCGTGGCCCGGCGTATCCAGCAGGTTGAAGATGCAGCCGCCATATTCGAACGTCATCACCGACGTCACGACCGAAATGCCGCGGTCGCGCTCGATGCCCATCCAGTCCGACCGGGTGCGGCGGCGTTCGCCCTTGGCGCGGACATTGCCCGCCAGCTGGATGGCGCCGCCCGCGCGCAGGATGCGTTCGGTCAGCGTCGTCTTGCCCGCGTCGGGATGCGAGATGATGGCGAACGTCCGCCGCCGGGCGATCTCCCGGGAGATGGTGGCGGCGAGGGCGGTGGCGGGCTCGGCGTTCACGGGCAGGTCCATTTATACAGCGGTGACGGCGGGGTCCAAAAACACGGACGCCGGGCGCGGAGGGTGTCCCCCACGCCCGGCGCCACGTTTGTCCGTTTCCGGACCGGGATCAGCGCGAGTAGAACTCGATGACCAGGTTCGGTTCCATCTGGACCGGATAGGGGACATCCGACAGCTTCGGCGCGCGCAGGAAGCGGCCCTTCATCTGGCGGTGGTCGACTTCCATGTATTCCGGAACGTCGCGCTCGCCGCTCTGCGAGGCGTCGAGGATGATGGCGAGCTGCTTGGACTTCTCGCGGACCTCGATCACGTCGTCGTCACGGACGATGTAGGACGGGATGTTCACCTTGCGGCCGTTGACCGTGATGTGGCCATGGCTGACGAACTGGCGGGCGGCGAACGGCGTCATCGCGAACTTCAGGCGATAGACGACCGCATCCAGCCGGCGCTCCAGCAGGTCGATCAGGTTCTCGGAGGTGTCGCCCTTGCGGCGGACGGCCTCGTCGTAATACTTGCGGAACTGCTTCTCGCTGATGTTGCCGTAGTAGCCCTTCAGCTTCTGCTTGGCCATCAGCTGCACCGAGAAGTCGGACGGCTTCTGCTTGCGGCGCTGGCCATGCTGGCCGGGGCCGTATTCGCGCTTGTTGACCGGGGACTTCGCACGGCCCCACAGGTTCACGCCAAGGCGGCGATTGATTTTGTACTTGCTCTCGAGGCGCTTGCTCATCGCGCGCTGTCTTCCATATTCGACATGACATGTCGACGGCCCGGGGGCCGCGTCATCGTCACATATTGCACCGGTAGGCCCTGTTCCGCATGAACAGGGCGGGCGCGACCCGTATTACCGGCACCGGGGAGCAACACCCGTTCTGGCACCGGCCGGATCGTCCACGTTCCCGGCAATGCGGGGGCGTATAGGCGCAAGGAGCCTGGCCTGTCAATCACGGGCGCGCGCCGGCCGCCCAGTCTGGCCGCCCGGTCCGGCTGGCAGACATGGCCGATGCGTCGCGAAAGCCGATGTCGCGCGGTGCGATCGTCCCCTATAGTCCCCGCAGTTCATCAAGGAAAACAAGGAGAACCCATGGCTACTCCGTTCACGCAGCGTTGGGGACTATTCGTCCTGCTGGGACTGGTTTCCATCGCGCTGGGCATCGTCGCGTGGGTCGATGCGATTTCCGTCACCCTGGCCAGCACGGTCATCATCGGCATCCTGCTGGTCATTGCCGGCGCGGCGCAATTGTTCCACGCCTTCGCCGTGCGGGACTGGGGCGGATTTGCCCTGTCGTTCCTGGGCGGCCTGCTCTACGTCGCCGGCGGCGTCCTGCTGATGAAGGAGCCGGTCAGCGGATCCATCGTGCTGACGGTGTTCGTGTCGATCTGCCTGATCGTGTCGGGGACCACGCGCATGATCATCGCGGCCCGCCACAGCGAACTGAACGGATGGTGGATCATCCTGGGGGGCGGCCTGATCAGCCTGCTGGTGGGCGTGTGCCTGTATATGACCTTGCCGTGGTCGGGGCTGTGGCTGATCGGTACCTTCATCGCGGTGGAACTGATCGCGGCGGGCATTGGCTGGATCCAGTTCGGCCTGGCCCTGCGGCAGGCGAACGCCCTTTCGGGGCCGCCGACGATCTGAAGGCGGCAATCAGCCTGCCGTCATGACGGCAGCCCCAGCCGGCGCCGCAGTTCGGGGGCCGCCAGGTCGGCCTCGAATCCCGGGGCGCCCGGCTGAAACAGGCGTGCCGCCGACAGCGGACCGGCCGCGACGGGATCGAACCCCGCGTCGCGGATCAGGCCCGCGACCGTGCGCGCCGCGGCCGGATCGTCGCCGGCGAAGGGAATTCCCAGCAAAGGCGGCGTCCGGTGCGCCTCGGCGTCGAGCGTGCTCATATCCTCGGAATTGAAGGCCCGCACGACGTGCGCGCCGGGAAAGAACGACTGGGTGGTGACGCCCGCGCCCTGTTCGCGCGCCTGGCGCGCCACGTCCCCGTCGCGCCAGGGATAGGGGTTGCAGGCGTCGATGACGGTTTTACCCGCCAGCACCCCATGCAGCGCGGCGCCGATTGCCGGCAGCGCGCCATAGGGAACCGCCAGCAGGACGACATCGCCGAACCGGGCCGCCTGTTCCGGGGTGCCGGCCTGGGCCAGCGGCCCCAGCCCGGCCGCGACCGACCGGGCTTCGGCGACCTCGCGGGCCGAGAACATCACCGGATGTCCTGCCCGGACCCACAGGCCCCCCAGGGTGCTGCCGACATGTCCGGCGCCGATCGTGCCGATGCGCAGGGGGGGATCGGCGCGCGATGCGGCGGGGACGAACAGGGCGGACAACGCGGCCAGCAGGGTGCGGCGTCGCAGGGGCAGGCTATGCTTGGTCATCTCGTCCGTCAGGTCTGGTGCCACAGGGCGGGGAGGGAGCCCGCGGCCCCGGTGACCGGGTCGCTGGCGGGGAAGGGGACATGGTTCATCCGGCCCAGGGCGGCGGGCGGCAAAGGGCCGCGTTGCAGGTCGAAATCCTGGCCGGGCGGATAGGCCCCGACCACCAGGAACGTGTCGTCCGAGCCCAGATTGCGATGCCCCGTGCCGGCGGGCAGGACGACGACATCGCCTGCGCTGACATCGACGATACGGCCCCCCGGGCCGCCCAGCATCAGGCGGGCCGACCCCGAGGCGACGCCCAGCACCTCATGCGCCGTGGAATGATAATGATGGAAGCTGTAGACGCCCCACCGCCATCGGGGCGGCCAGCCGTTCGTGGTGAACAGCTCCTCGAACCCCGCCGCCGGATCGTCGGGGCGCAGGGCGACCGCATTGCGATAGTACAGCACCGGCAGATGGTCGTTGTTCGGCACCCAGTCGTTGCGGGGCAGCATGAACGAGTCGATGTCGTGGCCGCCGGTTCGGCCGGCGGCCTGGGCCTGACGGCCTGTCAGGGACAGGCCCAGGCCGGCCAGGAGGCTCTGAAAGGCGCGTCGGGATACGGTCACGTCCGTTCTCCTGCAACGGCGAGGAAGAGAGTGTGCAGTATGTCCGTGCCGTTTCGATACCGGCCAGTGAAAACCAGTTTAGGATCGCATCCCGTGCGTGAGGGGGGCTGCCCGGACACGATCCCGTCACTGTGGCGAAAAAATATATATTCCGGCCTTTTCGTATCGACCGCGCGACGGGTATGCAGGGAAATCGAGGGTTTTCCGGGGGGATAGTGCATGCCCGAAATCGTGACTCCGCCGCAGCAGGCCCCGGTGAGGGACATATTTCAGCTGATGGGGGCGATCCTGTTCGTGATCGTCATGCTTGGGGTCGGCTGGCATGCCGCCCGTTTTTCGGGTGTCTGGCCGACCTGATCACATCAGGAACAGGCGTGTACTGGGCAGTACATCCGCGCGGGCCGTCCATTCGGCTTCCTGGTGGTGCGGCACGACGGCAAGCGTGTCGTACTCGCCATTGCCGGCCTGCTTCCAGTGGCGACGGATGTCCGTGAACGGCAGATCCGTAATCAGGCGGATGCCGATATCGACGACGTGGGTGCGGGGATGGCGTACCGCCCGAAAGGGGCGGTGAACCGTCAGCAGGGCCGGCGGCAGGCCCAGTTCCTCCTCGGCTTCCGCCAGGACCTCACGCGCGAGGTCGACATCGTCCTCGCCTTGGCGGGATTCGACGCTGCCGGCGGGCGGAGTATGCCAGTATCCCGCCAGATAGGTGCTGGCGGCTTCGCGCCGGCCCATCACTATACCGTCCGGGGTATGCAGGACGCCATTCACCGCCAGTGGCTGCAGGCGCAGCACCCCGAACAGCTCGGGGTGGGTCATCTGGGCGAAGACACGGCGATATTCGCTCCAATACCCGATAATTCGATCGGCCTGTATCCGGTCGGCGCTGAAGACGCGTCCGTTGAACAGGCGGGGCGGTTGCGCCAGGCGCGCCTGCCAGATGGCGTCGATCAGGCGGTCGATATCCGGCGGCAGGGCGGGCATCCCCCGAACCGTCTCCACCGTCAGGCCGGGCAGGACGGGGATGGACGGCCAGTGGGCCGGGATCGGTTCAGGCGGCATCGGGCGGCAGGATGGCCGTGATCGCGTCCAGTTCGGCGGTCGACAGGGGACGCGCGGCGGCGGCCACATTGGCCAGCACCTGCGCGGGCCGGGTGGCGCCGGCGATGACCGACCCCACCAGATCGTGCGCCAGCAGCCAGCCAAACGCGAGTTCGGTCAGCGTGCGGCCGTGCGTGTCGGCGACGGCGGCCAGCCCGTCCAGCAGCGTCCAGTTCGCGCCGGTCAGGTAGCGGTCGCGCAAATAGGTCCATACGCCGAGCCGGCTGCCTTCGGGAAGCGGGGCATCGCGGCGATATTTGCCGGTCAGCACGCCGCTGGCCAGCGGAAAATAGGGCAACAATCCCAGCCCGAAATGCCGCATCGCCGGGATCAGCGCGCGTTCGGCGCCCCGCGCCAGCAGCGACAGCTCGTCCTGACAGGAAATGAAGCCGGGCACACCCGCCGCCCGCGCCACGTGCTGCGCATCGGCAATCTGCCAGGCCGGGAAGTTGGAGCACCCGGTATACAGCACCTTGCCGCCACGGATCAGATCGTCCAGCGCGCGCAGCGTCTCCTCGATCGGGGTTGCCGGGTCGGGGGTGTGGATCTGGTAGAGGTCGATGCGGTCGGTACGCAGCCGCCGCAGGCTGGCCTCGACGGCCTCACGGATGTATCGGCGGGAGGCCCCCTGCCGGCGACCCTCGGCATCCATCGGCATGCCGAATTTCGTCGCCAGCACGATATCGTTGCGGCGCGGCCCCAGGATGGCGCCCAGCGCCTCCTCCGACGCGCCGTAATGGGCTTCGCGCCGGCCATATACATCGGCCACGTCGAACAGCGTGATGCCGCTGTCCAGCGCCTGGTGCACCACCGCGCGGGACTCTTCCAGGTCGATGCGGCCGCCCAGATTATTGCAGCCCAGCCCGACGGCCGAGACGATCAGGCCGGAGCGGCCGAGGTGACGCTGTTCCATTCGCGATGTCCTTTCCGATCTCGATCTTACGGCATCGCCAGGCGGACCGACACCGGGCAATGGTCGGACAGATGCCGCGCCTGCGCCGGGTCCCGTTCGTCATAGGTCAGAACCCGCAGGCTGTCGGGTTGCAGCCAGCTCCGCGCCTGGTTGCCCAGCAGCAGATGGTCGATGAAATAGGCGCCGCCCCAGCAGGGGGTGGCCCGTCCCGCCGTCACCAGGGTGAGGGGGCCGTCATCCTGCAACGCGCGCATGAAGGGATCGGTCGGGGTCAGTTCGCGATTGAAATCGCCCATGACCATGAACGGCACCCCTTCGTCCTGCCGTTCGGTGATCCAGTCGCGCAGGACGGCCATCTGCCGGTCCAGCGTCCGGCAGGCGGGCCGCCGGTCGGCCGGCGGCGCATCGCGGCACCCGGCCTTCAGATGAACGACCAGGATGCGGAGACTGGCCGTGCCGTCCCCGATAGTGACGTCCACGCCCGCGCGCAGATGGTGCGGCGCGTCGGGGGGATAGACGTCCAGCGTCACGAGATCGGGATGACGTTCGATCGTCAGGCCGGATGCGACGGCCAGGCCGCTGTGCTGCACCACACGGTCGTCCGCCATCACGATCCGGTAGCGCCCGGGGGGAAACAGCCGTGCCGCCAGCGTGGCGGAATCCACTTCCTCGAACCCCACCAGGTCGGCGTCCAGACGTGTCGCATAGGCCGCAAGCCGGCGCAGGTCGGCCAGGTCGCGTGGGCGCACGTCGAGCGGCAGGGCGGGGTCGCCTGCCGCTCGGTCGGTCAGCCAGTCCAGGTTCCAGGTCGAGATCTTGATCGTCCGGCCCTGGGCCGCCGGAGCGGCGCAGAGTGCCAGGATCGTCGCGCAGGCAACCCAGGCGCGGATGGGCAAGAGCGCCACCCGCCCCGGATTACGTCGCCGGCGCTGCGTCCTCGGGCGTGTTCTTCAGGCGGGCGATGGCTTCGTCGACATGGATGGTGTGGCGGGTGGTTTCGTCCAGCACGACGACTTCGCCGCTGGCGATGTCGTAGAACCAGCCTTGCAGGATCAGCTCGTTGCGGGCCAGCGCCGCCGCCACGGCCGGATGCGTGCGCAGGTGCGCGATCTGCAGCAGGACGTTCTGCTCGGCCAGGCTCCGCACCGATTCGGGGCCGGCATCGGTCGCCCGCAGCGCACCGGCGACCGCGCGCGCGGCCTCGGCATTGCGCAGCCACGACGCTACGGTGGGCATCCTGGTCAGCTTGGCCGGATCGTCCAGCAGTGCCTTCATCGCACCGCAATCGGAATGGCCGCAGACGATGATGTGCGATACGCCCAGCGCCAGCACCGCATATTCGATGGCCGACGACACGCCGCCCAGCATTTCGCCGTAGGCGGGGACGATGTTGCCGATATTGCGCAGCACGAACAGGTCACCCGGCTGGGTCTGGGTGATCATGCTGGGGTTCACGCGGCTGTCGGCGCAGGCGATGAACAGCGTGTTGGGGGACTGCTGGCCGGCCAGCTCGGCGAACAGCTCGCGATTCTGCGGAAAGACCTCGGAATTGAATTTTTCCACGCCCTGCAGAAGCTCGATCAGTGTCGTCTTGGCTTTGGTGTCGGCCATGGGTGTCCCTGTATTCCGAAGTGAGAACCGTGCCCCGTTCGGCCCTGCACGATAGGACGGGCGGCGGCATGATCCGTGCTTTGTAAGACTAGCACGTTAACGGATGGCGAAAATACGGAGTTCCACCAGATCGGCCGCGGGACATACTATGTCAGTGACGCGACGCGATTTGAAAAGACGGCCGTCACGACCCGCCCCCCGAAAAAAGGGGCGGGGCATGTCGGGTCAGGCCGCCGGCAGCGCTCTCAGGGCCGCGCGAACGGCCTCCAGGCCCGCTTCGGCCTGGGCGATGTCGGGGCCGCCGGCCTGTGCCATGTCGCGACGTCCGCCACCGCCCTTGCCGCCCATGGCGGCGCTGGCCACGCGCACCAGTTCGACCGCGTCCAGGCGTTCGGCCAGGTCGCCCGTCACCGCCACGACCAGGCTGCCCTTGCCCTCGGCGGTGGCGACCAGCGCCACGACGCCCGAGCCGACCTGCTTGCGCAGGGCGTCGGCCAGCGGCTTCAGCTCCCGGGCCGGCAGGTCGCCGACATTGCGGGCGATGAGGCCCACACCGCCGATCGTCTCGGTCGCGCTGGCGACGTCTCCGCCGCTGGCCAGCTTGCGCTGCAGGTCGGATACAAGGCGTTCCATCGCCTTGCGTTCTTCCAGGATCACCGCCAGGCGCTCCGGCGCTTCGGCCGCCGAGACGCGCAGCATCGCGGCCATCTGCTCCAGGCGCTGTTCGGTCGCCACGGCCGCCTGTTCCGCCGCCTTGCCGGTCACGGCCTCGATCCGGCGGATACCGGCCGATACGCCGCCTTCCGACGTGATGCGGAACAGCCCGATATCGCCCGTGCGGCCGACATGGGTGCCGCCGCACAGTTCGATGGACCAGGCCGGACGGTCGTCGTCGGGGGTGCCCATGAACACCACGCGGACCTCGTCGCCGTATTTTTCGCCGAACAGGGCCATGGCGCCCATGGCGACGGCTTCTTCCTGCGACATCGGGCGGGTGACGACCGCGCTGTTCTCGCGGATGCGGGCGTTTACTTCGGCCTCGATGTCCGCGATTTCCTCGGGCGTGATCGGCCGGGGCTGGCTGATGTCGAAGCGCAGGCGATCCGGCGCGTTCAGGCTGCCCTTCTGGGCGACATGCGTGCCCAGGCGGCGGCGCAGCGCCTCGTGCAGTAGGTGGGTGGCCGAATGATGGGCGCGGATGGCGCTGCGGCGGTCATGGTCCACGGTCGCGGTGACGGCCTGGCCCACGCGGATCGTGCCCTCGATCACCGTGCCGTAATGGACCATCAGGTCGCCCAGTCGCTTCTGCGTGTCGGTCACGGCAATGCGCAGGCCCGGCGCGGTGATCAGCCCGGTATCGCCCACCTGCCCACCGCTTTCGCCATAGAACGGCGTCTGGTTCAGCAGCAGTGCGACCTCGGCGCCCGCTCCGGCCTCGGTCACCGACAGGCCACCGCTGACGATGGCCTGGATTTCGGCGTCCGCCTGCTCGGTGGTGTAGCCCAGGAATTCGCTGGCGCCGAAGCGGTCGCGGGCCTCGAACCATGCGGTTTCGGTCGCGGTATCGCCCGAACCCGACCAGGCGGCGCGGGCGCGGGCGCGCTGCACCTGCATCGCCTGATCGAAGCCCGCGACATCGACCGCATGGCTGCTGCCGCGCAGGGCGTCCTGCGTCAGGTCCAGCGGGAAGCCGAACGTGTCGTACAGCTTGAAGGCCACGTCGCCCGGCAGGGGCTGGCCGTCGCCCAGATGCGCGGTTTCGTCGGCCAGCAGCGCCAGCCCGCGATCGAGCATCGCCTTGAACCGTTCCTCCTCGCCGCGCATCGTCTCGCGGATCAGGGCTTCGGCCTGCACCAGTTCGGGGTATGCGGCGCCCATCTGGCGCACCAGCGTGGGCACCAGTTTGTGGAATACGGTTTCGCGCGTGCCCATCATGTGCAGATGGCGCATGGCGCGGCGCATGATGCGGCGCAGGACGTAGCCGCGCCCGTCCTTGGCGGGCAGCACGCCGTCGGCGATCAGGAACGAGGTGGAACGCAGATGGTCGGCGACCACGCGATGGCTGGACCGGAACGGCCCGTCCGGATCCTGCCCCGTCGCCTCGGCCGAGGCCAGGATCAGTGCGCGGAAGGTATCGGTGTCATAATTGTCGCGCTTGCCCTGCAGGATCGCCGCGAAGCGCTCCAGCCCCATGCCGGTGTCGATCGAGGGACGGGGCAGGGGCGAACGCACGCCCGGCGGGTCCTCGAAGAACTGCATGAACACCAGGTTCCAGATCTCGACGAACCGGTCACCGTCCTCGTCGGGCGAGCCCGGGGGGCCGCCGGGGACGTCGGGTCCATGGTCGTAGAAGATCTCGGAACACGGGCCGCAGGGGCCGGTGTCACCCATGCGCCAGAAATTGTCGGACGTCCCGATGCGGATGATCCGATCGTCGGGCAGGCCGGCGATCTTGCGCCACAAGCCGGCAGCTTCCTCGTCATCGGCATAGACGGTGACCAGCAGCCTGTCGCGCGGCAGGCCGAAATTGCGGGTGATCAGCGTCCAGGCATATTCGATCGCCTCCGCCTTGAAATAATCGCCGAACGAGAAATTGCCCATCATCTCGAAGAACGTGTGATGGCGGGCCGTGTAGCCGACATTGTCCAGGTCGTTATGCTTTCCGCCGGCCCGCACGACCTTCTGGGCGGTCGTGGCACGCGAATAGGGCCGGGTTTCCTGGCCGGTAAACACGTTCTTGAACTGGACCATTCCCGCATTGGTGAACAGCAGGGTCGGGTCGTTGCGCGGCACAAGAGAGGACGAGGGGACGATCTGATGACCGTTCGCCGCGAAATAGTCGAGAAAGGCCGCGCGGATATCGTTGGTTGTGGACATGGCGGGAGACAGACGATCCTGTAATGGAGGAAATCGGAGACCTCGGTCCTCATCACCTAGCGCAGGGCGCGCGCCGCAGGAAGAGTAGAGCCACATGCGGCGGTCGAATCGCGCCTCCGGCCGGGCGCGCGCCGTTCACGAATATGGGGGAATACGATCATGACATGGACTGCGGAACGGCATTGGCCCGTGCTGACACAGGGGCTGGCGGGCCGGTTGCGCCATGACAGCGCCGGAGACTGGGACCGTTTCATCCACCACCCCTTCGTGCGCGGCCTGGCCGACGGCACCCTGCCGGAGGCCGAATTCCGGCGCTTCCTGGTGCAGGATTATCTCTACCTGATCCAGTATGCGCGCGCCTACGCCCTTGCCATCTACAAGGGGGCCACCCTGGAGGACATGCGCAGCGCCTCGGCCATCGTGACCGGACTTCTGGATACGGAACTGGCGTTGCACATTACCTATTGCGCGTCCTGGGGCCTGACCGAGGCCGACATGCAAAGCCAGCCGGAATCGCTGGAACTTCTGGCCTATACGCGCTTCATCCTGGACCGGGCGCAGACCGGCGACCTGCTGGACCTGATCGTGACACTGGCCCCTTGCCTGATCGGATACGGCGAGATCGGCGCACGGCTGCATGCCGACCCGGCGACCCGGCGCGAGGGCAATCCGTACTGGCCCTGGATCGCGCTCTATAGCGGCGAGAAATTCACCGGGTTCGTCGAGGCCGGGATAAACACGCTCGATACGCTGGGCGCGCGTTACGGGGCCGATGCCCGCTATCCGATGCTGCTGTCCGAATTCCGGACGTCCGTCAGGCTGGAGGCGGCGTTCTGGCTGGCGGGGCAGTCCGGACCGCTGTGACGCGGTACGGCGCCGGCGTCATGGTGGCGGAACACCAGGCGCCGGCTGAGGTTGAAATTGGCCAGCATCCCGGCGAGCAAGCCCGCCGCCAGCGCCAGGGCGGGTATGGCCCGGCATAGCGGCATCGTCAGGAACAGGGTGAAGACCGTGCCCCGGTTCAGGGCGAACCCGCAGGAATTCGCCATCAGGAACCGCATCCACTGGGTCAGGGCCCCATCCGCGTGGCGCACGTGGCGAAACGTCCAGTGGCGGTGCATCAACCAGTTCATCGTCGCGGCGACGAAATAGGCCGCCATCGTCGCCCCCGCCAGCCCCAGGATGGGGCGGGTGGCATAGAGCGTGACGGTATCCCACACCAGGCCCAGCCCACCCACGCTCCCGAATTTCAGGAATTGGCCGACGCGCGCCCGCGCAGTGGAGGACGTCGCCCCGGGACGTAACGGGTTGCATGCCGCGGGGCTGGACAGGGAGTCGGACAAGAGGGGGGAACCGCCTGACGTGAAAAGGGATGAAACGTGCGTTGAAAATGGCTCGGCCAGCGTTTCAACGCGCGCTCGGCCCGACCGTTTTTTTAAAGCAGTCCCCTGGTGTCACGTGAATGTGGACAAAAAAAGGGGGATGCCCGAAGGCACCCCCCTTTTTTGACCACTCCCGAACGGGCGCGGCAGAGATCAGTGCAGGATGATCTCGACGCGACGGTTCTGCGGCTCACGGGTGTTCGGACCCGTCGGGACCAGCGGATGCTGCTCGCCATAGCCGTGGATATCGATCGCGTTGGCCGGCACGCCGTCACGGATCAGTTCGGCCTTCACGCTGTTGGCGCGACGGACGGAGAGGCCCATGTTGTACTTCTCACCGCGCGGACCCGGATGGGCAGCCGAGTTGTCGGTGTAGCCGTTGACTTCGATACGGGTCGTCTGGACGTGGGTCGAAGCCTGGGCGGCCTCGGCCACGATCTCACGCGCACGGGCCGTCAGGTCCGAACGATCCCAGTCGAAGAACACCAGGTAGGTACGGGCCGGCGTCGGCGCGGGCGGCACGACGACCGGGGCCGGCGGCGGCGGCGGCGGAGCCGTGTTGAACGCGTAGCGCAGACCCAGGATGAACTGGTGGTTGAAGCGATCGTCGAAGTTCACGTTGCCCGTGCGGCGGCCAGCGGCGCCGGGACCATACGACGTATGGGTGAACGAGCCGTCGCTGAACGCCTGGCCCAGCATGCGGTACTGCGCCGTGATCTGCAGGCCGGGGACGTTCGGAACGTCGTAGGCCGCACCGACGATGCCCTGATAGGCGAAGCCGCCGTTCGTGCCGCCCAGACGGGTGGTGGCGCCGTTGATGTAGTTGGTCGTGGTCGGGTTGTAGTGCTGCCACAGATAGCCGGCACCAACACCGACGAACGGCGTCACGGGGATGTCGATCCCGAACTGCTTCAGGTCGATGTCGTACAGGACGTTGACGAGTCCGCCATAGGACTGGTCGCTGCCGCTGGTCGTGTTCGGCACGCCGCTGCGATGATTGATCTGCGAATAGTTATAGACGCCCTCGACTTCGGCGCGCAGGCCGTTGCCGAAGCCCCAGCCGAAGGACCCGAAGCCGGTGAAGCCATCATGGTGGCGCAGCGTCGACGAGCTGGACTGGCGAGCCACAGGATCGTTGGCGAAACGGCCGTGCTGGGTCTGGACCAGGTTGTAACCGGCGCCCAGGTCCACGTACGGACCAGTAATGATGGTAGCGTTTGCGGCAACAGGTGCAGCCGCCATCAGCGTGGTGGCGAGTAATGCCGTGCGGAGACGCATTATTTTCGTCCTCTTGATCATCCGTTCGAGTGCCGTCAAACCATAGACGGTCAGCCTCAGCGTGATGCTTAACCCCCTATAGATCTTTCGGTTCCGGATTAGGAACCCATCCGTTGGCAGGACAGCCATTACCGTTGCGATGCGTGTTGAAAAAGCAACAGTTTGTTTCGGGGCGATTACGGATCGCAGAAGGTCCGTTTCGTCTCCGATACCGTGGGGCCGGGACGGGCGAAGGGGCGAATATTGCGACGGCGTCACGTGGCCTGAAGTAATGGGGACACATGTGTCCCCACCGACACAGGGAGTCGTCAGGAAACACACGATTCCGTGATCAGAACCTCGCGGACGAGGTCGTCCGGGACGTCGCGGCAGGTGAAGGCCTGCCCGATCCCGCGCGCCAGGACGAAGGACAGCCGGCCGTCGCGCATCTTCTTGTCCCGTTGCATGTGTCCGATCAGCGTTTCGGCCGAAAAGACATGTCCAAGGTCGGATATCCGGGCAGGCATGCCCAGCCGGTCCAGATGGCTGGTGACCCGGTCGAGGTCGGTCTGGGCGCAGAAGCCCATGCGAACCGAGGTCAGGAAGGCCAGGCGCAGGCCGATCGACACCGCCTCGCCATGCAGCAGGCGCCCGTCGTAGCCCAGCTCGGCTTCCAGCGCGTGGCCGAAGGTATGGCCCAGATTCAGAAGGGCGCGCCCGTCGGACTTCTTTTCCTCGCGTTCGTCGTCGCCGACGACCTGCGCCTTGAAGGCGCAGGCCAGGCTGACGGCCTCGGCCTGGGCGTCGGGCTCGCCATCCAGAACCGTCTGGCCGTTGGCCTCGCACCATTCGAACAGGGCGGCGTCGCCGATCAGGCCGGCCTTAACGATTTCGGCATAGCCCGCCCGGACCTCGCGCAACGGCAGGGTCGCCAGGGCCGACGTGTCGGCCAGTACGGCGACAGGCTGGTGGAAGGCGCCCAGCAAATTCTTGCCGAACGGGGTGTTGATGCCCGTCTTGCCACCCACGGACGAATCGACCTGTGACAGAAGGGTGGTCGGGATCTGCACGAACGGCAGGCCGCGCAGGGTGGTCGCCGCGGCGAAGCCGGCCAGATCGCCCACCACGCCGCCGCCCAGGGCGATGACCGTGGTTCCGCGCTCCACCGCCAGTTCCAGCAGGGTGTTGGTCACGCGTTCGTATTCCGCGATCGTCTTCGATCCCTCGCCGGGGGGGACGATGATCGTGTCGGCACGAATCCCGGCCTCGGCCAGCCCCTCCAGCAGGCGGGGCAGGTGCAGCTTGGCCACGGTGTCGTCGGTCACGATCACCACCCGCTTCTGCCGCAGGACGGGGGTAAGAAGCACGCCGGCATGCCGGATCAGGTCCGCGCCGATGGTGACGTCGTACTGCCAGCGCTCCAGCCTGACCGGGACGATTCGGGGTTGCTGCGCCAGGGTCAGGGCGCTGATGACGTTGCCCGCACTTTGGTCCACGTTCTCGTCTCCACAATCCACGATGAGGTCGGCCTCGGCATAGACCGGATGCCGTATTTCCATGAGTCCGGCGAGAATCTCGCGCGGGTCGCCCTGGTTCAGCAGCGGGCGATGGGTGCGTCCCTGGACGCGGCGGACCAGGACGGGCAGGGGGCAGCGCAGCCATACCGACGTCGCGTGCTCGCGAATGACGGCGCGGGTCGCGGGGTCCATGAACGCGCCGCCGCCGGTCGCCAGGACCAGCGGACGGCCGTCGAGGATCCGCCGGATGACCCGTCGTTCGCCCTTGCGGAACTCGGCCTCGCCATAATTGGCGAACAGGTCGGCGATGGAACATCCGGCCGCGCGTTCGATCTCGACGTCCGCGTCGACGAAGGGCAGGCCCAGTCGCGACGCGACCCTGCGGCCGATCGTCGTCTTGCCCGCCCCCATCAGGCCCACCAGCACGATGCTGTGCCCCGTCGGCCCCATGCTGCGATGCCGGTCGGCGGGTTCCACCGCCTCCAGGTCGAACGGGAAGAACGGATCGTCCCTGCCGTCGAGGGGGAGGGCGGCAGGCGAACGGGGGGCAGGCGGGTCGATCGGGCGTGACATGATCGCCAACCTAACATACAGCGAAGGCGGCAAGCCATGTCGGTTCGTGAACGGGTGGTTCCAGCCGCTGAGGGATGCAGCTTTTCGCGTAATTAGGGGTCGTCATGCAGCGCATCTTGTTGGTTCTTGTGGGCGTCGTCGTCCTTGTGCTGGCAGGGGGATTCGTCTCCATGGGCGCGTTTCCGCCGCCCGCCCCGGTCCAGCAGGTCCACAAGGATGTTCCGTCGGACCGTTTCGCCCATCCGTGAGCGGCGCGCACGCCGAGGCGTTTCTGGAAATGCTGGCCGCCGAACGGGGCGCCGCGCCGAACACGCTGAAGGCCTATGCGCGCGACCTGGACGATTTCGCCGCCCATGCCCGCCAGGGCGGGCGGGGCCTCCATGACGCCGATGCCGATCTGCTTCGGGACTATATGGCGGCCCTGGCCCGTGCGGGCCTGTCACCCAGAACCCAGGCCCGGCGCCTGTCGTGCCTGAAACAGTTCCATCTGTTCCTGGCGCGCGAAGGGGTGCGGCCCGACAATCCGGCCGATCTGCTGGACGCCCCCCGCCTTGCCGCCCCCCTGCCGCGCTTCCTGTCCGAGTCGGAGGTCGATTCCCTGCTGGCGGCCTGCGCGCCGGGGGCGGATTCCGAGGCGCCCGGGGCCCGGCGATGGCTGGTCGCCCGCGCGGCGCTGGAGATGCTCTATGCCTCCGGCCTGCGTATTTCCGAATTGCTGGCCTTGCCGCGTCGCAGCCTGGTGGGGGCGGCACAGATGCTGCTGGTGCGCGGCAAGGGTGGGCGGGAACGAGTCGTGCCGCTGTCCGCCGCCGCCCGCACGGCGGCCGAGGCGCTGGTGGCCCACGACCGGGCACAGGGCAGTCCGTACCTGTTTCCCGGCCGCGACCCCCGCCGGCCGCTGACCCGCCAGGGATTCGACCGGATTCTGCACGATGTCGGGCTGCGGGCCGGGCTGGACCCCGAGCGGCTGTCGCCCCACGTGCTGCGCCATTCCTTCGCGACGCACATGCTGGCCCGGGGCGCCGATCTGCGGGCGCTGCAGGTTCTGCTGGGCCATGCGGACATCGCGACGACCCAGATCTATACCCATGTGCTGGCCGAACGGTTGCGCCAGGCGCTGGAGGCGCATCATCCGCTGGCCCAGGCCACGGCCGGAACGAAATCGACGTGATTGGCCGGCAAAACATGCGCGTGCGGGCGGTTTTGCTGCGGAATGTGCTTGGCAGGAAACGTGGCTGTGCTATCCGCACCGCATGCGCCAGTTTCTAGATTTCGAAAAGTCGGTCGCCGAGCTTGAGAACAAGATCGACGAGCTTCGCAAGATGTCCGGGCCGGACGGAATCAACATCGCCGAGGAAATCGCCAAGCTGACCGAGAAATCGGACAAGCAGCTTCGCGCGGCCTACGCCAAGCTGACCCCGTGGCAGAAGGTGCAGGTCGCCCGTCATGCCCAGCGTCCGCATGCGGTGGATTACATCCACACGCTGGTGAACGATTTCACGCCGCTGGCCGGCGACCGCCTGTTCGCCGAGGACAAGGCCGTGATCGGCGGCATCGGCCGGTTCGGCGACCAGCCGGTCGTCGTGATCGGGACCGAGCGCGGCGCGGACCTGGAAACCCGCCTGCAGCATAATTTCGGCATGGCCCGGCCCGAGGGCTATCGCAAGGCCCAGCGCCTGATGAAGCTGGCGGTCCGCTTCGGCATGCCGATCCTGACCTTCATCGACACGTCGGGCGCATGGCCCGGCATCGACGCCGAGGCCCGCGGACAGGCCGAAGCCATCGCGCGTTCGATCGACGTCTGCCTGTCCGCGCCCGTTCCGGTGATCGCCACCGTAATCGGCGAGGGCGGTTCGGGCGGCGCGGTGGCGCTGGGGGCCGGCGACCGGGTCATGATGCTGGAACATGCGATCTATTCGGTCATCTCGCCCGAGGCCTGCGCCTCGATCCTGTGGCGCGACCCGAAGCAGGCGACGAGCGCCGCCGATGCGCTGAAGCTGACGGCCCAGGACCTGCTGCAACTCGGCCTGATCGACCGCATCATCCCCGAACCGCTGGGCGGAGCGCAGCGCGACCCGGCGGCGGCGATCCGGGCGGTGGGCGATGCGATCGCGGCGGACCTTCCCCCCCTGCTGGCACGCGAACCCGCGGTTCTGGTCGCCCAGCGTCGCGAGAAGTTCCTGGCCATGGGGCGTGACGGGCTGACCTGAAACCCGCCGAAGGCCCTGGTGGTTCGGGCAAGGCCCGATCTCGCTCCGCCCCCACTCAGGGCGGCGGTTCGCCCTCGACCGGTGCGAAGCCCAAGGTTGCGATCAGATCACGGACCGCACTGGCGGCCTGGTGCACGGCGCGGGCGTCCACCCCCTTGCTTACCAGGGCCACGCCGCGCCGCCCATCGGGACGATGGAACGGGTAGGACCCGATATCGACCTGCCCATGGCACGACTGAACGTCCGACAGGCCGGCGGCCAGCGTGCCTTCATACAGGCCCAGCGCGTACCAGCTGATGGATGTGACGGGCGTACCATGCGTCAGGCCGGGGGACACTTCCTCGAACATCGCGCGCATGATGCGTGGCACGCCGGCCATCACATGGACATTGCCCATGCTGAAGCCAGGCGCGACCGACACCGGGTTGCGGATCGGGATGGCACCTTCGGGCAGCGTTGCCATGCGCTGTCGGGCGGCGTTGAATTCGCCAGGCGGGAAATGGGCTTCCAGCAGGCGAAACGACTCGGAATGGATCGTCCAGGGCACGCCGAACGCCTCGGCGATGCAGGGCGCGGTAATATCGTCGTGGGTCGGCCCGATGCCGCCGGTGGTGAAGACATGGTCGAACCGCGCCCGGACGTCGCATACCGTGGTGACGATGGTTTCGCGGATATCGGGGATGACCCGGACCTCCATCAGGGAAATGCCGATCTCCGCCAGGCGACGGGCGATATACTGTACGTTCATATCCTGCGTGCGGCCCGAGAGGATTTCGTTGCCGATCACCAGGATGCAGGCTGTGGGATTCATGAACGGATTCCACCTTTGCGGTATGATCGCACTATGACCCCGAAGGGCCGTCCGGGCCAGAGAGGAGGACCAAGATGTTGAAGGGACCGATCTGCGGCGCGCCGCGCTGCGTGTGGGATCTGCGCGCCACGCTGGGCGAGGGGCCGGTCTGGGCCGAAACCGAGCAGGCCCTGTATTTCGTCGATATCGTGGGCCGCGCGATCCATCGCTACCGCCCCGAAAGCGGCGAGACCACCAGTTGGGACGCGCCCGACCGGCCCGGTTTCCTGGTGCCGTCGAACGACGGCACGTTCCTGTGCGGGCTGAAGGACGGGCTGCATCGCTTCGATCCCGCCAGCGGCCGGTTCAGCCTCGATACGCTGGTCGAACCCGAATTGCCGGGAAACCGGATCAACGACGGTCATGTCGATGCCGCCGGCCGCCTGTGGTTCGGCACGATGCACGATGCCGAAACCGAGCCGACAGGATCGCTGTATTCCGTGACGCAGGCGGGCGGCAGCCTGCACATCCATCGCGAGGACGAAGGCTATATCGTCAGCAACGGGCCGGCGCTTTCGCCCGATGGACGGGTTTTGTACCACAATCATTCGCCCGCGCAGGTCGTCTACGCCTTCGACGTGGGGGATGGCGGGATGCTGTCCAATCGCCGCGTCTTCGCGACCCTGGACGATGGCTATCCGGATGGAATCGCGGTCGACAGCGCCGGCTTCCTGTGGATCGGCGTATGGGGCGGCGGACGGATCGAGCGCCTGTCCCCGGACGGAACGCCGGTCGACCCGATTCCGCTGCCGGCACGCAACGTCACCAAGGTCGCGTTCGGCGGGCCGGACTACCGCACCGTCTTCGTCACGACGGCGCGCAGCGGCCTGTCGCCGGAACAGCTTCAGGCCGAGCCGCTGACCGGCGGGCTGTTCTCGTTCGGCAGCAGCATTCCCGGACAACGGCAGGCGGTCTTTCCCCTGACCCGGTCGCTTATCCTGTAAGGATCAGATCAGGTCGCGCAGCAGCGGGATCAGGGGCAGGTCGGCCTCGGGCATCGGATAGTCCGACAGGGCCTCGGCCCGGACCCAGGCCAGGGCCTGCCCCTCGCGCGGACGCGGCACGTTCTTCCAGCGCCGGCAGACATACACGGGCATCAGCAGGTGAAAATGCCCGTAATCGTGAGACACGAAACTATAGGGCGCGAGGCACGACCGTGCCACGTCCAGCCCCAGTTCCTCGTCCAGTTCGCGGATCAGCGCGGCC
The DNA here is from genome assembly GCF_014174355.1 of Gluconacetobacter azotocaptans. Classification (GTDB taxonomy): domain Bacteria; phylum Pseudomonadota; class Alphaproteobacteria; order Acetobacterales; family Acetobacteraceae; genus Gluconacetobacter; species Gluconacetobacter azotocaptans. Next base: position 202,574 of record NZ_JABEQF010000004.1, read on the forward strand.
TCGGGCGTTTCGCCGGGCTCGACCTTGCCGCCTGGGAATTCCCACAGCCCGGCCATCGGCTTGCCTTCCGGCCGTCGGGCCAGCAGGACGCGGCCATCGGAATCGATCAGAGCCACCGCCGCGACCAGGACGATTTTCTTCTGTCCTGCCGGGGTGTCCTTGGGGGAAGCCGCCGGGCCGTCCACCGACAGGTCGGCGCGGGTCGCCTCGAACAGCAGCACCGGATGCTCGCCGCCACGCGAGACGAATTCCTGCCGCCCGGTCCCGGATTCGCGAAAACCGATGCGGCGCAGGACGGCGATCGAGGCGGGGTTGTCATGGGCGACCGCCGCCGCCATCCGCTCGACCGGCAGGTTGGCCAGCGCCCATCGTGCGATCCGGCCCACCGTGATGGTGGCGACCTTGCGATTCCAGTACGGGCGCCCGATCCAGTATCCGACCGTGCCGGAGCGGGTCGCGGGATCGATCTGTACCCCGATGCAGCCGATCAGCGAATCGGGCTCGTCCGATTCGGGATGGGTGATGGCGAAATGATAGGCCGCCCCCCGGCGTGACAGATCCTGGGTCGAGGCGATCCATTCGTCCGTCAGGCCGCGCGGATAGGGAAATGGCACCCGGCTGAGCATGCGGATGACACTCCAGTCATTGACCAGGCGATGCATCGCGCCTGCGTCCGACGGCAGCAACGCCCGCAGCCGATAGGGGCCGGCCTCCAGCGCGGGGGCGGCCCCCCCGGTTTGCATGTCCATCGTCATGCGGGCGGCAAGGCGGGGGTCAGGATTCGGCCCCGGCCGGGATGCCGCAGCGCGCCAGCAATGCGCGCAGATTCTGGATCACCGGGAAGACCTCCTGGTTGTGGTCGCCACCCAGTTCGTTCCACGCCGCCTGCTCCAGTTCCACGATCTCGCGGTCCTCGCGGAAAATCCGTTCGGTGAACGCGACCAGGAACGGCCACGCGGCATCCAGCAGGCCGGGGATCTTCGGGCGCTTGATCGACAGCAGGCCGAACACCCGGTTCGTCAGTTCCTCGGCATCCTGGGGCACATAGGCGATCCACAGATCCATGACCGGATCCTCGCCCTCGGACTGGATCTTCAGGGTCTGGTAGGGGTATTCGGTGCGAATCGTCATGACGTCGCGATGGGCGTATTTCGCGCTGTTGTCGCGCTTCTGCCCGAACACCAGGGCCTCGCCGATCGGCTGCTTGCCGCCGGTGCGCGCGAAAGTATAGCGCGCCTCGATCATGCCGGGGCCGCTGTCCTGCCCCAGGAAGCGCGGCTTCATCTGGCCCATCTGCTTCATGTGCATGAACTGATGGTTCATATCCATCAGGTTCTCATGCATGAAGCTGTAATGGCATTTGACGTGCCGGCCGAACCGCCGCGTCTTGTAGGCCGGATTCGCGACCTGGGACAGGTGGGGCAGGGGGACGGTCTCGGCCTTCGCGGCGTCGCCGGGGAAGACGAAGATCAGCCCGTCCTGCTCGCGGCAGGGATAGGTGCGCACGCCGTTGGGCAGCTTGCCCTTGCCCAGGTAGGGCACGTCGATGCAGCGACCCGACCGGCCATAGGCCCAGCCATGGTAGCAGCACTGAACCGACTGCCCGGTCACCTGCCCCTTGCTGAGGGGAACCTGGCGATGGGCGCAGCGGTCCTCCAGGGCGAAAACGTCGCCTTCCTTCGGACGGATCAGCGCGATCGGCTGTCCGGCATAACGCACGCCGATGGTCTTGCCGGGTTTCAGTTCGCGCGACCAGGCCACGGGATACCAGAAATCGGGATTGGAACGGATCCGCCGGAGGTCCCCCTCGGGGCCCAGTCGGGGAGGAGGCATACTGTCCGTCGATAAGATCTGATTCATCGTCTCTCTATGTATTCAGGCCTTCGCAGCCATCATGTCCCCCTGGGGCGCAGGCCAGCAGACCACAGGCGCAGGGATCGTGTCGACAGCGCATTCCATTAAAGTTCGATCCCTGCCGGGTGCGCAATTTTTTCATATTATTGCAGGGCGTGTCGGGGTGGAGGGGCACTGCCCAGCCTGGACGGACAAGGCCCCGGCCGGCCTTGATCCGTGTCAATCGCCAGCCCCGATCATGCCTGTGGCGACAGTTCGGCCGTCAGGTTTTCGATGAACTGGAAGGCGACGCGGCCCGACCGGCCGCCGCGCGTGACGGACCAGGCATTGGCGCGCTGCGTCAGCTCGGCATCATCGATCCGCAGGCGACGCGCGTGGGCATAGGCCCGGGCCATGTCCAGGAACACGTCCTGGGGGCAGTTATGGAAGCCGACCCACAGCCCGAACCGGTCCGAGAGCGAGACCTTCTCCTCCACCGCCTCGGACGGGTTGATGGCGGTCGAGCGTTCGTTGTCGATCATGTCGCGCGGCATCAGGTGCCGGCGATTGGATGTTGCGTAGAACAGGACATTGTCCGGTCGGCCGGAAATACCGCCGTCCAGGACGGATTTCAGCGCCTTGTAGTCCGCGTCTTCGCTTTCGAAGGACAGGTCGTCGCAGAAGACGATGAAACGGCGCGGGCTGGTGCGCAGCAGCGCCAGCAGGTCGGGCAGCGTGGCCAGGTCCTCGCGCTGGATCTCGATCAGGACCAGGCGGCCCTGGCCCGGCGCCGCCGGCCGGCCGTCGACCAGATTGGCGCGCGCATGGGCCGCCTTGACCAGCGATGATTTGCCCATCCCGCGCGCGCCCCACAGCATGGCGTTGTTGGCCGGGAGGCCGCGCGCGAAATGCAGCGTGTTGTCCAGGACCAGCCCACGCTGCATGGCCACGCCCTGCAACAGGTCGATATCGACATGCGCGACATGCTCGACCGGGGTCAGGCGGCCCAGGGAGGGATGCCAGACGAAAGCGTCCGCTTCGTCGAGGCCCTTCAGCGTGGGCGGGGGAGGAGACAGCCGTTCCAGCGCGGCGGCGATCCGGTCGAGAGCGGGCAGCAGGTCGGAATCCATCGTCGGTCCTGTTCCAAGGCGGTGTCATGGGCCCGGAGCGCGGCGGGCGACGCGAAAGCGAACCGACGCCTTGACGGGAAACAGGCGAAAACTATGGTCCACATCCACGGCCCGCAACCCAATAATGACCCCCGGAACCGCACGACATGACCCTTCTTTCGGACTTCCTGATTACACCGGCCTACGCCCAGACCGCCGGAGGCGAGGGGGGATTTCTGAGCGCCGGCGGGCTGATGACGATCCTGCCCTATGTGGCGATGTTCGTTATCTTCTATTTCATCCTGATCCGGCCGCAGCAGCAGAAGCAGAAGCAGCTTCGCGCGCAGCTTTCGGCCCTGCGGCGCGGCGACCGGGTGCTGACGGCAGGCGGGATCATCGCCGTCGTCCAGAAAGTGCGCGACGATTCGAATGAGGTCGAGGTCGAGATCGCGCCGAACGTACGCGTCACCGTCCTGCGCGAGACGATCGGATCGGTCGTCAGCAGCAGCGCCAAGCCCGCGAACGACACCGGCGCCAAGGCCGGCTGACGCCCAACCGATCCCGCAGAGTTGATAGGCGCCCGGCCACCGCCCGATGAGGATGGTGGCCGGGCGTCTTGCGTTCCAGGGCCCGGAAAACCGGGGAAAAGCTGCTTGGTGTCGCAAATAACCCATAATGTGGGTCATTGAACCGTATATTGAGTTTTCCGGAAATCCCCCTTACCGATCGTGGCTTGGGGGAGTGGATCATGGATGCCAGGGTCGCAAAGCCTGCCGCCGCAAGCGGAACGCAGGCGCTGGAACGCGGGATCGCGGTCGTCGACGCGGTCGATCGGGGCCATCGTACGCTGGCGGCGATTGCGGGCGCCACCGGCTGCACCCGCAGCACCACCCAGCGGATCGTCAGTTGCCTGGTCCGCCTGGACTGGTTGCGGCTGGACGGGGACGGCACCTATCGCCTCGGCCCGCGCCTGGCGGCGTTGGGGGCCGGTGCGCAGGACGAGATGTCGCTGGCCGAACAGGCCAGGCCGGTAACCGAACGGCTGGGGGCGGAAACGCGCGACACCGTGCATCTGGGCATCCGTTCGGGCGGGGACGTTCTGTATCTGGACAAGATCCCCGGCCAGCGGGGGCTGGAGATGCGCTCGCGCGTCGGGCAGCGCATGCATCTGGCCCTGACCGGCATCGGCCGCGCCCTGATGCTGGATCTGGATGAGGTCGAATGGCGTTATCTGTACGACGCGGCCCGGCCCGAGGTGCCCGGGGATGCCGATTGGCAGGCCTGGCTTGCGCGCATGCGGGACTATCGCGCGTCGGACTGCGTCTTCGACCTGGAGGACAACGAGGTCGGGATCCGCTGCGTCGCGGTCCCGGTCCGCGATCGCGGCGGGCGGATCGTCGCGGCGCTGAGCGTCGCCAGCGCCACGCCCTACCTGTCGCTCGAACGGATGCGGACCCTGGCGCCCATCGTGCGTCGTGCGGCGGGCGACCTGTCGAGCAGACTGGGAGGGAGCGCCCATGTTACGGCGGCATGAGACGGAGGAGGCCGTGTCCTCGGAAAACGGGGCGCTGATCGGCATAGACTGGGGCACGTCGTCCCTGCGGGCCTGGCGCCTGTCGGCGTCGGGGGCGGTGCTGGACGAGGCGCAGGCCCCGTGGGGCATCCTGAACCTGCCGGATGGCGGGTATCCCGCCGCGCTGGCGGCGCTGTTGTCCAACTGGCCGGATGCGGCCGGCCTGCCGCTGATCGCCTGCGGCATGGTCGGCAGCGCGAATGGCTGGCGCGAGGTCCCGTATGTTGATTGCCCGGCCGACGGCGCGTCGCTGGCCCGCGCGCTGGTCCGTCCGGACGCGGCGGCCGGTGCCCCGGGCGTTCCGGGCATCGTGCCGGGGGTCAGGCGGCGGCATCCGCTGCCCGATGTCATGCGCGGCGAGGAAACGCAGATCGTGGGTGCGCTGGCGCTGCATCCCGACCTGGCGGCGGATTCGACGCTGATCCTGCCCGGAACCCATTCCAAATGGGCGCGCGTGCAGGGCGGCCGGATCGTGGGGTTCGCGACCGCGATGACGGGGGAGCTGTTCGCCGTGCTGTCCCGGCACAGCATCCTGGGCCGGCCCGCCGACGGGGCCGCCGCCGTGACCGAGGACGAGGCCCGCGACGCCTTCCGCCGTGGCGTCCTGGCTGCCGCGGCGTCCCGCCAGGGGGTGGCGCCGCTGCTGTTTTCCGTGCGTGCCCTGTTCCTGGACGGCGGGATCGGCGCCGCCGCGACGCGGGACTATCTGTCCGGCCTGCTGGTGGGTGACGAAGTCCGGACGGGCCTGGCCGACCGGCCGGGCGCCCCGCCGGCGATACTGGTGGGCGAGGAACGACTGTGCGGCCTGTACGCCCGCGCGTTCGACATCCTGGGCGCCCCGGTGCCCCAGTCCGTGGGCAACACCGCCCCGCAGGGGCTGTACCGGATTGCCATCGAGGCCGGCTACCTGACCCCGGCGAACCAGGCACCCGAGGGGCGCCAGGAAGGAAGACCGACATGACGAGTTTCGATGACGCCCTGGCCGCCTGCCCGCTGATCGCGATCCTGCGCGGCGTGACGCCGGACGAGGTGCTGGAGATCGGCGACGCGCTGGTGGAGGCCGGATTTCGCATCATCGAGGTGCCGATGAATTCGCCACACCCCCTGCGCAGCATCCGCCTGCTGCAGGACCGGTTCGGCGAGACCGCCCTGATCGGCGCGGGTACCGTGACGTCGCCCGACATGGTGGTGCAGGTCGCCGAGGCCGGTGGCCGGCTGATCGTCATGCCGCATGGCGATGTCGCGGTCATCCGCGCGGCGCGCGCGCTCGGCCTGTATTGCACGCCCGGCGTGGCCACCCCGACCGAGGGCTTCGCCGCCTTGGCCGCAGGCGCCACGGCGTTGAAGATGTTTCCCGCCGAACAACTCGGGCCGCCGACGCTTGCGGCCTGGCGCAGCGTCTTTCCCGCCGGCACCCGTTTCATCCCGGTAGGCGGGGTGACGCCGGACACCATGGAGGCATTCCTCGATGCCGGGGCCGCGGGGTTCGGCCTGGGGTCGGCGCTGTATCGGGCCGGCCGGTCGGCGCGCGAAGTCGGGGTGGCGGCGCGCCGGTTCGTGGACGCCCTGCCGCGCGGGCGATAGCGCCGCCGGCTGCAAGAACAAGAACAGGACGGAAACGGTCATGAAGATCACGAAGCTGACGACGTTCCAGGTGCCGCCGCGGTGGCTGTTCCTGAAGATCGAAACCGACGAGGGGATTTCCGGCTGGGGCGAGCCGGTGGTGGAAGGGCGCGCGGACACGGTCGCCGCTGCCGTGGCCGAACTTGCGGATTATCTGATCGGCAAGGACCCGTTCCGGATCGAGGACCATTGGACGGTCATGTATCGCGGCGGCTTCTATCGCGGGGGTGCCGTGCACATGAGCGCCATCGCCGGCATCGACCAGGCCCTGTGGGATATCAAGGGGCGGGCGTTCAACGTCCCGGTCCATGAACTGCTGGGTGGCCGCTGCCGGGACCGCATCCGCGTCTATTCCTGGATCGGGGGCGACCGGCCGGCCGATACTGCGCAGGCGGTGCGCGCGGTGGTCGATCGCGGCTTCACGGCGATCAAGATGAACGCGACCGAAGAACTGCAATATGTCGACAGCCACGCCAAGATCGACGACGTGATCGCCCGTGTTGCCGCAATTCGCGAGGAAGCCGGCCCGTATTTAGGCATCGGCGTGGATTTCCATGGCCGAGTGCACAAGCCGATGGCCAAGGTCCTGGCCAAGGAACTGGAACCGTTCGAGCTGATGTTCATCGAGGAACCGGTCCTGAGCGAGCATCTGGAGGACCTGCCCGAAATCACCAAGCACACTTCCATCCCCATCGCCCTGGGCGAACGCCTGTTTTCGCGGTGGGATTTCAAGCGGGTGCTGGAACAGGGCTGCGTGGACATCATCCAGCCCGACCCGTCGCATTCCGGCGGCATCACCGAAACCCGCAAGATCGCCGCGATGGCCGAGGCCTATGACGTGGCGGTGGCACTGCATTGCCCGCTGGGACCGATCGCGCTGGCGGCGAACCTGCAACTCGATGCGCTCTGCTACAACGCCTTCATCCAGGAGCAGAGCCTGGGGATCCACTACAACAAGACCAACGATCTGCTGGATTATATCGTCGACCCCGACGTCTTCGCCTATCGCGACGGGCATGTGGACATTCCCTCCGGCCCCGGCCTGGGTATCGAGATCAACGAGGAATATGTCCGCGCCCGCGCCGCCGAGGGGCATCGCTGGCGCAATCCGGTCTGGCGGCATCGTGACGGGTCGTTCGCCGAATGGTGACGCACTCTCCGGGGGATGGGGCGATGTTCGCCCGCTATCCCAGCCTGTCAGGGCGCTCCGTTCTGGTAACGGGGGGTGCGACCGGCATCGGTGCGGCGCTGGTGCGCGCGTTCGCCGGGCAGGGCGCGCACGTCGCGTTTCTCGACCTCGATCATGCGGCGGGCAGTATGCTGGCCGACGATTTGCGCGCCGAGGGCAGGCAGGCGCTGTTCGTGCCGTGTGACCTGACCGATATCGGGGCACTGCAAGTGGCCGTCGACGCCGCCCGGGCGGCGCATGGGCCGATCGACATCCTTCTGAACAACGCCGCCAACGACACCCGTCACACGCTGGACGAGGTCGATCCGGCGATGTGGGACCGGCTGTCCGCGGTCAATATCCGCGCCCAGTTCTTCGTCGCCCAGGCGGTGGCGGGCGACATGCGGGCACTGGGGCGCGGGAGCATCGTCTGCCTCGGTTCCATCGGATGGATGCTGAAGAACAGCGGCTATCCGGTCTATGCCACGGCAAAGGCGGCGGTGCACGGGCTGGTGAACGCGCTAGCGCGGGAACTCGGCCCGCATACGATCCGCGTCAACGCGCTGGTGCCCGGCTGGGTGATGACCGAACGGCAGAAAAAGCTGTGGCTGACGCCGGAAGGCGAGCGCGAGATCGAGCGCGGCCAGTGCCTGCCCGGCCGGGTGGAACCCGAGGACATCGCCCGCATGGCCCTGTTCCTGGCGGCCGACGATAGCCGCATGTGCACTGGCCAGAGTTTCATCGTCGACGGCGGATGGGTGTAGAGGCATCGCCGATATGGCGGTTTTCCGCCAAAGTCGCGCCCTGATCCGAACTCCGGCCGGTCCGGGTCGTTATAATTGATCCAAGATGGGCATGACGGGGAACGTGAGATGGGCGGGTACGGACATGCCGCGACAATGGAGGCCGGATGGATGGGCAAGCCGGTGACGGGCCGCGCCCGGCTGGTCGCCGGGCTGGCGGCCGTGGCCGGATTGATGTTCGGGCTGGATATCGGGGTGATATCGGGCGCATTGAGCCTGATCGCACAGGAGTTCGAGGCCACCCAGCTTCAGCAGGAATGGATCGTGGCGTCGATGATGCTGGGCGCCTCGGCCGGGGTTCTGATCGCGGCGCGGCTGTCCTTTGTCTGGGGACGGAAGCGGACGCTGGTGATCGGGGCCATGCTGTTCGTCGCGGGGGCTGTGTTCTGCGCCCTGTCCGGTTCGGTCGGCACGCTGATCGTGGCGCGGATCGTCATGGGGCTGGCGATCGGCATTTCGACGTTCACCGCGCCATTGTATATTTCCGAAATCGCGGATGCGCGGCACCGGGGGGCCATGGTGTCGGTGTATCAACTGATGATCACCATCGGCATCCTGCTGGCATTCGTCTCGGACGCCCTGTTTTCCTATTTCGACGCCTGGCGCTGGATGCTGGGCGTCGTTGCATTTCCCGGTGTGGTCTACCTGATCGGGGCGGCGTTCCTGCCGGCCAGTCCACGGTGGCTGATGATGATGGGGCGCCGCGACGCGGCCCGGCGGGCCCTGCTGGAACTGCGCGGCCAGGCGGGCGGCGTCGCGCGGGAACTGGCCGAGATCGACGCCCAGTTGCGCGGCCAGACCCGGGGATGGGCCCTGTTTCGCGACAATCCGAATTTTCGCCGGTCGGTCCTGCTGGGAATCATGCTGCAATGCATCCAGCAATTCACCGGCATGAACGTGGTGATGTACTACGCGCCGCGCATCTTCGGCCTGGCCGGGTTCGCCGAACACGCCCGCCTGTGGGGCACCGCCTCGGTCGGCGTCGTGAACATGCTGGCGACGTTCCTGGCCATTGGCCTGGTTGATCGCTGGGGCCGGCGGCCGATGCTGGTCTGCGGCCTGCTGGTCATGAGTGCCGGCATGGCGTTGCTGGGGGCCATGATCCGCATGGGACCCGATCCGGGGGGGCAGCAGGCGATGGCGGTGGGCGTGCTGCTGTGCTTCGTGGCGGGCTTCGCCTTTTCGGCCGGCCCGCTGGTATGGGTGCTGTGTTCCGAGATCCAGCCGCTGCAGGGCCGCGATTTCGGCCTGGCCTGCTCCACCACCACGAACTGGATTGCCAACATGATCGTGGGTTCGACGTTCCTGACGCTGCTGGACCGGCTGGGGCAGGGGCAGACCTTCTGGCTCTATGCTGGGCTGAACGCGCTGTTCGTCGTCCTGGTGCTGCTGTTCGTGCCCGAGACCAAGGGCCTGAGCCTGGAGCGGATCGAACACGAACTGATGGCCGGCCGGCGCCTGCGCGACATCGGGCGGGAACGTGTTCCGGGGGGCGTCGGGCCCGCCTGAGACATATGAAAAACCCGGCCGCGAGGGCCGGGTTTCCGATCGTCCAGGTTGCCTGTGCGGCCATGCGGTCGCAGGCGGACCTCAGGCGGCCTTGAGCTGCGCCTCGGCGAACTCGTAGTTCGCCAGCTTGTCCAGATAGTTGGTGGTGTAGTCCGGGCGACGGTTGCGGAAATCCAGGTAGTAGGAATGTTCCCACACATCCAGGCCCAGCAGCACCGTGCCCTGGCCCTCGGCCAGCGGGTTCGATCCGTTGGCGGTCTTGGTGACCTTCAGCTTGCCGTCGGACGCCAGGACCAGCCACGCCCAGCCCGAGCCGAACTGCGTCGTCGCGGCGGTCTTGAAGGCGGCCTTGAAGTCGTCGACGCTGCCGAAATCCTCGGCCAGCTTGGCGGCCAGGGTGTCGGGGATCGCGCCGCCGGTGGGCGACAGGTTCTGCCAGAACAGGATGTGGTTCCAGTGCTGGCCCGCGTTGTTGAACACCGGGGCCGCCGCCGCATCGCCCTTCACCGCCAGGATGATCTCCTCGAGCGACTTGCCCTGCAGTTCGGGCTTGGACTCGACGAAGCCGTTCAGCGCGGTGACATAAGCCTGATGGTGCTTGCCGTGGTGCAGCTCCAGTGTCTCCTGGCACATGCCGCGCGCCGCCAGCGCGTTGGTCTGGTACGGAAGGGTGGGCAATTCGAAAGCCATGAACGTTCTCCTTGGAATTGCAGGGGCGCAAACCGCCGCCTGTCCAGAGCTATGGGGGCAGGGGAAAGGCGTCAAGTGACGGACGCATGACCGCGTTCTTGTGCGTTCGTCCCGCACGCGGCATGTCGATGCGATGACCAGCCTCATGACCAGCGAAACCGATCAGCGGACAGGCACGTCCGGCCTGTCCGTCTGCGGTGACATCGCCCGGCGGTCCGATCCGGATCGTTTCTTCTGTTCGTTGTTCCTGCCGGCCGCCCTGCGGGAAGACGCGTTCACCCTGATCGCGTTCAATCACGAATCCGTTCGGGCATTGACGGGAACCCAGTCGCGGTCGGTCGCCGGGCCGCTGGCCGGGATGATCCGCCTGCAATGGTGGCGCGAAATCGTCGAGGGCGCCCCCCACCCCCACGAAGTCTCCGCCCCCCTGCGCGACCTGATCGCACAGGGCCGGGTGGACCGGCGGACCCTGCTGGGCATTCTCGATGCGCGCGAGGCGGAACTGGAAGGACTGGCCGACCGGGATGCCTGGCGCGAGGCGATGTGGCACGGGGCGGGCGGCGTGCAGCGTGCCATCGCCGAGGCCGCCGGCCTGCAGGATGAAGACGCCTTGCGCGCCGTCGCGTCGCGGGGCGCGGCCTTCGGGGTGGGCGGGCTGCTGCGCCATCTGGACGCGGTGCTGCGCGGCGGCCGGTGCCCGTTGCCCGAGGATGCGCTGAACGCCGCCGGCCTGTCGCGCGACGCGGTACAGAATGGCGTCGATCCGGCGCGGCTGGGGCCGCTGCGGACCCTGCTGCGGCAGGAGGGGCTGGCCCTGCTGCACGCGGGCCGGACCGTGACGCTGCCGCGCGCCGCGCGTGGCGCGGCCCTGCCGGGGGTGCTGGCGCGACGCGACCTGGCCCGTGACGCAGGAGCGGAAGGTGACGCGGTGCGCGGGGTAGGGGACCGGCTGGCGGTCCTGTGGGCGGCCCTGACCGGGCGGGTTTGAAAGCCGGTCAGGGTGCGTTGGCGACGGTGGCTTCCATAACGGCGAACAGCGACGAATAATCCTCGTCCGGATGCAGCCGGCGCGTCAGCGACAGAAGCTGTGTGGTGGCCGCCATGGTCGGCAGCGCCGCCTCGGTCCGGGCGGCATCGGTCATCAGCAGCCGCATGTCCTTCTGCATCAGGCGGGTCGGGAACTGCGGGCTGAAATCGCCGACATGCGCGGCCTTCAGCTTGCGCTTGTGGTGCGGCGAGATGACGGCCACCGAATCCAGGGCATTGAACAGCAGGTCGCGGTCCAGCCCGGCGGCCAGGCCGTAGGTCACGCCTTCGGCCACTGCGGCCAGCCCGGCGCCCATGATGCCGTTGACGATCAGCTTCAGCTTCGACCCGCTGCCGGACGGGCCGGCATGGAGCGTCGCCTTGCCGATGACGTCGAAGATCGGCTGCGCGCGGGCCACATCGGCGGCCTCGCCCCCGACCAGTACGACCAGGGCGCCGGATTCGGCCTCGGGCGTGCTGCCGGAAACCGGGGCGTCCAGCGCGGTGATGCCGCGCGCCCGGGCCGCCGCCGCCAGGTGCTGCGAGGCCTCGGGCGAGACCGAACTGGTGTTGATCAGCAGCGCGCCCGCCTTCATGCCGGCCAGCGCGCCGTCGTCCCCATACATCGATGCGGCCAGGGCCTCGTCGTCGGGCACGCAGGCGATTACGGTGTCGGATGCCTCGGCCAGGGCGCGTGGGGTCGGCAGGAAGCGCACGCTGCCGTCGCCGCCCTTGCCGGACGGGGTGAAAGCCGCGATCTGATAACCGGCGGCGACCAGATTATGGCCCATCCGGCTGGCCATGGCGCCGAATCCGACGAAGCCGAGGGGGGATAAATCGCTCATGATGCTGATCCTTCCTGTCTTCGGTATATCAGGCGCACAGTGCAGGAGCGGGGGGACGATGTCACCCCGTAGGCCGTGGCGGACGGCATGTAAGAGGATACTGGTTCATGAGCATCTTTCGATATCCTCGTCCCCCGGCATCGGAGATCACGCCCCGGTCGGTCTGGCTGTCGCGGCGTGACCTGCTGGCCACCGGGCTGGCCGGGGCGATCGTGCCGCCCGGCCTCATGGGATCGGCCCCGGCGCGGGCGGCGCCGCTGACGGCCCGATCCGGCGGACAATCCGCCGAGGGCCTGACGCCGACCCCGTTCCAGGACGTCACGCACTACAATAATTTCTATGAATTCGGGCTGGAGAAGACCGATCCGGCCGAGCGGTCGGGCGGCTTCCACCCGCATCCGTGGACCGTGCGGGTCGATGGGCTGGTCGCGCATCCCCGCACCTACGACATCGACGCGCTGCTGGCCCGGCCGTTGCAGGAACGGCTGTATCGCATGCGCTGCGTCGAGGCCTGGTCGATGGTCATCCCGTGGATCGGCTTCCCGCTGGCCGAGCTGCTGAAGGAGGTCGAGCCCTTGGGCAGCGCGAAATACGTGGCTTTCGAATCGGTCGTCCGCCCATCGGAAATGCCGGGCCAGTCGGGTGTGCTGCCGGTGCTGGAGTGGCCGTATGTGGAAGGGCTGCGCCTGGACGAGGCCTTGCATCCGCTGACGGTCCTGGCGGTGGGGCTGTATGGCCAGACGCTGCCGAACCAGAACGGCGCGCCGATCCGGCTGGTGGTGCCGTGGAAATACGGGTTCAAGGGCGCCAAATCCGTGGTCCGCATCCGCCTGACGGACACCCGGCCCGCGACCTCGTGGAATCTGCGCGCCCCGGACGAGTACGGGTTCTATGCCAACGTCAATCCCGAGGTCGATCATCCGCGCTGGAGCCAGGCGAGCGAGCGCCCGATCGGCGCGCGCGGCGGCTTCTTCGGCGCGGCGCGCAAGCCGACCCTGCCGTTCAACGGCTATGGCGAGCAGGTGGCGGCCCTGTACGCCGGCATGAACCTGCGTCGCGATTTCTGACGATGGCGGCACGAGCGGACAGGCAGGGCCGGCAGGCGGGGGGATGGCGACCATCGGCCGGGATGATTCGGGCCGTCCTGTACGCCGTGGGGCTGGTCCCGGCGGCGGCGACCTTCGCGATGGGGCTGGCGGACCGGCTGGGCGCGGACCCGGTCAATGTCTTCGAGCGCACGCTGGGCCTGTGGGCCATCCGCTTCCTGATCCTGTCCCTGTGCGTGACGCCGCTGCGCGAACTGGCCGGCATCAATCTGCTGCGCTACCGGCGGGCGCTGGGCCTGCTGGCGTTCTGGTATGCGCTGTTTCACGTCACGGTCTATGTCGGCCTGGACCAGGGGTTCGACGGCGCGGTGCTGCTGGCCGACATCACGCGGCGGCCGTTCGTCATCCTGGGGATGGTGGCGTTCCTGATCGTGTCGGTGCTGGCGGCCACGTCGAATGCATGGTCCATCCGGCACCTTGGCCGGCGCTGGCGGGCCGTGCATCGCATGGTGTATCTGGCGGGCCTGTGCGCGGCCGTGCATTTCATCCTGTCCTTCAAATTGCTGCGTGTCGAACCGCTGCTGTATGCCGTCGTCATGGCAGTGCTGCTGCTGTATCGCCTGCTGCCCGGCACGGTCCGGCGCGGGCGCCTCGCACAAAGATGATGCCAGGGACCATCGGGGGAACGTGGCATGACGGTACGGTCCATTCCGCACCTGCAGCCCGGTTGTCCCGATGCCGTCCTCGCCCGCTTTCGATGAATTGTTTGCCGTTCTCGCCGAAGGGCCGCCCATAGCGGCCGCCGTCATTCACCCCTGCAGCGTCCCCGCGCTGGAGGCCGCCGTGGGCCTCCGGCAGAAGGGGATCGTCCAGCCCGTCCTGGTCGGTCCGGCCGCCACCATCCGCGATATCGCGCGGTCGGCGTCGATCGACCTGTCCGGCTGCCGCCTGATCGAGGCCGGGGACGAACGGACGGCCGCATCGCGTGGCGTGGGCCTGGCGCGCGACGGCGCGGTCGGGATCCTGATGAAGGGATCGCTTCATTCCAGCGTGTTCCTGCGCGAGATCGGACATCGTGAATCGGGCCTGCGGACCGACCGGCGCATGAGCCACGTCTTTGTCCTGGACGTGCCGGCCTGGCCGCGCCTGCTGCTGCTGACGGACGGGGCGGTGAACATCGCCCCGGACCTGCCGGCGCGGCGGGACATCGTGCAGAACGCGATCGACCTTGCCCATGTGATCGGTATTGCCCGGCCCCGGGTCGCGATCCTGTCGGCGATCGAAACGGTCAATCCCGACCTGCCGTCCTCTCTGGATGCCGCTCTTCTGGCGAAGATGGCGGAACGGGGCCAGATCTCGGGCGCGGTGGTGGACGGACCGCTGGCGCTGGACAATGCGCTGAGTATCGAGGCCGCGCGCTGCAAGGGCGTGCAGTCGCCGGTCGCGGGCCACGCCGATATCCTGGTCGTCCCGGACCTGGAGGCCGGAAACATGCTGGCCAAGCAGATGATTTTCATGGGCGGGGCCGCGGCCGCGGGCATCGTGCTGGGCGCGCGCGTGCCCGTCGTCCTGACCAGCCGCGCGGATTCGGTGCGTACGCGGATCCTGTCCGGCATGCTGGCGGCGGTCATGTCCCGGGCAGGCGCGGTGTCGGCGGCCACGTAGCCGGCGCGGTCCGCGAAGGGAGCATCCCCTGAGGCCGGTGACCTGGCGATGCGAAAATCGGTTCCCTGCCATGCGTGCCTCGAATGTTTGCGGGCGCGTCGCGTCTGAAAGGACGGTTGAATAAATTATAGATAATGAAAGAAAGAAATTGAATCGTTGGGGTGTTGTGAAAGATATCCGCGTATGGGTTCCGCCAGCCATGCGATGGTGTGGGAACCGTTTCCCTCGCGGAGAGATGATGCGCCGGAATGCAGGGCCGAATGGCATGAGGATAGGGCGTTCCGGCGAACCAGGCAGGGCTGGCAAGGGTATGGCTGTACTATTCCGTTTTCAGGAAAAGCGGTTGACCCGCATCAATTTTGTCCCGCCAGATCGGGACTATGCCCGGACCGTCCCCGAAGCCGCCGCCGGACGTCCGGCAGGCCTGATTGCAGTGACAGGCGCAAGCATGCCGATGTCATTCCGGAGAAGATCATGACCTCGAATACCACCCGAACCGATTTTGCCTATGACGTCGTCCTGATCGGTGGCGGGGTAATGAGCGCGACGCTGGGTGCGCTGCTGAAATTGCTGCAGCCGGACTGGTCGATCGGCCTGTTCGGGCGTCTGGATGACGTGGCGCTGGAGAGTTCCAATGCCTGGAACAATGCCGGCACCGGCCATGCGGCCCTGTGCGAACTGAACTACACCCCCGAACGCGCCGACGGGACGATTGATATTTCCAAGGCGGTGGGCGTCAACGAGGCCTTTCAGATCTCACGCCAGTTCTGGGCCTATCTGGTCGAATCGGGAGTGATCCCGTCGCCGCGTGAATTCATCAATCCCATTCCGCACATGAGTTTCGTCTGGGGCGCCGAGAATGGCGACTACCTTCGTCGCCGTTATGAGGCGCTGAAGGACCATCCGCTTTTCGCGGGCATGCGCTTTTCGACCGATCCGGCGCAGTTGAAGCAGTGGATGCCGCTGGTGATGGAGGGCCGGACGGCCGGCACCCCGCTGGCCGCCACGTGGATCGCCTCGGGCACCGACGTCAATTTCGGCGCACTGACGCATCTGCTGGTTCATTTCCTGACGCAGCAGCCCGGATTCGACCTGAAGCTGGGGCATGAGGTCGAGGACCTGACCCGCGACGCATCGGGTGGCTGGCACGTGGCCGTCCGCGACCTTGCCGGCGGTACCAAATTGTCGGTCGGCGCGCGGTTCGTCTTTATCGGTGCGGGCGGCGGGGCGCTGCCGCTGCTGCAGAAAACGGGCATTCCCGAATCGAAGGGCATCGGCGGATTCCCCGTCAGCGGCCAGTTCCTGCGCTGCAAGAATCCCGAAGTTGCCGCCCACCATCACGCCAAGGTCTACGGCAAGGCCTCGGTCGGCGCGCCGCCGATGTCGGTGCCGCATCTGGATACGCGCGTCATCGACGGTAAACCCGGCCTGCTGTTCGGGCCCTATGCCGGGTTCTCGACCAAGTTCCTCAAGAAAGGGTCGCTGTGGGACCTGCCGTGTTCGATCGGCATGGACAATATCGGGGCGATGCTGGCTGTGGCCCGCGACAACATGGCCCTGACCAAATATCTGATCCAGCAGGTCATGCAGTCGAACCAGGCCCGCCTGACGGCGCTGCGCGATTTCGTGCCGACCGCACGGGCCGAGGATTGGGAACTGATCGTTGCCGGCCAGCGCGTCCAGGTGATCAAGAAAGATGCGCAGAAGGGCGGCGTGCTGCAGTTCGGCACCGAGGTCATTACCGGCGCGAACGGTTCGGTCGCCGCCCTGCTGGGCGCATCCCCCGGGGCGTCCACCGCCGTGCCGATCATGCTGACGGTCATCCGCAAATGCTTCGCCAGCGAATTGCCGCGGTGGGAGCCCAAGCTGAAGGAAATGATTCCTTCGTTCGGCGGGACACTGGCCGATCGACCGGAACTCTGCGCCCATGTCCACGACTGGACGACGCGGGCGTTGCAACTGGAAGGCTGAAAGCCGCCGGACGGAAAGGCCGCCTGTCGGGCCTCGCGACAGGCGGCCGATGCCACGGCATCAGAGGCTGTTTTAAAAGTGGGTATGCCGAGCGAGAGTGCCGCGCAGCGGTAGGCCCGCCTTTAAATCAGTCGCTGTGGTCGAGTTCGCTCATCTGGTCGGCCGGATGGCGGATGGGGGTCTGCTGGTGACGGAGCGTTCGGGCTTCGGCCTGCCGGCGGGTGAACTGGGGGGCGATGTCGGCCAGGTCGATGAACTGATCGGCCTGGCGTCGCAGATCGTCACCGATCAGGGGCGGCGTGGTGCGGACCGATGAAATGACCGACGTGCGCACGCCCTGCCGCTGGACCGATTCGAGAAGGCGCCGGAAATCCGCGTCGCCGCTGAACAATACGGCATGGTCGATTTTTGAGGCCATCTCCATCATGTCCACCGCCAGTTCGATATCCATGCTGCCCTTGACCCGCCTGCGGCCGTTCTGGTCAACGAATTCACGCGCCGTCTTGGTCACCAGGAAATAACCGTTATAGACCAGCCAGTCGGTCAGGGGCTTAAGGGGGGAGTATTCCTCGCTCTCCAGGATGGCTGAATAGTAATAGGCGCGGATCACATGGCATTTGCCACGAAAAAACGCGAGGAGGTTGCGATAATCGACATCGAATCCCAGGTGGCGCGACGCTGAATACAGGCTTGCACCGTCGATAAAGAGGCATACGCGTTCATTGGGTTGAAAAAACATGCGATCTGATCCCTGAAACGTCCTGAAGCCCACATCCTGATGCGGGGCAACTCTGTTACGCATCCGTTTCGCCTCTCCAGACCGACGATAAAGAGGTCGGCGTGAAATTGGTATGGTAGAAGTTGCCATGTCTGCGGTTTTGGGCTGGAAAAAATCGAAAAAACAGGGACAAGCCGGTCGTGGCCACGACCACGGCGGCTATTCGTGACGTGCAGATGGCACGGGGACTGGGCGACGAATGATCTTGATTGCGATAGGGGCCAACCTGCCCGGCCCGGACGGCGAGGGGCCGCTGGCCACCTGCCGGTGGGCTGTGGAACAGATCGCCGCGATACCGGGCATCACTGTCGAGGCGGTGTCCCACTGGTATGAAAGCGCGCCGGTCCCGCCGTCCGGGCAGCCGCCTTACATTAACGGTGTGGTGCGGGCGACGGGGGCAATCTCGCCCGAAGCCCTGCTGGCGGCGTTGCAGCAGATCGAGGCGCGGGCCGGCCGGGTGCGTACGGTGGCCAATGCGGCACGCCCGCTGGACCTTGATATCGTGGCGATGGGGGCCTGCGTGCGGGCGGCGCCGGACCCCATTCTGCCGCACCCCCGGGCAGAGGCGCGCGCCTTCGTGCTGCTGCCGGTGCGCGACGTGGCGCCCGGCTGGCGCGACCCGCATTCGGGCCGGTCGGTCGACGATCTGGTGGCGGGCGTGGCCGACCAGGTGATCCATCGCCTGGCGCCGTCCTGACCGTTGTGGCGACCGACCGGATGCTTGCTTTTTCGGGGCCTGGTGGGTAAAGATGATTTTTTACCTGACACTTTATACCGGAGGCTGGCCTCATGGCTCGCGTTACCGTCGAAGACTGCGTTGAACGGATTCCCAACCGATTCGAGCTGGTTCTGCTCGCGGCGCAGCGCGCACGTAACCTGTCGCGGGGCGAGGAACTGACGGTCGATCGCGACAACGACAAGAACCCTGTCGTTGCCCTGCGTGAGATCGCGGACCAGACCATCGGGCTGGAACAGATCCGCAGCGACCTCATCCGTTCCCTGGCCCGCGCGCCCGAGCCCGAGCCGGCGGACGAGGAGGTCATGGATCTGATCCCGACCGAGCAGAATATCTTCGGTCTTCAGGATGTCTCGCCCGAGGAGGAATCCGGCCACGGCGCCGGCATGTCCGCCGAGGAACTCGAGGCTGCGATCGAGGCCGAACTGGGCGGCCGCGCACGGCGGTAGGCCCATGGGGCGAAAGGCGGCGGATCCTTCTGGTTCTGGACATGTTGTTGTTGCCAGTCGGGCGGCGCCCCTTTCGCCTGTGACGTCTCCCGATAGTCCCGTTGTGGCGGGTCCCGTGCCCGCCGGATCGCTTCCCGACGAAGCGGCAGTCGCCGTCCGGACGATTTCGTGCGAGGGCCTGCTGCGGCGGATCCGGACCTACGACCCGGACGCCGATCTGGATCTGATCCGCCGCGCCTTCGCCGTCGCGCAGCAGGCCCATGCGGGTCAGGCGCGCGACAACGGCGACCCCTACATCACCCATCCGCTGGCGGTCGCCAACATCCTGGCCGGCTTCCATCTGGATATGCCCTCGATCGCGACGGCCCTGCTGCACGATACGATCGAGGATACCGGCGTCACCTACGACCGCCTGCGCGCCGAATTCGGGTCGACGGTGGCCGACCTGGTGGACGGCGTCACCAAGCTGACGCGGCTGGAACTGCAGTCCGACCGCACCAAGCAGGCCGAAAATTTCCGCAAGCTGGTGCTCGCGATGTCCAAGGACATCCGGGTCCTGATCGTCAAGCTGGCGGACCGGCTGCACAACATGCGTACGCTGCATTATGTGCAGCGCCTGGACCGCCGCCAGCGCATTGCGCGCGAGACCATGGAAATCTATGCGCCCCTGGCCGGGCGCATCGGCATGGACAAGGTCAAGAGCGAACTCCAGGACCTGTCCTTCGTCGAACTGGAACCCGAAGCCAGCGCCACCATCCGCGCCCGCCTGAATTACCTGCGCGGGCAGGGCGCCGACGTCATCGAGGAGGTCCGGCGCGAACTGACCCAACTGTGCCGCGCCGCCGGGCTGGGCGAGGTCGAGGTGACGGGGCGCGAGAAATCGCCGTTCTCGATCTGGGAGAAGATGCAGAAGCGCAATGTCGCGTTCGAGCAGCTCTCCGACATCATGGCCTTCCGCATCATCGTGCCGACGCGCGAGGCCTGCTATATCGCCCTGGGCGCGGTCCATGCCGCCTATCCGGTCATTGTCGGGCGGTTCAAGGATTATATCTCGACGCCCAAGGCGAACGGATACCAAAGCCTGCATACCGGCGTGACGCTGCGCCACCCGCGCAACCAGAAGATCGAGGTGCAGATCCGCACCGCCGAAATGCACGACATCGCCGAAAACGGCGTGGCGTCACACTGGCTGTACAAGCAGGTGCCGGGTGTAAGCGAGGACGCAGCGCGGGTGGTGACCGGCCTGCGCTGGGTCCAGGACCTGCTGGATATTCTCGAGGATTCGTCGGCGCCCGACGAATTCCTCGAGAACACGAAGCTGGAACTCTATCAGGACCAGGTGTTCTGCTTCACCCCCAAGGGGCAACTGATCCCGCTGCCGCGCGGGGCCACGCCGGTCGATTTCGCCTATGCGGTGCACAGCCAGGTCGGCGACACCTGCGTGGGGGCGCGGATCAACGGCCGCCTGATGCCCTTGCGGCATGAATTGCAGAACGGCGATCAGGTCGAGATCATGACCGCGCGCGGCGGCACCCCGTCGCCGTCGTGGGAACGGTTCGCCGTCACCGGCAAGGCGCGGGCCCGCATCCGGCGCCATGTCGCCGCCCAGCAGCGCGAGGCTCATGTCGATGGCGGCCGCGCCGCCCTGGCCAAGGCCTTTCGGCAGGAAGGTGTCGACGGATCGGAAAAGGTGCTGGACGGCATCCTGTCCGACCTGAAGCAGGCGTCGGTCGAGGATTTGTACGTCGCCGTCGGCAACGGCAATATCGGCCCGCGCGACGTGGTCCACGCCGCCTATCCGGAACTGCGCCAGACGCCCCGTGCCCCGCGCATGGTGCCGGGCATTCCCATGCGCGCGCCCTCGCGCACCGGCAGCCGGCCGAAGGCGGGCGGCGGCATGGCGCTGGCGGGCATCGGCCCCGGAATCGCTGTGCATTTCGCCGGCTGCTGCCATCCCCTGCCGGGCGACCGGATCGTGGGAATCGTCGCCACCGGCAAGGGCATCACCATCCACACCGCCGGTTGCCAGACCCTGGAAAGCTTCGCCGCCACGCCCGAACGCTTCATGGATGTCGATTGGGATTACGATCTGATCGGCCGGGGCGCGACCGAACCGCATGTCGGGCGCCTGACCGTCGTCGCGGCGAACGAGCCCTCGGTGCTGGCGACGCTGACCAACACGGCGTCGAAGCACGACGGCACGGTCGTCAATCTGCGGATCGTCAACCGCCAGCTCGATTTCATGGAGATCCTGGCCGATATCGAGGTCCGCGACCTGCGGCACCTCTCCTCGGTCATCGCGTCGCTGCGGGCGGCGAACGGGATCCTGCAGGTCGAGCGCGCGAAGGGATGAACTGGCACGGGCGGGACGGATGCTGATCGGGATCGGGTCCGACCTGTGCGACGTCCGGCGGATCGCCAGCGTGCTGGACCGCCATGGCGAGCGATTCCTGCGCCGGGTGTTCACCGACGCCGAAATCCGTCGTGCCGAACGGCGTCACGGCCAGGCGCGCCTGGGGGCGTACGCCAAACGCTGGGCGGCGAAGGAGGCCTGCGCCAAGGCGCTGGGGACCGGCTTTGCGCAGGGGGTGTTTCATCACGATCTGGGCGTCGACAATTTGCCCGGCGGCCAACCGGTCATGATCCTGACGGGCGGGGCCAGGGCCCGCCTGGACACGCTCGTGCCCGCGGGGCGGCAGGCCCGGCTACTGCTGACGATGACGGACGAATATCCCTACGCCTTCGCCCAGGTGATGATCGAGGCTGGCCCCCCGGCCTAGGGTCGGGGTAGTGTCGAAGGGCCTTGCGCGCTTGACAGGGGAAGGTCCCCTCGGCTTCATCCGCGGGCTCTGCCGTCCGGCCCGGTATTCCCTCCGGCCCGGCCCCCTTATCCGGATTTAGACAGCTGCCCCATGGATGACCAGCGCAAGACCAATTCCTCCTCCCTGCCGGCGGGGGGCGCCATGCCGGCCCTGAGGGGGGCGTGGGACCTGATCCGCACCATCCTCATCGCGGGGCTGCTGGCCGTGGGGGTGCGCACGGCGCTGTTCGAACCGTTCAACATCCCGTCCGGCTCGATGATCCCGACGCTGCAGGTCGGCGATTATCTGTGGGTTGCGAAATACAGCTACGGCTATTCCCATTTCTCGCTGCCGCGTTCGCCCGACCTGTTCAGCGGGCGGGTTTTCGGACGGATGCCGCACCGGGGCGACGTCGCGGTGTTCCGCTTCACCAAGGATACGTCGATCGACTATATCAAGCGGATCGTGGGCCTGCCGGGTGACCGTATCCAGGTCCGCGGCGGCGAGCTGTATCTCAACGATGTGCTGGTGCCGCGCTTGGCCGAAGGCGATTACGTGGCGGTGGACGAACACCGTACCAACATGGAAGGCCAGCGCTACCGCGAGATGCTGCCCGGCAGCGGCGGCCAGGGAACGGTGGCGCACGATATCCTGAAGCTGACGAACGAGGGGTTTCAGAACGACACCCCTGTCTATGTGGTGCCGGCGGGCTATTTCTTTGCCATGGGCGACAATCGCGACGACAGCGCGGACAGCCGCTTCATGGGCGATGACCCGGAGGATCTGGGGTTCGTGCCGATGGAAAACCTGATCGGTCAGGCCAAATGGATCTTCCTGTCGGTGGAGGCCCGCTATCCGGTCTGGGAATTCTGGATGTGGCCCGCCGAAATCCGCTGGGCGCGCCTGTTCATGGGGGTGAAATGAGCGACGCCGCACCGGATGGTGGCGGGGACCCGCTGACGGTTGTCGAGGCCCGTATCGGCTATCATTTCCGCCGGGCCGACCTGCTGCGCGAGGCGCTGACCCATCGTTCGGCGGCCCATCAGCGCAATGGCGGGGTGGCCCGGCGTGCCCGCCAGCCCGCCGCCCGGCGCGGGGCCGGCTCGAACGAGCGCCTGGAGTTCATCGGCGACCGTGTGCTGGGCCTGCTGATGGCGGAATGGTTGCTGGAACGCTTCCCCGACGAGCAGGAAGGTGCGCTGGGTCCGCGCCACGCGCATCTGGTGTCCCGGCCGGTCCTGGCTGGGATTGCCGAGGCGATGGAGCTGCCGAAGGTGCTTGACGTGGCCGAGCATGAGGCCCGCGCCGGCGTTCGGCAGATGGCGAACGTCCTGGCCGACGCGGTGGAGGCGATCCTGGGTGCGGTCTATCTGGACGGTGGGCTGGAGCCCGCGCGACGCTTCGTGCACCGGGCCTGGAACGACTCCATCGTGGCGCAGGCCCAACCGCCCAAGGACCCCAAGACCGCGTTGCAGGAATGGGTCCTGGCGCGGGGACTGCCACTGCCGTCCTACCGGACGGTGCAGATGGACGGGCCATCGCACGCGCCGCGCTTCGTCATCGAAGTGACGGCGGCGGGCCTGTCGGCCGAAGGCGTGGCCGGCAGCAAGCGCGTGGCCGAAAGCGCCGCCGCGGCCGACCTGCTGCGGCGGTTCGAATGACAGACAGTGACGGGAATGCCCGGGGCGAGACGATTCGCCGGACGGCCCCGCCGGAAGGAACACGTGACATGACAACCCGCTGCGGCTTCGTGGCCATCGTCGGGGCGCCGAACGCCGGGAAATCGACACTGCTGAACCGGATGGCCGGCGCGAAGCTGTCGATCGTCAGCCCCAAGGCCCAGACGACCCGCTTTCGCGTGCTCGGCATTCTGATGCGCGGGACCAGCCAGATCCTGCTGGTCGACACCCCTGGCATCTTCCAGCCCAGGCGCAAGCTGGATCGCGCGATGGTCGCGGCCGCCTGGACGGGGTCCGAGGACGCGGACATCACCCTGCTGCTGGTCGATGCCCGCCGGGGCGTGACCGAATCGCTGCGCGCGATCGTCGAGCAACTGGCGAAGTCGAAGCGCAAGGTCTGGCTGGTGCTGAACAAGACCGACCTGGTGGACCGGCAGGCCCTGCTGCCGCTGACCGCCCAATTGTCGGCGCTGTTGCCGGTGGAACATGTCTACATGGTCAGCGCCCGATCCGGCGACGGTGTCGAGGACCTGCTGAAGGCCCTGGCCGAGGCCCTGCCGCCCGGGCCGTACCTGTATCCCGAGGACGATCTGACCGACCTGCCTGACAGGTTGCTGGCGGCCGAACTGGTGCGTGAGCAGATTTTTCTGCAGACGCACGAAGAAGTGCCCTATGCCGCGACGGCCGAGACCGAGACCTACCGCGAACAGCCGGACGGGTCGGTTCGCATCGAGGTCACGATCTATGTCGCGCGGGCCGGCCACAAGGCGATCCTGATCGGGGAAAAGGGCAGCCGGATCCGCGAGATCGGCGAGAAGGCGCGCAAGGATCTTTCGCGTCTTCTGGGCCGGACGTGCCATCTGTTCCTGAATGTGAAGGAACGCGCGGGCTGGGACGAGGAACGGGCACGGCTGCGCGCCATCGGCCTGGACGACGCCCCCTGACCCAAGGGGCGGCTGGGGTGATCAGCGTGCTTGTGACCTGCCCCAACCGGATATAAGAGGGGTCTTTACGGGGTGACGTCCCAGAGCGGACGTCCCTTGTGTGCATTTATCTTGCTGTTCCCGGGGGCTCCATGACAGATCCAGCACCAGACTCGGCCCTCGGCTATCGGCGCGTTCTGCTGAAGGTATCGGGCGAGGCCCTGATGGGCGACGGCGCGTACGGCATCGACCCGAACATGGTCGACACCATCGCCACCGACATCGCCGAGGTTGCGCGCTCGGGCGTCGAGGTCTGCCTGGTAATCGGCGGTGGCAACATCTTTCGCGGCGTCGCCGCGGCGGCCCGCGGCATGGACCGGGCGCAGGGCGATTATGCCGGCATGTTGGCGACCGTCATCAACGCGCTGATGGTGCAGAACGCCCTGGAACGCCATGGGGTGCCGACCCGCGTCATGTCGGCCATCCACATGTCCTCGGTGGCCGAGCCCTATATCCGCCGCCGTGCGGTGCGCCACATGGAAAAGGGACGGGTCGTCATCTTCGCCGCCGGCACCGGCAATCCGTTCTTCACCACCGACACCGCCGCCGCCCTGCGGGCCGCGGAAATGGAGTGCAACGCCCTGCTGAAGGGCACCCAGGTGGACGGCGTCTATTCCGCCGATCCGCGCAAGGACCCGGCTGCGACGCGCTACGACCGGCTGACCTACCTGGATGTCCTGGCCAAGGACCTGCACGTCATGGATGCCGCTGCCATCAGCCTGGCGCGGGAAAATCGCCTGCCGATCGTGGTGTTCAACATCCATGCGCCTGGGGCGTTTCCCCAGGTGATGCGGGGCGAGGGGCTGTTTACCCGGATCGTCGAGGCGAACTGAGCGCGCCGGCATTGCCGGACGTCGTGATTGGACTGGGTGGCCGCAAGCGTGTCGCCCGTTGCGTATGGGAGGGCCATTGTGGCTGCTGATCAGAAGACACTGCTGGAGGACCTGACGCGCCGCATGGACGGCGCCCTGGAAAGCCTGCGCCGCGATTTCGCCGGCCTGCGCTCGGGCCGCGCCAGCCCCGCGCTGCTGGAGCCGGTGCGTGTCGAGGCCTACGGCGGCGAGGTGCCGCTGACACAGGTCGGCTCGATCGCGGTGCCCGAGGCGCGGATGCTGACGGTGCAGGTCTGGGACCGGTCCCTGGTCGGCGCGGTGGAACGGGCGATCCGCGATGGCGGCCTGGGCCTGAACCCGGCGGCCGACGGGCAGACCGTGCGTGTTCCCATCCCGCAGCTGACGGCCGAGCGCCGCAGCGAACTGGCCCGCACGGCCGGAAAATATTCCGAAAACGCGAAGATCGCGGTGCGTGGCGTGCGTCGCGACGGCATGGACCAGACCAAGCTGCACGAAAAGAAGACCGAGATCAGCCAGGATGACGTCAAGGTCTGGTCCGAGGCGATCCAGAAGCTGACGGACCAGTATGTGAAGCGGATCGACGAGATGCTCGCGGACAAGGAACGCGAGATCAAGCAGGTCTGACGCGGCCGTGACCGTCCGTTCCGTACCCGGTCGCCTGGCCGGGGATGGCGTCCCGGCGGCAAATTCCGTCACGGGTCCGACCGTCGCCGACCTGGATCAGACCCGCGTCGTGCGGGTCGCGCCGGCCCATGTGGCGGTGATCATGGACGGGAACGGGCGCTGGGCCGCGGCGCGTGGCCTGCCGCGCGTGGCGGGGCATCGCGCGGGGGCCGAGGCCGTTCGCCGCTGTATCCGGGCTGCGATCACGCGCGGGGTGGGCTGTCTGACGCTTTATGCGTTCTCCTCGGAAAACTGGCGGCGCACGCCCGACGAGGTGGCCGACCTGACCGCGCTGCTGCGGTATTACCTGCGGCACAAGGTCGCCGAGCTGTGCCGCGAGGGCGTGCGGATTCGCGTCATCGGCGATCTGTCCCGGTTTGATCCCGACGTGCGGGACGAGGCGCGCCGGGCCGAGGAGCAGACGGCCGCCAATACGAAGCTGACCCTGGTGCTGGCGCTGTCCTATGGCGGACGGGCCGACATCGTGCAGGCGGCCATGCGGCTGGCCTTTGCCGCGCGCAGCGGCGCGATCGACCCCGGTGAACTGGATGAAGCCCTGTTCAGCCGCTTCCTGCTGACCGCTGACATTCCCGATCCCGACCTGATCATCCGTACCAGCGGCGAATGTCGCCTGTCGAATTTCCTGCTGTGGCAATCGGCCTATGCCGAACTGATCTTCATCGAAACGCTCTGGCCCGATTTCGACGAACGTCATTTTGACGCGGCGCTGGAAACCTTCGCCCGTCGTGAAAGGCGTTTCGGTGCTCGCCCTGCCGTCTGATCCCGCCGGGGGGGCTGTTTCCTCCCGGCCTGCGCGCAATTGGAAGGATCTGCGCGCCCGCCTGGCCTCGGCGGCCGTGCTGGTGCCGCTGGCGGCCCTGTGCGTCTGGGCGGGGGGCATCGCCTATGCGATCCTGATCCTGCTGGCCATGGCCGGCATGGCGCTGGAATGGGGGCGCCTGTTCGACCTGCGTCCGACGCGCTGGCGCGGCGTGCTGTATCTGCTCTGGCCGCTGGCGGCGGGGGCCGCGGCGCTGGACGGGCAATGGCGCGGGGCGTTCGTGGTGATGGCGGGCGGCTTCGTGTTCGGGCCGGCCTTGTGGGCGGGGCAGGTGGTCATCGGATGTGCCGGCGTGGCGTTGCTGTGGCTGCGGAACATGACGGTTCCCGGTGCGGGCGTGGTGCTGTTCGTCGTCACCTGCGTCGTCGTCAGCGACAGTGCCGCCTATCTGGTCGGCCGCCTTCTGGGCGGCCCCAAGCTCGCCCCCGCCATTTCCCCGGCAAAGACCTGGTCGGGGTCGATCGGGGGAATGGTCTTCGCGATGCTGGCCGGGACAATCGTGTTCATGGCGGTGTCGGGTGGGGCAGGCGACTGGTGGCGGGGCACGCTGTTCGGCGGCCTGACCGCCATTGCGGCCCAGATCGGCGACCTGGCGGAAAGCGCGCTGAAGCGTGCGCGGGGCGTAAAGGATTCCGGCGCGCTGATCCCCGGTCACGGCGGGTTGCTCGACCGCTTCGACGGCCTCCTGGTCGCGGCGCCGCTGGCAGCCCTGCTGTCGCTGGGGGCGGCGGGCGGTGCCGCATTCTGGTATGTGACGCCGTCGGGCCTGGTTTCGGCCCTGCTGGCGATTCCAGGGGGGCATTCCGGCCCCGTCGCCGCAGGGACACAGGGGCCTTGAGACATATCCTCGCTTACCGATCAGGGAACAGGAAAGCATGAAGAAAGTCACCGTTCTAGGCAGTACTGGCAGTATCGGCTGCTCTACGGTCGATCTGCTGCAGCAGGCGCCGGAACGGTTCCACGTCCAGGCCCTGGTCGGGGGCACCAATGTGCCCCGCCTGGCCCAGCAGGCGCGTGCGCTGGGGGCCGCGCATGCCGTCATCGCCGATGCGACGCGGCTGCCGGAATTGAAGGCCCTTCTGGAGGGGACGGATATCGCCGTGTCCGGTGGCCGGCAGGCGGTGATCGATGCGGCGGCGGTGCCGGTCGACTGGACCATGGCGGCGATCACCGGCGCCATCGGTCTGGAACCCACCCTGGCCGCCGTCCGCAATGGCGGATCGGTCGCGCTGGCCAATAAGGAAGCCCTGGTATGTGCCGGCGACGTCATGCTGCGTGCGGTGCGCGATGCGGGCGCGACTCTGCTGCCGGTCGATTCGGAACATAACGCGATCTTCCAGTCCCTGGCCGACCGGCAAATCGACGGGATCGAGAAAATCGTCCTGACGGCATCGGGCGGCCCGTTCCGCCGCGCGACCCTGGCCGAAATGGAAAAGGCGACGCCCGAGGCCGCCCTGCGCCATCCGACCTGGACGATGGGCGCCAAGATCACCATCGATTCGGCGACGATGTTCAACAAAGGGCTGGAGGTGATCGAGGCGGCACGGCTGTTCGACCTGACCGAGGACCGCATCGGCGTGGTCGTGCATCCGCAATCCGTGGTGCATGGCATGGTGCAGTACACGGACGGCAGCATCGTGGCGCAGCTCGGCTCGGCCGACATGCGCATCCCCATCGCCCATACGTTGGCCTGGCCCCGCCGCATGGCGACGACCTCGCCCCGCCTGGACCTGGCCACCCTGGGCCGGATGGATTTCGAAGAGCCCGATGAGACCCGCTTTCCCGCCCTGCGCCTGGCGCGCGAGTCCTTGCGGGCTGGCGGCGCCGTCCCCACTATTCTATCTGCGGCGAACGAGATCGCGGTCGAGGCCTTCCTGGGGGGGGCGATCGGTTTCCTGGACATCGCGCGGGTGGTGGAGGACGTGATGCAGGCCATCGGCCATCAGGCCGCCGACACGCTGGAGGCCGTCCTGCGATGGGACGAGGAAGCACGCCGCACCGCCCGGTTGCGCACGGCATCGCGTGCGGCCTGATCCGCGCCGGATTGTCCGGACGATCATCATCAGGAGATAGCCCGTCATTATGCCCGATCTGATTCGGACCGTTCTCGCCTTTGCCCTGGTGCTGGGCGTTCTGGTCTTCATCCATGAACTCGGCCACTATCTCGCCGCCCGGTGGCGGGGGGTGCATGTCGAGGTCTTTTCGATCGGGTTCGGCCGGCCGCTGCTGCGGTGGCATGACAAGGTCGGCACCGAATGGCGCCTGTGCCCGGTTCCGCTGGGCGGATACGTAAAGCCGCACGGCTTCGAAGGCCCCGAGGACGCAACGCCGGAACAGATGGCGGCATGGCTGCCGGGCCGGACCTTCCACGACAAACCGGTATTGTCCCGCGCCATCGTCATCGTGGCCGGGCCGGTCTTCAACTTTCTGCTGGCCATTGTCCTGTTTGCCGGGCTGTTCACCTTCAGCGGCCGTCCTGAGGTCCGTAACGTCGTGGGGCAGGTCGTCGCCGGCAGCGCTGCCGCCGAAGCGGGGGTGCGGCCGGACGACGTCATCGTGCGGATCGGCGACCAGGCGGTGGGCAATGTTGCCGACATCCAGGCCCGGATCGCGGCGGAACCGGGGGTGAAGACCGAAATCACCATCCATCGGGCCGGTCACGATATCGCCCTGCCGGTGACTGTCGGCACCGTCACCGATCAGTCCGGCAACCGGAGCGGCCAGCTGGGCGTGATGTTCACCGCTACCGTCGGCCAGCCGCAGCCACTGCCGCGGGCGATCGTCTCGGCAGTGGACGAGACCTGGCACCTGTCGGTCCAGACGCTGGCCGGCCTGTGGCAGATGATCACCGGCCAGCACAGCGCCAAGGATCTGGGCGGGCCGCTGCGCATCGCCCAGATGTCGGGGCAGGTCGCCCAGTACGGGCTGGCCAGCCTGGTGTCGTTCATGGCGCTGCTGTCGATCAACCTGGGCCTGATCAACCTGTTCCCGATCCCGGTGCTGGACGGCGGGCGACTGGTTTTCTACGCCTTCGAGGCCATTCTGGGCCGGCCGGTATCGCGCCGGGTGCGCGATATCAGTTTTCAGGCCGGTTTCGCCGTGATCGCCAGCCTGTTCCTGTTCTCGACTTTCAATGACCTGTCACATTTCGGCTTGTTTCGCTGGGTCGCTTCCCTGACCGGATGATGCCATGATGGCAAGGTCATAGAGGTGCTTGCGTGACGGGGTGGATTTCGGATACGTCCGCCAAGCGGGTATCATCGACAGCGGGCCATGCCGAATCCATTCGCGCGGGCTTGTGTCGGGTCAGTGGACCGTCTGGTTTGGGGGAAGCCGATTTTGTCGAGTAAACGTTCTGCGCTGCTTGCGTCGGTTTGTCTCGTGCCTGTTTTTCTTGCCGGAACCGCCCAGGCGCAGGTCGGCCAGAAATCGCGTTCCGGTGCCGCCGCGCGCCGCGCGCCGGCGGTCCATGCACCGTCGGGCGGCATAATCGAATCCATCGACATCAGCGGCAATGACCGGATCGAGACCAGCACGGTCCTGTCCTACATGGTCGTCCAGCCGGGCGATCCGTTCAATCAGGACCAGCTGGACCGGTCACTCAAGACCCTGTACGCCACCGGCCTGTTCAAGGACGTGACGCTGCATCGGGCGGGCAATGTCCTGCAGGTGCGCCTGGTCGAAAACCCGATCGTCAACCGCATCGTGTTCGAGGGCAATCACGCGGCCAAGGACGAGGACCTGCGCAAGGTCATCTCGCTGCGGCCCCGCGCCGTGTTCTCGACGCAGACCACGGCGGCCGACCGGCAGAAGATCCTGGGCGTCTATGCCGAGAAGGCGCGCTATGCGGCCACGGTGACGCCGCAGATCATCCGTCTGTCCCACAATCGCGTCGATGTGGTCTTCCAGATCAACGAGGCGCAGCAGACGCTGATCAAGAAGATTGCGTTCGTCGGCAACCATGCGTTCAGCGAAGCCCGGCTGGCGCAGGTCGTGTCCTCGAAGGAGACGACGTGGTACCGGTTCTTCTCCTCGTCCGACGAATATAATCCCGAGCGCATCAGGTACGATGCCGAACTGCTGCGCCGTTTCTATCTGCGCAACGGTTTCGTCGATTTCCAGATCCGCAATCAGACCGGCGAGCTGTCGCCCGACCGCAAGTCGTTCTACGTCACCTTCACGATGGAGGAGGGAGCGCGCTACCGCCTGGGCCGGCTGAATATCCGCTCGTCGCTGAAGCATGTCAGTGCGGCGTCCCTGCGCAAATATATCGAACTGTTCGCGCATCAATGGTACGATGGCTCTGCCGTTCAGCACAATGCGACGGACATGGAGGAAATCCTTCAGGGGCAGGGGCATCCGTTCGCCATGGTGCGTCCGGAAATCGCCCGCAATCCCGAAAAGCGGACCGTCGACCTGCTGTTCGACGTCAGCGAAGGCCCGCGCGTCTACGTCGAACGCATCGACATCAACGGCAATACGATCACCCAGGACAAGGTCATCCGGCGGCAGTTGCCGATGGCCGAGGGCGACCCGTACACCCCGGCGGACCGGAAGTATTCCAAGGCGATCCTGCAGGATCTGGGGTACTTCAGCTCGGTCTCCATCGACCAGTCGCCGGGTTCGGGGCCTGATCGCGTGAACGTCGCGGCCAACGTGGTCGAGAAGCCGACCGGCGAATTCTCGCTGGGTGGCGGCTATTCGACCGACGTCGGTATCCTGGGCAATATCGGCGTGAAGCAGCATAACCTTCTGGGGTCGGGCGTCGATGCGGGCATTTCGGGCACGATGGCCTACTACCAGCGCCAGGCGGATATCTCGGTCTCGGATCCGTTCTTCCTGAACCGCAATCTGGTGGCTGGCGTCGATATCTTTGCGATCGAGAACAACTACCAGACCTACCAGAACTATTCCGAAGGCCGGTACGGCATCAGCCTGCGCATGGGATACGCCTACAACAACCATCTGTCGCAGTCCTGGAGCTATGCGCTGACCGATCGAAACGTCGGCAATACCTACAGCGACGCATCGTGGTACATCCTGGACCAGACGGGTTGGTCGCTTCTCTCGCAGCTCAGCACGACCCTGACCTATGACACGCGCGACAATCGCATGCAGCCGCACAGCGGGTACGTCGTGCGTGTGGGGGGCGATTTCGCCGGGCTGGGCGGAAACGAGAAATATGTCCGCGGCAAGCTGGACGCCGCCTATTACATCCCCCTGGACGATTTGACGGGCAACCATGACTGGACGGTCGCGCTGACCGCTGGCGCGGGTGAACTGGCGAATTGGGGCGGCGGACGCAGCGACGTCATCGACAACTTCTATCTTGGCGGCAGTACGCTGCGGGGCTTCCTCGACGGCGGCGCCGGGCCGCGCACCATGGGTATTCCGGCCTATACCTATAACGGCGTGACCTATCCGATGCATTCCCAGGAGGATTTCATCGGTGGCCGGTTCCTATATACCGCGTCGGCGACGGTGAATTTCCCGATGCCGCTGGGTGCGGACATGGGCATTCGCGGACGTTATTTCGTCGATGCGGGCGGCCTGGACGGGCTGCGCGTGCCGCGCCGCTATACCTCCTTGCAGGACATGCCGCGCTACACCCCGGTCTATGGCGATACGCTGACGCCCCGTGTCAGTACCGGTGTGGGCTTCTCGTGGAAAAGTCCGTTCGGGTTGATCAACATCGATCTGGGTATCCCGGTCCTGAAGCAGAAACATGACCGGACCCAATTGTTCCGCTTTGGCTTCGGCCAGCAATTCTGAGGTGACAATGCTTCGTTCCCGTGGCGTATCCGCGCTGCTCGCCGCCGTTGTGATGTCCTGCGCCGATCTTGCCTCGACCGGCGCTTTCGCGCAGGCGGCTGGATCGTCGGGTGGAAATGCCGGCTGGTTCGTGCCCAAGACCGCCCAGCCGGCCGCCGGCGGCGCGGCCCAGCACGCGGCCCCGCGCGCCACGCCCGCGCCTGTCCCGCTGCCCCCGGCGCCCGCCGACAGTGAGGAAGCCCAGTCCCAGACCCCGCCGGTCCTGCCGCTGCCGCCGGTGCCGGCCTCGCCCGATATTCCGCGTGGTGTGGCCCCGCCCACGCCGGTGATCGGCGTCATCAGCGTGCCGGATGTCATGCGCCTGTCCACGGCGGCGCAGCAGGCCGAGCGCGTGCTGGGCACCCGGCGGGACGAACTGGCCCGCGATGCCCAGAAGGAGCAGGGCGGCTGGCGCGACGAACAGCAGAAGCTGCAGGCCCAGGCCAAGAACATGGCGTCGGACCAGATCCAGCTGCGCGAGCGCCATCTGCAGGAGCGCGTGATCGCCGCCCAGCGCGATTTCCGCAACCGTAACCGGATCATCCAAGAAGCGGCACAGGTCTCGCTGGGCCAGATCGAGCGGGAACTGGTGCAGATCATCCGTCAGGTCGCGGCCAGCCGGGGCATGAACCTGGTCCTGCACCGCGAACAGGTGGCCCTGAGCCAGGATGGGCTGGATATCACCCAGCAGGTCGCGAACCAGTTGAACACGGTGCTGCCGACGGTGTTCATCCCGGCGGCGAACGTCGATCCGGAAGAGCTGGCGAAATCGGGCACCATGCCGACAACGGCCGATGCCGAACGCCAGCAGGCTGCCCCGGCCCCGGCAGTGGCGCCCGCCGCCGCGCCGCACCGGTAACGGCACGCCGTTTGATGGACAGGCAGGTATCCGCCCTGCCGGGCGACCGGCGATTTTTCGAGCGGAACGGTCCGTTTCCGATCCAGGTCCTGGCCGAGTGCGCCGGGGCCAGGATCGAGGCCGGCGGTGCCGACGGCGGGGATGCCGCCCCGTATGTCGGCATTGCGCCGCTTCAGTCCGCAGGCCCGCGGGAGGTCAGCTTCCTCGATAACCGGCGCTATGCGCCCTTGCTGGAGCAGACGAAGGCAGGAGTAGTGATCCTGTCATCCGCCTTCGTCGACAAATTGCCCAAGGGCACGATCGGGCTGGTATCGCAGACGCCCTATCTGGCCTGGGCCAGGGTCGCCAGCCTGTTCCACCCGCTGCCGGCGGTCGAACCGGGGATTCACCCGACGGCGGTCATCGGCGCGGGGACCGTGATCGATCCGACGGCGCAGATCGGCCCCTTCGTCGTGCTGGGCGCGAATGTTCAGGTCGGCGCGGGGACCCGCATAGACGCCCATGCCGTGATCGGCGACGGGGTCATGATCGGCGTGCGGTGCCGGCTGGGCAGCCATGCCTGCGTGTCGCACGCCTTGCTGGGCGATCGCGTTACCCTTCTGACCGGGGCGCGCATCGGGCAGGAGGGCTTCGGCTTCGCCGTGGGCCCCGACGGGTTCGAGACGGTCCCTCAACTGGGGCGCGTGGTGCTGGAAGACGGGGTAGAGGTCGGCGCCAATTCGACCATCGACCGGGGGTCATCTCAGGATACGGTGATCGGCGCGGGCTCGCGCCTCGACAATCTGGTGCAGATTGGCCATAATACGCGCCTTGGCCGATGCTGCATCGTGGTGTCTCAGGCAGGGATCTCCGGCTCTACCGAACTGGGTGATTTCGTCACGGTTGCGGCCCAGGCCGGTCTGATCGGCCACATCCGCATCGGCGCCAAGGCCCGGATCGGCGCGCAATGCGGGGTGATGTCGGATGTGGAGGCGGGGGCTGACGTGATCGGCAGCCCGGCGATGCCATTTCGGGAGTTTTTCCGGAACGTGGCGGTGTTGCGGCGCCTGGCGAAGAAGGCGTCGCAAAACGGGGGGGGAGAGGCCTGAGGCTCCAGGCCCCCGGAATTCAACCGGGACAGGCGGGTAGACGGTCGCAAGGATGACGTGTCCCGCTCTCCCGAGCAAGATGGTTGGACGACGTGGATAAAGAAGTAGAGGTTCCTCCGGCGGGCGACGGCCCCATCTGCATCGAGGCGATCGATGTCATGCGGATCATGGAGGCGATCCCCCATCGCTATCCGTTCCTGATGATCGACCGGATGGTCGACATCGTACTGGGCACGTCCGCCGTCGGGATCAAGAACGTCACGGCGACCGAGCCGCATTTCCAGGGGCATTTTCCCACGCGTCCGGTCATGCCGGGTGTGCTGATCATCGAGGCGATGGCCCAGACGGCGGCGACGCTGGTGGTGCTGACCCTGGGAAAAGCGTTCGAGGGCAAGCTGGTCTATTTCATGACCGTCGACGGCGCGAAGTTCCGGCGGCCGGTTGGTCCGGGCGACCAGTTGAAGATCCATGTCGAAAAAGAGCGCAGCCGGGGCAACGTCTGGAAATTCAAAGGCGTTGCACGGGTCGACGGCGTGTCGGTGGCCGAGGCCACCTTCAGTGCGATGATCATGGGGTAAGTGGCCGCGCGGCCAACGGGACGAGGGGTCCCGTGGCCTGCGGCGCCCCATTCCCGGCCCCGGCGGGGCCGAGGCGGTTCTGGGAGAGAACGTATTGACCGACGTGGCAGGATTGGACGCCGGGCTGAAGGCCGCTGAGATTCATCCCTCGTCCATTGTGGCGGACGGGGCGCGTATCGGTCGGGGGGTCAGGATCGGCCCCTGGTGTTCGATCGGACCCGACGTGGTGATCGAGGACGGGGTTCATCTGATCGCCAGCGTCATCGTCGACGGGGCGACGCGGATCGGGCCGGGGGTCGTATGCTACCCCTTCAGCACCATCGGCATGGCGCCCCAGGATCTGAAATACCGGGGCGAGCCCACGCGCTGCGTCGTGGGCGCGCGAACGGTCATCCGCGAAAACGTGACCATCCATCGCGGCACGGCCACAGGCAGCGGCCTGACCCAGATCGGCGACGATTGCCTGATCATGGCCAATGCCCATGTGGCGCACGACTGCACCCTGGGAAACGGGGTGATCATCGTGAACAACGTGGTCATGGGCGGGCATGTCACCATTGGCGACTATGCCCGGATCATGGGGGCCGCGGCGCTGCATCAGTTCGTGCGGATCGGCCGCGGGGCGCTGGTGGGCGGTGTCTGCGGCGTCGAAGCCGACGTCATTCCCTATGGCAGCGTCCTGGGCAATCGCGCCCGGCTGGTGGGCCTGCACTGGATCTGGCTGAAGCGTAACGGCGTGCAGTCGGACGAGATGCATCGCCTGCGGCGGGCGTTCCGCGCCCTGTATCCCCGCAATATGGACGATGAATCCGCGGCATTCAGCCTTCGGCTTGCAGCCGTGCGAGCCGAATATGGCGGTGACGCTAAGGTGGACGAAATCCTGGATTTCATCGAGGCCCCCAGTCGGCGCGGCCTGGTGCGCGTTGCCGGTGGCGGTGCGGGGTTGGTCGAAACCGACGGTGTCTAGGACGCGCTGATGGCGGCCCATCAGGGCGACGGGCCGAGCCGCGATTCGGGCAGGCCGGCCGTGTCGGGGGACTGCGTCGGGATCCTGGCCGGCGGCGGACCATTGCCCGGTCAGGTCGCGCGCGCGATCCAGGCGCTGGGCCTGCGTCCCTTCATTGTCGGATTCCTCGATTTCGCCGACCCGACGGTGATCGGCTCGTGGCCGCATCGCTATATCCGGCTGGCCGCCGCCGGGGATATCCTGGCCTGTCTGCGGGCCGAGGGGTGCCGCGACCTGGTGCTGATCGGTCCGGTCCGCCGTCCCTCCTTTTCCGACCTGCGGCCGGATGCTACGGGCGCGCGGATCATGGCGCGGATCGGGCGGGCATTGTTTTCCGGCGATGACGGCCTGCTGGCCGCGATTGTGCGGGTGCTGGGCGAAGAAGGATTCGCCGTCCACGGCGCCCATGAATTTCTTGCCGGATCGGTCGGCCGGCAGGGCGTGCTGGGGGATGTGCGGCCCGACGCGGGGGCGGAATCCGATATCCGGCGTGGCCGTATGGTGGTCGAAGCCATCGGGCGGCTGGATATCGGGCAGGGATGCGTGGTGCAGGACGGTCTGGTCCTGGCGGTGGAGGCCATGGAGGGCACGGACCCCATGCTGCTGCGCGCCGGCGACTGCCGCCAGCCCGGCCGCCCTGGCGGCGTGCTGGTCAAGATGCTCAAGCCCGGGCAGGATCGCCGGGCGGACCTTCCGACGATCGGACCCGATACCGTGCATCGGGCGGCGGCAGTCGGGTTGCGGGGAATCGCCTTTCAGGCCGGTGCGACGTTATTGACCGATCCGGCGGCCTGCGTCGCTGCGGCAAACGCCGCGGGCCTGTTCCTGGTCGGCATTTCCGCCGGGGACGGCAAGAAACTGTTTTGACGGCGGATCCGCCGCGATCCGTCGTCCTGTGTCTTTCTGAACGGGAGAATCGATATGGGTTCCTATCTGCATACGATGGTCCGGGTCCGGAATCTCGAAGCCAGCATTGCCTTCTATGCGCTGCTGGGCATGCGGGAGTTGCGGCGCCGTGAGGTCCCGGAGGGTAAATACACCCTGGTTTTCATCGGCTACGGCGACAATGCGGCGGGGCAGGCGGAAATCGAGTTGACCTACAATTGGGGCCAGGACGACGGCTATGAGGTCGGCACCGGATTCGGCCATTTCGCGGTCGGCGTGCCCGATGTGGCGGGCATGGTCGAGGCCGTTCGTGCCGGTGGCGGCAAGGTCACGCGCGAGGCCGGTCCGGTGAAATTCGGCACGACCGTGATCGCCTTCGTCGAGGACCCGGACGGCTACAAGATCGAACTGATCCAGCGCGGCTGAGCGCGGCCCCGGCCCCCTCAGTCGGGGGGCTGCCGGGGGGACAGGTCCTTCAGCCGTTGGACGGCCTGTTCCACCGCGTTCAGGATACCCTCCGCCGCGTCACGGACCTGCGGGTCCGAATGGGTGGTCAGCTTGTCGGCCTGCAGCACGGCCGGGGACAGCAGCCCGCGTACATCGTGCAGCACGCGCGCGGTCTGGCGTGCCCTGATGTTCGATTCGGTGTCGTCCGTCATGCGTCATATCCCGCACGGCGCGTGGAAAGGGTGAAATGGGGCCGCATATCATGGCCGGTCATGGCTGGGGTTCTTCCACGTTGACGCCTTGGAAAACGGGCAGTATAAGGCGCGCCTCGGGTCGGGTGCCTTCAGGTCGCCCGGACATGTCGTGGATTTAATCCGCGATGAAATTATTGCTGTCAATCGGGGAGTGCCGTCGTGAAGCGCACGT
Source organism: Gluconacetobacter azotocaptans (assembly GCF_014174355.1). Classification (GTDB taxonomy): domain Bacteria; phylum Pseudomonadota; class Alphaproteobacteria; order Acetobacterales; family Acetobacteraceae; genus Gluconacetobacter; species Gluconacetobacter azotocaptans. Next base: position 240,319 of record NZ_JABEQF010000004.1, read on the forward strand.
ATCAACCGTCTAAGCTGGTCCGCAAGCGCCGTCACGGCTTTCGCGCACGTATGGAAACCGTTGGTGGCCGCAAGGTGATCGCCAATCGCCGTGCCAAGGGCCGCAAGCGCCTGTCCGCCTGATTGTCAGGCCTGTCATGTTCCCGGATCACGATCCGGGACATTGATGTTGCAGGGGGCTGCTGACAGTGGCCGACCGGTCCGTCCGTCTCAAGAAACGGTCTGAATTCCTGCGGGTTGCCGCCCGGGGGCGGAAGGTACCCTCTCCCGGACTTGTGCTTCAGGCTCTGGGCCGGGAGGATGCCGATCCCGCCCGGATCGGCTTTACCGTGACAAAAAAGGTCGGGAACGCTGTCGTGCGCAATCGTGCGCGCCGACGCCTGCGCGAGGCCGTGCGCGCCGTGGAGCGGGAGCAATCCCTGCGTGGCGTCGATCTTGTCCTGATCGGACGGGGCGGCACGGGCGGTCGCGCGTTTTCCGCGCTGGTCGGCGACCTGCGGCGGGCCTTGCGCAAGGCCGGCGTGCGGGAAGGGGAATGATCGTGCCCCGGACCGTTCTGGCCTGGCCCCTGATCGGGGCGATTCGCCTCTATCAATGGGTCTTCCGGCCGGTTCTCGGCCCCAATTGCCGATTCGTCCCGTCATGCAGCGATTACGCCCTGGAGGCCCTGCGTCGCCACGGCGCCTTGCGCGGCGCGATTCTTGCCGGATGGCGGATCTTGCGTTGCAATCCTTGGAATATCGGCGGATACGATCCCGTGCCGTCAGAGGAGCGCCCGCGTGCCTCCTGCTGTTCTTCCCATAGATAACGAGAGTCTGGCTGGTCGCTGATGGATACCAAGCGTTTTATCGTGGCGACGCTGCTGTCCGCCCTGGTTCTGGTTGGCTTCGAATATTTCATGCCGAAGCAGAGCCATCAGGAGGTCGCGCAGCAGGCCGGGCAGACCGACCGGCAGACTCCGCCGGCGAATGGCGCCCGTTCGGGCGCGCCGCTTGCCGGCCTCAGTTCGCAGCCGGTGTCGGTGCCGGCGCCCCAGGCCGAGACCCGGCTGCCGATCGACGCGCCGAAGGTCAGCGGGTCGATCGACCTGCTGGGCGCGCGGCTGGATGACATGGTCCTTCGCGACTATCACGAGACCGTCCAGAAGGGCAGCCCGCAGGTCCGGATCCTGGAGACTGCGCACGACCCGCAGCCCAATTATGTCGAAATCGGCTGGATGAACCTGCCGGGCGGCCAGGTGCGGGTGCCGGACGCCCAGACGGTGTGGAGCAGCGATTCCCCGAAACTGACCGCCGACCATCCGGTGACGCTGTCCTGGGACAACGGGCAGGGCGTGATTTTCCGGATCGTGGTTTCGATCGACGCCCACTACATGTTCGCGATCGATCAGCAGGTCAGCAACCAGTCCGGCCAGCCGCTGTCGCTGTACCCCTACGCCCGTGTCGACCGCGCCTATACGCCGACCGAAACCGGCGGCTATCTGGTGCATGAAGGGCCGATTTCGGTCATCGACGGACGGCTTGACGAAAGCTCGTACAAGACGCTGCGCACTGGGGCGACGCCGCCGGCCAATACGGCATGGAGCAAGGCCGGGCAGGGCGGCTGGGCCGGCATCACCGACAAATACTGGCTGACGGCCGTGATCCCGCAGCAGGACACGGCGGTGACGGGCAGCTACGGCTATCAGGCCAACAGCGGGGCCGGCATCTATCAGGTGGGCTTCATCGCCCAGGCGGCGACGGTGGTGGCGCCCGGGGCGACGGCCTCGACCAGCAGCCATGTCTTCGCCGGCGCCAAGGAGGTCGACCTGCTGGAACGCTACGAAGCCAGCCTGCACATCCCCGATTTCTGGAAGGCCGTCGATTTCGGATGGTTCGCCTTCCTGACGCGCCCGATCTTCTACGTGCTGGACTGGCTGAATACGCTTCTGGGCAATTTCGGCCTGGCGCTGATGGCGTTTACCCTGCTGGTCAAGGCGCTGTTCTTCCCGCTGGCGACGCGCCAGTTCCGCTCGATGGGCAAGATGCGCCAGCTGCAGCCCAAGGTTAAGGCCCTGCGCGAGCGCTACAAAGACGACCAGATGGCCATGAATCAGCAGATGATGGCGCTGTACAAGGCCGAAGGCGTGAACCCGGCCAGCGGGTGCCTGCCGATGGTGGTGCAGATCCCGGTCTTCTGGTGCCTCTACAAGGATTTGTACATCACCATCGAAATGCGGCACGCGCCGTTCTTCGGCTGGATTCACGACCTGTCCGCACCGGACCTGACCAATCTGTTCAACCTGTTCGGCCTGATTCCGTGGGATCCGACGGTGCTGTCGCCGTTCCTGCAACTGGGGATCTGGCCCATCCTGTTCGGCGCCACGATGTATGTGCAGCAGAAGCTGAACCCGGCGGCGATGGACCCCGCGCAGCAGCGCATGTTCCAGCTGATGCCCGTACTGTTCACCTTCTTCATGGCCCGTCAGCCCTCGGGACTGGTGATCTATTACTGCTGGAACAATCTGCTGACGATGGCGCAGCAATTGCTGATCCAGCACCGCATGAAGGGCGATATCGAGAAGACCGCCGCCATTCCGGCGACCGGACGGAAGTGAGCGCCTGACCGCATGTCGGATTTCCAAGCAAGCCCGCGTAACCCCGAGGAGCAGGAGAATCTGGTCGAGACCGGACGCCTGCTGTTCGCCGGCGCCTGCGACTTCGTCTTCGGTGCGCAGAAGCTGGAGCAGGTGCCCCCGCCCAACCTGCCCGAGATCGCCTTTGCCGGCCGGTCGAATGTCGGCAAGTCCAGCCTGATCAACGCCCTGACCGGACGAAAGGCCCTGGCCCGGGCTTCGTCCGAGCCGGGTCGAACCAAGCATTTGAATTTCTTCGATTTCCCTGGACGGCTGACCTTGGTCGACATGCCCGGCTATGGGTATGCGAAGGCGGCGAAGGACGTGAAGGAAGACTGGCAGGGCATGATGTTCTCGTTCCTGCGGGGGCGACCGACCTTGCAGCGCGTCATCCTGCTTCTGGATTCGCGGATCGAGGTCAAGCAATCGGATCGCGAGATCATGAAGCTGCTGGACCGCGCGGCGGTGACCTTCCAGATCGTGCTGACCAAGTGCGACGGGCTGAAACCCGGCGCGCTGGCGGCCAAATGCGCCCAGGCCACCGACCTTGCCCGCCAGCATGCCGCGGCCTTTCCCGACATCATCGCCACCAGCAGCGACAGCGGAATGGGCATCCCCGAACTGCGCGCCGAACTGGCTGCCCTGGCCCTGCCGCAGGCGGGTTGAGCGGCGGCGGGGCCAGACAGGCCCGATCATGAGGAAAACAGGCACGATCCGATGACCGACATCGCACAGACCGTGAAGGACGCGCAGGAACGGGCGGCCGTACTGGCCCAGGCGCTTCCCTATCTTCGCCGCTACGCCGGCGATACGCTGGTGGTCAAATATGGCGGCCACGCCATGGTCGACGATTCGCTGTCGAACGCCTTCGGCCACGATATCGCCCTGCTTAAGCTGGTGGGCGTCAATCCGGTGGTGGTCCATGGCGGCGGCCCGCAGATCAGCGCCATGCTGCAGCGGCTGCAGATCAAATCGACCTTCGTGGACGGGTTGCGGGTCACCGATGCCGCCATGGTCGATGTGATCGAAATGGTCCTGTCGGGCAAGGTGAACAAGCAGGTCGCCGGCCTGATCAACCAGGCCGGGGCGCTGGCCGTCGGGATTTCGGGCAAGGATGGCGGTCTGATCACCGCCCGGCGTCTGCAACGCACGGTCCGCGACGCCGACACCCAGGCCGAGCGGGTTCTGGATCTGGGATTTGTCGGCGAGCCGGTGCGGATCGATCCGCGTGTGCTGTATGCGCTGTCCGGTTCGGGCCTGATCCCGGTCATCGCCCCGATCGGCTGCGGCGAAGACGGCGAAACCTATAACATCAACGCCGACACCGCCGCCGGCGCCATCGCCGGGGCGGTGCATGCCACCCGCCTGCTGATGCTGACCGACGTGCCGGGCGTCCTGGACGAAAACGGCGTGTTGATCCCCGAATTGACGGCCGAGGAAGCCCGTCGCGGCATCGCCAGCGGCATGATCAGCGGCGGCATGATCCCCAAGGTCGAAACCTGCCTGGAAGCGGTGCGCGCGGGCGCCCGGGCGGCCGTGATCCTGGACGGACGCGTGCCCCATGCGTGCCTGCTGGAGCTGTTCACCGAGGCCGGGCCGGGAACCCTGATCCGCGGAGAGTAAGGTCCGATCGCGCGGGGGGACCCGCGCGGCACGCCGGCCGGCCGAGATGCGTTGACAGTGCGGGGCTTCCTTCGCATGGTCCCGCCACATTATGACAGTGCGACATGACAGTGCGACCGGGGCACAGGCCCGTCGCCCCCACCGACAGGATTGCCAGGATATGACCGACCAGAGCCTCCAGAACCGCATCGAGGCCGTGTGGGAGCGGCGCGACACGCTGTCTTCCGCGACGACCGGAGAAGATCGCGAGGCCGTCGAGATCGCGCTGGCGGGGCTGGACGCCGGCGACTTGCGCGTCGCGGCCCCGGGCCAGAATGGCTGGGTGGTGAATGAATGGCTGAAGAAGGCGGTGCTGCTGTCCTTTCGGCTGAATGACAGCCACCTGATGGCAGGCGGCGGGGCCGGTGCGCCGTCGTTCGACAAGGTTCCGCTGAAGTTCGATGGCTGGGACGAAGCGCGCTTCGCCCAGGCCGGGTTCCGCGCCGTGCCGGGCGCCATCGTTCGCCGCTCGGCCTACATCGCGCCGGGCGTGGTGCTGATGCCCAGCTTCGTCAATGCCGGCGCGCGCGTCGAAAGCGGCACGATGGTCGATACCTGGGTAACGATCGGAAGCTGCGCGCAGATCGGCCGCAACTGCCATATCAGCGGCGGCGTCGGTATCGGCGGCGTGCTGGAGCCCCTGCAGGCCGCCCCGGTGGTCATCGAGGACGACTGCTTCATCGGCGCCCGGTCGGAAGTGGCCGAGGGCGTGATCGTCGAGCGTGGCAGCGTGCTGTCGATGGGGGTGTTCATCGGCGCATCAACCAAGATCGTCGACCGTGCGACCGGCGAGGTGTTCGTGGGTCGGGTGCCGGCCTATTCGGTCGTCGTCCCCGGTACCCTGCCGCCGCGCCAGGCGACCTCGGCCGATGGCGCGCCGTTGCCGGCGCTGGCCTGCGCGGTGATCGTCAAGCGGGTGGACGAGCGCACCCGCTCCAAGACCTCGATCAACGAATTGCTGCGGGATTGACCGGGCCGGCGATGCAGCGGCCCACGTCCGCCACCCTGCCGCTGGCGCGTGACCTGATCCGCGCGCCGTCGGTGACGCCGGACGACGGCGGGGCGATCGGCGTTCTGGCCACGGCCCTGCGGGGCCTGGGCTTCGACATCGTCGATCTGCCGTTTGGCGAGGGTGCCGCGCGCACGCCCAATTTATTTGCCCGGTTGGGCCGCGGCAGCCCCCATCTGTGTTTCGCAGGCCATACCGATGTCGTCCCGGCGGGCGAGCAGGGTTGGACCAGCGGCCCGTTCGATGCGGTGATTCGCGACGGTCGGCTGTACGGCCGGGGGGCCTGCGACATGAAGGGCGGGATTGCCGCCTTCGTCGGCGCGATCGACCGCTACCTGTCCGACGGGCGGCCCCTGGCGGGGTCGATCAGCCTGCTGATCACCGGCGACGAGGAAGGCCCCGCCACCCACGGTACCGTCCGGGTGCTGGAATGGATGCGCGACCACGGCCAGATCCCCGATTTCTGCCTGGTGGGCGAACCGACCAATCCGGAACATCTGGGCGACGTCATCAAGATCGGGCGTCGCGGCAGCCTGAATGCCCGGATTGTCGTGCCCGGTATCCAGGGGCACGTGGCGTATCCCCACCGTGCGGACAATCCGGTCCATCGCCTGCTGGCGATCCTGGCTGAACTGACGGCGGTGCCGCTGGATGACGGTACCGAGTGGTTCGAGGCGTCCAGTCTGCAGGTCACCAGCATCGACGTGGGCAACTCCGCCACCAACGTGATCCCCGGGCGGGCGGAGGCGCGGCTGAACATCCGGTTCAACGACCTGCATACCGGGCAGGGCCTGGCGGAGTGGATCGCATCGGTCTGCCGTACCCATGCCCCGGCGGCCGAAGCGGATGTCCGGATCAGCGGCGAGGCCTTCCTGACGCAGCCCACCGCCGAGGTCGATATGCTGGTCGCGGCGATCCGCGCGGTGACGGGCCGGGAACCGCGGCTGGATACCGGGGGCGGGACCTCCGACGCCCGTTTCATCAGCCGCTATTGCCCGGTTGCGGAATTCGGCCTGGTAGGCGCCAGCATGCACAAGGTCGACGAACATGCATCCGTCGCCGACCTCGAGGAACTGACGGACATCTATGCGTCCTTTCTTGAAAGGCTGATGAGATAATGCAGGGACGCAGATTGCCGCAGGGGTCGCTGCCCGGCGGGGCCGGGAACATCTTCCGGGGCATGTTGCTTCTGGGCCGTGGACGGCGCGACGGGATGAGCTGCTTCGGCGCGACGCCGGACGCCGTGCTGACGGCCCTGGCGCCGCGAATCGCGTTGTGGCTGGTGGGTGGCCTGCTGACCATCGTCCAGGCTCCGGGCGGCCTGAGCGGCACCAAGGTTGTGTTCTCGCTCTGTCTGGTTCTGGCGCCTGTCGTCGTGACCCACCTGCTGGCGCGGCTGTGGGGGCGTGAAGCCCTGTGGCCGCGGTATATGGCGGCGGCGCTGTGGTGCGACTGGCTGGTGCTGTTCGTCATGCTGGGCTCGGTGGCGCTGCTGGCCGTGGTTCTGCCCTCGGGCACGAATACGCTGAAGGCCACGCTGCTGCTGAACGGCATCGTGCTGGGGTACAATCTGTGGCTGACATGGTTCGTGGCACGGGTCGGGCTGGCGCTGGGGGCATGGCGCGCGATCCTGGTCGTAATTGCCGTGGCGTCGGCGGTCCTGGGCCTGGGCGAACTGTCGGCGCTGCTGCCGCCGCATTACGCACCCTGGCAGGATTTCCTGGCCCTGCCGCCTACCCACGGGATGCGATAAGTCGGGTTCTGCCCGAACCCGCAAGGGCCTCGGCCCTTGTATCCCCATTCGTTTCATAAAATTCTGGGTTTCCAAAGGGCGTTGCCCTTGGTGGGTCAAGGGCAACGCCCTTGCCTGCGTGCCGATAGGCCGCTCAGGTCGCGAACGGATCGGGGTCGTAGCCCACCGCCGTCAGATACAGCCCGTCGGGCGGCGAGGTCGGGCCGGCCGCCCGACGGTCGCAGGCGGCCAGCGCGTCGCCCACGCGCTCGGCCGGCCAGGTGCCTTCGCCGACCAGCTTCAGCGTCCCGACCATGTTGCGGACCTGATGGTGCAGGAACGACCGTGCCTCGGCGACGATGATGATCTCCTCGCCTGATCGCGATACGTCCAGACGATCCAGCGTGCGCAGGGGGCTCTTGGCCTGGCAGGCGCTGGCGCGGAAGGACGTGAAATCGTGCCGTCCCAGCAGAGAGCGCGCCGCACGGCCCATCGCCTCGGCGTCCAGAGGGCGCTTGACCAGCCAGACCCGGCCGTCATCCAGCGCCGGCCGGCTGCGGCGGTTCAGGATCCGGTAGCGATAGGCGCGGCGGATGGCCGAAAACCGGGCGTTCCATGACAGATCGACCGGGCGGGCGTCGAGCACCACCACCGGATGCGGCTTCATATGGAAATTCAGCGCATCGCGAACGACGGAGGCGTTCAGCCTCACCTCGGGCGGAAAATCCAGGTGTGCGACCTGGCCGGTGGCATGCACGCCGGCATCGGTCCGGCCGGCGGTGATGCTGGCGACCATGCGGCCGGATGCCAGGCGGGATGCGGCCTCTTCCAGCACCTGCTGGACCGACAGGCCGGTCGTCTGGCGCTGCCAGCCGACGAAGTCCCGCCCGTCATATTCGATGCGTACGGCCCAGCGCTGGATGGGAGCGGGATCGGTCACGTGCCCAGCCGCGTGCCGGCGGAAACGGGCTGGCCGCGCAGGAAGGCGTCCGCGTTCATCATGCCGCGGCCGGGGCGTTGGATGCGCGTGATCCGCAGCGTGCCGTGCCCGCAGGCGATCGTCAGTTCGGTATCGAGGACGACGCCGGGGTGGCTGCCTGACGGGGCCTGGGCGGCGCCGATCTCGGCGGCGCCGATCTTCAGGATTACGCCGTCCAGCGTCGTGAAGGTGCCAGGCCATGGGGTCATGGCGCGGATCTGGCGGTCGATCGCGGCGGCGTCATGCCGCCAGTCGATGCGGCCGTCCTCGCGCGTCAGGCGGGCGGCGTAGGTCACGCCGCCTTCGGGCTGGGGGCGGGGGACGATCGACGGATCGGCCAGCGTCGATACCACCAGCCTGGCCCCCATCGCTGCCAGGTCGTCATGCAGGCTGGTGGCGGTCGTCCGGCCGGTCAGGGCGATGCGGTCGGACAGCAGCATGGCGCCGGTATCCAGGCCCTCGTCCATCTGCATGATGGTCACGCCGCTTTCGCCGTCTCCGGCCAGGATGGCGGCCTGGATCGGCGCGGCCCCGCGCCAGCGCGGCAACAGGCTGGCGTGAATGTTGAGGCATCCGCGACGGGGGGTGTGCAGCATCGCGGCGGGGAGGATCAGCCCATAGGCCGCGACGATCGCCGCATCCAGGTCCAGCGACCGGAAGACGTCATGTTCGGCGACATTGGTGCGCAGGCGGGTGGGGGTGCGCACCGGCAGGCCCAGCGCCTCGGCCGCCGTCTGGACCGGCGAGGGCCGCAGCGCCTGGCCACGCCCGGCCGGCCGGGGCGGCTGGCTGTAGACGGCCGCGATCTCGTGCCCAGCCGCGTGCAGGGCCTGCAGGGCGGGAACGGCGAAATCGGGGGTGCCCATGAAGGCCAGACGCATGCGCCGCACTCCTGCTTCAGCGCTTCTGCCGCTGTTCCTTGGCCAGGCGCCGCATGATCATGTTGCGCTTGAGGGTGGAGAGGTGATCGACGAAGAGGATACCGTCCAGATGGTCGATTTCGTGCTGGATGCAGGTGGCCAGCAACCCGTCCGCCTCGATCTCCTGCTCGGCGCCGTCGAGGGCGCGAAAGCGCACGCGCACCTTTTCGGGCCGGATGACGTCTGCGTACTGGTTCGGCAGCGACAGGCACCCTTCCTCGCGCGAGGACAGGCTCTCGGACTCTTCGATGACCTCGGGGTTGATCAGCACCATCGGGTCGCGTTGCTCGTCCTCGCCCAGATCAACGATGGCGAAGCGCAGCCCCAGGCCGACCTGCGGCGCGGCCAGGCCGATGCCCGGCGCCTGGTACATGGCGGAGAACATACGCGGCAGGATGTCGCGCAGGCTGGCGGTATCCTCGGGACGGACCAGGCGCGCCGTCTGGCGCAGGATCGCCTGGGGCGCGACGAGGATGGGCATCGGAATGGCGGCGGCGATGGCATCACGATCAATCATGCAGGCGATGTAGCGAGAGCATCACGCCTGCGCCAGTCCGTAGACGTGGGAAAATGGCGCGGCGGGCGCCATCCCTTGCGAAAACGGCATGGCCTCCCATATCATCGTGCATGCGGGCGCCATGACGGGTCCGCATGATTGTCTCGCTCGGTTGAGGAGGCCTGCGTGTCGGGAAGACTTTTTACATCTCCCATGTTTCTTGGTTTCGACCATCTGGAACAAATGTTGGAACGTGCATCCAAAGGGACATCTGACGGCTATCCGCCCTATAATATCGAACAGATCAGCCCGACGGCGCTGCGGATCACGCTGGCGGTGGCGGGCTTCGTGATGGACGATCTGCAGATCACCCAGGAAGACAACCAGTTGGTGATCCGGGGACGGCAGACCGACGATTCCCAGGGGCGGATCTTTCTGCATCGCGGCATCGCCGCCCGTCAGTTCCAGAAGGCGTTCGTGCTGGCCGAGGGAATCGAGGTCGGCGGAGCGTGGCTTGATAACGGGCTGCTGCATATCGATCTTCTGCGTCCCGCGCCCGAAGTGCGGGTCCGGCGGATCGAGATCACGCAGGGGCGGGGCGGGGGCGCCAATGAAATCGACGTTCCCAAGCCGCGTGCCCCGCGTGTCGTGCGCGTGATCGAGGAAGAATGACCGAGCGGAATGACCGACCGGCCGCGCGGTGTCGCGGCCACAACGGGACAGGGGCATCGCCTCATGGCGGGATGGTCCGGTCCGGAGGTTCCTAATCATGAGAATTACGACCCAGAACGGCCGGGTGGTGCTTCAGCCGGACCAGGCGCAGCTTCCCGGTGACGTCCGCCACCTGACGGACACCCAGCTTCTGTCCCTTGGCGTGTCGCGGGTGGCCTATATCAAGGCCGTGGTGATCGAAGGCCAGGATGTCTTCGCCATCCATGCCGCGGACGGCACGCCGATGGCCCTGACCGACGATCAGGACACGGCGATCGAAGCCATTCTGCAACATGAAATGGTGCCGGCCCTGGTACACTGACGGGTGCACTGACCGGCTTGGCACCCCCGGGTGATCCTCGGGGGTGCCGGCATGACGGGTTTCAGGCGGGGCTGGGGTCCAGCCACCCGATATTGCCGTCTTCACGTCGATAGATGACGTTGATCTGGTCGCTGGTGCTGTTGCGGAACATCAGCAGCGTGCAGGCGGCCAGATCCAGCCGCATGACGGCCTCGCTGACGCTCAGCGTCGCGATTTCGGCGACACGCTCCGCCACGATGGTGGCGTGGGGGCCGGTTTCCTCGGCCGCCGCGCCGTCCTGCACACGTCCGGTATCGGAGGGACGCAGGATGTAGTTGCGTCCGACCTCGGGCGATTTTCGCCGGGGAAGCGCGCGCAGATGGTCGTTCACCCGGCCGCGATAGCGCCGCAGCCGGCGCGCCATGTGCTCGGCGGCGTCATCGAATGCGCCATGGGCATCGTTGGCCTCGCCTTCGCCGCGCAGGGTCAGCCCCGGGGCAGCATGAAGATTGATGTCGCAGGTGAAAAACGACCGGGCGCGGCTGAACGTGACCTGGGCATCCAGCGCCCGGCCGAAATACTTGTCGGCAAGATGGTCGAGATGGGCAGTGACCCTGTGCTTCAAGGCGTCGGAGAGGTCGATCTGCTTTCCAGCGACACTGATCTGCATAGTGACGTCACTCCTTGCATGGAGGATGCCTCCAGAGCCGGGGGAGCCGGGCCGGCGGCCTGTTCCGCCGAGGCCGTCCGTCGGGGCGTCAGGCTCTGAAAGCCTTTTCCCGTTTTCTCTGCACCGAGCTGGGTATCTTCAGTGCATCCCGGTATTTGGCCACGGTTCGCCGGGCGATGTCTATTCCTTCCTCGCGCAGCAGGGTCACGATTGCATCGTCGGACAGGATGGCATGCCCCGGCTCGGCGGCGACCAGCGCACGGATGCGATGACGGATGGCCTCGGCGCTGTGGCTGTCGCCGGACAGGCCGGGCACGGCGGTGGTGAAGAAATATTTCAGTTCGAAGATTCCGCGCGGCGTCGCGATGTATTTGTTGGCGGTCACACGGCTGACGGTGCTCTCGTGCAGGGCCACGTCGTCCGCGATATCGCGCAGCACCAGCGGGCGCAGATGCCCGACGCCCCGGTCCAGAAACCCGTCCTGCCGCCGCATGATCGCCGTCGCCACCCGGATGATCGTATCCGCCCGCTGTTGCAGGGCGCGCACCAGCCAGGTGGCATTGGCCAGCCGTTCGCTGAGGAACCTGCGCTCGTCCTGGCGCCCCGCGCGCAGGGTCATGCGGGTGTCCAGCGTTGAATTGACCACCACGCGCGGCGTCGTCGCGGGATTGAGCTCCAAGACCCAGCCCCCGTCCGGTGCGGGATGCATCAGCACGTCGGGGACGATCGGCACGGCGGGGGGATGATCGGCATCGCGTCCGGGGTAGGGCGACAGCGTCCGCAATTCCGCGATCATGTCGGCCAGATCCTCGGTATCGACCCCGCAGATCGCCTGCAACTGGCGCATGTCGCGGCGTGCCAACAGGTCCAGATGCTTCAGCAGCGCGGCCATGGCGGGGTCCAGGCGATTGCGTTCGCGCAGTTGCGCGCCGAAACACTCGCCCAGATCGTAAGCGAACAGGCCCGTCGGTTCGAACCGCATCATGGCCTGGCGAACGCGCTCCACCCGTTCGGGGGGCGTTCCCAGCATCAGGGCCGTCGCCGCGCTGGTGGCGGGCAGGCGCCCCGCATGGTCCAGCAACGTGATGAGATGGGTGCCGATCAGCCGGTCTCCGGCATCGAACGACGACAGGCGCACCTGCTCGGCCAGCCGGTCGGCCAGGGAAGGGGGCGGGCAGACCAGCATCTGCGCCTGGTGGTCGGACAGCGTACCGTCATACGGGCGGCGGGCATGTGTCTGCCAGGGCGGGGAGAACGCGCCGCCTTCGCTCGCGCGGGACGCCTGGAGCGTGTCGGCCGGCCCCGGCAGGTCGTCCGTGCGATCGCCGGGCTCCAGTAGCGGATTGCGCTCCACCTCGGTCTCGATGAAGGCGCAGGCGTCAAGGTTGGACAGTTGCAGAAGCAGGATGGCCTGCCGCAATTGCGGCGTCATGAGCAGGGATTGGGCCTGCCGTAGCGCCAGCTTGGGGCCGATCGCCATGGCGCCCGGAATCAGAGAGAGAAATTTTCCCCGAGGTACACCCGCCGAACGTCCTCGTTGGCGACGATTTCCTCGGGCCGGCCCTCCATCAGGACCTGGCCGCTGTGCATGATATAGGCCCGGTCGATGACTTCCAGGGTCTCGCGCACGTTATGGTCGGTGATCAGGACGCCGATCCCACGATCCTTGAGGTGCGACACCAAGTCGCGGATTTCGCCCACCGCGATCGGGTCGATGCCCGCCAGCGGTTCATCGAGCAGGATGTAGTGCGGCTGGCTGGCCAGCGCGCGGGCGATTTCCAGCCGCCGCCGTTCGCCGCCCGACAGGGCCAGCGACGGGGCGCGCCGCAGGTGCGAGATGCCGAATTCCCCCAGCAGCCCGTCCAGCAGCGCCTCGCGCCGGTCGGGATCGGATTCCACGACCTCCAGGGCGGCCATGATGTTCTGCTCGACGTTCAGGCCGCGAAAGATGCTGGCTTCCTGCGGCAGATAGCCGATGCCCAGGCGGGCGCGGCGATACATCGGCAGTTGCGTGATGTCGGCGCCATCCAGAGTGATTGTGCCGGTGTCCGGCTGCACCAGCCCGACGATCATGTAGAAGCTGGTGGTCTTGCCTGCGCCGTTGGGGCCAAGCAGGCCGACGGCTTCGCCCCGGTGGACCTGGATCGACACGTTCCGGACCACCGGACGTTTCTTGTATGTCTTGCCGATTCCGCTGGCGATCAGGCCGGGCAGGGCCGGGGCCGTGCCATCGGCCTGGGTGGACAGCATGTGCGCGTCGCCGACCAGGTCGTAGGGAATGTCGTTCATCGGCCCGGCCCCTTGGTGTTGCCGGCCTCGTTGGGGACGACCAGCCCGCTGACGCGCCCACCCGGCCGTTCGGTCATCGTGGCGATTCCGGTGTGCATGTTCACGATTGCCGCGGCTCCGTTGATCTGGTTCTGGCCCCGTGTGATGTGGACATTGCCGACGATCCGCGCAATCCCGGTGTCGGGGACGTAGACACCCCGGTCCCCGGTCACCGTCTCGGTCTGGGTGCGGACGAAGACGTGGCCGAACGCGTTTACTTTTTCCAGCTTGCCCGAACTGGTCAATGGGTCCGCCCCGGGTTTCGCGGGGATGGGGGCCGGCGTAGCCGGCGCCTTCGGTTGGGACGGCGCGCTGTAGCCGACCAGCACGTCCGCCCGGATCTGGCGTCCGTCATTGGTGGTAACCAGGGCATCGCCCCGCCCGACCGACATGCGGGTCTGGGAATAATATTCCATTGAATCCCGCGCGGTCAGCACATCCTGGGGCGTCGTCAGTTTCAGGGCCTTCCCCGTCATGACAAGGACCGCCTGGTCGATGTCATAGATCGCCTTGTCGCCCCAGGCCTGGTCGGTGTCGGTGAAGACGTGGACATGGCCGACGGCCATCAGCCGATAGACTTCGTTCGATCCGGAATCGGCGCTGCCCGGTCCCTGTGTGCCTGATGCCTGGACGGCCGGTGCCGGGGGCGTCGCGGCACCGGCAGCAGCGGCCTTCTTGCGGTAGAAGGCAATCAGCCGGTCCCCTGTCACGGTAACATTGCCACGGACGGCCTGCGCCCGATCGTAGGCCGTCACGGTCTGGGCCTTCTGGTCCCAGTCGAATCCTCCGGCGGCGGTCACCGTGATCTGCCCGCCATGCGACAGGTCGATCGCCTGGGCCCGCGCCGGACCGGCCGGCAGGGCGCAGGCCACGAGGCCGCCGAGCACGAACGCGGCGGCGACCTTGAGGTGGGCGGTCATCGGGGGGGCTCCGTCGTGGGGGGGTGAGCATGGGCGTCGTCATTCAGGATCAGCCGTCCGGGACCGCGGAACTGGCCGATCCCTTCATGCTGGGACAGCAGGAAGCCCTGGGCGTCCAGCACGCCGAAAGGTCCTTCGGCATGGACCCATTGGTCGGACGCGACAATGCCCTCTTTCAAGTTCATGTCGGCGATGGGACCGTTCAGGATCGCGCCGTCCGCGCGGTAGAGCACCACGTCATGCGTCAGGTCCAGCAATTGTTCACGCTGCATGTACACGCCGTCGTCCGCGCCGATCATGATCCAGTCGCTGCCCGACATCAGGCTGTCGGCGGTCGGCCTGGTCAGGTTGATCCGATCGGGCGAGACCTGCTGGGCTTGTTCGGCAGTGATCATGTAGGGCCGCCCATGGTCGTCCAGGCCGCGATAGGTCGCGCCGAGCATGTTGCCGCTTTCGACATGCAGGCTTTCCATTTCCTGGAGCGCGCTGCGCTGGGCGTTCATCAGCCGGTCGATGGCCGGCCATGCGGCAATGGACCCCAGCAGCGCCAACGCCGTCGCCGGCAACGCCCATTTCGCCCATCGCACCAGCTTGCGCCGCCGGGCGAGAGTGGCCGGATCGGGCATGTGCCGGGCCTTGGCCGGCTGTCGATGCAGGGCGCTGCGCTGGCGCGCCATGTCGGCTGCCGACCGAGCGAAATCGCTGCGTTGCGGCGCGATGCGCTCGTCGTCCGGGGGCTGGGTATCCACGGGGGGGGATCCGGTCATGCGACGCCCGCCCGCAGCAGATCATGGATGTGCAGGATGCCGATCGGCATGCCCGACTGGTCCAAGACAAACAGGCTGGTGATGGGGCGCGCCCGCGCATTCATCAGGCGCAGCGCGTCGGCAGCCAGCGCATCGGGGCCGGTCGTCAGGGGCGACAGATTCATGATGTCGGCCGCGTAGGTGCGTTCCAGATTCCGGTCCAGCGCGCGGCGCAGGTCGCCGTCGGTGATCAGGCCGCATAGCTGGCCATCCGGCCCGACCACGCCCATGCAGCCGAACGCCTTGCGCGTCATCTCCATGATAACCTGGCGCAGCGTGATATCCGGCGTCCCGATCGGCATGGCGGCACCCCGGTGCATCAGGTCGCCCACCCGGCGCAGCCGGGCGCCCAGGCGGCCCCCCGGATGGAAGATCCCGAAATCGGTGGCGGTGAAGCGCCGCCGTTCCAGCAGCACCACCGCCAGTGCGTCGCCCAGCGCCATCTGCATCGTCGAACTGGTGGTGGGCGCCAGGCCCATGGGGCAGGCCTCGGGCGCCTGGGGCATGACCAGCGCGATATCGGCCGCCAGGGCCAGGGTCGAATCGGCCTGGGCCGTTATCGCCGTCAGCAGCAGGCCGAAACGACGGGCGTGGGCCACGACGTCGGCCAGTTCCGGCGTTTCGCCCGAATTGGACAGCGCCAGGATGGCGTCGCCCGGCTGGATCATGCCCAGGTCGCCGTGCGACGCCTCGGATGGATGAACGAAGACCGACGGTGTGCCCGTCGATGCCAGGGTGGACTGGATCTTTCGCCCTACATGGCCGGACTTGCCGATCCCGGTGACGACGACGCGCCCGGTCAGCGCCGAAAACGCCTCGACGACGCGCAGGAAGGCGGTGCCCAGTGCCGGCCTGTTCCCTTCGGCCCCGGCCGCGCGCAGCGCCGCGGCCATGCGGGACAGGCCGTCGCTTTCGCTGGCCAGCACCCGGCATGCGGCGTCGATGTCGGACGGACTCCGGTCTCGGCCCGGGGCGGGGCCGGCGATGCCATCAGGGAAGGCGGAATGGGTCATGCCGCGTGTGTATCGCCATGAAGGTGCCTACCGTCAAATGGAACCGGACGGCACGGCTGAGCGCGTCGCGTCATGCACGGTGGGCGAAGATGTCCGGCTCTTCGTAGCCCAGCAGGTCCAGCCGCGCCCGCGCGGGCAGGAAATCGTAGCATGCCTGCGCCAGTTCGCGGCGTCCCTCGCGGTGCAGCAGGGCTTCCAGCTTCTCCCACAGGGCGTGCAGGTGCAGGACGTCGGAGGCAGCATAGGCCTGTTGTTCCGGCGTCAGCTCGGGCGCGCCCCAGTCGGACGTCTGCTGCTGCTTGCTGAGGTCGACGCCCAGCAATTCGCGGCATAGATGCGCCAGGCCGTGGCGGTCGGTGAAGGTGCGCACCAGCTTGGACGCGATCTTGGTGCAGATGACCGGCGCCACGGTGATGCCCAGCGTATGCTGAAGGAGCGCCACGTCGAAGCGCGCGAAATGCATCAGCTTGGTGACCGACGGGTCCGACATCAGTCGCGCCAGGTTGGGGCTGGCCGTGCCCGGCAGGATCTGCACCAGATGGGCCTGCCTGTCGCCGGCCGAGATCTGGACCAGGCACAGCCGGTCGCGATGGGGGTTGAGGCCCATGGCCTCGGTATCCACGGCGATTGATCCACCGAACGTCACATTGTCCGGCAGGTCGCCCCGGTGGAACAGGATGGAGGCGGATGTCGCGGCGCTCATGCCCATATCCCCCGGGTGCGGACTGCCGGGGGATGGGCGGGGCGACGATATGAAACGGGGAGGAAGACCATGAACCTCATCCAGATACGCGACGGCGGTTCCGCGAAAAAAGGGCGGCGGAACCTGTCTGTCGTCGTGTACACCAAATCGTACCGGGGCGCACACGCTGTTGTGCGACCACCAACAGTCCGCCGCGCCGCACGGGACGCATGATCGCGCCGTCCGGCCGGACCTGGCCATGCAGGCCGTATCATGCTGTCGGAAAACGATGGTGCCCAGAAGAAGACTCGAACTTCCACGACCTTTCGGCCACAGGTACCTGAAACCTGCGCGTCTACCAATTCCGCCATCTGGGCACAGAGGCTCCCCGTTTCCGGGGTGGTGAGGGGCGTTTACTCCGGAACGGCAGGGGGGTCAACAGGGCCTGCCGGATCGTTCCGCATCCGATCCATCATCCTCCGGACAGGCATCGGAAATGCGTCCCGGGCGCATGCCTGCGGCGTCGGACATGCCAACGCCGACGAGCCGCCTGGGAGGCGGTCGCCGGTCGGCGTGCTATGCTTTTTTAGGATGGTGCCCAGAAGAAGACTCGAACTTCCACGACCTTTCGGCCACAGGTACCTGAAACCTGCGCGTCTACCAATTCCGCCATCTGGGCTCAGAGGCTCCCCGTTTCCGGGGTGGTGAGGGGCGTTTACCCCGCCGCATGGGGGTGGTCAACACGGCTTCGACGATTCGTGTCGTTTTTGTTGCGACGCCGCCGCGCACGCCGGATGGCCGGCAGAGCTGTGTGGCGGGCGTGTCCGATGACGTGGACAGGCGTTATGCTGTCCCGCCCATCCTGACGGGCGATTGGGGGGACAAAAAATGGCGACGCGAAAAGTGGCCGCAATTGTCGGCGGAACCGGATTCCTGGGACGTCATGTGGTCCGGCGACTGGCCGACGACGGATATATCGTCCGTGTGGCCGCCCGCCGGGCCGACCGGGCGGCGTCGCTGCGCCCGCTGGGCGATGTCGGGCAGATCGTCCCGCTGGGCGCCTCGATCCTGGATGAGGAGTCGCTGGTCCCGGTGGTCGAGGGGGCACACGTGATCGTCAATCTGGTCGGGATCCTGGCGGAGCGCGGGCGGGCGACATTCCAGGCGGTGCATGTCGACGGCGCGGGGCGCATTGCCCGGCTGGCCGCCTCCGCCGGGGTCGAGCGGCTGGTGCATGTCTCGGCCATCGGAGCGTCGCCCGACAGTCCGTCCGCCTACGGCCGCAGCAAGGCGGCGGGCGAGGTCGCCGTGCTGCGCAACATGCCCGAGGCGACGATCATTCGTCCTTCCATCCTGTTCGGGGCCGAGGACCGGTTCACCAACCTGTTCGCCACGCTGGCGCGCTACAGCCCCATCCTGCCGGTCTATGGCGCGGCCACGCGGGTCCAGCCCGTCTATGTGTGTGACGTCGCCGAAGGGATCCGCCGGGTGCTGGCGTCCGGCGGCCATGCCGGCGAAATCTACGAATTCGGCGGCCCGGCGGTGTGGACGATGGAGGAGGTCGCCCGCTGGGTGATGGCGGCGATCGGGCGCCGCCGGCCGGTGTTCCGGGTGCCGGACCTTCTGGCCCGGTGGCAGGCGATGTGGCTGGAGCATCTGCCCGGCCGGCTGCTGACGCGCGACCAGCTGGCCATGCTGTCGGTGGACAATGTGATCGCCGAAGGCACGCGGGGGCTCGGCCTGCTGGGGATCGAGGCGCTTCCGATTGAATTGATTGCGCCTTCGTACTTGCAAAGATATAAAATTATATAAGGGCGCCAGAACAGGGCATTAAAATGATATTTGTCCCGAACCGGACCTTTATCGAAGGGATGTTCGGGCTTTGATTTTTCCGTCGCCGACCGTTTTTTCATAAAAGGACAGCACTACTGTCTTTAATGGATCGGTCGCCTGTCGTAGGTGTTCCGCCCAATGGGCGCCGGCCGTATCGAGCGCCTGCCGTTTGCCGGGGGAAAGCCGATGGCCGAGCGCATGCTGAAATTCGTCTCTGTGGCGCAGGGCCAGCCGGACAAACGTCCAGCCGCCGAGCGCAGCACCGATTTCGACGAGATCTACCGATCCTTCGCCGTGGCGCAGGCCGAACAGCAATCCAGCCGCTGTTCGCAGTGCGGGGTGCCGTTCTGCTCGATTCACTGCCCCCTGGGCAACAACATCCCGGACTGGCTGAAGATGACGGCCGAGGGGCGGCTGGAGGAAGCCTACGCCCTGTCGTCGGCGACCAACAATTTCCCCGAGATCTGCGGCCGCATCTGCCCGCAGGACCGCCTGTGCGAAGGCAATTGCGTGATCGAGAAAGGGTTCGAGAGCGTCACCATCGGCGCGGTCGAACGCTTCATCACCGACACCGCGTTCGCCAGCGGCTGGGTCGAGCCGATCCGCCCGCCGGTGGAACGCGCCCTGTCGATCGGCATCGTCGGCGCGGGGCCGGGCGGTCTGGCCGCCGCGATGCAGCTCCGCGAACAGGGATATCAGGTCCATGTCTACGACCGGTACGACCGGGTGGGCGGGCTGATGGTCTACGGCATTCCGGGCTTCAAGCTGGAAAAGGACATCGTTGCCCGTCGTCATCTGTACCTGGAGGAATCCGGGGTGAAGTTCCATCTGGGTCTTGGTGTCGGCGACCGGGACGAGGACGGACAGATCGCCTTCGCCACCCTGCGCGACCGCCATGATGCGGTACTGATCGCGACGGGCGTCTACAAATCGCGCGATATCGGCGGCCCCGGTGCCGGCCTGGGCGGCATCGTCAAGGCGCTGGACTACCTGACCGTGTCGAACCGCCTGTCGCTGGGCGACACGGTCGAATCGTTCGAGAATGGCGAGCTGAATGCGGCAGGCAAGTCGGTGGTCGTGATCGGCGGCGGCGACACCGCCATGGACTGCGTCCGCACCGCCATCCGCCAGGGTGCGAAATCGGTGAAGTGCCTGTACCGGCGCGACCGCGCCAACATGCCCGGCTCGATCCGCGAGGTGAAGAACGCCGAGGAAGAGGGGGTGGAGTTCGTGTGGCTGGCGGCCCCCGAGGCGTTCCGGGGCGAGGGCACCGTCAGCGGCGTGCGCGCGTCACGGATGAAGCTGGGCCTGCCGGACGCGACGGGACGCCAGTCGGTCGAACCGGTCGAAGAAAGTTCGTTCACGCTGGAGGCCGACCTGGTGATCAAGGCGCTGGGCTTCGACCCCGAGCCGCTGCCCACCCTGTGGGGCCAGCCGGACCTGGCGGTGTCACGCTGGGGGACGCTGCGCGTCGACCACGAGACTTTCATGACCAGCCTGCCGGGGGTTTTTGCCGCGGGCGATATCGTGCGGGGGGCCAGCCTGGTGGTCTGGGCCATCCGTGATGGACGGGATGCCGCGGCGCAGATGCATCGTTGGCTGAAAAACACGGCGCCGGCGCGCGCCCAGGCGGCGGAGTGATGGACATGGATCGATTCAGCGGGGATCGGAACGACGCATTCGTCGCCGACTGGCACGACAACGCACGGGCGATCAGCGGCCTGTATGACCCGTCGCAGGAGCACGATGCCTGCGGCGTCGGCCTGGTGGCGTCGCTGGACGGCACCAAGCGGCGCGACGTGGTCGAGGCCGGCATCGCGGCCCTGAAGGCGGTGTGGCATCGCGGCGCGGTCGACGCCGACGGCAAGACCGGCGACGGCGCGGGCATCCATGTCGAAATCCCGCAGGATTTCTTCGTCGATGCCATCCATAGCGGCGGCGAGGGATGCGTCGACAGCCAGATCGCGGTCGGCATGGTCTTCCTGCCCAAGACCGACCTTGCGGCGCAGGAGCGCTGCCGCCAGATCATCGAGACCGAGATCCTGGCATTCGGCTACGGCATCTACGGCTGGCGGCAGGTGCCCATCGACACCGCCTGCATCGGCGAGAAGGCGAACGCTACCCGGCCCGAGATCGAACAGATCATGATCCGCAACCTCCTCGGCACCGACGAGGAGACGTTCGAGCGCGACCTGTACGTCATCCGCCGCCGGATCGAGAAAAGCGCGATCGCCCATCAGGTCGATCTGTACATCTGTTCGATGTCCTGCCGATCGATGATCTACAAGGGCATGTTCCTGGCGGAGAACCTGACGGATTTCTATCCGGACCTGCTGGATGCGCGGTTCGTCAGCCGGTTCGCGATCTATCATCAGCGTTATTCGACCAACACCTTCCCGACCTGGAAGCTGGCGCAGCCGTTCCGCCGCCTGGCGCATAACGGCGAAATCAACACCATCTCGGGCAACATCAACTGGATGAAGAGCCACGAGACCCGGCTGGCCGACCCGGCGCTGGATCCGTACATGGAGGATCTGAAGCCGGTGGTGCAGGCCAGCGGGTCCGACACGGCGACGCTGGACAACGTGTTCGAACTGCTGACCTTCGCGGGGCGGGACGCGCCGATGGTCAAGGCGCTGATGGTGCCGGCCAGCGTGGGCGAAAACTCGGCCATGCCGCAGAAGCACAAGGACATGTACGCGTACTGCAACGCGGTGATGGAACCGTGGGATGGCCCCGCCGCCCTGTGCGCGACCGACGGCCGCTGGATCGTCGCCGGGCTGGACCGCAGCGGCCTGCGCCCGCTGCGCT
Source organism: Gluconacetobacter azotocaptans (assembly GCF_014174355.1). Lineage (GTDB taxonomy): Bacteria > Pseudomonadota > Alphaproteobacteria > Acetobacterales > Acetobacteraceae > Gluconacetobacter > Gluconacetobacter azotocaptans. The sequence continues at coordinate 261,805 of NZ_JABEQF010000004.1, forward strand.
ACACCCTGACGTCGGACGGCCTGCTGATCGTGGGTTCGGAAACCGGCATGGTGAAGGTGCCCGAGGCCGAGATCGTCCGGCGCGGGCGCCTGGGGCCGGGGCAGATGATCGGCCTCGATATGCACGAGGCCCGCCTCTACGGCCACGAGGCGCTGCTGGACCAGATCTGCGCGCGGCAGGATTTCGGCGCCTGGGTCAAGCACATCCAGAAGATCGGGTCGGTGGTGCGCGCCGACGTGCAGGAACCCGTGCTGTACGGCCGCGACGAACTGCGTCGCCGCCAGATGGCGGTCGGCACCACGCTGGAGGAACTGGAAACCATCCTGCATCCGATGGTCGAGACCGCGGCCGAGGCGATCGGGTCGATGGGCGACGACGCGCCGCTGGCCGTCCTGTCGGCGCGCTATCGGGGGCTTGCGCATTATTTCCGCCAGGCGTTCAGCCAGGTCACCAATCCGCCGATCGACAGCCTGCGCGAAACCCGGGTCATGAGCCTGGTCACGCGGCTGGGGAACCTGGGCAATATCCTCGACGAATCCGAGAGCCAGTGCGACCTGCTGCAACTGCCCAGCCCGGTTCTGACGACGGGTGAGTTCAAGGCCCTGCTGGCCTTCTGCGGCGACAGCGCGTGCGTCGTCGACTGCACCTTCCCCGCGGCCGACGGCGAGGCCGGGCTGCGTGACGCGATCACCCGGATCCGGCAGGAGGCCGAGGATCGCGTGCGCGAAGGCTGCACCCACCTGTTCCTGACGGAAGAGGCGCAGTCGGCCGAGCGCGCCTACATCCCGATGATCCTGGCGACGGCGGCGGTGCATACCCATCTGGTGCGCCAGTCGCTGCGGACCTTTACCTCGCTGAACGTGCGTTCGGCCGAGGCGCTGGACGTGCATGCCATCGCGGTGACGATCGGTGTCGGCGCGACGTCGGTCAATCCGTACCTGGCGCAGGAAAGCATCGCGGACCGCCAGCGGCGCGGCTTGTTCGGCGATATCTCGCTGCGCGAGGCGGTGGAACGCTACCGCAAGGCGGTGGACAAGGGCCTGCTGAAGGTCATGTCCAAGATGGGCATCTCGATCGCCGCGTCGTATCGGGGCGGCTATAATTTCGAGGCGATCGGCCTGTCGCGCGCCCTGGCGGCGGAGTTCTTCCCCGGCATGCCGTCGCGCATTTCTGGCATCGGCCTGTCCGGTATCGCCACCAACGTGCTCAGTTTCCACGAAACGGCGTGGAACCGGACGGTCACTGCCCTGCCGGTCGGCGGGCAGTACAAGCTGCGGCGCAGCGGCGAGGTGCATGCCTTCGACGGCAATCTGATCCACATGCTGCAGACGGCGGTGGCGACGGACAGTTTCTCGATCTACCGGCGCTATGCCGACGCGGTCCGGCGCATGCCGCCGGTGGCGTTGCGCGACCTGCTGGATTTCCGGGGTGGCCGGACGCCGATTCCCGTCGAGTCGGTCGAAAGCATCACGCAACTGCGCAAGCGGCTGATCGCGCCGGGTATTTCGCTGGGCGCACTCAGCCCCGAAGCGCATGAAACCCTGTCGATCGCCATGAACCGGATCGGCGCCAAATCCGATTCCGGCGAGGGGGGCGAGGACCCGTCGCGGGCGCGTCCGCGCGCCAACGGCGACAACGCATCCTCGGCCATCAAGCAGATCGCCTCGGGCCGGTTCGGCGTGACGGCGCAGTACCTGAACGACTGCCGCGAGATCGAAATCAAGATGGCGCAGGGCGCCAAGCCGGGCGAGGGCGGGCAGTTGCCCGGCTTCAAGGTCACCGGCCTGATCGCCAAGCTGCGCCACGCGACGCCGGGGGTGACGCTGATTTCGCCGCCGCCGCATCACGACATCTATTCGATCGAGGATCTGGCCCAGCTCATCTACGACCTGAAGCAGATCAACCCCGAGGCGACGGTGACGGTGAAGCTGGTCGCCCGGTCGGGGATCGGGACGATCGCGGCGGGCGTGGCCAAGGCTAAGGCCGATGCGATCCTGATTTCGGGCCACAGCGGCGGCACCGGCGCCAGCCCGCAAAGCTCGGTCAAATATGCCGGCCTGCCGTGGGAGCTGGGCCTGGCGGAGGCGCATCAGGTGCTGATGCTGAACCGCCTGCGCCACCGGGTGAAGCTGCGCACCGACGGCGGGCTGAAGACCGGCCGCGACGTGGTGATCGCGGCGATGCTGGGGGCCGAGGAATTCGGCATCGGCACCGCCAGCCTGGTCGCCATGGGCTGCATCATGGTCCGGCAGTGCCATTCCAACACCTGCCCGGTGGGGGTCTGCACCCAGGACGACGATCTGCGCGCCAAGTTCGAGGGAACGCCGGAAAAGGTCATCAACCTGTTTTCGTTCATCGCCGAGGATGTGCGCAACATCCTGGCGTCGCTGGGTTTCTCCAGCCTGAACGAGATCATCGGCCGCACCGACCTGCTGCGGCAGGTTTCGCGCGGCGCGGACTACCTGGACGATCTGGACCTCAACTCGCTGCTGGCGCAGGCCGATCCGGGGCCGCATGCCCGCTATTGCACCCGCGAGGGCCGCAACGAGGTGCCCGAGACGCTGGACGCCCAGATGATCGCCGACGCGCGGCCGCTGTTCGACCATGGCGAGAAGATGCAGCTGCATTACAACGTACAGAACACGCACCGGGCGATCGGCACGCGCATTTCCTCGCTGATCGTGCGGCAGTTCGGCATGGAGCGGCTGGCGCCGGGACACCTGACGGTGCGCCTGCGCGGTTCGGCCGGCCAGTCGCTGGGTGCCTTCGCGGTGCGGGGGCTGAAGCTGGAGGTCCTGGGCGACGCCAACGACTATGTCGGCAAGGGCCTGTCGGGCGCGACCATCGTGGTGCGGCAATCCCCGTCCTCGAACCTCGTGTCGAACGAGAACGCCATCATCGGTAATACGGTGCTGTATGGGGCCACGGCCGGGGCGCTGTATGCGGCCGGCCAGGCGGGCGAGCGGTTCGCGGTGCGGAATTCCGGCGCCGTCGCGGTGGTCGAGGGCTGCGGGTCGAACGGCTGCGAATACATGACCGGTGGCACGGTCGTGATCCTGGGCGAGGCCGGCGACAATTTCGGCGCGGGATTCACCGGCGGCATGGCCTTCGTCTATGACGAGCACGATACGTTCGAGCAGCGGATCAACCCCGACACCCTGCTGTGGAGCCGCGTCACCGACCCGAAGTGGGAGGCGACGCTGCGCGAACTGGTGGAAACCCACGCGCGCGAGACGCACAGCCGCTATGCGGCGCTGCTGCTGCACAAGTGGGACCAGATCCTGCCGCGCTTCTGGCATGTCGTGCCGCGGGAATATGCCGGGATCGTCGGCTACAGCCCGGCGGTCGAGGCCGCGCGCAGCGCCTGATCCGGCGGCCGGGGAAGGGACCTTCCCCGGCCGTTTTCACGCACCCCGCGCGGCGGGGTCGCGCCGGACGGGATTAGGCATTAGATTCCCCCCATCATGATGGTCGCCGCATGCCGATGCGCGACGCTTGCAAGGTTGGGGGCTCCGATGCCTGAACAGACGCTTCTTTCACCGTGGGTCGAGGGTTTCCCGATGCGTGCGGCTCCGGTTCGCATGGCCCCGGTTCGCGATGGTGGGGATGGGGGCGCGGCCGCCACGGTCGGCGACCTGCCGCGCTGGGACTTGTCCGACCTGTATGACAGCCCTGATTCCGACAGGCTGCGCACCGACCTGGCCCAGGCCGCGTCGGATTCCGAGGCGTTTTCCTCTGCCTGGCGGGGGCGCCTGGCAGGGGCGTCGGCGGCCGCGCTGGCCGAGTCGATCGCCGAATACCAGCGAATCGACGAAATCCTGGGGCGGGCGGCGTCCTATGCCCAGTTGCTGTTCTCGGGCGATTCGTCCGATCCGGCGATCGGCCGGTTCTCGCAGTCGATCAACGAACGGCTGACCGAGATTTCCACGCACCTGCTGTTCTTCACGCTGGAACTGAACCGCATCGGGGACGACGATCTGGCGGCGCGGCTGGCCGACCCGGCGCTTGCGGCCTGGGCGCCGTTCCTGCGTGACCTGCGCGTCTTCCGTCCGCATCAATTGTCCGACGAGGTCGAACAGGTCCTGCACGAGAAATCGGTGACCGGGGCCACCGCCTGGTGCCGCCTGTTCGACGAGACGATGGCCGCGCTGCGCATTCCGCTGGATGGGCGCGACCTGACAGTGGGCGAGGCGCTGAACCGCCTGTCCGACTCCGACCGTGCGGTGCGCGAGCGCGCGGCAAAGGCGATCGGCACGGTCTTCGGCGACAATATCCGCCTGTTCTCGCTGATCACCAACACGCTGGCCAAGGACAAGGCGATTTCCGACTCGCTGCGCCACTATCCGCGCCCCGGGTCCTACCGCAACCGCAGCAACATGGTGGAGGATGAGGTCGTCGACGCGCTGGTACAGGCGGTCACCACCGATTATCCGCGCCTGTCGCATCGCTATTATCTGCTAAAGGCGAAATGGCTGGGGCTTGAAAAGCTGGAGCACTGGGACCGCAACGCCCCGCTGCCGGCGGCCGACGACCGCGTCATTCCGTGGGACGAGGCCACACGCCAGGTTCTGTCGGCGTACGAGGGCTTCGACCCCCGCATGGGCGAGATCGCGCGCCGGTTCTTCGACCGTCCCTGGATCGACGCGGTGCCGTCGCCGGGCAAGGCATCGGGGGCCTTCGCCCATCCGACCGTGCCGTCGGCCCATCCATACCTGCTGCTGAACTATCACGGGCGCACGCGCGACGTGATGACCCTGGCGCACGAACTGGGTCACGGCGTTCATCAGGTCCTGGCCGCGCCGCAGGGCTACCTGATGTCGGGCACCCCGCTGACCCTGGCCGAGACCGCCAGCGTGTTCGGCGAGATGCTGACCTTCCGGGCCCTGCTGGACGCCGAAACCGATCCGGTCCGCCGCCGCCTGATGCTGGCGGGCAAGGTCGAGGACATGCTCAACACCGTCGTGCGGCAGATCGCCTTCTACCGGTTCGAGACCCTGGTGCACGACGAACGGCGCTCGGGCGAGCTGCTGCCCGAACGTCTCGGCGCCCTGTGGCGGCAGGTCCAGACCGAAAGCCTGGGGCCGGCGTTCACCTTTACGCCGGAATATGACGTGTACTGGACCTATGTCCCGCATTTCGTCCATTCTCCGTTCTACGTCTACGCGTATGCGTTCGGGGATTGCCTGGTGAACGCGCTGTACGGTGTGTTCCGGTCCGGACATCCGGATTTCCAGGACAAGTACATGGACATGCTGCGCGCGGGCGGAACGAAGCGGCATCGCGACCTGCTGGCCCCCTTCGGGCTGGATGCGGCCGACCCCGGGTTCTGGCGCAAGGGGCTGGACGTGATTGCCGGATTTATCGACGAGCTGGAGCGTGCCTGACGTGGCGGAAGAACGGGATCTCGACAACACTGGCCTGTTCGGGGAAATCCGCCGGATGGTGCGCACGTCCGGCGCGGTCGGCGGCATCGCGGCGCGGATCGCCGGGCACAAGATGGGGCTTCGCTCGGACCACAGCGCGCATGCCGGCGACCTGAAATCCATCCTCGGCGGTCTGAAAGGCCCGCTGATGAAGGGCGCGCAGCTGCTGTCCACCATTCCCGGCGCGCTGCCCGAGGAATACGCCATCGAACTGGCGCAGCTTCAGGCCAACGCGCCCCCGATGGGATGGAGCTTTGTGCGCCGCCGCATGGCCACCGAACTCGGTCCCGACTGGGAACGCCGGTTCCGCTCGTTCGAGCGGGACGCGGCGGCGGCGGCCAGCCTGGGGCAGGTGCATCGCGCCGTCCTGCCCGACGGGCGGCGGGTGGCGTGCAAGCTGCAATATCCGGACATGCAGGCCACGGTCGATTCCGACCTGCGGCAGTTCCGCATGGCCGTCGGCCTCTATTACCGGATCGACAGCACCATCCAGCAGGACGACGTGCTGGTGGAACTGACGGCCCGCCTGCGCGAGGAACTGGACTATACGCGCGAGGCCGCGAATTTGCGCCTCTACGGGCTCATGCTCGCCGACCAGCCGGATGTCAGCGTGCCCGCGCCGGTCGAGGAACTATCGACGCGGCGGTTGTTGACGATGGACTGGCTGGATGGTCGGGGCGTGCAGTCGGTCCTGGACACCGGCCCGTCGCAGGATCAGCGCAATGCCATGGCGCGCGCGCTGTTCCATGGCTGGTACGTGCCGCTCTACCGTTACGGCGTCATTCATGGCGACCCGCACATGGGCAATTTCACCGTGCGGGACGATTACGGGCTGAATTTGCTGGATCTGGGCGCGATCCGGATCTTCCAGCCGCGCTTCGTGCAGGGGATCATCGACCTCTATCGCGCGCTGGAGCGGAATGACGAGGATCTGGCCTATCACGCCTACCAGGCCTGGGGCTTCGTCAACATGTCGCGCGAGACGATGCGGGTGCTGAACGAGTGGGCGCGCTTCATCTACGAACCGCTGATGCAGGATCGTGTCCGCCCCATCCAGGAAGACGACGATCCGCAATTCGGCCGCGCCGTGGCGGAACGGGTCTACGCCGGCCTGAAGCGTACGGGCGGCGTGCGGCCGCCGCGGGAATTCGTTCTGGTCGACCGGTCCGCGATCGGGCTGGGCAGCGTCTTCCTGCGATTGGGCGCGCGGCTGAACTGGTACCGCATGTTCCAGGAGCTGATCGCCGATTTCGACGCCGCGCAGCTTGCCGCCCGGCAGCAGGACGCCATGCGTGCGGCCCGGGTGCCGACCCCTATCGAATCCTGACCCTCGCCCGCAGGTCCGTCACAGCGGCAGGCAGGGCTGGGTCGGTCGGTCCGGCGCCCCGGCGTGCGCCGTGCCGCGCCGGCGGGCCTGTTCGGTCCGCACGGTGAAGGCCAGGTCGGGGCTGCGTCCCCGGTCCGCCATGACGAGGCGGTCCAGATCCTCCGCCTCCAGATGCCGGATCCGTCGCCCGCGCAACGGGCCGTGCGGTACTTTCGCCAGCAGGGCGGGTTCGCGCGACCAGCGCAGCAATGTCTCGACCGGGGCCAGGGCCAGCATGTCGCGCAGATGATGGGCGGTGACATAGGCGTCCGGCCCGGCACGGTGCGCCGGATGGCCCAGCGCGCGGTCCAGCCCGGTGGGGCGGCGGGAATAGCGCAGGCCCTGGTTCGAATGTCCCGGCTCGTCCGGCCACAGCCGCAGCGCGCATTTATAGGTGCAGATCCAACGCGGCCCCGTGCCTCGCACGACGGGCAGGCTGCCGTGGATCCATCGTTGCTCGAACGCCGCGCGATGGGCGGCGAAGGCGACAAGCGGTGCCTGCGGACGCAGGATCGCGGGTGCGACAGTGGTGAAGGGCGGGGCGTCGCGCACATCGTCGTCAGTGATGTGATGGATCGCCGACGTCGCCGGCGTGATCGGGCCGCCCGGATGGGTCAGGCAGGCCAGGGGCGGACCTGAGAGGGTCCACGTCCCGTCGGCCGTGCACCGCAGGTCCTGCCAGCCGATTTCCACGATGCCGCCATCGGACACGTCGCGCCCGCTGGTTTCCAGGTCGATGACACGGATGATGGGGCCTCCCGGCCCGCCGGCATCTGGGGAAAAGGCTCTCATTTTTTCAGTGTAGGAGGACCAGCCGGCATGCCAAGGCCGAATCGGCGGGCGGCGGCGGGGAGGGGCATGCGTGCGATGGCCCTTGCGCCCGGTCGCGGCAGTCGCCAGATTCCATATCCATGGCCCAATCCGCCCGAAAGAAGACGCGCCGTCCCGATCCGTCGGAAGACATCGTGACCTTCCAGCCCGAACGTCAGCCGCCCAAGGAAAAGACGCGACGGCTGACGATCGTCTCGCCCTACGAGCCGGCGGGGGATCAGCCGCAGGCGATTTCCGAACTGGTGACGGGCGTCGAGGGGGGCGAGCGCGACCAGGTCCTGCTGGGCGTGACCGGGTCGGGCAAGACGTTCACGATGGCCAAGATCATCGAGGCGACGCAGAAGCCCACTCTTGTGCTGGCCCCGAACAAGACCCTGGCGGCGCAGCTTTACGGCGAGATGAAGCAGTTTTTCCCCGACAATGCGGTGGAATATTTCGTCAGCTACTACGATTACTACCAGCCCGAGGCCTACGTGCCCCGGTCGGACACGTATATCGAGAAAGACAGCCAGATCAACGAACAGATCGACCGGATGCGTCACGCGGCGACCCAGGCGCTGCTGGAACGCAACGACGTCATCATCGTGGCCTCGGTCTCGTGCATCTACGGTATCGGCTCGGTCGAGACCTATTCCCGCATGGTGGTGCGCCTGGAGGCGGGCGGCGAGATCGACCGCGACAAGCTGGTCAAAGCGCTGGTGGAACTGCAATACCGGCGCAACGATGCGGCCTTCCAGCGTGGCACCTTCCGCGTCCGGGGCGAGAGCGTGGACGTCTTCCCCGTGCAGAACGAGGACCGGGCCTGGCGGATTTCGCTGTTCGGGGACGAGATCGACGCGATCATCGAATTCGATCCCCTGACCGGGGACAAGACGGGCGATCTGCAAGAGGTCAGCATCTACGCCAACAGCCATTACGTGACGCCGCGCCCGACGCTGAACCAGGCGGTCATCGGCATCAAGCATGAATTGCGCCAGAGGCTGGCCGAACTGACGGCCGAGGGAAAACTGCTGGAGGCCGAACGGCTGCAGCAGCGCACGACCTTCGACCTGGAAATGATCGAGACCACCGGCGTGTGCAAGGGAATCGAGAACTATTCCCGCTACCTGTCCGGCCGCAAGCCCGGCGAGCCGCCGCCGACCCTGTTCGAGTACCTGCCCGAAGATGCGCTGCTGATCGTCGATGAAAGCCACGTCACGGTGCCGCAGATCGGCGGCATGGAACGCGGCGACTTCGCGCGGAAATCCATCCTGTCGGAATTCGGCTTTCGCCTGCCGTCCTGCCTGGACAACCGGCCGCTGAAATTCGCGGAATGGGACAAATTCCGCCCGCAGACGCTGTTCGTCAGCGCCACGCCGGGGCCGTGGGAAATGGAACGGGTCGGCGGCGTGTTTGCCGAACAGGTCATCCGCCCGACCGGCCTGATCGACCCGGTGACCGACGTGCGCCCGGTGGAACGGCAGGTGGACGATCTTCTGGCCGAATGCCGGCTGACGATCGCCGCGGGCGGGCGCATCCTGGTCACCACCCTGACCAAGCGGATGGCCGAGGACCTGACCGATTACATGAACGAGGCCGGGATCCGCGTCCGCTACCTGCATTCCGACGTGGATACGCTGGAGCGGATCGAGATCATCCGCGACCTGCGGCTGGGGGCGTTCGATGTCCTGATCGGCATCAACCTGCTGCGCGAGGGGCTGGATATTCCCGAATGTTCCCTGGTCGCCATCCTGGATGCGGACAAGGAAGGGTTCCTGCGGTCCCGGACGTCGCTGATCCAGACCATCGGCCGGGCGGCGCGCAACGTGGACGGGCGCGTGCTGCTCTATGCCGACAAGATGACGGACAGCCTGCGCTACGCCATCGAGGAAACCGCCCGCCGGCGCGAGAAGCAGTCGGCCTGGAACACCGCCCACGGCATCACGCCGCAATCGGTCCGCAAGCAGATCGGCGATGCCCTGTCCTCGGTGTTCGAGCAGGACTACGTCACCGTCACCCCGGTGAAGGGCGAAACCATCGGCGAATTCGTCGGCAAGGATCTGGGCAGCACCATCGCCGAGCTGGAAAAGCGGATGCGCGCGGCGGCGGCCGACCTGGAATTCGAAACCGCCGCGCGTCTGCGCGACGAGATCAAGCGGCTGGAGGCCCTGCAACTGGGCCTGGAAGCGCCGCCCGCGCCGGTATCGACCGCCGGCGTCGCGGGCAGCACCGGACGCCCCCCGCGGCGGGGAAAGGGCAAGGTGCCGGAACCGCTGGGACCTGGCGGCGGCGGTTACGACCCCGACAAGGGGCGCGGATCGCGCAGGCCGGGCGGGGGCCGCCGCGCGTCGCGCTGAGGTCACGGCGCGGCGGCCGAGGGAAAAGAAGGTAGGGATGGAATGATCGAACTGGCTGCCGGCAATGCCCGGCTGGGATTGCTGCCCGACCTGGGCGGAGCGATCGCCCACTGGACCAGCGGCGGGACCCAGTTGCTGCATCCCGTCCGCGACATGAACCTGCTGGCCCAGAAGGGGCGGCGTGTCGCGGGCTATCCCCTGCTGCCGTTTTCCAATCGCGTGGCCGACGGCCGGTTTCATTTCGAGGGGGAGGATTACCAGCTCTCGCCCAATTTCGGGGGCGAGAGCCACGCCATCCACGGCAACGGGTGGGAACATGCCTGGGAGCTGGAACTGCTGTCCGATGCCAGCGCGACCCTGGTGCTGTCCTGGCATCCGCCGCACGGCGCGTCGATGGTGGAATGGCCGTTCGCCTATTACGCGCAACTGCGCTTCGACCTGCGGGAAGACAGCCTGTCGATCGGCATGCTGATCGAAAATACCGACAGCCGGCCGCAACCCGTGGGGATGGGATTCCACCCCTATTTCCCTCGCCGCAGCGGCCTGCGTCTTGGGTTCTGCGCCGACACCGTCTGGACCAGCGACGAGCGGAACCTGCCGTCGCTGCGCGTGCCGGCGACGGGCGACTGGTCGTTCGAGCATATGCGCGAGGTCGACGGGCAGGCGATCGACAATTGCTATGCCGAATGGCCGGGCGCCGCCTTCCTGCGCTGGCCCAACGAGGGGCTGGCCCTGACGGTCGAGGCCGGCGAACCCTTCCGCCACCTTGTGCTGTTCACCCCGCCGGACAAACCCTACATCGCGGTCGAACCGGTCTCGAACATGAATGACGGGCTGAACCATCCTGGCGTCGTCGATCGCGGCGTGCGGGTGCTGGCGCCCGGCGAGAAGCTGGAGGGACATATCCGCTTTGTGCTGACGGCGTGCTGAGGCAGAATGCCGCCCCATGACGCATGACGATATGGACGACGCGAACGACGAAGACGATGTCCCGCGCCGGCTGGCCGGCGTGTCGCGCTACGTCACCCCGGCGGGCATGGCGGCGATGCGCGCGGAACTTGCTTCGCTGATGCGCGAGGAACGGCCCCGGATCGTGGATATCGTGTCGTGGGCGGCCGGCAATGGCGATCGTTCGGAAAACGGCGACTATCTTTACGGCAAGAAGCGCCTGCGCGAGATCGATCGCCGGGTGCGTTTCCTGACCCGACGGATCGAGAAGGCCATCGTGGTCGATCCGGCGGCCCAGACGCAGCGCGACCGGGTGTTCTTCGGCGCCACCGTGTCCTACGTGACCGAAGCGGACGAGGAACGGACCGTGGCCATCGTCGGCGTGGACGAGGCCGATCTGGCCGCGGGCCAGGTCAGCCTGGCATCGCCGGTGGCCCATGCGCTGCTGGGCGGACGGGTGGGCGACGAAGTCCGGCTGCTGACCCCGTCCGGCCCGGAAATGATCGAAATCCTGCGGATTGCCTACCCGGCGTGCGATGTGCCGGACCGATGCGCATCGGCCCCGGCGGTATGAGGTTTCTCAGTGTCCCGAAACTCGACTAAAAGGCAGGGGCGGATGGCGATTGCCGTCATCCCAAGCCCGAATCGCGTCCGGAGGTTTCGTCCATGTCCCGCCCGTTGAAGGTTGCCGTTCAGATGGACCCGCTTGGCGGGATCGACATCAACGGTGATTCGACCTTCGCCCTGATGCTGGAGGCACAGGCGCGGGGCTATGAACTGTTCGTCTACCAGGTCCAGGGCCTGAGCCTGCGCGAGGGACAGACGCGGCTGGGCGGCGCGCGCGCCGAACGCCTGACGGCCCGGGCGCGTCCCGCACGCGTGCAGCGCGTGGCCGGCGACCATGCCGTCCTGGGCGAGGAACGGATCCTGGACCTGTCGGACATGGACGTGATCCTGATGCGGCAGGATCCGCCGTTCGACATGGCCTACATCACCGCGACGCATATGCTGGAGCATGTGCATGGCACAGGCCCCGGCCGCGCGCTGGTGGTGAATGACCCGGAATCGGTCCGCAATGCGCCCGAAAAGCTGCTGGTCACGCATTATCCGGACCTGATGCCGCCCACCCTGGTGACATGGGATGTCCAGGCGATCCGCGATTTCAGGGCCGAATGGCGCGACATCATCGTCAAGCCGCTGTTCGGCAATGGCGGGGCCGGCGTATTCCGCCTGCGCGAGGACGACGAAAACCTGAATTCCCTGCTGGAGATGCATTTCGCCCGCTCGCGCGAGCCGCTGATGATCCAGCGCTACGAATCCGCCGTCCGGCGCGGCGACAAACGGATCATCCTGGCCGACGGCGAGCCGATCGGCGCGATCAACCGGGTGCCGGCCGAGGGCGAAGCCCGGTCGAACATGCATGTGGGCGGCCGCGCGGTGAAGGTCGAACTGACCGCCCGCGATCGCGAGATCTGCGCCGCCATCGGCCCGATGCTGCGCGAACGCGGCCTGATCTTCGTGGGGATCGACGTCATCGGCGACTGGTTGACGGAAATCAATGTGACCTCGCCCACCGGCCTTCAGGAAATCGACCGGTTCGACGGCATCAGTTCGGCCGGTCTGATCTGGGATTGCATCCTGCGCCGTCTGGCGGGTCAGGTCTGATCCCGTGAGGACGGGCGCGTTTTTTCTGGGACGGGATCTTCGCGGATGAAGCGGTTGTCGAACCATTCCCATAACGCCTTGCGCCAATGGAAAATGATGAGTCCGCACCACAGGATGCTGCTCAGGACGATCAGAAACGATCTTAGCGACGGCATGCGCGATATTCCCCGTGGTCTTCACCCTGACAGGCGGGAGGGCAGGTAATTTCCGTGCGCAAGCGTACATTGGATCGACTGCCACTTGAAGAGAGCCGCCCGGCAGGGCAGAGAGGAAGCCTGATGAGCGAAGTTCTTCAAGAAGCACCCGCCGAGACGGGGACCGGGGTCGCAGGCGGTTGCGTGCCGACCCCGCGTGCCGCACTGGATGCCGAGGCGGTCAAGGCCGCCTATCGCCGCTGGGCGGGCGTCTACGATACCCTGTTCGGCGGTGTTTCTGCCTTCGGACGCAAGCGCGCGGTTGCGGCGGTCAACGCCCTGCCGGGGACGGCGGTGCTGGAAGTCGGGGTGGGCACTGGCTTGGCCCTGCCGCACTACCGGTCCGACAAGCGCATTACCGGCATCGACCTGTCGGGCGATATGCTGGATCGCGCGCGCCAGCGCGTCGCGCGGCTGAACCTGCGCAATGTCGACGCCCTGCTGGAAATGGATGCCGAGGAAACGCGCTTCGCCGACGGGTCGTTCGACATCGCCGTGGCGATGTTCGTGGCCTCGGTGGTGCCCCATCCCCGTCGCCTGTTGTGCGAACTGAAGCGGGTGGTCCGTCCGGGCGGGCATATCCTGTTCGTAAACCATTTCCTGGCGACCGGCGGTGTACGCCTGGCGGTGGAACGCGGCATGGCGCGGGCGTCGCGCTCGCTGGGCTGGCATCCCGATTTCGCCATCGAATCGCTGTTGCCGCCGGCCGATCTGGCACAGGCCACCATCCGGCCGGTGCCGCCCGCCGGCCTATTCACGCTGGTGTCGCTGCGCCGCGACGGCGAACTGCAGCCGGTCGAGGCGCTGGTCGCCTGATCCCCGCGCCTGCCGCCCGGCACGACCCGAATAATGGTCATGCCTGATGCGACGGCGGTCGGGGGTCGTCATTCCCTGATCGTGGGAGTAAAGTATCCGCGATTTCAGGAAGACCGCCCCGGGCGGTCCGCTATCGCAGGAGAACAGGCGAATGCCGACAGAAGGGCAGGTTCGGATGGAGATCGGAACCGGCGGCTTTCTGGCGCGATGTGTCCGCGCATCCGGCCATAAGGACATCGGCACGCTGTATCTGGCGCTGGCCGTCCTTGCCGGGCTTGTGGGCGGCGGGTTGGCGCTGATGCTGCAACTGGGCCAGGCCCGGCCGATGTCGGGCCCATGGGATCGCGTCGCCATCGACCACGGCGCGATGATGGTCATGTTCTGCGCCCTGCCGGCGCTGGTCGGCGGTTTCGGAAGCTGGTTCGTGCCGCTGCTGCTGGGGGCGCCCTCTATGGCGTTCCCCCGGTTGAACCTGCTGTGCTGGGCCGGCGTCACCGCCAGTTTCCTGATGCTGCTGTCCGGCGTGCCGTCGGGGGCGGGGTCGTCGCTGCCGCAATGGGCGACCCTGCTGTGGTGTGCCGCGATGCTAGGCCTGTCGATCAATATGGTGGCCACGGTTTTGAACATGCGTCGCGCCGGGCTGTCGCTGAGCGGCATGCCGCTGTTCGTCTGGGCGCAGGCGCTGACGGCGATGATGATGGTCATCGTCCTGCCCGTCCTGGCTGCCGCCCTGACCAAGGGGCTGCTGTCGGGCGCCGGCCTGCGGGATGTCGACCTGGCGCTGCGGGCCTTTTCGGGCCCCGAGGTCGCGCTGCTGCTGTTGCCGGCATCGGGTATCGTCTGCCAGGTCATCGAGACGTTTTCGGGCGTTCCCCTGCGCCTGCGGTGGGTTGCCCTGGGCGCGATGGCGGTCATGTCCGTGGGGGGCGCCACCGTCTGGACGCATGATATGTTCGCGGCCGGTCTGGCGGCGGCGGCCGGAACACGCCCGATGGTCGAACAGGCGGCCGTCATGGTGCCGATGCTGGCCCTGCTGATGGCCTGGGGCAGCACCATCGCCGGTGGGCGACTGGCCCTGCGGGTGCCGATGCTGTGGGCCTGCGCCTTCGTCGGGCTGCTTGTGGTGGGGCCGGTGCTGTCGGCCCTGTCGGGTGCGGCCGATGGGCACGCGGTGGCGCTGCCGGCGGCGCTGTTCGCGACTTTCGCGGGTTTCTATTACTGGATCGGCAAGATGTCGGGTCATGCCTGCCCCGAGGCGGGCGGGCGGCTGCACATCGCCCTGGCGGCGACGGGCACGCTGCTGTGCCTTGTGCCCCATCAGCCGGTCTTCGCACTGCTGGGGGCGGCATTGCTGGGCCTGTCCATGCTGACCTTCGTTGCCGTGGTCGTCGTGACCCTGCGGCGTGGCACTCAGGCGATGGGGGGCAACTACTGGGGCGCCGGCGCACGGACGCTGGAATGGTCCCTGCCGTCGCCCGCGCCACGCCACTCCTTCACCGATTTCCCTGCCTATGAGGTGCGGGCATGAGCACCGGACTGTCCGTAGCCGACACCGACGCGCGGTTCAGCGCGGCGGTGGTGGGGACCGAGGCAAGGGACTGGTTCGCCCTGTTGAAGCCGCGCGTCATCTCGCTGGTCGTGTTCACCGGCGCGGCGGGGCTGGCCATGGCCCCGGGCGGGATGAACCCGCTGGTCGCGACCGTCAGCATCCTGTGCATCTGCATGGCCTCGGGCGCTGCTGGCGCCATTAACATGTGGTACGACCGCGATATCGACGCGGTGATGACGCGCACCGCGACCCGCCCGATCCCGGATGGTCGCATCAGGGCGGAAGAGGCGCTGGGCTTCGGGATCGGCCTGTCGGTGGCGTCGGTGCTGCTGATGTGGCTGGCGACCAATGCGCTGGCCGCGTTCGTGCTGGCGTTCTCGATCTTCTTCTACGCCGTGATCTATACGATGTGGCTCAAGCGCTCGACGCCGCAGAACATCGTGATCGGCGGCGCTGCCGGGGCTTTCCCGCCGATGATCGGCTGGGCTGCCGCGACCGGGTCGATCGACGTGCTGCCGGTGGTGATGTTCGCCATCGTCTTCCTCTGGACGCCGCCCCATTTCTGGTCGCTGTCGCTGTATGCCTGCAAGGATTACGGCCGCGCGGGCATTCCCATGCTGCCGGTCGTCCGGGGCGCGCGGCACACGCGCTGGCAGATCCTGTGGTATACGCTGATCCTGTCGGCGGTCTCGCTGGTTCCGTCGGTCATGCATCTGTCGGGCTGGCTCTATACCGCGACGGCGTCGCTGCTGGATGCCGGGTTCGTCTACAGCGCCATCCGGGTGCTGCTGGACCGTCAGGACGACAAGGGGGTAAGCCTGACCGGGGACGGTCCCGCGCGTCGCGCGTTCCGTTACTCGCTGGCCTATCTGTTCCTGCTGTTCTGCGGCCTGCTGGCCGATCATTTCCTGATAGGTTAATCAAGTCGGGCGTTGCCCGCCCCCCCGGGGCCTGAGGGCCTGGACCCCGATCATGGATCGACAGATTGGTTTCCAAAGGCCGGTGGCCTTTGGCGGGTTTCAGGGCAGGGCCCTGATCCTGGAAGACGGAGACGAAGACGATGACGCGCCAGCCCGCTACCCTGTCGCCCGGTGAAACGGCGGAATATGCCCGCCGCCACAAGGGACGCATCTATGGCGTCGCGATCACGCTGATCGCCCTGGCCGCGGTTTTCTACGGGTTGGCCCTGGTCCGGATGTAATACCGACTTTCTGCAAGACTGACGCATGAGATGTCCCCGCCAAGGGCGTTGCCCTTGACCCACCAAAGGGCAGTCGCCCTTTGGAAACCCATTCGTTATCAAAATGTGATCGGGGTGCAGGGCCTCAGGCCCTGTCGGGTCCAGGGCAGAGCCCTGGTTATACGTCAATCTCAAGGCAGGTTGGTATAAGGGCCGGTTTCACACCGGCCCCGGCTTGTGGTCAGCGGGCCTGCTGGATGGCCGACAGTAGCCATGCGCCGCCGCCTGACGGCCGTACGAAGGTCCACAGTTCCGTCGCCGTGACCCGTTCGGTCGAACTGCCGTCGATGACACGTCCGGTCATGTCGGTGGTGATGTCCACCATGGAATAGCGGATGGCGACGGTGGCGTAGTCGGCCCCGTTTTCGCTCCAGGCTTCGGACAGGTCGCCCTGTTCGAACCGGACGTCCGAGACGACGTTGCGTGCGCCCCGGCTGGCCAGGTCCGAAAGCTGGGCATTGAAATATCCCACCATTTCGGGCGTGGCCATGTGCTGCAGGGCCGGCAGGTTCTGCTGGCTCCATGCTGCCTGGATATCCAGCAGCAGCCTCTGGAACGCACGATAATCGTCGGGCGTGATCGTGACCTGCGCCGCGGCCGGGCCGGGCATGCCCTGACCGTACGCGCCCTGGCCATACGCACCCGCCGGCATCGGCGTGGCGGCGCGCCTGCCGCCGCCGAACCGGCGGATCAGCCAGGTGATCAACAGGCCCAGCAACAGGATCTGGATCAGGAAGCCCAGGAAGCTGCCGCCTCCATGCAGGCCGCCCGCGATCCCGTGGCCGAACAGCACGCCGAACAGCCCGGCGCCCAGCATGCCGCCCAGGAAGCCGTTGGCGAACGGATGCGGCCGGCTCATCGCGGCATAGGGGGTGCCGTAGGGCGAGCGCGGAAAGGCCGAGGGCGCAGCCGCGCCGTAGCCCGGTCCGGGCGACTGCGGCATGATGGAACGCTGCATCGGCGTGCCGCCATAGGGCGAGGTCGCCGTCGGCGGCGGCGCGCTGTAGGTGCGCGACCCACGGCTGCCGAACGACGAACCACCGCCCGGGCGGGCGTCGGCGTGATGCGGCATGCCCGTCAATGGCAGTAGGGCAAGGGCCGCCCCCAGCAGCAGGACGGACGTCCGGCGCGCCGGGCGGGAAACGACGGTCTTGGTCGTTCTGGTCATGGGTGTCAGCTTATTCCTGTGCTTGCCGATCAGGAACCGGCGATCATCATGTCGTCGATCCGGATGGTGGGGGCGTTGATGCCCCGCCGGAATTCCAGATCGCTGGCCAGGATCAGACGGGCGAACATGTCGTTCAGGTTCCCCGCGGCGGTCAGTTCGGCGACCGGTTCCGCAAGGACGCCGTTGCGGATCATGAAACCCGCCGCCCCGCGACTGTAATCGCCTGTCAGACCATTAATGGCCGATCCCATCATCTCGGTAATATACAGCCCCTCGGTAATATCCGCCATCAGTTCCTCGGGGGTCGGGGCGCCGGGGCGGGCGTACAGGCTGCCCAGGGACGGCGAGGGCGGGGCCGAGGCGCCACGGCTGGCGCGGCCGTTGCCGGGCAGTCCGATCTGCCGCGCGCTGCGGGAATCGAGTGCCCAGTTCCGCAGGATGCCGTCCTCGACGATGACCAGTTCGCCCGTGCGCGCGCCCTCGCCGTCGAACGGATGGGCGGTCAGGCCGCGCGGCCGGGTGGGGTCGTCCAGGATATGGACCCCGGCGGGCATGATCCGCTGGCCCATGCGGTCCTTCAGGAAGGACGTGCCCCGCGCGATGGCGCTGCCGTTCACCGCGCCCGCCAGATGCCCCAGCAGGCTGGAGGACACGCGCGGATCGAAGACGACCGGCAGGGTGCCCGTCCGGGGCCGGGTCGGGTTCAGGCGGGCCACCGCACGTTCGCCGGCGCTGCGCCCGATGACGGCCGGGTCGTCCAGGTCATGAAGATGCACGGTGGCGTGGAAATCGTAATCGCGCTGCATGCCGGTGCCCTGGCCCGCCAGCACGCTGGCCGACACCGAATGGCTGCTGCGCGCGTAGCGCCCGGAAAATCCGGCCGATGTCATCAGCACGATTTCCGAAAGGCCGGCCGACGCCGACCCGCCATTGCTGTTGGTGACGCCCGTAACGGCCATCGCCGCGTCCTCGGCCGCGCGGGCGCGGCCCAGCAACTCGGCGGTTCCGGGCTGTGCCGGATCCAGAAGATCGAGCCCCGCGGCATCGAGGAATCCGGATTCGGCCTGGGGCGACAGGCCGGAATGCGGGTCTTCCGGCACCACGCGCGCCATGGCCAGCCCCTGTTCGACCAGCTGGTCGAACCGCTCGGGGTCCAGCCCGGTGGCCGAGACGATCGCCGAGCGCCGGCCGACGAAGACCCGCAGGCCCAGGTCGGTGGTTTCGGACCGTTCCAGATCCTCGGTCCTGCCGTTGCGGACCTGCACGGCATGGGACGTGCGGGCCATGTAGACCGCGTCCGCCGCGTCCGCTCCGGCGGCCCGGGCCTTGCCGATCAGGGTGCCGATGAGGTCGAGCGGATCGTGGGTCATGCCGCAAGGATCTCCGCGATCGTGGCGACCGAGGGAATGTTCCGGATCGGGCCGAGCGAGGCCAGGGTCGGCGTTCCACGGAACAGGCGGGTCGCGACGCGCTGTACATCGGCGATGGTCACGGCGTTGATCTTCGCCACGGTCTCGGCCGTGGGGATCAGGCGGCCGAAGACCTGAAGCTGCCGGGCCAGTTGCTCGCACCGGCTGCCGGTGCTTTCCAGGGACATCAGCAACGAGGATTTCAGCTGCGCGCGCGCCCGGTCCAGCTCATCCTGCCCCACCTGAAGCTGCACCTTGCGCAGTTCCTCCAGCGTCACGGGGATCAGTTCCTCGACCTGGTCTTCGCCGGTGCCGGCATAGATGCCGAACAGCCCGCCGTCGCGGAACGGGGCGTTGAACGAATAGACCGAATAGACCAGCCCCCGCTTTTCGCGGATTTCCTGGAACAGCCGGGACGACATGCCCCCGCCCAGCAGGGTCGAGAGCAGCAGAACGGGATAATAATCCGGGTCCCCATATCCGACCG
This sequence comes from Gluconacetobacter azotocaptans, assembly GCF_014174355.1. Classification (GTDB taxonomy): domain Bacteria; phylum Pseudomonadota; class Alphaproteobacteria; order Acetobacterales; family Acetobacteraceae; genus Gluconacetobacter; species Gluconacetobacter azotocaptans. Next base: position 281,237 of record NZ_JABEQF010000004.1, read on the forward strand.
AGGGGAAGCCCAGCACGACATGGGCCTGGTCCAGTTCCTTTTCCTTGCGGTATTCGCCGCCCAGATAGCGGGATTCGAACCGGGCGGTGGTTCCGGGCGCGGGCAGGTCGCGGAAATGCCGTTCGACCAGCGCCACCACATCGGCATGATGCAGGTTGCCCGCCGCCGCGATGACCGTATTCGCCGTGGTGTAGTGGGTGCGCATGTAGCGCATCAGGGTGTCGCGGCTCATCTCGCGGATCAGCGCTTCGGTGCCCAGGGTGGGGCGGCCCATTGCCTGGCCGGGGAATGCCGTTTCCTGGAAATGGTCGAAGATGATGTCGTCCGGCGTGTCGTTCGCCTGGCCGATTTCCTGCAGGATGACACCGCGCTCGCGCTCGACTTCGTCGGGGGCGAAGCTGCTGTGCGTCAGGATGTCGCCGATGATGTCGACGCCCAGCGCCAGGTCTTCCTTCAGCAGCTTGACGTAGTAGGCCGTGTGCTCGCGCGCCGTGTAGGCGTTGATATGGCCGCCGACATTCTCGATTTCCTCGGCGATTCCGGCGGCGGTGCGGCTGTCCGTCCCCTTGAAGGCCATGTGTTCGAGAAAGTGCGAAACCCCGTTTTCCTCGGCATGCTCGTTGCACGTGCCCGCGGCGACATAGGCCCCGAAGGATATCGTTTCCACGCGGTCCATGCGTTCGGTGACGACCGTGAGGCCGGAGGGAAGGCGGGTGACGTTGATCTGCTCGGTCATTACGATCCTGCGTGACGGTCCGGCCGGCGGCGGCCGGGCGTCGGGAGAGTGAGAGTCGGGGTCAGGCGAAGTTCTTCAGCACGGCCGCGCGGACTTTGTCCTCGACGGCCTCGAGGCGCGCGGAGACAACGTCGTAACGCTCCGGACGGTCGAACAGATCCCCTAGCCGCTTCGGCAGGGCCGGGCGAATGCCGGTGGCCTGTTCCATTGCATCGGGGAACTTGGCCGGATGCGCGGTCGCCATCGCCACCATCGGGATTCCGGGTTCGCGGAACATCCGGCCGGCCGCGATGCCGATGGCGCTGTGCGGATCGGCCAGATAGAGGCTGGCGTCGTTCAGATGCTGGATTTCGGTCTTCGTCGCCGCATCGTCAAGGGCCAGGCCGTGGAACAGGCCGGCCGCCTGGCGCCAGACGGCGTCCGGGACCTCCATCCGTCCGGTCTGGCGGAATCCGGTCATGATCCGCGCGCAGGCCGCCGCGTCACGGTTCAGCAGTTCGAACAGCAGGCGCTCGAAATTCGACGAAACCTGGATGTCCATCGACGGCGACAGGCTGGGCACCACGCCGTGCACGCTCATGTCGTTATCGTGCAGGAAGCGCGTCAGGATGTCGTTACGGTTCGACCCCACGCACAGCGCGCGGATGGGCAGGCCCATGCGCCGGGCCGCCCAGGCGGCCAGGACATTGCCGAAATTGCCGGTCGGCACCGCGAACGAAACCTCGTGGTCGGGCGCGCCCAGCGCCAGGGCAGCATAGACGTAATAGGGGATCTGGGCCGCGATCCTGGCCCAGTTGATGGAATTGACCGCCGACAGGCGCATGTCCTGCCGGAAGGGTGCGTCGGCGAACATCGCCTTCACCAGATCCTGACAGTCGTCGAAGGTGCCCTGGACCGCCAGATTGGTCACGTTGGGTTCCAGCACGGTCGTCATCTGCCGCCGCTGCACGTCCGACGTGCGGCCTTCGGGGTGCAGGATCACGATTTTCAGCCGCGCGCGACCGCGACAGGCCTCGATCGCCGCCGATCCGGTGTCGCCCGACGTCGCGCCGACGATGGTCACATGTTCGTCGCGCTGTTCCAGCACATGGTCGAACAGGCGGCCCAGAAGCTGCATCGCCATGTCCTTGAACGCCAGCGTCGGACCATGGAACAGTTCCTGGACGAACAAACCGTCCTCGACCTGCGTCAGGGGGACGATGGCGGCATGGTCGAACGACGCATAGGCCTCGCGGCACAGGTGCCGCAGGACATCGAACGGAATGGAGCCTTCGGCGTAGGGCGCGATGATGCGGGCGGCCAGCTCGGGGTAGGGCAGGCCGCGCAGGGCCCGCCAGTCGCCGGCGGTCAGGACCGGCCAGGTTTCCGGCAGGTACAGGCCGCCATCCTCGGCAAGCCCGGCCAGCAGGACGGAGGAAAAATCACGGACGGGGGCCTGTCCCCGGGTAGAAACGTAGCGCATGGCGGCGATCATAGTCCCAAGCGGCTCCGGCGCGAAGGGGGCGCGTGCCGTAAGCGCGCCTAGCGTTCGGGCGGGGGCAGGGCGCCGACATCGACCCGGTACAGCGACAGGGGCCACTGGACGTCCAGCCGCCCCTGGTTGAAGGGCGGCGTGCGGTCCAGTTGGGCGACGGGGACATACAGCTTGCCGTCGGCCGTCACGTACGGGTTGGCGGGCCAGCGCAGGCGCGGATCGACGACGATGCGCTGGTACACCCGCCCGGCGGTGAAGCGGAAGATGCTGCCGGTCGACACATCGTCGAAATAGAGCGTGCCGTCGCGCGCCACCGTCATGCCGCCCAGCGGCGGTGTCTTGTACCAGAGGGTCGTTCCGTCATCCAGTTCGACATCGGTGATGCTGGTGTCGGTCAGCAGTTCGGTGCCGATCCGGTACAGCGGGCCGCTGGCCGCCTGGTAGTACAGCCATTGGCTGTCCGGGCTGATTTCGATCTGGTTGACGTTGATGACGGCGGTGTGCCCGGTCCGGTCATGCAGCACCTGGCCGCCGACCGTGATCGGCTGCTGCGCGGTCAGCGACGGTTGCCGATCCAGCAGCCGCCGCTGGGTCACCGGCCCGGCGCCATCGTGGCCCAGGTCCATGACGATCAGGCCTGCCACGCCGGAATCGCCGATGAAGGCATGGCCGCGGCCGACCCGCACGCCCGACAGGCGGCTGTCGGGATGCAGCACGGCGGGGTCGATCGGATAGGTTCGGACGACCCCGCCGGTCCGCGTGTCGATCCGCACCAGCTTCGTGCCCCCCGGCACGGCCGGCTGGCCGTCGGTGGCGATGCCGCTGTCCAGAACCCACAGGGTGCCGTCGTCGGTCAGGTGCATTCCCTCGACCGCGATGAGGCGATGGGCCGCGTCCGCCGTGGCGTCATCGTTCCAGCCCGCGTCGGGGTAGGGGTGCTGCGTGCCGTCCGCCTCGCGCAGCGTAAGGGCGGGGCCGGGCGTGCCCGCCCAGGCGGGATATTGCAGGATCATCCGCCCGTCCGGCAGGGCCACGACGCCGTTCCAGACGCGGGAGGGCGAGCGGGCGACTTCGGTCAACGGCGCGGATGGGTCCAGCGGCGGCGCCGGTTTGGCGGCCAGCGCCGGTCCGGCGAACAGGAGGAACGAGGCAGCCAGCGCGCCGGGCGCGAGAAGGGGCGGGATCGAGCGAACGTGAGACATCGGCGTCATGTCGCCATGTTCCGTCGCCGAAGGCAACATCCGGCCGGCGAATGGCCGCCATCCCTATTCCGGGCCGCAATAGCGGTCGCGCAGATGCGCGCGGTAGGCGTCGGTCGAAGGCGGCGCCCCCGTCGCGGCACGGATGATGTCGGGGGTGGACAAGCGGCTGCCCTGCGCGTGGATGCGCGGGCGCAGCCAGGCCAGCAGCGGGGCGAAATCGCCCCGGCCGATCGCATCGGGGATCGCCGGATCGTCGCGGAACGCCGCCGCACGCAGTTGCGCGGCCTGGATCGCGCCCATGGTGTAGGTCGGAAAATACCCCCACGACCCCGACGGCCAGTGGATATCCTGCAGGCAGCCCAGCCGGTCGCTGGGCACCGTCAGGCCCAGCAGCGCCTTGATCCCGGCGTTGAAGGCATCCGGCAGGTCGCGCAGCGCCAGGCGTCCGTCGATCAGCGCCGTTTCCAGATCGTACCGGACCAGGACGTGGGCGGGGTATGTGACCTCGTCCGCGTCGACGCGGATGAAGCCGGGGCGGACGCGGGTGACGGTGCGATAGAAATTTTCGGCGCTCCAGGCCGGGTCGTCGTCCGCCACATCGAATGTCCGGCGCAACAGGGGCGCCGCCCAGTTCATGAAGGGGCGCGAGCGGGCGACCTGCATTTCCATCAGCAGAGACTGGCTTTCATGCAGGCTCATGCCACGGGCCTGTCCCACCGGCTGCGCCCGCCACTCCGGCGGCAGGCCCTGCTCGTACAGCGCATGGCCGGTTTCGTGCACGACCCCCATGACAGCGTTGAGAAAATCGCCCTGTTCATATCGGGTGGTGATGCGCACATCGTCCTCGGCCCCGCCGCAGAACGGATGGATGCTGACATCCAGCCGCCCGCGCGACATGTCGAATCCCAGCGCCGTCATCATTGTCCGGCCCAATCCCTCCTGCCGGGCCACGGGGAACGACCCCGCCAGCGGCAAGGGGGCAGGCCGGCGGTCCTGATGCGCCAGGGCCGCGTCGATCAGGCCGGGCAGGTCGCGCCGCAGTTCGGCGAAGACCGGGTCGATGTCGGTGCGGCGCGTGCCCGGGTCGAACTGGTCCAGCAGCGCGTCATAGGCCGAGAGGCCCAGGGCAGCGCCCTTTGCCGCCGCGATGTCGCGGGTGCGTTCCAGCACCTCGGTCAGCAGGGGCAGCAGGCTTGCGAAATCGCTGTCCCGCCGCGCGGTCCGCCACGCCATCTCGCAGCGCGAGGTGGCCCGGGACGAGGCCTCGACCAGGTCGGATGGCACGGCAGTCGCATGGATGTAGGCTCGCTGCATTTCCCGCAGATTGGCCTCCTGCCACGACCCGGCCGGGGCTTCGGCACGGGCCAGCAGGTCGCCCATGACCGGTGAGGTCATCAATTCGTGGCACAGGACGCTGAGGGTTGCGATGCTTTCGGCCCGGCCGTCGGCGGCCCCGGACGGCATCATCACGTCCTTGTCCCAGCCGAGGATGCCCAGTGCGTTGCGGATTCGTCCGATGCGCGCAAAATGGGTTTCGAGGTCCGTATAAGCCTGCTGGGGCATGGTCTGGTCTCCGGCGTGTTCGTCACGGCGCGGGTGGCCGTGTGGCGTGCGGCAGTCTGTGCGATGGCGCGGCAGGCGTGCAACCGGAGGAGGAGCGTCATGCCGCAGGACAAGCGTCATCAGGGGGACGATCTGGTGGCCCTGGGGCTAGCCCGCCTGGAAGCGGGCGACCGGGACGGGGCGCTGGAGCATTTCCGCGACGTCCTGACGCGCACGCCCGGCGACCCCGATGCCCTGCATGGAATGGCCTGCGCCGCCCGCGCCGCCGGTCGGCCGGACCTGGCTATCGGACTGGCCGGCAAGGCGATCGCCGCGCTGCCGGCCGCGCATTTTCACATCACCCTGGGCCGCGCCCTTCATGAACAGGGCCATCTGGAGGAAGCGCGCGCGGCCCTGAGCGTCGCGACGCTGCGCGAACCCCGTGATCCGCGCGCCCATGCCGCGCTGGCCGGCGTGCTGGAAGCCCAGGGAGCGCGGGCCGAAGCCGAGGTCAGCCTGCGCCGCGCCGTCGCCCTGCGCCCGCGTGACCCCGCCCCGATGCTGGAACTGGCCCAATTGCGGACCCGGGGCGGGGACAGGCCGGGTGGCATCGCCCTGACCCGCCAGGCCGTCGCCCTGGCGCCCGACCGGGTCGAGAGCCTGGACGCGCTGGCCGCCCTGCTGGCCGGCGCGGGGCAGGCGGAGGAGGCCGAGCCGGTCTATCGCGACATCCTGCGCCTTCGGCCGGCCGACCCGGCGGCCTGGGCCAATCACGGCGCGGCCCTGTTCGGGCTGAACCGTCATGATGCCGCCCGCGCGGCGCTGGAGCATGCCGCGCGCCTGGCGCCCGAGGTGGCGGAAACACAGAACAATCTGGGCCTGGTCCTGATGGCGCTGGGCCATCTGCCCGAAGCCCACGCGGCCCTGGCGGCGGCGCGCGCCCTGCGCCCGGAGGATTCGCGGATTGCCGTCAACGCGGCGACCGTCCTGGCCGACCTGTCCCGGACCGGGGAGGCCGAGGATTTATGCCGCGCCGTACTGGCGCGCGCGGACGCGGGGGCCGATCTGGATGCCGCACGGGCACGTTTCAATCTTGGCACGCTGTTGTTGGCCCGGGGGGCCGGGGCCGAGGGATGGCGGTGTCTGGAGGCCCGGTCGCGGTTGATCCCCATCACGGACGATCGTGGCGGGAACATCCCCGACTGGGACGGCTCGGCCATCGAATCGGGCGCGGTCCTGCTGCGCGCCGAACAGGGGTTGGGCGATACGATCCAGTTCCTGCGCTATCTACCGCAGGCCGCGCGGCGAGCGCGCCTGGTGCTCGATATTCCGGAGTCCCTGCATCGTCTTGTGCGGACCATGCCCGATCCGGACGGCACGCTATGGCCGCGCTGCCGCCTGCTGGCGCCCGGCGCGCCGCCGCCCCCTGACATCGTTGCCCGATGCGGGCTGATCAGCCTGCCGGACCGGCTGGGGATGCCCGACGTGCCGGCCTTCTCGCCCTATCTGCTGCCGACGATGGCGCGTGCGCGGCAGGCGGCCGGTGTGGTGCGGGTGGGCCTGTGCTGGGCAGGCAATCCGTCCTACCGCTTCGATCGTCGGCGCTCGGTCTCGCCGGCCATGCTGGCCCCGCTGGGCGAGGTCGCAGGCGTGTCGTTCGTGTCGCTGCAGCATGACGATTCCGGCGAGGGGGGCGCTGCGGGCCTGCCGTTTGCCCTGGAACGTCCGGCGCAGGGCGATCTGCTGGCCACCGCGCGGACTATCGCGGGGCTGGATCTGGTTATCACGGTCGATACCGCGACCGCCCATCTGGCCGGGGCGATGGGGCGGCCGGTCTGGCTGCTGAATCGCTTTGGCGGCGACTGGCGCTGGTCGGCATATTTCGACCTGTCCACGCCGTCACCCTGGGGAAACCGGGGCAGTCGCTGGTACCCGTCCCTGCATCAGTTTCGGCAGATGCGGCCTGACCCGCCGGCGCACGCGTGGGACGAACCGGTCGCCCGGATGCGCGACGCGCTTGCCCGTTGGCGCGACGGCCTCAGATGATGGTTTCCAGCGCCTGGGTCACGTCGCCCAGGGCGGCTTCCTCGGCCTGGCGCAGGCCGGCCAGCAGGGCCTCGCGGATTTCATGCAGGCGGCCCTCGTCGGTGATTTTCAGGCCGAACAGATCCTTGACGTAGAACACGTCGACCGCGCGTACGCCGTAGGTGGTGATGTGGGCCGAGGCGATCTGCAACTTCTGGTCGCTGATGGCATTGGTCACGTCGTGCAGCAGTCCGGGCCGGTCGCGGCCGTTGATCTCGATGACCGTGTAGGTATTCGACGCCCGGTTGTCGATCACCACGCGCGGCGGCACATGGATGGCGCGCATCCGCCGCCCGTAGCGCGACCGCCCGTTGCAGACGATTTCCTTGCCGATATCGACGCGGCCGGACAGCGCCTGTTCGACCAGGGTGGACAACCGGACCAGCTGATGCGGTTCCTCGAACGCCTCGCCGCCGGCATCCTGGATCCAGAACGTGTCCAGGGCCATGCCGCTGATCAGCGTGTGAATCCGCGCATCGACGATGGACGCCCCGGCGATCGCCAGCGCGCCCGCGATGCGCGAGAACAGGCCGGGATGGTCGGCGGTGTAGATCGTCACCTCGGTTACGCCGCGCGCGGGCAGGGGCTGGGTTTCGATCGTCAGCGGTGCGTTGCGGGCCTCGGACTCGCGGATCAGGCGGGCATGGCGGGCGTGGGTGTCCTGATCGAAGGACAGCCAGTAGCTGCCATAGCCCAGGCCGAGGAAATGCTCGGCCTGTTCGCGGGTGAACCCGCTTTCGTCCAGCATGTCGGCGGCGGCATCCTTGGCCCGCGCCACGCGCACGTCGCGTTCGGTGGTGGCCAGGCCGCCTTCCAGGACCTCGGCCACGCGCATGTACAGTTCGTGCAGCAGGGTGGCCTTCCAGGCGTTCCACACGCGCGGGCTGACCGCGCGCATGTCCACGATGGTCAGCAGCAGCAGCAGGCGCAGCCGCTCGGGCGACTGGATGGTGTCGGCCAGGTCCAGAATGGTCTTGGGGTCGTCGATATCGCGCTGGAAGGCGGTATGGCTCAGCAGCAGGTGATGCAGCACCAGCCACGATACGGTCTCGGTCTCCTCGCCGGTCAGGCCCAGTTCGGGGCAGACTTCCAGCGCGATTTCCGACCCCAGTTCGGAATGATCGCCGCCGCGTCCCTTGGCGATGTCGTGCAGCAGCACCGCCATGTACAGGGCGCGGCGCGATTGCAGGTTGCGCGCCAGGTCGTAGGCCTGCGGGATCTCGTCGGCCATCGCCCCGTGCTCGATCCGGCCCAGGATCCTGATGGCCTCGATCGTATGCTCGTCGACGGTGAAGACGTGATAGGTGTCGAACTGCATCTGGCCCACGATCCGCGACCAGTCGGGCAGCAGCCGCCCCATGATCCCGGTTTCGTTCAGGATATGCAGCCAGTAGGCATTGCCCTGGCGGCGGTCCTGCGCCGTGGCGTGGAAGCTGGGGGCCTCGTCGGCCAGCGGGTGCTCGCCATCGGGCGCGTGGGCGATGCGGGGCGCGCGTTCGGGCGGGGCGCCGCACAGCAGTTCCAGGAAGATGCGCGACGCCTCGGCGTCCCCGCGCAGGCTGGCCGCACGGCGTTCCCAGCGGATCATCTGGTGCATGGCCATGGGATGGATCGGCAGCTTGCGCGTGCGTGCCCATTCCAGCAGCCGCATCATCTGGATCGGCTCGGCGTCGAAGGACGTCCCGCGTTCGGGCAGGATCTGCCCGTCCAGCACGGTGAAGCCGGCATCGCGCATCGCGCTGTCCGCCTGCGGCGCATTGGCCGACGGGCCAAGCGCCTGGCGCAGCACGGCCGGTTCCAGCACATGCGTCAGGCGCATGACCTCGCGCACCGTCAGGAAATAATGCCGCATGAACCGTTCGACGCCGACCTGTCGCCCGTGGCGGGTATAGCCCATGCGGGCGCCCACCACCGGCTGCACGTCGAAGGTCAGGCGTTCCTCGGCCCGGCCCGAGATGTAGTGAAGATGCAGCCGCACGCTCCACAGGAAATTCCACGACCGCCGGGCGCGCTTGGCTTCCTGTTCGGTCAGCAGGCCCAGCTTGCTGAAGCCGGGGGCCAGCAGGTCCGAAACATGGCGGGTGCCGAACGTATAGCGGCACATCCAGTACAGCGTCTGCAGGTCGCGCAGGCCGCCGCGGCCTTCCTTGACGTTGGGTTCGACCAGGTACGGGCTGTCGCCGAAGCGATGGTGGCGGGCCGTGCGTTCCTGGCGCTTGTCGGCGATGAAGCGCGCGGCCCCGGCCTCGACGCAGGCGACGATGTAGCGGGCCTCGAACATCGCGAACAGCGATTTGTCGCCGGCCAGCAGGCGGGCGTCCAGCAGGGTGGTGCGGACGGTGGTGTCGGCCTCGGCCTCGGCGATGCATTGCGGGATCGACCGCGTGGCGTGGCCGACCTTCAGCCCCAGGTCCCACAGGAAATACAGGATATATTCCACCACGCGGCTGACATCGGCCGAAGGGTCGTCGGGCGTGAGGAACAGCAGGTCGATATCGCTGAACGGCGCCAGCATGCCGCGCCCGTACCCGCCGGTCGCGGCGACCGCCAGCGTGCGGGCCGCCGGGCCGACCGAATCGGCCAGGGCGTGGTCCAGCGCGAAATCGACCAGCGTGCGGATCATGCCGTCGGTATGCAGCGCCAGTTGCTTGGCGGCGTTGGCGCCACGCAGGCGATCGGCCTCGAATTCCTCACGCACCGCGCCCTGGAAGCGGGCAAGATGACGGCGAAACAGGGCGATCGCCTCCTCGCGCGACAGGGGGGCCTGTCCATCCGCGGGGCGGAGGGCGGTCGCGAGGCTTTGGGTCAGATCCCTGACGGACAGGGACGGGGAAGACGGGATCGACATCGCGGGCTGATCGGTGTCCTGCACAGGCTTGCGGTCGGACGGATGTCCGACTCTCTATTATCCGTGGTCCAGATGCCCGGATTCTTCAAGCATCAGTTTCTTGAGCGCGTAGACCGCATCCAGCGCGGTGCGCGGTGTCAGCGCGTCCGGGTCCAGGCTGGCCAGCATGTCGCGAACGGGCTGGGGCAGGTCCTGCTCGGATCCGGCAACGGCGTTCCGGCCATCGTCACCGTCCGTGGGCGCGAACAGCGGCAGGGGCCGCGCGCCGGTCGCGCGTTCCTTTTCCAGCACCGCCAGCAGCCGCGCGGCACGGCGGACAACGGGCTCGGGCACGCCGGCCAGCCGCGCGACATGCACGCCCCAGCTGCGCCGCGCCGAGCCCGGCACGACCTCGTGCTGGAAGACGACCTGGCCCTTCCATTCCCGCACGCTCATCGTATGGGGCGACAGGCGGGGCAGGCTTTCGGCCAGTTCCGCCAGTTCGTGGAAGTGCGTTGCGAAAATGGAACGGCAGCGCAATGTGGAATGCATGGCTTCCAGCACGGACCACGCGATGGCCAGGCCGTCCAGGGTTGCGGTGCCGCGCCCGATCTCGTCCACCACCACCAGGGATCGCGGGCCTGCCTGGTTCAGGATGGCGGCGGTCTCGGTCATTTCCACCATGAAGGTGGAGCGGCCCCGTGCCAGGTCGTCCGACGCGCCCACGCGCGAGAACAGGCGGTCGACGATGCCGATCCGCGCCGATTTGGCCGGCACCGGCAGACCGGCCTGCGCCAGGATGACCGCCAGCGCATTCTGGCGCAGGAAGGTCGATTTGCCGGCCATGTTGGGGCCGGTCAGCAACATCACCCGCCGCGCCGGGTCGAGCGAGCAGTTGTTGGGCGTGAAGCGCTCGCTGCGGGGCAGGGCGGCTTCGACCACCGGATGGCGGCAGGACTCCAGCACGAAGGAGGCATCGTCGCCGACCTCGGGCCGGCACCACATCCCCCCGGCCGCCAGGTCGGCGCAGGATTGCAGGACATCGAGCAGGGCCAGGGCCTCGGCGATCGGGGGCAGGGCGGCTTCGTCCAGGATGTCGCGGACCAGGGTGGCGAACACCAGCCGTTCGCGCGCGGCGGCGCGTTCGGCGGCCTCGGCGATCCGGCGGTCCAGGCTGACCAGTTCCTCGGTGGAAAAGCGCGACGCACTTGCGGTGCCCTGGCGCAGGATCAGGTCCGTCCGTTCGCGCAGGCGGCCCGCCGCCGCCGCCGGAACCTCGACGACATAGCCCAGTTGCGCGTGATGGCGGATCTTGAGGCTGGCCAGGCCGAATTTCTGGGCATAGTCGTTCTGCAGCCCGGCGATGACCCGGCGGCTGTCGTCGCGCAAGGACCGCTCGGCGTCCAGTTCCGGGTCGAACCCGGTGGCGATGACCCCGCCGTCCTCCAGCCGGGCAGGCAGGTCGGCGGCCAGGGCCTGCGCCAGCCGGGCTTCCAGCGCCGTGGCCTCGCCCAGGTGGCGGAGCAGCCCGGCCAGCAGCGGCGGGGGCGGCGTCCGTCCGTCGGACAGCAGGCGGGCGATCCGCCGCCCGGTGGCCAGGCCGTCGCGGATCGCCGCCGCGTCGCGCGGCAGGCCGCGCCCCAGCGACAGCCGCCCCAGGGCGCGGGCGATGTCGGGCGTGCCGCGCAGGGCCTGGCGCAGGGTGGCGCGCACGCCGCCTTCCTCCAGCATCCACGACCAGCCGTCCTGCCGGGCCGCGATCGCATCGGGCCGGGTCAGCGGGGCCGCGATCCATTCGGCCAGCAGGCGGTTGCCCGGCGCGGTGACGGTACGGCCGACACTGGCGAACAACGTATGTTCGCTGCCGCCCTCGCGGGTGCGCAGCAGGTCCAGGCTGGCGCGCGTCGCCGGGTCCAGCCCCAGGGTGCCGCCGTCGTCATGGGGGCGGGGCCGCGCCAGGCGGGGCATCTGCCCGGCCTGGCTGCGCCGGATGTACTCCAGCGCCATGGACCCGGCGACCGCTTCCTCGTCGGAAAAGGTGCCGAAGGCGTCCAGGCTGGCGGCGTTGAACGTCTCGGCCATGCGGCGGCGGGCGGTGGCGGCCTGCGGCGCCAGCATGTCGGGGGCGCGGCGAGCGGCGAAGTCGCCCAGATCGACCTCGCCGCTGGTCAGGATTTCGGCCGGGTCCAGGCGGCCCAGCAGGGCCATCAACCCGTCGGGCGCGACATGCGCGGTTTCGAACGTGCCGGTGGAAATATCGATCCAGGCCACGCCCCAGCCACGCGCGGCCGTGGCGCGGCCGACCTGGGGGGCGACCGCCACCAGCAGGTTCTGCCGCCCGGCCTCCAGCAGTTCATCCTCGGTCAGGGTGCCGGGGGTGACCAGGCGCACCACCGCGCGGGCCAGCGGCCCCTTGGGCACGCCCTTGCCCGGCTTGCGCGGCGGTTCGGTCTGTTCGGCCACCGCCACGCGGAAGCCGCGCCGGATCAGCCGCGCCAGATAGGCCGACGCGGCGCCCACGGGCACGCCGCACATCGGAATCGGCATGTCGCCATGCGTGCCGCGCGTCGTCAGCGAGATGTCGAGCGCCGCCGACGCGGCCTCGGCGTCCGAGAAGAACAGCTCGTAGAAATCGCCCATGCGGAAGAACAGCAGGGCTTCGGGATGTTCGGCCTTGAGGGAAAACCATTGCGCCATTGCCGGGGTGGCGCCGTCCGGCGAGGGAAGCGTCATGAGGTTCTGTGTACAGGGCGTGCGCCCGATGTGCCAGCCACGAATCGAACCGTATCCGATCCGGATTTCATGGGTGGCACGGCCGGCGATCCCGTGCATCCTGTGGGGCGGGCGGCCCGGGAACGGTCGGAAAACAAAAAAGGACGGTTGAGCGATGACGGGATCATGTGGCCGGCGGTCGTTACTGGGTTGGACGGCGCTGGCGGCGACGGCGCCGTCGCTGGTGGCGCGCGCCGCGTCGGGTGGCGATGCGCTGATGCTGCGTGGGATCATCGCTTCGCCGAGCCGGCCGGCAGCGGACCGGGCGCGCGACCGCTGGCGGCATCCTTATGCGTCGCTGCGATTCTGGGGGCTGCGGCCCGGAATGACCATCATCGACCTGCAACCGGGGGCTGGATACTGGACGCGGATTCTTGCCCCCTATGCCGCACGCACCGGGGGGACGTACATCGCCGGCCTGGGCGACATGGGGGCCGGGCGGACGCGATTCGACGGGCAGTTCGGCGATGTGGCGCGGTACGGCCATATCCGCGACGTGGCCTTCGGCCCGGATTCGGGGGCGCTGGCCGCTCCGGCCAGCGTCGATCTGATCCTGACGGCGCGGGAAATTCATAACTGGATCGGCGGCGGGTATCTGGACCATGCGATGGGCGGGGTGGCCATGGCCCTGAAGCCGGGCGGAATCCTGGCGGTGGAGGAACATCGCGCCGACCCCGTCCCGCAGGAGGCCGGGGCCGCCAGCGGCTATGTCGCCATGGCAACGGTGGTGCAGGCGGCGGCCCATGCCGGACTGCGGCTGGAGGCGTCGTCCGAGATCAACGCCAACCCGCGCGACGACAAGAAACATCCGTTCGGCGTCTGGACCCTGCCGCCGACCCGCGCCAGTTCCGCCGGCGGCCAGCCCGATCCGGCCTTCGACCACGCGAAATACGATGCGATCGGCGAAAGCGACCGGATGACCCTGCGCTTCCGCAAGCCCGCCTGATCGGTCAGGCCGGTCGCCGCCGGCGGGCCAGCCGTGCCCGCACGGCGGCGACGACGGCCCGGTGGTCGATGACCCCCAGGGCCTGAAGCCCCACCCCGTACGCCGCCATGCCGGCCACGACCAGAAGCCCCAGGCACGCGATGCGCTGCCCGCCCGGCTGGATGGAAAGGCGCCCCAGCGGCGTCATGTCCAGCGCCGCCAGCACCGCCACCATGCCCACTGCCGCGACGCCCATCCGCGCGACGCGGGACAGGGTGGGGCCGCCCACCCGAAGGGCACCCCGGCGCGACAGCAGCACCACCAGCAGCAGCACGTTGACGGTCGCGGCGATGCTGCTGGCCAGCGGTGGGCCCATATGGGCAAGCGGCCGCATCAGGGCCAGGTTCAGCCCGAAGTTCAGCAGCAGCGTCGCCATGCCGATCCGCACCGGCGTCGCGGTGTCGCCGCGCGCGAAAAAGCCGGGGGACAGAACCTTGACCAGCACGAAGGCCGGCAGCCCCACGGCATAGGCGCGCAGCGACTGCGCCGACAGCGCGGCATCCCGCGCCGTGAATGCGCCATGGCCGAACAGGGTGGCCATGATCGGTTCGGCCAGCACCACCAGCGCCAGCGCCGACGGCAGGGTCAGGATCAGGGCGTATTCGATCGCGCGGTTCTGCGTCGCGTGGGCGCTGTCGGCGTCATCCGCCGTGACGTGGCGGGTCAGCACCGGCAGCAACGTGGTCCCGGCGGCGGCCCCCAGCACCCCCAGCGGAAGCTGGTTCACGCGGTCGGCGAAATACATCAGCGACACGCTGCCGGGGGGCAGCAGGGTGCCGATCATCGTATCGACCATCAGGTTGATCTGGGTGATTCCGCTGCCCAGGCAGCCGATGGCCATGCGCCCGATCAGGATGCGGATACGCGCGCTGAGATGCGGGGGCACCAGCGTCAGGCGGAATCCCGCCCGGCGGGTGGCCGCCAGCAACAACCCGAACTGCACGACGCCCGAGGCCGTGATGCCCCAGGCCGAGGCCTCGGCCACGTCCCCGGTCAGGGGCGTCAGCACGAAGATCGCGGCGATGCCGATGACGTTGAACGTCACATAGGCCGCCGCCGCGACCCCGAAACGGTGCAACCCGTTCAGCACGCCCGAGACGAGCGCCGCCCCGCAGATCAGCACCAGATAGGGAAAGGTGATGCGGCTGAGGGTCAGGGCCATGGCATAGCGGGTGCCCTCATGCGAAAATCCCGGCGCGATGACGCGCAGGACCAGCGGCATGAAGATCTCGCCCACCACGGCGATCAGGGTCAGCCAGGCCAGAAGGACGCTGAGCGTCTCGCTGGCGAAGCGACGGGCGGGTTCCTCGCCCTCGGCGGTCAGGGTGGCCGAGAACAGCGGCACGAACGCCGCGTTCAGCGCCCCCTCGCCGAACAGGCGGCGGAACATGTTCGGCAGGCGAAAGGCGATCTGATAGGCGTCCTGCACCGGTCCGGCCCCCAGGAACGCAGCAAGAAGCTGGTCGCGCACCAGGCCCAGCACGCGGCTGAGCATCGTCCAGCCGCCGACGGTAAGAAAACCTCTGAGCAAGGGGGGGACCTCCGGGCGGCATGACGCGCCGGCCATGGGTGGCCGGGCGGGCGATGCACTGTCCTATGGGCGCGGGCCGGACGCAATCGCCACGCGCGGGGCGCGGGCGTTTGGCGCGGCGATCCGGGATTCAGTGATCCAGGATCGTGCGTTCGATCGCCAGCCGCATGCGGCGCGATTCGGGCGACGTCGTGCTGACGAACCAGTCGGCCAGGTGCCCGTCGCGGCCGATCAGGTATTTGTAGAAATTCCAGCGCGGCCGCGACAGGAAGCCGCCTTCCTGGGCGATCCACCGGAACAGCGGCAGGCAGCCGTCGCCTTTGACATGGCTGCGTGCCGCCATGGGAAAGGTGACGTTGTAATTGCGGCTGCAGAAGGTGGCGATCTGCTCGGCCGTGCCGGGTTCCTGCTGGCCGAAATCGTTGGACGGCACGCCCACGATGGTCAGGTCATTGCCGCGATAGAACGACCACAGCGCCTGCAGGCCCTCGAATTGCGGGGTGAAGCCGCATTTCGACGCGGTGTTCACGATCAGGACCGGCTTGCCGCGCAGGCCGCCAAGGTCGATCGTGCCGCCATCCAGGGCCGGAAGGGTGAAGTCGTATGCGGTCGTCATGGAACCGATTCTGTCTCTCGTCATCTTTCGTAAGGAAAGCCTAGAGCAGTTTCCCCCGCGTGCCCACCTGTTCACGGACGGTCTGGACAGCGTAATCCGCAACGCACAGTGTCGTTACGGAATTGTATTGGCAGGGGTAGAATGGCCGTCCTTCGGGGAGTTCTGGGTATTGCGGTCCTGATCGGCCTGGCGTTCGCCCTGTCGACCGACCGGCGGGAGATACGTATCCGGGTGGTTGCGGCGGCGGTCGCGATGCAGGTGGCGCTGGGCGGGCTGGTGTTGTTCGTCCCGGTCGGGCGGCAGGCGCTGCACGCCGTGTCCACCCTGGTGAACACCGTGCTGGGATACGGCACGCAGGGGACGGCCTTCCTGTTCGGCGGCCTGGTCGACGACCGGATGAACACGTTGTTCCCCGGCAACGGATTCATCTTCGCGCTGCGGATCCTGCCGCAGATCATCTACATCTCGGCGCTTATCGCCATTCTGTATTACTATCGGGTCATGCAGCGCCTGGCGGCGTTCCTGGGCGGTGTGGTGCGGCGCGTGCTGGGGACCTCGACGATCGAGTCGTTTTCCGCCGTCACGACCATCTTCCTGGGCCAGAGCGAGATGCCGGTGGCCCTGCGGCCCTATGTCCCGCTGCTGACCCGCGCCGAACTGTTCGCGGTGATGTCCAGCGGCACGGCCTCGGTCGCGGGATCGGTGCTGGCGGGCTATGCGGGGCTGGGCGTGCCGATGGACTATCTGCTGGCCGCGTCCGTCATGGCCATTCCGGGCGGCCTGCTGTTCGCCAAGATCATCATGCCCACCCGCGAGGACACGCGGGTCACGCGCCTCGACCTCGCCTTCGGTCACGAGCATCCGGTGAACGTGTTCGAGGCCATCGCCGTCGGCTCGGCCAGCGGCGTCACGGTGGCGGTGGCGGTCGGCAGCATGCTGATCGCCTTCATCGGGCTGATCGCGCTGGCCAACGGCATGATCCATGGGCTGGGCGACTGGCTGGGGATTGCCGGACTGTCGCTGGAACGCCTGTTCGGCGTCCTGTTCGCGCCGCTGGCGTGGCTGATCGGGGTGCCGTGGCATGAATGCGGCGTCGTCGGCGCGATCATGGGCCAGAAGCTGGTCTTCAACGAATTCGTCGCCTACCTCTCGCTCGCCCCGCATTTCCACCAGGCGACGCTGGACGCGCGGTCACTGGCGATCGCCTCGTTCGCGTTGTGCGGGTTTTCCAACCTGTCGTCGGTGGGGATCCTGATCGCGGGGTTCGGCAGCGTCGCGCCGGAACGACGGGCCGAAATCGCGTCCATGGGCCTGCGCGCGGTGCTGGCGGGGTCCCTGTCGAATTTCATGAGCGCCACCATCGCCGGCATGTTCATCCTGTAGGGACGCGCCTATTCCGTTCCCACGGGCCGGTTGAGCAGCCTGTCCCGCGCCGCCGGCAGGTCGATGTCGCCCGCCAGCAGCAGGGACATCGTTTCGATCACCGGCACGGCGATGTCATGCGCGCGGGCCAGCGCCAGGATCGCCGGTGCGGTGGCCACGCCCTCGGCCACCGTGGTGCGCTGCCCCAGGATCGAGTCCAGCGTTTCGCCGCGTCCCAGCGCCAGGCCCAGGCTGAAATTGCGCGAGGACGGGCCGGTGCACGTCAGGATCAGGTCGCCGACGCCCGCCAGCCCCGACAGCGTAGCCATGCGCCCGCCCAGCCCCTCGGCCAGGCGGCCCAGTTCCGCCAGGCCCCGGGTCATCAGCGACGCCCGCGCGTTTTCGCCCAGGCCGGCGCCGATGGTGGCGCCGGCGGCGATGGCGATCACGTTCTTGGCCGCCCCGCCGATCTGCACGCCGATCGTGTCGTCACTGGCATAGAGGCGGAAGGTCGGGGTGGTCAGATGGTCGGCCAGACGACGCGCCAGTCCCCCGTCGTCGCAGGCCAGCACGGCGGCGGTCGGCAGGCCCTGTGCGACCTCGTGCGCGAAATTGGGGCCGGACAGCACGGCGCGCGGCAGGTCGGGATGGGCGTCGGCAATGATGTCGAGCGGCAGGGCCAGGCTGTCGCGTTCCACCCCCTTGCAACAGGCGACCATCGGACCGGCCGGAGGCACGTGGGCCAGCACCGCGCGCAGGTGCTGCATCGGCACCGCCAGCAGCACGGCGTCCGCCTGGGCGGGCATGGCCGACGTCACCGTGACCGAGGCCGGCAGCACGGCCGTGGGCAGGCGCGGCAGGGTGCGTTCGGCGGTCAGGGTTTCGGGCCGCCTGGCCCACAGGTGAACCTGCGCTCCGGCGCGGGCGGCCTGCGTCGCCAGCGCGATGCCCCAGGCCCCGGCGCCGATGACGGCGATGCGCGAAACGATCATGATCCTATTCCTCGACGATCCGGGTGATGGCGGCTTCGCCCGTTCCGTCAGGCGACAGGTGGGTCAGGGCACGCATGGCCGGAAGGGCCTGTTCGGCGAAGCCGAAGGGCGGGCCCGCCACCAGCATCCCGCAGCCGTTCAGGCGCGACGGGTCCAGGGGGGGGCGCAGGGTCAAATCCACCGCGATGATGTCCCGCAGCCCCGAATCGCGCAGCGAATCGTGAAACGCCCGAACCGGGGCACGGTGCTTGATCGGGTACCAGGCCGCGACGGTCCCGTTGGCGAATCGGCGGCGCGCGGTGACGATTCCCGCCGCCAGGCGCTGAAATTCGTCGGGCTGCTCGAACGGCGGGTCGATCAGCACCAGCCCGCGCCGCGCGTCGCGCGGGGGCAGAAGGGCGCCCAGCGCGGCATAACCGTCGCGGGCATGGACCGAAACCTGGCTGTTGCCTGCAAAGAGGGCGCGCAGTGTCCGGCTGTCCTCGGGGTGGAGTTCGCAGCAGACCAGACGGTCCTGCGGGCGTAGCATCATGGCGGCGATCTGCGGCGACCCGGGATAGAACGCCGGCGCCCCGGCCTGGCGGACCAGATTCAGATAAGGCGCAAGCGGCCCATCCGGCGTCGTGGCGCTGTCCAGCAGGCGCCCGATTCCCGAGCGCCATTCGCCGGTGCGCGAGGCCGAATCGCCGCTCAGATCGTAGCGCCCGATTCCGGCATGGGTGTCCAAAATCGAAAAGGGCGCGGGCTTGCGGCGCAGGGCCTGCACCAGCAGGACCAGCAGCACATGCTTCATGCAGTCGGCGAAATTGCCGGCGTGATAGGCGTGGCGGTAGTTCATGCCGTGGGTCTAGCCCGGCAGGGCGGTCGTGGGAAACCGTTCGGCCATCTGTTCCAATGGCCACCGGGGCCGGGGCAGAAGGTCCAGATCGTCGGCGGGGGGCAGGCCCCGGGCATGCCGTTCGTGAAGGGTCTCGATCGCCGCCCAGGCGACCATGACGGCATTGTCGGTGCACAGGCGCAGAGGCGGGGCGGCGAAGGGCAGGCCGCGCGACGCCGCAAGGTCGGTCAGGCAGGCGCGCAGTCGGGTATTGGCCGCGACGCCGCCCGCCGCGACCAGCAGCGTCGCCTGGGGCATCATGTCCAGCGCGTGGGCGACGCGGTCGGCGACGATGTCGGCCACGGCATTCTGGAAACTGGCCGCAATGCCGGCGGCGGCGGCCCGGGGCAGCGCGCCGGCCGCGAACGGCGCCAGTTTCTGCGCCACCGCCGTCTTGAGGCCCGAGAACGAAAAATCACATCCCGGCCGGCCGAACAGCGGGCGGGGCAGGGGATAGGGCGCCGGATCGCCCTCGGCCGCCAGGACCTCGACCGCCGGCCCACCCGGCCAGCCCAGGCCGAGCATCTTGGCGACCTTGTCGAAGGCCTCGCCCGCCGCGTCGTCGATCGTGCCGCCCAGCTTGCGGTAGCGGCCCACGCCTTCGACGGCGATGCACTGGCAGTGCCCGCCCGACACCAGCAACAGCAGATAAGGAAAGGGCGCGCCGCCCGGCACCAGACCCGGCAGGCGGGCGGTCAGGGCATGGGCCTCGATATGGTTGACGGCCACGAACGGCCGGTCCAGCGCGACGGCCAACCCCTTGGCGACCCCCGCGCCGACGATCAGCCCGCCGATCAGGCCCGGGCCGGTGCTGGCCGCGATGGCGCCCAACCCGGACGGCGGCAGGCCGGCGCGGTCCAGGGTATGGCGCACCAGCGCCGGAAGGGCGGCCAGATGCGCGCGGGCGGCGATTTCGGGCACCACGCCGCCGAAGGGAATATGTCCGGATTGCGACAGCACGGCCTCGGCCAGGATGGTGCCGTCGGACGCGACGATGGCGCAGGCGGTATCGTCGCAGGACGATTCGATGGCCAGTACCGGCGTCGGTACGGCGGAGGCGGCGGGCGGGGGGGACATGATCATTGCATAAAATACAGTTCCGCCGGGCGTTATGTCATCTTTCCTTCGCCTCGTCGCGGTAATAGAGACAGACCATGGATTTTGCCCGATCTCCCGCCCCTGGTCCGTCATCCGCCCTGCAGAAGGTGGCGGCCGAAGCCGCCGCGCGTCAGAAGCAGGGGGTACAGCGCCCTGAAAGCCATCATCGCCGGCAGTTGCCGCTGCGGGTGGGGACGCGGGCATCCCCCCTGGCGCTGGTGCAGACGCGTGCGTTCCTGACCGTGCTGACCCGGTTCTGCCCGGTGCTGCGCGACATGGGGGCGTTCCAGGAGCACCAGATCAACACGACCGGCGACCAGGTCCAGAACCGCCGACTGGCCGAGATCGGCGGCAAGGGCCTGTTCGCCAAGGAAATTCACGACGCGCTGTCCGACGGCCGCATCGACTTCGCGGTGCACAGCCTGAAGGATCTTGAAACCACCCTGCCGCCCGGGCTGGTGCTGGCCTGCACCTTGCGGCGCGAAGACGCGCGCGACGTGCTGATCCTGGGACCGGGCCTGGAAAAAGGGACGGCGGCGGACCCGTTCGCCGCGCTGCCGAAGGGGGCGCTGGTTGGCTGTGCCTCGGTCCGGCGGCAGGCGCAGATGCTGCATGTCCGCCCCGACCTGCGCTTCGGCCTGCTGCGCGGCAATGTGCAGACGCGACTGGACAAGCTGGCGGCCCGCCAGTGCGACGCGACGCTGCTGGCCCTGGCCGGGCTGCGTCGCCTGGGCATGGAAGACCGCGCCGACATCGTTCTGGATCCCGAGATCATGGTGCCGGCGGCGGGCCAGGGCATTGTCGGCGTCACGGTCCGCGAGAGCGATCTGGAACTGCGCGAACTGCTGGCGGCGATCGAGGATTACGAGGCCCGCGCCGTGGCCACGGCCGAGCGCGCGCTGCTGGCCGAACTGGATGGATCCTGCCGCACGCCCATCGGTGGCTATGCCCGCCTGGTGTGGGACGAATCCAGCCAGGACCCGACCCTGCGCCTGACGGGCCTGGTGGCGCGGGAGGACGGGTCGTTCCTGCTGCGTCGCGTGGCCACCGGCGCCCCGGCCGATGCCGAGCACCTGGGGCGTGAACTGGGGCGCAGCCTGCGGGCCGACAGCCCGTCGGATATTTTTGCCGAGTGACCATCCGGTCGGGTCCGGCGTTCTGGTCACCCGCCCCGAACCCGGCCTGAGCGAGACCCTGGCCGCCGTGCGGGCCCTGGGATGGCGCCCGTACGCCGCGCCGATGCTGCGGATCGGGATCCGTCCGCTTGCCTTGCCGGGCGGCCGGATGCAGGCCGTTCTGCTGACCAGCGGTCAGGCGATCGCCGCCCTGCCGGGGCGGATACCGCCGGACATGCCGATCCTTGCGGTCGGCGAGGCGACGGCGCGGCGTGCGCGCGAAGCTGGATTTGGCGATGTCACCACGGCCGGCGGAACGGCCGAGGCGCTGCTGGGCCTGGCCCGCACGCGACTGGACCCGCGGCACGGTTCGCTGCTGCTGGCGACGGCGCGGGGATATGGCGGTGTGCTGGTCTCGGGCCTGCGGCAGGCGGGATTCCAGGTCAGTCGCCGATGTGTCTATACGGTGGAGCCGGTCGGACGGCTGGGGGGCGATATCCTCGACGCCCTGGCGCAGGGGGCGGTGGAAGCTGCCCTGTTCTATTCCGCCGAGACGGCGCGCCAGTTTCTGGCGGCCCTGCCGCCGGATGCCGCCGGAAGGCTGGGCGGGGTCAGGGCGGTTGCGATATCCGCCGCCACGGCATCGGCCCTGGGCGGGGCGAGATGGCGGGCAATCGACATCGCCGACCGTCCGGACAGTGGGTCGATGCTGTCCCGACTGGGACAGTATCGGCAGATCGTCCCGGGCTGACCCGCGGCGTGCCGGCCGCGGATCAGTCCGGCCGGATCAGGCGTTGCCGGCGGTCTGGGGGAAGCTGCTGCGCTTGGCCTGCCACAGGGCCACGAAATCAATCGGCTGCAGCACGACGGGCGGGAAGCCGCCGTCACGCGTGACTTCGCTGATGATGTTGCGGACATAGGGGAAGATCAGGCGCGGCACTTCGACCAGCAGGATCGGCTCGACCAGTTCGTCGGGCGCGTTCGTCAGCGTGACGATGGCGGCATAGGCCAGTTCCGCGATGAACACGGCGCGGCCCGGGGCGGCGCCTTCCTTCTCGGGGGCTTCCAGGGCCTCGGCCTTGATCGCCAGCACGACTTCGAAGACCGGGTGGTCCTGCTGCAGGCGGTTGGCCTGGACATCGATATTGACGGAAATCTGGGGATTCGCGCGCAGCGTCGCGAAGATTTCGGCGCCGGCCGGGACTTCGAACGACAGGTCCTTGGTGTACTGCAGATTGATGGTCAGCGGCAACGCCGGCGGAACGCCCTGTGCGCCGTCGGTGGGGGGCTGAGTCGTGTCGGACATGAACGAGAATTTCCTTGCACGCAAAAGACGGAAAGCAGGTTCCGGCGGTAGCATGCCCGGCGACGTTCGCCAACCTCGATGGATCACCCCCGCGGATTTTGCCGATTCCCCGTTTACGCCGGGTGCCGCATTGTGTCCGACCGGGGCGTTGCCTATGTGTAGGGGCGACTTCTGACCTGCGGGCCGGCCTGTCCGGGTCGCCTCTGATGGGCTTGGTGATGGATTTCTCGTTCAATCATTTTCCGTTCGATCTGGTGCTGTTCGGCCTGATCGCCGCGTTCCTGGCACTGCGGCTGCGCAGCATCCTGGGAACGCGCGTGGGGGCCGAACCCCGGCCCCAGCCCGCGCCGGCGCCGCGTCCCGGGCCGGTGATCGAAGGACGGGCCGAAGCCCCGGCCCCGCTGACGGATTATGACGTGCCCGCGCCCGAAACCCGCGTGGGGCAGGTGCTGGGCGAGATCGCGCGGCGCGAGCGCGATTTTGTGCCGGCCCAGTTTCTCAAGGGTGTCGAGACCTCGTTCCGGCAGATCGTCCTGGCCTTCGGCGCCGGCGACGTCGCCATGCTGCGTGAGCGCCTGACCGCCAACGCGCTGGCGGCGTTCGAAGGGGCGATCCGCTCGCGCGAGCAGTTGGGCGAAACCCAGAAGGCCGAGGTCCGCGCCATTGCCAGCCTGGCGATCGTCGATGCCGCGATCGAGGAGCGCGACGGCGCCGCCCATGCGCGCATCGATGTGCGCATCGTCTCCGACCAGATCAGCCTGACCCTGGACAAGGACGGCCAACCGGTATCCGGCACCGATTCGGTGACCGAGTTCTCGGACCTGTGGACGTTCGAGCATCTGCTCGGTGCGGCGGTCAGCGGTGCGACGTGGCGCCTGGCGGCCAGCCGCAGCGCCTGATTCTCTTTTATTTTTCGCCTCCTGGCATTTTTCGCCCTGGCGCGCTTTCCTTTTACGAACGGTCTGGCTCTGTCGTTGTCCCACACCCTTATCTCTAAAATCCTGCGGGGCGCCGGTGCCGCCGCCATCGCCCTGCTGTCGGCCTGTGCCGTGCCGAACGAAGGCGGGCATCCGCCCGTCGCGTTCTCCGACCTGCAAGGATGGGGGGCGGATGCCGCCCAGCAGTCGCTTCCGGTCTTCCTGACCGAATGCCGCCATCTGGGACGCCTGCCGGCGGATGCCACGCTGGGGTCGGACAGCGGCCCGGGCGCGCATGTCGGCGACTGGCTGCCGGCGTGCCGGGCGGCGGCCGCGCTGCCCACCGGCGATGCCCAGGCGGCGCGCGCTTTCTACGAACGCTGGTTCCAGCCGGTTCAGGTCGGCGACGGATCGACGCTGTTCACCGGCTATTACGAACCGGAAATCCGGGGTTCGCTGTCGCGCGGCGGGATCTACCAAACCCCGGTCTATCGCGTGCCGGACGATCTGGTCCGGACGCGGGCCACCGATGGGCGCATGGTGACGGGGCGCTGGCAGGGCGGGCAGTTCGTGCCGTACTGGTCGCGGGCGCAGATTGACGCCGGCGCGCTGGCCGGCCGGAATCTGGAATTGCTGTGGGTCGCCGATCCGGCCGACCTGTTCTTCCTGCAGATCCAGGGATCGGGCCGGGTGCGGCTGCCCAGCGGGCAGGTCGCGCGCCTGGGATTCGGCGGCAAGAACGGCCTGGACTACGTGCCGTTGGGCCGGGTCCTGGTCCGCGACGGGGCAATGGCCGAGGACGATGTCAGCATGCAGTCGATCCGTGCCTGGCTGACCGCCCATCCCGCCCAGGCCCGCACCACGATGGAGGAGAATCCGAACTACGTCTTCTTCAACATGCTGGACCATGTCTATGTCGACCAGGGCGCGCCGGGTGCGATGGGCGTGCCGCTCAGCCCCGGGCAATCGGCCGCGATCGACCGGCGGGTCATCCCGCTGGGGGCGCCGATCTGGGTCGAGACGACGTTGCCTGCTCCGTCGGCCGGCACATGGCAACGCCTGGTGTTCGCGCAGGATATCGGCACCGACATCCAGGGCGCGTCGCGGGCCGATCTTTTCCTGGGGTGGGGCGCCGACGCCGAACAGACGGCCGGCAAGATGCGCCAGCACGGGCGGATGGTGGTGTTCCTGCCGCGCCCCGTCGTGATCCAGTCCCAGGGTGGCGGATCATGACGCAGACCCTGGCGATTGGCGCGGCATGACCGAACGGCCACCCAAGGCCCGGGCTGCGGCGGATGGCGCGGCCCGCGCCGCGCCGTGCCCTGTCCGCACCCAGCGCTATCCGATCGGGCCGCACCTGCTGATCCGGGGGGACTGCCTGCGGGTGCTGCGCCGCATGGAGGCGGCCTCGGTCGATGTGGTGGTGACGTCGCCGCCCTATAATATCGGCCTGGACTATCGCACCTACAGCGATCGCCTGGCCGAGACGCAGTATCTGGACTGGATGATGGAGGTCGCGACCGAACTGCATCGCGTGCTGCGGCCGGACGGATCGTTCTTCCTGAATATCGCGGGGTCGTCCGCGCAGCCCTGGATTCCGTTCGAACTGGCGGTGCGCCTGCGCGCGATCTTTCACCTGCAGAATCATATCAGCTGGATCAAGTCGGTCTCGGTCGAGGACGACACGTTCGGCCATTTCAAGCCGGTGAACAGCGCGCGTTACCTTCACCGGAACCACGAGCACCTGTTTCACCTGACGCGGTCGGGCACCGTGGCGCTGCGCAGGCTGGAGATCGGCGTACCGTACAAGGACAAGTCGAACATCGCGCGCCGTGGACACGCGCAGGATCGGCGCTGCCGGGGCGATACCTGGTTCATCCCCTACGAGACGGTGCAGGGCAAGGCGCAGAAATTCAACCATCCCGGCACCTTCCCGGTGCGCCTGCCGCAGATGTGCATCCGCCTGCATGGCCGGCCGGACGCGGTGGTGCTGGACCCGTTCATGGGTACCGGCACGACGCTGGTGGCGGCGGCCGAGGAAGGGGCGCGCGGCATCGGGATCGATCTGGACGCCGCCTATGTGAAGGTCGCACGCGAACGACTGATCCAGGCGATGAAATGACCTGTATCGCGATGGTATCATCGAGCCATTCGATCGTTTTGATAGAAAATATTATTTTGACAGTCTAATAACCGATGGGCCAGACCACTCTTCTGAGAAAAGAGGAGAGTGGATGTGTCGGTGCGCAAGGTCATTCTGTCGGTCGCGGCCCTGGGCTGCGTCGCCTATGGCGGTGTTGTTGGGTATCTGACCCATTTCGATCATGAGAGTGCCCCGAATTTGGGCGTACACTCTCCAACACTTGGCAATCCGACGGCATTGGCCGCGTTCAATGTGATCCGCGAGGCCCGCTGCGATTATTGCCACGCGCGCAATACCGACCTGCCGTTCTATTTCCATGTGCCGGTGGCGAACCAGCTGATGCAGCGCGACCTGGACCAGGGCCTGCGTCATTTCCGGATCGAACCGGTGATCGAGGCGTTCCAGAACGGCACGGTGCCGTCCGAGGAACAACTGGCGCGGATCGAGGAAGTCGTCCGCCAGAACCGCATGCCCCCGACATTGTACCTGCTGATGCATTGGCACGCCCATATGTCGCAGGCGCAGCGTGACGCCCTGCTGGCGTGGATCGCCGACGAACGGCGCGCCCATTACGCCACCCCGGGTGTCAGCCCCCGGTTTTCGGCCGAACCGGTCCAGCCGATCCCGGACGCGCTGCCGGTCGACGACAGCAAGGTGGCCTTGGGCCGGCGCCTGTTCTTCGACAAGCAATTGTCGGGCAACGGCACGCTCAGCTGCGCCAGCTGCCACGGGCTGGATCATGGCGGGGCCGACGGGCGCGTAACCGCGCTGGGCATCGACAACCAGCATGGTCCGATCAATGTGCCCACGGTCTATGACGCCGCCTTCAACCAGAGCCAGTTCTGGAACGGGCGGGCCGCGACCCTGGCCGACCAGGCCGCCGGTCCGGTGATGAACCCGCTGGAAATGGGATCGCACGACTGGGGACAGGTCGCCGGCACCCTGAAGCAGGACCCGACCTACATCGCGGCGTTCCAGGCCGCCTTCGGGTCGGACGACATCACCAAGGACACGATCACCGCCGCGATCGCCGAGTATGAAAAGACGCTGATCACGCCCGACAGCCGGTTCGACCGTTACCTGAAGGGCGACGCGCAGGCGCTGAACGCGCAGGAAAAGAACGGCTACGCCCTGTTCAAGAGCGTCGGCTGTTCCGGCTGCCACACCGGTGCGTCGATGGGCGGGCAGGCGTTCGAGGTCATGGGGCTGGAAGGCAATTATTTCGCCGACCGCGGCGGCAAGGTGACCGACGCCGACGAGGGGCGTTACATGGTGACCCATTCGGACGACGATCGCGAACGGTTCAAGGTGCCGAACCTGCGCAATATCGCCCTGACCGCCCCGTATTTCCATGACGGCAGCGTCAAGACGCTGGAACAGGCCGTGCGGGACATGGCGCGCTACCAGACGCCGGACCATGATGTGTCCGATCATGACGTCGCCGATATCGTGGCGTTCCTGCGGACCCTGACGGGCACATACCAGGGCCGGATGCTGACCGACGCGGCGCAGTAACCGGGGTCGCCGGGGAAGGTACCCCGGCGATATCCGCTTCGGACTTTGTCCCGACGGGGCAACCCGTTAAGAAGACATGACCCGCACGGATGTGACGGCGCCGGGGCCGCGCCGATCGGCGGGGTGGAGGGACGCGCGTGCGCCGTCGGCGGATTCTCAGGGAAGACGAGCAGGCGCTCTGGACGGCCTTCGTGCGGGGCATCACGCCGCTGGCCCGGCGGGACGCCGGGGCCGTACGAACGCCGGAACCGGTGGCCGCGCCGGCCCGTCCCGTGCCGGACAGCAAGGCAAAGGCCCCGGGGACCAGGGAACCCGCTTTGCCGTCAGTCTCCGTTCGGCCGCCCGTTCCGTCGCAGGCGCGGGGCCTGTCGAACGCAACCATGGAAATCGGCATCCGCCGGCCGGGGATCGACGATACCAGCTGGCGGTCCCTGGTCAGCGGCAAGCTGCGCCCCGCCCGCATGCTGGACCTGCATGGACAGAACGCCCAGACGGCATTCCACCGGCTGCATGCCTTCCTGATCCAGGCCCGCGCCGACAATGTCAGATGCGTCGAAGTCATTACCGGCCTCGGGTCGGGCCATGGCGGCGGGGTGCTGCGGCGCGAACTGCCGCTCTGGCTGGGACGGTCCGACCTGCGCCCGCTGATCCTGGCGGTGGTTCATCCCCATGCCGCGAACCAGGGGGCGGTTCGCATTCTGCTCCGCCGGCCCGGACGACCCTGAGGGGGCTGCCTGGTTCCCGAAATGGCGGTGTGCCCTAGGCATATGAGCTATGCGGGAAGGGTGATTTCCCCGCGAATGCTTCTCAGTGACTGACGATGGGGGTACAACGTCGCGAACCAGTTCACTGCCCCGACGGCGTGGCCATGCTTGGCCATGTAAGGAAGGGCGTCAATCCGACGAGTTGAAGGCCAGCTTCCCGCAAGGCGGCCTGAATGTGGCGGCTGACAGGCGGGAGTATGTTGATGGTCGTGTCCCTTCGAAAGCACCGGCGCGGTTTCCTGCGAACGATCGCCAGCCTCGCGGTCGCGATGGCGGTCTCGACCGCCGCCAGGGCGGAGACGATCACTGATCTGACCGGCCGCAAGGTCGAGATTCCCGCCCAGGTCCACCGGATCGTGCTGGGCGAGGGGCGCCTGATCTACGCATTGGCGCCACTGGAAAAGCAGCATCTGTTCGACCGGATCGTCGGCTGGCAGGGCGAATTCCGCGAAGCCGACGTCCAGACCTACAATCGGTATGTGGCAGCGTTCCCCGCCGCGGCGAAGGTGGCGTTGATCGGCAAGACGACGGCCGATACCGTCAGCCCCGAAAAGGTGCTGGACCTGCGCCCCGACCTGGCCATCCTGTCGGTCAGCGGGCATGGCCCCGGGGCGTCCAGCGAACTGGT
This sequence comes from Gluconacetobacter azotocaptans, assembly GCF_014174355.1. Taxonomy (GTDB): domain Bacteria; phylum Pseudomonadota; class Alphaproteobacteria; order Acetobacterales; family Acetobacteraceae; genus Gluconacetobacter; species Gluconacetobacter azotocaptans. Next base: position 309,724 of record NZ_JABEQF010000004.1, read on the forward strand.
CGCGCAACTGGAAAGCGCGCATATTCCGGTGGTGTTCGTGGATTTCCGCGCCCATCCGCTGGATGACACGGTTCCGTCCATGCGCATCCTGGGCCAGGTCCTGGATCGACGGGCCGAGGCCGAGGCGTATATCGCGTTCTACCAGTCCCATCTGGACCGGATCCGCAGCCGTGTCGCATCCCTGCCCGAAACGTCGCGCCCGACGGTGTTCATGGAAATGCTGGCCGGCACGCGCGAGGCCTGCTGCCATACGGCGGGCAAGGGCAACATGGGGGCGTTCATCGAGGCCGCGGGCGGGCGCAACATCGCGGCCCCGCTGCTGCCCGGCTATATCGGCGACATCGCTCTGGAACAGGTCATCGCGTCCGATCCCGACATCTATATCGTCGACGGGACGAAGGGGCCGGCCTTCAAGGGGCTGGCCGTGCATATGGGCGCCGAGGTGGACGAGGCCATGGCCCGCGCGTCGGTGCAGGCCGTCCTGCAACGCCCGGGCATTTCCACCCTGCGCGCGGTCCATGACGGGCACGCCTACGGGCTGTGGCATTCGTTCTATGACTCGCCGTACAATATCCTCGCCGTCGAAGTCATGGCGAAATGGTTCCATCCCGACCTGTTCAAGGATGTCGATCCGCAGGCGACGCGGGCCGAACTCTATTCCCGTTTCCTGCCCGTACCCCCCAGTGGCACGTACTGGGTCGATGGGCCGGCCATGAGCACCCGATGAACGACCAGGCCACGATGCCCGACGCCCGTGCCTCGGCCGGACGGGACGCGGGGGCGCGTATGCTGCTGACGGCGGAGCGGGTCGGGCATGTCCGCGACGCCTATCGGCGGCTGCTGCGACGGCGTGTGTCGATCCTGTCGGTGCTGGGGGTTCTGATCGTGGCGTCGGTGGTGCTCGATTTCGCGCTGGGGCCATCCGGCATGTCGCCCGCGACGCTGCTGCGGATTTTGCTGCACCCGCATGACGGCCCGGCGGGGCAGAGCGTGATCGTCTGGCAGATCCGCCTGCCTTATGCCCTGATGGCGGTATGCGTCGGCGCGGCGTTGGGCCTGTCGGGGGCGGAAATGCAGACGATCCTGAACAACCCGCTGGCCAGCCCGTTCACCCTGGGTGTGTCGGCCGCCGCCGCGTTCGGCGCATCGCTGGCCATTGTCCTGCAATGGCAGATCCCCGGCATTCCCGCGGAATGGGTGGTGTCGGCCGATGCATTCGCCTTCGCGATCGGGTCCGCCTTCCTGCTCGACCTCGTGTCGCGGTTGCGCGATGCCTCGACCAGTACGGTGGTCCTGTTCGGCATCGCGCTGGTCTTCACCTTCCATGCCCTGGTGTCCCTGGTGCAGTTCGTGGCCAGCGAGGACGCGTTGCAGGATCTGGTCTTCTGGACCATGGGCAGCCTGACCCGGGCGAGTTGGTCCAAGGTGGGTATCCTTGCCGCGGCCTGCGCGGTCATCCTGCCGCTGTCCTTCCGTTCGTCCTGGTCGCTGACCGCGCTCCGGATGGGCGAGGAGCGGGCGGCCAGCTTCGGCATCGACGTCCGGCGCGTCCGGATCATGGCCCTGCTGCGGATCAGCGTGCTGTCGGCGCTGGCGGTGTCCTTCGTGGGCACGATCGGTTTCGTGGGGCTGGTCGCGCCGCATATCGCGCGCCGGCTGCTGGGCGAGGACCATCGGTTCTATCTGCCGGGCAGCGTCATGGTGGGGTGCCTGATCATGTCGCTGTCGGCGATCGCGGCGCGCACCGTGCTGCCGGGGGTGATCATGCCGGTGGGCATCGTCACGGCGCTGGTGGGCATCCCGTTCTTCCTGACGATCGTACTGCGGCGGCAGGTGGCGTCGTGAGCGGCCTGACGGCGACGCATGTCACCGTGCGCTACGGACGCCGCACGGTGCTGGACGACCTGTCGGTCGGGCCGTTGTCGGCGGGCGCGGTGTCGGCGCTGCTGGGGCCGAACGGCAGTGGTAAATCGACGCTGCTGCGCGCCCTGGCGGGGATCGAACCGTCGGGGGCGACCGTCCGGTGCGGCGAACTGGAACTGTCGCGCATGCGCCTGGCCGCCCGCGCGCGGCATTGCGTCTATCTGCCGCAGGCCCTGCCGCCGCCGGTGCACCTCCAGGTCCTGGAATCCGTGATCGCCGCCCGGCGCGCGGCCGCGCCCGCCGGCGACTGGGAGGATGACGAGGTCAGCGAGGCGCTGGAGATCCTGGGCCGCCTGGGGGTGGACGATCTGGCACTGCGCTACATGGACGAACTGTCGGGGGGACAGAGGCAGCTTGTCGGTCTGGCGCAGGCGCTGGTCCGCCAGCCGGAGATCCTGCTGCTGGACGAACCCCTCAGCGCCCTCGATCTGCATCACCAGTTCGCGGTCATGAAATTCGTCCGGCAGGAGACGCGCGAGCGGGGGATGGTGACGGTCGTGGTCCTGCACGACCTGAATATCGCGCTTCAGCAGGCCGATCATGTGGTCATGCTGCGTCGCGGCCGAATCGAGGGGGCAGGCGACGCGCGCGAGGTCATCACCACCCCGATGCTGCATCACGTCTATGGGGTGCGCGCGCGGGTCGAGACCTGTTCGCGCGGCCGGCCGCATGTGGTGGTGGACGGGGTGGATTGAACGACGTCCTGCCTCGGGGGCGAAAATGCCCCTATTGCGGAATTTCGTTAAATCGTATCAGGAAAAACGATGCCTTCCCGGACAGGGTCAGCCCTGCCGCGGCGTTGTCGCCGATGATGAGGCTGTCCTGGGCGGCAAGGCTGGCGACGGTTCCGCCGCGTGTCACGGCCATCCGGCCGTTTTGGCAAAACAGGACGGATCCCTTGTCCGCGTGCAGGCTTGTTTCACCATCGACGCCCATGCGCGCCACCGAATGGGACATGAGTGTACGGCGGCTCATGACGTTCAGGTCGGTCACGCGGCCGTCCGTCAGCGTCGCCGTCGTGGCGGCGTCGGCGGGAAATGCATAGGGGGCGCTGGCGGTCGTCAGATGCATCCCCATGCCGCCGTCATATGCCAGGGTCAGGCCATTTCCGGACAGGAGCGACAATGTCCTGTCGCAGTCGGCGAAAATCGAAAACGAACCGTCCGATGCAACCGTCGCCATGCTGATGCGCCAGGCGAAATTGTCCAATGTCGCATGCGCGGGAAACACCGCGATTTCCACGGTCTCTCCGCCGCCATTCTTCCATTTCATCCGGCGGTAGTCCGCCGATCGGAGGATTCTCATGACCAGGCGGCCGGCTATCCCAGCCGCCATTCGGGGGAATGGACGGCCAGCCAGCGGCGCAATGTCAGGATAGCCTGGATTTCGCCGGTCATTTCCCGCAGATGGGGCCCGCAGCCGGGACCGCTGACCAGTTTGCGTCCACGACCGTTGACCAGCGCCTCTACCGCCCCGGCCGAGGCCGCGACATCGGCGGCATGCCGCCATCCCGCGACCTGGGCCGGGGGGGTCAGCATCGGCAGTGCCAGCGCCACGTCCAGCGATGCGGCGGCAGCGACGGCTTTCCAGGCGTCGTAGACCATGCTGGTCGGGGCGTGTCCGCGTTCCTGGACGAAGCGTTCGGTCAGGGTCGGCACCGTCTGGCCGTGGTAGGCGATCCGCACGGTGTCCGACAGGGTGAAGAGAGGCGCCACCCCGTCCTGCCCCAGCGTATCGAACAGCGCGGTCAGGGCATCGGGCGACATGGGGTCGGAAATCTGGACGATGTCGACCTTGCCCTCGCGCAGGGCGGCCAGCGCTTCCGTCCGGCTGGCGAAGCCCGCGACGGGAACCGGGCGCAGGCCGAAGACCGCCATGGCCAGAAGGCTGGCCAGTTCGATTGCGGTATAGGACGATACGGCGACGCGCACCGGCCTGTCGCGCACCAGGTCGCGCAGGGTGCGGTGCAGGTCCGCCCGTCCCACGACGACGGGCGACACCAGGCTGAGCATCAGGGGAACCCAGCGTCCGAAATCGAAATGGACGCGCGGATCGCCGGCCAGCGACGCCACCAGGGCCGCGCCGGGCACCAGCAGGGCGGTCGTCCCGTCCGGCACGATCTGGGTGTCGAAAAGATTGGCCCCGGTCACGCCGTCCTGCCCGCTGGTCATGCGGACCGTCAGCGGGGCCGCGGCTTCCAGCCCCTGCATGAGGGCAGGGGAAAGCACCGTGCTCCATTTGCCGGCCGTGCTTTCGGCATTGCCCGCCACCAGCAGGGTCGGGTCGGGAATGGTATTGCCGGCGGGCATCACGCTGGCGATCTGCGTCATCCGCTCGAATGCATGCGCCTGGGACAGGCCCGCGGCCAGCGCCAGCCCGGCGGAGGTCAGGAAGTGGCGGCGGCGCAGTGTCATCTATGACCGGCCGGACGGCTTGCAAACGATGTCGGCGGGTCGGGCAGACGGCAAAATCTGAAACTCCGTGGCAAAGGCCGGTCCGGGCGCCGGTCTGGCGCCGAAATGAGGCAAGTCTATGGCAGGCGTGGCGGCCCCGCGCGGAATGGTGCTTGCGCGGGACTTTACGGCCAGCGGACCTCGGGGGGAAGACTCATCAGGATCGCCTCGGTGTTTCCGCCGGTCTTCAGGCCGAACAGGGTCCCGCGATCGTGGATCAGGTTGAATTCCACGTATCGCCCGCGCCGGACCAACTGTGCCTCGCGCTGGGCAGGCGTCCAGCGTTCGGCCATGCGTCCGCGCACGATTGCGGGGTAGCTGTCCAGGAACGCCAGCCCCACGTCGCGGGTGAAGGCGAAATCGGCCCCCATATCCCCGCTGTCCAGCCGATCGTAGAAGATCCCGCCCAGGCCGCGCGCCTCGCCGCGATGCGGCAGGAAGAAGTAGCGGTCGCACCAGTCCTTGAAGCGCGGGTAATAGGCCGGGTCATGCCGGTCGCAGGCCAGGCGGAACCCGTCATGGAACAGGGCGGCATCGGCCTGGGCTTCGGCGCTGTCGGGGAACATGGGGGTGATGTCGCCGCCACCGCCGAACCAGCCCTGGGTGGTGATGATCATGCGGGTGTTGAAATGCGCGGCCGGCACCAGCGGGCTGCACATATGGGCCACAAGGCTGATGCCTGTCGCGAAGAAGCGCGGATCGTCCACGGCGCCGGGGATGGTGGTGCGGAATTCGGGGCTGAAGGTGCCCGACACCGTCGATACGTTGACGCCGACTTTCTCGAATACCCGCCCGCGCATCAGGCTGATGACGCCGCCGCCACCGGGCGTCCCGTCCTCGTTCGTCCGGTCCCAGGCCTGGCGTTCGAATCGGCCTGGCCGGGTGCGGCCCGGCAGCGTCTGGACGTCGCCGGCCTCATCCTCGATCCGTTCGAAGGCGGAACAGATCCGGTCGCGCAGGCTTTCAAACCACGTCCGGGCTTCGTCCTTCAGGCCGTCGTGGGGTATGGGCGCGCGGGGTGCTGTCATCGTCGGGCCATCTTCTGCGTCTGCGTCGGTCGATGGCCTACGGGTGCCTGTTTGCGCGGACGATTGCAAGAAGGGGTGCCTCGCCGGTAAGGAGGGCAAAAGCCAGCCGTCCGCCCGGACGGCGGCCGGCGGATGGTAAACGCGCCGGCCCGCGGGTGCGGGAACGGCACGGAAGGATGGATGGATGACGGACGCGGGTTCCGGTGACGTAACGGGCGGGAAGGGCGAGGGGGCGGCCGCATGGCTGGACGCGCGCCTTCCGGTCGTATCGGGCTTCCGGCAGGAATATATCGACTATCCGACGCCCAGGAACCTGAACGGGTTGTGGAATTTCGGCGCGATCCTGACGGTCGTGCTGCTGGTGATGCTGGCGACCGGCATCTTCCTGGCTGTGAACTATACGCCCACCGCCGCCGGCGCCTTCGCGTCGGTCGAGGCGATCGAACGCCAGTTGCCCAGCGGCTGGCTGTTGCGTTCGATCCACGTCACGGGCGCCAGCCTGTTTCTGGCGGCGCTGTATGTGCATCTGTTCCGCGGGCTGTATTACGGGTCGTACAAGCGCCCGCGCGAGGTGCTGTGGCTGACCGGGCTGCTGCTGCTGGTCATGGTGATGTTCACCGCCTTCGCGGGATATGTCCTGCCGTGGGGTCAGATGTCGTACTGGGGCGCCGACGTCGCGGGCAAGGCGGTGGACGCCATCCCCGGCATCGGCCCGTGGCTGGAACATTTCCTGCAGGGTGGAGACGCCCCGGGCGACGTGTCGCTGCATCGCTTCTTCGTGCTGCATTTCGTGCTGGCGTTCGCGGTGCTGGGCGTGGTGGTCCTGCACGTCGCGGCCCTGCATGTCACAGGATCGAACAACCCCCTGGGGATCGAACCGAAGGAGCCGCGCGATACGTTGACCTTCCACCCGTATTATACAAGCAAGGACGCGGTGGGCCTGATCCTGTTCGCGCTGCTGTTCGCCGTCCTGGTGTTCTTCCTGCCGAACCTGATGTTCGAGGCCGAGAACTTCCGCCCGGCCAATCCGCTGCATACCCCCGCGGACATCGAACCCGAATGGTATTTCCTGCCTTTCTACGGGATGCTGCAATCCGTGCCGTCCAAGTTCGGCGGCCTGCTGGCGGCGGTGGGGTCGATCCTGGTCCTGTTCCTGGTGCCGTGGCTGGATACCTCGCCGATCCGCTCGGCGCGTTTTCGCCCGGTCTATCGGCTGGGCATGGTGGCGCTGGTCGCCTCCTTCATCCTGCTGGGGCTGGTCGGGCGACATCATGCCGAAGGCGGGTGGATGATCGTGGGGCGCGTGGCGCTGGCCTATTATTTCGCGCATTTCCTGGTTCTGCTGCCGCTTTCAAAGCGGCTGGAGCGCGGGGTCATCCTGCCGCGCAGTATCTCCTCCGGCATGGATGCGGGCGCATGAGGGCCATCATCGTGGCGTCGGTCGCGGCCGGCGCGGTCCTGATGGCGGTCGCCCCCGGGTCCGCCCGCGCCCAGGAACGTCGGCATGAGGTCGCCGCGCCGCAGGCGTGGGGCTTCGCCGGACCGCTGGGCCGTTTCGACATGGCAGCGGTCCAGCGCGGATATGCGGTCTATGCCCAGGTGTGCTCGGCCTGCCACTCCCTGAACGGCATGACCTATGGGGACCTGGCGTCGATCGGCCTGACGGACGAACAGGTGCGCCAGATCGCGGCCAGCCAGAGCGTACCGGGGGGCGTGGATGCGCAGGGGGCGGCGGTCACGCGTCCGGCCACCGCCGCCGACCATTTCCGCCAGCCCTTCGCCAGCGTCGAGGCCGCCGCCGCCGCCAATAACGGCTCCCCGCCGCCCGACCAGTCGCGGCTGGCGCTGGTCTATCCCGGTGGGCCGGACCGGATCTATGCGCTGCTGACCGGCTATCGCCCGGCCCCGCCGGGTTTCGTGCCGACCAATGCCGGGGCGTTCTACAACCCGTACGCCGCGAATTCCGAAATCGGGATGCCGCCGCCGCTGCATGACGGGCAGGTGGAGTACGCCGACGGCACCCCGGCCACCACCGCGCAGGAAGCGCGTGACGTCACGACTTTCCTGGCCTGGGCGGCGCAACCGCATCTGGCCGAACGTCATCGTCTGGGCGTGCAGGTCACGCTCTATCTTCTGTTCCTTGCCATCCTGGCGTTCATCCTCAAACGGAAAGTCTGGTCCGATGTCCACTAACTCCCCTTCGTCCGGCACGCCTGCCGTCGAACCCGTGATCGGGCTGATCGGCGGGTCCGGCCTCTATGATATCGACGGGCTGGAAGACAAGGAGTGGCGCACGGTGGAAACCCCGTGGGGCATGCCGTCCGACCAGTTGCTGTTCGGGCGCCTGGCCGGCGTGCGGTGCGTGTTCCTGCCGCGCCATGGGCGCGGGCACCCGATCCCGCCGTCGCGCCTGAACTACCGCGCGAACATCGACGCGCTGAAGCGGTCGGGCGTGACGGACATCGTATCGCTGTCGGCCGTGGGGTCGTTGAAGGAGGAACTGCCGCCGGGCCATTTCGTCATCATCGACCAGTTCATCGACCGCTCCTTCGCACGGGAAAAGAGCTTCTTCGATACCGGCTGCGTCGCGCATGTCTCGATGGCCGACCCGCTGTGCCCGCGCATCGGTGACACGCTGGAGGACAAGGCGCGGGGGCTTGGCCTGGACGTGACCCGGGGTGGGACCTACCTGGTGATGGAGGGGCCGCAATTCTCGACCCGTGCGGAAAGCAATCTGTACCGGTCGTGGGGCTGCTCGGTCGTCGGCATGACCAACATGCCCGAGGCCAAGCTCGCCCGCGAGGCCGAGATCTGCTACGCGACCGTGGCGATGGTCACCGATTACGATTGCTGGCACCCCGACCATGACAGCGTGACGGTCGATGCGGTGGTGAAGGTCATGCAGTCCAACGCCGACCGGGCCAGGGCGCTGGTGGCGTCGGTCATTCCCGCCCTGGGGCAGCCGCGTGGACTGTGCCGCGCCGGATGCGATCGTGCGCTGGAACATGCGCTGATCACCGCGCCCGACCGGCGTGACCCGGCCCTGCTGGCCAAGCTGGACGCCGTCGCCGGCCGGGTGCTGAACCGCGCCTGACCTGACGCTGGCCCGCCTACAGATGGCGGGCCAGGAACGCCAGGCTGCGCGTACGGGCCAGTTGCGTTGCGGCGGCGTTGAAGCTGTCGCGCTCGGAACAGCCGAACCCGTGGCCGGCGTGCGGGTAGGTCAGGATCTCCACGTCCGGATGCGCGGCGCGGATGGCCGCGACGTCCGACAGCGGGATCGATCCGTCGGTCTCGCCGAAATGCAGTTGCACCGGGCAGTGCGGAACCAGGTCGTTCTGCGCCGCGATGCCGCCGCCATACCACCCCACGGCGGCGGCGAAGGCCCGCGTCCGCGCCGCCGCCATCCAGGCCACGGTGCCGCCCCAGCAATAGCCGATGATGCCAACCTTGCCATCATTCAGCGCGTTGGCAGCCGCCATCACGTCCAGCAGGGTCCTGTCAGGCGGGATGGCGGCGCGAAGCCGCAGCCCGGTCTGCACCCCCTGCGCATCGTACGCCAGTTCGACATCGCGTTCCGCCCGGTCGAACAGGGCGGGGGCCACGACACGATAGCCGTCCGCCGCGAATTCGTCGCACACCGCACGGATGTGATGATTGACACCGAAAATTTCCTGCACCACCACAAGGGCGCGGGGGGCGTCCGGCGCGCCGGCCATATAGGCCGACAGGGTGTGGCCGTCCGATGCGGTCAGGGTTATGGTCGTGCCCATGGGCAGGGTCCTCCTGTTGCGCGAATAAGGGGGAACCATGGCCGAAATCGTCAATTTGCGGCAGGTCCGAAAACGCAAGGCGCGCGCCGGGCAGGCGCAGGTCGCGGCCGAAAATCGTGCCCTGTACGGCCGGACCCGCACCGAGCGCGACCGCCAGTCGCAGGAGGCGGCGCGCGCCACGCAAACGCTGGACGGCGCGCGAGTGGAACGCGAACCGGACCCCGACCCGACCTGAAGTCCGGGGGCGGTCGGATCAATGAAGCGTGAGGCAGGCCCGCGCGCAGGTGACCGAGGGTGGGGCGATAAGCGTCTGCGACGCCACGCGGACCGAGTGGAGACGCCCCTCGAGCGTGCGCGACCAGAAATCGAGGAAGCGCCGCAATTCGGGATAGGATGGGGCGAGGTCCATGTCCTGCCAGACATAGGATTGCAGAAGGGCCGGATGATCGGGCAGGCAATACAGGATTTCGGCCGTGGTCAGGCGGTAGTCGCGGAGCTGAAGCCGAAGGGTCATGGACGCCTCGCTGCTTGATCGACGGTTGCTGATCGGCCGAGCCTGCGGGAAGCCCCTGACATATTCAACAAAAATTCTTTTATTCCCAGAACCTTGGCAGCCTTCGAAAGAAAGTGCTGCCGATCCTTGACAGGAATGGGGGCGGACCCTACCTGTTGTTGGCACTCTCGTGCGGAGAGTGCCAAAGCGATGCGGCCTGGCGCGCGCGCCAACCCGGTGGCGTCGCTTATTCAAGGGCGTTACCTTTTTTGATGTGGAGCGATCCATAATGACGAATTTTCGGCCCCTGCATGACCGCGTGGTCGTCCGTCGCCTGACTGGCGAGGAAAAGACGGCTGGCGGGATCATCATTCCCGACACCGCCAAGGAAAAGCCCATGGAGGGCGAGGTCATCTCCGTCGGCGCCGGTGCGCGGAACGAGCAGGGACAGATCGTGGCCCTGGACGTCAAGGCCGGCGACAAGGTGCTGTTCGGCAAATGGTCCGGCACCGAAGTGAAGATCAACGGCGAGGAGCTGCTGATCATGAAGGAAAGCGACATCATGGGCGTGATCGCCTGACGTCCCCGTTCCTTTCCATTCTGATCGACAAGTTTCCTACAGGAGAATTCTGATATGGCAGCCAAGGACGTAAAGTTCGGCGGTGACGCGCGCCAGCGCATGCTGCGTGGCGTGGACATTCTGGCCGATGCCGTGAAGGTGACGCTGGGTCCGAAGGGCCGGAACGTCGTGCTCGACAAGAGCTTCGGCGCACCGCGCATCACGAAGGACGGCGTGTCGGTCGCCAAGGAAATCGAACTGGCCGACAAGTTCGAGAACATGGGCGCGCAGATGCTGCGCGAAGTCGCGTCGAAGACCAACGACGTGGCCGGTGACGGCACCACGACCGCGACCGTTCTGGCGCAGGCGATCGTCCGCGAGGGCGCGAAGGCCGTGGCCGCCGGCATGAACCCGATGGACCTGAAGCGCGGCATCGACAAGGCCGTCGTCGCGGTCGTCGAGGAGCTGAAGAAGAACACCAAGAAGATCACGACCCCGGCCGAAACGGCGCAGGTCGGCACGATCTCGGCCAATGGCGAGCATGAGATCGGCGAGATGATCTCGCAGGCCATGCAGAAGGTCGGCAGCGAAGGCGTCATCACGGTCGAGGAGGCCAAGGGCCTTCACACCGAACTCGACGTCGTCGAAGGCATGCAGTTCGACCGCGGCTACATCTCCCCGTACTTCATCACGAACGCGGAGAAGATGATCGCCGATCTGGATAGCCCCTACATCCTGATCCACGAGAAGAAGCTGTCGTCGCTGCAGCCGATGCTGCCGCTGCTCGAGAGCGTCGTGCAGTCCGGCCGTCCGCTGCTGATCATCGCCGAGGACGTCGATGGCGAGGCGCTGGCGACCCTGGTCGTCAACAAGCTGCGTGGCGGCCTGAAGATCGCCGCCGTCAAGGCGCCGGGCTTCGGCGATCGTCGCAAGGCGATGCTGGAAGATATCGCGATCCTGACCGGTGGCCAGGTCATCAGCGAAGATCTGGGCATCAAGCTCGAGACCGTGACGCTTCCGATGCTGGGCCGTGCGAAGAAGGTCCGCATCGAGAAGGAAAACACCACGATCGTCGAGGGTGCCGGCGAGTCGGACGACATCAAGGGCCGTTGCAGCCAGATCCGCGCGCAGGTCGAGGAAACCACCTCGGACTACGACCGCGAGAAGCTGCAGGAGCGTCTGGCGAAGCTGGCGGGCGGCGTCGCCGTCATCCGCGTCGGCGGCTCGACCGAAGTCGAGGTGAAGGAGCGCAAGGACCGCGTCGACGACGCGCTGCATGCGACCCGCGCCGCGGTCGAGGAAGGTATCGTTCCGGGTGGCGGCACGGCCCTGGCCCGCGCGTCGACCGCTCTGGGTCACCTGCATTTCCACAACGACGACCAGCGCGTCGGTGCGGACATCATCCGCAAGGCCCTGCAGGCTCCGCTGCGCCAGATCGCCCACAACGCGGGTGAAGACGGTGCGGTCATCGCCGGCAAGGTGCTGGAAAACGACGACTACAACTTCGGTTTCGACGCCCAGCTCGGCGACTACAAGGACCTGGTCGTGGCCGGTATCATCGACCCGACCAAGGTCGTTCGTACCGCGCTGCAGGATGCGTCGTCGGTTGCCGGCCTGCTGATCACCACCGAGGCGATGGTGGCCGAGAAGCCGGAAAAGAAGGCCCCGGCCGCGCCGGCCGGTGGCATGGGCGGCATGGGCGACATGGATTTCTGATCGATGAAGCCTGCCCCGGCAACGGGCTTCGGACCATCGCCGGGGCAGCGTCCGGACAAACGGAAAGAGGGGGCCGTCCATGCGTGGACGGCCTTTTTTTTGCATCCGCCGGAGACCGTGCTCGCCGCCGTGCGAATTGACAAGGCACCTCGATCCATGCGCCCATGGAGGCTGGCATGATCGGCGGGTGGATGCGGGGCGGGTGGAACCCGGCTTCCGGTCCTCTGAACGTCGATGGTCCGAGAACCCCGATGTCGGGCAATCGGCCGGACAAGGCGAATAAGGAAATACGACTATGGCTACCGGAACTGTGAAATGGTTCAATGTGACCAAGGGCTTCGGCTTCATCATGCCTGAAGATGGCGGCAAGGATGTGTTCGTTCACATCACCGCCGTCCAGGCCGCCGGCCTGCGCGGGCTGAACGAGAACCAGCGCGTCAGCTACGACGTGGTGACCGAGCGCGGCAAGGCGGCGGCATCGAACCTGAAGCCGCTCTGATCCGGCATTCCAGGGTTTAACGCGTTCTAGCTGAACGCGTCAGGACAATGCAGGCGGGGAGGACGGGATGCCGTCTTCCCCGTTTTCATGTCCATGCAGGAAGGCCGCGAGGTCCCGCGCGACGTCCCGCAACCCCGCGCGGCGCACGGCCACCCCCTCGGGGAAGGCCGACAGCAGGCGTGACGGCGCCCGCCGGTCCAGCAGGACGAAGACCCCCCGATCGCCGCCGCTTCGGATCAGGCGGCCGAACGCCTGGCGCAGCCGCAGGCGTGCGATCCGGTCGTCATACGCGCCGGGCGCGCCGTGCGACAGATGCAGGCGTCGCTCGCGATGCAGGATGTCGGGGCGCGGCCAGGGCACGCGCTCGAACACCACCAGGCGCAACGACCGGCCCGGCACGTCCACCCCGTCGCGCATCGCATCCGTTCCCAGAAGGCAGGAATTGGCTTCCGAGCGGAAGATGTCCACCAGCGTTGCGTTGTCCATGCCATCGACATGCTGCGCGTACAGGGGGATTCCCGCCTCCTCCAGTGGCTGCGAAAGACGCTGGTGCACGGCCCGCAGGCGCGAGATCGCGGTAAACAGGCCCAGCCCGCCGCCACCGGCTGCCAGGAACAGTGTCCGGTAGGCGCCGGCCAGGGCGCCGATATCATCGTGGGGGATGTCGTTCACGATGAAGGCGCGGCTCTGCCGCTGGTAGTCGAAGGGGCTTGCCAGCGACGCCCGGAGCGCGGGCGAAGGCAGGTGGCTGGCGCCGGTCCGGGCCTCGGCAGCTTCCCACGCGCGCTCGGTTTCCTCGCCGTCGGTCCGTCCGTTCTCGTCGCGCAGGGTCGCCGACGTTACCAGGATGCCATGGGCGGGCGCGGCCAGGACGGTCGCGAAGGGAATGGTGGGGTCCAGCCAGTGGCGATGCAGCCCCACATCGTGCTCGCCCGCGCGTTGCCCCTCGCGCCGGTCCAGCCGGATGAAATCGATATGCTGTGGTGTCGCGCCCTCGTCCGCCGGCGCGCCGAGACTGCGGAGCATGGAAACCCACCCGTCTACCCGGCTCAGGGCCCGGCGGCGAATGGTCCGTACCCCGGCCTCGACTCGCTCGCGCGTGGCCGAATCGAGTTCGGCCGTATCGTCCTCCAGCCGCTCCAGCAGGCGGTCCACCAGCGTACGCAACGCCGCCGCCAGGCGGTCCAGCGCGCGCGCCAGGCCGGCGGCCGCCGGCAGGACCGCGTCGGCAACGGGGTGCAGGTCGCATTCGATGGCGCCGGGCCGGTGTCCGCCCTCGGCGGGGGCGCGTGCCGTGGACCGGGCCAGCGCCTGCTGCCCCAGAAGATGCAGCAGCCATTCGGTCGGGTTGGGCAACGCGGCGTCATTCGTCGGGCCGAGCAGTGCCAGCGGGGACGGGGGCGACGCCGCATGGTCCCCCGGCATCTCCGCCGTTTCGGTCGCGGCTTCGGTCGCAACGTCGGTGACAGCCTCGGTCGTTGAATGCCACGCATCCGCCAGACGGCCGGACCAGCCGGGCGCGGGCAGGGCGTGGGCGGCCTGCAACGCGGCCTCGAGTGGCGCTTCCAGGCGGGGATAGCCTACGACCAGATCGTCCAGCCGCCGCTTCAGCCCCCGCGCGCGGGACCGTGCGCCTTCGGCGCCCAGCAACCAGCGGCGCAATTCGGCGGCCTCCAGCCCCGACAGTTCGGCGGAAAACGCGCTGTCGGCGGCGTCCATCACATGATGGCCCTCGTCGAAGACGTAGCGGGTGGGAATATTGTCCTCATCCCCCGCCTCGTCGCCGTCCATGGCATGCCAGGCCGCCTGGCTCATCACCAGGGCATGGTTGGCAATCACCAGGTCGGCGTCCCGCGCCCGGCGGATGGAATGTTCGACGAAGCAGCGCTGGTAATGCGGGCAGGCGCCGTGGATGCATTCGCCCCGCCGGTCGGCGATGCCGGCCAGCAGCCCGCGTCCGAACAGGTCGCCGAACCAGCCGGGCAGATCTCCCCCGGTCAGGTCGCCATCCGCCGTGACCCCCGCCCAGCGGGCAACCAGCGACAGGCCGATCAGGCTGCCCGACGCCGCGCCGCGCGCGCCGGCAATATTCACCGTTTCCTCCATGTTCAGGAGGCAGAGATAGTTTTCCCGTCCCTTGCGCAGGACGACATGCCTGCGCCGTTCGGCGGCATCGGGATAGAGCCGGCCCAGTTCGGCCTCGATCTGCCGTTGCAGATGGCGGGTATAGGTGCTGATCCAGACCGTGCCGCCATTGCGCTCCGCCCACAGGCTGGCGGGCGCGACATAGCCCAGCGTCTTGCCGGTGCCCGTGCCGGCTTCGGCCAGCACCATATGCGGGTCGCCCCGGACCAGACGGGGCGCGAAGGCGGCCGACGCCGCACCGGCGAAATCGGCCTGTCCGACCCGGGTTTCCGCATCGGGGCCCAGAATCTCGCCCAGCCGGCGGCGGGCATCGGCGGCCGACACCGGATGATTGGCCGGTGGGGGGCGGGGGGCCGCGTCCTCCCATTTCGGCAGGCGCCGCCAGACGCGGATCGCATCGCCCGGTTGCAGGGCCTCGGGGGGCAGGGACGTCCCGGTGCCCAGCGCCGCCAGCACGCTGCGGCCCCAGGCCCAGCCCGCGTGCTCCATCCTGACGGCCAGGGCCGCCATTTCCTCGCCCGCCGGGGTGGCGCGCAAGGTGGCGACCCGGTCCAGCAGGATATCCGCAAGCTCCGGCAGCAGGTCGGCCTCGGCCGATCCGATCCGATTGTCGTCCAGTTCCAGCGCCTGGGCCAGGCCCCGCACCGTGGGTGGCATCGTGCGGCCGGGAAGGGCGAAGACGAACAGTTCCAGCAGGTCCAGCCACGGGGTGGGCTGCGGCAGCGGCGGCAGGCCCAGCCGTCGCGCAGTCAGCGGCGCATGCACCACCAGCGGTGCGGGCCATTGGCGCAATTCCAGCACCGCGTCTTCCGACGACAGGGTCAGGAGTTCGCCATCCGGGGTCAGAAGCGAACATGAACCGTGGTGCGCGACCAGCGCGGGCGGCATGTCCGAAGGGGAAAGTGACGCAGCCATCACGGGAACATATAGGGGACATATGGCCGCCTGTCGCCCGTTACCGGCATCATCGCCCATTATTCCGGCATGAAGATGATGTATGGTTTGGATTGACCCGTGCCATTCCAGTTCATAGCTTCCGCGCATCATGTCCGAACAGAACCGTCCCGCCCCCGTCCCCCTGCCCAAGGCCTGGCCCTTCGAGGAAGCCGCGAGGCTGGCCGCGCACGTCGAAAAACGGGCAGGGACCGACGACCGGCCGGCATTGCTGGAAACCGGGTACGGTCCGTCGGGCCTGCCGCATATCGGCACGTTCGGCGAAGTGGCGCGGACGTCCTGGGTGCGCCAGGCCTATACGCGGCTGACCGGACGCCCCACCCGTCTTCTGGCGTTTTCCGACGATATGGACGCCCTGCGCAAGGTGCCGGACAACGTGCCGAACGGCGACATGCTGCGCCAGCACCTGGGCAAGCCCCTGTCACGGATCCCCGACCCGTTCGGCACCCATGAATCCTTCGCCGCCCACAACAATGCGCGGCTCAGGTCCTTCCTAGACGGATTCGGCTTCGATTACGAATTTGCCTCCTCGACCGACTATTATACCGGCGGCCGGTTCGACGCCGCGCTGCGCCGGGTGCTTCAGGTCCATGACGAAATCGTGTCCGTCATCGCCCCGACCCTGGGGCCGGATCGCCGCGCGACCTATTCCCCCGTGCTGCCCATCCACCCGCGCACCGGCCTGGTGATGCAGGTACGCATGGACGCGATCGACGCCGATGCCGGCACTGTCCGCTGGACTGACGAGGACGGGGTGGTGTTCGAAACCCCGGTGACGGGCGGCGGCGCCAAGATGCAGTGGAAGGCCGACTGGGCCATGCGCTGGTTCGCCCTGGGCGTGGATTATGAAATGTCCGGCAAGGACCTGATCGACAGCGTGAAGCTGTCGGGCAAGATCTGCCGGATTCTGGGCGGCGAGCCGCCGGCGGGCCTGACCTACGAACTGTTCCTGGATGAGAACGGGCAGAAGATCTCCAAATCTAAGGGGAACGGGATCTCGGTCGAGGAATGGCTGCGCTATGCGCCGCCCGAAAGCCTGTCGCAGTACATGTTCAATGCCCCGCAGCGGGCCAAGCGCCTGTTCTTCGACGTCATTCCCAAGGCAGCGGACGAATATCTGGCCAATGCCGCCCGTGCGGCCACCCTGGCCGACGACGACCCGGCGCTGCCGGCGAACCCGGCCTGGTTCATCCATGCCGGGCGGATCGGCCCGGATGCCGGCAGTCCGCTGACCTTCGGCATGCTGCTGAACCTGGCCAGCGTCGCCAACGCCGAAACCCCGGACGTGCTGTGGAAGTTTATCCGCCGCTACGATTCGGCGGCGTCGCCGGACTCATGCCCGATGCTGGCGCGCCTGGTGGATCACGCGATCGTCTATTATGCCGATTTTGTGCGGCCGGCGAAAACCTATCGCCAGCCCGACGCGCGGGAGCGCGCGGCGCTTGCCGACCTGGCCGACAATCTGCGCGGCCTTGCCGACGGTCCCACGGCTGATGGGCCAGCCGAGCCCGACACCTTGCAGAACCTGGTCTTCGAGATCGGCAAGCGCCATGGGTTCGAGCCGCTGCGCAACTGGTTCGGGTGCCTGTACGAGGTCCTGCTGGGCCAGAAGGAAGGACCGCGCTTCGGCATTTTCATCGGGCTGTACGGCGTGGGGGAAACGGTCGAACTGATCGAGGCGGCGCTGGCCCGCGCATCCATGGCCGCGTCGACAGGCGCCGGCGCGGTCTGAGGCCCCGGCGGATCGTGACATGACGTTCCTGGATCCGTCATGCCTTTGAACCGGAACATCACGCCTGAAGCGCCGAAACCGCCGCCGCATGGCTGGCGGCGGATACTGCGGCATGTGCCCCATGCCATCGGTCTGGTGCTGATGATCGCCGCGATCGTGGTGGTCCAGCGCGAGGTCCGGAACCTGCACTGGAACGATATCCGCGCGGCGCTGAAGACGATTCCGGCCTCGACCCTGGCCCTGGGGATGGGCTGCACCGTCCTGTCCTATTTCATCCTGTCCTTCTACGACTGCCTGGCGGTCGTGCAGGTCGGGTGCCGCGTGTCGTTCCGGCGCACCGCGTTCGCGTCCTTCTGTTCCTACGTGCTGTCCCACAATTTGGGGTTCTCCGCCATTTCCGGGGCGGCCGTGCGCTTTCGGCTGTATGGCAACTGGGGCCTGGGTCCTTTCGCCATCGCCCAGATCATCGCTTTCTGTTCGGCCACCTATCTGCTGGGCGCAGGCGCGTTGGTGGGCGCGGTGCTGCTGATGGAACCGGGCTCCGTGCCGATCATCGGCGGGCATCTGCCGCATGCCCTGCTGTGGGCGATCGGACTGCTGATGTGGCTGGGGGTCGCCACCTATATCCTGCTGGGCCTTCGGCTGTCGGAAGTGCGGCTGTGGCGGCACACCATCACCTTTCCGTCGCCGGGCATGGCGGTGGCCCAGACGGCCGTCGCGGCGGCCGAAATCGCTGCGACGGCGGGCATCGCCTATATTTTCCTGCCGCCGGGCACCGGCCTGGGATACGGCGTGTTCCTGGCGATCTATATCGCATCCTATACGGCGGGGCTGATGGCCAGCGTGCCGGGGGGCTTGGGGGTATTCGATGGGGCGATGATGCTGGCGTTGAGCCCGTACCTGCAGGCCACGCAGATCATCAGCACTATTCTTGTCTTCCGCCTGTTCTATTACATCATCCCGCTGTTTCTGGCCGGGATCATGTTCGCCGGGCACGAACTGTTCCTGCGCGGCGATGCGGCCCTGGCCCGCAAGGCCGCGCCGCAGGCCCCCCGACGCGGCCCGCGCGAAACCCGCCCCAGCCATGTGATCCGCGAGAGCGAGGCCGATTTCTCGGTCGTGGTGGCCACCGGCGCGGTGTCGATCTGCGGCGCGCTGCTGGTCGCGCTGACGATCCTGGACCCCGCGTCGTGGACGAATGCCGGCGGTCTGCACCATCTGGTCGGGGTGGCGGGCGATTACCTGCTGTCGCTGATCGGGGTGGCGCTGATCGGCCTGGCGGTCGGCCTGTCGCAGCGCGTGACCCTGGCGTGGAAGGTGACGCTGGGCCTTCTGGTCTGCGCCGCTGCCCTGACGCTGTTGCGCGGGGCCTCGTTGGCCGTTCCGGGAATCCTGGGCCTGGTGACGATCCTGATCGCCCCGTTCCGCAGTTCCTATTATCGCCATGCACGCATTCTCAGCGAGCCGCTGGCGTTCCGCACGATCCTGTCGCTGATCCTGCTGATCGGCTGCGTGCTGGTGCTGGTCTGTTCCGGCCCGCGTGACGAGGTCGGCGGAAGCTGGTGGGAGGTCATGCTCTTCACCTCGACCCATGGCGTGGCGCGCTGGACGATGGGGCTGGCCGTCGTGCTGGGGCTGGTCATGATCGGGCGCCTGGTCCGCCCCGGCCAGATCGTCGTCCTGCCGTGGGATGAGGACGGGCAGGCCCAGTATCGCGCGCTGGACCATGCGGTGGACGATCCAGGCCCCGGTACGCCGGCGGGCCTGATCCCCGGTGCCGCCGGACAGGCGATGCTGCCGTTCCTGCGGACCCATGGCTTCCTGATCGGCCTGGGCGACCCGGCAGGGGCATGGGACGATTGTGCCTCGGCCATCTGGTGGCTGCGTGACCTGGCGGTGCAGGAGGGACGGCAGCCGGTCTTCTGGCGGGTCGGGACGTCGATGCTGGACGTGTATAACGACCTGGGCCTGACGTCGTGGCCGCTGGACGGCGCGGCCGGCGAGAGCACGACCTATCTGTGTTGCGTTCCGCAGAGCGTGGCGGCGGTCCGGGCGATCATGCAGCCGGTGGAAGGCGGGCAACCGCTGTCGGTCGTCGCCCGCATCCCCGACAGGTCTTGACGGGCGGCCGGGCTTCGGAAAAACGGTAGGACTGATCCCGCGTGGCGCCATCCGGCGCCATTGCCCCCACGGGAACGAAGATCATGCCGCCCACTTTTCACGCCGTCTTGCCCCCGGGCGGGGCAACCGATTTCGCCGCCCTGACCAATATTTTCCTGCTGGCGTTTCCGGCGCTGTTTTCCATCGTCAACCCGATCGGCGCCGCACTGATCTTCACGCAGGTGACGGCTGGGCGGACGCGGTCCGAATGCCTGGCGCTGGCCCGCGCCGTCGCGTTGTATTCGGCATGCCTGCTGATCGCCTCGATCTGGATCGGCAGCGCCATCCTGGCCTTCTTCGGCATCACGATCGACTCGCTGCGGATCGCCGGCGGACTGGTGGTTGCGGTTCGTGCGTGGGCGTTGCTGCAGGCGCCCGAAGCGGTCGCGGCCCGCAAGGAGGAGCAGGCCCGCCAGGGGGGGCGTACCATCGCGGCGCCAAGCTGGACGGAAATGGCGTTCTTTCCCATGACGATGCCGTTCACCGTCGGCCCCGGCACCATTTCGGTCGCAATCGCCCTGAGCGCCGCACGGCCGGCATCGTCGGGCAGCATCCTGTTCTATGTCGCGCTGTCGGCGGCCGCCGTGCTGGTGGCCGCGACGATCTGGCTGGCCTATGCCTACGCCGAACGGCTGATGACGCTGCTGGGCGTGACCGGCGCGCGGATCGTGTCGCGTCTGGCGGCGTTGATCCTGCTGTGCATCGGGGTGCAGATCCTGTCGGCCGGGATCGAGGGGTTGGCCCTGACGATCGTCCGCGCAGCCTCATCCTGACGCGCGATCCGCCTCCAGCAGGGGACGGATCGCGGCTCGCAGCGCAGGCAGCACGTCAGTCGCGAACCAGGGGGTGCGGCGTTCCCATGCCCCGGTGCGCCAGGACGGATGGGGCAGGGGAAAATAGCGCGGCATGACATCGCGAAAATTGCGGACGCGGTCCTCGACACGCCCCGGCCCCAGCACGGCGGCCTGGGCATAGGAGCCGACAAGAAGGGTCAGCCGGATATCGGGCATCATCGCCAGGATGCGGTCGCGCCATAAGGGCGCGCATTCGGGGCGGGGTGGACGATCTCCCCCATTGGGAAGCCGTCCCGGGTAGCACATCCCCATCGGCACCAGGGCGATGCGGCGGGTGTCGTAAAAAACGTCCCGATCGATCCCCAGCCAGCCGCGCAGGCGATCGCCCGAGGCATCGTTGAAGGATATGCCGGTCTCATGCACCCGGGTGCCGGGGGCCTGGCTTGCAATCAGGATCCGTGCCGTCCGCGATATGTGCAGGATCGGGCGCGGCCCCAGGGGCAGGTTGGCCGCGCAGGCCGTGCAGGCTCTGACCTGCCGGAGGAAATCGTCCAACTCGCGGTCCGATGATCCGTCCGTCATCGTCGCGGAACTTTCATCGGGCCAGCCTCTCGTCGACCCAGCGCGGCACCATGCGCGTGGCGGGCCCGGTCATGAACCGGTCGAAGCGCGTCGAAACGGCCGATGGTTTCTGGTTGATCTCCAGCGTGTCCGCGTGGCCTTCGACCAGGGCCGCGAAACCGGCGGCGGGATAGACGGTGCCGGAGGTTCCGATTGCCACGAACAGGTCGCACGCCTCCAGCGCGGCTTCGATGCGCGGCATATGCAGCGGGATCTCGCCGAACCAGACGACGTCAGGCCGCAAGGTCGGCCGGCCGCAGAGCGGGCAGGGCGTATGGGGAAGGCAATCGGCCTGCCATTCGGGCGTGCCGCCGCACGAGGTGCACCGCACGCGCAGCAATTCGCCATGCATGTGCCAGACATTCCGGCTGCCCGCACGCTCGTGCAGATCATCGATGTTTTGCGTGACGATCAGAAGTTCGCCGGGCCATTGCCCCGTGCGGGCTGCCTCCTCCAGCCGGGCCAGCGCAAGATGGGCGGCGTTGGGGCGCACGCGGCCCAGTTCGGCCCGCCGGTCATTGTAAAACCGGTCCACCAGCGCCGGGTCGCGCCGGAAGGCATCGGGCGTGCAGACATCGGCAATGTCATACCGGCTCCAGATCCCGTCGGCATCGCGAAAGGTGTCCAGGCCCGATTCCCTGCTGATGCCGGCCCCGGTCAGGACCACGATGCGTTCCATGGGATGATCTCTCACTCCGTTCGGTGTCGCCACGCCCGGATTGTAACGCCCCGACTGTGCCAAAGGATGGCGCATAAGAAAACCGCCGCGGGAGGTTCCTCCCGCGGCGGCAATCAGCAAGGCGACAGAGCGGAGGCCGGTTACTGGGCCTGGTCGACCCCGGAATGGGTCTGCGGCGCGAACGTCCATCCGGTGCCGTAAGGCTGCGGATGGAAGATCAGCCAGCCGCTGCTGGAGGTGTTCCATCCGCTGCTGGAAACCGGCGCCCCGGTGGCACGCAGCTTGGTGACATCGGCTGCCGTGACGCTGGCAGGCGCGCGGTTGCCCCAGCTGGACCGGATGAAATTGACCACATCGGCGATCTGCTGCGCCGACAAGGTCTTGCCATAGGCCGGCATGGCCACGGCGGACGGTGCCCAGTTGGTCGGCGGCAGCACGCCGCCATTGACGATCACGTTGACCAGGGACGTGGGGTTGTCCGTCACGACCACCGGGTTGCCGGCCAGCGGCGGGAACATGCGGGGCACGCCGCCGCCGTCATTGCGATGGCAGATCGCGCATTGTTCCAGATAGACATCGGCCCCGGCGGAACCAGCCGTCTTGCCCGATACCAGCATATCGGCGGTGGACGGGTCATAGGTATATTCGCCCTGCGACGGCGGCACCGGCGGAAGGTTTTTCAGGTATTTGGCAATCGCGTGCAAATCGTCGTCGGTGAAGTACTGGGTGCTCCAGGCCACCACGTCGGCCATGCCGCCAAAGACCGCCGAATGGTCGATACGTCCCGATTTGAGGAAATAATAGATATCGTCCTCCGACCAGCGGCCCAGG
Source organism: Gluconacetobacter azotocaptans (assembly GCF_014174355.1). Lineage (GTDB taxonomy): Bacteria > Pseudomonadota > Alphaproteobacteria > Acetobacterales > Acetobacteraceae > Gluconacetobacter > Gluconacetobacter azotocaptans. The sequence continues at coordinate 332,084 of NZ_JABEQF010000004.1, forward strand.
CCGACCACCGGGTCGTTACGCAGGCTGGGGGCGACCCAGTTGTCGATCGGCGCCCCGCCGGACAGGAATACCGCGCCGCCGCTGGCGTCCAGCGCCTTCTCCTGCATGGCGAAACCGCGCGGGGTATGGCAGGCGCCGCAATGGCCCGGGCCCGTGACCAGATATTCGCCGCGCGCGACGACGGGGTCGGTCCCGGGGGCGGGCTTGAACTCGGTGGGCGAGGGCGAGAACATCATGCGCCAGATCGACAGGGGCCAGCGCATCGACAGCGGCCACGAGATTTCGACCGGCCTGTTGGGCTGCGCCACCGGCGTCACCCCATGCATGAAATAGGCATAGAGCGCGTGCATGTCGTCGCTGGTCATGCGCGAAAAGGCCGGATAGGGCATCGCCGGATAAAGCGTCGACCCGTCCTGGCGCACGCCGTGGCGAACGGCCCGATCGAAATCCTCGAACGTGTAGCGCCCGATGCCGTAGGTCGCGTCAGGCGTGATGTTGGTCGAGTAGATCGTGCCGATCGGGCTCTTGATTTCCAAGCCGCCCGCATAGGTCTTTCCATGCAGGGCCGTATGACAGGCGACGCAGTCGCCCAGTCGCGCGACATAGGCGCCCTTGTCGATCAGCGCCTGATCGGGCGTCTGCGCCATCGCCCCCGTGGCAAGAAGACCGAACGTCGTCGTGCCGATCGCAACTTTAAGCCTGTTGAGCATTCTGTTCACCGTGCGTCGCATTGATGCAAAAAAGACGGAAAGTCGGCATGAAGGGCCTCATTGCTGGGGCACGCCGGCATCGTTCTTCCGGGCATCAACCTCCCTCTGGTAGGTGTCATTGGCGCGCTTGATCAGGAACTGGCGGATATCCTCGATCTGCTCGGGCGACATCGACATGTCGAAACGGTCCATGCCGTAGGCCGTCAGGGCGCCGCGTCCGACCACGTTGTAGAACGCGTCCTGATGGCGGATCGCGCCGGACCAGCGCAGGTCGGGCAGCACGCCTCCGGCCTCGGCATTGTCGCCGTGGCAGGCCGCGCAATAGGTCTGGAACTGGAAATACCCGTTGTCGGTCCGCTTGCCGTCATAATCGGCGGGCGGCTTGACGGGCAGGAACCCCTTGTCGTTCTGCGGCGGCAGCTTGGCGTTGCCGTCCAGCGAGAAGGCGATCACCCGCGAATGGTTGACCGTCCATCCGCTGGTCCGGGCCAGCCCACCGAGGAAGAAGGGATAGATGCCGCCCCAGCCGACCTCGACCGCGACATATTGCTTGCCGTTGGCCAGGTAGGTGACGGGCGGGGCGATGATGCCGCTCTGCGCCGCGAAGTGAAACAGGTCGGCGCCGTTCGTCGCGTCGTAGGCGTGGAATTCGCCATTCGCCAGGCCCTGGAACAGCAGGTCGCCCGCCGTCGCCACGATGCCGCCGTTCCAGGGACCCTTGTGATCGACGCGGAAGGCTTCCTGCTGCTTCACCGGATCCCAGGCGACGATCCAGCCCTTCAGGTCCTTGATGAAGGCCTGCTTGGCTTCCGGTGAATCGGGGATGCCGACCTTGTTCATGTCCAGGCCGAGATTCCAGCTGTCGGGGTGGGCCTTGAAGCCGCCGACCTGGTTTGTGTACAGGAACGGGACCTGCTGCGCGGGGATGTACACCAGGCCGGTTCGCGGGCTGTAGGCCATCGCCGCGAAATTATGGCCGCCCAGGTCGCCGGGGATGCCGTACCAATCCTTGCCGTTAAGGGTGTACAGCGCGTCCGGATTGTAGATCGGGCGACCGGTCTTCGGATCGAGGCCGCTGGCCCAGTTCACATAGACATAGTTCTTGCCCGACAGGAATTCGCCGGTCTTCGCGTCGATGATGTAGAAGAAGCCGTTCTTCGGCGCATGGACGATGACGTGCCGGGTCTGCCCGTTGATGGGCAGGTCAAGCGTCATGATCTGCTGGACCGAGGTAAAGTCCCACTGGTCCATCGGCGTTTCCTGGAAGTGCCAGACATACTCGCCGGTCTCGGGCTTGATGGCCACGATGCTGCCCAGGAAGAGATTGTCGCCCTTTCCCTCGGAGCGGTATTTGTAGTTCCAGGGCGATCCGTTGCCCACGCCCAGATAGACCAGGTCGGTGACGGGGTCATAGACGATGGAATCCCACACCGTTCCGCCGCCGCCCTGGGTCGTCCAGGCGCCGGTCGGGCTCCAGGTCTGGTAGGCCTTGCTCATCAGGATGCTGTCGGATGCCGCGTTATCTGGCTTGTTTTCCGGGTTCGGCACGGTGAAGAAGCGCCAGTCGAGCTTCCCGGTCTCGGCGTCGAAGGCGGAGACGAAGCCGCGCGCCCCGAATTCGGCGCCGCCATTGCCGATGATGACCCGGCCCTTGGCGATGCGCGGCGCGCCGTCGACGGTATAGGACCGCTGGTGGCCCAGCGTGGCGTCGGCGGGAATGGTGTTCACGCTCCAGACCAGCTTGCCGGTCTTGGCATCCAGCGCGATCAGGCGGCCGTCGAATGTTCCGAAATAGACCTTGCCGTTCCAGTACGCGGCCCCGCGATTGACCGTATCGCAGCACCCCTTGTCGGCGATGTTGCCGGGAACCCGCGGATCATAGGCCCACAGCAGCTTGCCCGTCGCCGCGTCCAGGGCCTTCATCTTGCTCCAGTTGGTGGTCGCGTACATCACGCCATCAACCACCAGCGGCGTGCCTTCCTGCCCCCGGTTGGTGTCCAGATCGTAATACCAGGCCAGCTTCAGATTGCCGACGTTGGACCGGTTGATCTGGTCCAGCGGGCTGTAACGCTGCTCGGAATAGGTGCGGCCGTAGGTCAACCAGTTTCCGGGATGGTCATCGGCGTGGATGATTGCCTCGCCCGTCGCCCCGAAACCGGCGTCGGCGGCAAGGGTGGAAACCGCGTGGCCGGAAACCAGGGCCGCGCATATCGTCCCGGCGCCAAGCGCTCCTCGCAGAGAGCGTCTTTTCCCGAAAACGGCTCGCATCATGTCCGAAGTCCTCGTGACAGAAAGAAAAACCGGATAGTACCGGTTCTGGACGGTCCCGAAATGGGCGTATCCGACTTGTCAGACCATAATGTGACTATTTCGACAGTCGCCTGACGTTTTAGTGTTCTGGCGTCGCGCGAATGCGAAGACTGCACGCCATGCATGACTGAACCAGATTCGCAAGCCGCGGGAAATCCGTTGCGGAATGATAAAATGGCAGTCAGGCGCGATATGGCACGCGGTGACGCTAAACTTGCCGGACAAATTAATATTCATTGTTAATATTTGAAATTCGAAAAGCGCATAAATCTGCGAATCGGCCACGTCGCACCGTGCCCGTCGAAAATGGAGAATCACGGTGCGAAGCGGTATTCGGCCAAGGGTTCGTAAACGGGATGCCCGGCGCCGCGCAGCGATTGGAAAAGCGTCAGGTGGGTTGCTTCAAGGGTTGGAAGCGGCGTTGCGGCATAGTGGGCCAGCCACGCCGACATCCTCCCGTCCGGCAACCGCGGGCTGGAACCGATCGTGACATGCGGCAGGAAGCGCCGGCGTTCGACCTGCAGGCCGGCCGTACGGCGCAGCGCGGTGTCGATCTTCTTCTGAAGATGCAGCAGGGGGGCGGTGCGGGCGATGCCGACCCACAGCGTATCCTGTCCGCCGTCCTGTTCGAACAGACCCGGCGGCTCGGGGATCAGAAGGCAGGCGGGGGCATGGATGGCCGACAACGCATGGTCGATGTCCTCCTGCTCAGGGCGTCCGCGCACCTCGCCGATGAAGCGCAGGGTCAGGTGATATGACTCGGGATCGACCCACCTGACGTCGGGAAGGCTTCCGCGCAGGGCCGCGATGGCCTCGCGCAGAGGGGATGCGATCTCTAGGGCGACGAAAAGTCTCATCGGCCGGCCTCCGCCTTCTGATAGGGCAGGAGAAAGCTCTACTCGCCTGCCTGCTGCATATATAATATATTTCCAGAGGCGGGCGGTCAGGTCGTAATGCGTGATGGAAGCCGCCAAAATTTACGGATTGTAATTCGGATGGCGGCCCTTTTTTCCTTGAATTGATCGTTTCGGGTCCCACATCACAGAAGCAATAGGTCCGGACTGTCCGGACAAGGAAGGATAACATGGCTTTCAGCCCGGATTTTCGAACGATGTCCCGACCCGCCGGCGCCGGTGCAGGCGCCGGAGCGATCGACCTGGGACTGCGTGCCTACATGCTGCGCGTCTATAACTGGATGGCGTCCGGCCTGCTGCTGACCGGAATCGTGGCGTTCCTGATTGCCAACACAGGGCTGCGCGCCGCGTTCTTCAGCGAGGTCGTGACCGAGATGGGCGTCGCCGTGCGTCCGACCGGCCTGGGCATGCTGGCGATGATCGCGCCCCTGGGATTCGTGCTGGTGATGTCGCTGGGCGTCAACCGCCTGTCGCGCCAGACCGTCCAGACCCTGTTCTGGCTGTTCTGCGCCGTGATGGGGGCAAGTCTGTCCAGCATTCTCATGACGTTCACCGGCGTTTCGGTGGTCCGCGTCTTCTTCGTGACGGCGGGGACGTTCGCGGCCATGTCGATCTGGGGATATGTGACCAAGACGGACCTGACCCGGTTCGGGTCGTTCCTGCTGATGGGCCTGTTCGGCCTGGTGATCGCAGGCGTCGTCAACATGTTCCTGCACAGTGCGGGCCTGGCGTTCCTCTACAGCATCGTCGGGGTCTTCATCTTCGTCGGGCTGACGGCGTTCGATACCCAGCGCATCAAGCTGAGCTATCAGCAGTTCGCCTATTACGAAGGGCCGGAAGGCGCTGCCAAGCGCGGCGTGTACGACGCGCTGGCGCTTTATCTGAACTTCATCAACCTGTTCCAGTTCCTGCTGCAGTTCATGGGCGTGCGCAGCAATCAGGATAGCTGAACGCCGCGTCATTCATTTCCCCGACTCAGCGAAAGGCCCCGCCGGATGGCGGGGCTTTTTTTTGACCGGTGGCGCGCCTGGAACAAACCAAAAACAAATCCGAAAATCCGGGCCGGAAAATCGGCTAAAATAAGACTTATTCTTCCCGGGAAAGAGTTCAATGACGAGTATGTGATCGGTGATCGCAGTGCGTAATTCATTGAATTAAAATGATTTATAAAATCGGATCGGTTGATATCGAAATAAACTGAAACATTCCGTGAAGTCTTGCCTGCAAGGTCGTTCAGGTCGGATAAGGCAGAAAGAGAACTGTACGAAAGGGTAACTGCGCAGAGAGACGCTTCAGACCACAAGGCGGCACTGCACCCGTTCGCGTCCACACTGAAGGACGAGGCCGCTGTCGGGGCGAAATCCTTGATCGAGATCATGGCCGAAAGGCAGAAGGATACTCATGACGGGATCGAACCGACGGAGACCTCGTATTCCGATATGATGGGTGGACGAAGGCTGGATGTCACTTGATGTGAGGCACTGCGGGATGACGGGGCCGGGACTCCGGTCCCGTAACGTACATGAAGCGTGACCGTGATTGTTTTGGGCCCGTGGACGAAGCGAGCATGTGAGCAAGGGTGATGTCGAAACCAACGAGGCGTGAGATGAAGAAAAAAATCTTGCCAAGATTATCGAATTTATTGTGTTTATCCTCAGCGTTCCTCTTGGCGGGATGTGACTGGGATACCCTCAACCCCAAGGGCGTGATCGGCATTCAGGAAAAGAGCCTGATCCTGACCGCGACCTATGCGATGCTGCTGGTCGTCGTGCCGGTCATCGTCCTGACGCTGCTGTTCGCATGGCAGTACCGGCAGTCGAACACGAATGCCGAATACCTGCCGAAATGGTCGCATTCGAACAAGATCGAGGTCGTGATCTGGGTCGTTCCCAGCCTCATCATCCTGTTTCTGGCGGTTCTGACCTATCAGACCTGCATTTCGCTGGATCCGTATCGCCCGATCGACGAAGAGGCGAACGTGAAGCCCATCCATGTCGATGTCGTGGCGCTCGACTGGAAATGGCTGTTTGTCTACCCTGACGAGGGGATCGCCACCGTCAACCAGATGGCCTTCCCGGTGAATACGCCGGTCGAATTCCGGATCACCTCTGACTCGGTCATGAACTCGTTCTTCATCCCGCAGCTGGGCTCGATGGTCTATGCCATGGCGGGTATGCAGACGCAGCTTCACCTGAGCTCGAACGATGTTGGAAACTACGCCGGCGAATCCGCGAACTTCAGCGGCCGCGGCTTCTCCGACATGCGCTTCCGCGCGCTGGCGATGAGCAACGACGACTACGCTGCCTGGGTCCAGAAGGTGAAGGCCTCTTCCGAGCAGCTGGACAGCTCCAACTATCCGAAGCTGGCGGCGCCGAGCGAGGCGAACCCGGTCGAATATTTCTCGCATGCCGAACCGGGCCTCTTTGACGGGATCGTTGCCAAGTACAACAACGGCATGGTCATGGATAAGAGCACCGGCAAGATGATGCATGTGCAGTCCGCGATGTCCGACATGAACATGAAGGAATAGGACAGATGTTAGGAAAATTAAGCTGGTCGGACATCCCGTTTGATGTGCCGATTCTTGTGGGAACATTCGCTGGTGCCGCGATCGCGGGCCTGGCGGTGTTCGGCCTCATCACCTATTACGGCAAATGGGGCTATCTCTGGAAAGAGTGGCTGACCTCGGTCGATCACAAGCGTCTGGGCGTGATGTATATCGTCCTGGCGCTGGTGGCCCTGTTCCGTGGCTTCGCGGACGCCATCATGATGCGCTCGCAGCTCGCGCTGGCCTACGCCGGCAACCCGGGCTACCTGCCGCCGCATCACTATGACCAGATCTTCTCCGCCCACGGCACCATCATGATCTTCTTCATGGCGATGGCGTTCATGACCGGCCTCATGAACGTGATCGTCCCGCTGCAGATCGGCGCCCGTGACGTGGCCTTCCCGTTCCTGAACTCGCTCAGCTTCTGGATGACCACGGTCAGCTTCGTGCTGATCAACATCTCGCTGTTCATCGGTGAGTTCTCGCAGTGCGGCTGGCTGGCCTATCCCCCGCTGTCGGAAACGCAGTTCAGCCCCGGTGTCGGTGTCGACTACTATATCTGGGCGGTTCAGCTCTCGGGCGTGGGCACCCTGCTGACCGGTGTCAACTTCTTCACCACCATCGTGAAGATGCGCGCGCCGGGCATGACCTACATGAAGATGCCGGTCTTCACCTGGACCATCTTCTGCACGACCGTGCTGATCATGGTGGCGTTCCCCATCCTGACGGTGGCGCTGGGCCTGCTGGGTCTCGATCGCTATCTGGGCATGCACTTCTTCACCAATGACGGCGGCGGCAACCAGATGCTCTATCTGAGCGTGATCTGGGCCTGGGGTCATCCGGAAGTCTACATCCTGGTCCTTCCTGCCTTCGGTGCGTTCTCCGAAATCACGCAGACGTTCTCGCGCAAGCCGCTGTTCGGCTACAACACCATGGTCTATGCGACCTGCTCGATCATGGTGCTGTCGCTGGTGGTGTGGGTTCACCACTTCTTCACCATGGGCGCCGGCCCGAACGTCAACGCGTTCTTCGGCATCATGACGATGATCATCGCGATCCCGACGGGCGTGAAGATCTTCAACTGGCTGTTCACCATGTATAAGGGCCGCGTCGAGTTCCACGCGACCATGTACTGGGTGATCGGCTTCATGATCACCTTCTCGATCGGTGGCATGACCGGCGTGATGCTCGCCATCCCGGCCGCCGATTTCGTCCTGCACAACAGCCTGTTCGTCATCGCCCACTTCCATAACGTCATCATCGGCGGTGTGTATTTCGGCTATGTCGCGGCCATGAACTTCTGGTTCCCGAAGGCTTTCGGCTTCAAGCTGAACGAAGCGTGGGGCAAGCGGGCGTTCTGGTTCTGGTTCATTGGCTTCTACTTCGCGTTCATGCCGCTCTATGTCCTGGGCTTCATGGGCATGACCCGTCGCATGAACCACTACGACAACCCGGACTGGTATCCGTGGATGCTGGTTGCCGTGTTCGGCGCCGTGCTGATCGCATGCGGCATCGTCTGCCAGCTGACGCAGCTGTATGTATCCATCCGTGACCGCAACCTGGCGGAAAACCGCGACCTGACGGGCGATCCGTGGAATGCCCGGACGCTGGAATGGTCGACCTCGTCGCCCCCGCCGTTCTACAACTTTGCCGTCGTCCCGACGGTGCATGACCTCGATGCCTTCGCTCACGACAAGGAAGCCGGCATTGATACGCGTGCGGCCGGCTCGGTTTATCAGCCGATCCACATGCCGAAGAACACGTCGGCCGGCTTCTTCGTCGGCGCGTTCAGCCTGGTCCTCGGCTTTGCGGCGATCTGGTATATCTGGTGGCTCGCGGCTCTCGGCCTGATCGGCGTCATCGCGACGGTGATCGCGCGGAGCAGCAACAACGACGTCGACTACTATGTGCCGGTGTCGGAAGTTGCCCGTATCGAGAACGAGCATACTCGTAACCTCATGGCAGCACAGGCGGCGGAATAATGGCGCACGATATGACAGCTGATGCGGCCCACGCCCACGACGAACACCATGAATCTCCCGTGGTGTTCGGGTTCTGGCTGTATCTGATGACGGACTGCCTCATCTTCGGGACGCTGTTCGCAGTGTTCGCGGTGATGCGGAACCAGTTTGCCGGTGGTCCCACCGGCAAGGAGATCTTCGAGCTTTCGGGCGTCGGAATCGAAACCGCGATCCTGCTGGTCAGCTCGATCACCTACGGCTTCGGCATGATCTCGGCTCACCAGAACAAGGTGAGCACGATGCGGATGTGGCTGGCCGTCACATTCCTCCTCGGCCTGGGCTTCCTGTTCATGGAAATCCGTGAGTTCTCTCACATGGTCGCCGAGGGCAACGGCCCGGATCGCAGCGCCTTCCTGTCGGCGTTCTTCACGCTGGTGGGCACGCACGGCCTGCACGTTACGTGCGGCCTTCTGTGGATGGCGGTCGTAATGGTCCAGTCCATGGGCAAGACGGTCCTGTCCGAGCGGATGATGAACAAGCTCACCTGCCTGAGCCTGTTCTGGCACTTCCTGGACATCGTCTGGATCTGTGTCTTCACCTTTGTCTATCTGATGAGTGTGATCTGATGGCTGATGCACATACAGCCCATTCGGGCGAGAGCCACGGAAGCGTAGGGTCTTACCTTACCGGGTTCGTGATTGCCGTTCTGCTGACGGCGGCCGCGTTCGGGGTCGTCATGGCCCACAGCTTCTCTCCGACCGGTACCATTGTCGCGATTTCGGTCCTGGCGGCCGTGCAGGTCGTCGTTCATCTGGTGTTCTTCCTCCATATGAACGGATCGTCGGAGCAGCGCTGGAACGTGATGGCCTTTGCCTTCACGGTCATGTCCGTGCTGATCCTTATCGGTGGAACGCTGTTCATCATGCATGACACCGCGATCAACATGATGTCGCGTTGATCCTGATGGGGCCTGCGGTCACCCGCAGGCCCCACTTGTCCGGGGCAACATCCCGGATGCGGGATACGAAAAAGGCCGGTGAGGATGATCCTCACCGGCCTTTTTCGTATTTCATGTCGCGAGCCCCGGGCGTGGGGCGGACCGGCGGGGCAAGTGGCCCGCCGGTCCGAACGCTGTGGTGCCTCAGTCCTTGTGGGGCTCGGCCGACAGCAGGTCCTTCTTGTTCGGCTTGTCCTTCCATTCCTCGGCGTCGGCCGGGGGCGTGCCCTTGCGGATGATGTTGGGCCATTTGGCGGAATAGCTGGCGTTGATCTCGGCCCAGGCCGCGGCACGGTCGTCGCTGTCGGGGACAATGGCTTCCGCCGGACATTCGGGCTCGCACACGCCGCAATCAATGCACTCGTCGGGATTGATGACGAGGAAATTGTCGCCGGCGTAGAAGCAGTCGACCGGGCACACCTCGACACAGTCCATGAATTTGCAGCGGATGCAGTTTTCGGTGACCACGTAGGTCATCGTTCGTCTCCGATCATCTGGAGGCTGGCGTGACGTCGCCAGCCTTGGGGCCTGCGAGGGGGCCGGCCATGCTGGTCCTCGCCTACAATGCGCGCAGATATGAAAGTCTTTTGACGTCGTGGCAAGTCAAAGACCGCGCACTGGCCGGCGCGTTCTCCTTATCCGGCGGCAAGCGACGGCGAGGGTGCCTGTTCCGGGACGATGTCATATAGCAGCCGGGCCGTGGCGGCCGGACCGCGTCGCGAGGCCAGGGCCACGATCCGCAACACCACGACACCCCGTCCGCCGGGGCCGGGCAAGGTCAGAATGTCGCCGGGCCGCACCAGCGCATGGGCCTTCTCGGTGCGCTGGCGGTTGATCCGCACCGCGCCGGCCTCGGCGAGGCGGGCGCAATCGGGGCGGCTGCGGGCAAAGCGGGCGCACCACAACCACAGGTCCAGCCTCTGCGCCTCCGGTGTGTCGGCGTCCCCACGCGCATCACGCCTCACGACGACTGGCGCTTCTTCAGGGTCGCAAGGACGGCGAAGGGGCCATCGGGCACGGCGGGCGTGCGTCGTCCGCCCCCCGGACGGGGGCGGGCCGCGATGGTCACCGGTATGACCTCATCGGCACTGTCGGATGTCCGGGCCCGGGGGGCGCCTGCGCGATTCTGGTGACGGTGACGCCGCCGGGCTTCGGGCGTCGCGGCCAGCATGGGGGGAGCCGCCGGCCCATATTCGCAGTCCTTCAGCGGACGCGCGGCACGGACAGGAATATCGAGCGCCTTCAGGATGGCGGCCACGGCCTCGGGCCGGGCGCCGAGACGCGACGGCAGTCCGTCGGGCAGGGGAACCGGGCCGTTGCGGGCGCGCCAGCGCAGTTCCGCCGACAGTTTTTCGGCGATGTCCAGACGCAGGCGCACCGGGCCGGCCACAATCCAGCCCATACGGGTCAGCAGCGGGTCCCGATGCTCGTCCACCGGTACGGACACCGCGCCGACGGGCGGCAAAACGGGAAGGGGCCGTCCCGCCCGTGCCGCCAGCAGGACGGCCCGCAGCCGCATGGCGGCGGGACGCAGCAGGCCGGGCATCAGGATCGCATGACGCCCGACCCGGACGCCCAGCACCTTCAGCCGGCCGCGCAGGATCGGGGCCACGGGGTCACCGCCGATCGCGACTCCGCCCTGTTCCATCAGGCGATGCAGGATGCCGCGCAGCGCCGGGTCATGCTCCACGGCGGCACGGGCGGCGAACAGCGGGGCCATGACCTCGTGCACCTGCCGGTCCAGCCATGCTGTCAGGCGGGCGCGGATCCGCTCGCGCTGCGCGCCGTCGAGGAAGGCATTGTCCAGCACGTCGATGCGCGGACGCAGCAGGTCATCGCCGCCGCGCAACCGGGCGATCGGCGCGGCGTCCCAGAGCAGGCACCGCCCATCGGGCGAGATTTCGAACGCATCGTCCCCGGCCGTGGTCAGGCTGTGCACGCGACGGGGAATTTCCGCGCGCAACGCCCGCCGCGCGGCGCGCAGCAGCAGGCGCCGGTCGGGGTGATCGCACTCCGGGTCAGGCGCCAGGTCCAGGCCGGCCACCCGGCCGACCGGGTGCCCCTCGACCACGACCTCGCCCTGGGTGGTGACGGCGGACAGCAGGTCGTCGCCGCCCGAGGATTCGTCCAGCCGCCGGATCAGCGACGCGGCGCGGCGGTCGACGAAGCGCGCCGTCAGCCGTTCGTGCAGCGCATCGGACAACTGGTCCTCGACATCCCGGGCGCGGGCCTGCCAGTGCTCGGCATTGCGGACCCAGTCGCGCCGTGCCGCGATGTAGGAACAGACACGGATCCCCGACAGGCGGTGCATCAGCGAATCGATATCGCCCTCGGGCCGCGCGAACGCCGCGATCTGGGACTCCATCCAGGCCGCGGGAACATGTCCGTCGCGGATGACGTGGGTGAAGATGCGGGCGCACAGGCGGGTATGGGTCTCATCCCCCAGCTTCCGGAAGTCCGGAATCTGGCAGGCTTCCCACAACAGCCGGGTGGCGCCGGACGATCGCGCCAGGGTCCGGATATCAGGAATTGCGGACAGGCTGGACAACGTCAGCACGTCCGAGGCCTCGTTGCCCGCGGTCAGCCCGTATGTCGGCGGGGGACGGCTCAGGCTGGTCAGCAGGGCCTCGGGACTGGCGAAATCGAGGTCGCTGCTGCGCCAGAACAGCCGCTCGATCGGATCGAACCTGTGGGTTTCCACCGCTTCGGTTACCTCGTCGGGCAGGGCGGGGCAGGTGCCGGTGGTGCCGAAGGTGCCGTCGCGCATGCCGCGCCCGGCGCGCCCGGCAATCTGCGCGATTTCGGCCGACGTCAGGGGGCGCGCCCGCGACCCGTCGAATTTCGACAGGCCGGCGAAGGCGACATGGTTGACGTCCATGTTCAGGCCCATGCCGATGGCGTCGGTGGCGACCAGGTAATCGACTTCGCGGTCCTGATACAGGGCGACCTGCGCGTTGCGCGTGCGGGGTGACAGCTGGCCCATGACCACGGCGCACCCGCCCCGGCGCCGGCGGATCAGTTCGGCGATGGCATAGACCTCGGTCGCCGAAAACGCGACGATCGCCGAGCGGGGAGGCAGGCGGGTCAGCTTGCTTGCCCCGACATGGGCCAGTTGGGACAGCCGGGGGCGGTTTTCGATCTCCACCCCGGGAACCAGGCGGCGCAGCAGCGGGCGGATGGTCTCGGCGCCCAGGAACATCGTTTCCACCAGGCCCCGCGCGTGCAGCAGCCGGTCGGTGAAGACGTGCCCGCGATCGGGATCGGCGCAGAGCTGGATTTCATCCACCGCGACGAATTCCGCCATCCGGTCCAGGGGCATGGCCTCGACGGTGCAGGAAAACCAGCGCGCGCCCGGGGGGATGATCTTTTCCTCGCCGGTGATCAGGGCGACGGCGCCGGCGCCCTTGGCGGCCACCATCCGTTCGTAATTTTCGCGGGCCAGCAGGCGCAGGGGGAAACCGATGACGCCGCTGGAATGGGCCAGCAGCCGTTCGATCGCCAGGTGAGTCTTGCCGGTATTGGTGGGGCCGAGAACCGCCCTGACGCGCGAGGCGACGGCAGTGTCGGAGGCGCGGCGCGCGGCGCGAAGGGGGCCTGCCCCCATGGGTACACCCGTCATGTCCGTATGGTCAGATGGCGCAGGGCGGAATGCAAGCAAAACCCGTGTGTTTGCGTGGAATTGCCGGCGGATGGTTGCACCGGCGCCCGCATGGACGCAGGCTGCGCCCACAGGATGTCCAACAGGATCGCGGAGGTTTGCCATGTCCGTTGAAGAATTCCCGTGCCTGCTGCCGGCCACCCGGGGCAGGCGCGCACGGATGCGGACGGTGCATGTGCTCCGCCAGGGCGACGTCGGCGACCTGGCAACCCGAATCGGCGAATCCGGGGCGGGGTTTCTGCGCGATTCCGGGTTTCAGGGACGGGCGGGGGAACTGGCCCTGGTGCCCGGCAGCAACGGCGTGGCGGCTGCGGTGCTGGGTGTCGGCGATCGCACCGATCCGTTCCTGTTCGGCGGCCTGGCCAATGCGTTGCCGGCGGGCCCCTGGACGATGGCCCTGCCCGCGGGGCTGACGCCGGCCACCGCCGTGCTTGGATTTTGCCTGGGCGCCTATCGGATGCCTGCTTTCGGCCGGAAGACGGAGGACGCGGCCGACATCGCCCGCCTGGTCGTGCCGCCCGGGGGCGCTGCCGGCGCCGAGGTGGCCCGCGCCATCCGGCTGGGCCGGGACCTGATCAACACCCCGCCGAACCTGATGGGGCCGACCGAACTGGCGCGGGCCGCGCGCCGGGCCCTCGAACCGCTGGGCGCCGAGGTCCGGATCGTGAAGGGGCGGGATCTGGCGCAGGCCTATCCGACCATTGCCCATGTCGGGGCGGGTTCAGCCCGTGCCCCCCGGGTGGTGGTCGCACACTGGCGCGGCACGCAGGCAGGCGATGATGCGCCGCTGCTGTCCCTGGTGGGAAAGGGGGTCTGCTTCGACACCGGCGGCTACGATATCAAGCCCGCGTCGTCGATGCTGCGCATGAAGAAGGACATGGGCGGGGCCGCGCTGATGCTGGCGCTGGCCCAGCTGATCATGACGCGCGACCTGCCGCTGCGGCTGGAGGTGCGGCTGGGCTGTGTGGAGAACAGCGTTTCGGGCGAGGCCATGCGCCCGTCGGATGTTGTGACGACACGATCCGGCCTGACGGTGGAAATCGGCAATACCGACGCCGAGGGACGCCTGGTCCTGTGCGATTTGCTGACCGAGGCCTGCGAGATGTCGCCGGACCTGCTGGTGGATGCCGCGACCCTGACGGGCGCCGCCCGGGTGGCGCTGGGTCCGGACCTGCCGGCGCTGTTCAGTACCGACGACAGCGTGGCCGATACGATTCTGCAGGCTGGCCGGGCCTGCGACGACCCGCTGTGGCGGCTGCCCCTGTGGGACGGATATGCCGACTGGCTGCGCAGCCCGGTGGCGGATTTGAACAATGTGTCGGCCAAACCCATGGCCGGGGCGGTCACGGCGGCTCTTTTTTTGCGGAATTTCGTCAAAACAGACGTGCGCTGGGCACATATCGACACATATGCCTGGAATGATAATTACCGTTCCGGCCGGCCGGAAGGGGGGGAAACACCCGCATTGCGGGCCTTATATGCATCATTGTTGCGAATCCTTAATGTCACGGACAGGCAGCAACAGTGAAGTAACGATATGGAGAACGAACTAATCCGTCTCAAGCGACTTATATGTGCCGCAATCTGAAACTATATAGCCGTCAGGACAGGACGACGGGGGGCCCGGAGGGGCATTCCGATCTGAGATAAGCAGGGCCTGTTGGTGGCCCGACAGGAAAGGTTTTTTACAATGGCACAGACTTCGACGACATCCGACCAGTTGATCAGCACGCTCCGCGACACCGTGGTGTCCATGGTGCGCCGCGACGGGCCCGACCTGTCCGCCCGCCAGCTGGGTGTCTTTCTGACCTGCTACCTGCAGGAAGGCGCCCACACGGTGCGGGGCCTGGCCTCGACCCTGAACGTGTCCAAGCCCGCGATCACGCGCGCCCTGGATCGTCTGGGCGAACTCGACCTGGCGCGCCGCAAGGTCGATCCGATGGACCGCCGTTCGGTCCTGGTGCAGCGGACGCTGAAGGGGGCGGCCTACCTGCGGGAACTGCGCTCCATCATGAACGAGGCGGCTGGCGTGCCGGCCACGGGCCGCACCACCAAGGCCGCCCGGGGCGAAGAACGCGCGCCGCGTCGCGCCGCCGGCTGATCTGCGCCGGTATCGGCCATCCGCCCCATGCATGGGGCGGATGGCCGCCGGCCCGATCGCATGGTCGGGCCGCCTGACGAACGGACGTGACGTTCGCGCGTCGTTCGGCTTCGATTATCCAGACATCAAGGTGTGTGAACATGCGACTGGCATCACGCTTGGCCGCTATGGCTATTCTTGCGACTCCGCTTCTGGCCGCGCCCGCGCTGGCGGCCGATACGCTGGGCACCCCTTCCGGGCATCTCCGGCTGGTGGCCAAATCCGCCGATGTCGGCGTCGGCTGGACGTGGGGGTCCGGCACCCTGACCTACGGGCATCATAGCTATCGGTTCTCGGTCAAGGGCGGGTCGATCGCGGCGGTCGGCTATTCCACGATCGAAGGAACGGGTACGGTCTATAATCTGAAGCACCTGCATGATTTCAACGGCACCTACGTTGCCGGAAGTGGCGAGGCGACGCTGGGCAGCGGGGTCGGCGGGTCGTTGCTGCATAACGGAAACGGCGTCACGATCAGCATCGATACGGTCTCGAAGGGCGCACGGCTGGCCGGCGCGGCGCAGGGGCTCGAGCTGACGCTGCTCAAGTAACATTCGGGGCGGACGTGGCTCATGCCCCTCCGGCGCGCGCGCGCCGCATCCGGATAAGGACCTGCCACGTCCACATGATCTGCGGCGGCAGGACCAGCAGCAGAGCCGGGACGGGGCCGCACCAGCCCCGCACCACCGCGACAGTGAGGGCCCCACCCCATATGACGAACCCCCAATGGATCAGGGTGACCAGTGCGGGGGGCATGCCCCCTCGGGCCGCCAGTTGATAGAGATGGTCGCGGTGGCTCTCGGTCAGGCGCGCCCCGGCCCGCCAGCGGCGAAACAGGGTCAGGGTGACGTCATAGAGCAGGCCCGACATCAGAAGCGGAACGCCGCTCCAGGCCCCGAACGCCGGCGGGGTGTCGGCAAGCATCAGGCCGAAGGCGCCGATCAGCACGCCGCAGCCCTGGCTTCCGACATCGCCCATGAAAATGCGCGCGGACGGAAAATTGAAGGGGATGAAGCCCGCGATCGCCGCCGCCAGCAACAGGGCGGGGAGGGCGACGGCGGGGGACGGCGCCACGCAGGCGATGACCAGGCAGGCGAGCATGATCGCCCCGGACGCCAGGCCGTTCAGCCCATCCATGAAATTGACCGCGTTGGTCACATAGACCAGCCACATCACCGACAGGATGATATCCCCCGCCTGGCCGGCCACCCCGGACAGGCGGGTTCCCGTCCCGACCAGGATCGCGGCGGCGGCGAACTGGGCGGCCAGCTTGATGGCGGGGCGCCATTGATACACATCGTCCAGCCACGAAACGACGGCCAGCACGATCGTCGCCGCGATCATGCCGAACGTGGCGACCGACAGGAAGGGCAGGCCGTCGAGGTGCCGTGCAATCGGAACCGCCACGACAAAGGCGGCGATGATGCCGAGTCCTCCCCCCTTCGGCGTCGGCCGGGTATGGGAACTGCGATGGCCGGGATGATCCAGCACGTTCAGCCGGGTCGCGCCCAGGACCATCAGGGCGGCGGAGGCCCAGGTGGCGATCAGAAGAGTCGCGAAGGGCATGAGGGAGAGTGGATCGTTCATGTGTCGCGGGAGTTTGTCATGATGGCTGCTTCTAGCATGGATGGGATTGGGCTATACGGACGCGATAATGGCCTCGCAATGCCCTGACACCCGGCAGTCCGCTGACAGGCTGCGACCGGTCAACCGAATCGTCGTCAACATTCTGCTCGATGGTGTGCTCGCCGCGCTGTCGGCGCCGCTTGCGCGATGGCTGGCCGATCCACATGGCGGCCTGCTGCACCCGTTGTGGTTTCTGGCCGGCGGGGCGATCACGCTGGTCATCAGCGGCCTGCCGTTCCGGGTCCCGTTGCAATATTGGCGGTTTTCCGGCGTGGGAGACCTGCTAGGGATTGCCGGGGCGTCGATCGCCAGCGCCGTCCTGTTCACGCTGGGTCTTCATCTGACCGGCTTTCCGATTCCCAGCCCCACATTTCCGGTCATCCATGCCCTGGTCCTGCTGGTGCTGATGGGGGGGGTGCGAATCGTCTATCGGCTGGCCCATCGCCGTCCATCCCGGTACGACGCGTCGAGTCAGGTGATCCTGATCGGCGCCGACGTGGCCGCCGACCTGTTCATCCGCGCCATGGAGCGCGACCCGGCCCCCCGATTCCGCGTCATCGGTATCCTGACCCAGGGCCGCCAGCAGGCGGGCCGCCGCATCCACGGCATTCCGATCCTGGGCCATGTCCAGGCGATCGACGATATCCTGGAGCGGGTGATCGCCGATGGCGGCGCGCCCCAACGGCTGGTCGTGACCGACATCGATTTTCGCGGCCAGAACCTGGCGGAGGTCATGCGGGTCGCCGAACGCCATGGGATCACGGTCCAGCGCACCCCCGTGCTGACCGACCTGACACCCGCCGACCGGCTGGAACTGCGCCCTCTGGCGATCGAGGACCTGCTCAACCGGCCACAGGTCGAACTCGATCATATGGGCATGACGGCGCTGCTGGGGGATCGTACCGTCATGGTGACGGGCGCCGGGGGGTCGATCGGTTCGGAACTGGCCCGGCAGATCGCGCAATACGCACCAGCCCGTCTGATCCTGCTGGATCATGGTGAATTCGCGTTGTGGCAGGTTGACCTGGAACTGTCGGAACGTGCGCCGAAGATCCGGCGGGAGGTGATCCTGGCCGATGTCCGCGATCGCGACCGCATCGAGCAGGTCTGCGCGTTGTACCGTCCCGAGCTGATCTTCCACGCGGCGGCGCTGAAACATGTGCCGATGGTCGAGGCCAACCCGTGCGAGGGTGTGCTGACCAATGTCGTCGGCACGCGGATCGTCGCCGATGCGGCCGCGCGAAACGGCACCCGGGCGATGGTGATGATTTCCACCGACAAGGCGGTCAACCCGTCCAGCCTGATGGGGGCCTCCAAACGGGCGGCCGAAATGTACTGCCAGGCCCTGGATGTCGAGGCCCGCACCGGGGGGCAGGTCGATGCGATGCGCTGCGTCACGGTGCGATTCGGCAATGTGCTGGGATCGACCGGATCGGTGGTGCCGCTGTTTCGCCGGCAACTGGAGCGCGGTGGGCCGCTGACGGTCACCCATCCCGACATGCAGCGCTATTTCATGACGGTGCCCGAGGCGGTCGGCTTGGTTTTGCAGGCCAGCGTGCGCGGCACCATCCGCCCGCGCGAGGGCAGCGGGACCGATACGCTGCTGCGTGAGGGCGGGATCTTCGTGCTGGACATGGGCAAGCCGGTCAAGATCGTCGATCTGGCCCGCCAGATGATCCGCCTGGCGGGCCTGCGCCCCGACGAGGACGTGCCGATCCGCTTCACCGGCCTGCGGCCGGGGGAAAAACTGTTCGAGGAACTTTTCCATGGGCGCGAGGCCCCGGTGCCCACCGACCATCCGGGCTTGAAGATGGCGACCCCGCGCAGGGTGGACCGCCGTGATGTCGGCGCGGTAATCGACAGGCTGGAAGCGGCCTGCCACGGTGGCGACGCCGCGCGGATCCTTGCGCTGATCGAAGGCCTCGTTCCCGAATTCGCCCATAACCCGTCAGGGGACGCGCGCGATAAGTTTGCCGGGCGCACCGACGCCGAAAGGACCATGACGACATGACCGCCCCCGATCCGTCCGCCTGCCAGCCCGCGATTGCCTTTCTCGACCTTCCGGCCCAGCAGGCCCGGCTGGGGGACGCGATTCGCAAGCGGATCGACACCGTCCTGGATCATTGCCGTTTCGTGATGGGGCCCGAGGTCGAGGAACTGGAGCACGCGCTGGCGGCCTATGCCGGGGCAGGGCATTGCGTCGGCGTGTCCTCGGGCACCGATGCGATTCAGATCGTGTTGATGGCCGAGGGAATCGGGCCGGGCGATGCGGTGTTCCTGCCGGCGTTCACCTATACCGCGACGGCCGAGGTGCCGTTGCTGCTGAATGCGACGCCCGTCTTTGTCGATGTCGACCCCCGGACCTTCCAGATCGACCCGGCCAGCCTGGAACGTCGGATCGCCGATGTCCGCGCGCATGGAAAACTGCGCCCGCGGGCGATCATCGGCGTCGACCTGTTCGGCCAGCCGGCACCCTGGCCGGCGCTGCGCGCCATCGCCGAGCGCGAGAACCTGTTCCTGATGGACGATTGCGCGCAATCGTTCGGCGGCGCCCTGACGGGACGCAAGCTGGGGCGGGAGGCGACCGCGACGACCCTGTCCTTCTTCCCGTCCAAGCCGCTGGGCGGCTACGGCGATGGGGGGGCGATCCTGACGGACGACGCCGAACTGGCCGATCTCTACCGGTCGCTGCGCACGCATGGCGAGGGCAAGAGCCGGTACGAGGTTCTGCGCATCGGCATGAACGGGCGGCTGGACACATTGCAGGCCGCCATCCTGCTGGCCAAGCTGGACGGATTCGAGGACGAACTGGATCGCCGCGAGGCCATCGCCTCGGCCTACGATTCGGGGCTGGAGGGTAGGGTCGTGACGCCCGCCCGGGTGCCGGACGCCCGCAGCGCCTGGGCCATCTATGCCATCCTGACGAAGGACGAGGCCGAGCGTACGGCCCTTCAGACCCGCTTGCGCGCGCATGGCGTGCCGTCCGCGATCTATTACCCGCGGCCCCTGCATCTGCAGCCCGCATATCAGGCCCATCACGACGGAACGTCTTTGCCGGTTGCCGAAGATCTGTCAGCCCGTATTCTCGCGTTGCCCATCCACCCCGAACTGAGGGACGCAGACGTCGCCCGGGTCATCGCGGCTGTGCGCGAATAAGACGAGAGAAGAGACGAGACATGAAACGGGAAACGGCATTCCTGCTGGGATTCCTGGCGATCACGGTCGGGACTTCGGCAGTGTTGTGGTCGTTCGCGGTTCCGAATTTCCGGCCGCTCAATTTCCCCCGGATGACGGCGGGCACCATCAGCGTCGGGCCGATGCGCAGACAGCGCGCGCTGTTGCCCGACGAAATCCGGACGGTCAACGACTGGCTGGATCATCATCATGGCGGCTGGGGGCCGCTGGGCCAGACGCCGCCGTCCAGCGGCGATGCGACGATGGTCCTGACGACGGATCGTCCGGCCGGGAAGGATGGAAACGCGGTGCCTTACACCATCACCCTGTGGACCGGCATCAGCGCCGCGGACTGGAACGACACCGTCTTTCTGGAAGACCGGCCAGGCAGCGTGATCCGGATCCAGAAATTCTCGGACCACGATTTCGCCACCCTGCGCCGGATGGTGGATCAGCAGCCCTATGAACGATCGGCCTTCCCATGATCGTCGTTCCTCCGGACACAAAGGCGCTGATCTTCGATTGCGACGGCACGCTGGTCGACACGCTGCCGCTTTACCTGCGCGCCTGGCTGGGAGCCTTCGACACGGTCGTCGGTCATTCCGTAGCGCCTGACTGGTTCCGGGGGCGGGGCGGTCTGTCCGAACAGATGGTGCTGGACGTGCTGGAGGCCGAGATCGGCCGCCCGGTGGACCGGCCAGCCGTCGTGCGCGCGGCGCGGGCGGGTGTGCTGGCGGACATGGACACCCTGACCGAAATCGCGGTGGTCGCGGATGTCGCGCGGCGGTTCCAGGCGGTACTGCCGATGGCGGTCGCCTCCAGCGGATCGCGCGAAGTCGTGACGGCGTCGCTGACCTGCACCGGCCTGCTGCCGCTGTTCGACAGTGTGGTCACGATCGACGATGTGGCGCGCCCGAAGCCCGCGCCCGACCTGTTTCTGGAGGCCGCGCGGCGGCTGGGCGTTTCCCCCGCCGCCTGCATGGTCCTGGAAGACAGCGCGGAAGGACTGGCCGCCGCCGCGCATGCCGGCATGCGCGGCCTGGACGTGCGGGCGTTCCTTGCCCCTTCCAGGGGCTGAACGCCCGGGACGCGGGGTTACACCCGGTCCTCGTCCTTCAGCTTGGGCGTGGCCTCGTCCATGACGGCCAGCAGCGCGGCGGTCAGGGGCGAGGCCAGGATCAGCCCGGGCATGCCCAGGATCGTGCCGAAGACGGTCTGGGAGAGGATGGTCAATCCCGGCGGCATCTGAACGGCATGCCGCTGGATCATGGGCGCCATCACGTTGCCTTCAAAGAACTGGATGGCGCCGTACAGGGCCGCGACCATCAGCCCTTCGCGGGTTCCCTGGGACAGGCCCAGCAGGATGGCCGGGACCGCGCCGATGAACGCGCCGATATAGGGGATGAAATTGGCCAGCCCCGCGACGATTCCCAGGGCCAGCGCCAGGGGTACGCCGATGAACCACAGCCCGACCGACGACAGGATGCCCACCACCAGCATGTCCAGGGCCTGGCCCGCCGTCCAGGCCCACAGCGTCCGCCCCGCCGTCAGCATCAGCGTGCGCGCCTGGGGGCGGTGGGCGGGCGGGATCAGGCGCAACGCGCCGTTGACGTACAGCGTCGGCGCCAGTGCGAAATACAGGCCCGCGATCAGGATGACCGCCAGCGTGCCCGCCGCGCCAAAAGCCGACGACAGGAAGCCTGTCATCGACCCCGCGATCCGCGTGCCCATGCCGCTGTCGCCGCTTTCGGCCTGATTGCCGCCGAACGATTGCGGCAGATGGTCCAGCACCGTCCTGCCCAGGGAACTGGCATTCAACTGGTCGCGCAGGGAATGGGCCTGGGTCGTCAGGGCGATGCGCAGCCGCGTCGCCTGTTCCGAGATGGCAGGGCCGCTGCTCCACAACAGGCCGACGATCGCGGCCAGCAGGAGCACCACCACCAGGCTCAGGGCCAGCCAGTACGGCAGACGCAGGCGTCGTTCGACGATAGCAGCCAGATTGTGCAGGATGACCGCCATCAGCGTCGCGGCGAATACGACCATCAGCACGTCGCCGATCAGCCAGATCGAGACCACCAGGACGGTCAGAAGGATGGTGATCTGCAACAGCTGGTAAATTCTGCCGAGTTGGACAGCGCGCGCATCCTCCTGCGACTCAGGGGGCAGAGGCTGCGTGGCAGGCTGGTGATCCGTCGCATGGGAAAGGGTCATGAGGCATCCGGATTGGTGTCGGGGCCCAATGGTAGGCACATCCGCCGGCGCACGTCGATTCCATGGGCCCACAGGAATTCTCCGGAAAATCCGATGACAGATGTCGGTCAGATCGACGCGACCGCCGCTGACCGGTAGCGGGACCCTGGACCCAATTCGTAAACAAAAAGGAATGCGGGATGAATGCCGCGCCCCGAGGCCTCACGCGCCCGCCGCGTGAGGCCTCGGGGCGCTGCCATCCCTGATCGAGGTCCAGGGCCTCAGGCCCTGGTGGTTCGGGCAACGCCCGATCTTTCATATCTGGGTGGGCGCGCGTCGTTTGATATTATTCGGCCGCGCTCTCCTCGATCGCGGCTTCGGCTTCCAGCCATTCTTCCTCGGCCTGGGCTTCCTCGCGCCCGATGGCGGCCAGACGGGTGTTGATCGAGGTGACCTCGTCCGCGCGGCCGGCCGCATAGAGCGTGGGGTCGGCGAGCCGGGCCTCCAGCCGCGCGCGTTCACCGGCCAGGCCGGTCATCCGGGCCTCGGCATCGCGGGCCTTGCGGCGCAGGGGAGCGATGGCCTTGCGGGCCTCGGCCCGTTCGCGCCGGTCCTCGCGTTTGGGCGCGGGCGTGGCGACGGCGGGGCGGGTCGCCGCCCGGGCGCGCTCGGTCAGCCAGACGCGGTACTCCGCCATGTCGCCGTCGAACGGACGGACGGTGCCGTCGCCCACCAGCCAGAGGCGGTCGGCCACCAGTTCGACCAGGTGAGGATCGTGGCTGATCAGCAGGACCGCCCCCTCGAACTCGGCCAAGGCGCGGATCAGGGCTTCGCGCGCATCCAGGTCCAGATGGTTGGTCGGTTCGTCCAAAATCAGCAGATGCGGCGCGTCGCGCGTTGCCAGCGCCAGCAGCAGCCGCGCTTTCTCGCCGCCCGACAGGTCGCAGGTCACGGTATCGGCGCGGTCGGCATCCAGCCCGAAGCGGGCCAGTTGCGCGCGCACGGCGGTTGGGGGCGCCTTGGGCATCGCGCGAGCCATATGATCGACCGGGGTTTCGTCGGGCAGCAGTTCCTCGGCCTGATGCTGCGCGAAATAGCCGACGCGCAGGCGCGGGCTGTGCGACACCGCGCCGCGCATCGGCGCCAGCCGTCCGGCGATCAGCTTGGCGAAGGTGGATTTGCCGTTGCCGTTGGCGCCCAGCAGGGCGATCCGGTCTTCCATGTCCAGCCGCAGCGACAGGTCCGACAGGATGGGGCGGGCGTCATATCCCACCGACACCCGGTCCAGCACCAGCATCGGCGGCGGCAGGGGGGCCGGCTCGGGGAAGGCGAACCGGGTCGGCGCGTCCTCGACCACGGTGTCGAGGACGGGCAACTTTTCCAGCGCCTTCAGGCGAGCCTGGGCCTGCCGCGCCTTCGTGGCCTTGGCCCGGAAGCGATCGACGAAGGATTGCATATGCGCGCGCTGGGCGGCGATGCGTTCCGCCGCGCGGGCCTGCTGCAGGGCCTGTTCCGTCCGGATACGGACGAATTCGCTGTATCCGCCGGGCGTAAGCGACAGCTTGCGCTGGTCCAGATGGGCGATGGCATCCACCGCGCGGTCCAGCAGGCCCCGGTCGTGACTGACGATCAGCGCGGCGCCGGCAAACCGGGCCAGCCAGTTTTCCAGCCAGATCGTGGCTTCCAGATCCAGATGGTTCGTCGGCTCGTCCAGCAGCAGCAGGTCGGGGTTGAGGAACAGCGCCGTCGCCAGCGCCACGCGCATGCGCCACCCGCCGGAAAAATCCGACACCGGGCGGGCCTGCGCGTCACTGTCGAACCCCAGGCCGGACAGGATGGTCGCGGCCCGCGAGGGCGCGCTGTCGGCACCGATGGCGCGCAGGCGTTCGTGGATGTCGGCCAGCCGGGCCGGATCGCGCGCCTGGTCGGCCTCGGCCAGCAGGGCGGTCCGTTCCGCATCGCCCGCCAGCACCGTATCCAGCAGGTTGGCATCGCCCGAGGGAGCTTCCTGGCGAATGCGCGCCATGCGCGCCCGCGACGACAGGTGGATGGACCCGCCGTCCGGGGCGATGTCACCGGCGATGGCGGCCAGCAGCGTGGATTTTCCAGCACCGTTGCGGCCGACCAGGCCGATCTTGCGCCCCGGATCGACGGTCAGGCTGGCGGTGTCCAGCAGCGTACGTCCCGCGATGCGCAGGGTCAGGTCGGAAATGACGAGCAGGCTCACGGACCGGCGGCTCCAGGAATATGCGGCGATGGACGAGGATTCATGACGCTGTACCTACCAGTCTCGCGGAATATGCTCTAGATGGCGCGCGCAAGGGGCGCCGGTCCGGACGGGCAGGGGGTCCTGGCGACGTATTTCGAGAAGCAAGAAGGAGCCACCCCATGGCGACCGAACGTACCCTGTCGATCATCAAGCCGGACGCGACCCGGCGCAACCTGACGGGCAAGATCAACGCGGTGTTCGAGGAATCGGGCCTGCGGATCGTCGCGCAGAAGCGCGTACAGCTGACCGAGGCCGTGGCCGGCGCGTTCTACGCCGTGCACAAGGATCGTCCGTTCTATGGCGACCTAGTGTCCTTCATGGTCTCCGGCCCGGTCGTGCTGCAGGTTCTGGAGGGCGAGAACGCCGTCCTGAAGCACCGCGACGTCATGGGTGCCACCGACCCGAAGAAGGCCGCGCCGGGCACCGTCCGCGCCCAGTTCGCCGAGAGCATCGAGGCGAATTCGGTCCATGGTTCGGACAGCCTGGAAAATGCGACGAACGAGATCGCGTTCTTCTTCGCGCAGACCGAAATTCTGCCCTGATCCGTCCCTGGTCCGCGCCGTCGGGCGCCGGACCATCGGCATGAAAAAGGCCGGCCCCACCTGGGCCGGCCTTTTTCATGTGCGCCCTACAGGAACAGCAGGCGGTCCGTCGCCGGAGCGGCGTCGCCGTGCGGCTCCAGGATTTTTCGTAGGGCCGCCGGATACAGATGGTGCTCCTGTTGCAGCACGCGGGCGGCCAGGCGGTCGGGGGTGTCGTCGGCGTGTACCGGGACGGCGGCCTGGCCGATGATCGGCCCGTCATCCATCACCTCGGTGACCAGATGCACGGTGCAGCCATGCAGCTTCACCCCGGCGGCCAGCGCGCGTTCGTGGGTGTGCAGGCCGGGGAAGGCGGGCAGCAGGCTGGGATGGATGTTCAGCATCCGCCCGGCCCATGCTCCGGTCAGGAACGGGGTCAGCAGGCGCATGTAACCGGCCAGGCAGACCAGTTCGACGCCCGCCGCGCGCAGGGTCTCGTCGATGGCGCGCTCATGCGCCTCGCGGTCGCCACGGAAGGGACGATGATCGACCGACGCGGTGGGCAGCCCCGCGGCCTGGGCCACCGCCAAGCCGGGGGCATCGGGCCGATTGCTCAGCACCAGGACGATACGGGCCGGAAAGTCCGGCGCGGCGCAGGCGTCGATCAGGGCGCGCATGTTGCTGCCGCGCCCGCTGATCAGGATTGCGATGGGGCGTTTCGTGGCCCGCCGGTCGTGCGTCACGGGTTCAGCCGGCAAAATCGGGCCGGGTGGTGAAGCGCAGGCCCGCCGCCGACCCGTCGGCTCCCGCCTCCAGATGGCCGATCACGCAGGCTTCCTCGCCCAGTTCGGCCAGGCGGCGCATCGCCGCGTCACCGTCGCGGGCGATCAGGACCATGCCGATGCCGCAATTGAAGACCTTCAGCATTTCGTCGGCATCCACCTGTCCGGCCTGCGCCAGCCAGCGGAAGACCGGCGGAATGGACCAGCTTGCGCCATCGACCACGGCCGTCACGCCCGCCGGCAGGACGCGCGGCAGGTTTCCCGGCAGGCCGCCGCCGGTGATATGGGCGGCGCCCTGCACCAACCCCTGGCGATGCAGGTCCAGCACGATCTTCACATACAGTCGCGTGGGCGTCATCAGCGCCTGTGCCAGCGTAGGCGCCTCGGCCGCCGCATCCGCGAAGGGGCAGGGGGCGTCCCAGCCCAGGCCCGTCTGCTTCACGACCGCCCGTACCAGCGAGAACCCGTTGGAATGCACGCCGCTGGACGGCAGTCCGATCAGCGTGTCGCCGGCCCGGATGTCGGCGGGCAGCAGGGCGGTGCGCTCGGCCGCGCCGACCGAGAATCCGGCAAGGTCGTAATGCCCGGCGCCGTACATGCCGGGCATTTCAGCCGTTTCGCCCCCCACAAGGGCGCAACCCGATTCGCGGCAGCCCTCGGCGATTCCGCGCACCACCTTGGCCGCATCCGCCACCGCCAGGCGGCCCGTGGCGAAATAATCCAGGAAGAACAGGGGTTCCGCCCCCTGCACGACCAGGTCGTTGACGCACATCGCGACCAGGTCGATGCCGACCGTCTCGTGCAGGCCGCTTTCGATGGCGACCATCAGCTTGGTGCCGACGCCATCGGTGCAGGATACCAGCACCGGGTCGGTGAACCCCGCGGCCTTGAGGTCGAACAGGGCGCCGAAGCCGCCCAGCCCGCCCATGGTGCCGCGCCGGTCGGTGGCTTTTGCCGCCGGCTTGATGGCATCGACCAGCGCGTCACCGGCCTCGATATCCACGCCCGCGTCGCGGTAGGTGGCGCCGGTTCCAGGCGGAGGGGTCAAGGGGGCGGAGGTCATTTCGGTCGGGCCTTCGTCGTCAGGGCGCCCCGTATATCGACCCGTCCCACGCGGTGGGGGTCGAAGAATGAGGCAAGGTAAGGTAAACGGTCTCCGGGTTCCTTTACGGCAGGCGGGGCGGCGCGCAAAGCGGTGGTTGAATGGACGGCACAGAATAAGCACGAAAGCGACGGGCCGGCGCCGTCCGGACAGCTTGTCCTGCCGTTCGCGCACGCCCGGCGCTTCACCCGCGCCGATTTCGTGGCGGCGCCGTCCAACGGCACCGCCCGGGCCTGGCTGCTGGGCGAAACCGGATGGCCGGAACACCGGCTGGCGCTGTGGGGGGCGGCCGGCACCGGCAAGACCCATCTGCTGGAGATCTGGGCCCATGAGCGCGGCGCCGTGCTGCTGGCCGGGCGCGACGTGTGCGAAGCGACCGTGGGGCGCCTGTTCGGCGGCGACATCCAGCCGCCTGTCAGGGCCGTCGCCGTGGATGACGCGGACCGATATGCCGACCGGCGGGCCATGCTGCATCTTCTGAACGGCGCGCGCGAACATGCCGTGCCCGTGGCCCTGGCGGCCCGCCTGTCGCCCGCGCGGTGGGGGGTGGAACTGCCCGACCTGGCCAGCCGCCTGCGCGCGACCATGGCGGTCGAGGTTCGCCAGCCCGAGGATTCGCTGTTGCGGATCCTGCTGCTGCGCCATCTGGCGGAACGCCAGATCGTCGTCAGCCAGCCGGTGACCGACTGGCTGCTGCGGCGCCTGCCACGGACGGCGTCCTCGGTGCGCGAGGCCGCAATTCGCCTGGATCACGCGGGCCTGGTGTCGGGCAGGGGCGTGACGCGCGCCATTGCGATGACCGTGCTGCGGGACATGCTGGCCCACGACGCGGGACCGGGCGTCACCGTGGCGGACTGACCTATATTCTTCATCATGCGCCGCGTTGGCAATGCCGGCGGTTCATGCCTAAATTTGGCAAAAGCACGGCAGATCCGGGGCAGGAGACACGATTGACAAAACCGACGGGGAAACCCCAAGCGCGGTCGTCGGCGGGGCGCACCGTCCGCAAACGGGCGACGCCATCGCCGGACCGGCGCCGGATTGCCACGAACGGCACGACCCCGCCGCCACCCATCGACATCCATTCCCCCGCGCGGTTCATCAATCGCGAACTGTCATGGCTGGATTTCAACCAGCGCGTGGTCGAGGAGGCCGACAATCCCCGTAATCCGCTGCTGGAGCGCCTGCGCTTCCTGTCGATCAGCGCCGGCAATCTTGACGAATTCTATTCCGTCCGCGTGGCCGGCCTGGTCGGACAGGTGCGCGAGGGTCTGGTCGCCAGTTCGCCCGACGGCCTGACGCCCGCCCAGCAGATGGCGGCGGTGCGCGCACGTACCGCCCGGCTGCTGCGCGAACAGCAGCGGATCTGGAAGGATCTGCGTGCGAGCCTGGCCGAGGCCGGAATCGTGCTGTGCGATGTGGACAGCATGAGCGATGCCGATCGCGAGTGGCTTGATACCTGTTTCATGGACCGGGTCTTTCCGGTGCTGACGCCGCTGGCCATAGATCCGGCCCATCCGCTGCCCTTCATCCCCCACATGGGGCTGGCGCTGTCGATGCGGTTGATGAACGCGGAAACCGGCCGCTTCGTCATGAGCGCGATGATCCTGCTGCCGGCGCAGATCGAACGTTTCATCCGCCTGCCGGCGTCGCTGTCGCCCCCCGGGGTCGCGCGGTTCATCGTGCTGGAAAAGCTGATCGCGCTATGCATCGGACGGCTGTTCCCGGGCCTGAAGGCCGGGGAGTGGGGCGTCCTGCGGGTGATCCGCGACACGGACGTGGAATTCGAGGACGAGGCCGAGGACCTGGTCCGGTCCTACGAAACCGCCCTGAAGCGTCGGCGGCGGGGTGTCGTCATTCATCTGGACATCGATTCCCGGATGCCGGCCGACCTGGGCCAGGCGGTCGCCGCCGACTTGGACGTGCCGCCCGACGAGGTGGAGATCCAGCCGGGGCTGATCGGCGTGGTCGACCTGAAGCAGCTGATCGGCGATGACCGGCCGGATCTGCTGTTCCCCCCGTACACGCCGCGCTTTCCCGAGCGGATCATCGATTTCGGGGGGGATTGCTTCGCCGCCATCCGGGCGAAGGACATGATCGTCCATCATCCGTTCGAAAGCTTCGACGTCGTCGTCCAGTTCCTGCGCCAGGCGGCGCTGGACCCGGCGGTGGTCGCGATCAAGCAGACGCTGTACCGCACCTCGCGCGACAGCCCCATCGTCAAGGCCCTGATCGAGGCGGCGGAGGCCGGCAAATCGGTCACCGCCATGGTGGAACTGCGCGCCCGTTTCGACGAGGAAGCGAACATCCGCCTGGCCCGCGCGCTGGAGGCCGCGGGCGTGCAGGTCGTGTTCGGGTTCGCCGATCTGAAGACCCATGCCAAGCTCAGCCTGGTCGTGCGACGCGAGGGCGGGTCCCTGCGGTCCTATGCCCATTTCGGAACCGGAAATTATCATCCGATTACCGCGCGGATCTATACCGACCTGTCGTTCTTCACCTGCGACCCCGAACTGGCCCGGGATTCCGCCCGCCTGTTCAATTACATGACGGGCTACGCGCTTCCCACGCGGATGGAGGCCATCGCCTTCTCGCCCGTCACCATCCGCCGGACGTTGGAAGATCTGATCCAGCAGGAAATCGACCACGTCCGCGCCGGGCGGCCGGGCCAGATCTGGCTGAAGATGAATTCCCTGGTCGATCCGGACCTGATCGACCGGCTGTATCGGGCCTCCTGCGCCGGGGTGCGGATCATGGGCATCGTGCGCGGCATCTGCTGCCTGCGCCCCGGCGTGCCGGGCCTGTCGGAAAATATCCGCATCAAATCCATCGTCGGGCGGTTCCTGGAACATGCCCGGGTGTTCGCCTTCGGCGACGGCCACCGCCTGCCGTCGCGCCATGCCAAGCTGTATATTTCCTCGGCCGACTGGATGGTGCGGAACATGGACTGGCGGGTTGAAAGCATGGTGCCCATGCGCGACCCGACGGTGCATGCCCAGGTTCTGGACCAGATCATGGTGACGGACCTGAAAGATAATCTGCAGTCGTGGATCCTGCAGCAAAACGGTGTATGGAGACGGCTGGAACCGGGTGCGAAACCATTTTCCGCCCATGATTATTTCATGACCAATCCGTCCCTGTCGGGCCGGGGTCTGGCCGCCCAGGACACCGCCATCCGCGTCAGCACCCCGATGCCCCGCCATCAGGACCGCATTCTCGATGATTGAGGAGGTCGCCATGACGCAGCTACCGACCTGGCGCGGGGTCCGATGACTGTCGCGCCGCATCGCCGTTCGGCCGTCGTCGATCTGGGCTCGAACTCCGTGCGTCTGGTGGTGTTCGACGGGATTTCACGCAACCCGATCTCCATCTTCAATGAGAAATCGGTCCTGCGGCTGGGGCGGGGGCTGAATACCACCGGCCGCCTGAACGAGGAGGGCGTCGGCATGGCGATGGAGGTCATGGACCGTTTCCACGCCATCGCCCGCGGCATGGACGCCGACCCGTTCGAGATTCTTGCCACGGCGGCGGTACGCGATGCCTCGAACGGTCCGGAATTTGTCGCCGCCCTGCGCGCGCGCATGCCGGGCGTGCCCATCCGCATCCTGTCGGGTGAGGAGGAAGCCGATTATTCCGCCACCGGTGTGCTGTGCGGCCTGCCCGAGGCCGATGGCCTGGTTGCGGATATCGGCGGCGGATCGCTGGAACTGATCCAGCTGTCCGGCGGCCAGAAACGGGATGCCTGCACCCTGCGCCTGGGTGTTATCCGCCTGAGCGACCGGTCCGGGGGGGATCTGCAGAAGGCGCGCAGTATCGCCGATGCCGACATCGCACAGGTCGGGTGGCTGGACGCCGTGCGCGGCCGGCCGCTTTACCTGGTGGGGGGGGCGTTCCGGGCGCTGGCGCGGTTGCAGATCGCGCGGACGAACTATCCGCTCAATATCGTCCATCTGTATACGCTGGGCGAGGACGACGCGCGCGAGATGGGCGACTGGATCGCCGGGTCGTCGCGCCGGGCCCTGGAACGCCTGCCCGGCGCGCCGCGCAAGCGTCTCGAGGACGTGCCCTTCGCCGCGACCGTGCTGCGCCGCCTGATGCGCCGGGTCCAGCCGAGCAGCCTGGTGTTCTGCGTCGACGGCCTGCGCGAGGGCTGGTACATGCGTCGCGTCGCCGCATCGGTGGGCGGAATAGACCCGCAGGAAGCAGTCGCGCAGGAGATGTGTGCCCGTCTGGGACGCAGTGCCACGCTGCCCGACCGGCTGATGCACTGGACGGCCCCGCTGTTTCCCGACGAGGCGCAGGTCGAGCGGCGCCTGCGGCGCGCGGCATGCCTGATGTCCGACATCGGGTCGTACGACCATCCGGAATACCGGGCCGAGCAGACCTATCTGCGCGTTCTGCGAATGCAGGGGGTGGGCTTCGACCACCCCGCGCGCGCGTTCGTGGCGCTGACGCTCGCCATCCGGTACGAGGCCGAACTGGGGCAGGATTTCCTGCACCCGTCGCGGCAGTTGCTGACCGATGTCCAGTTCCGCCATGCCGTCATACTGGGCCTGGCGCTGCGCCTGGCCTACACCGTCTGCGGCGGCACCGAGGAGCTTCTGGACGGGACGGGAATCGGGATCACGGATCAGGGGCTGGCGCTGCACCTGACGGCGGGGCGCACCGCGGTGCGCGGCGAAAGCGTTCGCCGTCGCCTCGACCGGCTGGGCGACATGCTGTCCATCCCTGCGCGTATCGTCGAAGGCGGGGCGGCATGAGGCGTGTCCTGCTGGCGATCTGCGTGCCGGGCCTTCTGGCGGCGGGGGTCCTGCTGACGGTGGCGCGGGCGAACGGCCCCCATAAGGCCGGGGAAAACCCGAACGTCCTGTGGACCATCGTGCACGATCGCTGTGTGCCCAATCAAATGGGGGAGGACACGCCCACCCCCTGCGCCGTGGTCGATATCGACCGGGGCTATGCGGTGCTGAAGGACAAGACCGGCCGCGCCCAGTACCTGGTGATTCCCACCGCTCGCGTCACCGGAATCGAAGACCGCACCCTGCTGGCACAGGACGCGCCCGATTATTTTGGGGCGGCGTGGCGTCAGATCGACCGGTCGCTGGCCCGCCTGGGCCACACCATGCCGCGCGAGACGATGGCGCTGGCGATCAATTCGAAATTCGGCCGGTCGCAGAACCAGCTTCATATCCATATCGACTGCCTGGCCCCGAACATCCGGGTGGCGCTGCACTGGGCGCGGCCGAAGATCGGTTCGGGATGGACGCCACTGCTGCTGGACGGACATGTCTATCGTGCCACGCGGATCGACGGGGACACGCTGGACGGGGCCTATCCGTTCCGCCGTCTGGCCGCTTCGCTGGCCGATCCGGCACGTGAGATGGACGAACATACGCTGGTGGTGGTCGGGACGGTCTGGCCCAACGGCCGCCCCGGCTTCATCCTGCTGGACGATGTGGTCAAGCCGTTGTCCGGGGACCGCGCGTCGGGCGAGGAACTGGAGGACCACTCCTGCCATATCGCGGCGTTCGAACCGGGTCGTCCGATCCATCCCTACGACCGTCTGTAGGGCCGTTCATGACGCGGCGTTCGACAGGGGCGACGCGTCTTCGGTTCCATCCCACATGTCCTGGCTCTGCCGGCGGGACAGGGCCAGGTACACGCCGCCACCGATTGCCACGCCGATGAACCAGGAGACGGCATTCAGCTCCTCCAGCCCCGGCACGATATGGCCGATGGAGGCCACGCCGCCGCCTGCGGCAAACGCGACCAGGGCCGGGGGATTCCAGCCTTTCCGGCCGGCATAGCGTCCATCGAGGCGATAGAGCGCCCCGACGTCCAGGGTCTGTTTCCGCACGATGTAGAAATCGGCCAGCATGATGCCGGTCACCGGGCCGAGCATGCCGCCGATCAGGTCGAGGACGCGATAGATGCTTTCCGCCTGGTTGAACCACAGCCAGGGCATGAAGAAGACGCCCAGTACCAGCACCAGCCGTGCCGCGCGGTGGAAATCCAGCCGGCGCGGCATCAGGTTCACCAGGTCGTACGACGCCGGCATGATGTTGGCCACGACATTGACCGACAGCGTCGCCAGCACCAGCGTCGCCCCACCCAGGACCGTGACTACGGGGTAGTTCAGCGCCAGCAGCAGATCGACCGGATTCCAGATCGGATGTCCGAACAGGATGATGGTGGCCGACGTAGTGATGATCCCCATCGGGGTGAACACCAGCGCCGTGACCGGCAAACCGATGGCCTGCCCGATCACCTGGTCGCGTTCCGACTTCACGAAGCGCGACAGGTCGGGAATATTGACGGCGAACGTCGCCCACAGCCCGATCATCCCGGTGACGCCCATTGCGAAGGTGGACCAGAAGGCCATCCCGTGCAGGCGCGACGGCTGGGCGAACAGCGGGCCCAGCCCATGGCCGACATGCAGGCCCCACATCGTGGCCAGCAGCCCCACGAAGATGACCAGCGGGCCCGCCACCAGTTCGAAATTGCGGATGCGGTGCACCCCGTGGCTGACGATCCAGGCATGCAGGGCCCAGACGATGGCCATCGCCAGCCAGGTTCGGGCCTGCATGCCCAGGAACGACGTCGTCATGCCCGCCCAGGCGCCGCTGAGCGTCGACATCACGGCATCCACGGCCTGTGCCGCGGCATAGGCCTGCACCGAAAACCAGAACACCGCGCAGAACCCCCGCAGCACGACCGGGATCTGTGCGCCGTAGGGGCCGAACGCCGAACGGATCAGGACGCAGAACGGAACGCCGTACTTCGTGCCCGCGCGGGCATTGAACCACATGGCGACGAACAGGACGGCGTAGGCGACCGCGACAATTTCCAGGCATTCCCAGGCCGAGAACCCCAGGGCCATCAATCCCGACGCGGCTTCATAGACCACGATATTGTGGACCATGCCCATCCAGACCGTCGCCATGTTGACCCAACTCCAGTCCCGCTGTGCGACGGGAACAGGTGCGAGGTCGGCGTTGTACAGGGCGGCATCGCAGCCGGGCGGCAGATCGGGGGATGTGTCGGCGGTTACGGGCGCTGCTGTCATGTCGGGGCCTCGGTCAAGGGCGGGGCGGCCAGGGACGGGTATTGGGAATGGGCACTGGCCCGCGCGGTCATTCGACCGCGCGGATGATGTCCGACAGGGTGCCGAACAACTGGTCGATCTGCGATTTCTCGATGATCAGGGGCGGCGACACCGCAATCACGTCGCCGGTGTAGCGGACGAGGACGCCCTGGCGGAACGCCCGGTCGAAGACCTCATACGCGCGCGCACCCACCGCGCCGGGGCGCGATTCCAGCTCGATCCCCGCGACCAGACCGATGTTGCGAATGTCGATGACATGCGGCAGGCCGCACAGGGCATGCACGGCCTCCTCGAAATACGGGGCGATGTCGCCCGCGCGCTCGAACAGATTTTCCTCGGCGTAGGTGTCCAGGGTGGCGATGGACGCGGCGCAGGCCACCGGATGGCCGGAATAGGTATAGCCGTGCGGCAGTTCGATCCCGGTCTCGGGTCCGTTCATGAAGGCGGCATGGACATGTTCGCGCGCGATCGCGGCGCCCATCGGAATGGTGCCGTTGGTCACGCCCTTGGCGCAGGTCAGGATATCGGGCAGCACGCCGAATTTCTCGGCCGCGAAGGGGGGGCCGCCCAGGCGCCCGAAGCCGGTGATGACCTCATCGAAGATCAGCAGGATGCCGTATTTGTCGCAGATCTCGCGCAGGCGCTTCAGATAGCCGACGGGCGGCGGCAGAACGCCGGTCGATCCCGCCATGGGCTCGACCATCACGGCGGCGATCGTCGACGGGTCGTGCAGGGCGACGATCCGTTCCAGATTGTCCGCCAGTTCCGCCCCATAGGCCGGCAACCCCTTGGTAAAGGCGTTGCGCTCCATGTCCAGCGTGTGCGGCAGATGGTCCACCCCCGTCAGCAGCGATCCGTACAGCTTCCGGTTGCCGGAAATGCCGCCGACGGAAATACCGCCGAAACCCACGCCGTGATAGCCGCGCTCGCGCCCGATCAGGCGCGTGCGCGCGGCATCGCCGCGGACGCGATGATAGGCAATGGCGATCTTCAGCGCGGTATCGGCAGCTTCGGAGCCCGAATTGCAGAAGAAGACGTGGTTCAGGTCGCCCGGCGCCAGGGCGGCGATGCGGTCGGCGGCCTCGAAGCTCAGCGGATGACCCATCTGGAAGGTCGGCGCGAAATCCAGCGTCGCGATCGTCTTCTGCACCGCCTCGGTAATGCGGGGGCGGGCATGGCCGGCGTTGACGCACCACAGGCCGGCGCAGCCGTCCAGAACCTTCCGCCCGTCCTCGGACGTGTAGTACATCCCCTCGGCCGAAACCAGCATGCGCGGGGTCTTGCGGAACTGACGATTGGCCGTGAATGGCATCCAGAACGCGTCGTGGTTGCTCTGCGACATCGCGCACTCCATCCCATGGATCAATGTGGGTTCGCCCGGCACAGACCATCCTGTCACGGTTCCGGAACCGTGACGAAGATGGAACATGTGCGCAGCCGTGGACAGATGATTCTTCGAAGCCCGCGCTCAGGCGTCGAGGCGCGCGTCGGCATCCAGCACGGCGCGCAGCAGGACGTTGGCGCCGGCGGCGACGTCAGCGGATTCGGCGCTTTCGGCCTCGTTGTGGCTCAGCCCCCCGGCGCAGGGGACGAAGATCATGGTCGTGGGGGTGATCCGCGCCATGTAGGCCGCGTCATGCCCGGCGCCGGACACGATATCGCGCGCGGGATAGCCGAACGAACCCGCAGTGCGGCGAACGGCGTCGATGCAGGCCGGGTCGAAATGCACGGCGGGAGAATCCCACACCCGCTCCAGGATCATCTGCACGCCGCATTCGGTGGCGATGGCCTCCGCACGGTCGCGGAAGGTAGCCTCCATCCGCTCGACCACCGCATCGTCGGGGTCGCGCAGGTCGATGGTGAAGAAGACCTCGCCCGGAACGACGTTGCGGCTGTTGGGCCGGTTTTCGATCAGCCCGACGGTGCCGACCGCGTCGGGGCCGTGGGCAAGGGCGACTTCGTTCACGGCCTCGATCATCCGGGCGGTGGCCAGCAGGGCATCGGCGCGCATCGTCATCGGCGTACTGCCGGCATGGGAATCGCGGCCGGTCAGCGTGACCTCGTACCAGCGCATGCCCTGGACGCCGGTGACGACGCCGATGGTCTTGTTTTCGGCCTCCAGGATGGGTCCCTGTTCGATGTGCAGTTCGAAATAGGCCGCGACCGGATGCTGCCCGCAGGGCTCGGTCCCGCGATATCCGATGCCGACCAGCGCGTCCTCGAAGCGGATTCCCGCGCGGTCGGTCTTGTCCAGGGCCTCCTGCTCGGTGAACACGCCGGCGAAGACGCCCGAGGACAGCATCGCCGGGGCGAAGCGGGCGCCTTCCTCATTGGTCCAGTTGATCAGTTCGATGGGGTGCCGGGTGTCATGCCCGGTGGCGTGCAGGGCGCGCAGGACGGCCAGGCCGCCCAGGACGCCGATGATGCCGTCGAACTTGCCGCCGGTGGGCTGGGTGTCCAGATGGCTGCCCATCGTGATCGGCGGCAGGCTGTCATCGGTGCCCGGCCGGCGGGCGAACTGGTTGCCCATGGAATCGTAGGTGACGGTGCAGCCCACGGCCTGGCACGCCGCAATGAACCAGTCGCGGACCAGCCGGTCTTCCTCCGTCAGGGTCAGGCGCCGGATCCCGCCCTTGGGCGTGCCGCCGAAACGCGCGGTTTCCAGAATGTCGTTCCACAACGCCGCCCCGTCCACGGTGACGTTGCCGCCGGCCCCTTGGCCACCTGTTCCATTCGCGCCCGTATTGCTCATCGCCCTGTCGTCGCTCCTGCTGGTCGTATTTTTGTCCATGACCGCCGGGTCAGCCGGCATTCGTCAACTGACCACGCATCGGGTTGTTGGGATGCTCGGTCCAGGTCTGCATACCGTCCACCGGCTGCGGCGTCATGGTAATGCAATCGTCGACCGGGCAGACATGGGCGCATAGGTTGCAGCCGACGCATTCCTCGTCGATGACCTCGTAACGACGTTCGTCGCCCGCCCGGATCTTGGCAATGGCCTGGTGGGACGTATCCTCGCACGCGATGTGGCACAGGCCGCATTTGATGCAGGCATCCTGGTCGATCCTGGCGATCGTCTTGAATTTCAGGTTGAGCTGGTTCCAGTGAACGTAGCGCGGCAGCGCCTGCCCCCGCAGCGCGTCGAGCGAGGCATAGCCCTTTTCGTCCATCCAGTTCGACAGCCCGTCGATCATGTCCTCGACGATCTTGAAGCCGTAATGCATGGCGGCGGTGCAGACCTGCAGGCCCGTGGCGCCCATCGCCAGGAATTCCGCCGCGTCCCGCCAGGACGAGATGCCGCCGATGCCCGAAATCGGCAGGCCGGCCATTTCGGGGTCGCGGGCGACGTCGCCCAGCATGCGCAGGGCGATCGGCTTGACCGCCGGCCCGCAATAGCCCCCATGCGTGCCCAGGCCGCCAACCACCGGCATGGGCGCCATGGCGTCGAGGTCGACGCCGACGATTGACTGGATGGTATTGATCAGCGACACCGCATCCGCGCCACCCCGGCGCGCCGCGCGGGCGGGAACCAGGATGTTGGTGATGTTGGGGGTCAGCTTCACGATCACCGGCATGCGGGTGTACTGCTTGCACCACCGCGTGACCATCTCGACATATTCAGGGACCTGGCCGACGGCCGAGCCCATGTTGCGTTCGGACATGCCGTGCGGACATCCGAAATTCAGCTCGATCCCGTCCGCGCCCGTATCCTCGACCAACGGCAGGATGGCCTTCCAGCTTTCCTCCTGGCAGGGGACCATCAGGCTGACGACGACGGCGCGGTCGGGATAGTCGCGCTTGACCGAGCGGATTTCCGCCAGGTTGGTGGCCAGCGGCCGGTCGGAAATCAGTTCGATATTGTTCAGCCCGGCCATCCGGGTGCCGTTGTAGTTGACGGCGCCGTAGCGGCTGCTGACGTTCACGACCGGGGGGTCTTCACCCAGCGTTTTCCATACCACTCCGCCCCAGCCGGCCTCGAAGGCCCGGCGGACGTTGTATTCCTTGTCGGTCGGCGGGGCGGACGCCAGCCAGAACGGGTTGGGCGAGCGGATGCCGGCAAGGGTCGTGCGCAGGTCGGCCATGGGGTCACGCCTTCTGGAGGGGGGGATGGGACATCAGGTCGGCATGGATCTGTTCGGCGATGTCGCGGCCGTCGCGGACCGCCGACACCGTCAGGTCAGGCCCCGGCGTACAGTCGCCGCCGGCATAGACGCCGGGGACCGTGGTCCGGCCGGCGCCGTCCACGAGGATCCGGCCCCCGGCCAAGCTGACTCCCGAACCCTCCAGCGGGTCGGCGACGAAGACCTGCCCGACGGCCAGCAGCACCATGTCCGCCGCCACTGTGAAGGACAGGCCGTCATAGACCGGCCGGCCATCCGCGCCTGGGGCGCCCTGGGTGAACGCGACCCCGGTGACGGACCCGTCGGCGCCCCGAATATCGGTGGGTGCCGCCCAATGGCGGATGGTCACCCCGTTGGTCTGCGCCCATTCCTGTTCGACGGTGGTGGCGGACATGTGGTCCGCGCCGCGCCGATAGACCATGGTCACCTCGTCCGCGCCCAGGCGCCGGGCCTGGACGGCGGCGTCGACCGCGGTATTGCCGCCGCCGATGACCACCACCCGCCGCCCGACGGGAACATCGGCCTTGGTCGGCGAGGCGCGCAATGTCGCGATGAAATCGACGGCGCTGACCACGCCGGCCAGATCCTGGCCTGCCAGGCCCGGCGAGCGGACCCCCGCGTGACCCAGCGTCAGCACCACGGCGTCATGATCCTCGCGCAGCGAAGGCACCGTGATATCCCGCCCCAGACAGTGGTCGGGATGCAGGACGATGCCGCCGATCTCCAGCAGGAAATCGATTTCGCGCTGGGCGAAATCGTCGGCCAGCTTGTATGCCGCCACACCGTACTCGTTCAGGCCGCCCGCCTTGGGGCGCGCGTCATAGACATCGACATCATGCCCATGCATCGCCAGGCGATGGGCGCAGGCCAGCCCGGCGGGGCCCGCGCCGACCACGGCGACGCGTCGGCCCGTCGCGGCCGCCCGTGCGAAGGGTTGCCCGCCATGGGCCATCTGCCAGTCCGTGGCATGGCGTTGCAGCGCGCCGATCTGGATGGGTCGGGCGTCCTGCGTGTTGCGGACGCATTTCCCTTCGCACAGGATTTCGGTCGGGCAGACGCGGGCGCACGAGCCGCCCAGGATGTTGGATTCCAGGATCGTCCGGGCCGAACCGCGCAGATTGCCCGACGCGATCTTGTGGATGAAGGACGGGATGTCGATCCCGGTCGGACAGGCCTCGATGCACGGGGCGTCGTGACAGAAATAGCAGCGCTCGGCCTCGATGATCGCCTGATTGGCGGTCAGGGGCGGGTGGGCGTCGGCAAAATTGCGCGCCAGGACGTCGCCGGGCAGGCGCGTGGCCGCGATATCGGGGGTCTGGTCCATGAGGATCTCGCTCGATCTAACTGCCGCCATTCTAGGGCTGCTTTCGGCAATTTGGTAGTATAAAATCTGACCAAACGGTCAAGTTAGATGGAGAAATAAGCGAAATCCGGTCCTGTCAAACAAAAATGACTAAAATTGTGATTAATAAATAATCAATACGCCTAAACGGACGGCATTTGACATCCGCCCAGCACCAATGTCGTTATAGTCGTCGCGGCGTCCTCGTAATCCTGCTTCTCCATCGCGGGTTGGCCCAGGACCGCGACGATCTGGGCGTTCATGTCGGCGTAGGTTTGCGTCATCGACCAGATGCAGAACATGAGGTGGGTGCTGGGAATCGGGCGCATCAGCCCGGCCCGCTGCCAGGCCGTGAAGGTTTTGTCCAAATTCTGGACATGGACACGCAGCGAAGTACCGAGGAACTGGTTGATATGTGGCGCGCCCTGCAGGACTTCGTGCGCGAAGATGCGCGATGCATCGGGCCGGTCGCGGGAGAAGGCGATCTTGGCGCGGATGTAGCCTTCCAGCCCTTCGCGCGGAGTCAGGTCCTCGCGGATCCACAGGGTGGCGTCGTCCAGCCAATCGACCAGGATGTTTTCCAGGACGGCGCGGTACAGATCTTCCTTGGTACCGAAATAATAATGGATGTTCGCCTTGGGCAGGCCCGCCGCCGCCGCGATCGCGGCCATGCTGGTCCCCTTGTAGCCGTCCCGGCCAAAGAGATGTTCCGCCGCGCGGAAAATCTGCTGCATGCTCGCGCGACGCGGCGCGCCGGCCGGCTTGTCCTGCGTTGGGGCCGAGGACGCGGACGGAAGGAGGCGGGTGTTGCTCATGTCCGCATCGTTCCGACTTGGCCGTCCGCGCGCAAGTCGCAAACGGTTACAATCGCCCCGGCAGGACATCCTGCCGGCAGGCATGCATTTTTCCGGGAGGGATGGCGGCCCGATCGCGCGTCGCCAAGCCCCCGATATCAACGAATGGAGGATTTGGATGCTTCTGGTGCGTGGTGGCACGGTGGTGACGGCGGAACGCGCCCTGCGGGCGGATGTGCTCTGCGACGAATCGGGGCGCATCGCCGCAGTCGGCCCGGCGCTGGACGCGCCCGCCGGGTGTGACATCGTCGATGCCGGTGGACTGCTGGTCATGCCGGGCGGCATCGACCCGCATACCCATATGGAAATGCCCTTCATGGGGTCGGTCGCCAGCGACGATTTTTATACCGGCACTGCCGCGGGCGTCGCGGGCGGGACGACGACCATCATCGACTTCGTCATACCCGAGGCGGGGGCTTCGCTGCTGGATGCCTGGAAGGACTGGCGGGCAAAGGCCGAGAAGGCGGTTTCGGATTATTCGTTCCACGTGGCCGTCACCCATTGGGACGATCAGGTCCATACCGATATGGAAACCCTGACCCGGGAATGCGGCGTCAATTCCTTCAAGCATTTCATGGCCTACAAGGGCGCGCTGATGGTTGACGATGGGGTGCTGCTGCGCTCGATCGGCCGCGCGCTGGAACTGGGGGCCCTGTGCAACGTGCATGCTGAGAACGGCGATGCCGTGGCGTATCTGCAGCAGGATCTGCTGCGCCGGGGCGTCACCGGGCCCGAGGCGCATCCGCTGTCGCGGCCGCCGGCCGTCGAGGGCGAGGCCGCGCAACGCGTGATAGCCATCGCGGGTCTGCTAGGCGCGCCGGTCTACATCGTCCATGTCTCGACCGAGGAGGCGACGGCCGCGATCGCGGCGGCGCGTGCGCGCGGCCAGCGGGTGTATGGCGAGGTCCTGGCCCAGCATCTGGTCATCGACGACAGCGTGTATGCAAACCCCGACTGGCTGGGCGCGGCCCAGCATGTCATGAGCCCGCCCTTCCGGCCGAAGCATCATCAGGCGGCGCTGTGGGCCGGGCTGGCGTCCGGGCAGTTGCAGACGACGGCGACCGACCATTGCTGCTTCTGCGCCGGGCAGAAGCAGCAGGGCCGGACCGACTTCACGAAGATCCCCAACGGCACCCCGGGCATCGAGGACAGGATGAGCGTGCTGTGGCATCACGGGGTCCGCACCGGACGCCTGACGCCGGAGGAATTCGTCGCGGTCACCTCCACGAACACCGCGAAAATCTTCAACATCCACCCCCGCAAGGGCGCCATCGTGCCCGGCGCGGATGCCGACCTGGTGCTGTGGGACCCCGAGGGCAGCCGCACGGTGTCGGCGGCGACCCATCACCAGAATGTGGATTACAACGTCTATGAAGGCATGACCCTGACCGGGCTGGCCCGCCATACGATCAGCGGCGGGCGGGTCGTATGGTCGGACGGCGACCTGCGCGTGACGCGCGGGGCCGGGCGCTATGTCGAACGTCCCTGTTTCAGCCCGGACATGGCATCCCAGGCGAAGCGGAACGCCATCCTGGGCGGATCGGCGATCTGATGCGCGTGCAGATGGGGCTGCGTGCGGCCGGGGCGGCCTGTCTGGTCGCCCTGATGGCGGGATGCGGCCCGCTGCCGGCCCCCGTGGACGGCGCGGCGTCACCGGGGCTGGTCAATGTCGGCGATGCACGCGCGGCGGCGATGCGCTATCATGACAGTGGGGCGTATGATCGGGACCTTGTCCGCGTGGCCGAGGCCGCCCGCCGGTGGGTGGAAGAACGCGCGGGGCAGGTGGCCCGTCCGACCCTGGTGCTGGATATCGATGAAACGTCGCTGTCGAACTGGCCGGTGATGAAGGCGGACGATTTCGGTTATTTCCGGACGGGGGCCTGCGACAGCCTGCCCGCCGGCCCATGCGGATATCTGGCGTGGGAGAGCCGGGCCGAAGCCGCCGCGCTGCCGGGGACCCTGACTCTGGTCAATGCGGCGCAGCGACATGGCGTGGCGGTCTTCTTCGTCAGCGGCCGGGGCGAGGCCGAACGTGCCGCCACGGCCGACAATCTGACGCACGCCGGCTATCGGGGATGGGCGGGCCTGTATCTGCGCGGACCCGGCACGCCCACGGCGTCGGCCGCCGATTACAAGGCGCCGGTCCGGGCGGCGATCGAGGCCCGGGGCTATACGATCATTGCCAACATGGGCGACCAGCCGTCGGACCTGGCCGGCGGCCATGCCGAAAGGACATTTCTTTTGCCCAATCCGTTCTATCGAATTAACTGACGGGTCGAGGCCGCCTCGGGGGAGGCGGCTCCAAAGCCCAGTTCCGGTTGTCTGCCTTGAGGGGGAAAGGCAGCCAGGACGTCCGAACACGAACGACGGAACCGAACGATGCGCGACCGTATCCAATTCTATCTGGGGGACACGCTTCAGTCCCTGTCCGGCTTTTCGCCGACTTTGACGGTGCTGGACTGGCTGCGCGAGCATCAGGGCCGGGCAGGGACGAAGGAAGGCTGCAACGAGGGCGATTGCGGCGCCTGCACGGTGCTGGTGGTGCGGCTGGAGGGCGAACGCCTGGTGTGGCGGGCGGTGAACGCCTGCATCCAGTTCGTGGCGATGCTGGACGGCGCGCAGATGTTCACGGTGGAGGACCTGCGGGCGCCGGACGGCACGCTGCACCCGGTGCAGCAGGCGATGGTTGATCTGCACGGCGCGCAATGCGGGTTCTGCACGCCGGGATTCGTCATGTCGATGGTGGCCTACCGCAAGGCACCCGGGGCGACGGCCGAGGACCAGCCGATCGATGACGCGCTGGCGGGCAATCTGTGCCGCTGCACGGGCTATGCCCCGATCGTCCGCGCGATGAAACAGGCCATGACCGCCGGTCCAGACCTATTCGACGCGCAGGCGGCTGCGATCGCCAACCGACTGTCGGCCCTGCGCGATGGCCGGACGGTCGAGATCGCGGGACCGGCAGGGCGGCTGACCATCCCGGTGGATGTGGATGCGCTGGCGGCCGTCCTGCTGGCCGATCCGGACGCGACGATCGTGGCGGGGGCCACCGATGTCGGGCTGTGGGTGACCAAGGGGCTGCGCGCCCTGCCACATGTGGTATCAATCGGCCGCGTGCCCGATCTGCGGACGCTTGAACGCACGCCGGATGGCCTGCGGATCGGCGCCGCCGTGACGTACGAGGACGCCCGCGCCGCCCTGACGGATTTGCTGCCTGATGCCGGGGAGGTCGTGCGGCGCATCGGCTCGACGCAGGTGCGCAATGCCGGAACGGTGTGCGGCAACATCGCCAATGGTTCGCCGATCGGCGATGGGCCGCCGGTCTTCATCGCGGCGGGGGCGACGCTGCATCTGCGGCGGGGCGACGACCGGCGATCCCTACCGCTGGAGGCATATTTCATCGCCTATGGCAAGCAGGACCGCCAGCCGGGCGAATTCGTCGAGGGCGTAAGCATCCCGCGCCCGGCGGCGGGCACGCTGTTCCGAGCCTACAAGATTTCGAAACGCTTCGATCAGGATATCTCGGCGGTGCTGGGGGCTTTTGCCCTGACGCTGGATGCCGATGGGGTCATCACCGCCGCGCGGATCGCCTTCGGCGGCATGGCGGCCATCCCGAAGCGCGCATACGCGACCGAGGCGGCCCTGATCGGGCGCGTATGGGACGAGATGGCGCTGGAAGCCGCGCGCGCGGCCATTGCCACCGATTTCGCGCCCATTTCCGACATGCGGGCCAGCGACTGGTATCGCCGGACGGTGGCGGCGAACCTGCTGACCCGGCTTTTCGCCGAAACCGCCCCCGATGGCCCGCGCCCCGAAACCCGGCTGGCCGGCCGGATGGAGGCCGCCCATGTCTGATCCGACGACCACCGACGCGCACATGGACCGTCCGATTGCCCGCGATGTCTCCGGGGTCCGGGGCGCCGGGCTGGGGGCAGCCCAGGATACCGTCGTCGCCGGCGGGGCGTCGCACAGCCTGCGGCACGAAAGTGCCGCGATGCATGTCGCGGGCAGCGCGACCTATATCGACGACATGCCCGAACCGAAGGGCCTGCTGCATGTCGTGCCGGGTTTGAGCACCAGGGCCCATGCGCGGATCGTGTCGATGGACCTGGATGCGGTACGCGCAGCACCCGGCGTGGTCCGGGTGCTGGTGGCGGCGGACATCCCCGGCCATAACCAGGTCAGCCCGGTGGGCCGGAACGACGAACCCCTGCTGGCGACCGATCTGGTGTCGTTTTACGGCCAGCCGATCTTCGCCGTGGTGGCCGAAACGCGCGGGCAGGCCCGGCGCGCGGCGCGGCTGGC
Source organism: Gluconacetobacter azotocaptans (assembly GCF_014174355.1). Classification (GTDB taxonomy): domain Bacteria; phylum Pseudomonadota; class Alphaproteobacteria; order Acetobacterales; family Acetobacteraceae; genus Gluconacetobacter; species Gluconacetobacter azotocaptans. Next base: position 376,707 of record NZ_JABEQF010000004.1, read on the forward strand.
GCAGATCGAATATGAAGACCTGCCCGCCATTCTCGATGTCGCCCAGGCGCGCGCGGCGGGCAGCGCCATGGTCTGGCGGCCGCTGACCATGCAGCGTGGCGATGCCGAAGCCGGGCTGGCGGCGTCGCCCCGCCGCCTGTCGGGCCGCATCGTGATGGGCGGGCAGGAGCATTTCTACCTGGAAGGGCAGGCTGCCCTGGCCCAGCCGGGCGAGGAAGGCGAAATGCGGGTCTGGTCGTCCACCCAGCATCCGACCGAGACCCAGCATATGGTGGCCCATGTGCTGGACCGGCCGAGCAATCTGGTGACGACGGAAATCCGCCGTATGGGCGGCGGATTCGGCGGTAAGGAAACTCAGGCCAACGCCCCGGCCTGCCTGGCCGCGCTGGCGGCGGAGCTGACGGGGCGGGCGGCCAAGATCCGGCTGGACCGCGACGACGACATGATGATGACCGGCAAGCGGCATGATTTCGTCGTGGAGTACGATGTCGGTTTCGACGATGACGGCCATATCCTGGCGGTGGACATGGTGCTGGCCGCACGCTGCGGCTGGTCGGCGGACCTGTCGGGCCCAGTGACGGACCGAGCGCTGTTCCACGCCGACAATGCCTATTACTATCCCGATGTGCGCCTGCGCTCGGAACCGCTGAAGACCAATACCCAGTCCAACACCGCCTATCGCGGCTTCGGCGGGCCGCAGGGCATCGTGGCGGCGGAACGGGTGATCGAGGAAATCGCCTTTGCCACCGGGCTGGACCCGCTGGATGTCCGGCTGCGCAATGTCTACGGCACCGGGACGCGCGACCTGACGCCGTATCACATGACGGTCGAGGATTCGATCGCTGCCCCGATCATGGCCGAACTGGCCCGACGTTGCGGCTATCGCGCACGGCGGGCTGCGATCCGCGCGGCCAACGGCGCCAGCCCGCATATCCGGCGCGGCATCGCCCTGACGCCGGTGAAATTCGGCATTTCCTTCACCGCGACGCATTACAACCAGGCCGGCGCGCTGGTGCATGTCTATACCGACGGGTCGGTGCAGGTGAATCACGGCGGCACCGAGATGGGGCAGGGCCTGCACACCAAGATGGTGCAGATCGCCATGCGCGAATTCGGCCTGCCGGCCGAACGGGTGCGGATCACCGCGACGACGACCGGCAAGGTGCCGAACACATCGGCCACGGCGGCCTCGTCCGGTGCCGATCTCAACGGCATGGCGGTGCTGGATGCGGTGCGCAAGATCAAGGACCGGCTTGTCGCTTTCGCGGCCGACCACTGGGGCGTGGCGGCGGACGAGGTACGCTTCCTGCCCAACGGCGTGCATGTCGGCGCGACCGTCGTGCCGTTCCCTGACCTGACGAAGGCTGCCTATTTCGCCCGGGTGTCGATGTCGTCCAGCGGGTTTTACAAGACGCCCAAGATCTCGTGGAACGCCGAAACCGGGCGCGGCCGGCCGTTCTTCTACTTCGCCTACGGCGCCGCCTGCGCCGAGGTCGCGGTGGATCTGCTGACCGGCGAGATGCGCATCGAGCGCGTCGATATCCTGCACGATGCCGGCCAGTCGCTGAACCCGGCGATCGATATCGGTCAGGTCGAGGGGGCGTTCGTCCAGGGGGCAGGCTGGCTGACCACCGAGGAACTGGTGTGGGACGATGCCGGCCGCCTGCGCACCCACGCGCCCAGCACCTACAAGATCCCGGCCTGTTCCGACCGGCCGCGCGTCTTCAATGTGCACCTGCTGGACCATGCGCCCAATCAGGAGGAGACGATCTTCCGGTCGAAGGCGGTGGGGGAACCGCCCTTCGTTCATGGCGTCGCGGTGCTGCATGCCATTTCCGACGCGCTGGCCAGCATCGACGGCTATCGCACCTGTCCGCGCCTCGACGCCCCGGCGACGCCCGAGGCGATCCTGCGCGCCGCCACCCGGCTGCGCGGTGGGGTGGCCTGACCGGCCGTGCCATGGACGAGATCATATCCGCCATGCGCCACTGGCTGGCCGATGGTCAGCCGGTGGCGCACGTGCGCATCCTGTCCACGCGGGGGTCCACCCCGCGTGAGGAAGGAGCGTTCATGCTGGTGACACCAAGCGCGCAGGCCGGGACCATCGGCGGCGGACGGCTGGAATGGGATTGCGTGGCCGACGCCCGGATGCTGCTGGCCACGGATGGCCCGGCCGTGGAGCGTGACATCGTTCTGGGGCCGGACATGGGGCAATGCTGCGGCGGCGCGGTGCGCGTGCGCATCGAGCGCGCCGACCCGCCCTTGTTCGACATGCTGACGCGCGAGATCGCGGCCGTGCGCGCTGCCTGGCCGCCGCTGCTGCTGTTCGGGGCGGGGCATGTCGGCCGCGCGCTGGCGCGCGCGCTGGCGCCGTTGCCGCTGCGTCTGGTCTGGATCGACCCGCGTTGTGAAGAGTTCGGCGTCGTTCCCGACGGGGTCGAGGCCCGGATCACGGCCGACTGGGAGGGCGCGATCGCCGCCGCCCCGCCTGATGCGGGGGTGCTGGTGCTGACCCCCAGCCACGCCCTGGACGCGCTGATCGTCGGCGCGGCGCTGGAACGTGGCGATTTCCGCTATGTCGGGTTGATCGGATCGAAGACCAAGCGCCGTCGGTTCGAATCGGGGTTCCGGGCGCTGGGACTTCCGGAAGAGCGCATCGCAACCCTGGTCTGTCCCGTCGGCGACCGTGGCATCCGGGACAAGCGGCCTGAAATCATCGCCGCGCTGGTCGCCGCCGAGATCGTCGAGACCCTGTTGCAGGATCGTCCTGTCCCGGGAGAGGGTGCGTGATGAAGGTGGACAGGACGGCGCGGATGATGCGGCTGCATGCGCGCTGCATCCTGTATTTCAACGCGGTACGGGACAACGGGTCGATCCGCGAGGCTGCGCGGCAGTTGAATGTCACCCCCTCGGCGCTGACACGTCAGATCGCGCAGATGGAGGACGAGATCGGGTCGCCGCTGTTCGACCGCCTCCCGGGCGGGATGAAGCTGACCGCCGTCGGTGAAATCGTCACCCGCCATATCGTCACGGTCATGCAGGACGCGGCCCGCACCGACGACCAGATCGCGGCCCTGAGCGGCCTGCGCGGCGGCGGCGTCAGCCTGATGGCCGTGGAAGGCGTCGCGGGCGACCTGCTGTCGCGGCTGCTGTCGCGCATGGCCCGAACCTATCCGGATGTCGCGTTGTGGGCGGAAACCGGATCGCCCGATGCCATCATCACGGCGCTCGGCGGGGGCACGACCGACGTGGGAATCGCGTTCTCCCTGGAACCGCCGGACGAATTGCGCCAGGTGGCGGTCGCCCATTTCCCGGTGGGGGTCGTCATGCGCCCCGATCACCCGCTGGCGACGCGCCGCGCCGTGGGGGTGGAGGAGTGCGTGGCCTACAAGCTGATCCTGCCGTCCGACTCCCTGTCGCTTCACCGGGTCATGGACCCGATGCTGCGCCCCTGGCGCGATCGGCTGGAGGTGGTGCTGGAGACGGGATCCATCGAACTGACCAACCGGATGGTGGCGGGGGGCGTCGGCCTGGCCTTCCAGTCCCGGCTGGCGCTGGAATTCGAGATCGAACGCGGGACGCTGGTGCATGTTCCGCTGGACGACCCGCGCGCCACCACGGACCTTGGCGTTTATGTCCGCGACGCGCGATGGCTGCCCCCGGCGCTGGAGATGCTGATCGTCGAGGTGCGCGACGCGCTGCACGAACTGGAAACCGTTGCCCGGCGATAACGGCCGGCCGGGTCGCGATGTTGTCGATTTCGCAACGGATTGATGATTTTATTATACTGGACGAAACACCCCACGCACCCGGATAGTTTCGACGTCAGGATGGTGCGAGTGGGAAAGCCGGTCCGTGCCGGGGGGCGCGGACCGGCCGTCCGGACAGATCGGCCTGCGATTTGGGCCGAAGGCCTGAGCGCATTAAAATATTCTAAAAACAAGGTATTGGAGCGCATGTTTCTTAAAACGCTTCAAAACCTCGGGGCGACAGTCAGGGAGGCGTGGCGATGGCCGCCGATAGCGAAACTCTTTCGGTGGAAGGGGAGCTGGCGGCGCTGAACGCCGCTGTCCGCCGCGATCTCGATATCATCAACTATCCCCGCCATGCCTGGACGCCCCGTCTGTCCCGCGATGGCGCGCCCGTACTGGATGTCGCGATCATCGGCGCCGGACAGGGGGGGCTGGCGACGGCGTTCGCCCTGCAGCGCGGCAACATCACGAATGTCCGCATCTTCGACCGCGCCCCGCGCGGCGGCGAGGGGCCGTGGATCACCTTCGCCCGGATGATTACGCTGCGGACCCCGAAATACGTTACCGGCCCGGACCTGGGGATTCCCGTCCTGACGCCGCGCGCGTGGTACGAGGCCCGCTACGGCGCGCAGGCATGGCAGGATCTGGGCAAGATCCCCCGGGAAGACTGGCAGGCCTATCTGGACTGGTATCGCGCGGTGCTGGACCTGCCGGTCGAGAATGACCGGTCGTTCGAACGGGTCGAATGGGACGATGGGCTGCTGCGGCTGACATTTCGGGATTCGGCGGGCCGAGAACACCGCCAGTGGGCGCGAAAGCTGGTGCTGGCGACCGGCATCGACGGCAACGGGGCGTGGCATGTTCCCGATTTCATCCGCGATGCCCTGCCGCGCGATCGCTACGCCCACACGTCCGACCCGATTGATTTCGCCGCGCTGAAAGGCAAGCGGATCGGCGTCCTGGGCGCCGGGGCGTCGGCCTTCGACAATGCCGCGACCGCGCTGGAGGCAGGCGCGGCCTCGGTCGCACTATGCCTGCGCCGCAAGGTGATCCCGTCGGTCAACCCGTATCGGTGGATGGAAAATACCGGATTCCTGGCGCATTTCCCGTCTCTGCCCGATGTCCTGCGCTGGCGGTTCATGCGCCAGATCTACGATCTGAACCAGCCTCCGCCGCAGGACACGTTCTGGCGCTGCCGCCGGCATCCCACTTTCTCCTACCACACCGGCTGCGGCTGGAATGCGGCGCGGATGGAAGGCGGGGACGTCATGGTCGGCACGCCCGACGGCGAGAAACGGTTCGATTTCGTCATCATCGGCACCGGCTTCGCCACCGATCTGGGGCGCCGGCCCGAGACGGCGTCCTTCGCCGGTTCGGTGGCCCTGTGGCAGGACCGTTTCACCCCGCCCGAGGGCGAGGACAGCGCCCTGCTGTCGGCCCACCCTTATCTGGGCGACAGCTATCAGTTCCTGCCGCGCGACGCCGCAGACCCGTTGGCGCCGATGCTGGCGAATATCCATAATTTCACCTTTGGCGCCACACCCAGCATGGGCCTGTCCGGCGCGTCCATCAGCGGCATGCGCTTCGGCGTGGAACGGCTGGCGCGTGGGCTGGGGCGCGCCCTGTTCGTGGCCGACGGCGCGTATCATCTGGACAGCCTGCTCAATTACACGACACCGGAACTGGTCAGCCTCGATCCTCCCGATGCATGATCCGTTCGGTGCGCGCCGACCCAGCGGCGCGCACCGAACGGAATGAGGATATATCCATGAGCGAGACTCACGACGATCCGGCGCGGGCGTTTGTCACGGCCCTGGCGCGGGATATCGGACTGACGATCCCCGAGTCCTGCCTGCCGGGCGTACTCGCCAATCGGGAGCTGCTTCGGCAGTATGCCGACCTCGTCAATGGCTTCGCATTGCCCGACACGTGCGAACCCGCGTTCGACTACCAGCCATGAGCGGCCCCATGACGGACATTTCCAGCGCCATGAGACTGGCCGCCGATATCCGTGCCGGCCATACGACCGCCGTGACCGCGGTGACCGCCGTCATCGCCGACATCGAGGCACGCGACACCCGGATCAACAGCGTGACCCGGATCTTTGGCCCCCCCGCCGTCGCCGAGGCCGAGAAGATCGACCGGCGGATCGCCGCCGGCGAGGACCCCGGCCCGCTGGCCGGCGTGCCGTTCGGGGTCAAGGACCTGTTCGACGTCGTGGACGAGGTGACGACGGCGGGGTCGGTTGTCCTGCGCGAATCGCGCCCGGCGACGCATGACGCCACGGTGGTCGCGCGCCTGCGGGCCGCGGGGGCCATTCCGGTCGCCAGCCTGAACATGGACGAATTCGCCTACGGCTTCGCCACCGACAATGCCCACCACGGCATCACACGCAACCCGCACGACCTGGCCCGGCTAGCCGGCGGATCGTCCGGCGGATCGGCGGCGGCGGTGGCGGCCGGCCTGCTGCCGTTCACGCTGGGGTCGGACACCAACGGATCGATCCGCGTGCCGGCGTCGCTCTGCGGCGTCTGGGGGTTGAAGCCCACCTTCGGCACCGTGCCGCGCGACGGCGCCTATCCCTTCGCCGCCAGCCTGGATGTGGTGGGGCCGTTCGCTGGGACGCTGGAAGATCTGCGCCTGGTCTACGAGACGATGTACGGCGCGGCGATGACGGATCTTCCGTCGGTCGGCACGTTGCGGGTGGGGCGGCTGGGTGGCTGGTTCGCCAACAATGTGTCCGAACCGCTGGCCCGCGCCATCGACGCGGTGGCGGCGCATCTGGGTGGCGCCGAGACCGTGCAGTTGCCCGAGGTCGCGCGGGCCAGGGCGGCGTCGTTCCTGATCACCGCCGCCGAGGGGGGCAATCTGCATCTGCCGCGCCTGCGGCGGCATGCGCAGCAATACGACCCGGCGACGCGCGATCGCCTGATGGCGGGCGCGCTACTGCCGGCCACGACCGTTATCCAGGCCCATCGGTTCCGGTCGTGGTTCCGGGCGCAGATCCATGCCGCATTCAGCAATGTCGACGTGCTGATCGCCCCCGCGACGGTCGGCGAGGCCCCGCGCATCGACCAGCCAACCATCGTGGTGGACGGGCAGAACGTGTCGGCGCGTGCCAACCTGGGCCTGTATACCCAGCCGCTCAGCCTTGCGGGGGTGCCGATCCTCAGCACGCCGCTGGCGGGGACAGGGGGGCTGCCGCTGGGCCTGCAACTGGTCGCGGCGCCGGGACGCGAGGCGGCCCTGTTCGCGGTCGCCGCCGAACTGGAACGCGCGGGCCTGGCCGGCCGGGCCCCGCTGCCGGCGAAGGGGCGGTAGCATCATGCTGCACACGCCGCGTTCCCTGCGCGGGATGGTGACGTCCCCGCATCACCTGGCCAGCCAGGCCGGGCTGGACGTCCTGAAGGACGGCGGCACGGCGATCGAGGCAGTGGTGGCCACGGCCGCCGCCCTGGCGGTGGTCTATCCGCACATGACGGGCATCGGTGGCGACGGGTTCTGGCTGGTGCTGTGGCCGGATGGCCGTACCGCCAGCATCGATGCCTGCGGTGCGGCGGCGGCCCGCGCCGACCTGGCGTTCTATCGGGCGGCCGGGGTCTCCTCGATTCCGTGGCGCGGCCCGCTGGCGGCCAACACGGTCGCGGGCACCGTGTCGGGCTGGGACCTCGCCTTGTCATGGAGCCACGCGATGCGGCCCGGCCTGGGGCTGCATCGGCTGCTGCGCGACGCCATCTATTATGCCGAACAAGGCGTCCCACTGACGGAAGGGGGGGCTGACCTCACACGGGCCAAGATCGGCGAATTGGGTGAAATTCCCGGCTTCCGCGACACATTTCTGCCGGGCGGACGTCTGCCGGACGTAGGCTATATTCTTCATAATCAGGCGCTTGCGCAGAGTTTTCGACGCCTGGCGGCCGATGGGCTCGACTCGTTCTATCGCGGGGCGCTGGCCCACGACATGGTGGCCGACCTGCGGGCGCTGGGCAGCCCGCTGGACCTGGCGGACCTGAAAGCGCACCACGCACTGTCACGGCCGCCGCTGCATGTCGATATCGAGGGCGCGCGCCTATTCAACATGGCGCCCCCGACCCAGGGTGTCGCCTCCCTGCTGATCCTGGCGTTGTTCGACCGCCTGCGCGCCGGGCAGGTCGATGGGTTCGACCATGTCCATGGCCTGGTCGAGGCGACAAAGCAGGCCTTCCGCTACCGCGACGCCCATGTCGGCGATCCGGCCTTCATGACGGTCGGGGCGCAGGATATCCTTGACGACACCGCGCGCCTCGATGCGATGGCGCAGGCCATCGACCCGGCGGTCGCGGCCCCCTGGCCGCACCCGTCGCAGGCGGGCGACACGGTCTGGATGGGCGCCGTCGATGCCGATGGGATCGCCGTCAGCATGATCCAGAGCGTCTATTTCGAATACGGGTCGGGCGTCGTTCTGCCGCGTACGGGCGTGATGTGGCAGAATCGCGGGTCCAGCTTCCGCCTGGCCGACGACGGCTGGAACGCCCTGCGTCCGGGGCGCAAGCCTTTCCATACCCTCAACCCTGCCGCCGCGCGGTTCGAAGATGGACGGACCATGGTCTACGGCACCATGGGGGGCGAGGGGCAGCCCCAGACCCAGGCGGCGGTATTCAGCCGGTACGCCCGCTACGGCGTGCCGTTGCAACAGGCGGTGACGGCCCCGCGCTGGCTGCTGGGCCGCACATGGGGCGAAGACAGCGTGACCCTGAAATACGAGGACCGCTTCGACCCGGGCCTGATCGCGCGGATGGAGCAGGCCGGACATGCGCTGGAACGCATGCCGCCGTTTACCTCCGTCATGGGTCATGCGGGCGCGCTGGTGCTGCATCCCTCGGGCCTGATCGAAGGGGCGACGGACCCGCGCAGCGACGGGGCGGTCGCGGCATGGTGACGTCGCCCTCCGGCGCGCGCGCGGTTGCGCGGTGCGACGAACTGGGCGCGTCCCCCTATTCGGACGAGCCGGGGCTGCTGTTCCGGCCGTATCTGGGCGGGGGCCATGGCGCGACCCTGGACCGGCTGGCCACCTGGATGCGCGAGGCCGGGATGTCGGCGCGGATCGACGCGGCGGGCAATCTGCTCGGCCGCTATGAAGGGCTGGCCGCCGATGCG
>NZ_JABEQF010000005.1 GCF_014174355.1 Gluconacetobacter azotocaptans
CGGCCGGGGCCGCCGTACCGGCGGGCGAGGCCGGCACGGGCGGCACCGCGGCCGCAAGCGGATCGACCGCCGCCGCATCGGGCGGCGCTGCCGCTTGCGCGGCGCTCGGGGCGGCGGCAAGCCGGCTGTCATAATCCGACAGGGTCTTCAGCCCCTGCGTGATACTGGCCTGGCTGGCCGTGTGATAGATGACCTCGGGCGTCGGCAGTCCCTGGGCCGCGCAGACCTGCGTCAGGGCCGTGCCCATCGCCCGGCCCAGCGCATTGTCCGGCAGGAACGCCGCGAAATGCTGCCGTCCCTCGGCGCGGGCGGCGGCAACCAGGCGCGCCACCTGCTGTTCCGGCGCGATCCCCATCACCCACACACCCGGCCGCCCCAGCGAGACATCGCTGGTATAGGCCAGCAGCGGCACCGCGGCCGACGCCGCCACCGTGGCCGCCTGGGCGGTGTCGCCGGCGGTCAGCGGCCCCAATATCACACCGTCACCGGCCGCCACCGCCGCCTGCGCGGCGGCCCCTGCCCCGCCCGGCGCCGCCGTGTCGCGCACATCCAGCGGCGGCGCTGCGGGGTTGTCCAGCGCCAGGCGCGTGGCCGCCAGCATTTCCTGTCCCAGGCGGGCATTCGGGCCGCCCAGCGGCAGCAGTACGCCCACTGTACGCCCGGGCGGCACCGGCGCGCCGACGGGCGGGGCGGCCGGCGCACCGGTCACAGGTGCCGGCGGCGACGGACCGGCACAGGCCGCAAGCCCCGCCAGCGAAGCCGCCATCAGCAGGCCGGCCTTGCCGGACACGCCGCGAACGGTTGCATCTGCCCCGCGTTTCTGCGACCGGAGTCCACATGTCCGATTCATCTTCCTCGTCCCTGCCTTTCCGCTCCATGCCGGACGGAGACCCGTCCGCGATGCCCTCTTCCCATAGCGACGCGGGACACGACCGTCATGCCCCCGACGATGTCGAGGCCGACGAGTCCGCGGACGCGCCCCCCCTTGCCGGCGGCGGCCTGTCCCTGGTGTCCACGCCGATCGGCAACCTGGGGGACCTGAGCGACCGGGCCGTCGCCACCCTTTCGGCCGCGGATCTGGTCCTGTGCGAGGACACGCGCGTGACCGCCCGGCTGCTGGCGTCGCGCGCCATCTCGGCCCGGACCGAGCCCCTGCACGACCATAACGAACAGCAGCGGATTCCGGCGCTGATCGACATGCTGGAACACGGGCGGCGCATCGCCATCGTGTCCGACGCCGGCACGCCCCTGCTGTCCGATCCAGGTTTCCGGCTGGTGCGGGCGGCCATCGCGGCGAACATTCCCGTCACCGCCGTGCCGGGCCCCAATGCCGCCGTAACCGCGCTGACCCTGTCGGGCCTGCCGCCGCATCCGTTCCTGTTCTCGGGCTTTCTTCCCCCGCGCGAAGCCGCGCGGCGCGAGAGCCTGATTACTCTGCGCGCCGCCGAGCAGGCCGGCCTGTCCGCCACCCTGATCTGGCACGAGGCCCCGCATCGGCTGGCGGCGATGCTGGCCGACCTGGCCGACATCTTCGGCGCCGACCGTCCCGCCGCCGTAGCGCGGGAATTGACCAAACGGTTCGAGGAGGTGCGGCGCGGCCCGGTCGGCACGCTGGCGGCCTGGTACGACCAGACGCGCGCGCGGGGCGAAATCACGGTGCTGCTGGGGCCGCCCGGCGCCGACGATCGCGGGGCGGACGACCTCGATACCCGCCTGCGCGCGGCCCTGGCCACATTGTCGGTCAAGGATGCGGCGGCGCTGGTGGCCGGGGCGGTCAACCTGCCCAAGCGCACGGTCTATGCCCGCGCCCTGGAACTGGCCCGCGAGGAAGGGCAACCCGGGGATCCGCACCGTTACTGATCGCCGATATCCGTATCGAACAGGCTGTCGGGCTGCGGCCCCCCGCCCAGACGGACATTGAACAGATCGACACGGGTTTCCTGCCCCTGGGCATCGACGACGCTCCAGGAACGCAGGGCCAGCGGATTGTCATGAAACACCAGTGTCAGGCTCCCGTCCCCTGGCGACGCGGTCCGCGCCAGCGTGACCTGCACCAGCCCGTTGGCGTGCGTGAAACCGGTAACGGTCACATCACCCGAGAGTTGCAGATCGGGCCGCAGCAGCAACCCCAACGGCGTCTTGTCCAGCGGTATCGTCGTGGTCTGGCCAAGCTGGCTGTCGTTGAAGACGACCTGGCCGTGGTTGGCCACCAGCAGCAGCGGGCTAGGCTTGTCGTATTCGAAGCGCATCCGCCCCGGCCGGCTGAGCCACGCCGTACCCGTCGTCCGCTTCCCGTCGGGGGCCAGTTGCTGGAACTGGGCCTCCAGCGTCGTGATGCCGTTCAGATAGGCCTGAACCCTCTGCACCCAGCCCCGATCGGCCGGCGCCAGGGACAGCGCCGCCGCCGTCTGCGCCCGGGCCTCGGGCATGGATGCGGGACAGGCCATTACCACGCCCCCGGCCAGCAGGCAGGCCGCCAGCCGCGCGGGCAACAGAAATCGTTCTGAAAGACGAGAGGGTCGCGTCATGGGATCCGATCGGGCAGAGGCGAGCGCCGGCAAGGGGCCAGCCTGTCTTCGTTGCCCGATCATTCCGGCAAGATCAAGGCGTTCCGGACCCCGCATCCCCCGGAACGATTCCCGCCCCGTTTCAGCGCAGCCTGCCCGAAGCCACCAGCGCCGCCAGTCCCGGCGGCAGGTCGATCCCCGGCGGCAGTTCCGGCGCCCCCTGCGGCGCGTCCAGCACCGTGCGCATCGGCAGCACCCCCGCCCAGACCGGCACCTCGGCCTCGGCGGCGTCGCCCGGCGGGCCGCTGCGCGTCTTGGCGCTGGCCTCCTCGATGTCCATCCACAGCACGGCGGTCGCCTTCAGTTCCTGCGCCGTCATCGGACGCAGCGTGTCCCACCGGCCGGGGAAAAAATCCTCGACCATGTCGCGCAGGGCGCCGGCAACCGCCTCGCCGCCCTCCAGCAGCCGCGCGGTGCCGAAGGCCATGGCCGAGCGGTAATTGACCGAATGGCTGAAGGCCGACCGCGCCATGACATAGCCATCCATCAGCGTGCAGGTCAGGCAGACCCGCGTGCCCTCGGCCGCGCGCAGGAAGCGGCTGGCCGCCGACCCGTGCCAGTAGACGCGGTTTCCCACCCGCCAATGCAGGGTCGGCGTCACATAGGGCGCACCGTCGATGACATAGCCCACATGGCACACCGGGGTCGCGTCCAGGACGGCATGGACATCGGCATGGGCGTAGCTGCCCCGCTCGTGCGCCCGGCGGACCCGGTTGCGTTCGGTGACGGGATAAAGATCCGGCTGCGGGGAAGCGGGGTCGGACATCGTGGGGGTTCCTGCCTGTTGCGTCGTCACGCTGCCATGTAAAACGGTCTGCCGGTAACGACCGCCTGAACGATTTCGACCAGACCAGTTTCAGACGAAAGGACCCCGTTCTCGTGGCACGCGACACGATGCGCCCGCCCGCCGCCTGGCTGGTGCTGGACCGGCCGGCCGGCGCGCTGGAGGCGCAGATCCATCGCACGATCCGCGACCGCATTCTGGGCGGCCAGTTCGCGGCGGGCGACCGCCTGCCGTCCAGCCGGGCGCTGGCCGTGGCGCTGGGCGTCGCGCGGTCGACCGTCGTGCAGGCCTACGAACGATTGCGCGCCGAAGGTTTCCTCGAGGCCCGCGGCGGGTCGGCCACACGCATCGCCGCCCTGCCGTCCCCGCCGCCGCACGGGCGCGCGTCCGGGGCCGAAATTCCCCCGCAGGTGCGGCCTTCCATGCCGAGCAACGCGGCACCGGGTGCGTTCCAGCCCGGCCTGCCGGACCTGACATCCTTTCCCCATGCCGCATGGGCGCGTTGCCTGGGCGCGCGGGCACGGTCGGGCCGGATGGTCGATCTGGGCTACGGCCCCGCGGCCGGGGCGGCCGAACTGCGCGCCGCCATTCTCTCCCACGTCGCGGCCACGCGCGGCGTCGTCGCAACGGCGGACCGGGTCGTCATCGTGCCGTCGACCCGCACGGCCATCGACGTGATCGCCCGCGTCGTCCTGCACCCCGGCCAGCCGGGCGGCGACGTCGCCTGGGTCGAGGATCCGGGCTATCCCGCGTCCCATGCCCTGCTGCGCGCGGCGGGCGCGCGGCTGGTGGCGGTCGCGTGCGACGCGCACGGCATGGACGTCGCCCGGGCGGCCGGCCCCTCACCGCGCCTGATTTCCGTGACGCCGTCGCATCACTATCCGACCGGCGCCACCATGACATTGCAACGCCGGCTGGCGGTGCTGGGCGCGGCGCAGGCCAGCGGGGCAGTGATCCTGGAGGATGATTACGACAGCGAATTCCAGTACGGATCGCGCCCCATCGCCGCCTTGCAGGGCATCGACCGGACGGAATCCGTGGCCTATCTGGGCACATTTTCAAAAACCCTGGCGCCGGGGCTGCATGTCGCCTACGCCATCCTGCCGGCTTGGCTGGCGCCACGGGTCGCCGACGCACTGCGGATGCGCGGCGCATTGGTCCCGACCCATGTCCAGCTCGCGCTGGCGGATTTCCTGAATGACGGGCACCTGCGGGCGCATGTGCGCCGGATGGGCGCCCTGTATGCCGAACGGATGGCGGCCACCGTCGCGGCCCTGCGCGGGCATTGCGGCGACATCCTGAGCCCGGGCGCCGGCGAAGGCGGCCTTCAGCTTGCTGCATGGTTCAACGACCCGACGCTGGACGACCGCGCCGTTGCCCGCGTCCTGGCCACGCGCGGGCTGGCGATGCGCCCCCTGTCGGAATTCCATCTGGGCCCCGCGCGCCCGGGACTGCTGCTGGGCATCGCACGCGCGACGGCGGACGACGCCGACCACGCGGCACGGCAGATACGCGCGGCGGTAAGGCAAGGGCGTTGCCCTTGACCCACCAAAGGGCATAGCCCTTTGGAAACCCGAGACTTTTAAAATCGGATGGGATGCAGGAACCCGACAACGCAGGCCGGGCGCTCTACCCCGCCGATCCGATCAGGATGCCGGCGGCGAAGACCAGCGCGCCGCCGACGACGATCTGCACGATCGCCGACCCGAACGGCGTCTCCTGGTAGCGCCATCGCACCCACGAGATCACGAACAACTCCACCACCACCACCAGCATGGCGATCAGCATGGCGACCGAAAAATTGCCGATCAGGAACGGGATGGTATGGCCGATTCCGCCCGCCGTGGTCATCAGCCCGCAGACCAGCCCGCGCAGCAGCGGCGCACCCCGGCCGGACAGCTTGCCGTCATCCGACAGGGCCTCGGCGAAGCCCATGGAAATTCCCGCGCCGACCGATGCGGCGATCCCGACCAGGAAAGCCTGCCACGGCTGATGCGTCGCGAAGGCGGCGGCGAAGACCGGGGCCAGGGTCGAGACCGATCCGTCCATCAACCCGACCAGGCCGGGCTGGATCACCTGCAGGATGAAACGGCGGCGCGCGCCTTCATCCTCATCCTCGCGCTTGCTGGCCGGCAGGCGCTTGAGTTCGATGACGCCCGCGGCCTGTTCGTGCCGGTCCTCGGCCACCGCCAGATCGCCCAGCAATTTGCGCGTCGCCGCATCGGTGGTACGCAGCGCCGCCTGGCGATAGAACCGCGCCGCATCCATTTCCATCTGCCGGGCGTGACGGCGCACGGCGTCGATCCCCTGCCGTTGCACCTGCCAGGCAGGGCGGCGCACCATGAAGCCGGCGATGTCCTGCCGCCGGACCAGCGGAATATGGCTGCCGAACCGCCGGACATAGAGGTCGATCAGGGTGCGCCTGTGCTCGTCTTCCTCTTCCGCCATGTCGGTGAAGATGTGGGCGGTATCGGGATAATTTTCACGAAGGACATACGCGAAATCGGCATAGATGCGCCCGTCCTCCTCCTCGTTCGAAATCGCGAGCGCGAGGATGTCCTGATCGCTCAGGGTCGTGAATTTCCGCATGGCGTCTGTATGCCGAAATCACCCCAACGACTCAAGACATTTCGATATCGTGAGAATTGTTCGCGTTATCAACAGTAGAAAAACGAACCCCCCGACACACCGCACGATCGCGACAATCTTCAGATACAATCAGGGAATGATGAAAACGCCAGAAACCGTCATCCCGTCTTCCGGCGCGAAATGCGGCCCGGGACGCGAACGCACCGGGGGGCGTGGCACGGAAAATACGTGCCGGACGGCCCCTCCAGCGACCGGTTTAAAAACCAGCCCCTCAGATCGCCGCTTCGGCGAAGATCCGGTTCACGTCGCCGTTCCAACGTCCGTGATAGCGCTCCAGCCACCGCTCGGCCTGTGTCGGGCCGCCGGCCGCGATCTCGTGCAGCGGGTCCAGGAAATGGCGTTCGTCCCGTTCGGCCGCGTCGGTCAGGGCGCGCGCGCGCAGGCCCTGCGCTGCGATATCGACCATGCGGCGGGCCAGGTCACGCGCGCTGCCCCCTGCCCACGGGGCGTCCAGCCCCAGGCGGGGCACGGCGGCGCGCAGGTCGGCATACGCCTCCCACGGCTGTTCCCGCACCAACGCGTCGGCGGCGGTCAGGGCGGCCTCGTCATACAGCAGCCCGACCCACAGGGCCGACTGCGCCATCATCATCTCCGGCGATCCGGCGTCGGCGCCGCGCATCTCCAGGAAGCGCTTCAGGCGGACGTCGGTGAAGGCGGTGGTCAGATGGTCCTCGAAATCGCCCACCGTCGGCGTCAGACCCTCCAGCCCATCCTGCCGCTCGCCGTTCATCCAGGCCCGGAGCGACCGGCCCGCCACGTCCAGAATAACACCGTCGCGCACGATGAAATACATCGGCACGTCCAGCAGCCATTCGACATACGGCTCAAACCCGAAATCCGGGCGGAAGAAAGCGGCCGGCATGCCCGAGCGCGCATTGTCGGTATCGGTCCAGACCTGCGCGCGATTGGATTGGAAGCCGTTGGGCCGGCCTTCGTAGAACGGGGAATTGGCGAACAGCGCCGTCGCCACCGGCTGCAACGCCAGGGACACCCGCAGTTTGCGGAGCATGTCGGCCTCGGACGCGAAATCCAGATTGACCTGTACGGTGCAGGTCCGCTGCATCATATCCAGGCCGAGCAACCCGACCTTGGGCATGTAGGCCCGCATGATGGCGTACCGGCTCTTGGGCATCCAGGGCATGTCCGCCCGGCTCGCCGTCGGATGGAAGCCCAGCGGCGCGAAGCCGATGCCCAGCGACCGGGAAATCGGGCGGATCGCCTCGAAATGCCGGGCCATCTCGTGCGCCGTGTCGTGCAGGTTGGCCAGCGGCGCACCCGACAGTTCGAACTGGCCGGCCGGTTCCAGCGACACCGAACTGCCCCGCTCCGGCCCGATGCCCTTCAGCCCGATCAGGTTCCCCTTGTCATAGATCCCCTCCCATTCCCCGCCGTCGCCCTGGCGATGCAGGTCGGCCAGGATCTCGGCGATCCCGTCGGGGCTGTAGGCGGGTGGCATCCAGGCCGGGCGATCCGCGCCTGCGGCTTCGGGGCGGACAAAGCCGAATTTCTCATGCTCGGTCCCGATCCGCCAGCGATCGCTCGGCTTGCCCCCCTCCGCCAGCAGGGCGGCCAGTTGGCTCACCGATTCGATGGGGGTGATGTCTTGCTCGCCGGGATTCGACATGGGTTTCGGAATAGTCCTCAGAGACAGAAAAGTAACCGATCGGCCGACCGGACGAATACTGGCCGCGCCACGACCGGATAGCCGGTCAGCGCGACCCTGCACCAGACGCGCGACGGAAACCAGCCCCCATCAGGGACAGGCCACAGGCCACGGCCGTGTCCGCGCGCAGGATGCGCGGACCCAGCGATATCATCGTAACAAACGGCCGCGAACGCAACAGAGCCACCTCGGCGGCGGAAAATCCGCCCTCCGGCCCGACCAGCAGCCCATCGCCGTCACAGGCCCCATCGATGCCGCCCCCCTCGTTGCAGCCAGCCTCGATTTCCGCCGTCCCGTCCCGTTGCGCGGGCCGCTCAGCGGCGACGAACAGGCGTCGCCCCTTCGGCCACGCCGCCAGGCGATCGACCAGGGGCAGCGGGTCGTCGACCTCCGGCACATCCAGGCGTTCGCATTGCTCGGCGGCCTCGACGGCAATGCCGGCAAGGCGCGCGCCGTTCACCCTGTGGGTGTTGGTCCGCTCGGTCAGGACGGGCAGGAAGCGTCTGACCCCCAATTCGGTTCCCATGCGGATGACCAGGTCGGTCGCATCGCGCTTCAACGGCGCGAACAGCAGCACCGGGCCGACAACGGGTTCCGCCGGCCGGGTCTGGCGCCGCACGCGCACCTGCCCGCGATCGCGGCGGATCGCCTCGATCCCGGCGCGCCATTCGCCGTCACGCGCGTTGAACAGCGCGACCTCGTCCCCCGCCCCCATCCGCAGGACCGTGCCAAGGTAATGGGCGTGCCCGGGCGTCAGTTCCACAACCGCGTCGTCGTGCATCGGCGGCTGCGTCGCGGGGGCCGCGAACAGGCGGGGACAATCCTTCATGCCAATCGAAACTCCTGCACGCACCGCCGTCCGGCGGCAGCCGATCCCCCTTGACCGTGACGCGCCATCCGGCCCATCACACCCGGGCCTTAGCAGCCTTGCGATCCGGCGTCATCATGGCCGGACGTTCCCGGCCGGAGACATAGACGTTGAGTGGTTCCCTGCCTCACACCGACATCCGTGCCGAAGGGTGGATCGGCCGGCTGCCGCCGGCGCTCCGTCCCTACGCGCTGCTGGCACGGCTGGACCGGCCGATCGGCACCTGGCTTCTGTTCCTGCCCGGGGTGTGGGGCATCCTGCTGGCGAACGGCATCGACCCGCGCGGGCGCATCCGGCTGATCGTGCTGTTCGGCGTCGGCAGCCTGGTGATGCGGGCGGCGGGATGCGTGGTGAACGACATGTGGGACCGTGACATCGACCGGCGCGTAGCCCGGACGGCGGGGCGGCCGCTGGCCTCGGGCGCGCTGCGGATGCGCCAGGCCGCGGTCTTCCTGCTGATCCTGCTGACGATCGGGCTGGCGATCCTGCTGTGCCTTAATCCGCTGTCGCGCCTGCTGGGCGCGTCGTCGCTGCTGCTGGTCGCGCTGTATCCGCTGGCCAAGCGGGTGACGTGGTGGCCGCAACTGGTCATGGGGTTCACCTTCGGCTTCGGCGCGCCGCTGGGCTACGCCGCCGCCGCCGGCCGGATCGACGCCGCCTGGGTGGCGCTCTATGCCGCCACCATCCTGTGGCAGCTCGGCTTCGATACGATCTACGGCTTCCAGGACATGGAGGACGACGCACGGATCGGGGTCAAATCGACATCCCGCCTCTGGGCCGGGCAGGCGCACGGCTTCGTCGGCGCGTGCTACGCCCTGTCGCTGGCCGCGTTGCTGGCGGCGGGAGGTCTGGGGGGAATGGGGCCTGGATTCTGGCCGGCGATGCTGCTGCCGGCGGCGGCAATGGCCTGGCAGGTCGCACGGCTGGACATCGCCGATCCCCGGGGGTGCCTGGGCCTGTTCCGCTTCAACCGCGAGACCGGGCTGGCCGTCGCGCTGGCGCTGCTGGCCGGGCTGTTCGGCCGATGAGCCCACACACGCCGGCGGAGGCGCGGGCCTTCGTCACCGCGCATACGGCCCTGGCCCATGTCCCGCTGGTGCCGGAAATCGCGCTGCACCTGGCCACCGAGATCACACCGGTCTGGCAGGCAAGCGAGAACTGGCTGGCACAGAACGGCATCGAACCGCCCTTCTGGGCCTTCGCCTGGCCGGGCGGGCAGTTGCTGGCCCGCCACATCCTGGACAATCCGGAACGGGTCGCGGGGCGGCGGGTCCTCGATTTCGCGGCGGGGTGCGGCATCGCGGCCATCGCCTGCGCACAGGCCGGCGCGGCATCGGTCGAGGCGGCGGAAATCGATCCACTGGCCGTGACGGCCATCGCGCTGAACGCCGACGTCAATGGCGTGGACATCACCGCCACAGGGGCCGACCTGGTGGGTACGGCCCCCTGCTGGGATCTGATCCTGTGCGGGGATGTCTGTTACGAAAGCCCGATGACGCAGCACATCCTGCCCTGGCTGCGGTGCTGTGCCCGCACGGCGGAGGTCTGGATCGCCGACCCCGGCCGCGCCTACCTGCCGCGCGACGGGCTGGCCCCCCTCGTCATCCGGGACATCCCCACCACCATGGAACTGGAGGACCGGGTGGTGCGCCGGACGACGCTCTATCGCGTCCGGCCCGCGCCGTAACGGGTCAGATCCGCCCGTAAGCGTAGCTGTCGCGGGGCCGGACACTCAGCCGATAGGCCATCGCCGCACGTTCCGAAGCCTCCAGGCTCTCGCCGCCTATATCGGGCACCAGCGTGCGGTCGGGCAGCATGTCGTAGGTCGCGTACTGCGTGGCGGGCATGCCCAGAAGATGGATGCGGTTCAACGTCCGGCGGTTGACGGTCACGGTGCTGAGCACCCAGCGATTGTCGACATACCCGCCGGGCGCCCCCTGAAGCTGCGCCATCGGATTCATCTGCATCGCCCGCAGATGGTATATGCCCCCACGCGCGTCGGGCTTGCCGTCGAGGACGAGCTGCACATTGCGCTCGTACCCGGTGGCGCCGTCCGGCTGGTATCCCGACCATTGCCCATACACCGGGCCGGTCGGCCCGACGCAGCCCGAAAGCCCCGCCGCCAGAACGCAGGCCCCCAGCACCCCACCGGCCCGACCCATCGTAGCCCGCTTTGTCTTCCGTTCCTTGACGGACAGTACGGCATCGTTTCGCATGATCACGCCCTCGGCGATTGCATGGGACACCCGGCCATCCACAACGACATCCTGTCGCCTGACCAGTCAGGGCAGGATCGCCGGGCGGCGCATCGCCCCCGTGCTGGATCCGTCCCGCCGGATCGGCCCCTTCACCAGGACAAGATAGCCCACCATCAGGTTTTCGTTACTAAAACCTGCGTAACGCACCTGCCCGGCGGCCGGAGACGGCCGCTCGGCGGCCTGCCGGACCTGGCTCGGAAAACGGCCCAGCCGAGACCCGCAGCATATGATCTGCGTCAAATCGGATTATTATATTTCGCTCACGATACGGGGACGCGCGGCTTCAGCAACCGGCCGGCGCTGAGCAGCGCGGACAGATAGGCGAAGGCGGCCGCCAGTTCCAGGCAGCGCAGCGTGGGGTCATGGACCACGAAACCGAAGGTCAGCGCGACGAACATCGCCCCCATGGTCTGGCCGGACAGCCGCGCCACCGACACCATGCCGCTGGCGCTGCCCGATCGGCCGCGCGGGGCGGACACCATCATCGCGCGGTTGTTGGGCGGCTGGAAGATTCCGAACCCCATCCCGGCGATGCCGATCCGCCAGGCAATGTCCAGGTTGCTGGCGTCCGGCGTCAGAAAGCACAGCAGGACGAACCCCGTCCCGGTCACGCACAGCCCGATCGACGACAGCACCCCCGCCGGAATCCGGTCCGCCACCCTGCCCACGAAGGGCGCGATCAGTACGATCCCGACCGGCCAGGGCGTGATCAGCAGCCCGGTCGCGACCGCCGAGCGATGCAGCACCGCCTCAAGCGTGAAGGGCATCGAGATAATGAAGAAGTTGGAAGCGATGAACGCCCCGAACCCCACCCCGAACGCGACCAGGAAGTCCGGCACCGCCAGCAGGTCGATCGGCAGCATCGGGTCGGGCCGTCCGGCCTGGCGGCGGGCCAGTTGCACGAAGGCCCCGGCCCCGGCCAGCAGCAGCCAGACCGCCAGCGCCGGCCCGGTCCGGTGGACAAGGCTGTCCAGCCCGATGATCACCCCCCCGAAGGCCACGACATTCAGCACCGCGCTGGTCAGGTCGAACGCGCGTTCGCTGCGCGGCGTATGCGGAAGGTAGAACAGCGCGGCCAGCATCGCCGCCCCGCCCAGCGGCAGGTTGATCAGGAAGATCCACGGCCAGGTCGCGACCGACAGCACGGCCGAGGCGATGGTCGGCCCCAGCGCCACGCCGGTGGCGACGACGACCCCGTTCAGCGAGATCCCCTTGCCGATCTCGGCATGCGGATAGATGAAGCGGAGCAGCGCGATATTGACGCTCATGATGCAGGCGCCGCCCATGCCCTGCAATGCGCGCGCCAGCGCCAGTTCCAGCAGCGTGTGCGAGACCGCGCACAGCACTGACGCCACGACGAAGGTCGCCAGCCCGATGCGGCACATCCGCGCGAACCCCACCCGCGCCCCCAGCGACGCCAGCGGCAACAGGGTGGAGACACTGGCCAGCTGATAGGCGTTGATGACCCAGATGGACGCCGACGGGGTCGCATGGATGTCGCGCGCGATCGTCGGCAGTGCGACGTTGGCGATGGCGTAATCCAGCACCGACAGCAGGACGGACAGGGCCACGGCGAACATCGCCATCGCCCGCGCCCCGCCATGCAGCCCTTCGCCCTCGACCAGAACCCGCGCCGCCATGCCGCTCAGCCCGCCTGCAGGGTGCGGCCGAACAGGGAGGTCGTCCAGCCCATCGCCTGCAGGAACAGCGCCGGGTCGTAGCGCGGCCCCTCGTCGCGCAGGAAGGCGTGCTGGGCGTTGACCTCGTGCCATTCGTAGCGGACGCCGGCCTGTTCCAGCGCGGCGCGGATCGCCTGGCGGCCGGCGAAGGGAACATGCGGGTCCTGCCGGCCCCAGACCATCATCACCTCGCCGGGTATATCGCCCATGCGATCCAGGGAATCGTCGTGGCGTCCCTGCCCCAGCGTAGCCGAATGGATGTCGGTGGCATAGAAGCACGCCGCCGCCGACACCGCCGGGTTCATCGCGGCGCGGAAGGCCAGATGCCCGCCCAGGCACACCCCCATCGTCGCGATCCGCCCGGTGCAGGCCGGATGGGACGCCAGCCACGCCACCGCCGCGCGTGCGTCGTCGTCATAGGCGGCGACCGGCTTGGCATATTTCAGTTCATTCCCCCGGTCGGTTCCGGCCTGATCGTAGGCCAGGACGGTGCCCGCGGGTTCGTATTCATGGTATACCTCGGGCACCGCGACCACATGACCCATCCCGGCCACCATCGCGGCCAGGCGGCGGATCGGCGCGGTGACCTGATAGATCTCGGAAAACAGGACCACGCCGGCAAAGCGCCCCTCCGCCGCCGGGCGCAGCAGGTGCATCCGCATCGGTCCGCCCGGCGTGGGGATGTCGGCGGTCTCGTCGCTGCGGATGATCATGGATTCAGTCTCCTTTTCCCGCGCCGGGATCAGCGGCCCAGGTCGCGCAGCCGGCGCCCGGCCATCAGGCGGCTTTCGATCTCCTCCAGGGAGACACCGCGCGTCTCGGGAACGTAGGCAAGGGTAATCACGATGAACAGGCCGTTCATCGCGGCGAATACCCAGAACGTCCTGGCCTCGCCCAACGTTGCCAGGACCGACAGGAACACGTTGCTGATCAGCCAGTTGGCGGCCCAGTTGGTGAAGGTGGAACAGGCAATGCCGAAATCGCGGCCGCGCAGGGGCTGGATTTCCGAACACAGCGTCCACACCAGCGGCCCGGCGCCGATCGCGAAGCCCGCGACAAACAGCAGCAGCGCACCCACCATCCCCATCTCGTGGGACGTGGAGTCGCCCCCGACCGCGACCAGCCCGCCGGCCGCCAGCATGGCGAACGTCATGATCGCGCAACTGAGGATCAGCAGCGGACGGCGACCCCACCGGTCGATGAACACGATGGCGAAGCCCGTCGCCGCCATGTTGATCAGACCGATCAGCGCCGTCGCCCACGTCGCCGCCGACACCCCGAACTGCGCCGCCTGGAAAATCTTGGGCGCGTAATACATCAGCACGTTGATGCCCGTCAGCTGCTGCATGACCTGCAACACCACACCCAGCAGCACCGAGCGGCGGAAATTCGCATCCGTGCGGAACAGGGCGAAGCCATCGCCGCCCGGCTTGCGCAGTTCCTGGGCGATGTCGCGGATTTCAGCGTCCGCTTCGGCCGGGTCGGCGCGCAGGTAGCGCATCACCTGGCTGGCGCGACTTCGCTCGCCGCGCATCATCAGCCATCGCGGGCTGTCGGGCAGGAACAGGCAGCCGGCGCAGAACAACGCGGCCGGAACCGCCATCAGGCCCAGCATCCAGCGCCAGTGCCCCCCGTAGGACAGCAGGCTGTCGGTCATGTAGGCCAGGAAAATACCCAGCGTGACCATCAGCTGGTAGAACGAGACCATCGCCCCGCGCACTGCCTCCAACGTCACTTCGGAAATATAGAGCGGGGCCGCGAAGGCCGCGATGCCTACCGCAAGCCCCAGCATGATGCGGCCTGCGATCAGCATGGTGATGGAATGCGCCAGCGCGCAGACCAGCGCCCCGGCCAGGAACAGCAGCGACGCCCCCAGCAGCGCCCGGCGCCGGCCGAAGCGGAACGAGATCCGCCCCGCGCCCACCGACCCCAGCGCGGCGGCGGCCATCATGGACGAGACGATCCATTCCTGCATGCGGGCCGAGGCATGGAATTCGTCGCCGATAAAGCCCAGCGCGCCCGCGATGACGCCCGTATCCAGCCCGAACATCAGCCCCGCCATGGCCGCGAGCAGTCCGACGACGACGGCCCGTGCCGCCCCCGGCGATCCGCCGATACCTGGCGCCGCCTGTGCCGATAGCTGGTCTGGTGACATGTGACGGGTTCCTCCCCATGATTTCTTTTGTGGCACCGGAACCACGGACACCAGCGGTCCTTATGAAACGAAATTCCACCGCCTGACCAGACGCATCCTGCCCCGCCGGGCGGGCCGAACGGAAAAAACAGGGCGGGTCGGAAACCATTCCGCATGGCGCGGATGTGACAATCAAGACATTGACAACCGATTTTCCCGCCGCAGTGATACGCGTTCACATTTCTGCAGACTGTGGTTCCATGTCCTCACTCTTTGCCGTTTCTCTCGCGACGGCGTCCATCGTGGCCGTCGTGCTTCTGATCGGGCGCTACAAGCTCAATCCCTTCATCGTCCTGTTCACCGTGTCCCTGTTGCTGGCACTGGGCGCCGGCATGCCGCCCCAGAAGGCCGTCGCATCCTTCGAGGCCGGGGCCGGGCATGTGCTGGGCCACATCGCCACCGTGATCGCGCTGGGCACCATGCTGGGCAAGATGCTGGCCGAATCCGGCGGTGCGGACCAGATCGCGCTGACGATCACCCGCCTGGCGGGCAAGGGCCGGATCAGCTGGGCCATGATGGTCATCGGACTGCTGATCGGCCTGCCGGTGTTCTTCGAGGTCGGGTTCGTCCTGCTGATCCCGCTGGTCTTCACGCTGGCGCGCCGGACCTCAACGCCGATGCTGCTGCTGGCCCTGCCGATGGGCGCCGCCCTGTCGGTCACCCACGCGATGATCCCGCCGCATCCCGCCACGCTGCTGGCGCTGTCGGCCTATCATGCCGATACCGGCCGGACGATCTTCTGGGGGGTCATCATCGGCACGCCCATCGCGGCCCTGGCCGGCCCGATCTATGCGAAATTCATCACCCCGCACGTGCATCTGGAAGGCACCGCCGGCCTGGCCGAACAATTTTCGAACAAGGACGTCCCCACCAGCATGCCGCCCTTCAGCACCACCGTGCTGACGATCCTGTCGCCGGTGATCCTGATGCTGATCGGTTCGGTGGCCGACCTGGTATCGAGCCCCGGCGGCACATTGAACACGACCCTGCATTTCATCGGAAACACCGATATCGCGCTGCTGCTGGCGACGATCATGTCCTTCTACGTGCTGGGCCTGGCGCGCGGCTTCTCGCGCGAGACGATCCTGCGCTACACCACCGAATGCCTGGGGCCGACAGCGCTGATCATGCTGCTGGTCGGCGCGGGCGGCGGGTTCGGCCGCGAACTGGTCGACAGCGGCGTGTCCAAGGCGATCACCGACCTGGCGCTGGGGGCGCATGTGCCGCTGCTGGTACTGGCCTGGCTGCTGGCGGTGGTGGTGCGCGTCGCCGCCGGATCGGCCACAGTGGCGATGAGCACGGCCTCGGGCATCGTCGGCCCCATCCTGCTGCAAAGCCACGGCACATCGCCGGAACTGATGGTGCTGGTGACGGGCGCGGGTTCGGTCGCGCTGGGCCCGATGAACGATGCCGGCTTCTGGCAGATCAAGGAATATCTGGGCCTTACCGTGGGGCAGACCATCAAGACCTGGTCGGTGATCGAAACCCTGATCGCGGTGCTGGGTCTGGCATTCTGCCTGCTGCTCTCGATCTTCATCCATTGACGCGCGCCGTGTCCGGGCGTGGCGGCCCGGACACGGAGACATGGACAAAAACGACCGGGTTTCCAAAGGGCGCTGCCCTTTGGCAGGTTGCGGGGCAGCGCCCTGAAGCGGGCCGCCCCAGAGTCATTCTTTCTCGGCGAAGGGGTTGCGCGTGCCGCGCAGCAGCAGGCGAATGGGCGTCCCCGGCAGGTCGAACGTCTCGCGCAGGCCATTCACCAGGTAACGCTGGTAATCCTCGGGCAGCAGTTCGGCGCGGGTGCCGAACAGGATGAAGGTCGGCGGCCGGGCCTTGGCCTGCGTCATGTAGCGCAGCTTCAGCCGCCGTCCGCCCACCAGCGGCGGGCTGTGCCGTTCCAGCATCGTCTCGAACCAGCGGTTCAGCGCGCCGGTCGGCACGCGCCGGTTCCACACGTCATGGGCGCGGCGCACCACCGGCAGCAGCTTCTGCACTCCCGCCCCGGTCAGGGCCGAGAACGAAACGACGGGAATGCCGCGCATCTGCGCCAGCGACGTCTCGATCCGGTCGGAAATCGCCTGCCGCGTCGCAATCCGGTCCTCGACCGCGTCCCATTTGTTCAGGGCCAGCACGCAACACCGCCCCTCGCGCTCGATCAGGCGGGCAATCTGCAAATCCTGTTCGTGCACGCCCAGCGTCGCGTCCAGCGCCAGCACGACGACTTCCGCCATCTTCAGCGCCTCGATCGAGGCGGACACCGACATTTTCTCCAGCGAGGCATCGTCGATCCGCGCCTTGCGGCGCAGGCCTGCGGTATCGACCAGCTGGATCGGTCCCTGGTCGTCATGCAGCATGACGGTGACGGAATCGCGGGTCAGGCCGGGTTCCGGCCCGGTGATCATCCGCTCCTCGCCCAGCAGGCGGTTCAGCAAGGTCGATTTTCCGGCGTTCGGCCGGCCGACAATGGCCAGGCGCAGCGGGCCGGCCGGACGTTCGTCCTCTTCCCCTTCTGTGCCGATAATCTCATGTTCGGACGGAGCTTCCCGAACCTCGGGCGGCAGACGGTCCGCGATTTCGCCCATCAGGTCGGACAGGCCCTCGCCATGCTCGGCCGAGATCGCCAGCGGGGTGCCCAGGCCCAGCGCATAGGCCTCCATCGCCGCGGCGGCGCCCTGCCGCCCTTCCGATTTATTGGCGATCAACAGCACCGGCCGCCCCTGACGGCGCAGCCAGACCGCGAAATGCGAATCAGCCGGGGTGATGCCGGCGCGTGCGTCGATGCAGAACAGGACCAGATCGGCCTGCGCCACCGCCGATTCCGACGATGCGCGCATCCGGCCATACAACGTGTCCGGCGCCGCTTCCTCCAGCCCCGCCGTGTCGACCAGGCGTACGGTACGGCCGCGCAACTGGGCTTCGGCCTCCTTGCGGTCACGGGTGACGCCGGGCGTGTCGGCCACCAGCGCCTGCCGTCGCCCGACAAGGCGGTTGAACAGCGTCGATTTGCCGACATTGGGACGTCCGGCGATGACGACCACCGGCAGCGCGCCTCCGGTCAGAACGGGGGGAAGCTTGGCCAATTTGGGACTGAATCCTTGATAAACTGCGAAAGGGCGCACGACGGGATGAAGCTGATCGGGCGCCCCCTTTAAAGCAGTCGCTAGCTATATGCTATCATTTGACCGTCATCGGTCACGATCAACATGCGGCCATCGACCACGATCGGCGCCACCGTCGCAACACCCGGCAGCTTGCCGATCGACAGGATCTCGCCCTTGATCGGGTCGATCGTCGCGAACCCGTTCTCGGGCAGGGTGCTGACGCAGACCAGCTTGCCGTCCGCCAGGATCGGCCCGGTCCACGTCACCGCGTCCTTCTGGGCGTCCACCCGGCGGAAGCGGCGAAGCTGGGTGATCCAGCGCACATGCCCGCTCAACCGGTCAATGCAGGCCAGTTGCTGGTCCAGCGACAGGACAAACAGCCAGGTATCGACCACCAGCAGCGTATTCTGCCCGGCGACCGCCCGTTCCCACAGGCGCCGCCCGGACCGCAGATCCATCGCCACCAGGATCGCCCCGGCGCTGACCGCATAGACGGTGCCGTCGACGATCACCGGCATGCCCCGCACACAGGAAAAATCGACGGTGGATTCCTGGCCGTTCGTGCTGCCCAGCGTGTCGCTCCAGACCACCTCGCCGCTTTCGGCGCGCAGCGCAACAAGGTCGCCCGACCCGAAACCGGCCACCACCACGCCATCCACCACGGCCGGCGCGGGCTGGCCGAAGATGACGGTGTCGGCCGGCGTGGCGGTGTACGTCCACAATGTCTTGCCGGTCGCCGCCTCCACCGCGAACAGCCGTTCGTCGATGGTGCCGAAGAACAGCCGCCCCTCGACGATGGTGGGCGCCGAGCGGCCGGGGGTGCCAGTGTCGATGCGCCATTTCACACGGCCGGTCGCAACATCCACGGCCAGGGTCTGCGCCACGCCATCGACGATATAGAGCGTATCGCCCGCGACGCTGAAGCCGCCGCCCAGATTGCTGGACTTCATCTTCTTCGGCTTGGGTATGAATTGCCACAGCCGGCGCATCCCCGGCCACGAGAAGGCCCGGATTACCCCTTGGGCGTCACCGACGAAGATCCGCCCGTCGCTGACGATCGGCGTTGCCTGCAACACGCCCCGCCCGTTCGAACCCAGCGCCGCGAACGCAAGGAAATCGGGGTCGGAAATGCCCGCGCCGATGCTGTGCGACCACTCGCGCCGCATCGCCCCGCCCCACGCCATGTTGATGCCCTCGTGGCTGGGCACGCGTCCGGGCTGCGCCCATTCGGTGATGGCGGTCGCGGGCGGAATGGAAATGGGGGCATGATCCTCGGGATCGACCATCAGCCCCGCGCCGGTGCTCAGCACGTTGACGCGCTTGCCGGCCAGAAGCTTCTTCTCGTCATCCTCGAACAGGCTGCATCCGGCCAGCATCGGCAGCGTCGCGGCCCCGAGCAGCGCATGCCGGCGGGTCAGAACTTTGTTCATGTCTATCCTGCTCTTCACGGGTTGGGGCCTTACAGGCCGGCGCCATTCAATGTCTGCAGCAGGCCGCCGGCGCGACTGCGCAGCCCGTCGGGCGCATCGGGCGAGGCACTGAGCTGGGCAAGCCGGCGGCGCGCGTCGGCATCATGGCCCTGGCGCAAATCCAGCAGCGCCTCGCATTCGATCGCCAGGGCGCGCCACGGCTTGCCCGTGCCGTCCAGCGTGGCCAGGCGGGAACGCAGGGTGGCAGGGTCGCCGTCGTCGATCTGGTGCTGGACCCACAACAGGCCGGCCAGCCCGCGCAGCAGCGGATCGGCGCCGTCATCGGCCTGCACCTGGTCCCACAGGCCCAGCGCCGCCTTGGCGTCGCCGCTGGACGCCAGCAGCGACGCCCGTTCCAGCCGCGCCATCGTCCGCAGCCCCGCGGGGGCCGAACTCTGGTCCAGCGTCGCCAGGCGCGTCAGCGCGTCCTTCTGCTGCGGGGTCAGGGGCGCCGTCTCGCCCGGCGTGATATTGCTGCTGTCGGCGGCGTGCAGGGCCGCGAAATAGGTCGCCGCCCACGCCCGATCAGCCTGTCGCGCCCGCCACGCCTGGTATTGCCAGCCGCCGACACCCGCGCAGATCACCGCCACCACGGCCACGGCCGCCACCACGTATCGCCGCGCCAGCGCACGCAGCCGCTCCGCGCGCAAATCCTCGTCGACTTCCCTGAAGATGTCGTCAGCCACGTCCAAACCGTTCCCCGCATACGTCGCGCACGGGCCGCCGCCCGTCCGTCCAAGGCGGGACCATAGCCGCGTCGGCGCACGCGGGCAACAAACCCGCGTGATCCATCAATGGCTGTAGCGCGCGGCCCCGGCCTTCAACTGCGCCGTCAGGCGGGAGAAATTGTCGGCGATGCGCTGATGCACCGCCACGCTGGCCTCATGGACATGCGCGATGCGGGTGCGGGCCTCGGCGCTGATCGCGCTTTCCTCGCGGCTGGCGGCGGCCGCGACGCAGCCGTTATAGGTGCGGGCCGCCTTTTCGTACGCCGTCACGCTGTCGATGCTGGCGTTGTAGCGCGCGACGGTCGACGAATCGACCGGCGGCGCCACGGGCTCCCGCCCGCAGGCGGGGGCGGACCACGCCGCCCCGGCCGCCCGGGCCGCCCCCGTCACGCACAAGGACAACGCACAGGCGACAAACAGGCCCGATACACATGCACGCAAGGGACGTCTTCCTTCCTGATCCCGCGTCATGGGCGGGACGATATGACCAACCTTGCACACCTACAGGCCGAACATGACGAAATCAGGGCGCAAAGCGGGCCAGTCGGCTCATCAAGGTGCAAAGCGGGCCAGTCGGCCCGACGGCATGCCCAGGATCGTATCCTCGCGCATCACCGCATGGCCCCGCACGATCGTCGCCATCGGCCAGCCCGTGACCGCCATGCCGTCGAACGGCGTCCAGCCCGCCGGCGTCGCGATCCAGTCGTTGGTGATCCGCCGCCGCGCCTTCATGTCCACCAGGGTGAAATCGGCGTCGTACCCCATCGCGATCCGCCCCTTGGCCTGCAGGCCATAGACCCGCGCCGGCCCCGCGGCCATCAGGTCCACCATCCGGCCCAGCGACAGCCGGCCGGCATTGACATGGTCCAGCATGACCGGGACCAACGTCTGCACGCCGGTCAGGCCCGCCGGGGTGGCGGGCCACGGCCGGGCCTTGGCCTCCAGCGAATGCGGCGCGTGATCGGAGCCGATGGTGTCCACCGTGCCGTTGCGCACAGCCTCCCAGCTCGCCTCGTAATGGCGGCGGTCGCGGATCGGCGGGTTCATGATCGCAAGCGCGCCCAGCGCCTCGTAACACTCCGGCGCCACCTGCGTCAGGTGGTTGACCAGCACCTCGACCGTCGCGACGTCGCGGCAATCGGGCAAATACGCTAATTCCTCGGCCGTCGAGGTATGCAGGATATGGATCGGCCGGCCGGTCCGCCGGGCCAGCGCCACGATCCGCCGGGTGCCCAGGAAAGCGCATTCCTCGTCCCGCCAGACACGGTGCATGTCATACGGCATGCCCGGGGTGAACATCGCCTTGCGCGCCTGCAGGCGGTATTCGTCCTCGGAATGGAAGGCGACGCGGCGGTGGCCGTGCTCCAGGACGCGGCGAATGCCCTCGTCATCCTCGATCATCAGGTCGCCGGTCGACGAACCGGCGAAGACCTTGATCGCGCAGACGCCGTCAAAGCGTTCGTACTCGCCCAGGTGCGGTGTGTTCGCCCGCGTGGCGCCCACATACATCGCAAAATCGACCCAGCTTTCGCGCGACGCGTATTCCTGCTTCCAGCGCAGCATCTCGGCGTCGGTGATGGCGGGCGCGGTGTTGGGCATGTCGAACACCGTCGTCACCCCGCCCAGCGCCGCAGCACGGGTGCCGGTCGGAATGCTTTCGACGCTGGCGTCGCCCGGATCGCGCAGATGCACGTGCGGGTCGATCAGGCCCGGCAGCACATGCAGGCCCGCCGCGTCCACGATCTCGTCCGCATCGTCGGCGATACCGGCGGTCAGGCTGGCGACGCGGCCGTCCCGGACGCCGATGTCGGTCCGGACTTCGCCCCATGGCAGGACGCAGGTGCCGTTGCGGATAATCAGGTCGTAATGCATCGATCCCTCGCAGCCTGTCGTTCCCAGCGACGTACTCCCACAGGCAGGCCGACGGCAAGGCCCGATCGCCCGCGTCGCTTCACCCTTGCAGGAACGACAGCAACCGCGCCTCCAGCCGTCCCGACTGGACGGGCGCACAGAATGACTCCCGCGCCGTCGTCTCCGCGGCCTGTGCCATGGCGTCGCGCATGCCGGGCGCCAGCATGGCCCCCATCGCCTCCGCCAGCGCGGCGGGCGCTCCGGCCGGCACCACCAGTCCCGCCCCCGAGCGTCCTACCGCGCCCTCCAGCCCGGACTGGTCCGAGGCAATGACCGGCACGCCGCGCGCCATGGCCTCGATCGCGACACTGGGCAGGCCCTCGCGGTCGCCACCGGGCGGAACCACGCTGGGGACCAGAAGCGCGATCGCCCGATCCATCTGCGCCCCCAGTTCCGCCGCCCCCAGCCAGCCGGCAAAGCGCACATTGGCCAGTCCCGCCGCATAGTCGCGCATCGCCGGCAACAGGGGCCCATCCCCCGCCAGCATCACGGGAGGAGTGATCCCGCGATCCGCCAGCACCCGCAGCGCGTCGATCAGGACCGGCACGCCCTTCTTGTCCACGAAGCGTCCGGCGAAGACAAAGCGGTCGGCGGGTCCGGCAGCACGGGGAACGGGCTCCGCCCCGATGGGAATGACCTCCAGCAGGCGGGCCGGCACCCCACGTTCCAGCAACCGGTCGCGCACGCCCTCGGACACGCAGACGAACAGCGAGGCGTAGGATTGCAACGCGTGCCAGCGCCTGCGGAACACGGAAGGCGGGAAACCGCGCGCGTAATGGCGGTCCTTGAAGGCGTCGCCCCCGTGGAAGGTCACGACCAGCGGCACGCCCAACGCACGGGCGATCGGCAGCGCCAGCGCGCCGCCACGCCCGAACTGGGCATGTACCAGCACGGGCGACAGGTCGGCGATGTCCCGGGCCGCACCCCAACCGAACTGTTTGAACGCCACCTGACGCAGCGGGCGCAGTATCCCGTGGCCACCCAGAAACCGCACATCGCCCGGCAGGTCGGGCGCCGGAGCATCCCGCCGGCATCCCACCCAGCAGGGCCGCAACGTCCGGAAGCCCATATATTGCCGCCGCATGAAGGCGTGTTCCGAGGGCGGCAACAGACGGTCGCGATAGATCAGGACGGTTTTCATGCGACCACGGACATCGCGCCGTCCGGGACCGGCCCGGCATCGTCCAGCAACCCGATCGCCGCGTCGGCCACCGCCGCGACCTCCAGCCCCGCGATGGGGGCGCTCCCCTCCGGCCCCGGTGCCGCGATGCCGCGGGCACAGCGGCCGACCGGGCCGTATTCGGACATCCGGCTGGGCCCGAACAGCCCCAGCGTCGGGGTCCCCACCGCCGCCGACAGATGCATCAGGCCCGAATCATTGCCGATAAATCCCTGGCAACGCGCCAGCAGCGCCGCCACCTGCGGCAAGGTGAAATGTCCGCCCGCGTCCACGGCGTCGGGCAGCGCGGACAGCACGGCGGACGCCATCGCCCGCTCGGCCTCGCCCGGGCCATACAGGATGACCGGGCGCAACGGGCCGCGCTGGGCCTGCAGCGTCCGGGCCAGCGCCACGAAGCGTTCGGCCGGCCAGATTTTTCCCGCCCAGTTCGCCGTCGGCGCCAATGCCAGCCAGCGTATGCCGTCGGGCAGGAGCGCCCGCGCCTGCGCGCGATCGGCCGGCGCGGTCCACATCACCGGCAGGGGCGGCGGCGACAGGCCCAGCACCCCGCCCAGATGCATGATGCGCGCGCCCTGCCGCCGCCCCCCGCGCATGATCGCCCGCCGCCGCGCGGGCAGGAACAGCGTGACCGCCGAGCCCCGCAGGTCCACGCACAGATCCCACCGCGTGCCCACGCAGTCGCGCCACAGCGACAGCCAGTGCAGGTCGTACCGTCGCTTGGTCACGACGATCGTCCGATCGCGCCGGGGCATGGCGTCGAACAATGCCGCCGCCACCGGCCCGCAGGCGATGGTGAAGCGGGCCTGCGGATAGCGGGCCAGCAGGACATCCAGCAATCCGGTGGACAGGACCGCGTCACCCAGGCGGGTGGAAGTAATAAACAGAATACGCATGCCGCATGAAGCTAGCCCATCGCGCGGCCGGGTGGAATCGCCGACCCGCCATGATCGTACCGCCGCCCTTGCTCGTGGTTTTCCCTTGTCACCACGGACGCGCGCGCTCAGAATCCGGAATTACCATGACACATCTCACTTCCCTGCCGGATCGGACCGTGCTGGCCGTCTCCGGCGCCGACCGGGTTGCCTTCCTTCAGGGACTGGTATCCAACGATGTCGCCGCCGCCACCGCCGGCCAGGCGATATGGGCCGCCTTCCTGACGCCGCAGGGCCGCTGGCTGGCCGACTTCTTCATCTTCGCCGATCCGGGCGGCGAGCGACTGCTGCTGGAGTGCGAGGCCGCACTGGCCGACATGCTGCGCCAGCGCCTGTCGCGCTATCGCCTGCGGTCGGACGTCACGATCGCCGACACCGGCTTCGCCGTCCATGCCGCCTGGGGCGCCGTTCCGCCGATGATCGACTCCGCGATCGGCGCCCCCGATCCGCGCCTGGCCGAAGCCGGATGGCGGTTGCTGCTGCCCCACCCGGCGCCTGGCGCGGCTGACCCCGCGGCCTACGACGCCCATCGGCTGTCCCTGGGCCTGCCCGACGGATCGCGCGATTGCGAGTCCGGCAAGACCCTGCTGCTGGAAGCGAATTTCGAAGCCCTGAACGGCATTTCCTGGACCAAGGGCTGCTACATGGGCCAGGAACTGACGGCGCGGACGCGCTATCGCGGGCTGGTCAAGCGCAAGCTGCTGCCTGTCGCGTCGGCCGCCCTGCCGGCCCCGGGCACCCCCATCCTGCATGAGGGCCGCGAGGCCGGCGTCATGGCCTCGTCCCGCGACGGGCGGGGGCTGGCGATGATGCGGCTGGACCAGATCCATGCGGACCTGCGGATCGACGGCCATCCCATCCACGTCCAGGTCCCGTCCTGGCTGACCCTGCCGGAACCCTGAGAGACGGTTTTAAAACCGTCTCTGAGCCCCGCCGATCGGAAGGCCGCGACGGCTGGACATTCGTCGTTCCATGGGTTCTTGTCCCGCCCATCCGTCACCGCCCGATGCAGGAACGCCGGCCGCCATGACCTATCTTCCGCCCGACGAGGCCACCCGCGCCCGCATGCTCGACACCGTTCGCTTCGACGCGGCCGGGCTGATCGCCGCCGTGGCGCAGCAGCACGACACGGGCGAAATGCTGATGCTGGCATGGATGAATCGCGCGGCCCTGGACGAAACATTGCGCACCGGGCGCGTCTGCTATTTCTCGCGCAGCCGCGACGCCCTGTGGCGCAAGGGCGAGACGTCCGGACAGGTGCAGAACCTGGTTGACGCCCGCCTGGACTGCGACCGCGACGCGGTGCTGCTGCTGGTCGACCAGCAGGGCGTCGCCTGCCACACCGGACGCCGCTCGTGCTTCTTCAACGCCATGCGCCCCGAGGGCCTGGTCGAGACCAGCGCCCCCCTGGTGTCCCCCGACAGTCTGTACGGGCAGGGCTGACCCTGCCCGCCGCCGAGGAGCCATCATGTCCACCAGCCCCGACACCCCACCCGCCAGCAAGATCGTCTGGATTGTCATGACCGTAGTCCTGACGATCGGGATCGGGATCTATGCCATCAAGACCGAATTCGATTCGCTCCGCGCCATCGGGAATGCCCCGGCGGGGGCGCCCGCGACCGAGCCCCCCACGCGCTGATCAGCCGCCGGCGGAAGTCTTCCGCTGGCCCAGCACGGCCAGGATGTCTGCCGCCGCAGCAGCGGCCGGGTCGCCCGTCGGGGCGGCCAGCGCCGTGACCACGGCATGGAAGCCCGCCCGTTGCAGGGCGGCGGCGCGCCCGTCGGTCAGCAGGCGGCGCACCGTCGCGGCCAGCAGGTCCGGGCGGCAGCGTTCCTGCAGCAGTTCGGGCACCAGCCGGTGGCCGGCCAGCAGATTGACCATCGCCACATAGGGCACGCGGATCAGCCGCCGCGCCATCGCCGCCGTCAGCGGGTTGACCCGGTAGGTCACCGCCATGGGCACCCCGGCCAGCGCCAGTTCCAGGGTCGATGTCCCCGATTTCGTCAGCGCCGCCCCGGCCGCCGCGAAGGCGTCGTGCTTGTCGTCGGGTTCGGTCACGATCACCGGCTGGACCGGCCAGCCGGCGACCCCGCGCCGCACGGTGTCGGCCACCACCGGCGACACCGGGACGACGGGCACGATCCCGGGACACATGTCGCGCAGAATCCGCATCGTCGCGCCGAAGACCGGCAACAGGCGCGGCGCCTCGGACCGGCGGCTGCCGGGCATCAGGATCAGCACCGGCGCGTCCGGCGCGATGCCATGCCGCGCACGAAACGCCGCGCCGTCCCCGCGATCGGCGCCGGATTGCAGCACCGGATGGCCGACGAAGCGCGCCTCGAGTCCATGACGGCCGAAAAATTCGGGTTCGAACGGCAGCAGGCACAGCAGCCGGTCCCACAGGCCGGGAAATTCCCGTACCCGGTGCTCGCGCCAGGCCCAGACCTGCGGGGCCACGTAATGGATGCGCGGAATGTCCAGCCCCGCGATCCGGCGCAGCAGCCGCAGGGCGAAACCAGGACTGTCGATCGTAACCACCGCGTCCGGCACGGTGCGGCGGATGTGGTCCACCGCCTGATCCAGGCGACGCGACAGATGGCGCAGGCGCGGCAGGATTTCGACCAGCCCCATGACCGCCAGGTCGCGCAGGGGGAACAGGCTGGCCAGCCCCTCGCCTTCCATGCGCGTGCCGCCGACGCCGGCGAACCGCAGGGCCGGATCGCGGGCGCGCAATGCCGCCATCAGGCGCGCGCCCAGCACGTCGCCGCTGGCCTCGCCCGCCAGAATCCAGATCGTGCGCGGTGCGGCGGCGGTATCATCCTGGGTCATGGGATGGGCCTAACGTTCTTCCACCGCCGGCGCAAACCCGCCCCCGTCACGCCGGGGGCGTGACACCCCGGATGGCGGACCAGCCATGCCGGATACCGGCCTTCACCGCGTCCGGCAGCGGCACGTACTGCAAGGCCCGCGCGGCCGCGTCGCCATTGCGGAACGCCCAGTCGAAGAAGCGCAGCACCGCACCCGCCCGCGCCGGATCGGCTGGGTCGACAGGTATCAGCACATAGGTCGCGGACATGATGGGCCATGCCCCCGCACCCGGCGCATCCAGCAGATCCACCGTAAAAGTCGTCGTGTCGGACCAGTCCGCCGACCGCGCGGCCGCCGCGAAGCCATCGGCGCCGGCGGCGACGAAATCGCCGTTGCGGTCGCGCAGCAGCGCCATGCTCATCCCGTTTCGCGCGGCGAAGGCATATTCGACATAGCCGATGGCCCCTTCGGTATTGCGCACGGCGGCGGCCACGCCGTCATTGCCGCGCGCGCCCTCGCCCGTGGGCCAGGCGACGGAGGTCGCGGCCCCCTGGTCCCGCTTCCACGCCGGCGACATCCGCGACAGGTACGAGGTGAACACGAAGGTCGTGCCCGACCCGTCGGCCCGGCGCACCGGGGCCACCGGAATGTCAGGCAGCGTCAGGTCCGGATTGACGGCTGCGATGCGCGGGTCGTTCCATTCGGTGATGTCGCCCGCATACAGCGCCGCCAGCAGCGGCCCCGTCAGACGCAACTGCCCGGCGCCAAGCCCGGGCAGGTTCACCACCGGCACGACCGCGCCCATCACCGTCGGAAACTGCATCAGGCGGCCGGCGCGCAGACGCTCGGCATTCATCGGCGCATCCGATGCCCCGAAATCGACCGTCCGCGCCAGCACCTGGTTCTGCCCGGCGCCGGAGCCGATGGATTGGTAGTTCAGGGCGATCCCGGTCGCCTGCTTCGCATCCCTGGCCCACGCGCCATAGATCGGCGCGCCGAAGCTGGAGCCCGCGCCGACGATGTCGGCCGCCATGGCGCGCCCGGCGCCCGCCGTTCCGCACAGCACCGCCCCGCACAGCGCCACCACGCGGACCGCCAGCCTGAACGTCCCGATCATCCCGGTCCCCTTTCGCCCCACCCGGCCCCGCCGGATCAACCGCGCAGTACGGCGCCGCAGGCGCGCGACACCGCCGCCACGATCTTGTCGGACACGGCCTCGATCTCGGCATCGGTCAGGCTGCGCTCGACGGGTTGCAGGACGATTTCGATGCCAAGGGATTTATGGCCTTCGGGCACCTTTTCGCCTTCGTACACATCGAACAGGCGCACGCCGGAAATCAGGGTCCGCTCCGCCCCCCGCGCCGCGCGCAGCACCGCGTCCGCCGCCACGTCGCCGGCGACGACGAAGGCGAAATCACGATGCACCGGCTGGAAGGGCGACAGGTCGGGCGCCGCGCGGCGGCGGCGCTTGGGCTCGGCGATCGCGTCCAGGAACAGTTCGAACCCGACGACCGGCCGGTCCAAGCCCCGCCCGGCCAGCAACGCCGGATGCATCTGCCCGAAATAGCCCAGCACGTTACGCGGCCCCTGCCGGATCACGCCCGACCGGCCCGGATGATAATGGCCCGGCGCATCGGCCGTGACCTGCAGGCCGTCGACCGGTGCGCCCAGCGCCGCCAGGACGGCAAAGGCATCGGCCTTGGCGTCCCACAGGCTGACCGGTTCGGCCGTGCGTCCGGGCAGGCGCGGGGTGTGGCCGCTGTACAGCGCGGTCGCCACCTGCGTCTGCCCGTCGGCGGAAAAGCCCGGTCCGACCTCGAACAGGCCCAGGTCGGGGTAGCCGCGCGCCGCATTGCGCTCGACCGCCGACAGCAGATTGACCATCGGCGTCGGCCGCATCTGGTCCAGGTCCGCCGCGATGGGGTTCAGCAGGCGCAGCGCCTCGGGCACCTCGCCGAAGCGGGCGGCGGCGGCCTGCGCCACGAAGGAGTAGCCCACCGTCTCCATCAGGCCACGCGACGCCAGGACCCGGCGCGCGGTGGCCGCGCGCACCTGACGCGGGCTCAGGGCAGGCAGCGGCACGGCGGACAGCGTCGGCAGCGAGACCGGCGGAATGGAATCCAGCCCCCGCAGGCGCAGGATTTCCTCGATCAGGTCGCATTCCGCATCGACGGCCCGCGCGCCGTCCTCGGCCCTGCGCGCCCGCGCCGGGTCCAGGCCGGGCGCCTGGTCCAGGACCATGGGCATGGCGATGTCGTTGCGCCAGGATGGTACGTCCAGCAGCACTTCGTCCGCGTCGCGCTGGCGCACGGCGAAGCCCAGGGCCTCCAGCGCCGTGACGGCCTCGTCGGCGGGAACATCCACCCCGCCCAGGCCGGCGACGCGGGCAAAGCGCAGCCGGGCCTCGCGCTGCCAGGCCGGAGCCTCGCCGGCCGATACCACCTCGCTGGCCTCGCCGCCGCACAGTTCGATGATCATCCGGCTGGCGGCCTCCAGCGCCGCGACCGGCAGGGCCTGGTCCACCCCGCGCTCGAACCGGTGGCGGGCGTCGGAATGCAGGCCGTGGCGACGGCCGCTGAGCGCGATCCGCACCGGGTCGAACAGCGCGCATTCCACGAATACGCTGGTGGTGTCCGCGGTGACGCCCGTCGCGTCCCCGCCCATGATACCGGCCAGGGACTGCACCCCGGCCACGTCGGCGATCACGCAGTCTTCGGGCGAGACTACGATCTCGCGCCCGTCCAGCGCCTGGAATGCCTCGCCCGCGCCACGGCAGACCGTCAGCAGGTCGCCGGTCACGCGATCCGCGTCGAAGACATGCAGCGGCCGGCCCAGGTCGTAGGCGAAGAAATTGGTGATATCGACCAGGGCGGAAATCGGCCGCAGCCCCACCGCCCGCAGGCGGTTCTGCAGCCACTCGGGGCTGGGGCCGTTGCGCAGGCCGCGAATCGTCCGCCCCAGCACCCACGGGCAGGCTTCGGGAAACAGGTTGGCCCAGCCGATCGGCGAGTCGAACGTGCCCTCGACCGTTTCGGCCAGCCAGGGCCGCAGATGGCCGATCCCGGCAGCCGCCAGGTCGCGGGCAATACCCCGCACCGCCAGCGCGTCGCCTCGATTGGGCGTGACGGCGATTTCGATCACCGGGTCGTTCAGCCCGGCGAAATCGGCATAGGACTGGCCGGGGGTGGTGTCGGCGGGCAGTTCGGCAATGCCGTCATGCTCCTCACCCAACCCCAGTTCGCGCAGCGAGCACAGCATGCCGCCACTGGTTTCACCCCGGATCGCCCCGGCTTTGATGGTGATTTCCAGACCCGGAATCCACGTCCCCGGCGGGGCGAAGATCACGGACAGGCCGGTGCGGGCATTGGGCGCACCGCACACCACCTGCACCTCTTCGAACCCCGGCCCGGCATCCACGCGGCAGATGCGCAGGCGATCGGCATTGGGGTGCTGCACGGCCTCGACGATTCGCGCGGTGCGGAAGGCCGCCAGCGCTGCGCCGGGGTCCTCGAGGCCTTCGACCTCCAGCCCGATCGTGTTCAGCTTGGCGCAGATCTCATCCAGCGTCGCGGTGGTGTCGAGGTGATCGCGCAGCCAGGACAGGGTGAACTTCATCGCTCAGAGACCTTCATGCAACAGGGCCGGTGACAGCGGGCTGGTGCCGTAATGGCGCAGCCAGCGCACGTCGCTCTCGTAGAACGAACGCAGGTCCGGGATGCCATGGCGCAGCATAGTCAGGCGTTCGATGCCCATCCCGAAGGCGAACCCCTGCCATTCGCGCGGGTCCAGGCCGCAATTCGCCAGCACGCGCGGATGCACCATGCCGGACCCCAGGACCTCCAGCCAGTCGTCGCCGCCGCCGATCTCGCCGCTTTTGCGCGACCAGCCGATATCGACCTCCATCGACGGTTCGGTGAACGGGAAGTACGAGGCGCGGAATCGCACCGGCAGGTCGGGCTTGCCGAAGAAGGCGCGCAGGAAATCGGTCAGGCAGCCCTTGAGGTGCGCCAGCGTGATGCCACGGTCGATCACCAGCCCCTCGCACTGATGGAACATCGGCGAATGGGTGGCGTCATGGTCGGCGCGATAGGTGCGGCCCGGCGCGATGATGCGGATCGGCGGCTCCTCGCTCAGCATGGTGCGGATCTGCACGCCCGAAGTCTGGGTGCGCAGCACGCGCTCGCGGCCCTGATCCTGGGCCGGCAGGTAGAACGTATCCTGGTCGGTGCGCGCCGGATGATGGTCGGGCGTGTTCAGCGCCGAGAAATTGTGCCAGTCGGTCTCGATGTCCGGACCCTCGGCCACGCGGAAGCCCATCGCGCCGAAGATGGCGGCCATTTCCTCCATCGTGCGGCTGATCGGGTGAATCATGCCCGCGCGCTCGGGTGCCGTCGGCAGGGTGACGTCGACACGCTCCGCCGCCAGGCGGGCGTTCAGGATCTCGGCCTCGATCGCCGCGCCGCGCTCCTCGATCGCGCGGGACAGTTCGTCGCGCAGGCGGTTCACCGCGGCGCCACGCAGCTTGCGTGCGTCGGGCGTCATCCGCCCCAGTTCCTTCAGCAGCGCGGTCAGGCGTCCGGACTTGCCCAGCGTTCCCACGCGGACGGCGTCCCATTCCCGCCGGTCGGCGGCCACGGCCAGGGCGGCCAGCGTCTCCTGCCGCAGGGTCTCGAGATCGTCGCTCATGGCACCTCGCTCGGGCTTCGGCACCGGCTGGGCCGGTCATGCCGCATAATCGGTTCGTCGCAGATGGTCCGTCGCGCGGCGTGACGACAGGCGCAAATCAACCGCAAATCAACCCTGTTGATTTTGCGCACGCGGCAGATACAGGCTCCGCCCCGCCGAATAAAGCCCCCAAATGCGAAACGGGCCACCCTTGTGGGGTGGCCCGTTCCGTAAAACGCAGATCGCGAGGGGCGCCGGTCAGGCGGCGGCCAGCGCGGCCTGGGCCTGCTTGACGATCTCGGCGAAGGTGGCGGCATCGTCGAACGCGATGGCGGCCAGCACCTTGCGGTCGATCTCGATCCCGGCCTTGTCGAGGCCATAGATGAACTTGCTGTAGGTCAGCCCATGCTCACGGACGGCCGCGTTGATGCGCTGGATCCACAGGGCGCGGAAATCGCGCTTCTTGTTCCGACGGTCACGATAGGCATAGCGCAGGGCCTTTTCCAGGCGCTCCAGCGCGATGCGATAGTTGGTCGAGGACCGGCCGCGATAGCCCTTGGACTGATCGAGAACCTTCTTGTGACGGGCGTGGGTGGTCACACCCCGCTTTACACGTGCCATGTCTCAGGTGCTCCTTATGCCAGCCCGTAGGGGGCCCACTGCTTCACAGTGCGGCCGTCCATCTCGGTCAACGTCTGCGAACCGCGGTTCGTGCGCTTCATCTTCTGCGAACGGTTGATCAGGCCATGGCGCTTGTTGCCCGGCCCCGCCAGCACCTTGCCGGTCGCGGTGATCTTGAACCGCTTCTTGACCGACGACTTGGTCTTCATCTTGGGCATTTTCATCTCCTTCATCTACAGGCTGCGGCCGCAGTGCGGCACTCAGGCAGCGGTCACGGCCGGGCATGCCCATTCCAGGCCCGGACGCGCGAACAGGGGGCTGCCTATAGACAAGGCACGCGGTGCGATCAAGCCCCTCGCGGCACGAATCGTCCCCCGCCGCGCCGCAGGGTGGAAAATAGCGCCGCACCGCCCCATCTGTGCCCGCATGACCCGACGATTCGACGCCCGTGCGTTCCATCTCTCGCTCGCCGATGCCGTGCCGCCGCCGGCCCTGCCGCCGCACCTGCGCGCCCTGTGGCACGACGCACGGGGCGAGTGGGGCCACGCACACGGCCTTGTCGAGGACGGCGCGACCCGCCCCGCCTGCCGCGTTCACGCCTACCTGCACCGGCGCGAGGGCGATGATGCGAACGCGGCCTATTGGTACCGCCGCGCGGGGGAATCCCCCTGCCGTGAACCGCTGGACAGGGAACGCGACGCCTTGATCCGTCTTTATCTGGAAGCCCTCCCCGGGATTTGACGGCCGACGACGGGGTGGACGGCAGCGTTGTGCAAAAACCCTCTCGAAGCCGCCGGGGGGAACACGATAGAGCGTAGCCCCCCTTCCCTGTCAGGACACTTCTTCATGCCGGCTCTCGACAATTCGACCCTCGGCCAGCTTCCCGCCGCGATCATCGTCCCGACCTATGACAGGGCCGCGATCCGACCCGGTATCGCGCATATGAGCGTGGGGAATTTCCACCGCGCCCATCAGGCCGTCTATCTGGACCGCGTCCTGGCCACTCCGGGCAACACGCAATGGGGCATCCTGGGCATCGGCATCATGGACGACGCGCGCGAACGCGCGAAGGCCAGCGCCCTGCGCGCCCAGGACGGTCTTTATACACTGACCGAATGCCCGGCCGACGCCCCCGACACCGTGCGCGTCGTCGGCTCGATCGTGGACTATCTCCACGCCCCGGACGACCGGGCTGGGACGATCCGCCGCCTGGCCGACCCGGCGATCCGCATCGTCAGCATGACGGTCACCGAGGGCGGCTATTATGTGGACGAGGCCGGGCAGTTCCAGTTGGACCATCCCGCGATCGCCGAGGACCTGGCCCGCGACGTGCCTCACACCGTCTTCGGCCTGCTGACCGAGGCCCTGCGCCTGCGGCGCGATGCCGGCGTCGGCCCCTTCACCATCCTGTCCTGCGACAACCTGCCCCATAACGGCC
Source organism: Gluconacetobacter azotocaptans (assembly GCF_014174355.1). Lineage (GTDB taxonomy): Bacteria > Pseudomonadota > Alphaproteobacteria > Acetobacterales > Acetobacteraceae > Gluconacetobacter > Gluconacetobacter azotocaptans. Next base: position 33,517 of record NZ_JABEQF010000005.1, read on the forward strand.
ACGTCGCGCGCACCGCCTTCCTGGCCTGGGCCCAGGCCCGCGACGCGGCACTTGCCGAGTGGATCGCGGCCCACGTCACCTTTCCCTGCACCATGGTGGACCGCATTACCCCCGCCGTCCGCGATGCCGACATCGCGCGACTGGATGCCGCCAGCGGCGTCGACGACCGCGCGCCGGTGTTCTGCGAGGATTTCATCCAGTGGGTGGTCGAGGATTCGTTCTGTGCCGGACGTCCGCCGCTGGAAGCCGCGGGCGTCCTGTTCACCAGGGACGTGGCGCCCTACGAGCAGGTCAAGCTGAGGATGCTCAACGCCTCGCATTCCATGCTCGGCCTGCCGGGCGTGCTGATGGGCTATCGCATCGTCAGCGACATCATGCGCGACCCCGACGTCATCGAACTGGTCGAACGCTATCTGGGCTTCGATGCCGAACCGCTGCTCGGGGCGCCGCCGGGCATGGAACTGCATGATTATGGCGCCCTGCTGCTGCGCCGCTTCCGCAACCAGGCGATCAGCGACCAGTTGCTGCGCATCGCCTCGGACAGCGCGTCGAAACTGCCGGTCTTCGTCAAGGACACCGCCACCGGCACGCTCGCGCGCGGGGGCAATCCCGTCCGCATCGCCTTCCTGCTGGCCTGCTTTGCCGAATATCTGCGCGGCACCGACGACAGCGGGGCTGCTTATACCGTGACGGAACCCCATCTGACGCCGGACGATCTGGCGCTGGCCGCCGATGCCGATCCCGGCCGGGCGCTGGGCATGTCGGTGTTCGCCGGATGGGGGCTGGAGGACCATCCCGCCTTCGTCGCGCTGTTCGTCCGCCTGCGCCGCGCCATCCGCGCCGACGGCACCCGCCCCACCCTGCACGCCATCATCGCCCAACCCGGCTGAGTTCAACCCGACGGAGCCACGCCCGAACCTGATCACGAAATTGTGAATAAGCCGCCACCGGGCAGAACCAATGCGCCCGGGGCGGCGATCCATTCCGCAATCCGAAGGTTATGGTCGCAGAGAAACGCAACCCACTGCCGCGTCGCCGCCAGGACCATGCGGATCGGGAACGGACACCGCCACAACACGTTAACTTGACCGGTCAAAAAGTTACGGGCTTGTCACGCAATTCGGATCGAATTTCCACAGCAAGTTGGGTTTCCAATGAACAGTTCACAAGGATTGCGCCCGGTGGTCGTGCTCACCGCAGTGGTCTGCGCCCTGATCGGGCTCTACCTGCTGGCCGGCGGCGTCTGGCTGACCGCGCTTGGCGGGTCGGCCTATTACGTCGTTGCCGGCCTCATGCTGCTGGTAACGGCCGGATTGCTGTTCCGGCGCCGGCAGGAGGCCCTGTGGGTCTACGCCGCCCTGCTGATCGGCACCATGATCTGGGCCGTGGCCGAGGTCGGGTTCGATTTCTGGGCCCTGGCCCCGCGCGGCGACATCCTGGTCCCGCTGGGTGTCTGGCTGCTGCTGCCCCCCGTCACCCGCGGGCTGGGCCCGGCAAGCCGGGCCGGGCTGCTGCCGCTGGCCGCGAGTGTCGGCGCGGCGGTCGTCGTGGTCGGGGCGGCCCTGCTTCAGGACCCGCAGGACATCGCGGGCAGCCTGCCGCAGGTCGCGCAGAACGCGCCGACGCCGGGTGACGCGGGCCAGATGCCCGACGAGGACTGGCAGGCCTATGGCCGCACCCAGTTCGGCGACCGGTTCAGCCCGCTCAAGCAGATCACGCCGACCAACGTGCATGACCTGAAGGTGGCGTGGGTGTTCCGCACCGGCGACCTGAAGGGACCGCACGATCCGGGCGAATTCACCGACGAGGTCACGCCGATCAAGATCCGCGACACCGTCTACCTGTGCTCGCCGCATCAGATCCTGTTTGCGCTGGATGCCGCCACCGGCAAGCAGAAATGGAAATTCGATCCCAAGATCGCCTACAACGCGACCTTCCAGCACATGACCTGCCGCGGCGTCTCGTACCACGAGACCGCGGCCGACGCCCAGACCATCGACGGCGCCCAGGCCCCCGTCGATTGCCCCCGCCGCATTTTCCTGCCGACCAATGACGGACGCCTGTTCGCCCTGGACGCGGAAACCGGCGAGCGCTGCCACAATTTCGGCGATGACGGCGCGGTCGACCTGAAGGCCGGCGAAGTCGTCCAGACCCCCGGCTTCTTCGAGGCCACGTCGCCCCCGGTCGTCACCGACAAGCTGGTCATCATCTCGGGCGCGGTGATGGACAATTACTCGACCCACGAGCCCTCGGGCGTGACGCGCGGCTTTGACGTCTATACCGGCCGGCTGGTCTGGGTGTTCGACGCGGGCAACCCCGACCCCAACGAAATGCCCTCCGACACGCATCATTTCGTGGGCAATTCGCCCAACTCGTGGATCGTGTCGTCCTACGATCCCAAGCTGAACCTGATCTTCATCCCCATGGGCGTGCAGACACCCGACATCTGGGGCGGCAACCGCGACGCGGATTCCGAACGCTATGCCAGCGCGATCCTGGCGCTGAACGCCGACACCGGCAAAATGGCCTGGTCGTACCAGACCGTGCACCATGACCTGTGGGACATGGACATCCCGGCCCAGCCCAGCCTGGTGGACATCCGCACCGCCGGCGGCGACATCGTGCCCACGCTGTATGCCCCGGCCAAGACCGGCAACATCTTCGTCCTGGACCGCCGGACCGGCACCCCGGTGGTGCCCGCGCCGGAAACCCCGGTGCCGCAGGGCGCGGCCCCGGGCGACCATACCTCCCCCACCCAGCCGTTCTCCGAGCTGACGTTCCGGCCGAAGAAGAATCTGACGGACGCCGACATGTGGGGCGGCACGATGTTCGACCAGCTGATGTGCCGCATCATGTTCCATCGCCTGCGCTACGACGGGCCGTTCACCCCGCCGTCGGTGCAGGGCACGCTGGTCTTCCCGGGCAATCTGGGCATGTTCGAATGGGGCGGCCTGGCCGTCGATCCGGTGCGGCAGATCGCCATCGCCAACCCGATCGCGATCCCGTTCGTGTCGCGCCTGATCCCGCGCGGACCGAACAATCCGGCCAACCCCGACGCCTCGCAGCCCTCGGGGTCGGAAACCGGCGTCCAGCCGCAGTTCGGCGTGCCCTTCGGCGTGACGCTCAGCCCGTTCCTGTCCCCGCTGGGCCTGCCGTGCAAGGAGCCGGGCTGGGGCTTCATGGCCGGGATCGACCTGAAGACCAACAAGATCACCTGGATGCATCGCAACGGCACGACCCGCGACAGCGCGCCGGTGCCGCTTCCCTTCAAGGTCGGCATTCCCAGCCTGGGTGGACCGCTGACCACGGCGGGCGGCGTCGCGTTCCTGACCTCGACGGCGGATTACTACATCCGCGCCTACGACGTCACGACCGGCCAGCAGCTCTGGCAGGATCGCCTGCCCGCCGGCGGCCAGTCGACGCCGATGACCTACGCCGTGAACGGGCGCCAGTTCATCGTCACGGCCGACGGTGGCCACGGTTCGTTCGGCAGCAAGCTGGGCGACTACGTCGTCGCCTACGCCCTGCCCGAGGGGCACTGACCCTCGGCCGCCCCCCGGGCACCGCCCGGGGGCAGCCGGCCCGGCACCTGCCGGGCCGGGACTATCCGGAATGTGAACATGATAAGGGCCGGATTTCCGGCCCTTTTTCATTTCAGACGGTTGCGCGCGCCCTTAAACGAACGTCATAATATGACACGGGGTGTCGAATCGCGCGATCCAGGAACCGGCGCCCCGTCGCATGACAGACCCCGCGCGCCCCTCCCTTCCGGACCCGGAGGCGAGGTGGCAGCGGCGGGCAAGAGAGAGGTGACGACATGAATTTCCCGTTCCGCAGGGTCTGGCCGTGATCGGACGCATCGTCGCCGCCGTTGCCGGCATCGGGGTCGCCGGCGGACTGGGCTTCCTGGCCTATGCCTGGCATCCCGCCATCGCCCCGATCGCGCCGCCCGCATCCACCGCCTTTTCGGCCGCCAGCGTCGAACATGGCCGCGTCCTTGCCGCCGGGGGCTATTGCGCCGAATGCCATACCCGCCGCGACGGGCACGAGGGCGCGCCGCTGGCCGGCGACTACCTGATGGCGACGCCGTTCGGCGCGATCTATTCCAGCAACATCACGCCCGACCCCGAAACCGGCATCGGACGCTGGTCCCAGGCCGCCTTCGTCCGCGCCATGCGCCAGGGCGTGTCGCGCGACGGATCGAACCTGTTCCCCGCCTTTCCGTTCGATCATTTCACCCATATGACCGATGGCGATATCGCCGACGTCTATGCGTTCCTGATGACCCGCCCGCCGGTCCATTCGGTCAAGCGCGAGAATACGGTGCCGTTCCCGCTGAATGTCCGCCTGCTGCAGGCGGGATGGAAGCTTCTGTTCCTGCATCCGGGCGCCTACCGTCCCGACCCGGCACATGACGCACAGTGGAATCGCGGCGCCTATCTGGCCGAGGGGCTGAGCCATTGCGGTGCCTGCCACACCCCGCGCAACGCCATGGGCGCCGAGAAGGCCGGCGCGGCCTATGACGGCGCGCCGGTCGATAACTGGATCGCCCCGCCGCTGAACGGCACGAACCCGACCCCCGTGGTGTGGACCGAGGACGAGTTCTTCCAGTACCTGCGCTACGGCGTGGCCCCGCTGCACGGCAGCGCCGCCGGGCCGATGTCGCCGGTCATCCATGGCGGGCTGAGCGAGATGCCCGAGTCCGACGTCCGGGCGATCGCGGTCTATCTGGCCAGCCTGGACCAGGCCACCGGCCGACAGGGCGGGGATGCCGCGCGCCTTGCCGCGGCGATGCGGACCTCGGCCCGTGACCTGACCGGCCCGCAGACCGACCCCGACGCCCGGCTTTATGCCGGCGCCTGTGCCGCCTGCCATGCCAATACCGGAGCGACACCCGTGCTGGGCCGGCCCGAACTGGCGCTGAACAACGCGCTGTGGCTGTCGGAACCGACCAACCTCTATCAGGTCGTGCTGCGCGGGATCAACGCGGGCGAAGGCCAGGACGGGGTGTCCATGCCCAGCTTCTACCATGCCCTGACGGATGCCGACCTAGCCCGCCTGGCCGCCTATCTGCGCCGCACGCGCACGACCCTGCCCCCCTGGACCGACCTGGAGCACAAGGCCGCGTCCGTCCGGGCGACATTGCCGGCGCCCCCCGTCGCCGCGTCCCATTGAGATGGCCATCGAGATGAAAGACGGAGCCAAGTCATGACGAGTTTTCGCCTCAACGGCCACGAGGTCTCCGTCGACGTTGCCGACGATACCCCCCTGCTGTGGGTCATCCGCGACGAGATCGGGCTGACCGGCACCAAGTTCGGCTGCGGCATCGGGATGTGCGGGGCCTGCACCGTCCATGTCGGCGGCCGGGCCACGCGATCGTGCATCACGCCGGTGTCGGCCATCCAGGGGGCCGACATCACCACCATCGAGGGGCTGGACCCCGCCGGCGCGCATCCCGTGCAGGAAGCCTGGAAAGACCTCCAGGTTCCGCAATGCGGATACTGCCAGTCGGGGCAGATCATGCAGGCCGCAAGCCTGCTGAAGGATTATCCGGCGCCGACCGACGAGGATATCGACGCGGTGATGGCCGGCAGCCTGTGCCGGTGCATGACCTATATCCGCATTCGCGACGCCATCAAGAAGGCCGCCTCGGCCACGCGGGGGGAACCGTCCAATGGGTAAGCTCGGCCGAATGCAGGCATCGCCCGATCGCCTGTCGCGACGCGGCTTTCTGATGACCGCGGTGGGCGCGGGCGTCATGTTCGGCTTTCCGGCCGCCCGCGCGGCGCAACAGTTTCCGGCGGCCGGCCTGCCCGGCGACGGCGCGTTCGAACCGACGATCTGGTGCGCCATCGCCCCCGACGGCGCCATTTCCGTCAACATCATCCGCGCCGAGATGGGCCAGCATATCGGCACCGCCCTGGCCCGCATCATCGCCGACGAGATGGACGCGGACTGGAGCCGCGTGAAGATCAACTATGTCGACACCGACCCGAAATGGGGTCTGATGGTCACCGGCGGCAGTTGGTCGGTCTGGATGACGTGGGACGTCTTCCGCCAGGCCGGCGCCGCCGCCCGCGTCGCCCTGACCGAGGCGGGGGCCCACCTGCTGGGCGTCCGGCCCGACCAGTGCACGACCCGCGACGGGGCCGTCGTGGCCGGGGCGAAAAGCATCACCTTCGGCGACATCGTGTCGCGCGGCCGCCCGTCCCGCAGCTTCACGCCCGATGAAATGGCGAAGCTGCCGTTGAAACCGGCGGCCGAGCGGCGGCTGATCGGCAACGGCGACCTCAAGGCGCTGGATATTCCCGCCAAGACCGACGGGACGGCGATCTACGGCATCGACGCCAAGATCGAGGGCATGGTCTATGCCCGGCCGAAAATGCCGCCGACGCGCTATGGCGCCAAAATCCGCTCGGTCGACGACAGCGCGGCCCGGACGGTGAAGGGTTATCTGCGCCATATCGAGATCGACGATCCATCGGGCACGGTCCAGGGCTGGGTCGTCGCCATCGCCACGTCCTACACCGCCGCGATCCGCGCCGCCGACCTGCTGAAGGTGGACTGGACCCCCGGCGAGACGGCGCACATCGCGGAAAAGGACGTGCTGGACCACGGCCGCGCCCAGATCGGCCGGAAGGACGGCGGGGTGTACGTGTTCAACGATGACGGCGTGGACGCGGCCTTCACCGCCGCCGCATCGACGATCGAGCGCGAATATACCTGCGCCTCGGTCATGCATTATCAGCTCGAACCCACCAATGCCCTGGCCTTCGAGAAGGACGGCATCTTCGAGATCCATGCCGGCAACCAGTGGCAGACGCTGATCCTGCCGACGCTTGCCAAGGCGCTGGGCCGTCCGGAAGACAGGATCGTCCTGCGCACCTACCTGCTGGGCGGCGGGTTCGGCCGCCGCCTGAACGGCGACTACATGGTCCCCGCGGCCCTGGCCTCGAAGGCGCTGGGCGGCAAGCCGGTGAAGCTGATCCTGACCCGGTCGGACGACATGCAGTTCGATTCCTTCCGCTCGCCGTCGGTGCAGCGGGTGCGGGTAGCCTTCGACAAGACGCAGGCCATCACCGCCATGGACTATCAGGCTGCCGCCGGCTGGCCGACGCAGGTCATGGCGTCGGCCTTCATGTCCAAGGGCGTGGACGGCAAGCCGTACGACCAGTTCGCCATCGCGGGCGGCGACCATTGGTACGATGTCGGCGCCTTCCGTGTCCGCGCCCTGTCCAACGACCTGGCCAACCGGACCTTCCGGCCGGGCTGGCTGCGGTCGGTCAGTCCGGGCTGGACCAGCTGGGGCGTCGAATCCGTCTGGGACGAGATCGCGCATCTGCACGGCAAGGACGCCGTCCAGTTCCGCCTGGACCATCTGACCGGCAAGGGCCGGAATGCCGGCCAGGCCCCCGATTCCGTCGGCGGTGCGTTGCGGCAGGCCGCGGTGGTCCGCCGCGCCGCCGAAAAGGCCGGCTGGGGCCAACCCCTGCCGAAGGATACCGGGCTTGGCATCGCCACCACCTCGGGCCAGGAACGCGGCATGCCGACCTGGATCGCCTGCTGCGCGCTGGTGCATGTCGATCGGGCGACCGGCATCGTGCACTGCCGCAAGCTGACGATCGTGGTCGATGCCGGGACCATCGTCGACCCCGACGGCGCCCGCGCCCAGACCGAGGGCGCGGCCCTGTGGGGCCTGAGCATGGCGCTGTTCGAGGGGTCGGAAATCGTCGACGGCCTGCCCCGCGACCGGAACCTGGACACGTACACGCCGCTGCGCATCGCCGACGTGCCCGAAATGGACATCGAATTCGTCGCCAGCACCGAAAAGCCGACCGGCCTGGGCGAGCCCGGCACGACGCCGATCGCGCCGGCCATCGGCAATGCGATCTTCAATGCCGTGGGGGTCAGGATGCGCCATCTGCCCGTGCGGCCGTCGGACGTCCTGCGGGCGTTGACGCGGCACGACGACGCGGAATCGACATGACGGACGGGATGGGGCACACAGGCCCCATCCCTGACGCCACAGCCGCCGCAAAGCCCGTGTCGATGTCCCTGCTGCCGTATATCGTCGCCGCCACGTTCTTCATGGAATATCTCGATTCCACGATCATCGCGACGGCGCTGCCGGCCATGGCCCGATCGTTCCACGTCGGCCCGAACGAACTCAGCCTGGGCATGACCGCCTACATGCTGACGCTGGCGGTGTTCATCCCCGTCAGCGGCTGGGCCGCCGACCGCTTCGGATCGCGCACGGTCTTCGCCTGCGCGGTCACGATCTTCACGATCGCGTCCGTACTGTGCGGCTTCTCGACCAGCGTCGGCACATTCATCGCCGCGCGCGTGCTGCAAGGCGCGGGCGGGGCGATGATGGTGCCGGTGGGGCGCTTCATCGTGGTGCGCAATACCGAGACCAGCCGGATGATCCAGGCGATCTCGACCATCACCTGGCCGGCGGTGGTGGCCCCCGTCGTCGGGCCGACGGTCGGCGGCATGATCGTGACCTTCGCCACCTGGCACTGGATCTTCTTCATCAACGTGCCGCTGGGCCTGGCCGTGCTGGCCGCGATCTTCGCCCTGGTGCCGGAACAGCACGGGCCCCGACGCCCCATGGACTGGGGCGGGTTCGTCCTGGGCGGCACGTCGCTGACCGCGATCCTGCTGGGCACCGAACTGGCCAGCAACACCCATGCCAGCCTGGCGCTGGCCGGCCTGCTGTTCGCGGCGGGGCTGGTGCTGGGGGCGGCGACCCTTCGGCACGCCGCGGGGCAGGACCATCCCCTGCTGGATTTCCGCCTGATGCGGCACCCGACATTCTCGGTCACCGTGCTGGCCGGGACGCTCAGCCGCTTCAGCATCGACGCCATTCCCTATCTCATGCCGCTACTGCTGCAGGTCGGCTTCGGCCTGACGGCGTTCCACGCGGGCACACTGCTGCTGGCCTTCGCCTTCGGCAATCTGGGCATGAAGATGTTCACGACCCGCATCCTGGCGACATGCGGGTTCCGCGCCACCGCGTGCGTGAATGCCGCCCTGGGCGTGGCATTCATCCTGCTGGCCGCGACGATGGTGCCGGCGACACCGCTTGCGGTCCTGCTGCTGATCCTGCTGGGCTGCGGGGTCACGCGGTCAATGCAGTATACGTTGCTGGCGACGTTGGGCTATGCCGACATCAAGGATGGCGAAAAGGGCGCGGCCAGCACGTTGCTCAGCGTCAACCAGCAGATGTGCATCGGCTTGGGGATCGCATTCGGCGCACTGGCCCTGCGCGTCGTCGCGACCCTGCGGGGCGAACATCCGGGCACCGATGCCTTCATCGCGGCCGATTTCCATTGGGCGTTCCTGGTGGTCGCCATCCCGCTCGCCCTGTCGATCCCGCGCTACCTGCGCATGGACCGCACAGCCGGAAACGCCCTGCGCACGGCGTCCTGATCCCGAACCCGGCAAGGGCAACGCCCTTGCCGTCGTGCCGATCGGCCCCATGCCCCGCCGTCAGGCGTAGGCCGACGCCGCCTGGCGGATCGCGCGGGCCATGGCCTCGACCCCGTTGCCCCGGTTGGTCGACAGCGCCTGCACCAGCCCCAGGTCGCGCAGGAAACCCGGATCGGTCGCCAGGATCTCGGCGGCGCCGCGCCCCGAATAGACCCGCAGCAGCAACGCCACCAGGCCCGAGACGATCGCCGCGTCCGACGCCCCGGCGAAGAACAGGAGGCCGTCCCGTTCCCGCACCTCCAGCCAGACCTGGCTCTGGCAGCCGGGGACGCGATGGGCGTCGTCCATCCAGTCCTTCGGAAAAGGCGGCAGCTTGCGGCCCAGTTCGATGATGTACTGGTAGCGCTGCATCCAGTCGTCGAACAGTTCCAGCTCTTCGCCAATGGCGGCGACGGCCTCGGACGCGGTGTCGTCCTCGGGCCTGACGAACGGATCGGTCATCATATGTCCTGCGTCCGGCGCGCGGCCCGATACGGGCCACGCGCCATGTCTTCGATCGGGCCGGTCTACAGGATGAAGCGGCTGAGGTCACCCTTGCGGGCCAGCGGCGCCACCCGTTCCTGCACGTCGGCCGCGGTGATGCGCACCGACTGGCCCGACCGGTCGGATGCGGTGAACGACACCTCTTCCAGCATCCGTTCCAGCACGGTCGCCAGACGGCGGGCGCCGATATTCTCGATCCGATCGTTGATGTCGGCCGCCAGTTCCGCCAGCGCATCCACCGCGTCGTCCGAGAATTCCAGCTCCACGCCCTCGGTCCCCATCAGGGCGGTGTACTGCTTCAGCAGCGAATGCTCGGGTTCCGTCAGGATGCGCCGCAGATCGTCACGCGTCAGCGGCGACAGTTCGACGCGGATCGGCAGGCGGCCCTGCAATTCCGGCAGCAGGTCCGACGGCTTGGCGATATGGAACGCGCCCGAGGCGATGAACAGGATATGATCAGTCTTGACCGGCCCGTACTTGGTCGAGACCGTCGTCCCTTCGATCAGCGGCAGCAGGTCGCGCTGCACACCTTCGCGCGAGACGTCGCCGCCCCGGAAGCCGCTTTCGGACGACCGGGCGCACACCTTGTCGATCTCGTCGAGGAAGACGATGCCGTGATCCTGCGCGTGGGCCACCGCCTCGCTGGTCAGGGCGTCGTTGTCCAGCATCTTGTCGGCTTCCTCGCGCACCAGGGCCTCGCGCGCGGCGGCGACGGTCATGCGGCGGCGCTGCGGCACGCGGTTCATCAGCCCCTTCATCATGTCCGAGAAATTGATGACGGTACCCGGCGCCATGTTCGGCATCTCGCCCATGCCGCCGGCCCCCTGGGCGTCGGCGACCGAGATTTCGACGTCCTTTTCCTCCAGTTCGCCATTGCGCAGCATACGGCGGAACTTGCCCTTGGTGTCGGCCGACGCGCCCTCGCCCACCAGGGCATCCACCAGCCGGTTTTCGGCCGCCAGTTCGGCGCGGGCCTGCACGTCGCGCCGGCGCAGGTCGCGCAGCATGTTCAGCGACACCTCGACCAGATCGCGCACGATGCTTTCGACATCGCGGCCGACATAGCCGACTTCGGTGAATTTGGTGGCCTCGACCTTCAAAAACGGCGCCTGCGCCAGCCGGGCCAGCCGACGCGCGATCTCGGTCTTGCCGCAGCCGGTCGGGCCGATCATCAGGATATTCTTGGGCACGACCTCATCGCGCAGGCCGTCGGCCAGCTGGGCACGACGCCAGCGATTGCGCAGCGCGATGGCGACCGCGCGCTTCGCATCGGCCTGGCCGATGATGAAGCGGTCGAGTTCGGAAACGATTTCGCGGGGGGAATGGTTGGGGGCGTCCATCACGATGCGGCCTCGTCCGTCTCCTGGCCCAGAGTTTCCAGGATCACGGAATAATTGGTGTAAACACAGATATCACCGGCGATGCGCATGGCGCGCCGCGCGATTTCGGCGGCCGACAGCCCGTCGATGTCCGCCAGTGCCCGCGCGGCCGACAGGGCGTAATTGCCGCCGGACCCGATGGCGATGATGCCGTCCTCGGGTTCCAGCACGTCGCCGTTGCCGGTCAGGGTGAACGAGCGTTCGGCATCGGCCACGGCCATCATCGCCTCCAGCCGCCGCAGATAGCGGTCGGTCCGCCAATCCTTGGCCAGTTCGACGCAGGCGCGCTCCAACTGGTTCGGATAGCGCTCCAGCTTGGCTTCCAGGCGCTCCAGCAGAGTAAAGGCGTCGGCGGTGGCGCCGGCGAAGCCGGCCAGGATCGAACCGGCCGGGCCGATGCGCCGAACCTTGCGGGCATTGCCCTTGATGACGGTGGCGCCCAGCGTGACCTGGCCGTCGCCGGCCATCGCCACCTGCGCGCCCCGGCGTACGCACAGGATGGTCGTCCCGTGCCAGCCGATGGGATCTTGGGGGGTCGCGTGAATATTCTGCATGACTGAAACAGATAGGCTGTTCGCGGCGCAGGACAAGAGCAGACGCCGCCTGTGCCGTCAGCCCGCCATGGCACGATTCACATATTCGGCCAGTTCGGCCTGGGTGAAGGGCTTGCGCAGCACCAGTGCGTCGTCCGGCAGGCTGGCGTCATCGGCATAGCCGGTCAGGAACAGCACACGAAGGTCGGGCCGGATCGCCCGGATCCGGCGCGCCGCTTCCTCGCCGCCCATCTCGGGCATCATGACGTCCATCACGGCCAGATCGGGCCCCTCGGCCGACGCATCCACGTGGGCCAGGGCCTCCGCCCCGCCCTGGGCCTCGGTCACCTCGTGCCCCATGGTGCGCAGGAAGCCGGCGGTAACGGCACGCACGCTCGCCTCGTCATCCACCACCAGCACCCGCACGGCGTGCGACGCCGCCACGGGGGCCGTGGGGTTGGACACCGCCAGGCCGGCGCCCGGGCAATGGTGGACGGGCAGGTACAGATCCACCCGCGTGCCCTGCCCCGGCGCGCTGGTCACGCGCACATCGCCCCCCGAATGGCGCACGAAACCATAGATCATCGACAGGCCCAGCCCGGTGCCGCGCCCCACGTCCTTGGTGGTGAAGAACGGTTCGAAAATCCGGGCCAGCGTTTCGGGCGGCATGCCGGTCCCCTGGTCGGCCACCGACACCACGACGTAATCGCCCGGCATCAGATCGCCCCCGGCGGCGGCGTCATCCATATGGACCTGTGCCGTCGACAGTGTGATGGTTCCCCCTTCGGGCATCGCGTCGCTGGCGTTGATGCACAGGTTGAGCAACGCCAGTTCAAGCTGGCCCGCGTCGGTACGCACCGGCGGCAGGTCGCCGTCCGGGGCCAGCCCGTCCATCCGGATGTCGAAGGGCACGCGCCCGCCGTCGGGGCCCCGGCGCGACGCCACGCCCTGCATCAGCAGGTCGCGCAGGCCGCGCAGCAGCGCGTTCACATCGACCGGCTGCAGGCTCAGGTCGCGCGGACGGCTGAAATTCAGCAGCCGCCGTGTCAGGTCCGCGCCCCGCCGCGCCGCCGCCATGGCGTTGTCCAGCAGCCGCGCCGTTCCCTGGTCCAGTTCAGGCCCCATGTCGCTGGCCAGTTCCAGCGACCCCATCACCGCCGTCAGCAGATTGTTGAAATCATGGGCGATGCCACCGGCCATGGTGCCCAGCGCCTGCATCTTTTCCGCCTGCCGCAGCCGGGCCTCCATTTCCCGCTGCCGCGTGATGTCGCGATTGATGACGACGGAATAGCCGCCCTGGCGCGGGTCGCCGCCGCCCAACTGCGCGCGGGTGAATTCGCGCCAGGTCACGCCCGCGCCGCCGGGGTCGGGAAAGGCGATGACCTCCTCGTCCCGCCCCTCGGCCGCCAGCCGGGCCTCGGCCGCGCGCAGGCCGGGCAGTTGGGCGGGATCGCACAGATCCTCCTCCCGCCGGCCCAGGCAGGCGTCCTCGTCGCGGCCGAAGAAGGCGGCAGCCTGGCGGTTGATGCGGATGAACCGTCCCTCGGGGTCCTTGAAGCCCAGGCCGGAGCGCAGGTTCTGCAACAGCCCCCGCAGCAGCATCCGTTCCGTTCCCAGCTCGGCCTCCAGCCGGTGATGCTGCGCCGCCTGCACGATCATGGCGCGCAGCGCGTCGGCATCCCAGGGCTTGTGCGAATAGAACGAGATCCGGCCCTGGTTCAGCGCCGCCGCCACCGCTCCGATGTCGGCATAGCCGGTCAGCAGGATGGCCTGCGCATCGCAGAAGGCGCGGGCCCGCGCCAGCATGACGTCGCCGCCCATCTGGGGCATCCGCTGGTCCGAGACGATGACATCCACGTCCCGCCGCCGGGCCAGGATATCCAGCGCCTCGACCGGCGAGGTGGTGGACAGGATGGTGAACGAATCTTCCAGCAGGTCGGTCAGTGCAACCAGGATCTCGGGTTCGTCATCGACCAGCAGAACGACGGGGCGATCGGTCATGCGGCGCCTCGTGCCCGAACGGCGGCATCGGCCCCCAGGTCGGCCCCCAGGCCGGCCATCGTCACCATGTGGGGCTGCCAGGGCACCGATATGGTAAAGACCGCGCCGCCGCCGGGCGCATCGGCGGCGGTGATCGTGCCGTGGTGGGCCTGCACGACCCCGTAGGCGATCGCAAGGCCCAGCCCCGTGCCCGCCCCGACCGGCTTGGTGGTGAAGAAGGGCTCGAAGATCCGCTCCTTCAGCGCGGCGGGAATCCCCGGCCCGTTATCCGCGATGGTGAAGACATAGGTTTGCCCCCCACAGGCATCCGTCGGCCGCAGTTCGGTGCCGATGCGGATCACGCCGCGCCCCGCGGCGTCGGCCCCCAGGACGGACGTCTGGGCAGAGGACTGGATGGCGTCAGCGGCGTTGCTGATGATATTCATGATGACCTGGTTCAAGAGGGCGGACTGGCAATAGAGCCGGTCGGGCGCGCGATAGTTGCGTTCCACGACGATACCGCCGCCGAATTTCTGCGTCAGCAGGGCCAGCACCGTCTCCAGCGCCTCGGGCACGTCGATCACCTGGAACTGCCCTTCGTCCAGGCGCGAGAATTTACGCAGGTTCAGCACCAGGTTCTGGATCCGCCGCAGGCCGAGATTCATCGACTCGACCCGGTCGCGGCATTTCATCAGCGCGGCGTGACGCTGCGCGATCCCGGCCGCGTCCCCGGCGTCCTCCAGGTCGATCACGCGGGCCAGCGCCCGCGCGACGGTGTCCTTGTGCGCCAGGATGAAGGCCAGCGGATTGTTGATCTCGTGCGCGATGCCGGCCACCAGTTCGCCCAGCGACGCCATCTTCGCCGTCTGGACCAGCTTGCTCTGCGTCTCGATCAGCTTGCGGTTGGCGTCGGCCAGTTCGGCATTCGCCTGTTCCAGCGCCTCGGCCAGCGAGGCCTTGGATGCGATGGCGGCCGCTTCGGCCCGCGCGCTTTCGACCGCGATCTCGCGCGCCTGGCGCTCCAGATCGACGCGCCGCGCCTCGTCCTGCAACAGCTTGCGGCGGACCAGGGCGCGGATGCGCAGCGCCAGCACGTCGGGTTCCACCGCGTCCGATACCAAGTCGTCGACCCCGGCCTCGAACACCTCGGCCGAGAACGCGCCCTGCGACGCCTGCCCCCCGCTCAGTCCCATGATGCGCGGCGGCACCCCGCCCGCGACCACCACCTGCTGGCGCAGATCGTCCAGTTCGCGGCAGAAGGCGATGCCGTCGAAGGCGCCGGACGCCAGATCCACCACGACGCAATCGGGCTCCCGCGCCGGGTCGAACCAGTCCTGCCGGTCCACCGCCCCCGGCCGCCGCTCCACCGTGACCTCGTGCCCGTCGCGTCGCATCAGGCCGGCCAGCGACGCCACGTCGCGGTCATGCGGCCCGCCGCCGCTGACGATCAGGATGCGGGCCCGGCGGAACAGATGGCTGCCGTCGCGCTGTCCCCCGCTGGCGCCCTCGCGCAGCAGCGCGCGGATGCGAAAGACGATCAGGTCCGGATCGGCGGATTTCGGCACATAGGCGTCGGCGCCGCTTTCCAGCCCTTCGCGCTCCAGCCCCGGCTCGCCGCCCTCGGTCAGCATCAGGACCGGAATCATCCGGGTCACCGCGCTCATGCGCAACTGGCGGGCCATCTGCCCGCCGTTCATGCCGGGCAGGTGGTAATCGGCAACCACCAGGTCGGGAATGCGGCCGTCCAGACTGTCCAGCGCGGCCTCGCCACTGGCCACCCGCGTGACGACAAAGCCGTGGCTTTCCAGCATCCTGCGGATTCTCAGGGCCTGGGTATCGGAATCCTCGACCAGCAGGAGGGTCGCCGGGGCCTCGTCGGTCACGACATCGGCCCTTCCAGCATGCCGGCCCATTCGGTCGCGTGGTGCAGGGCCCCGGCGATGCCCAGCAGGTGGGAGGCGATCGCGCCCTGCGGCAGGCTGACGCATACCGCGCCCATCCGTTCGGCGGCGCCGGGCATGCCGTGGACGACCGACGTGCTGCGGTCCTCGGCGATGGTGTAGCCCCCGGCGCGGCGAAGGTCGGCCAGGCCCGCCGACCCGTCTTCCCCCATGCCGGTCAGCAGCACGCCGACCGCGTCGGCCCCCGCCTCGCGCGCCAGCGACGAGAACAGCATGCTGGCCGAGGGACGCTGGCCGCCCAGCGGCGGCGCGTGCGACAGCCGGATCTCGTCGCCCGGCCCGACCAGAAGATGCGTCTCGCCCGGGGCGACATGGACATGGCCGGGACGCAGGCGCTCCCCCTGCCGGGCCAGCGCGACGGACAGGCTTGTCTGGGTGCCCAGCCAGGCTGCGAACCCCTCCATGAACGCCGCCCCCATGTGCTGGACCAGCACGATCGGCCAGGGAAAGGTGGCCGGCAGCGCGCCGAGAATGTGCGAGAAGGCCGGCGGCCCGCCGGTCGAGGCCGCCATCGCCAGCACCCGGGGCCGCAGGTCCATCGGCACCGGCACGGGGGCCGGCGTGACGGGCCATTGGGCCGACAGCCGCCGGCGGATCACCGGCACCTGGCTCATGATATAAAGCTGCGTCGCGATCGCGGCCCCGCCCTGGGGGCCCGACAGCCAGCCCGCAGGTTTTTCCACCACCGACAGCGCGCCCGACCGCAGCGCGTTCATCGACACCTGCAACGCCGGATCGGTCGAGGCATCGCTGACGATGACGATCGGCGTCGGGCAGGCCGACATGATCCGCCGCGTCGCCTCCAGCCCGTCCATGCCGGGCAGGCGCACGTCCATCGAAATCACGTCCGGCCGCAACAGGGGCACCAGGCGCAGGGCCTCCTCGGCGGTTTCCACCGCTTCGGCCAGTTCCAGGCGCGGGTCGTCGCGGACCAGGCGAACCAGCACCTGCCGGATGACGGCCGAATCCTCGACCACCAGCACCCTGGCCCGGCGGGGCGGCAGCGATCCGCTCACAGCACGCCCCGGATCGTGTCCAGAAGGTCGCCCTGCTCGAACCCCTGCTTGGTGATGTAGGCGCGCGCGCCCCCGTCCAACCCGCGCCGGATATCGGCCTCTTCATTACGCGAGGTCATCAGGACGACGGGGATCGACGACAGGCGCGGGTCGGACCTGACCGCGTCGAGAAGACCGAAACCATCCATCCGGGGCATCTCCACATCGGTCACGATCGCATCAACCCGCCGCGACGAGCGACGGAGCATCGACAGCGCCTCCATCCCGTCGGTCGCCAGCAGAACATCATAGCCGTGGGCCTGAAGGATCGTCTTCTGGAGAGTCCGTGTGGTAATCGAATCGTCAACGACCAGGATGGTAGGCGACCGCACCTGCGCTGCCACGGGACCGTCGGATGCCGCCGCGCCCCCGCCTGCGAAGGCGCCGCCCGTGCCGCCGCCGGTCTGCCAGCGGGCCAGCAGCGTATCGGGGCTGATGACGAAAACGGGCCGGTCGCCGCGCGGCCAGCCCACCCCCGGCACCAGGTCGCTGTCCAGCCCCACGGCCTCGGCATCCGAAATCTGCAGGATCCGGACCTCGTGCATCCGGTCGACGGCGAAGCCGCAATGCACGCCCTCGGCGGCGACCAGCACCACGGACACCGCCCCGTCATGGACCGGCAGGGCCGAATCCGGCGTGCCCAGGAAGGTCGCGAGGGCCACCAGCGGCACCAGCGACGCCTCGGCCCCGTCGGCCGCCGCCGGATCGCGCCGGTCCTCCAGCGGAAAATACATCCGGCCGTCCACCACGCGGATATCGGCCTGCCGCACCCGGGCCAGGCGTTCGATGGCCCGTCCCGGCAGGCCGATCGTCAGTTCCCCGACCTGGGTCACCAGGACGGTGCGCTGGCGTTGCGACACCGGCACGGTCATCGTCACGACAGTACCCCACGGGCTGCCGGCTTCCATCCGGACCGATCCGTGCAGGGTCCGCGCGGCCTCGGCCACCACCGACAGGCCCATTCCCCGGCCCGCCAGACGGTCGGCCTCGCCCCGGGTGGAGAAGCCGGGGTCGAACACCCGGGCCAGCAGCGTTTCGGGCACCGGGGCGTCGTCCCGCTGCATCAGCCCCTGCTGCACCGCCCGGGCGGCGATGGCCTCGAGGTCCGGGCCGCGCCCGTCGTCGGCGACCGACACCAGCAGCCGCACGCCCAGCATCCGCACCGACAGGGTCAGGACCGGCACCGGCGGCTTGCCGGCCTCCTGCCGCCGCTGGGGGCTTTCCTGCCCATGGACGATGGCGTTGCGCAGCAGGTGGATCACCGGGTCGCGCAAGGCCTGGATGACCCGGCGGTCCGCCCGCACATCCATGCCGACCAGACGGACCGTGACCTCGCCGCCGCCATGTTCGCGCGCGATCTGGCGCACCATGCCGGCCAGCGACCCGAAGACCGTGCCTGCGGGCACCAGGGTCACCGCCCGCATTTCCTCGCCCAGGCGCAACATGCCCCGATCGAACTGACCGGCGATGCGTCCCCTTTCCCGCCCCAGCGCCGTAAGGCCGCGCGTCAGGCGCGCCAGCGCCGCCGCCGGGTCGGCGGTCGCACTGGCCGAGCGGGCCGCTGCCGCCAGATCCTCCAGATCGGCCCATACGCGCTCATGCCGCTCGGCCGCGCCCAGCAGGTCGTGCATCACGCCGACCAGCGCGTCGAGGCGCGCGACCGGCACCTGGACATAGGACCCGCCGCCATCGTCGCGCGGCGGCGGTGGCGCGCCCGGCTCGGGTGCCGCGTCCGGCCCGGGCCCCTCGGGGCCGGACGTATCCTGCATGTAGGCGTCGACCTGGTCCATGGCCTGGCCGATCGCCGCGACATCCTCGGCGCTGACCGGCTGATGGCCGTCCAGCAGCCGGAACAGCCGGCTTTCCAGGACATGGGCCACGCCCTCGACGTCGGACAGGTCGACGACGCGCGCCGCCCCCTTCAGGGAATGGACGCGCCGGAACACCTCGCCCAGCGCGCGGCCATCCATCGGGCCGGCGGCCAGAATGTCGCGGATGACGCGAAGATGATCGCGATATTCGGCCTCGAAGACCGCCAGCAATTCCTGTCGCAGCGTGTCCACGGCAGGGGCGTCAGGTGCGGTAGCGGGCGGAAATGGCCAGAAGCTGATGCGACAGGCTGCCCAGGTTGCTGGCCGAAGCCTCCAGGTTGCGGGTGCCCGCCGCCGTCTGCTGGCTGGCCTGGCGGATGCTCTGCAAGGCGGTCATTACCTGCTCGATCCCGATCTGCTGCTGGTTGGTCGACGCCACGATCTGCTGGAAGGCATGCACGCCCTCCTCGATGCCGCCGGTCATCCGTTCGATGGTGCGATAGGCGATGTCGGTCCGTTCCTTGCCAGCCGACACGCGCTTGACCGATTCCTCGGTCAGCATCACCGACGTGTTGATGCCGCGCTGGATGTCACCCAGAATCGAGCGCACATGCTGCGTCGCGTCGCGCGACTGGTCGGCCAGGATCTTCATCTCGGCCGCCACCACGGCGAAGGACCGCCCATGCTCGCCGGCGGCGGCGGCCTCGATCGCCGCGTTCAGCGCCAGCAGATGCGACCGTTCGGACAGGTCGTTGACCGCCGTGATGATCTCGCTGATGGCGTCGGTGCGCTCGGACAGCGCCACGATATTCGAAGCCACGGCCTCGGCGCCCTCCTGCGTGCGGTCCATGGCGCGAGCGGTTTCCTCGACCGCCTCCAGCCCGCTGGCCGAACTGTGGACGATCACCTCGGCCGACGAAATCACCTCACGTGCGCGCTTGCTGATCTGCGCGCCCGAATGGGTGATCTGGTCCACGGTGGCCGCCGTTTCCTGCACGGCGGCGAACTGTTCCTCGACACTGGCCGCCTGCTGCTGGGCGGAAGCGCGGATGTCGGCGACGGCGGCATCGAGGTTGCGGGTCGCCTCGCGGCTCTGCTGCGCGATCTCGCGCAGGCCGTCGATCATGCGGTTCAGTCCGGTGGCCAGGCGCTCGAACTCGTCCCGCCCGACGCCGGACCCGCCGACGGCGGCGCGGGTCGACAGGTCGCCCTGGCCGATCAGTTCCATCACCCGCATCAGCGAGGCCAACGGTGCCAGGATCGACCGCCGGGTCCAGAACGTCACGATCAGGGCGACGATGACCGCGACCGCCAGGCCCATGGTCAGGGACCGGCGGCTGAATTCGTACAGCGCCCCGCTCTGGTTCTCGCCGGCCTGCACCCCGCCGTCCAGCGTCGTCGTCGCCTCGGTCACCAGGCGGTCGATCGCCTGGTCGCGGGTATCGAGCTGCGCCGACTGCAACCGCACCGCGGCCTCGTCTCCGCGCCGGATCGCGCCGAACAGGTCGGACGTTGCCCGGCCGTTCTGCCGCACCTGGTCCAGCGTGTCGTGCAGCAGCGACGAAATCGAGGCGAACATGGTCCGCCGTGCAGCGCCCGATGCCTCGTCATTCGCCTGGCTCGCGGCCGCCAGCGCCTGGGCCAGCGTCTCCTCCGCCTGGCGGGCCTCGCTGCCCCAGTCCGAGATCGCGGCGTCCAGCCCGGCGGCGTCCTTGTCGTAATCGTGGGCATAATAGTGCGACAGGATCGACAGCCGCCGCGCGACCAGGTCGTTCTCGATCGCCCGCAGATGGTTCAGCTGCCGGTAGACCGACAGGTCCCGCGTCACGATCACCGTCATCTCGTCGCGGACATTGCGGATCTGGCCCAGCGCGTAGACGCCGATCGACACCATCAGCATGACGCCGACCATGAACCCGAACAGAAGACGATTAGCGATTGTCACGACGGTTCAGACTCCGAAATGATGCGCGGAAAACAGGCGAACGGGATCCAGCGCCGCGACCACCCGCCCGTCCGGCAGGCCCGCCAGCGGATGGGCGGCGGGCGGACCGGACGAGTCGATGTCCACGACATCCATCACCCCCGTCGTCATGCCCGCCAGCAGCGCCACGCGCGCGACCGGCAGGCCCGGCACGGGGCGCAGCAGCAGCATGGCCCGGGCATCCGCCTGGGCCACCCCGCCCAGCAGGATCGACAGGTCGAACACTGTATACAGGTTGCCGACATAGCCATAGACGCCCCGCACCGCGGCGGGGCAGTCGGGGCGACGTGGAATGGCGCTCCAGAGCGGGTCGGTGACGCGCAGCACATGCCGCAGGTCGATGGCATAGCCCTGCCCGCCGACCTCCAGCGTCACGGCAGGCCGGCTGGCCGGGCCGGCGTCGCGCGGGTTCTTCGCCTGTGGTTCCCCGGCTTGCCCCTCCGTCCGGCCACGCCGCGCCAGCAGGCGAGCCCGTTCCTCCAGTACCCGCCGTGCAAAATCGCCGGCGCGGGTCGCGGGGCCGTCCTCGGGGCTCAGGACACGCCCCGCATCAGCAGGCGGCGATCGTCAGGGCGCGCGCGGTCCGACTCGCCGGTGGGCGACAGGTCGGAGATATCGTCGGTTCCGTCCTCGCCGATCAGGCGCAGCAGACCGCCCGCGGTCAGCCCCCCGCCCTCGGGCAGCAGCCGGTCGGGCGCCAGGCGGCCGGCCAGCACGCGCGCCTGGCGCATGATGCGGCAGGCCTCGTCCGCGCGGCCGCCGTCATGCAGCAGATGGGCCAGATGGACATGCGCCATCACATGGTCGCGGCAGAGATAGACCGCGCGGCGAAATCCGTCCTCGGCCCCGGCGCGGTCGTTCAGCCCGGCGGACAGCACGCCCGACAGGAAATGCAGCTCGGCGTCCAGTGGACGCTCCTGGATCGCGGCCCGGCAGAGCGCCAGGGCGGCCTCGACCGCCCCGCCATCGGCCAGGGCGCGCACATGGGCCGCCGCCCCACCGGGGTCGGCTGGCGGAGCCACCGTCTTCCGGCGCCCGCCGGCAGGGCGCCGCACACCCGCCGGGGTGGGGATCGGTCCCGCTCCCCTGCCTGCGGAGGCTCGCCGCGCCGGCGGGGGCGGCGGGCCGGCCCGGGAATCGCGCGCCCGGAACGCCAGCGTGCCGGGAAAGGCCACCGTGTCGAGGAATCCGCCGCCATCCGCGATCGGGTCGGAATGGCCCAGCAGCAGCCATCCGCGCGGCGACAGCCGGTCGGACAGATGATGAACCAGGTCCAGCGCCTGGGCCGTCTCGAAATAGATCAGCACGTTACGGCACAAAATCAGGTCGAACGGCCCCGCCGGCCCGCCGCCATGCGGCAGGTCCATGATGTTTCCGTATTCGAAACGGACCATCCGCCGGTATTCGGGGCGCAGCATCCAGTGCCGGCCGGTCGCCGAAGGGTGGAACCACAGGGTCCGCTCCGCCCGTCCGATATCGCGCAGGGACCAGGCCCCGTATTCCGCCGCCCGCGCGCGTTCCAGCGCCTGGGTGCTGATGTCGGTGCCCAGGATCTCGATCGTCCAGTCCTGTTCCCCGCGTTCCTTCAGCAGGCGGCGCAGCAGGATCGCCAGCGAATAGGGCTCGGCCCCGTTGGCGCAGCCGACGCTCCAGATCCGCAGGGTCCGCAGGGGGCGCAGGCGGCGCAGCAGGTCGGGCAGGATCGTGGTTTCCAGCGCATGGAACTGTTCGGCATAGCGGAAGAAGAACGTCTCGCCGATCGTCACCGCCGATTCCAGCGCCCGCCATTCCGCCGCCCCTTCCCGCGGATCGGACAGCAGCGACAGATAATCCATCGGACGGACGCAGCAGCAGGCCTCCATCCGCCGCGCCAGGATCATGTCCAGCAGGTCCATCTTGTCGGCATAGTAATACAGCCCGGTCCGCGCGACGATTCGCGCCGCCAGCCGTTCGAGGGCGCGCCGCCGTTCAGGCATCCGTCCCCTCCCACAGCGCGTCGCGCTCGTGCAGGGCGGCCAGCAGATGCTCGATCCGCTGGTGTTCGTGCGCCATCAGCAGTCGGTCCGCATCCATCATCTGGGCGGTGCATCCCCCGCCCAGGTCGATTTCGCCCACCAGCCAGTCGCCCGCCGTCGCCCCCTCGCACGGCGGGACGACCGGCCCGGACACATGGCGCACGTCCAGCACCCCGTCGACCATGTAGGCCACGCGCGCGCCCTCCCGTTCGGGGCCGAGCAGCAGCGGGTGATACAGGGTTGCGGCCTCGGCCTGGTCGGCGGCCCGCCACGGGCGCAGGCCCAGCAGCACGGCCAGGTCGATCGCCACTACCCGTTCGGCCCCCAGCCGGAAATAGCCCAGCACCGGCGCGGGCGTTCCCGGGGGACGGAACAGGGCAGGCATCGGCACGCATTCCCGCACCGCCGGCAGCGGCAGCGCGTAGCGGACATCCGCAAGCTGGAAGATGACGACTGTCCCAGGCACCAAAAACGATTCTCCCGACAGTTTGCCGAACCGGCGGACCCGTCACGGGCGGCCTGGCGTCCCCGATACTGTGTCTGCCGAAGATTGCATTTAATACAAGTGACGGCTACCTCGGGCAGGGATGCGTTCCCGACAGGCCGGGCACGCCCAGCATCCGTTGCCGGAGACCATCGCCATGGACAGCTTCAACGGGGACCGGGCCGCAAACCGGTTCCTCCCGCCCGAGGGGGGCCCGTCGTCCCGCTTTTCCGTGGCCCGCCTAGTGCGCGTGGCCGCCTGCGCCGTGTTCTATTTCCTGTTCTATTTCGTCCAGCAGGTCACCGAACTGCTGGCCCCGCTGCTGCTGATCCTGGGGGTGGGGTGGGGCGTCCTGCCGCACCTGATCGGCGCCATCAGCACGACGGCGGCCTCGGCCGACCCCCAGACCCGCGATATCGTCAGCCATGTCGCGGGCACCATTCCGCAGCAGATCACAATCGGGTCCCACGTCTTTACCGCCGGGTCGCTGGTCGTCGACGGCCTGCTGATGATGGCGGCGGCGGCGCTGTGCGCCACCCTGGCCGCCATCGCCGCGCGCGAGATGTAATTCGCCCCGATGATCCGCCTGCGCGACGTCAGCTTCCGCCATGAAGGCGTCCGGGACGACGTGCGGGAGGATAATCAGGGGGGCATCGCCCTGCGCCGGCTGTCGTTCGATGTGCCGCAGGGCGGCTTTCGCTGGCTGCTCGGCCCGTCAGGGGCCGGAAAATCCAGCCTGCTTCGGCTGCTGCACCTGGCCGTCCGGCCGACCTCGGGCCGGATGGAAATCCTGGGCATGGACATGGACCAGACGCGCCGCGCGGCCCTGGCCCGCCTGCGCCGGCGCATCGGCGTCGTCCATCAGGATTTCCGCCTGCTTCCCGACCTTCCGGTCTTCGACAACATCGCCCTGCCGCTGCGCCTGCAACACCGGCCGGAGGACGAAATCCGCGACGAAGTGCTGTCCATCCTCGACTGGGTGGGACTGCGCGCCCGCGCGACGGCCCGCCCGCCGCATCTGTCGGGGGGCGAGCAGCAGCGCGTGGCCATCGCCCGTGCCGTCATCCATCGTCCCGCGCTGGTGCTGGCCGACGAGCCTACCAACGCCCTGGACGACCAGCAGGCCAGCCGGCTGATGGAACTGTTCCAGGACCTGGCCGGGCTGGGCACCACCATCGTGGTGGCGACGCATAACGACGGGCTGGTCCGCCGCTATCCGGCGCACGAACTGGAACTGGCGCATGGACGGCTGGTGCGCGATGGCTGACCGCGCCGCGTCGGGGCGGCGTGCAAGCTGGTCGCAGGCGCGCCGCGCCGACGGCCTGGCCCTGCGCAACGCCATCCCGGACCGGCTGCTGCCGGTCCTGGTCGCCGCCATGGCGGTGCTGGCGGCCATGGCGCTGGCCGGGGCCACCGGCGCGCGTGTCCTGTCCGCCCGCTGGACCACCGGGGCGGCGTCCATCGTCACGGTGCAGGTGCCCCGCCCCGACGACCCCGCGCTGTCGGCGCCCATCGCCGCGCAACCCGCCCCCCTGTCGCGGGGCGACGCGGTGCTGGCGGCGCTGGCCGACATGCCGGGCGCGTCGCGCGTCCATCGGCTGGACAGGACGGAACTGGAGGCCCTGCTGTCGCCCTGGCTGGGCCACGGCGGCGGTTTCGCGCTGGCGCTGCCGGCGGTGATCGAACTGCATTTCGACCGCGCCGGCGCAGGGGACGCCGACGCCCTGGCCGCCCGGCTGAACGCCCGGGCGCCGGACACGCTGGTGGAACGCAACAGCCTGTGGAGCGACCGGTTGGGCGACCTGGCGCGCAGCCTGCAGACCTGCGCCATCCTTGCCGTGCTGATCGTCGTCGCGGTGGCCGCCGCGACCATCGCCGCGACGACGCGCGCGGGCCTGGGCGCGCGGCGGCAGGCGATCGAACTGATCCATTCCCTTGGCGCGACCGACGGCTATATCGCCGGGCGCTTCGCCCGGCGCACGGCGGTACTGGCCTTCACCGGCGGATTGATCGGCAGCCTGCTGGCACTGCCTCTGCTGGTGCTGCTGTCGCACCTGGCCGCCCCCTTTGCCGGCCCCCCCGCCATGGCGACACCGCCGGATGCATCCGGCTGGGCCGGCCTGCTGGACGCGCTGCCGTTGCCGCTGGCGGTGACGCTGCTGTCGCTGGCCCCGGCGGCGGCGCTGATCGGCTGGCTGACCACGCAGGTCACCGTCCGGACATGGCTGCGCCGCCTGCCATGAGGCGCGCCGCGCGGGGGGCGCCGTCGGCCCTGTCGATTTTCCTGCGCGGCCTCCTGTTTGGCCTGCTGGCCTGCGGCGTGGCCTGGGGCATCGGCTTCGCCTGGTTCTTCCACGACGCCCTGCGACCGGCCGGCCCGGCCCCCACCGCCGACGGGATCGTCGCGCTGACCGGCGGCCAGGGGCGGATCGAGGCCTCGCTGGACCTCCTGATGCAGGGGCACGGGCGGCAGTTGCTGATCTCGGGCGTCGATGCCCACGCCACGGTCGCCGCCGTGGCGGCGCGGGTGCAGGTACCGGTGTCCTGGGACGTCTGGTCCCGCGTCACGCTGGGACGGCGGGCGACCTCGACCATCGGCAATGCGGACGAAACCGCCGACTGGGCGCGCGCGCATGCCATCCGATCGCTGATCGTCGTGACGGCGGGCTACCATATCCGGCGGGCAATGATGGAAATCGGCCGGACCCTGCCGGATGTCACCCTGTACCCCTGCCCCATCCTGCCCCCGGCGCTGCGCCACCCCTGGCGCGCGGCGTCCATCCGGCTGATGGCGACGGAATATGACAAATGGATCATGGCCAGCTTGGGCCTGGCCCGTGACATGAACGGGCAGCCAAAGGCGTGACACGCGCCCCGGTCGGGGTGGCCCAGGTGGGCCTTGTGTCGGGATGGCTTTTCTGGTGTACGCCGACACGTCGCGCGCCACTGGCGCCTGTTTTGTCCGGGGTGGTCCTGCCTGCCATGACGCTGATCCGCGCATGCCTGTTCAATTTCTATTTCGTGGTGCTGACGATCGTGCTCGGGGTCGCGGCCCTGCCGATCCGCCTGTTCGCCAGGCCACTGGCGCTGCCCTACGCCAAGCTGTGGACCCGGTTGTCGATCGCCGGCCTGCGCGCGATCTGCGGGATCGACGTCATCGTCACGGGGCGCGAGCATCTGCCGGCGGGCCCCTGCCTGCTGGCGTCGCAGCATCAGTCGGCGTTCGACACGCTGGTCTGGATGAATCTGG
Organism: Gluconacetobacter azotocaptans; assembly: GCF_014174355.1. Lineage (GTDB taxonomy): Bacteria > Pseudomonadota > Alphaproteobacteria > Acetobacterales > Acetobacteraceae > Gluconacetobacter > Gluconacetobacter azotocaptans. The sequence continues at coordinate 59,944 of NZ_JABEQF010000005.1, forward strand.
TGGACCGGCCGTCCTATGTGATGAAGGAAGAACTGACCCGTCTCCCGCTGGTCGGGCCGATGCTGCTGCTGGCGGGCATGATCCCGGTCCGCCGTGCCGACGGGGCCAAGGCGCTGCGCGCACTGCTGGCCGCGACCCAGCATGCCGCCGACGACGGGCGGCAGATCATCATCTTCCCCGAAGGCACGCGAACCCGACCGGGCGAAGCGGTCCGCCTGCAGCCCGGGATTGCAGCGATGGCCGCCCATACCGGTCTGCCCGTCGTCCCGGTGGCGACCGATTCCGGCCTGCGCTGGTCGCGCAACGCCTTCGTCAAACATCCCGGCCCGATCCATATCGCCATCGGTCCCGCCTTGGCGCCCGGCTTGGGCCGGGCCAGAATTCTGCCTGCGATTTCAGTGGCATGGGAGAATCTGACCCGCGACTTCGGGGATGCGGCCCCGGGGGACGGATCTGTGGATAACTCTGTGGGCACCCCTATAAAAACGGGACATGCGCATTGAGGTCCCGTTCCGCCAGGGCGCACGCCGTACCGTTACATGAGCCGGCGGCGAAATAGGGCGAAACTGGGGCACCCACCAAAACTCCTGATAAAATCTTTATTTTTTCAGTTTGCGCTACCAAACCGGCAGGCCGCCCGGGCTGCTGCGCGCCCGCGCGCGCCTAGCCTTCCGGGCCTTGCCGCGCGCCGCGCATCCAGCCTGTGGACAAGTTCCGCTTTCCCGTTTGTGTCCCTGGGGCGGCCTGTGTGAAAGATTTATGAATCAGCGCCTTCGCTGCCATCCGCAAAGTGTTTTATCAAGGCCCGCATGCCCATCTTTCCGCCCCTGTTCGCCCCATCGCGCCACGCGCGGCGAATGCGCGCCCTGGGGCTGGCGCTGCTGTGTCTGGCGGCGGCGGACGGGGTGGCGTGGCTGGCCGCGCAGCATCTGCTGAACGACGCGCTGCGGGGCTGGACACAGGGGCTGGCAGCGCAAGGCTGGACCGTCCAGCCCGGCCGGCAGCGGCGCGGCGGATCGCTTCTGACGGCCCGGATCACGCTGACCTCCCCCCGCCTGCGCGGCCGGATCGGTACGCCGGCGGGCGGGTCGAGGGCCGCCCTGTGGGGCGGCGACAGGCTGACCCTGTCGCTGTCGGCGCTCCACCCCCTGTCCCTGCGCCTGGGCCTGGAGGGCGCGCAGGTGCTGCGGTTGTCCGACCCGGCCCGCCCGGGGCAGGACATGGCCGTGCGCTGGCAGGGCCAGCGTGTGCTGGGCTGGTTTCCGCTGGGCATGGCCCCGGCGGGGCGATCGGGCCGCGCAAGCTGGTCTGCCGCCCTGATGGATCTTCAAATCCTGGGGCCAGGGGCACGAGACGTCGCCTTCCGCCTGCGGGACGTGGCGGGACACGGGCTGTGGGACAGCGCGGCGGGTCCCCAGGGCAGCCGCCTGGCCCTGTCGGCAACCTGCGCGCGGATCGACCTGCCGCTGTCATGGCCGATGCCGCCGGGACTGCCGGACGCGCGATCCCTCCGCGATGCCGCCCTTGTCGTGGCGATCCCCGGCCGGGCGGATCCGCATGCGGCAGCCGCGCCGACGACGGTGCTGGTACAGGACGCCCGGGCTAGGTGGTCGACGCTGGCATGGCAGGCCGTCGGACGCGCCGACCTGCCGCCTGACGGCGCGGCCGATGGGGAGGCCACGCTGTCGGTCGAAGGCGTAGGCGGCACCCTCCGCACCCTGGCGCAGACCGGATCGCTCTCGCCGGATATCGGGCGGGTGGCGGCCGCCATCGACCGCTGGGCCGCGACCATGGCCGGCCCGCCGGGCCGCCCCGACGCGCCGGCCCTGACCGACCGGCGCATCAGCCTGCCGCTGCGGCTGCGCGCCGGCACGCTGTTCATCGGGGAGGTTCCGGTCGCGACCCTGGCGACGGGCGAGCTTTCACCCGCGTTCGCCCTACCGGCCCCTCGGCCCTGATGCCGGCCTACCGCTGCCCGGATGCGGGGGGCCCCATCCGCGCGTCGCGCAGCTCCGCCAGTTCGCGCCGCAGGCGGGCCAGCTCCTGCTCCATCGTCTCACCGTCCGTCGCGGCACCCGACGTTTCGGGGGCGGGCGTTTCGGGGGCGGGCGTTTCGGGGGCCGGGGCCGCTTCCGGCGCGATGTGACCGTTCCCACCCGCGGGGACATCGCCGCGCGACACATCCTCGGGTGGGCCGCCCTCGGGCACCGGGCGATACATCGACGAGAACATGGACATCGCCCGGTCCATCATCTCGATGTTCTGTCGGCCGATTTCTTCCATGCCGGGCGGAAGGAAGGTTTCCATGGTCCGCTGCATGGTGGCGCGGATCTGCTTCTGGCTGGCGGCGAACTGCTCCATCATCTGGTCCAGGTAATCGGGCACCAGCCCCTGCATGCTGTCGCCGTAGAAGCGGATCAACTGGCGCAGGAACGTCGCGGGCAGCATGGCGCGGCCCTTCGTTTCCTCTTCCATGATGATCTGGGTCAGGACGGACCGCGTGATGTCGTCGCCAGTACGCGCGTCGAAGATCACGAACTCCTTGCCACGACGCACCATATCCGCCAGCGTGTCGAGGGTGATGTAGATCGAGCTTTCGGTATCGTACAGACGCCGGTTGGCGTATTTCTTGATGACGATCGGGGCGACCGGGCTGTTGGCATCCGGCAAGATACCCTCCATCAGCGTGGCTAGGACCGACGAGGATAGCATGACCGGAAGGCCGATGCACAGATTGCCGATTTTCACCTCCTTGCCCCCCCTGCCATGACCGCGACCGATCCCCCCGATCCGGCGGCGCTGATGCGCGACTGGATGGCCATCTGGCAGAGCGAGGCCGCCACCCTGCGCATGGACCGCGAAATGGCCGACGCGGCGCGGCGCATGACCGACCTGTGGGCCGCCGGCTTCGCCGCCGCCACGCGCACCACCCCCGGCGCCACGCGGGACCCCACCCCGGCCGGAACAGACTATGGAACGCAGGATGGGGAACAGATCGCCACTGCCGCCGGAGGGCCCGATGCCCCGCCCGGACGCGCCCGGGCCGATGCTGCGCCGGGGGCCGCGCCCGCTGGCGATGCATCTGCTCTCCGCGACGACATCGCCGCCCTCGGCCAGCAGCTCGACCGGATCGAGCGGCGCCTCGCCCGGCTGGAATCCCGCATCGGCGACACCGGCCCTTCCGCCGGGGATTGATCCCGCCTTCATCGCCGGGGTAGCGGCCTATCGCCGGCACCCGTACCGGCGGGCCGAACCCGGCCCGATGTCCGTCCTGTGGTCGTGCGGCGACATGCGGGTCCTCGATTACGGGCAGCCCGGGGGCAGGCCCGTCCTGTTCGTGCCCAGCCTGATCAATCGGGGCTATATCCTGGACCTGATGCCGGGACGCTCGATGCTGCGCCATCTGGCGGCGCAGGGCCTGCGGCCGCTGCTGCTGGAATGGGGCTGGCCGGGCGAGGACGAACGGCGCTTGGATGTCGGCGGCTATGTCCAGGCACGGCTGGAACCGGCGCTGGCCGATATCGCAGACCAGTGCGGGCAGCCCGTCACTGTGGCCGGATACTGCATGGGCGGCCTGCTGGCCCTGGCGGCGGCGCAGCGCCGTCCCGATCTGGTTCGGGCGCTGGTGCTGCTGGCGACACCGTGGGATTTCGGCGCCGCGTCGCCCGAAGCCATCCGGACCCTGTCACGCCTGCTTGCGCCCCATGCGGGGATGATGGCGCTGACCGGTACCCTGCCGATCGATGCGTTGCAGACCGCCTTCGCCGCCGTCGATCCGGCCTCGATCATTCGGAAGTTCCGCGATTTCGGGGCCCTGCCGCAGGAAGATCCGCGCACGGCGCTGTACGTCGCCATGGAAGACTGGCTGAGCGATGGTGTGCCGCTGGCCGCCCCGGTCGCCATCGACTGCGTCCGGGACTGGTACGGCGCCAATCTGCCGATGCAGGGGGCGTGGCAGGTGGGCGGCACCGAGATCCAACCGCAGCGCCTGTCCCTGCCCACCCTGGTGGTGGTGCCGGCCCGCGACCGCATCGTGCCGCCCGGCAGCGCGCTCCCGCTGGCCGGGCTGATCCCCGGCGCGACCCTTCTACAGGTCGCGGGCGGCCATGTCGGGATGGTCGCCGGCCCCCGGGCGGAAGGGCTGCTGTGGACGCCGCTGACGGCATGGCTGCAACAGCATGCGTAAGCAGGGGCGGACCGGTCACGAAGAGGCTGGAAGCGGCCGGCCGATCCTGTAAGATCGCGTCAAAACACAGCAGGAAACGTCATGACATCTGCCCTGGCCCAAACACCCCGCGTCGCCCTGGTGACCGGTGGCACGCGGGGGATCGGGGCGGCCGTCAGCCGCGCGCTGCACGCGGCCGGGCATCGGGTCGTCGCCTCCTACGGGTCGAACGTGGCCGAGGCGCGCGCCTTCGAAACCGCCACGGGCATCCGCACCATGGCCTTCGATGTCGCGGCATTCGAGGCCTGCGCCGACGCGATGGACCGGATCGCCCAGGCCGAAGGCCCGGTGACCATCCTGGTCAACAATGCCGGCATCACCCGCGATTCGACCATGGGCCGCATGACGCGCGCGGCATGGGACGCCGTCATCGACACCAACCTGGGCGCGGCTTTCAACCTGTGCCGCCTGGCCATGCCGGTCATGCGGGCCGAGGGGTTCGGGCGGATCGTGAACATGGCCAGCATCAACGGCCAGACCGGCCAGTTCGGCCAGGCCAACTACGCCGCGTCGAAGGCCGGGCTGCAGGGCCTGACCCGCGCGCTGGCGCTGGAGGGCGCGCGGCACAACATCACCGTCAACACCATCGCCCCCGGCTACATCGATACCGCCATGCTGGAAACCGTGCCGCCCCAGATCCTGGCCGACATTGTCGCGCGCATCCCCGTCGGCCGCCTGGGCACGCCCGACGACGTGGCCCGCGCCGTCACCTTCCTGACGGCGGAGGATGCCGGCTTCATCACGGGCAGCACGATTTCGATAAACGGCGGTCAGCACATGCCCTGAGGGCGGGCGCCAAGTTCATGGCGAAGACACCGCCGTGCGGGCCAGGCAGTCGTGGCGGCTGGCCGTTTCGTACCATGCGGCCAGGGCCGGGCGCTGGTCGCGCCAGGGGTCGTCGGCGAAGCGGACGTCGAGATAGCCCAGCGCACAAGCCACCGACAGGATGCCCACATCGACCGGCCCGGCCAGCGACACCTCCGGCGGCGGCGCGGCCTCCAGCCGGTCGAGACTGCGCCTGATGGCGGCGGCCTGCCGCTGGACCAGCGGATCGTCCCGGTGGAGTCCCGCCCCTGCCAGACCGCGCCACAGCACGGCCGCGTCCGCAATCCCGTCGCCCAGCGCCTGAAGGCGCAGCGCGCGCCAGCGTTCCGGCCCCGCCGCCGGAATCACCCCGCCGCCGGCCAGCGCGTCCAGATATTCGACGATCACCGGACTGTCGTACACCCCCTCGCCCTCGGCGATTTCCAGCGTCGGAATCTTGCACAGCGGGTTCGCCGCCAGCACGTCGGGCGGCGCGGCCGAGATATTCACCACGACTTCCTCGATCCGATCCTCCAGGCCCAGGGCGATGATGGCAGCCCTGACCTTGCGGGCAAACGGGCTGAGGGAGGCATGATACAGCTTCACCGAAAGGCATCCTTTTGTTGTCGCAATCTGGCGAACGTCCCGACATCGGGGGCCAGCAGGAACGGGTTGGTCCGCTTTTCCAGGCCCAGCGTCACTGGCACCGTCGGCCGTGCCTCGGCGCGCAGGGTCTCGATTTCGGCGACGCGGGCATGCAGGGCGAAATTGTCCGGCTCGACCTCCATGGCGAAGCGGGTATTCGCCAGCGTATATTCATGCCCGCAGCAGATCAGCGTCGAATCCGGCAGCGCCGCGATCCGACGCAGCGAGTGATACATCTCCTCCGCCGTGCCCTCGAACAATCGTCCGCATCCCAGGCTGAACAGGGTATCTCCACAGAATAGGGCCGGGGTGGCGGGAAAATAGAACGCGATATGCCCGCGCGTATGGCCGGGCGTCTCCATCACCGTACCGATGGCGCCCCCCACGGCGATGGCGTCGCCGTCCACCACCGCGCGGTCCAGCATCGGCAGGCGGTAGGCGTCGGCCGCCGCCCCGGTGACGATCGAGCCGTAGCGCTTGCGCAGGACGTCGGTCGCCACCACGTGATCGGCATGATGATGTGTCAGGAAGATCTGGTCCAGGCGCCCTCCGGCCTCCTCCACCACCTCGACCAGCGGAGCTTCCTCGGCGGGATCCACCAGGGCCGTCGCGCCGCTTTCGCCGTCGCGGAGGAACCAGGCGTAATTGTCGTTCAGGATGGGAACCGGTCGGATCGAAAGGGGCATGATCAGTCTCCGTCTGCTGCGGCGCGCGCCGTCGGACCGTCGTCCGCGTGCATCCCCGATTCGACCGGCGCCGGGGACGCGCCGCTCTCCAACAGTTTGTGCTAATCGGGCATGATGCAAGACGACATCCGCGCCGCGTCCAGATTCTATGCCAGCAGGCCGGGAGAAAACACCGCCCATCTGCTGCGCCAGCGGCTGCACGTATTCTGGCCCGACACCGGGGCCGACCGGGTGCTGGGGCTGGGCTACACGCTGCCGTACCTGTCGCTGTGGTCCCGGCCGGCGGGGGGCCTGTGCGTCTCCGCCCGCCTCGACACCCATGTGACGCGCGACGCACCACGCGATATCGGGCCGGCGGCACGGGACTGCGTGGTGGCGGAAGACCGGCTGCCTTTTCCCGAACTGCATTTCGACCGCGTGGTCCTGATCCACGCGCTGGAGACCACCGACCGGCCGGACGACCTGCTGCGGTCGGTGTGGAAGGTCATGAAGGACGACGGGCGCCTGCTGCTGGTGGTGCCCAACCGGGCGGGCCTGTGGGCCCATTCCGACGGCACCCCGTTCGGACAGGGCGCCCCCTTTTCCCCCCGGCAGATCGCCCGCCGGCTGTCGCGCGCCTTCCTGCGCGCCGAACGCCATGACGGCGCGCTGTTCCTGCCGCCCGTGGGGGCCGCGCACCGGCGCCTCGCCGCCACGGTCGAAGCCGCCTGCCACATGGTACTGCCCGGGTTGGGCGGCGTCTTCGTCGTCGAGGCGGTCAAGGACGTCTATGCCGGCGTCCCCACCCCCACACCGGCCCTGATCCGCGCCCCGCGGCGCATTTACGAACCGGGCTGACCGGGCGCGCGATCCATGCCAGACTGGCCCCACGCTTGACCGTCGGACCCGAACCCTCCATGAACCTCGGCCCATGTCCCTGATCCAGTCCCTGAAACTTGTGATGGCCCGGCCGCATCCGGCCGCCCGTCCCTTCCTTCTGGCCTCCGGCGCCGGCGCGATCGCCGGGCGGGCCCTTCCCTGGCGTCCGGCGAAATGGCTGGGCACGGCCAGCGGCCTGTTCTTCGGGTTCTGCCTGTATTTCTTCCGCGACCCCGAGCGCGTCACCCCCACCGACGCCCATCTGGCGGTCGCCCCAGCCGACGGGCGGGTGGTGTCGGTCGAAAAGATCGCCCCCCCGGCGGAACTGGACATGGGCGACACGCCGGTCTGGCGCATCGCCACCTTCCTGTCGGTGCTGGACGTCCATGTGAACCGTATGCCGGCCGCCGGCACGGTGACGCGCGTCGCCTACCATCCGGGCCAGTTCCTGAATGCCAGCCTGGACAAGGCGTCCGAACTGAACGAACGCAACGCGCTGCGCCTGGCGCTGCCGGACGGGCGCAACCTCGCGGTCGTGCAGATCGCCGGCCTGATCGCCCGCCGCATCCTGTGCGACGCCGAGGAAGGCATGAATTTCGAGGCTGGCGAACGCTTCGGCCTGATCCGCTTCGGGTCGCGGACCGATCTGTACCTGCCCCCCGGGGTCGAACCGCTGGTGTCGACCGGCCAGACGATGATCGGCGGCGAAACGGTCATGGCGCGGCTCTGACCGCCATGGACGCCACCGACCCGCTGCCTGCCGGCCCGCGCCCGGCCGAAACACCGATCGCCCCGCCTCCGCCCCGCCGGCGGCGGCAGGCGCGGCGGCGTCCGCGGGTCCGGGGTCCGTCCTTCAACCGGCTGATCCCCAACATCATGACGATGCTGGGCCTGTGCGCCGGGCTGACGGGCATGCGCTTCGCGCTGGAAAACCGCTTCGGCGACGCGGCGGTGGCGCTGCTGATCGCGGCGTGCATCGACGGGCTGGATGGCCGGATCGCACGGCTGCTGCGCGGCACCAGCCGCTTCGGCGCGGAATTCGACAGCCTGTCGGACTTCCTGTGCTTCGGCGTGGCGCCGGGCTTCGTGCTGTATCTGTGGGCGCTGCGCGACGCCGGGCGCTACGGCTACCTGCCCTGCATCATGTTCACGGTCTGCATGGCCCTGCGGCTGGCGCGCTTCAACGCCAGCCTGGACGATACCGACAAGCCGAAATACGCCAGCAATTTCTTCACGGGCGTGCCGGCCCCGGCCGGCGCGGGCCTGGCGATGTTTCCGCTGTTCCTGGGGCTGGAGGCCCGCAAGCTGGGGTGGGAGGGCATCTACGCTCTGACCCGCCTGCCGCTGCTGCCTGCCCTGACGCTGAGCGGCACCGCCTTCCTGCTGGTGTCCACCCTGCCGGTCTGGTCGTTCAAGAACTTCAAGGTGCCGGCGGCCTATGTCCTGCCACTGATGCTGGGAACCGGGGCCTATGCCGCCGTCCTGGTGGCCGACCCGTGGGGCGCGCTGGCCGCCGCCGGGGTCATCTACATCGCCCTTCTGCCGCTGAGCCGCCGCAGCTTCCGCCGGCTGAAGGCCGAAGCCCAGAACCTTCAGGCCGAGGACGACGCGCCCGAGGCCGCCCCCCGGACATAGAGGCCGATCACGGGTTCAACGTCACGAGCGTGACGGCATGATCGAACTTGACGATGCGAACCGCGCTTCTCCCTGGCGCCATGGCTGTCATCATCGACCACGCAGCGCGCGGAGCCGTCGGCCTTACGACCACCGGGAGCAGCGCCGATGAATATGAAGCCTTCTCCCGCCCCGGAGTCACCGTCGGCGCACTGGCTCAACCGGACGGTTGCCGGCGCCGGACTGACCAGCGCGCTGGGGGATTTCTGCTACGAAACGACGACGGTCATCCTGCCGGCCTTCCTCGCCGTCCTTGGCGTCCCGGCGGCCGCCCTGGGACTGATCGAGGGGACCGCCGACGCGGTCGCCAGCTTCACCAAAATGGCCGCGGGATATGTCGCCGACAGATTCGGCCATCGGAAAGGCCTGGTCGTCGTCGGATACGGCCTGACACCCGTGGGGCAGGCCCTGATCGCGCTCGCAGGCGGATGGCCGCTCGTGCTGCTCGGACGTGTCGTGTCCTGGTTCGGCAAGGGCCTCCGGGGCCCGTTGCGCGACGTCATCGTCATCCAGTCCATCACGGCCGGGACACGGGGCCGGGCATTCGGCTTTCATCGGGCGATGGACACGCTGGGCGCGGTCATCGGGCCCCTGCTTGGCGTCATGCTGCTGGGGTGGGCCCGAGATCGTGGTTCCGGGATGCCGGCCGAACCGTTCCGTCTGGTGTTCTGGCTGACCCTGATCCCCGGCATGCTGGCGGTCCTGGCGTTCCTGACCCTCGTCGTGGATCCCGGACACTCGTCCAATCCCGCCCTTCGGTTCCTTTCGACGTTACGCGGCCTGCCCGCGTCATTCCGGCGCTATCTCGCCGCCGTGGGTGTCTTCGGTCTGGGCGATTTCTCGCACAGCCTGCTGATCCTGGCGGCCACCCAGCTTCTGACGCCTTCGACCGGCGTCATCAGGGCCGCCCAGATCGCGGGGCTGCTCTATGTCGGGCGCAACGTGACCCAGCTTATCGCCTCCTATCCCGCGGGCGCGCTGGCGGACCGTTTCGGTCACAGGGCCGTCCTGGTCTCGGGCTACGCCTCGGGGGCCATCGCAGCCGGGCTGACGGCGCTTGCATTCGCTTCCCGTGAAAGCAGTATTGTCCTGCTGGCCGCCATATTCTTCATCGCCGGATTGTGCGTCGCCGTCCAGGAGGCCCTGGAAGCGACGGTCGCGGCGGAAATGGTCCGGCAGGATACGCTGGCGACCAGCTATGGCGCCCTGGGCACGACGAACGGCGTTGCGAAATTCATCTCAAGTTCCGCCGTCGGTCTCATATGGACGGCCGTGTCGCCGACCTTGGGGTTTGCCCTCGCGGCGCTGACGATGGCCGCAGGCACGGTGCTCCTCCTGCGGCTTCGACCACGCTGACCCCTTTCTGCTCCCCTAACCGCCCAGCAAGCCGGCCAGCCCCGACAGGATCGCCGCCGGCGAGGGCGGACAGCCGGCAATGGCCAGGTCGATCGGCGCGCGGCCTTCCAGCCCGCCCAGCACCGCGTAATTTTCCGAAAACGGGCCGCCGTCGATCGCGCAGGCCCCGACGGCGACCAGCGCGCGCGGTTCGGGCATGGCGTGCCACGCGGCCTCCAGCACCGGGGCCATCACCCGCGTCAGCGGCCCCGTGACCAGCAGCACCTCGGCCAGACGGGGGGTCGTGACGAACGCGATCCCGGTGGCCGCCAGGCCGTAGGCGGCCCCGTCCAGGGCCGCCAGTTCCATCGCGCACCCCTCGCACCCGCCGGTCTCGATATGAAAGACCGGCAGCGGCCGCCGCGCCGCCACCGGCACGCGCGCGGGGGCATGCTTCCCGGTCGTGGCGGTCAGGATCGCCCGCAGGATCGCCATCGTTTCCCCTTGCTCTCATGACTGGCCGCCCTCTGCCCCAGCGGCCGAGGCGACCTGTTCCGCTCCGATGCCGGGCAGGATGCCGGCCCACACGGCAGATCCGCGCATACCCGTCACGGATACCCTCATCACTCTCGGTTTGAAGAGCATATCGACCCCTCACGACGAACTTCTATAAATCGGCGGCGGCGGCGGACAGGCCGAACGACCGGACGATCAGGTCCGCATCCTCCGGGTCCGCCCCGTCCAGCACATGTTCCAGCGCCGCCACATGCGTCAGGGCGGGATCGCGCGGGAATGCGGCCTGCACGACGCCGCCGGCCACGCGCGCCCAGTACCAGACCGCTCCGCGCGGCCCCTCGGCGCAGCCGATGCCCTCGCCCGTCTGGCGGGACAATACGTCGCGCGGGGCGCCGTCGGGCACCCAGTCCCGGCGCGCCGCCGCCAGAATCCGGCAACTGCCGCCGATCTCGGCCACGCGCTGGTCGATCCGGGCGGCGACGTCGCCGTCGCCCCGAACACCGCTATCCAGCCATTCGCGCCGATAGCCGGGCTCCAGCCGCCGCGCATCGTCCTCGCGCGCCGAGGCCCGGCCCACTACGCCGCCTACCCCCAGCGCGCGGGCCATGGCCTCGGCCAGCGTGCCGCAGCCCCGCACCCGCCCCGCCAGGCCGGGCCAGGCCAGATGGCGGCGGATCTCGCGCAGCATGTCGTCCCCCCTGCCGGCGATCTGCCCCGCCACCGCGCCGATCGTCGCGACATCGCCATCCAGCATGCCGCCCGGCACCACCAGGTCCATCAGCATCCGATGCCCGAACGTCCGGCCGCACAGATGCAGGACCTCCTCGCGCAGGCGTTCGCAGCAGGCGGCCAGCGCCGATGCCCCGGCCGCCCGGCCGATGCGCGACAGATCGTGCAGATGGGTGGCGACCCGCTCGATTTCCGCCAGGATCACCCGGCTGCGCATGGCGTCGGCGCCGATCGCGGTGTCGGTCGCGGCCTCGATCGCGCGGCACAGGGCCGCCTGATGCGCGACCGACGCCCCGGCGGCCGCACGCCCGGCCAGCCGCGCCGCCGCCGCGAACTCCATCCCGCGCATGCGGGCAACCAGGCCCCGATGGGCATAGCCCAGCCGCCATTCCGCCCCTGCGATCCCGCCGCCGGTCAGCCCCAGCCGCAGATGACCGGGCGCCTGCGGCATGCCGTCGGCGGGGCCGATGCCCTGGACCATCCCGTTCGCGCGGGCCACCGCCGGGATGGGGCGGAATTCGGGGGGATCGGGCGGCCAGGACACCGGCCCCGGCCGCGCGCCCAGCGGCCAGGTGCCGGTCCACAGGCCATGATCCAGCCACGGCCGGACATCGCGGGCGTTCATCGCCTCGATCCCCCACAGATCGTGCAGGCAGCGTTCGGGCAGGGAGGCCGCCGGACGGACGGACGACAGGCCCAGATAGCGCCCCGTCTCCGGCACGACACTGGCAACCAGCGGAGACTCGCCTCCGTCGAGGAACAGGGCATGGACGTCCTGCCCGTCCGACCACAGGCCGACAAACGGCAGGGGATCGTCCCGCAACGCCTCCACCAGGCCATGCCAGCCGTCCTCATCCAGTCGGAAGCGCCATGCCCCGGCCTCGGCCTCGCCCTGGCGGATCAGGGCGGCCGCCGGCCCGTTCGCCCCGTTCCTCATCTGCCGGCCCCGCCCGTAACCGCGACGACCGTCAGGACCACCATTCCCGCCAGCAGCAGCGCAACAGCCAGCCACGCGGGGCGGTCGCGGGCGGCGGAGGCCACATCACCCGGCCCGTCCGCCACAAATCCGGTCCGCGCGCATCCGGGCACCAGCCCCAGCAGCAACGGACCGACCAGCAGCGGGGCCGCATCACAGACCGCCAGCACCGTCAGCACCAGCCCCCCGAACGGCAGGAAGGGCGGTCTAAGCGCCAGCGCGGCCCGCAGCCACCGGGCCGCCATGCCGCCGGAGGCGGACGTCCCCGCCAGCGGCCCCAGCAGCGCCACCGACACCAGCAGCGCGACCGCCCCGACCTGCCCGGCCCGGCCGCCTGCCCCGGCGGCCACCGCCGCCAGCCCGACCAGCATGCCCAGCGCAAGCCGCTCCCGGCGGCTGGCCGACGCGGCCCGCATCGGCAGGACCACCAGCCATATCGTCGCGATCCCCAGCATCATCGTGTCCCACTGGGCCTGCCCCCCCAGATGACGCAGGACCGGGACACTGGCCATGACCGGCGCCAGCGCGGCGGGCATGGCATAGTCCCCGGCCGCCAGCACGACCGGGGCGGCCGGGCCCAGTCCGGCGACCGTCCCCAGGCCCACGGACAGCAGCACGCCGCCCAGCCCGTCCAGCCGGCCGGCGCCCTCCGGCGCGGCAATCGGCAGCATCGCCCCCGGTACGGCCAACAGAATCCCGGACAGGTCCAGCCGAAACAGATCCCATCCCGTGCGCGCCGCGCCGCGCGTCGTCGCGATCGCCAGCGCCGCCAGCACCGCGACACCCCCGATGGCCACAGCACCGGACAGCGGATCGGCGCAGGCGGTCGCCACCGTGGCCCCGCCGGCCAGCCCATGCGTCAGGGCCCCGCCGCCCCGCTGCCCCACTGCCCCGGCCGGCGACAGGACGCAGGACAGGCACAGCGTCAGCAGCGGCAACGGCAGCAGCACGCACAGCACGCCGGGCGGCGTCATGAAGGGTGTGCCTGCCCAGCCGCCGCCCGCGCAGGCCGCCAGCACCGCCAGGCCCAGGCCGATCGCGGACAGGCCGACCGCAGCCGACCGCGCCGAGGCCTGCGGACAGGCCGCCAGCACCGCCATCGACAGAAACGGCCAGCACAGCGCGGCCGGAAGCAGAAGCGGCAGACTCATTCCGCGACCCGCCCCCAGGCAAGGCGCCGCAGGCAGACGAACGCCACCAGCATCGTCGCCCCCAGCAGCACGACCGCCCCCGCCAGCATCGCCCCGCGCCCCGACAGGCCGGCCAGCAGCATCAACCCGTCCAGGGCGCAGGCCAACCCGGCACACTGCCCCACCACCGAACGCCGCACGGCGGCGGCCAGAACCCCGCACAGGATCACGGCCAGCGCGGCGATCAGGCCCAGGCGGGCCGATTCGTCCGCCATGCCCTGCGGCACCGCAATCACGGCCAGGACCGTCAGCCCCAGCCCGCCTCCCATGCACACCGCCCGTTCCCCCGCGGAAGGCGGCGCGTCCTCCAGCCGGGCCAGTCCCCAGGCCAGGGGCAGAATGGCGGCCATCACCACCACGGCCGCCAGACACGGCAGCAGCGGGGCCGCCGCGTCATGGGCGGCGGCCAGCAGAGCCGCCGCGACCAGCCCGCCATGCCACAGCAGCGGCCAGCCGCGCCTGCCCGACAGGATGACCGACAGGAAAATCAGCAGGCCCAGCAGCAGCGACAGCATCATCCGAACTCCCGCCCCGCAAACAGCACCACCACCGCCAGCACCCCGAACAGCATCGCCAGCCCCAGGCGCGCCCGCAGCCCCCGGTCCAGCGACAGCACGACAAGCCGCGCCGCCACCAGGCCGGCGCACAGCACCGCCGTGCGCAGCACCCACGCCCCCAGCCCGGCCAGCAGCGCCGTCGGCGCGGGCGGCATCGCCCCCTCTGCCATGGCCAGGCCGCCGGGCCAGATCATGTCGCCGGCCAGCGTCATCCAGACCAGCACCGCCAGGTCGCGCGCCAGTTCCAGCGCCGCGCGATCGGGGCCGGCCACGTTCGCCAGCAGGTCGGCCGCCTGGGCCTCGGCGCCGCCCCAGGCGTCGTCCAGTCCGGCGATCAGCAGCGCCACGGCGGCCAGCACCAGCGGCGTCTGCAATCCGGCGACGTCCGCATCGTGCATCCGCGCCAGCAGCCCGTCGATCCCGGTGACACCGGTCGCAAGCCCGGCCACCGCGATGACCACCGGCATGACCGTCTGCATCATCGCAAGACCCGTCGCCACGCTGATCGCAGCCCGCCCCGCCCGCGCCACCCCCGGCCCCAGCGCCGTCACGGCCAGCCCCAGCCGCACCAGCCCCAGCAACCCCGCGACCACCAGCAGGTCGGACAACCCCGCCCCCGGCAGGCCGAGGGCCACGGATGGCACCAGGCAACATGCCGCAAGTGCCGCCGCCAGCGTCGCGCCGGCCAGCAGGCCGGTCGCCGACGCCCCGGCCGTGCGCAGCCCGCGCCGGCGCGCCAGCGCCAGGACCCACCGCCAGCGCATCACGGGGGATGGAGCGCCGCGCCCGGCAAGACCCGCCACACACCAGTCCACCAATCCGCGCACCACCGGGGCCACGGCAACCATCAGGACCACATGAAGGCCCAGCAACGGCAGGCCGAGGAACCAGGCCAGAACCTCCCGCATCATCCGGCCCACATCCGGATCAGGGACGCAACGACGATCCAGGCCAGGACCAGCGCCATCGCATGCCGCGCCGTCAGCGCCGCCGCGCGATCATCGAGCTCCGCCGCCCTTCGGCCCACCCACCGGACGGCCCGGAGCAGCCCGCGCACCGGCCCCCGGAGCAGCCGCGTCAGCCCCAGCACCGCATCCAGCCGGCCGACGAACAGACCCGGGCCGGCCTGGGTCGCCGGGTCGCCAAAGGGCATCCAGGGCGGCGACGGAGGCGCCCCCTCGGTCCATGCCACCGTCGGCCGGGCGGGCAAAGCCCCGCCAAGGCGGGACAGCATCAGCACCACACCCCCGCACAGGCCGAACAGCAGCACGATGCCCGCCGGATAGAACGTGCCGGTGCCCCCCGCAGCCGACAGCGACAGCGGGGACGGCCGTGCACCGTCCGGCACCGCAGCACCCAGGGGCACCGCGCCGCCCAGGGCCGCGACCTGCCAGCCCGCGGCGCGCGTCAGCCACAGCCACAGGCCGGGCAGGACCGAGACCGCGCCCGCGACGCCGAGGCAGGACAGCGCCGCCCCCAGACGGGCCGGCGACAGGTCGGCCGCGGCGGCGCAGCGCGGCGTTCGCGGCCGCCCCAGCAACAATATGGCCCCCATCCGGACCCCGGCCAGCAGCAGCAGGCCCGACACGATCCCACCGCCGCACAAGGCCAGCAGCGACGGGATCTCACCCGCCAGGCCGTCGGCGCGCGGCAGGGCCAGCAGCGACTGCACCAGCAGCCACAGCACCGCGAAGCCGGCCAGCGGCGGCAGGGCGCAGGCGATGGCCAGCGCCAGCGCCAGAGTCGCGCCGGCGCGTGGCATCAACGCCGCCAGGCCGCCCACCCGCGCCAGGACCAGCGGCCCGGCCTCGCGCGTGATGCCGGAAGTGACCAGAATCGCCGCCAGGACCGCCATTCCGGCCCCGGCCGGCAGCAGAAACAGCGTCCGGGCCGCGCCCAGCGCCAGCAGCGGCAGGTCGTCGGCCCGACCGACCACGGCCAGCCCCACCAGCAGCATGGCCACCCCGCCCCAGGCCGCCAGCATCCCTGCAAGCACACGTGGCGCGTCGCGCGCCGTCAGCGCCCGCCCCCCTCCGGCCATGGCCAGCAGCAGACCGATGCCCCCGATCCCCATGCCCCACGAGGCGCCGATCCGCCCCGCCGGCCAGTCGACCAGCATCCGCACCAGCAGGCAGCAGCCGAGCACGAAGCCGGCCAGTTCCCCGGCCCCGGCGGGCCGCACACGCCGCGCGCCCGACAGCGGCCGTGGCGACAATCCCATCAGGAGGGCCGCGAACAGCAGCACAGGCGCCGGCAGGATCGCCAGCCGCCATCCCCCCATCGCGGCCCCGCCCCCGTCCGCCAGCAGGGCCGTGGCCACGGCCCCGGCCAGCACGCCCCACGCCACGCCCCGGCCGGCGTGGATCATCGGCAGTACCGTCGCCGCCCCCACTCCGAACAGGACCGGATGACCCGTCGTCGCGGCCAGGGCGGCCCCGGCCAAAGCAGAGGGGGCCAGTGGACGCTCCGCCGTGCCTGACGCCAGCCCCACAGCCGAAATCACCAGAACGAACGGCAGGGACAGCGCATCGACCCGCACGACGGCCAGCAACGCCGCCGGCATGGACCGGCCGGACGATTGAAGGGGGACATAAACCAGTGCCGGCAGGCATGCCATCGCCAGCCCCAGGACCAGCGCCAGGGCCCAGCCGGCACGGATGGCGGCTGCTGGGACCGGCATCAGGGACGCGGCAAGAATCCCGGACAGGACAATCAGAAGCAGAATCGGAAAGATGCGGAGATTCCCTGGCTGTCTGACCGGACGCGGCCGCGCGGCATCAAACCATGCCGGTCAGATCATGGCGAGGGGAACCTTGCGGCGGGGCGGCGGGATCGACCGGTCGATCGCGGCCAGATCCGCCTCAGTCAGCACGATGTCCGCCGCCGCCACGTTCTGGCGCTGATGAGGCAGGCTGGCGGCCTTGGGAATCGCCAGCATGTTGGGCTGGCGCAGCACCCAGGCCAGCGCCACCTGCGCCGGCGTGGCCGGCCCCAGCGCCGTTTCATGCCGCGCCGCGATCCGTGCCAGCACGGGCGCACGCAGCAGTTCCCCACCCTGGCCCAGCGGCGAATAGGCCATGGTAACAACGGATTGCCTGCGGTCGTCCTCCAGCAGGTCGTATTCCACCCCGCGATAATCGAGGCTGTAGAGAATCTGGTTGGCCAGGCAGCCGTCCGGCGAAATACGGTGCACGTCCGCCATGTCGTCCACATCGAAATTGGACACGCCCCAGGCCCCGATCAGCCCTTCGGCCTTCAGCCGCTCGAACGCCTCGATCGTTTCCTCCAGCGGCACCGCGCCCGGCCAGTGCAGCAGGTACAGGTCGATCCGCTCGGTGCCCAGCCGGCGCAGCGACGCCCGGCAGCTTTCCGCCACACCCTGGCGCGAGGCGTTGGAGGGCAGGATCTTGCTCACCAGGAACACCTCGTCGCGCCGGCCGGCGATCGCCTGCCCGACCAGCGTTTCGGACCGGCCGCCCCCGTACATCTCGGCGGTGTCGATGACCCGCAGCCCCAGATCCAGCCCCGCGCGAAGACTTTCGACTTCCTGCGCGCGACGGTCGGCGCGGTCGCCGATATTCCACGTCCCCATGCCGAGTGCCGGAACCTGCGTGCCATTGGAAAATGTGACGGTGCCCATCATGCGGATTTGCCCTCCCAGTGCGTACTCCGGCCCCGACCTTTCAGGCCTTGCGGGTCCATCCTTTTGCCTGCTGCTGCCAGTAGACAAGGGTGTGGCCGGCCTCGCGGCAAGCCGCCCAGCGGCGGCGCGCCCCGGCCACGGCCTCGGGGTCGCCGCCGTCGAACAGGTCGAAGATACGCTCGAACGGTTGCGGATCGGCGCAGGCGACCCCGTCGACCAGAAACAGGTAGGTGGCGCCGTTGGGGGCGTCCTCGCCTTCGGTCAGCCAGATGGGCTGGAGCGCCGCATGCCCCAGCGCCGCCGTGCCGTGCGGCAGCCAGACCGGCTCGGCCGACCGCCACAGCGCGTCATCCAGTTCTTTTACCCGGCCCGCATCGGCGCAGCGCACGACCGCGCGCCGTCCGGCCTCCAGCGTGCGTCCCAGCAAGGGCGGCAACGCCTGGTCCAGCGACGATCGCGTCAGATGATAGAACCCGATTTCCGCCATGGTGCCCCGGTCGCGCCCCTGTGTTCTGCCGCGCCCCCTTGCTCAGCCCTCGTAATGTTCGCGGACGAACTGGTCCAGCAGGCGGACGCCGAAGCCCGAGGCCCCCTTGGGCGTGCAGGGCACCCCCTTCTTGGCCCAGGCGGTGCCGGCGATGTCCAGATGCGCCCAGGGCACCTGGTTGACGAAATATTCCAGGAATTTCGCCGCCGTGATCGCCCCCGCCGGGCGGCCGCCCACGTTCTTCAGGTCCGCGATGTCCGAGCGCAGGGCCTCGCGATAGGCATCGGCCATCGGCATGCGCCACAGGCGCTCGCCGGTTTCCTCGCCCGCGGCCGACAGGCGCTGCGCCAGCGTGTCGTCGTTGGAGAACAGGCCCGCGTGCTCATGCCCCAGGCCGACGACGATGGCGCCGGTCAGGGTCGCCAGGTCGACCATCAGGCGCGGCCGGAAGCGGTCCTGCACGTACCAGAGCACATCCGCCAGCACCAGCCGCCCCTCGGCATCGGTGTTGATGACCTCGATCGTCTGGCCCGAACAGGTCCGCACCACGTCGCCGGGGCGCTGGGCGTTGCCGGCCAGCATGTTTTCGACCAGCCCGACCGCGCCGACGACATTGACGCGCGCCTTGCGGCCCGCCAGGGCCGCCATCAACCCCACCACGGCGGCGGCGCCGGCCATGTCAGTCTTCATCTCCTCCATCCCGCCAGCCGGCTTGATCGAGATTCCGCCCGAATCGAAGGTCACGCCCTTGCCGATGAAGGCCAGCGGGGCCTCGTCGGTCCCGGCGCCGTTCCAGCGCATCAGCACCGTCCGGGGCGGGGCGTCGCTGCCCTGCGCCACGCCAAGCAGCGCGCCGAACCCCAGTTCGGCCATCGCCGCGCCGTCCAGCACCTCGATCTCGACCCCCAGTTCGCGCAGGGCCTCGATCCGCTGGGCGAATTCGGGGGGCCGCAGGGCATTCGCGGGTTCGCTGACCAGGTCGCGGGTCAGGCAGACGCCCCGCGTCACCGCCGACAGCCCCGCCCAGGCCGCCTTGGCGTGCGCCGCCGCCGGCGTCAGGATGTCCAGCCTGTCCAGCCGCCAGCGGGCGTCTTCCGGGATGCGGGTCTGGTAGTGGTCGAACCGGTACGCGGCCAGCGTCCCCCCATGGGCGGCATGGGCCACCAGGGCGGCAGGCACGCCGTCCACGGCGAGGGTCGCGGACTCGGCCAGCTTGCCCAGCGCCGTCACGGCGGCGCCGGCGGCGGTCTCGACCGTGCGGACTCCGATCTCGGCGCTCTTGCCCAGCCCCACCAGCAGGACGCGGTCGAAACCACCGCCGGGCGCCAGAATCATGCAGGTCCGTCCGCTGCCGAACCCGAACGCTGCCGCAGCGACGGCGCGCGACAGCGCCCCCCCGGTCGCCGCGTCGGCGGCCGCGAACAGGGGCGGACGCGGGCCGTCCTCGGCCACCAGCAGGGCCAACACCCCGCCGGCAGGCAGGTCGGCGGCGGAAAACTGTATCTGCAGCATGGGGCGATCGCTCCGGTATCGAGTAGGGAACGGCACGGTCCCCTGAAATATCCGCCCAGAATGACGCATGCGCGCCCATCTGTCCAAAATCCAATATCCCGCGCCCGACCAGGGCCCCCGACCTTGGACACAGAAACACGCATGACGCCGAAGCACGAGTGGGTTAAGTCGGATGGCATGAACACGCCCTCCCTCTTCCATCCCGGCGACCGGGACCTTCTGGCCCTTGCCACCCGCCTGGCCGGTGAAGCCGCGGAACTGATCCGCACGATCCGCGCCCGGGGGTTCCAGACCGTCACGAAATCCGACTCCTCCCCGGTGACCGAGGCCGACCACGCGGCGGAGGCCCATATCCTGGCCGGGCTGCGCGCCGCCGCCCCGCACATTCCCGTCATCGCCGAGGAGGAGGCCGCCGCCGGAATCGAGATCGCGCACGGTGATGTCTTCTGGCTGGTCGACCCGCTGGACGGCACGCGGGAATTCGCCGCCGGCCGTGACGATTTCACGGTGAATATCGGGCTGGTCCGCGACGGCCGCGCGGTGCTGGGCGCGGTGGCGCTGCCGGCCTATCACGAACTGTACGCGGCCCATGTCGCCGACGGCGCCCGCCGGTTCGACCGGGACGGCGAACACGCCATCCACGTCCGCCCTGCTCCGGACGAGGGCCTGACCGTCCTGGCGTCGCGCCATTATGCCGACGACCCGCGGCTGGCGACGTTCCTGGGCGGGCATCCCATCGCATCGCTGGGCAATATCGGGTCGGCGGCCAAGTTCATCCGCGTGGCCGAAGGCCGCGCCGACCTGTACCCCCGGCTGGGCCCGACCATGGAATGGGACACCGCCGCCCCCCAGGCGGTGGTCGAGGCCGCCGGCGGAACTGTCACCCTGCTGGATGGTTCCCCCCTGCGCTACGGCAAGCCGCAATGGCGCAATCCGCAGTTCATCTGCGCGGGAAAGCGGGAGCATTCCTGACGATGTCAGGCTATAATCCCGCCTGACGTCCGGCATGACCGGGCAGGCCCGGACGCGGGCCGCAGCAGTGACCACAGCGCAAGTGACGGGTAACGGAGACAGGATGACAGAGCGTCTGGACGCAAGCGCCGCCGGGATCGCCCGGGCGGCCGACCTGCTGCGGGCGGGCCGGCTGGTCGCCTTCGGGACCGAGACCGTCTACGGGCTGGGTGCGGACGCGACCGACGACGCGGCCGTCGCGCGTATCTTCGCGGCCAAGGAACGCCCGCGCTTCAACCCGCTGATCAGCCATTTCGCCGACGCCGAGGCCGCCTTCCGCGAAGGCGTGCCCACCGACCTGGCCCGCCGCCTGGCCGAACGCTTCTGGCCCGGCCCGCTGACGCTGGTGCTGCCGCGCCAGCCCGGCGGCACCGTCTCGGACCTTGCGGCGGCGGGCCTGCCGTCGGTGGCGGTGCGTGTGCCGCGCGGCACTGTTGCCACCCAACTGCTGCGCGCCGTCGGCCGACCGGTCGCCGCACCGTCGGCCAACCTGTCGGGCAAGGTCAGCCCGTCGGACGCCTATCATGTGCTGCGCGGCCTTCAGGGACGCATCGATGCGGTGCTGGATTCCGGCCCATGCCCGGTGGGGGTGGAAAGCACCGTCCTGGACCTGACCGGCACGTCCCCGGTGCTGCTGCGGCCCGGCGGCATCACGGTTGAGGCGCTGGAGGAGGTCTGCGGCCCGATCTCGCACCCCGACGATTACGCCCACACCCTGCCCACCTCGCCCGGGCAGCTGGCGTCGCATTACGCGCCGGGCCTGCCGGTGCGGCTGGATGCGCAGGATGTCGCCCCCGACGAGGCCCTGCTGGCCTTCGGGCCGGAAATTCCGGGGGCGGGGCTGGTCTGGAACCTCAGCCCCGAGGGACGGCTGGACGAGGCCGCGGCCCGTCTGTTCGCCGGCCTGCGCTTCCTGGACAGCGAGGGCGCGCGGCGCGGACTGTCGCGGATCGCGGCGATGCCGATCCCCCGCGTGGGCCTGGGCCGGGCCATCCGCGACCGCCTGCGCCGCGCTGCTTCCCCCCGGCCGATATGACGCCCCGTCCGACAATGGGCCGCATGACCGCCACCTGTCCCCCTCCCCGCTGACACATGGCCATGAGCAACGCCTTCGACCCCAAGGAACTGAAGATCCTGTCGGACATCCTGGCCCTGGTGCTGGAGGATCAGCCGGGACAGTCCGCCAATGCGCTGGAGGCGATCCGCAACCGCGCGCGCCGCAACGCCGTGACCGGCGGCGCGCTGAAGAATCTGTTCACCGCCATCGCGCCCAATCCGCCCGCGCGCCAGCCCCGTGCCCGCGCCCCGCGCGCCAGCGCCGGCGCCGGTGCAGCCGAGATGCAGGTCGCCCGTGCCCATATCGCGCAGCTGACCGAAAGCCTGAACAAGCTCGACCTCGACCTGCGCAGCGCCCGTGCGCGGGCCGAGGAACTGCGCTCGCAGCTTTATCTGACGCAGCAGGCCCGTGCGGAGACCCAGGCCGCCCTGTCGATCATGCAGGCCCGCCCGGCGAAGCGGCGGCCGGTCATCGTCCTGGCCGTCACGGTCGGCGCCCTTGCCGGAATCGCCGGAACCAGCCTGTATCACGCCTTCGACACGCCCGCGCCGGGCATCGCGGCCCCCCTGCGCTGATCCTGCATATACGGGGCGCCGCGCACACCAGTCCGCCGCCTGCCTGAAACCTGCCACGGAACCGACTGCCATGCCCGCCTGCCCCGCGCCGAACGCCCCCTCCGCCGACCTGCTGTCCCGCCTTGCCGCCCTGCTGGGGCCGGCCGGCCTGCTGACCGAGCAGTCGGACGTCGAGCCGTTCTGCACCGACTGGCGCGCGCTGTATCACGGACGGGCGGCGGCGGTGCTGCGCCCGGCCAACACCGCGGAACTGGCCCAGGCGGTGGCGCTGTGCGCCCGCGACGGCGTCGCCATGGTGCCCCAGGGCGGCAACACCAGCATGGTAGGCGGCGCCACGCCCGATGCCTCGGGCCGCGCGGTCGTCATCTGCCTGTCGCGCATGAACCGGGTGCGGCGGATCGATCCGGTCGACCTGACCATGGAAGTCGAGGCCGGGGTGACGCTGAAAGCCGCGCAGGACGCGGCGCGGGAGGCCGGGCTGATGCTGCCGCTGTCCATCTCGTCCGAAGGGTCGGCCCAGATCGGCGGCGTGCTGGCGACGAATGCCGGCGGCAACAATACCGTCCGCTACGGCAATGCACGCGAACTGGTCCTGGGGCTGGAGGCCGTTCTGCCCGATGGTCAGGTGTTCCACGGCCTGCGCCGGCTGCGCAAGGACAATACCGGCTACGCCCTGCGGCAGCTTTTCGTGGGGTCGGAAGGCACGCTGGGCATCATCAGCACCGCCATCCTGCAGTTGCAGCCGCAGCCCCGCGCCGTCGAGGCCGCGTTGTGCGCGTTGGCCGACCCGGCGGCGGCGCTGGCCCTGTTCGCCGCCTTCCGCGCGCAGGACCCGGCCCTGATCCAGGCGTTCGAATACATGTCCGGCGCCGGCATGGATCTGGTCACGACCCTGGTGCCCGGCGCCAGCCTGCCCCTGTCCGAACCCGCCCCGGCCTACGTGCTGGTCGAACTGGCCACCCCCCGGGCGAATGCCGACCTGCGCACCGCGCTCGAGGACGTCCTGGGCGCCGCGCTGGAAGACGGCACCGTCAGCGACGCCGTCATCGCCGAAAGCGAGGGCCAGCGCCTGGCGCTGTGGAAACTGCGCGAGGAACATGCCGAGGCACAGCGCCGCGCCGGGGCCAGCATCAAGAACGACGTGTCGGTCCCCGTTTCCCACGTGCCGGACCTGATCGCCCGGGCCTCTGCCGCCTGCGTGGCTCTGGTCCCGGGCATCCGCCCCGCGCCGTTCGGCCACATCGGCGACGGCAACATCCATTTCAACCTGGTGCAGCCCGAAGGCATGGACCCCGCCGCCTTCCTGGCGATGGACCACCGCATCATGGACACGGTGGCGGACATCGTCCGCGACCTCGACGGCTCGTTCTCAGCCGAACACGGGGTGGGCCGGCTGAAGCCCTACATGATGCCCGACTGGCGCGGCGGCGCCGAACTGGCGACCATGCGGCGGATCAAGGAGGCCATCGACCCGGGCTGCGTGATGAACCCCGGCGCGGTCTTCCCCTCCGACGAGCAGCCGGACGCCCCGGCCCACCCGGGCTGAGCAGGCAGGGCATGCGCAGGCGGGTGGGAAGACGATCCGCCTCCATAACAGTCGTATAGCACCTATGCCGCGGGGCTTTCACCCCGCACCATGGAAAGCTACATAGGCATATGTCGTTCGCCCGGTCCGCCACCAGCCTGCCGCCGAGATCGCGCTTGCCGATGCTGGACCGCTATGTGCTGCGCCAGCTTCTGCTGGCGCTGGTGGCGACCACGGGCGGCCTGTCGGCTCTGATCTGGCTGACGCAGTCGCTGCGCTTCGTCTCGCTGGTGGTCGAACGGGGCCTGTCGCTGCGGGTCTTTATCGGGCTGACCGGTCTTCTGGTCCCCTCCTTCGTCGCCGTCATCCTGCCCATCACCACCTTCGTGGTGGTGCAGTTCGTCTATCAGCGCCTGGCCGGCGACCGCGAACTGACCGTCATGCGCGCGGCCGGCCTGTCGCCCTTCTTCATCGCCCGGCCTGGACTGCTCTGTACCGGCATGTCGGTCGCGGCATGCTTCCTATTGAATCTCTGGATTGTCCCGATGTCGTACCACGCCTTCCGGCAGTACGAATTCCAGATCCGCAACCGCATGGCCGCCTTCATGCTGCAGGAAGGCGTCTTCACCCCGGTGTCCGACACCATGACGGTCTATATCCGCACGCGCGACCGGGACGGCACCCTGCACGGCATCATGGTCGAGGACGACCGCCAGCCCACCAGCCAGGCCACGATCCTGGCCGAACACGGTACGATGCTGGTGATCGACAACCAGCCGCGCGTCGTCCTGTTCAATGGCTCGCGCGAGGAAATCGACCGCAAGACCGGTCGGCTGAACGTCCTGACGTTCCAGCGCAACACCATCGACCTGACCTCGTCACACGGGGATCAGGCCCGCTTTCGCGATGCCACGGAACTGTCCCTGCACGAACTGCTGCACCCCAACCCGCTGGAGGTCTCGTCCCGCGATCGCGGCAAGTTCGCCGTCGAGGCCTGGCGGCGGCTGACCACGCCGTTCACCGCCTTCTCGTTCGCGATGATCGGCCTTTTCAGCGTGCTGCGCGGCGCATTCTCGCGCCATGGCAGCATCCTTCGCCCGGCGGTGGCGATCATGAGCGTCGTGGGCCTGCTGGCCCTCAGCCTGCTGGTGCAGAATCTGGCAAGCCGGAATACCGGGCTGATCCCGCTGATGTGGATCGAGGCCATCGTGCCCGGCGTCGCCTGCGCGGTGATCCTGTTCCTGCCCGAATGGCGCTGTGCCCGGCAGCGGCATGCCGGCCTGCCCGGCGCAATGGGGCCGTCGCGCCCATGACCGTCTCGGTCACGCTGTCGTTCTACATCGCCCGCCAGTTCATGCTGGCGGTCATGGCGATGATCCTGTCGCTGACCGGGCTGGTGTCCCTGTTCGACTTCATCGACCTGCTGCGGCGGGTGGCGACCCGCCCCAATGTGCCGACCTCGCTGGTCAGCGAAATCGCGATCCTGCACGTCCCCTATTTCATGATCGAGATCCTGCCGTTCGGGGTCCTGCTGGGCGGCATCGTCTGCTTCTGGCGCCTGACCCGCTCGTCCGAACTGATCGTGGCGCGCGCCGCCGGGATTTCCGCCTGGCAATTCCTGACCGGGCCGCTGTCCTGCGCCCTGCTGATCGGCGCCCTGGCCACCGGGGTGCTGTCGCCGCTGTCGTCGATGATGTTCCGCCGCGCCGAAACGCTGGATCATGTCTATCTGCGCAACGGCGGCGGGCCGCTCGACCTCGCCGACGGGGCGCTGTGGATCCGCCAGGCCGATACCGCCCTCAGCCCGCACGGGGTGGCCATCCTGCATGCCCGCTCGGTGCATCTGCAGGGCAAGGTCCTGCAGATCGGCGGCATCAGCCTGTTCCGGCTGGACGAGACCGACCATCTGATCGTCCGCATCGAGGCCCCGCGCGGCCACCTGGGCAAGGGCAAATGGATCTTCGAGGACGCACGCAGCGTCCATCCCGACCGCCTGCCGGTCGCGGTGGGGGATTTCGACCTGCCGACGGACCTGACGGTGCCGCGCGTGCAGGACAGCTTCGCCTCGCCCGACACGCTGTCGGTCTGGGCGCTGCCGGGCTTCATCGCGCTGCTGGAGCGATCGGGATTTTCGTCCATCCGCCACCGGCTGCATTTCCAGACCCTGCTGACCCTGCCGATCCTGTCGGGCACCATGGCGCTGGTGGCGGCCGGATTCTCGATGCGCCCGACGCGGCGCGGCGGCGTCGCGCGCATGATCGGCAGCGGCGTCGCCGCCGGATTCGCCCTGTTCACGATTTCCAAGGTTGCCGCCCAATTCGGCGATTCCGGCGCCATGCCGCCTGTTTTGGCGGCCTGGGCCCCGACGGGGGCGGGACTCTGCCTTGCAGTTTCTCTTCTGCTTCATTTAGAAGACGGATAATGCCAAGTCCTGAACCCCGCCGCCCGTTTCGCCATGTCCGCGGCCTTGTCCGGGACGGGCACCCACAGGCACGCGGCACGCTGCTGGCCGCCACGATGCTGGCGGGCACGCTGGTGGGCGCCGCGGTACAGACCCATCGCGCCCGCGCGCAGGTCCGGCCCCTGCACGTCGATCTGGGCGGCCCGATGTCCGAAAAGGACCCGGTGACCTTCCAGTCCGACACCGTCAACTACGACAATCCCAACGGCATCGTGACTTGGTCGGGCAACGTCCAGATCTGGCAGAACGACCACGTCCTGCGCGCCGACACCGTCACCTACGACCGCAATACCGGCATCGCCGCCGCGTCGGGCCATGTCGCGATGGTCGAACCCGACGGCACGGTGCTGTTCACCGACTATGCCGAACTGAGCAACGGCATGCGCGACGGCATCAGCACGCGCCTGCATATCCTGATGACCGACAACGCGAAGCTGGCGGCAAACGGCATGCGCCGGGTCGACGCGCGGGTGAACGACCTGGCCCGCGCGGTCTACACGGCGTGCGAGATCTGCGCGAAACATCCGCAACGCCCGCCCTTCTGGCAGTTGCGCGCCTACGACGCGACCCACGACACCGAACACAAGCGCATAGATTTCCGCGATGCCTATGTGGACATGCTGGGCATCCCGGTCATGTATCTGCCCGCGTTCTCGATGTCCGATCCGTCCGTCAAGCGGCAGAGCGGGTTCCTGACACCCGGGATCACGCCGCACGACCGCTACCTGGGCGCTTACTTCACCATTCCCTATTACTGGGTGATCGACCGGCAGTCCGACATGACGATCCAGGGCCTGGTGTCGACCCGCACCGGGCCGCAGATCAGCACCCAGTACCGCAACGTCATGAATTTCGGCACCCTGAGCATCGTGGGGGGCGTCGCCTACGACACCCACCGCCAGGGCTCCTACGTCAACACGTTCGGCAACACGGCCGAATCGACCAACGATCACGGCATCCAGGGCTACGTCTTCGCCCAGGGCAAGGCATCGATTTCGCGCAACTGGCGCGTGGGCGCCAACATCAACCTGGCCAGTTCGGCGAACTACATGCGTGACTACCGCATTTCCGGCTACGGCCAGGAAACGCTGTCGTCCAACGTCTATCTGGAAGGTTTCGGCACCGGCGCCTACTCACGGATCGACGCGCAGGCCTACCAGGGCCTGAACCAGGGCGTCATCCGCAACAGCGACCTGCCCTGGGTGCTGCCCCGCTACACCTACAGCTATTTCGGGCAGCCCGACGCGCTGGGCGGGCGCTTCGCCCTCGACACCACCGATTTCTACGTCTACCGCGCCAACGGCGTGTCGGACCAGCGCGGACAGCTCTCGCTGAACTGGGACCGGCCCTTCCACAACCGGCTGGGGCAGCTCTGGATGCTGACCCTGCATCTGGAATCCGCAATCCATCGGGCAACGGCCCTGAACGAACAGCCGCTCTATGCCCCCACCATGCGCCAGCAGGTCACCGGGCAGGTCCTGCCGACCGTCGCGCTGAAGATGAACTGGCCGTTCCTGCGCACCTTCAACCGGGGCAAGGGCACGCAGATCCTCGAACCGATCGCCCAGATCATCGCGGCGCCCAATACCGGCAACGGCCGGACCAGCTACCTGCCGAACGAAGACAGCCTCAGCTATGAATTCACCGATTCCACGCTGTTCTCGCTGAACCGCTATCCGGGGACGGACCGCCTGGACGGCGGGTTGCGCGGCAATTTCGGCGTCCACGGCAACTGGACCTGGAACGGGCATGAAGTCGACACGCTGGTCGGCGAAAGCATCCAGGAACATATCGAGCACGACCGCATTCCCTATTCGGGGCTGAACCACCATCTGTCGGACGTCGTCGCCCGCGCGCGCATCGCGCCGAGCCGCTTCATCGACGTTACGGGCCGGGTGCGCGTCGACCCCTATGCAAAGCGGATCGATTTCGGCGACGGGCTGATCAGCACCGGTGTCGACCATTTCCGCGTCACCGGCGGCTATGTCTATGAACCGGTGACCCCGTACTATTATTATGCCACCAATATCCAGACCGGCGCGCCGCCGGCGGCCTACAATGCGCGGATGAACGAACTGACGCTCGGCGCCTCGACGAACTGGCAGCACTATCACCTGTCGGGATTCATCCGCCGCAGCCTGGCGCGGCAGCAATTCGTCGCCATGGGTGGCGACGCGGGCTACCAGAACGACTGCTTCGCCTTCGATATCATGTATCTCAAGCAGTACACGTCCATCGGCGGCCAGCAGCGCAATTCGACCATTATGTTCACCCTGACTTTCAAGACCATCGGGTCCTTTGGTATCCATGGCTGACCACATGCATAAGAGACCGAACAGCATGCGAGCCCGCTTTTCCAAGACCGCGTTTCCCCCGCACGGTAGCAGGACCGGCCGTGGCGTCCTGTCGTTCGCCCTGGCGGCCGGACTTGCGGCCTGCGTCGGCGGCGCGGCGCTGGCCGCCCCGCCGGCGCCGGTTGCGGACGATGTGTCGATCCACCAGGATTCGATCGTCGCGGTCATCAACGGCACGGTGCTGACCCGCCGCGACGTCGACAATCGCGGCCGCCTGTTCGCCCTGTCGTCCGGCCTGAACGTCAGCGACGAGGTCATGACGCGCCTGCGCCCGCAGATCGTCCGGCAGTTGATCGACGAGCGCCTGCGCCAGCAGGAAATGCTCTCGCGGCACATCAACGTCCCGCCCGAGCAGATCGCAGCCTCGATCGCCGATATCGAGCATCGCAACGGCATGCCCCAGAACGCGCTGCGCGACCGGCTGGCCCAGGACGGGATCTCGCTGACCACCCTGATCGACCAGATCCGCGTGCAACTGGGCTGGACGCAGGTGCTGCGCGAGGAGATGGGCGCGCGCGGCCGCACCACCGCCGCCGAAATCGCCCAGCGCGAGGAAGCGCTGCGGCACGAGGACGGCAAGCCGCAGTACATGATCAGCGAAATCTTCGTGCCGGTCGATGATCCCCGCCATTCCGAGAACGAGCTGAAATTCACCGAGACGGTCATCCAGGAACTGCGCAACGGCGCCCCCTTCCCCATCGTCGCCGCCCAGTTTTCGCAGAACCAGTCGGCGCTGGATGGCGGCATGATGGGCTGGGTACAGGAAGACAGCCTCGATCCGCAGGTCGTGGCGGTGGTCCGGCAGATGCCGATCGGCGCCATTTCCAACCCTATCCGGGTCGCAGGCGGTTTCGTCATCGCGACCCTGGAGGGCCGCCGCACGGTCGGCCACCAGATGGGCACGGTGCTGTCGCTGCGTCAGGCCTTCCTGCCGTTCACGACGCAGCTGAACCCCCAGAACCCGACCGAGCAGCAACGGGCGACCCTGCAGCAGGCGACGCAGATTTCGAACAGCGCGCATTCGTGCGAAGATCTGGAGGCGGTCAATCGCAAATACGGCGAGAAGCGTCCGTCCAACCCTGGGGAGCTGGTGCTGGAGCGCATCAATCCGCAGATGCAGCAGGTGCTGGCCGGCCTGGCGGTGGGCAAGGCCAGCCGTCCCCTGGTCTCGACCGACGGGATCGAGATCCTGATGGTCTGCGGCCGCCAGCAGAAGAATTTCGCCCAGCAGACCCCCAGCGAGATCGCGGACCAACTGCTGAACGAACGGGTCGAACAGACGTCGCGGCAGCTGAACCGCGACCTGCACCGCCGCGCCGTCATCGAAATGCGCTCGAAGGCATGAGGACCGGCTCCTGACCATCCCCCTTCCCGGCGGGACGGCCGATCTCGAACCGCTGCGCGAGGTCATCGCCCGGCACGGGTTGGACGCACGCAAGGCACTGGGCCAGCATTTCCTGCTGGACCCGGGCATCACCACGCGCATCGCCGCCCTGGCCGGCGACCTCGCGGGCCGTCATGTCGTCGAGGTCGGACCCGGCCCCGGCGGCCTGACCCGCGCCCTGCTGGACAGCCCCGCCGAGACCGTCACGGCGGTGGAGATCGACCCGCGCGCCGTGGCGGTGATCGGCGAACTTGCCGCCCTGTTCCCCCAGCGCCTGCGCCTGGTCGAAGCCGATGCCACGCGCCAGGATCTTGCCGCGCTGTGCCCGGCGCCGCGCCAGGTGGTGGCCAACCTGCCCTATAATGTCGGAACGCCCCTGCTGGTCGGCTGGCTGCGACAGGCGGCCCAGTGGGAACGGCTGACCCTGATGTTCCAGATGGAGGTGGCCGAGCGGATCTGCGCCGCCCCGGACACGCCGCATTATGGTCGCCTGGCGGTGCTGGCGCAGTGGACCAGCGTGTGCGCTCTGGTGATGCGAATCCCGCCCGGGGCATTCTCGCCGCCCCCCAAGGTCTATTCCGCCGTCGTCAGCCTGACCCCGCATGCGACCCAGCCGGACCCCGCCCTGTTTCGCGCCATGGAGCAGGTCACGGCCGCCGCCTTCGGCCAGCGGCGCAAGATGCTGCGCGGCGCATTACGCCCACTGGGGGGCGAAACCCTGCTGGCGGCCGCCGGCATCAGCGGCGAACGCCGGGCCGAAACGCTGGACATCGCTGAATTCGACCGCCTGGCGCACTGCCACCTGGCACGGATTGGCGGACGCGCGGACGGCTGACGCCATCCCGCCTCTCAGCCGCCCGTTTTCGCCGTCTTCCGACGCGGGGCACGCCGAGCGGGCGCCTTGCCGCCGACCGCCAGGGGTTCCTCCACGTTATCCGCGACGCAGGACAGGGCCGCCGCACGTTCGGTGTCGAGCATATAATCCCGCGTCAGCGGCACGGCGTCGATCGACCGCGTGATCTGAAGCTGGAAATTCATGTGCCCCTGCACCCGGAACGACAGTTCCGCGCCGACCAGATAGAATTCGAACATCCGGCAGAACCGTTCGTCATACATGGCGGCGACCCGCGCGCGGCTGGCGGCGAAACGTTCGCGCCACAGGGCGATGGTCTTCGCGTAATGCAGGCGCAGCACTTCGCAATCCGTGACCCACAGGCCCGATTTCTCGATCGCCGCGAAGGTCTCGCTCAACGAGGGTGAGTACCCGCCGGGGAAGATATAGCGGTCGATCCAGGGGTTGGTCGATCCGGGGCCGTCATTGCGGCCGATGGAATGCAGCAGCATCACGCCGTCCTCGGCCAGGATGTCGTGCACGATGCCGAAGAACTGCCGGTAATGGCCGACGCCGACATGTTCGAACATGCCGACCGACACGATGCGGTCATACCGCCGGGTCACCGCGCGATAATCCACCAGTTCGAAACGGACCCGATCGGACAGGCCTTCCTCGGCCGCGCGCCGGCGCGCGACGCCCAGCTGCTCCTCGGACAGGGTGATCCCGGTGACCCGCGCGCCATAGTCCCGCGCCAGGGTCAGCGCCATGCCCCCCCAGCCACAGCCGATGTCCAGGACCTCCAGGTCCGGCCGGTCCAGGCGCAGCTTGGCGGCGATGTGGCGTTTCTTGGCCTCCTGCGCCTCGTCCAGCGTCTCGTCCCCGCGTGGGAAATAGGCGCAGGAATATTGCCGGTCCCGGTCGAGAAACAGGTCGTACAGCGCGCCGTTCAGATCATAATGGTGGGCGACGTTCCGCCGCGACCGCGACGCCGGGTTGAACTGCGTCCAGGTTCGCTTGCCATAGCGCACC
Source organism: Gluconacetobacter azotocaptans (assembly GCF_014174355.1). Taxonomy (GTDB): domain Bacteria; phylum Pseudomonadota; class Alphaproteobacteria; order Acetobacterales; family Acetobacteraceae; genus Gluconacetobacter; species Gluconacetobacter azotocaptans. The sequence continues at coordinate 92,012 of NZ_JABEQF010000005.1, forward strand.
AGGCTCGCGACCATCTCGCCGGCATGGCCTGTCCCCATGCTGTTGGTCATCAGCAGGTCCAGCAGGTCGTACAGCGTGCAGCCGTCGGGTACGACGGCACCGTCCATGTAGGCTTCGCCGAACGCCAGGCCGGGATTGAAGATCAGCCGGCGCTCGACCGACGGGTAAAGAATCCGCATCGCCGCCACGGGGCCCGGTGCGCCGACGTAGGTACGGCGCGTTCCGTCGGCAAAGACGACGTCCAGCCGCCCCCGGGAGATGAAACTGCGAAGGACCCTGTCGATTACGGGCGTCATTGGCGCTTCTCCATGCAGTTCGCATGGCAAACATGACCGCTGGATGACGATCCGTAAAGAACCGGAATGGAGACTTTCCCCAGCCTTTCCAAAGACAAAGGCCCGGGGGAGCGATGCTCCCCCGGGCCTTTGCAGACGTCTGCGGCGCGCAACGCGCCACAGGATGCCCGATGGATCAGGCTTCCGCCGCGTCCTCGGCCGCCGTCTCCTCGACGAGGGCTTCCTCGACGAAGCCCGACGGCTCGTCGTCCTCGACGCCGATGGCCTCGCCGCGCGCCTGGCGCTCGGCCTCTTCTTCCGACCGGGCCACGTTCACGGTGACGGGGATCGACACTTCCGGATGCAGGGCAACGCGGACCTCATACAGGCCCAGCTGCTTGATCGGATCGGCCAGCACCACCTGCGAACGCGCGACGGTCAGACCGGCGGCGGTCGTCGCCTCGGCGATGTCGCGGGTCGTGACCGAACCGTACAGGCTGCCGCTGTCGCCGGCCTGGCGGATCAGCACGACGACCAGGCCGTGCATCCGCTCGGACAGGCGCTCGGCCTCCTCGCGGCGCTTGATGTTCAGCGCCTCGAGCTGCACGCGCTCGCGGTCAAACCGCTCGCGGTTCAGGGCGTTGGCGCGAATGGCCTTGCCCTGCGGCAGCAGGAAGTTGCGCGCGTATCCCGGCTTGACCTTCACGATCTCGCCCATCTGGCCCAGCTTCTCGACGCGCTGGAGCAGGATCAGTTCTACTGCGGACATGACCTGTCTCCTCAGCCGACGATGTAGGGCAGAAGGGACAGGAAGCGGGCCCGCTTGATCGCCTGGGCCAGCTCACGCTGCTTCTTCGCGGACACCGCGGTGATGCGGCTGGGAACGATCTTGCCACGCTCGGACAGGAAGCGGCTCAGCAGGCGCACGTCCTTGTAGTCGATCTTCGGCGCGTTCGGGCCGGAGAACGGGCAGGATTTGCGACGGCGATAGAACGGCCGGCGGGCACCCACGGCCACGCGACGGGCGGCGGGATTGATCTCGGTGGTGTCAGACATGAATTCTTACTCCGCTTCGCCGTCGGTGTCGCGCGCGTCTTCACGCTCGCCGCGCGCCCGGAACTCCTCGCGATCGTCGTAGCTGCGACGGCCACCGCCGCCGCCACCGCCGCCGCGTCCGCTCTCGAACCGGCCGGTGGGCTTCGGACCACGGAAGCCGCGCTCGCGCTCGTCGCCCTTGCGGGACAGGATCACGGACGGCGCCTCGTCGATCTCGTCGACGCGCAGGGTCAGGACGCGCATCACGTCCTCGTTCAGGCTCAGCTGACGCTCGATTTCCTTGATCGTCTCGGACTTCGCATCCAGACCCAGAAGCATGTAATGCCCCTTGCGGTTCTTCTTGATGCGATAGGCCAGGCTGCGCAGGCCCCAATATTCGCGCTTCTTGACGGCGCCGCCTTCGGCTTCCAGCAGGCTGGCGATCCCGTCGGCGACGGCCTCGACCTGCTGCTGCGACACGTCATTACGCGCGATGAACACAGTTTCATACAACGGCATGGGAACTCCCTTCGGATAAAATCAACCCGACCGCGCCGGACACGGTCCGCACGGCGCCCCTCCCGCGGGGCATGGGTATAGCCGGGGCGATGCCGCGCCCGGGCAGGGAAGGAGGGGTGTGAAGCACGAACCCCGCCCGGCCACAAGGGAAAACTCCGCCACAGGCCGAAAAATCGGCCTTCAGGCCCCTCAGAGACGCAAAGCGGCGGGGACGACCAGCCCAAGCGCGTCGGGAATGTCCCAGATTTCGCGCATGGTGCGGACCTGCCGGAAGCCTGCGCGCAGGTAGGTGTCCAACGCACGCGGATGGTCGGCCGAACAGGTATTCACCCGCACGCTGGCCGGATGGAACGCCCAGGCGGCGTCGAGCGCCGCACGCAGGAAGGCCTGCCCTACCCCGCGCCCGATCTGGTCGGGCATCAGGCCGAAATAGGCCAGGTTCACTTCGCCGGCCACGCGGCAGTCCAGTTCGAAGAACCCGCCGATCCGCCCATCCTGCCACAGCACGTTCACCCGGATACCGGGATCGCGCAGCAGTGCGCCCAGTTCGGCATCCGGCATCGTCCGGCGCAGCCACCAGCAGTAATCCTGCCCGACGCCGTCATACAGGCTGCGATAGAGCGCGATGTCGGGGGCCGGATGGTGGACGATGCGATACCCGTCCGGCAACGCCGGCGCCGGGCCGGCGGGCGGACGGTCCATGCACAGGAACGTCACCACCACCGCCGCGCGGGTCATCGGCCCGGCGGGCCGGTTCAGGGCGCCCATCAGGCCCGGATCAGTTATCGTCAAGGAACGAGCGCAGCTTGCGGCTGCGGCTGGGGTGCTTGAGCTTGCGCAGCGCCTTGGCCTCGATCTGGCGGATGCGCTCGCGCGTCACGTTGAACTGCTGGCCGACTTCCTCCAGCGTGTGGTCGGTGTTCATGCCGATGCCGAAGCGCATGCGCAGCACACGTTCCTCACGCGGGGTCAGCGACGACAGCACGCGCGTCGTCGCCTCGCGCAGATTGGTCTGGATCGCGGCGTCCAGCGGGATGACCGCCGTCTTGTCCTCGATGAAGTCGCCCAGGTGGCTGTCTTCCTCGTCGCCGATCGGCGTTTCCAGCGAGATCGGCTCCTTGGCGATCTTCAGGACCTTGCGCACCTTCTCCAGCGGCATGCCCAGCTTCTCGGCCAGTTCCTCGGGCGCCGGCTCGCGCCCGATCTCGTGCAGCATCTGGCGCGAGGTCCGGACCAGCTTGTTGATCGTCTCGATCATATGGACCGGAATGCGGATGGTGCGCGCCTGGTCGGCGATCGACCGCGTGATCGCCTGGCGAATCCACCATGTGGCATAGGTCGAGAATTTATAGCCGCGACGATATTCGAACTTATCCACGGCCTTCATCAGGCCGATGTTGCCCTCCTGGATCAGGTCCAGGAACTGCAGGCCGCGATTGGTGTACTTCTTGGCGATCGAGATCACGAGACGCAGGTTGGCCTCGATCATTTCCTTCTTGGCGCGCGCCGAATCGCGCTCGCCGCGCGACACGGTCGCGTAGACGCGGCGGAATTCGCCGACCGGCAGGCCGGTTTCCTGCGACAGGGTGGCCACCTGGCCGCGCAGGGTCAGGACCGTCGCCGCATGCTTGGCGACGAAATTCTTCCACGCCTTGCCCGGCAGGGCGGACACCATATCCATCCAGCCCGGATCCAGTTCGCTGCCGCGATATTTGATCAGGAAGTCGTCGCGCGAGACCTTGGTGCTCTCGGCCAGGCGCAGCATCCGCCCTTCCAGGCCGTTCAGCCGCTGGAAGATCTCCTTCAGATGCAGCACCAGCACCTCGATACGGGTGTTGTGCAGGTGCACCTGCTGGACCTTGCCGACCAGTTCCTCGCGCAGCTTCTCGTACGATTTTTCGGACTTGTCCGACATTTCGGCGCCCGAGGTCAGGGTCTCCAGACGCTTGGACTGCAGTTTCTGCAGCCGCGAGTACAGCTCCTCGATTTCCTCGAACTGCGCGAGGATCTCGGGCTTCAGCTTCTCCTCCAGCGCCGACAGCGACAGGCCGGCGCCCTCGCCTTCCTCGCCGTCCTCGTTCTCCGGCGCGGTGTCGAAGCTCGCCTCGTCCTGCGGCTCGGCGCCGTCCTCCACCCCTTCGACGTCGGGGCCGGCGCCACCCGACTGCATGGCCTCCAGGTCCACGATGTCGCGCAGCAGCATCTCGCCTGCCTTCAGGCGCTCGTGCCACGAGATGATGGCCCTGAAGGTCAGCGGGCTTTCGCACAGGCCGCCGATCATCTCGTCGCGGCCGGCCTCGATCCGCTTGGCGATGGCGATTTCGCCCTCGCGCGACAGCAGTTCGACCGACCCCATCTCGCGCAGGTACATGCGCACCGGGTCGTCGGTGCGGCCCAGGCTTTCGGTGTCGACATTGCCCGCCGCGCCGCCGGTTTCCTCGCTTTCGGTATCGGCCTCTTCGGCCTTTTCCTCGCGATTGGCCTCGGTGTCGTCGTTATCTTCGTTCTCGACGACCTGAATGCCCATTTCGGACAGGACCGCCATGACATCCTCGATCTGCTCGGACGACATCTGGTCCTGCGGCAGGACGGCATTCAGTTCGTCGAACGTGATGTAGCCGCGTTCCTTGCCTCGGGCGATCAGCCTCTTGACGGCTCCGGATTGCGTGTCCAGCAGAGTGGTGTCGTTATCCTGTTCGCCAGAAGTCGCTTCCGAACCCGCGGCTGTCTTTGTCGCCATCGCCTGCCTAATCCCTACCTGCTATGCTGCCGCGGCGTCCGCCCCCGCGACGACATCACGGCCCGTTTCGGCATGCCGGCCCCACGCCCTTGGGGCCATGGCGCGCGAACGGACACGAAACGGCCATTCTATCGCATCTGACAATTTACAGTGTCGTGCAGGTGGTCGATTCGAGCGGTGAAGTCAAGGGCCGGCGCCCCGCCGGGCAAAAAACCTCAGCCCCCGTCGGGGTCGATTTCGCCGCGCCGCAGGGCCTCCCACGCCAGCAGGCGCGTGCGCAGGCTGTTCCACGCCCGCTCGTCCAGCGTGCCGGTGCACAGGCGCTCGGTATCGGCGCGGATGTCCTCGCCGAACTGCCGGACATTCAGCAGCGCGTAGAAATGCCACCATTCCTGGCCGATCTCGACGTCCATCAGGCTGTCCGGCGCGCTCAGCGACAGCGGCAGCGGCTGGGTGGCCAGCACGGCCTCGCGTTCGTCGCGCAGGCCGGCCGCGTCCAGGCCGGCGGCCAGCGCGCCCGCGTCCGGCAGGTCGCCGGCGGCCGCCATGTCCATCAGCCCGGCCCGCACCCGCGCCAGCCCCGCGGGCAGGTCCAGCCGGCAATAGGCATCTTCGACCTCGGGCAGCAGGTGCGGATGGCGCAGCAGGATGGCGGTCAGGATACGCATTCGTTCGTGCATCGTCGCCTGGGCGTCGAGCGGTGGGCGTTCCATGATCCGGACCGGGCGCGGCGCGGCGCCCGCGCCCTTGCCCCATGGCTTGCCCCCCTGTCCCCCCTGGCCGGGACGGCGGCGGAAGGTTTCGAAGAACCGGTCCAGCAGGGTGCTGCGATATTCCGCCGCCAGCCCCTTGTCGCCGATCAGGGCCGCGGCCTCGGTCAGGCGGCGACGCAGCGCCGCGCGCTGTTCCGGCCCCGGATCGCGCACGCCTTCGGTCAGCAGGTCGAACAGCACCTCGCCCACCGGCCGGGCGCCGTCCAGCAGGGTCGCGACCGCGCCCGCCCCCTGGCGGCGGAGCAGGCTGTCCGGGTCTTCGCCTTCCGGCAGGGCGCAGAAGCGCAGCGTCCGGTTCAGGTCCAGCAGCGGCAGCCCGGTCTCGGCTGCCTTGACCGCCGCCCGCCGCCCGGCCGCATCCCCGTCGAAGCACAGGATCGGCGCGGCCGATACCTGCCACAGGGCTTCCATCTGCTCGGCGGTCAGGGCGGTGCCCAGCGGCGCCACGGCACCGGGAAAGCCGCCCTGATGCAGGGCGATGACATCCATGTACCCCTCGACCACCACCAGTTCGACCGGTGGCGTCCCCCGTGGACGGACCGTCCGCACCGCCGCGCGGGCACGATCCAGGCCGAACAGGGTCCGCCGCTTGGAAAACAGCGCGGTCTCGGGGCCGTTCAGATATTTCGGCTGCCCGTCGCCCAGGATCCGCCCACCGAAGGACACCAGCGCCCCACGCCGGTCGCGAATGGGAAAGGTCACGCGGTTGAAGAACAATTCCCCCTTGGGCCGCCCGTCCTCGTCCAGCCGCATCAGCCCGGCCTCGGCCACCAGGTGAGGGGCGATTCCCTGCGCCTGCAATTCGGCCAGCACCCCGCCCCGCCCGTCGCCGGACCAGCCCAGGCCGAAGGCCGCGATCGTCTCGTCCGCCAGGCCCCTGCCGCGCAGATAGGCCAGGCCCGCACGCCCCTCCGGCGCGTGCAGGCGCCGGGTCCATGCGGCCTGCACGGCCTCCAGCACGTCGGACAGGGTTTTGGACCGTTGCTCGGCCTGGCGCTGGGCGGGGCCGGGGCGCGGCACCTCCAGCCCGGCCTCGCCCGCCAGTTCGGCGACCGCCTCGGGGAACGAACGACCCTCGCTCTGCATGACGAAGGAAATGACGTCGCCGTGCGCGCCGCAGCCGAAACAGTGGAAATGGTCGTCATAGACATAGAAGGACGGCGTCTTTTCCCCATGGAAGGGGCAGCACGCCTTCCAGTTCCGTCCCGAACGGGTCAGCTTCGTCCGCCGCCCGATCACCGAGGCGATGGGCGTGCGGGCGCGAAGCTCTTCCAGAAAGGCAGGATCGAGGGCCAAGGCGTCAGGCGGTCAGCAGGGACTTGGCCACCGCGCTGGCGCGGCCGGCGTCCAGCGCGGCGCCGAAACGGGCCTTCAGCTCGGCCATGACCTTGCCCATGTCCTTCATGCCCGTGGCGCCTACGCCGGCGATCGCCTCCCGCGCCGCCGCCTCCAGGGTCGCGGCGTCCAGTTCGGCCGGCAGGTAGGCGCGGATCGTCGCGATCTCGGCTTCCTCCTTCTCGGCCAGTTCGGCCCGGCCGCCCTGACGGTACAGCGTGGCCGATTCGACGCGCGACTTGATCATGCCGCGCAGGGTAGCCACCACCTCGTCATCGCCGATCTTGTCCACGCCGCGGGGCCGGGCGGCGATGTCGGCATCCTTTATTTTCGCCGAAATCATGCGCAGCGTGCCGACGCGCCCGGCTTCGCCCGCCTTCATCGCCGCCTTGAGGTCATCCATGAAACGTGCGCGCAGCGACATGATCCCGTATCTCCTGTAAATCCGGCAGACGGGGGGACCGCCCGCATGGAATATTCTTCCCATATCTTCCGTCCGAAACCGGGTGGGAATTTTCTTCCCAGCCCATCCGGACGCTGGTAGGAGATAATCCCGGAAGGAAAAATTCTCCATGCCGATGACGGTTGAAAACATCATTGAACGCCTGGGTGGCGCGGACAACGCGGCCCGCCTGGCCGGCGTCAGCACCGAAGCCGTCCGCAAATGGCGGCAGGCCCGTGCGATTCCACCCAAGCACTGGACGGTCATCCTGCGCCAGACCGGCCTGGCCCTTTCCGACCTGCAACCCGACAGCGCGTCCGACCGAGCGGAGACCCAGATGACTGCCTCCCCCCCTTCCGCCCCCAGCGCCGCGCCGCCGGCCGGCGCCACCGCCGCCCTGGTCCTGGCGGACGGCACCATCCTGTGGGGGCGCGGATTCGGCGCACACACACCCGCCCAGGGCGCCGCGATCGGCGAGCTGTGCTTTTCCACCGGCATGACGGGGTACCAGGAAACGCTGACCGACCCGTCGTTCGCCGGCCAGATCATCACCTTCACCTTCCCCCATATCGGCAATGTCGGCACCAACAGCGAGGATGACGAGGCCGCGCGCATCGCCGCCCGGGGCCTGGTGGTCAAGCAGGACCTGACCGAACCCGCCAGCTGGCGCGCCGCCCAGCCGCTTGGGTCCTGGCTGGCCGCGCAGGGGGTGCCGGGCATCTGCGGCGTCGATACCCGCGCCGTCACCCTGCGCCTGCGCGACGGCGGACCACAGACCGCGGTCCTGGCCTATCCCGCCGACAGCCTGTTCGACCTGGACGGCCTGCGCGCGCGCGCCGTCGCCTGGCCGGGGCTGGAGGGCATGGACCTGGCGAAGGATGTCACCTGCGCCGCCGCCTATTCCTGGGACCAGGGTACCTGGGCCTGGCCGCACGGTACGCAAACGCCGCCCGCGCGTCGCCGCCGCGTCGTCGCCGTCGATTACGGGGCGAAGCGCAACATCCTGCGCTGCCTGGTCAGCGCCGGATGCGACGTGACCGTCGTCCCGGCCACCGCCACGGCGGCCGAGATCCTGTCCCACGACCCCGCGGGCGTGTTCCTGTCGAACGGCCCGGGCGACCCGGCGGCGACCGCCGAATACGCCGTGCCGGCCATTCGCGGCGTGCTGGATGCCGGCAAGCCGGTCTTCGGCATCTGCCTGGGCCACCAGCTTCTGGCCCTGGCGCTGGGGGCGCGGACCTACAAGCTGGCGCGCGGCCATCGCGGCGCCAACCAGCCGGTCAAGGACCTGTCCACCGGCCGGGTGGAGATCACCAGCCAGAACCACGGCTTCGCGGTGGACGAGGCCAGCCTGCCCGAGGGCGTGCGCGTGACGCACACCAGCCTGTTCGACGGATCGAACGAAGGCCTCGCTTCGGACCGGCTGCCGGCCTTCTCGGTCCAGTACCACCCCGAGGCCAGCCCCGGCCCATCGGACAGTTTCTACCTGTTCGAACGCTTCGTCGCCCTGATCGACCGCACCACACCGACCGCCTGAAAGTCGCCCCATGCCCAAACGGACAGACATCAGATCCATCCTGATCATCGGCGCCGGCCCGATCGTCATCGGCCAGGCGTGCGAATTCGACTATTCCGGCGCGCAGGCCTGCAAGGCGCTGCGCGAGGAAGGGTACCGGGTCATCCTGGTCAATTCCAACCCGGCGACGATCATGACCGACCCGGGGCTGGCGGACGCCACCTACGTGGAACCGATCACCCCCGAATTCGTCGAGCGGATCATCCTGCGCGAAAAGCCCGACGCCATCCTGCCCACCATGGGCGGCCAGACGGCGCTGAACACTGCCATGGCGCTGGACAAGTCGGGATTCCTGGCGGCGCAGGGCGTCGAACTGATCGGGGCGAACGCCGAGGTCATCGACCGCGCCGAGGACCGGCAGAAATTCCGCGAGGCGATGGACGCGATCGGCATCGAAAGCCCGCGCAGCCTCATCGCCCATACGCTGGACGAAGCCCGTGCGGCGCTGGAACAGATCGGCCTGCCGTCGGTCATCCGCCCGTCCTTCACCATGGGCGGCTCGGGCGGCGGCATCGCCTATAACCGCGAGGAATTCGACCAGATCGTCACCTCGGGCCTCGACGCCTCGCCCACGACCGAAGTCCTGATCGAGGAATCCGTCCTGGGCTGGAAGGAGTACGAGATGGAGGTGGTCCGCGACAGCGCGGACAACTGCATCATCGTCTGCTCGATCGAGAACATCGACCCGATGGGCGTGCATACCGGCGATTCCATCACCGTCGCCCCGGCGCTGACCTTGACCGACAAGGAATACCAGCGGATGCGCGACGCCTCGCTGGCGTGCCTGCGCGCCATCGGCGTCGATACCGGCGGGTCGAACGTGCAGTTCGGCGTCAACCCCGCCGACGGCCGCATGGTCGTCATCGAGATGAATCCCCGCGTCTCGCGCTCGTCCGCCCTGGCGTCCAAGGCGACGGGTTTCCCCATCGCCAAGATCGCGGCGAAGCTGGCGGTGGGCTATACGCTGGGCGAACTGGCCAACGACATCACCGGATCGACCCCGGCGTCGTTCGAGCCCACGATCGATTACGTCGTGGTGAAGATCCCGCGCTTCACGTTCGAGAAATTCCCCGGCACCCCCGCCCTGCTGTCCACCAGCATGAAGTCGGTGGGCGAGGCGATGGCCATCGGCCGCTCGTTCCCCGAGGCCCTGCAGAAGGGGCTGCGGTCGATGGAAACCGGCCTGGCCGGCCTGGATCCGGTCGAGGCCCCGGGCGATGGCGGGATGGACGCCTTCCGCGCCGCCCTGTCGCAGCCCCGCCCGGAACGGATCCTGATGGCGGCCCAGGCCCTGCGCGCCGGCCTCGGCATCGAGGAAATCCAGGCGGCCTGCCGGTTCGAGCCCTGGTTCCTGCGCGAATTGCAGAAGATCGTGGCGGCGGAGCACGACGTCGTCCGCACCGGCCTGCCCGAGGATGCGCATTCCCTGCGCCGGCTGAAGGCGCTGGGCTTCTCGGACGTGCAGCTGGCGCGCCTGTCGGGCACCGACGCCGCCGAGATCGCGGCCCTGCGCGACCGCCTGGCCGTGACCCCGGTCTACAAGCGGATCGACACCTGCGCCGGCGAATTCGCCTCGGCCACGCCCTACATGTACTCGACCTACGAAGGCGGGTTCGGCGTGCCGGAATGCGAAAGCCGGCCGACCGACCGGCAGAAGATCGTCATCCTGGGCGGCGGTCCCAACCGCATCGGCCAGGGCATCGAATTCGACTATTGCTGCGTCCACGCGGCCTACGCCCTGCGCGAGGCCGGGTTCGAGACCATCATGGTCAATTGCAACCCCGAAACCGTGTCCACCGACTACGACACGTCCGACCGGCTGTATTTCGAGCCGCTGACCGCCGAGGACGTGATCGCCCTGATCCGGCGCGAACAGGCCGCCGGCACCGTCCTGGGCTGCATCGTGCAATATGGCGGCCAGACGCCGCTGAAGCTGTCCCGCGCGCTGGAGGCGGCCGGCATTCCGCTGCTGGGCACGCCCGCCGACGCCATCGACCGTGCCGAGGACCGCGAGCGCTTCCAGCAGATGCTGCACCGGGTGGGCCTGCGCCAGCCCGACAACGGCATCGCCCGCAGCCCGGCCGAGGCCGAGGACGTGGCCGAGCGCATCGGCTACCCCGTGGTGGTCCGCCCCTCCTACGTGCTGGGCGGCCGGGCGATGGAAATCGTCCATGACCGCGCCAGCCTGCAACGCTACATGCGCGTGGCGCTGCAACTGGCGGGCCATGATATCGCCTCCGGCCCCGTCCTGATCGACCGCTACCTGAACGACGCCATCGAGGCCGACGTAGACGGCATCGCCGACGGCCACAGCGTCTATGTCGCCGGGGTGATGGAACATATCGAGGAAGCCGGCATCCATTCCGGCGACAGCGCGTGTTCGCTGCCGCCCTATACGCTGTCGCCCGCCATCGTGACCGAGCTGAAGGCGCAGACCGAGGCGATGGCCCGCGAACTGGGCATCGTCGGCCTGATGAACGTCCAGTACGCCATCAAGGACCAGGAAATCTTCGTCCTGGAGGTCAATCCCCGGGCCTCGCGCACCGTGCCGTTCGTCGCCAAGGCCACCGGGGTTCCAGTCGCCAAGATCGGCGCCCGGGTCATGGCGGGGGCGAAGCTGGCGGAATTCCGCCTGGACGACCGCGCCGTCGCCCCGCATGTGGCGGTGAAGGAGGCGGTATTCCCCTTCAACCGCTTCCCCAACGTCGACACGATCCTCGGCCCGGAAATGCGCTCGACCGGCGAGGTCATGGGCCTGGACGCCTCGTTCGAGCGCGCGTTCGCCAAGTCGCAGCTGGCCGCCGGTGTGCGCCTGCCGCTGTCGGGCGTGGTGTTCCTGTCGGTGCGCGGCAGCGACAAGGCCGCCGTGACCCCGCTGGCCCGCCGTCTGGTGGACATGGGCTTCACCATCCTGGCCACCCGCGGCACCGCCCAGCGCCTGCGCGACGCAGGCGTCGAGGTCAAGGTGGTGAACAAGGTGCTGGAAGGGCGGCCCAACTGCGTGGACGCCATCCGGTCGGGCGACGTGCAGATGGTCATCAATACCGCCCAGGGCGCGCAGTCGGTCACCGACAGCTTCGACATCCGCCGTTCGGCCCTGACTTTGGGCATTCCGCACTTCACGACCATCGCCGGAGCACGCGCCGCGACCCATGCGATTTCGGCGATGCGGGAAGGACCGCTTGAAGTCGCGCCCCTTCAATCCTACTTTAGCGGATCGTTCTGAGCGTACCGCACCGACGCCGGGGCGGGGACCGGTCCTCCGGCCCCTGCCCCGGCGTGCTCGGTCTATGCGGTAGGCTCTTGTGGCAATTTTCATGTCAGTCGCATGACTGACCTTCACCCCGGGGACGCGCCTTGCAGAAATTTCCGATGACAGGCAAGGGCCTGCAGCGGCTGGAAGAAGAACTTCGCAAGCTCAAGAGTGAGGAACGCCCGGCCATCATCCGTGCGATCGCGGAAGCACGCAGCCATGGCGACCTGTCCGAAAACGCCGAATACCACGCGGCGCGCGAACGTCAGTCCTTCACCGAGGGCCGTATCCTCGAACTGGAAGACATCGTCTCCGCGGCCGAGGTGATCGACCCCGCGACCCTGTCGGGCGACCAGGTGAAGTTCGGCGCCCAGGTCAGCCTGGTCGACGAGGAAACCGACAAGGAAGCGACCTACCAGATCGTCGGCGTGCACGAGGCCGACATCAAGCAGGGCCTGCTGTCCATTTCCTCGCCGCTGGCCAAGTCGCTGATCGGCAAGCGGATCGGTGATTCCGTGTCCGTTCCGGCCCCCGGCGGGGACCGCACCTACGAGATCCTGGCCGTCACGTACGGCTGAGGACACGGACAAGACAATGCTGGGGACATGGGCATGATCACCCTGGACGACGTTCGCGCGGCCGCGTCCCGCATCGAGGGGCGCATCCTGCGGACGCCCACCGTGCCGTCGCACGCCCTGTCGAAGGCGACGGGCGCGGATGTCGTGCTCAAGCTCGACAACCTGCAGGCGGTGGGATCGTTCAAGGAACGCGGCGCCGCCAACAAGATGGCGCTGCTGACCCCGGCCGAGCGCGAACGCGGCGTCATCACCGTGTCCGCCGGCAACCACGCCCAGGGCGTGGCCCGCCACGCCTCCCTGCTGGGGATCGACGCGGTGATCGTGATGCCGCGCTTCACCCCGGCGGCCAAGGTGACGCGCACCGCCGGCTGGGGGGCGCGCGTGGTGCTGGAAGGCAACAGCTTCGCCGAGGCCACGGCCCACGCCAACGCCTTGTGCCAGCGCGAAGGGCGCGTGTTCGTCCACCCGTACGACGATCCGGCGGTCATGGCCGGCCAGGGCACCTTCGCGCTGGAACTGTTCGAGGATGCCGGGCCGCTGGACATGTTCGTCGGCCCCATCGGCGGCGGCGGCCTGCTGTCGGGCTGCGCGGTGGTGGCCACCGCCCTTCGGCCGGACATGGAGGTCGTGGGCGTGCAGGTCGAAAGCCATTCGTCCCTGTCCGCCTTCCCCGGCGACGAGGTCATGCCGCCCGGTGGCGCCACCATCGCCGAGGGCATTGCCGTCCTGCAGATCGGCCGCCAGCCGCTGGAGGTCATCCGCCGGCATGTCTCGCGCGTGCTGGTGGTGCCCGAACGCGCGGTCGAGGACGCGATCACCCTGATGGCCGAGGGCGCCAAGCAGGTCAGCGAGGGCGCGGGCGCCACCGCGCTGGCGGCCGTGCTGACCTATCCGGAACTGTTCCGGGGCAAGCGGATCGCCCTGCCGGTGACCGGCGGCAACATCGACAGCCGCATCCTGGCCAATACCCTGCTGCGGTCGCTGCTGCGCGACGGGCGGCTGTTGTGCCTGAAGATGGAAATCCCCGACCGGCCGGGCATCCTGGCCGATATCTCGCGCACCATCGGCGAGGCCGGGGGCAACATCATCGAGGTCTCGCACCAGCGTCTGTTCACCGCCCCCAGCGTCCAGGCGGCGGAACTGGAAGTGATGATCGAGGCCCGCGACCCGTCGCACGCGCTGGATATCATGGGCGAACTCTCGAAGACCTACATCGTCCGACGCGTCTGAAACGCGGGACGCTGTTTCTCCAACGACCGGGGTCCAGGGCCTCAGGCCCTGGTGGGTTCGGGCAAAGCCCGATTCTTCCCCCTCAGGCTTCGTCGAGGGTAAAACCCACCTTCAGCGTCACCTGATAATGGCTGACCTTGCCGTCAACCACATGGCCGCGCGTTCCCACGACCTCGAACCAGCGCAGCGAATGCAGCGTCTCGGACGCGCGGGCCAGGGCGTTGGAAATCGCGCCCTCGACCGTGTCGGGCGACGACCCGACCAGTTCGAGAACCTTGTAGACGTGATCGGACATCGTTTTTCTCCCTGATCCTGTGGAACGGGAAACGATGCCCGACGGCGGCGGTTCCGGCGGTTGCCTATTTGGTGCCGAACAGACGGTCTCCGGCATCGCCCAGGCCGGGACGGATATAGCCGTGATCGTCCAGTTCACGGTCGATCGAGCAGGTGACGATCTTCACGTCCGGATGCGCCTTCGACAGGAACGCCACCCCCTCGGGGGCCGCCAGCAGGCAGACGAACACCAGCTGCCGGGCGCCCGCGCGCTTCAGCCGGTCGATCGCGGCGGCGGCGCTGTGCCCGGTCGCCAGCATCGGATCGACGACGATGCAGACGCGCTCGCCGATATCCTCGGGCAGCTTCATGTAATATTCGACCGGCTCCAGCGTTGCCGGATCGCGGAACAGGCCGATATGCCCCACGCGGGCCGCGGGCACCAGGTCGAGCATCCCGTCCAGGATCCCGTTGCCGGCCCGCAGGATCGATACCAGGCACAGCTTCTTGCCCGACAGCAGATGCCCCTGCGTGTGCTCCAGCGGCGTTTCGATCTCCACCGCTTCCAGCGGCAGGTCGCGCGTGGCCTCGTAGGCCATCAGCAGGCTGAGTTCCCGCGTCAGGCGCCGGAACCCCGCCGTGGAGGTCGCCTTCTGGCGCAGGCGCGTCAGCTTGTGCTGGACGAGCGGATGGTCGAGCACGACCACCGAGGAAGGGTGGGATGTCTTTCGTTCGGTCATGGCACCCCTTTTAGATCACACCGCACGGCACGCCTATTGCGTATCGGGTACGAAATCCAGCGCCACGCCATTCATGCAATAGCGCTGCCCCGTCGGACGCGGACCGTCGGGGAAGACGTGGCCCAGATGCCCCTTGCAGGACGCGCAGTGCACCTCGACACGGACCATGCCGTGGCTGGTGTCGGTGGTGGTCTCGACCCCGCCCGGCAGCGCCTCGAAATAGGACGGCCAGCCGCTGCCGCTTTCGTACTTGGTTTCGGACCGGAACAGCGGCGTGCCGCAGGCCGCGCATCGGTACAGGCCGGGACGCTTCTCGTCGTTCAGGGGGCTGGAGCCCGGACGTTCGGTGCCGTGTTCGCGCATCACGCGGACCTGCTCGGGCGTCAGGACGCCGCATCCCGTGCCGCAGCCCGGCTTATCCTGTTCC
Organism: Gluconacetobacter azotocaptans; assembly: GCF_014174355.1. Taxonomy (GTDB): domain Bacteria; phylum Pseudomonadota; class Alphaproteobacteria; order Acetobacterales; family Acetobacteraceae; genus Gluconacetobacter; species Gluconacetobacter azotocaptans. Next base: position 107,208 of record NZ_JABEQF010000005.1, read on the forward strand.
ATCTGTCCGTCTCCTGCATGGTCGGTGGAAAATGGCGGGCGCCGCGCCCGCACCGCCCATCGCACGTTTGTATCGACAAGACATTTCGCAAGCCCGTCGTTTGGTGCCATCATGACCGACAAAATCACGGGAGAGAATACCCATGTCCGACCAGATATCCTCCACCCAGGGCGCCCCCCAGACGCGGCGGCCCGTCATGCTGGCCATCCTCGACGGCTTCGGATGGCGGGAAGACGTGTCGGACAACGCCGTGCACGCCGCCTACACCCCGGCCTTCGACCGGCTGTGGCAGGAGGGGCCGCGCGCCTTCCTCAAGACCTGCGGCGAGGATGTCGGCCTGCCGGAGGGGCAGATGGGCAATTCCGAGGTCGGACACCTCAATATTGGCGCGGGCCGGGTGGTGATGCAGGAACTGCCGCGCATCTTCCGCGCCATCCGCGACGGCAGCCTGGCGGCCAACCCGGTCCTGACCGGCCTGATCGCCACGCTGAAGGCCAGCGGCGGCACCTGCCACCTGATGGGCCTGGTCTCGTCCGGCGGCGTGCATGCCCACCAGGACCACGCGGTGGCGCTGGCGAAGATCCTGGTCGAAGCCGGGGTGCCGGTGGCCTTCCACGTCTTCACCGACGGCCGCGACACCCCGCCGCATTCGGGGCGGGAATATCTCGCGCGCCTGCGCGCGGACCTGCCGGACGCGGTCGCCATCGCCACCGTCTCGGGCCGCTATTTCGCCATGGACCGCGACCGGCGCTGGGACCGCGTGAGCAAGGCGTATGACGCCATCGTCTCGGCCAAGGGGCCGCACGGCGACGATCCGCTGGCGGTGCTGGACGCCGCCTACAAGGCGGGCGTCACCGACGAATTCCTGCCGCCGACCGTCATCGGGCCGTATGCCGGCATGAAGGACGGAGACGGCATCCTGTCCTTCAATTTCCGCGCCGACCGCATCCGCCAGTTGCTGGACGCGCTGCTGGAACCGAATTTCGAGGGCTTTGCCCGCGATCGGGTGGTTCATTTCGCCGTCGCGGTGGGCATGACACGCTACAGCGACCGGCTGGCGGCGCTGATGGGCGTGCTCTTCCCCCCGCAATCGCTGGACGACCTGCTGGGCGAAGTGGTCTCGCGCGCCGGGCGGCGGCAGTTGCGCATGGCCGAGACCGAGAAATACCCCCACGTCACTTACTTCCTGAACGGCGGCAAGGAAGCCCAGCTACCCGGCGAGGACCGGATCATGGTCCCCTCGCCCAAGGTGGCGACCTATGACCTGCAACCCGAAATGTCGGCCCCCGAACTGACGGCAAAGGCCGTCGCGGCGATCGAAAGCGGCAAGTACGACCTCATTGTCCTGAACTACGCCAACCCCGACATGGTCGGCCATACCGGCGTATTCAGCGCCGCCGTCAAGGCCATCGAGGCCGTGGACCGGGGGCTGCGGCAACTGGTCGAGGCCATCCATCGCCAGCGCGGCGCCCTGCTGGTCACCGCCGATCACGGCAATGCCGAGACGATGTTCGACCCCGCGACCGGCGGCCCGCACACCGCCCATACGCTCAACGTCGTGCCGGTGGTGCTGACCGGGGTGCCCGAGGCGCGCCTGCATGACGGGCGACTGGCCGACCTGGCCCCCACGCTGCTGGCCCTGATGGGCCTGCCGCAGCCGGCGGCGATGACCGGGACCTCGCTGCTGGGCGAGAAACGGGCATCCTGAATCGCCGTCGTCGCCTGACCGGGCTGGCAGGGCCGGCCGGCCCGGTCCTGCTGGCCGGCCTGCTGGCCCCCGTTGCCCCGGGCCCCGTTGCCCCGGCCCTCATTGTCTCGGCCTGGGGCGATACGGCACATCGTGCCCCGGCACATTCCGCCAACCGCCATCCGTCGGGCCATGCGACGACACCCCGCGCGGATGCCGCGGCGATTGCCGCCCGGCGCGAGGTCGAACGCGCCCACGCCCAGCAGCAGGCCCTGATTGCCCGGCAACAGCAGCAGGCCCGCGACCTGCAGGCCCGCACCGAGGCACGGAACGCCGCGCAGGCGCGCGCGCGGCAGGACGCCGCCCGCGCTGCCGCCCTGTCGGCCGAAACCGTGGACGCCACGGCCCAGTTGCAGGACACCGAACAGCGAACGGCCGACCTGGCCGCCCGGGTCGCCGCCCTGCAGGCCGAACAGGCACGCCTGCGGGCCGAGCTGGACCGGGATTCGGCGGAAGTCGCGCCGATGCTGCCGCTGGCGGCACGGCTGGCGCGCTATCCCGCCGATACGCTGCTGGCCGCCCCCCTGCCGCCCGACCGCGCGATTACCGGCCTGCTGGTCGTGCGGGGCCTGTCGGCGCGGCTGGAGCAGCAGGCCGGGGCGATTCGCGTCCGGCGCGCCGAACTGGCCCGCCTGGATGACGATCTGACGCACGAGGGCGCCCGTCTGGCGGATTTGCGGCGGCAGCAGGCCGCCCAGCGCGACGTCGTGGCCCGCGCGGCCCAGCGCGCGCGCGCGGCCCAGCGCCAGTCCAGTTCCGCCGCCACCCTGGCCGACCGGCAGGTCGAGGACGCCGCGCGCCAGGCCTCCAGCCTGCAGGACGCGGTCTCCCGGATCGAGGCGCTGGAGCAGGCCGCCGAGGACCGGCTGGAACGCGCGGCGCAGCAGGCCGCCCGCGCCCACCGCGCCGACGAGGCCGCTGCCGCCCACGCCCGAGCGCAGGCCATCGCCCAGGGTCCCGGCCCCGGCCTGACGGCGCCCCCGGCCGGCACGCCCGCTGGACGCGGCGCCCCGGTGCCGGGCACCATCGTCACCGCCTGGGGCGGGAGCACCGAAGCCGGCCCCGCCACCGGCATCACCTATGCCCCGCCATCAGGCGCCACCGTGCGGGCCCCCTGCGCGGGACAGGTCGATTTCGCCGGGCCGTTCCGGTCATACGGGCAGATGGCGATTCTGGATTGCGGGCGGCATTACCGCTTCGTGCTGGCGGGGCTGGGCGCGCTTGCCATCTCCACCGGGCAGACTCTGGCAAAGGGCGCGCCCGTCGGCCACATGCCCGACTGGGCGGGCCAGGCCGGCCGGCCGACCCTGTTCGTGCAGTTGCGCCAGGGCGGCACGGCGATCGACCCGGCGCCGTTTCTCTAGGTGGCATCTCTGGGCAGTTTTCGCTTGAACCAAGTTCGGTATAAGATCATCGGATGATGACGGATAAGCGGCCTGTCGGGCCGCCGATCCTTGCGCCACCTATGCCGCACGGCATGCAGGCCGACCGCGATATCCGGCACGGCCGGCACTCAGGAGACGACACGGCATGAAGTTCCGCACCGGCCTGCTGCTTGGAACCGCCTTTCTGGCAGGCATCGCGGCGGGGCCGCAGATCGCGCATTTCTCCGGCCCATGGAACGGCGAAATCACCTCGCACGCTCTGGCCGAGAGCCTGGCGAAAGACAGCGACTCGCCCGCCGAGAACTATCGCCTGCTGTCGCTGTTCGGCCATGTCCTGGAACAGGTGAAGGCGAATTACGTCGATCCGGTGTCCAACCGCGACCTGATCGTCAATGCGCTGAACGGCATGCTGAGCGGCCTGGACCCGCACAGCTCCTACATGACCGAAAAGCAGTACGCCGACCTCCAGACCCGCACCAAGGGCGAATTCGGCGGCCTGGGGCTGGAAATTCATGGCGAGGACAATCACATCCGCGTCGTCTCGCCGATCGACGACACGCCCGCGGCCCGCGCGGGCATCAAGCCCGGCGACTATATCGTCGCCATCGACGGCAAGAACATCGACGGCCTGCCGCAGGACGAGGCGGTGGAGCGGATGCGCGGCAAGCCCGACACCAAGATCACCCTGACGATCATTCGCGAGAAGACGCCCAAGCCCATCACCGTGACCATGACGCGGGCGATCATCCATATCCAGGTCATCCGCTCGGCGCTGTACGACACCATCGGCTATATCCGCGTCTCGGAGTTCAACGAGGAAACCGGTCCGGGGCTGGAAGCGGCGTTCCGCAAGCTGAAGGACCAGTCGCACGGCAAGCTGGCCGGCCTGGTGCTGGACTTGCGGTCCGACCCGGGCGGGCTGCTGAACCAGGCGATCGAGGTCAGTTCCGACTTCGTCCGCAACGGCCAGATCGTGTCCACCCGCGCCCGCCATCCCCAGGAAAGCCAGCGCTGGGACGCTCACGGCACCGACATCACCGGCGGCCTGCCCATGGTGGTCCTGATCAACGGCGGGTCGGCCTCGGCCAGCGAGATCGTGGCCGGCGCCTTGCAGGACCATCAGCGCGCCGTCCTGGTGGGCGAGAAATCGTTCGGCAAGGGATCGGTCCAGACCATCCTGCCGATCCCGGGCAACGGGGCGCTGCGCCTGACCACCGCGCGCTACTACACGCCCTCGGGCCGGTCGATCCAGGGCCTGGGCATCGTGCCCGACGTCGCGGTGCGCGAGACGCGCGAGGACCCGGGCTACAGCATCCGCGAGGCCGACCTGGCCCACATCATCAAGAACCAGGGCGGCAACACCGCCAAGCCGCCGGCGCGGACCGACATGCCGGCGATCGCCTCGTCCATCCCCGACCAGCCGCCGGCAAACTGGCCGGCCTTCGACCTGACCAAGCCCGCCACCGACTTCCAGCTTCAGCAGGGGCTGAAGATCGTCCGCGCCATGGCCGACCATCCCGTGTCGGCCCAGGCCATGCTGCCCACCGCCCCCCGTCACGACTGACCCATGGCGATGAGCGGCACGACACCCCTGCCCTATCGCCGCAATGTCGGCGCCATGCTGTTCAACGCCACCGGGCAGGTGCTGATCGCCCGCCGCACGGACATGGCGGGCGCCGGCGGCCCGCCCGACCAGGGCGTCTGGCAATGTCCCCAGGGCGGGATCGATGCGGACGAACAGCCCGAACAGGCGGTGCTGCGCGAACTGCACGAGGAAATCGGCACCGACCAGGCCGTCATCCTCGGCGCGCATCCGGACTGGCTGACCTACGACCTGCCGCCGGCGCTGGTGGGCCGGGCGCTGGGCGGGCGCTATCGCGGACAGACGCAGAAATGGTTCGCCCTGCGCTTCCTGGGCACGGATGCGGATATCCGGCTGGACAGGCACCAGCCGGCGGAATTCGATCTGTGGCAATGGGTGGACCTGCCGACGCTGGCGGAGCGCAACGTGGGCTTCAAGCGCGAGATCTACCGGACCCTGATCCGCGACTTCGCCCGATACGCCATCGCCTGAGCCGGCGGCAGCCTCAGGGCACTGCCCTGAAACCCGCCAAAGGGCCTAGCCCTTTGGAAACCGAGTCATTTTATCCATGATCGGGGTCCAGGGCCTCAGGCCCTGGTGGGTTCGGGCAACGCCCGACACTGTTCAGAGGCCGGATTTCAGCGCCGGCAGCACATGGTGGTGCAGCAGCGGCGCCAGGACGGGGCCGCCCGGCGGCGGGTCCAGCGCCAGGTCGAACCACCACATCTCCTCGATTTCCGCCCGGATCTGCGGCGCGCCGTCCAGCACGCCGCGATAGACGGCCGAGCGCACGGTAAATCCGGGCTCGTTGGCGGCCGGGGCCTGGAAACGGCCCAGCAGCGCGACGCCGTCGCCCTGCAGGCGGCAGCCCAGTTCCTCGTCCAGTTCGCGTACCAGGGTTTCGATTTCGGTCTCCCCGGCCTCCGCCTTGCCGCCGGGCAGCATGAAGGCCGCCGTGCCCCGCTTGCGTACCAGCAATAGCGCCCCCGCCTGCACGATCGCGGCGGAGACGACCCGGATCACCCGATCGGCGGGGCTCAATGCCCGCCGCCCGGGCTCTTGCTCCCCCCGCGGATCGGCGACAGCAGGAAGCAGAACGGCACCACCAGGAACGCGCCGATACCCAGGATCATGAACACCTCGTTATAGGCAAGGATCGAGATCTGGCGGGTATATTCGACGAACAGCCGGTGCTGCGCGACCGCATCCAGCGCCGTCGACGCGACGCCACGGTTCGAGGCCGCCTGCCGGGCCCGCGCCAGATAATCGACGTACGGCTGATGGAACGGCGTCATCCAGTGGACCATCTGCGTCTGATGCGCCTGGCGGATTTCGGTCAGCATCGCCGTGGAACCGGAAATGGCGATCGATCCCAGCACGTTGCGCGCCATGCTGAACAGGGCCGAGGCATCGGCGTTCAACTCGCGCGGCAGGGTCGCGTAGGTGATGGTGGAAATCGGCACGAACAGGAAGGCCAGGCTGGCGGTCTGGCTCATCCGGAACAGGACCAGGTGCCGGAAATCCAGCGCCGGGACCAGCTGCGCCGACCAGAACAGGGCCAGCCCCATGAAGAAGAACCCCAGCGCGATCAGCGATCGCAGGGTCATGTATTTCATCGCCCGCCCCACCAGCGGGATCAGGAAGATGACCACCACGCCGCCCGGCGACAGGATCAGCCCGGACAGGGTGGCGCTATAGCCCATGACCTGCTGCGCATATTGCGGCACGATGATCGCGGCGGCGTACAGCAGCGCCCCAACCGCGCCGATCAGCAATGTGCCGGTCGCGAAATTGCGGTCCTTGAACACGCGCAGATCCACCGCCGGGCGCTTGGTCTTCAGCAGCCAGATGACCGCCCCGCCGATGCCCAGGAAGGCCAGCACCGCCATGGTGCGGATCATGTCCGACCCGAACCAGTCCTCGTCCTCGCCCCGGTCGACCGCGACCTCCAGGCTGCCGAAGCCGATGGCGATCAGGCCGATGCCGATGATGTCCAGCGGGGCTTTCTGCTTCAGCGCCCAGGGGGGGTCCTCGACGACGACCGACACCGCGAACGTCGCCAGCAGGCCTACCGGCACGTTGATGAAGAAGATCCAGCGCCAGGAATAATTGTCGGTGATCCACCCGCCCAGCGACGGACCGATCACGGGGGCGACGATGGTCGCGATCGCGGTCAGGCCGAACGCCGCCGCCCGCCGTTCGGGCGGGAACGTGTCGAGGATGATCGATTGCTGGTTGGGTTGCAGCCCGCCGCCGAAAAAACCCTGCATCAGCCGGAAGACGATCAGTTCCGCCAGGCTGCCCGAAATGCCGCACAGGAAGGACGACACCGTGAACATGAAGATGCAGATGATGAAATAGCGCTTGCGCCCCAGCAGCTTGCCCAGCCAGCCCGAGATGGTCAGCACGATGCCGTTCGCCACCAGGTACGAGGTCAGCGTCCAGGTCGCGTCGTCATAGGTCGACGACAGGCTGCCGGCGATATGCGGCAGCGAGACGTTGACGATGGTCGTGTCCAGGATTTCCATGAACGCCGACACCGTGACGATGACCGCGATCAGCCACGGGTTGTACTTGGGCTTCCATGGTTGCTCCGCCGGGGGCTGCCCCCCGGGGGTGGCGTCGGTCCCGGCCACGGCCCCGCTCACTTCGTATGCACCGTGGGTTCGACCGACAGGCCCAGCGACAGCGGCAGGTCGGCGCGCAGCCCCTCGTCGATCACGATCTTCACCGGCACGCGCTGGACGATCTTCACGTAGTTGCCCGTCGCGTTCTCGGGCGGGAAGGCGCTGAAGGTCGCCCCGGTGCCCAGCTGGATCGAATCCACATGTCCCTTCAGGTCCAGGGACGGGTAGGCGTCGATCGCGATATCGACCTTCTGTCCCGGCCGCATGTGCGCCAGCTGCGTTTCCTTGTAGTTGGCGATGACCCAGACTTCGGGCTCGACGACCGAGAACAGCGACTGCCCTTCGTTGACGAAGCTGCCGCGCTCGATATTGCGCTGCGAGATCCAGCCGTCATGAGGGGCGCGGATCTCGGTCCAGCCCAGATTCAGGTCGGCCTGCGCCAGTTCCGCCCTGGCCTGCGCGATCTGGGCGTCATACTGCCCCACCCGCGTCTGGATGTCCGAGATATTGGCCTCGACCGGCTCGGCCACCTGCAGGCGGCCCTGCGCCTCGGCCACCCCGGCCTTCGCGGACTGCAGGGCGGCGGCGGCATAATCGATGTCCTGCTGCGTCGTCGCCGCGCGCGCCACCGCGTGCTGGCGGCGATAATCGGTCTCGGCCCTGAACTGCTGGGCCTGCGCCGCCAGCAGCTGCCCCTGCGCCACCTGCAGCTGGCCGGGGAAGTTCTTCTGCGCCACCAGCAGGGCAAAGCGCGTTCCCGCGGCCTGCGACTGCGCCAGTTCCACCGCCGCCGCCGCGCGGTCGCGCGCGGCGCGATAATCCCGGTCGTCGATCCGCGCCAGCAACTGGCCCGCATGCACGAACTGGTTGTCGTTCACCAGCAGTTCGGTGACGTAGCCGCGCACATGCGGGGCGATCGTAACCGCGCGGCCGGCGGTGAACGCATCGTCGGTCTCAACGTCATGGCGGGTCAGGAACCAGTAGGTGCCCGCGCCCACGGCCACGACCGCAAGGAACCCCACCAGCCCGATCCGAAGCATCGGGTTGGTTTTTTTCTTGCGCGACTCGTCCGGCGTGCCGGCCGGTGTCCCGCCTTCTTCCTCGGCCATACGGTTCCTCTTGCTTCCCAATCATGCCGCCGGCCCGGACAAATTGACCGAACGGGTCGGTCAATTCATGGCACGAAGAACTGGGCGCATCAACCGCCCCCGGCCGCCTCGGACACAAAGATCGCCTGCCCTCGCCTGTAACCTATGTGCCGGATGGCCGGCACACCCCGTTTTCAGGGCGAGTTTGAAAATGCCTGGGTGCGGACCATGCGCGCATACAGGCCGTCGGCCTCCATCAGCTCGGCATGGGTACCGCATTCGACGCCCTGCCCGTCCGCCATCGCCACCACCAGGTCCGCCGACCGCACGGTGGACAGGCGGTGGGCCACGACGATGGTGGTGCGGCCCTTGCGCAGGCGGCCCAGCGCGTCCTGGACCAGAGCCTCGCTTTCGCTGTCCAGAGCGCTGGTCGCCTCGTCCAGCAGCAGGACCCGCGGATCGCGCAGCAGCGCCCGCGCCAGGGCCACCCGCTGGCGCTGGCCGCCCGACAGACGCTGCCCCCCCGGGCCGACGCGGGTGCCGAACCCTTCAGGCAGCGCGTCGATGAACTCCTCGGCCGCCGCCGCACGGGCGGCCGCGCGGACCTCCGCCTCGGTCGCCGACGGGCGGCCGATGCGGATGTTCTCGATCACCGTCAGGTCGAACAGCAGGGTGTCCTGGCTGACATAGGCAATGGCGTCCCGCAGGTCCGACAGGCGCAGCGCGCGCAGATCGACGCCATCCAGCAGGATCCGCCCGCCGCTGACGTCATGCAGGCGCGGGATCAGCGACAGGGCCGTGGACTTGCCCGCCCCGGACGGACCGACCAGCGCCACCGTCAGGCCGGGCCGGGCGTCGAAGGTCAGGCCGTTCAGGCCCACCCGCCCGTCCGGATAGACGAACGACGCGGCGTCAAAACGCAGATGCCCCTCGCCCGGCGGCAGGGCGCTGGCCTGGGCGGCCTCGGTGATTTCGGGCGGTTCGTCGATGATGGCGAAGATCCGCTCCAGCCCCGCCAGCCCCTCCTGCAAGGCGGCGTTCAGCGAACCCAGCGCCCGCAGCGGCCGCGAGGCCAGCAGCAGGGCCGCGACGAAGCCCGAGAAATCGCCCAGCGTCGCGCCGCCCAGCGCCGCGCGCCACCCCGCGAACCCCAGCACGGCCGCGACCGCCGCCCCGCCCAGGACCTCCAGCACCGGATCGACCCGCGCCCGCCCCCGCGCGATCCGCAGCAGCGCCTGATGCAGCAGGTCGAGGGTGTGTGCGACCCGCGCCGCCTCGTTCCGTTCCAGGCGATAGACCCGCACGGTGCGCGCCTGCGAAAAGCTTTCGGTCAGCAGGGCCGAGGTCTCGCCCATGCGTTCCTGCATGCCGCCCGAGGCGCGGCGCACCTTCTTGCCCAGGCGCTGGATGGGAATGGCCGCCACGGGATAGAGCACTGCGGCGATCAGGCTCAGTTCCCAATCCATGTAGAACATGGACACCACCAGCCCGGCCACCGTCACCACGTCGCCCAGCGAATTGACCGCACGGATCATCGCCTCGCGGATCGACACGGCATCGGTCGTGAAGCGCGCGGCCAGCTGCGCCGGGGCCTCGCGTTCGATGCGCGAGATGTCGGTATGGACCAGATGCGCGAACATCGTGGTCTGCAGGCCCCGGATCACGATCAGCACCAGGTTCTGCACCGCCACCGTCTGGCCGTATTGCGACAGCGCCTTGGCGGTGGTGATCACGATCACCAGCGCCGGCACCTGATAGAGAATGCGCGGATCGTGGGCGGCGAACATGTCCAGCGCCCGCTGGATGACCAGCGGATACAGCCCCGTCAGCAACGCCATCAGGACGGTCAGCCCGATGACCGACGCGATCCGCCCGCGATGACTCCGCACCTCGTCATGCCACAGGCGGCGCAGTAGCGCCGTATTCCGATCCGGCAGGGGGGCCGGACGCGTGGCCGGTTCCGCCGCGCGGGTGGGGGGGGACATAGACGGAATGACGTTCATGCTGCCCTTTAACAACGTGGCCGTGGCAAAGCAAAGTGCCATGCCGCACGCCTCAGACGGATGGCGGCCCCGCCGCGCCATCGACCGCACACTCCCTCAGGCGCGCCAGGCACGCCTTCCGGTCCGCCCGGCATCCCCCCGCCATCCACCAGGCGCGCACTTCCGCCAGGGCCTGGCCGATCCGTGGGCCGGGCGCGACACCCGCCGCCAGCAGGTCCCGTCCGGCCAGGGGAAAGACAGGGCGCGGGCGCGCCACGAGGTCCCGGCGCAGCGCATCCCACTCCGCCGACGGTTGGCCCAGCCGTGCCGCCTGTCCGACCCAGCTGCGCCGGACCAGGACATCGGCCGGCTCGTCGGCCAGCAGGCGGCGGCGCGCGTCGTCGTCCAAAGCCGGGTCGGGCATCGGGGCCGTCCCGATCGACGACATGACCGACGACAGGGTCAGGGTCTCGGCCCGCGACAGGCGCAGGCGCGCCGCCAGGCCCCCGGCATCGCCCTGCGCCAGCACGCCCAGCCGCAGGATCGGCTCCGCCGGCGCCCCGGTGGCCAGCAGGCGGTCCAGCGCGGGCCGGTCCGCCCCTTCCGGCAGCAGGCGCGCCAGCACGCCCGATTGCGCCATCAGCGCCAGGGTCGGCATCAGGGCCGGGCCCGCCAGGATCCGGCGCAGTTCGGACCAGACCCGTTCGGCGGACAGGCGTGCCAGGCCGTCCGCCAGCACGGTGATCGCCGCCATCGCCGCGCCGTCGGGCTCGCCCCGCCCGTAGCGCGCGTGAAACCGGAAAAATCGCAGGATCCGCAACGCATCCTCATGGATGCGGGTGGCGGCGTCGCCCACGAAACGGACGTGCCCGGCCCGCACGTCCGCGCGGCCGCCGAAATAATCATGCACCACCCCGTCGCGTCCGCAGGACATGGCGTTGATCGTGAAATCGCGCCGGGCGGCGTCCTCGCGCCAGTCGTCGGTCCAGGCGACGACCGCGTGGCGGCCATCCGTCCGCTCGTCGCGCCGCAGGGTCGTGACCTCGTAGGGGCGGCCCGCCACCACCGCAGTCACCGTGCCGTGCGCCAGCCCCGTCGGCACGATCCTGATCCCCGCTTCGGCCAGCGCCGCCATGACCCGCTCGGGCGCCTCGGGGGTCGCCATGTCGATGTCCGCCACCGGCCGGCCGGCGATCAGGTCGCGCACCACCCCGCCGACCAGCCGCGCCCGGGGCAGCACCGCCCAGATCCGCGCCAGCCCCGCCCGCGCCTCGGGCAACTCCCCGGCCAGCCGGTCCAGCAGCCGGTCATCGCGATACGCGTCCCCCGCCAAGCCTCCATCCTGGCCGGCGTCTCCTTCCCCTGTCACGTCGCGCCGTCTTCCATGGGCAGGCGCGACAGCGGGAAGAATACGTTACGGCTCCAGACCCCAAGGCAGGGCTCGCCGCGACAGGTTCCGGGAACCGCCAGCGCCGCCAGTTCGTAATAGACCGAACGGGCGAGCCGGGCTTCCAGGGCAAAGGCCCCCTCGCCGTCGCGGACATGCAGATAGGGCACCGGCCCCGTCCCGCACCCTTCGGACGGGACATCCCATTCGGCACGGATCGGATGATCGGGTCCGGCGCAGATCACCAGGTCCACATTGGTGCGAAAGGACAGAACCTGTTCCCGCCCGCAGCCCTTCCAATCCAGCTCGACCGCGATGAAGGGCGCATCCTCGACCTCGATGCTGCCGCATTCGATGGGGGTCTGCAGCCAGTATGTCCCCTCCTCGTCCCGGCGCAGCACCGACGCGAACAGGCAGACCATCGGCTTTCGCCGGATGGGCGTGCCGCGATACAGCCACGTCCCGTCGCGCTGGATCACGAACGGCAGCCGCCCGCACGACCGCGCCTGCGCCCCGGGCGCAGCAAGAGGGGGCGAGGCGCAGGGGGATGGCGATATGTCCATGCCGGCGCCCGCACGCGCGACGCGCGACTCCCCTAAGTGCGAATCCTGATCGTCAGTCAACTGCGTTACCCGCCTGCTGGACCATAACTGTCCCCGATATAGGGATCATCCCCGACCGGATGAAACCCCCCGACACTTGATGAAACCCCCAGACCTGTCAGATTGCGGATATGACGATATCGGACGCCACCCCCCTCGCCACGGATTTCGAATCGGACACCACCCGCCCGGCGGCGGAACAGGCCGTCCCGGCCGACGCCGCCCTGGCCGAACGCCTGGGCGAGCGCCTGCGCGCCGCCCGGGCCGAGATCGGGCGCATCATCCACGGCCAGCGCGATGTCATCGACCAGACCCTGGTCAGCATCCTGGCCGGCGGCCACGGCCTGCTGGTCGGCGCGCCCGGCCTTGGCAAGACGCTGCTGGTCACCACGCTGGGCACCGTGCTGGGACTGGAGGCGCGGCGCGTGCAGTTCACGCCCGACCTCATGCCCTCGGACATCACCGGCAGCGAGATCCTGGACGAAGACGAACACGGGCACCGCAGTTTCCGCTTCGTCCGGGGGCCGGTCTTCTGCCAGCTGCTGATGGCGGACGAGATCAACCGCGCCAGCCCCCGCACCCAGTCCGCCCTGCTGCAGGCCATGCAGGAACATCGCGTGGCGATCGCCGGCACCGATCACCCCCTGCCGCGCCCGTTCCACGTCCTGGCCACCCAGAACCCGATCGAACAGGAAGGCACCTACCCCCTGCCCGAGGCGCAGCTTGACCGGTTCATGCTCCAGATCCCGCTGGGCTTCCCCGACGCGGCGGCGGAACGCGCCATGCTGCTGGCCACGACCGGCGCCGACGACGCCACGCCGCGCCCCATCCTGACCGACCGCGACCTGATCGAGGCGCAGCGGCTGGTGCGCGCCCTGCCGGTCGGCGACAGCGTGGTCGATGCCATCCTGCACCTGGTCCGCTCCGCCCGGCCCGAGACCACCGACGACCCCATAATCCGCGAGGCCGTGGCCTGGGGGCCCGGCCCCCGCGCCGCGCAGGCGCTGATGCTGGCCACCCGCGCCCGCGCGCTGATGGACGGCCGCCTGTCGCCCAGCATCGACGACGTCGCGGCCCTGGCCCGGCCGGTGCTGGCCCATCGCATGGCCCTGACCTTCACCGCCCGGGCCGAAAGCCGCAGCCTGCCGGATCTGATCGACAGCCTGCTGCGCCGCCTGGGCTGACCGGCGGGGTGACGCCCACATCTTCCCTGGCCGGCCGGCTGCGCCGGCTGTTCGCGGCGCGGCGCACGCCGCCCCCCGACGCCGGCCCCCTCGGCCCCATCGGCGCGGCCGGCGACGCCACCCCCCTGCCCGTCGCGGCCGAGGGGCTGGCCGCGCGCATGCCCGCGCTGATCGTCGCCGCCACCCATATCGCCGCAACGGTGGCGGCGGGCGCGCACGGTCGCCGGCAGGCGGGGCCGGGCGACAGTTTCTGGCAGTTCCGCCCGGCCCAGCCGGGCGAACCGGTCACCCGCATCGACTGGCGGCAATCCGCCCGCAGCAGCCGCGCCTATATCCGCGAGACCGAGGCCGAGGCCGCTCAGACCATCTGCCTGTGGTGCGACCCCAGCGCCTCGATGCGCTGGCGGTCGGATGCCGCCCTGCCGCTGAAATCGGACCGCGCCGCCCTGCTGACGCTGGCGGCCGGGGCCTTGCTGCTGCGCCATGGGGAACGCGTGCGCCTGCTGACGCCGGACGGCGCAGTCGATATTCCGCCGGGCGGCCGGACGGCACTGGACCGGCTGGGGCTGGCGCTGCTGCGGACCATGGAAAACGCACCGGACGCGCCCGCCTGGCCCCATCCGCAGCAGGCGCCGCGCCACGCCCGGATCGTGCTGATCAGCGACGGCCTGGCCCCGCCCGAGACGATCGCAACACTGCTGCGCGGCTTGGCGGCCCGGCCCGCCCGCGCCCACCTGCTGCTGGTCAACGACCCGGCCGAGGCCGCGCTGCCCTACGCCGGCCGCATCCGCTTCGCGGGGCTGGAAGGCGAGGACCCGCTGCTGCTTTCGGGGACCGAGGGGCTGCGTCCGGCCTACGCCGCCGCCTTCGCCGACCATCAGGCGCGGATCGGGGATATCTGCCGGGCCACCGGCCATGACCTGATCCGCCACACGACCGACCGGCGTCCGGAACACGCGCTGCTGGCGCTGCACGCCGCCCTGTCGGACCGGCCGGGAGGGCGGACATGATCTTCCAGGCCCCCTTGCTGCTGGCCGCGCTGGCCATCCTGCCGGTCGTCTGGCTGCTGCTGCGCGCCCTGCCCCCGGCCCCGCGCCGACAGGTCTTCCCGGCCATCATGCTGCTGCGCGGCCTGCGCCAGCGCATGACCGACGCCGCGACCGCGCCGCCCTGGCTGCTGCTGCTGCGCTGCCTGGCGCTGACCGGCCTGATCGTCGGGCTGGCGGGGCCGCTGATCGTCCGCGACCACCAGGCGGCGGCCACCGACGCCGCCGGCGACGTGCTGCTGGTGCTGGACAATGGCTGGGCGGCCAGCCCCGGCTGGTCGCGGCGCATCGCGGCGCTGGACGTCGTGCTGGACCGCGCGGGCCGCGCCGGCCGCCGGGCGCGCCTGCTGACCACCGCGCCGGGTCTGGCCGGGGAAGCCCCCGCCGCCGGCGCGCCCATGACGCCGGCCCTGCTGCGCGGCGCCCTGGACACGGCGCGCCCCCGCCCCTGGCCGACCGACCGCGCCACCGCCGCCCAGGCGCTGCGCGACCTGGCGGCCACGGGCTGGCATGGCCCGGTCGTCTATGTCTCGGACGGCCTGGCCGGCCCGGCCGATGGCGCGTTCGCCACCGCCCTGGCCGCCATCGGGCCGGTGCGCACCCTGCGCGCGCAAACGCCAACCCTCGCCGTGCTGCGCCCCGCACCGCCCGCCGACGGGGCGCTGGCCGTCGCGGTCGCGGCCGTGCCCTCCGCGCATCCGCGCCGCATGACCGTCCGCGCCGAAACCGCCGATGGCGGCGTCCTGGGGCTGGTTCCGGTTTCCTTGCCGGCGGGCGACGACCATGCCGACGCCTCGGTCGCGATGCCCGCCGAACTGCGCAACCGGATCGACCGGCTGGTGCTGGACGACATGAGCGGCCCGGCCGGGGTCCGCCTGCTGGACGAAGGCGACCGCAGGCGGCCGGTCGGGCTGGTGTCCGTGGGGGGCACGGATACGCCGCTGGTCGGTCCGCTTTTCTACCTGCGCCGCGCGCTGTCGCCCACCGCCGAGATCCGCGAAGGCCGCGTCGCGACCCTGCTGGGGCGCCCGCTTTCGGTGCTGATCGCCCCGGACGGCACGCTGGGCGATCCCGAAACCCGGCGGGCCGTCGCCGCATGGGTCCGCAAGGGCGGTATGCTGGTCCGTTTCGCCGGTCCGCTGCTGAACCGCACGACCGCGCCGGACGCGCCCACCGATTCTCCCGTGACTGACACGCCGCAGCCCGCCCCCGCGACCGCCCAGGTCGAAGACACGCTTCTGCCCGTCCCGCTGATGGAGGGCGAACGCCAGTTGGGCGGCGCCATGTCGTGGGGCAAGCCGCAACCCCTGGCCCCGTTCGCGGCCACCTCGCCGTTCCATGGGCTGGCGGTGCCCACCGACGTGACCATCTCGCGCCAGGTCCTGGCCCGCCCCGCCACCGATCTGGACACCCATAGCTGGGCGCGTCTGGCGGATGGCACGCCGCTTGTCACCCATGCCGCGCTGGGATCGGGCGAGATCGTGCTGTTCCACGTCACCGGTACGGCGGACTGGTCCAACCTGCCGCTCTCCGGTCTGTTCGTCGCCATGCTGCGGCGACTGGCCGAGCGTGCCACGGGGGTCGAGGCCCCGGCCGATCACAGCCTGCTGGCCCCCTACATGACGCTGGACAGCGACGCGATCCTGGTCCCGCCCCCGCCGGGCGCCCGCGCCCTGCCCGCCGATGCGTTCGGTTCCACCCCGGCTTCGGCCGCGCATCCGGCGGGGCTGTATGGCCCGCGCACCGCGCGGCGCGCGCTGAATGTGGGCGATGCGGCGGGGCCGCTCGCGGCGCAGGCCGCCATCGGCCAGGTCGCGGATCTCGAAGGGCAGGTCCAGGACATCGCACCCGGCCCGTGGCTGGTGGCGGCGGCCCTGCTGCTGCTGGTCGTCGATGCGATGATCAGCCTGCTGCTGCGCGGCGGGAAGCTGGGCAGAGGGCGGCTGGCGCTGGTGCTGCTGTCCGGAATGGCTGCGCTGCCCACGCCCCTGTCGGCCGCCACCGATCCCGATCGCGGGGCGCCGGTGCCGGGCGCGGCGCTGGAAACCCGGCTGGGCTACATCCTGACCGGGCACGATGACGTGGACACGGTCTCGCGCGAAGGGCTGCAGGGCCTGTCGAACTACGCCAACGCCCGGACCTCGGCGGTGCTGGGCCATCCGGACGGCGTCGTGCCGGAACGCGACGATCTGTCGTACTATCCCATGCTCTACTGGCCGGTGACGCCGGACGCGGCGGCCAATCCGGCGCGGGCCGCCGCGCTGAACGCCTACATGCAGCACGGCGGCATCCTGCTGATCGACAGCCAGGGCGTCGACCCCGCCACCGTCGCGCCGGGCGCGGCCGGCACCGATTTCGCGGCCCCCGCCCCCGGCGCGGCGGCGGCCCTGCGCCGCATGACACAGGGGCTGGATAT
Source organism: Gluconacetobacter azotocaptans (assembly GCF_014174355.1). GTDB lineage: Bacteria > Pseudomonadota > Alphaproteobacteria > Acetobacterales > Acetobacteraceae > Gluconacetobacter > Gluconacetobacter azotocaptans. The sequence goes on from NZ_JABEQF010000005.1 coordinate 124,254, forward strand.
CCCGCCCCTGACCCGGCTGGACGACCATCACGTGCTGGCCCACACCTTCTACCTGCTGCACGATTTCCCCGGCCGCTACGGCGGCCTGCCGGTCTGGGTATCGCGCGAAGGCGACAGCGCCAATGACGGGGTCAGCCCGGTCATCATCGGCTCCAGCGACTGGGCGCATGCCTGGGCGGTGGATGCGCAGGGCGACACCCCCTACGCCACCATGCCCGACGGCAACACGCAGCGCACGACGGCCTACCGCTTCGGCGTGAACGCGGTGCTTTATGCCCTGACGGGCAATTACAAGGCGGACCAGGTTCACGTGCCCGCCCTGCTGAAGCGGCTGGGGGAATGACGATGCCCGGCCTGCCGATAGTACGCCACATGATGGGCCACATGATGGGATGGGCGCCCCTGGTGCCGATGCCGGCGCTGTACGCCTTGGCCGCCCTGGTTGCCGCCGCCACCATCGCGGGGCTGGCCCGCCGGGCGCGGGGCACGCTGTGGCGGCTGGCGGCGGCGCTGCTGCTGCTGCTGTGGCTGGCGGGGCCGGAACGGATCCGCGAAACCGGCCAGCCCCTGCCGCAGACCGCCCTGCTGGTGGTCGACCAGTCGCCGTCGATGTCCATCGGGCAACGTGCCGCCACGGCCCGCCAGGCGGCCGAGGCGATACGGCAGGCGGCGGCGCGGGTTCCCGGCCTGACCCTGCGCACGGTCACGGTGCGCGACGGGCATGGCGACGGCACCCGCCTGTTCGCCGCCCTGGACCAGGCGACGGCCGACATCCCGCCGGCGCGCCTGGCCGGGGCGGTACTGGTGACCGACGGGCAGGACCACGACGTGCCGGCCACCATTCCCGCCCCCCTGCACCCCGCCGATGCCGACGGACGCCGCACCACCCTGCCGCTGCACGTCCTGCTGACGGGACGGGGCGAAGAAACCGACCGGCGTCTGCGCATCCTTCAGGCCCCGCCCTACGCCATCGTCGGCCAGAACGCGACCGTACGGGTCGAAATCGACGATCTGGGGCCCCATCCGGACAGCGACGGCCACGCCACGCTGACCCTGTCGCGCGGCGGCGAGAACCCCATGCACGAGACGGTCCGTACTGGTGTACCGCAGGATATCACGCTGCCGGTCACCCGGCCCGGGCCGCTGCTGGTCGGGCTGGCGGCCTCGACACTGCCCGGCGAGGTCTCGACCGCGAACAACCAGGACGTCGTGCGGATCAACGGCGTGCGGGACCGGCTGCGGGTGCTGCTGGTCTCGGGCACCCCCAACCAGGGCGAACGGGTCTGGCGCCGCCTGCTGAAGGCCGATCCGTCGGTGGACCTGGTGCATTTCACCATCCTGCGGCCGCCCGACAAGGACGACGGCACGCCGCTGTCGGACCTGGCGCTGATCGCCTTCCCGGTGCGCGAACTGTTCCAGCAGAAGATCGGGCAGTTCGACCTCATCATTCTGGACGGGTTCGAGAATCGGGCGATCCTGCCGCGCGCCTATCTGGACAATATCGCGAACTACGTGCGCGACGGCGGCGGCCTGCTGCTGATCGGCGGGCCGGAATTCCTCGGCCCCGGCTCGCTGCAGGACACGCCCGTGGGCGAGATCCTGCCCGCCCACGTGCCCGTCGACGGTGGATTGCTGGAACAGCGCTTCCGTCCCGCCATGACCGACGCCGGACGCCGCCATCCCGTGACCGCCAGCCTGCCCGGTGCGGGCCCGGACGGACAGGGCGCGGACGGACAGGGTGCTGACTGGGGGCCGTGGTACCGGACGCTGAAGGCCGATTCGGCCCATGGCCAGGTCCTGATGGACGGCCCCGACCACACCCCCCTGCTGGTCCTGGACAGGGTGGAGCGCGGGCGCGTGGCCATGCTGCTGTCCGACCAGATCTGGCTGTGGTCGCATGGCGAGGGCGGCGGCGGCCCTCAGTCGGAACTGCTGCGCCGGATCTCGCACTGGCTGATGAAGGAGCCGGAACTGGAGGAGGAACAGCTCACCGCCACCATCGCGGACGGCCGGATGCAGATCGTCCACCGCACCGCGGCCCCCACCGGCCCGCACGCGGTCACGGTCACAGCGCCCGACGGCACGACGCAATCCCTCCCCCTGCGTACCTCGGGCACCGGCCTGTCCGAGGCCACGCTGCCCGCGACCTTGCCAGGGATCTGGACCGCCGACGACGGCACGCACCGCGCCTTCGCCGCCCCGGCCACGACCGACCCGCAGGAATTCGCCGATTTGCGCGCCACGGCCACCCTGCTGGCCCCCCTGGCCGGGCAAACCGGGGGCGCCGTCAGTTGGCTGGGCAACGACCCGGCGCATCCCGCCATCCCCGACCTGCGCCTGGCCGCATCGGGCGCGCTGTCGGGTCCGGGCTGGATCGGCTTTCCGCACCGCGACGCCCGGATCGTGACCGGACGCAGCGCACGGCCCCTGCTGCCGGGCTGGGCGGTGCTGCTGGGCGCGGGCCTCGCCCTGCTGCTGGCCTGGTGGCGCGAAGGCCGGGCGTGACGCCGGCCCCCCGCAGCGGGGCCATCCGCCGGATCACAAGCGCGACATGCGATTTCCATCGCGTCGCATGCCGATCTGGACTATGAAAAGGGGGCCGGATCCGCGTCCGGTGGCCAACCCGGCCCGTTCCCGCCGGACATCTGCGTCCCGACGGGCCGGATTCGACCCCTGTCACCGAGACGAGAAATGATTGTCAGAACCGGTATCCGCCTTCTGTTCCTCGCACTGCTCAGCGGCAGCGCGGTCATGATCGCCCCCCTGCACATGGCCCACGCCCAGGATGCGGATGACGCACAGGCCGAGGCCGACGCGGCCGACGCCGCCAAGCAGGCCGAGGCCCGGCGCGCCGCCCGGGCCGCCGCCCCGCCTGCTGCCCTGCCCGGCGCAGTTTCCAGCGAGGATGTCGGCGGCCACGCCAACGCCGACCTGAACCCGACGCAGTCCCTGTTCGACGCGATCAATCGCGGCAGCCTGGGTGCGGCAAAGGAAGCCCTGAACCGTGGCGCCGACATGGAAGGCCACAACGTCCTGGGCCAGACGCCGCTGGACATGGCCATCGATCTGAACCGCAACGACATCACCTTCCTGCTGCTGTCTATGCGCACGCTGTCCGACGATCATGTGGCCGTCGCCTCGACCACCAATTCCGGCATCTCCATGCGCGGCGGCAACGGCCATATCACGATCAACGGCAACAACCGGGGCCGCGGCGTCGTCATGACCGCCGACCGTCGCTACGACCAGAGCGGGGGCGCCGCGCGGCCTGAAGTCGGCTTCCTCGGCTTCGGCGGCAGCTAGAGATCGGCTTGAAGTCAGGGCCGGCTGCCGGCCCTGGATGACGCTGCCTCCCGGCCGCGGGCTCGCGCTCAGAATTCTGCCAACAGCAGGTCGATAGCACGCGTGATGTCGTCCTGATGGACGGCGAGCAACGTGACACCCCCGCCTCGGCGAGGCGACAGCTGTCGCAGCAGGCCATCAGAAATTCCCGAAATCCGCCAGCCGCAGACCATTTTCCGCCACGTCATGCCGGGACGAGGCGAGGGCCTGGCGGCATTCGGGCGCGGCATAAGAAGATTCCCCGGGAGACGCCATCCCTAACGCGCATTCATATGCGCATATGAATGGACGTCCTGTCCCCAGGTCCCGAAACTGTCCGGCAGGCAATGCCCGGACAGTTTCGGCCGCGTCAGCCAGGCCCGGATGCGCGATGGTCACGATGTGCTTTGGGCGATGTCCTCGGTTCGCAGCGTGTCCAGCGGCGTCATCGTCCCGTCACGGTCGAAATGCCAGAAGGTCCACCCATTGCACGACGGCGCGTTGGTCAGCACCGCCCCCAGCTTGTGGATCGACCCCCGCTGCGTCCCGCTGACCAGCGTTCCGTCGGGCGCCACGGTCGCCGACACGCGCCGCTGCCGGTCGGTGACGACGGTGCCCGCCGGCAGGATGCCGCGCTCGACCAGGCTGCCGAAGGGAATGCGCGGGGTCTCGCGCCGGGCGGGGGTGGTCAGCACGCTGTCCAGCGGCACCGGGCGTTCGCGCCGCGCGCGCCCGATCGCGGCCTCGGCGTAATCGGGATGGCGCTCGATGCCAATGTAGCGCCGGCGCAGCCGCCGGGCCATCGCCGTGGTCGTGCCGGTGCCGGCGAACGGGTCGAGAACGATATCGTCCACATTGGTCGACGCGATCAGGACCCGGTGCAGCAGGCTTTCGGGCTTCTGCGTCGGATGCAGCTTCAGCCCGTGCGCGTTCCGCAGGCGCTCCCCCCCCGTGCAGAGCGGCAGATACCAGTCCGAGCGCATCTGCACGTCGTCGTTCAACGCCTTCATGGCCTGGTAATTGAAGCGATAACGGCTGTCCGGCCCGCGCGCCGCCCAGATCAGGGTCTCGTGCGCGTTGGTGAAGCGCCGCCCCCGGAAGTTCGGCATCGGGTTCGATTTCCGCCAGATCACGTCGTTCAGGATCCAGAATCCCAGATCCTGCAGAATGGCGCCGATGCGAAAGATGTTGTGATAGGATCCGATCACCCAGATCGTCCCATCCTTGCGCAGCAGCCGCCGTGCCTCGCTCAGCCAGGCGCGGGTGAAGCGGTCATATTCCGCCAGGTCCGAGAATTTGTCCCAATCGTCGTCCACGCCGTCCACGACGCTGTCGTCGGGCCGCCGCAGTTCTCCCCGCAACTGCAGGTTGTAGGGCGGATCGGCGAAGACGCAGTCGACCGAGCCGTCCGGCAATGTCTGCATGACCTCGACGCATTCGCCGCGCAGGATCTGGTCGAGGGGAAGTTCCATCATCACCGCGCCGCTCATGACGCCACCCGCATCAGCGGATCGCCGTCGGAAACCAGTTCCAGAGTCAGCTGGCGCACCAAGCCGAAACCTCCACGATGATGGGGCGATATCCCCGTCCGGCACAGCGCGTCGCGATGATGTACCGTGCCGTATCCGGCATTGCTGTCCCATCCATAGGCCGGCCAGCGCCGCGCCAGACGCAGCATCAGCCGGTCGCGCACCACCTTGGCCACGATCGACGCCGCCGCGATCGACAGGCTTTCCCCGTCGCCGCCGACCACGCACTGCGCGGGGCAGCCGAAATCGGGCGCGGCGTTCCCGTCCACCAGGACCAGGTCCGGCCTGACAGGCAGGCGCAACACCGCCCGCTGCATGGCAAGGAAGGCGGCCTGAAGGATATTGATGCGTGCGATTTCGGCCACCGACGCGGCACCCACGGCGATCTGCACGCCACGCGCGGCGTGCAGGGCCACATAGGCGCGTTCCCGCGCCGCCGCCGTCAGTTTCTTGGAATCGTCCAGTTGGGCGGCCAGCTTGCGCGGCACGCCCGCGCCGAACAGCACCGCCGCCGCGACCACGGGCCCGGCCAACGGCCCGCGCCCCACTTCATCCACCCCGGCGACCCGACCGCCATGCTGCGCTTCGCGCGTGTAATCCGGCATCCACCCCATCCCGAACCGGGGCGAATCGTGCGCCTGTCGCCCGATTCGCACGCCGAATCACGTCCTGAATGGATGGAAACCATTTTTACGCAGTGTTGCGCAAGATGCTGATTCCTCGCCGAGTCCTTTCAAACGGAAAAAAATCGGACCGTTTGCGACTCGGCGGCGCGGATCAGGCCTTGGCTTTGCGGCGGGGAAGCAGGATCAGCCCCAGCAGCATGCCGACGAACGCGGCGATTCCCACGGACATCAGCGGACGGTCTTGGACGAACAGCACCGCCTTCTCCAGCTTGCTTTCGCCCTCCTCGTACAATTCGGCGAATTCCTGCCGCGCCATGCCGGCCAGCTGGTCCACCTTGCCTTCGGCCTGCATGCCCAGGTCACCGGTCAGCCCGCCGGCGGCATCCTTCACGCGGCCGGTGCCTTCCTCGACCGCGCCTTTGGCCTTCTCGACGAAAGCGTCGTTGTTGAGTTCGGTCATGGTTTTCTCCTCTGTCGGGACAATGCCCCTTGGGGCAAAACGACACGGATCGCCGACGGTTCCTGTGGCGTCTCCGCCAGGAAGGGTATCGCGACGGCCGCAATCCCGCCATCCGTGACGGGACGTATTCCCCGACGGGCCGCCACATGCCAGCATCACGGCACGCGACCGGAACCGTTACATTTTTATACCGACTATACGATGGATTTAACATCATTTCCCCGCGCAGGTGCTAACACTGCGGCACGACGCACATGACGAACCCGACGCCACAGATGGACGAGGAAGACCTGACTAACATGGACAAACCGACACTGGCCCCGCCCGACCCGCCCGCCAAGGAAGCGCCCGGACCGGGACGGACAGCGGGACGCCGGAGCGGGTCGCGTCGCCGGTATCTGCTGTGGGGCACGGCGCTGGTCGTGGCGGGCGTGGTGGCGGCGGCCTTCCTGCGCCCCCATGGCGAGAGCGGCAGGAGAAGCGGCAGCCGCCACGCGGCAGTGGACGTGCAGCCCGTCGCCGTGGCCACGGTCCGCACGGGCGACATGCCGATCGAGCTGACCGAACTGGGCACCGTGGTCCCGATCACCAACGTGACGGTGCAGACCCGCGTCGACGGATACCTGATGAAGGTGCTGTTCACCGAAGGGCAGCACGTCAAGCAGGGCGACCTTCTGGCGCTGATCGACACGCGGCCGTACGAGGTGCTTCTGGCGCAGTACAAGGGCCAGCTGGCCGCCGACCAGGCCCAGCTGGACCAGGCGCGGATCGACAACGCGCGCTACCAGAAGCTGATCCGTCAGAACAGCGTCGCCGCCATGACCGCCGTGGACCAGCAATACAAGGTCGCCCAGCTGGAAGGCACGGTCAAACAGGACCAGGCGCTGGTCGACAACGAGAAGCTGCAGATCACCTATTGCCACATCATCGCCCCGGTCGACGGCCGCGTCGGCATCCGCCAGGTCGACATGGGCAACTATGTGACCGCCGGGCAGACCAACGGCCTGGTCATCCTGACGCAGATGCAGCCGATTTCCGTCATCTTCACCCTGCCGGAAACCGAACTCGGCGCCGTGGCCGACCGGCTGCGCACCGGCGTCGCCCTGCCGGTCGAGGCCTGGGACAGCACGAACACCCGCAAGATCGCCGACGGCGCCGTCAGCGTGCTGGACAGCCAGATCGACACCTCGACGGGTACCGTGCGCATGCGCTCGATCTTCCCCAACCAGGACGAAACCCTGTTCCCCAACCAGTTCGTCAATGCGCACCTGCTGGTGAACACCGAACATAACGTGCTGCTGGTACCGGCGAATGCCATCCAGACCGGACCGAACGGTCCCTTCACCTACGTGGTCAAGCCCGACGACACGGTCGAGGTCCGCGACGTCAAGACCGGCCATTCCCATGGCGACGTCGTGGTCGTGACCAGTGGCCTGAAGGCCGGCGAATCGGTGGTGACCGACGGCACCGACCGCCTGCATGCCGGATCGAAGGTGACTGTCCCCGCCGCCACGCCGGACGGCGCCGCGCCCGGGACGACGGACACGCATCCGCGGCGCCAGCGCGACCCGTCGGGCGCCAACGGCGCGCCGGCATCCTCGGGCGGTGCGGGCCAGCGGCAGCCGTGATCATCGCCCGCCGTCCGACCCGTTTTCCCATGCCGGAGACCCGTGCGTGAATCCGTCCCGCCTGTTCATCGAACGCCCGGTCGCCACCACGCTGCTGATGCTCGCCATCATGCTGGCGGGGCTGCTGGGCTATCATTTCCTGCCGGTCTCGGCCCTGCCGCAGGTCGATTATCCGACCATCACCGTGCAGACCTTCTATCCCGGCGCGGGGCCGGACGTCATGGCGACGTCGATCACGGCGCCGCTGGAAACCCAGTTCGGCCAGATGCCCGGGCTGGACCAGATGACATCGCAATCGTCGGGGGGGGCCTCGGTCGTCACTCTGCGCTTCGGGCTGACGATGTCGATGGACGTGGCCGAGCAGGAGGTGCAGGCCGCGATCAACCAGGCGGCCTCGCTGCTGCCCACCGACCTTCCCGCGCCGCCGATCTATGCCAAGGTCAATCCGGCCGACACGCCGGTGCTCACCCTGGGCATCACCTCGCGCACCCTGCCGCTGACCGAGGTCGAGGATTACGTCGACACCCGGCTGGCCCAGAAGATCAGCCAGATCTCGGGCGTCGGGCTGGTCACGCTGTCGGGCGGCAACCGCAAGGCGATCCGCGTCCGCGTCAACGTGCCCAAGCTGACGTCGTTCGGCGTCGACCTCGATACGCTGCGCACCACCATCAGCAACGTCAACGTCAACTCGCCCACCGGGACGTTCGACGGGGCGCAACGCGCCTCCACCCTGCGCGTCGACGGCCAGATCACGGGCGTCGAGCAGCTGATGAACCAGGTCATCGCCTATCAGAACGGCGGCCCGATCCGCATCCGCGACGTCGCCACCGTCGTGCAGGGACCCGAGAACACGCAGCTCGCCGCCTGGGCGAACCGCACGCCCGCCCTGGTCCTGAACGTGCAGCGCCAGCCCGGGGCCAACGTCATCGCGGTGGTGGACAACATCAAATACGCCCTGCCGCAATTGCAGAAGGCCCTGCCGCCGGGCATCTCGATCACGCCGCTGACCGACCGCACGACGACCATCCGCGCCTCGGTCGCCGACGTCGAATTCGAACTGGTGCTGGCGATGGTGCTGGTCGTCGCGGTGATCTTCGTCTTCCTGCGCAACGTGCCCGCGACCATCATCCCCAGCCTGTCGGTGCCGCTGTCGCTGGTCGGCACCCTGGCGGCGATGTACATGCTGGGCTTCTCGCTGGACAATCTGTCGCTGATGTCACTGACCATCGCGACGGGCTTCGTCGTCGACGACGCCATCGTCATGATAGAGAACATCGCCCGCTACATCGAGATGGGCGACGATCGCATGACCGCCTCCCTCAAGGGCGCGGGCGAGATCGGGTTCACCATCATCTCGCTGACCGTCTCGCTGATCGCGGTGCTGATCCCGCTGCTGTTCATGGGCGACGTGGTCGGCCGCCTGTTCCACGAATTCGCCATCACCCTGTCGGTGACGATCATCCTGTCCGCCGTGGTGTCGCTGACCCTGGTGCCGATGATGTGCGCCCGGCTGCTCAGCGAACGGCCGCACGGGCCGGGCGCCCGCGGCTGGTCCGCGACCGTCGAGCGCTGGACCGAAGCCGTGATCGCCGCCTACGGCCGCGCCCTGACCGTGGTGCTGCGCCACCAGCCCCTGACGCTGCTGGTGTTCGTCTGCACGCTGGCCCTGACCGGCCTGCTGGCCTGGTCCATTCCCAAGGGCTTCTTCCCCGTGCAGGACACGGGCGTGGTCCAGGGGATCTCGGTCATGGCGCAATCGACGTCGTTCGACGCCATGAAGGCCCGCCAGCAGCAGTTGGGCGACCGCATCCTGAAAGACCCCGACGTGGTCAGCCTGTCGTCGTTCGTGGGCATCGACGGGCAGAACATGACCCTCAACCAGGGCCGGTTCCTGATCAACCTGCGCCCGCATGACGACCGCGCCGAGACTGCAAGCCAGATCGCCGCCCGTATCCAGCAGGAGGTCGCGGACATCCCCGGCGCGCACCTCTACCTCCAGCCCGTGCAGGACCTGTCGCTGGACACCACCATCGCGGCCACGCAGTACCAGTTCCTGCTGGAAAACCCGGATTACGACCAGTTCCGCACCTGGGTGCCGAAATTCGTCGCGGCGCTGCAGCACGAACCCGCCCTGGCGGACGTGACATCCGACCTCCAGGCCGAAGGGCTGGTGGCGCAGGTGACCCTGGACCGCACCACCGGCGCCCGCTATTCGATCACCCCGCAGACCATCGACAACGTGCTGTATGATTCGTTCGGACAGCGCCAGATCTCGACGATCTATACGCAGTCCAACCAGTATCGCGTGATCATGGAGGCCGATCCGGCCTTCCAGCGGGACCTTGCCTCGCTCGGCAAACTCTATCTGCCGGGCATCAGCGGCAATGCCGGCGCCAGCACGTCGGGCCCGACCCGGTCGCCGACCTCGGGCCTGGTGCCGATGCGCGCCGTCACCACGCTGACGCACAGCACGGCGCCCCTGCTGATCACCCATGTGGGCCAGTTTCCGGCCACCACGATCTCGTTCAACGTGGCGCCGGGCTATTCTCTGGGCGCCGCCACCGACACGATCGACCGGGTCGAGCAGTCGATGCATCTGCCGGCCAGCTTCCAGACCTCGTTCCAGGGCACGGCGGCGGCGTTCCGCAACAGCCTGGGCAACGAACTGTGGCTGGTGCTGGCGGCGCTGGTCGCCGTCTACATCGTGCTGGGCATTCTGTACGAAAGCTTCATCCACCCGATCACCATCCTGTCCACCCTGCCGTCCGCGGGCATCGGCGCGCTGCTGGCGCTTCAACTGACCGGGGCGGGCCTGGACGTCATGGGCATCATCGGCCTGGTACTGCTGATCGGCATCGTGAAGAAGAACGCGATCATGATGATCGACTTTGCGCTGGAGGCCGAGCGGGTGGAGGGCATGGAACCCGTCCACGCCATCCATCACGCGGCGCTGCTGCGTTTCCGCCCCATCCTGATGACGACCCTGGCGGCGATGCTCGGGGCCTTGCCGATGGTCATCGGCAGCGGCACCGGGTCCGAACTGCGCCGTCCGCTGGGTGTCGCCATCGTCGGCGGCCTGCTGGTCAGCCAGCTCCTGACACTGTTCACCACCCCGGTCATCTACCTGCTGATGGACCGCATCAGCCTGCGCCTGCGCCGCCGCTTCGGGTCGGCCGAGCGTCCTGATGCCGCCGCCCCTGGCGCGACCCCGGGGACCGCCGGCTGATGTTCGTACGTCTGTTCGTCCTGCGGCCGGTGGCGACCACGCTGCTGACCGTGGCGCTGCTGATCGCGGGGGCCATCGGCTATCGCGCGCTGCCGGTGTCGGACCTGCCGAACGTCGATTTCCCGGTGATCCAGGTCCAGGCCCGGCAGCCGGGCGGATCGCCCGAGGAGGTCGCAAGTTCGGTGGCGGCGCCGCTGGAACGCCATCTGGGCCAGATCGCGGACCTGACGGAAATGACGTCGCAATCGACGCAGAACCAGGCCCGCATCACCCTGCAATTCGCCCTGACCCGCGACATCAACGGCGCCGCCCGCGATGTCGAGGCCGCGTTGCAGGCCGCCCGCGTCGACCTGCCCAGTTCGCTGCGCCAGAATCCCAGCTATTTCAAGGCCAACCCCAACGGGGCGCCGATCATGATCCTGGCGCTGACGTCGGCCACCAGCACCATGCCGCAACTCTATGACCTGACCACCAACGTCCTGCAGCAGCATCTGTCGCAGGTCCGCGGCGTCGGCCAGGTCGAGGTCGGCGGCAGTTCCCTGCCCGCCGTGCGGGTCGAGATGAATCCCCTGCCGCTGTACAAGTTCGGCATCGGGTTCGAGGACGTGCGCGCGGCCCTGGCCTCGGCCAACGCCAATACGCCCAAAGGCTTCATCGACCAGGACGGCCAGCGCTTCACGCTGGACACCAACGACCAGGCCCGCAGCGCGCAGGCCTATCGCGACCTGATCATCGCCTACCACAACAGCCGTCCGGTGCGGCTGTCGGACATCGCCACGATCAACGACGGGGTCGAGGACGTCCGCAATGCCGGCTATTACAACCGGCAGCCCGCCGTGCTGGCGATCATCTTCGCCCAGGCCGGGGCGAACGTCATCCACACCATCGACCAGATCAACGCCGAAATTCCCGCCCTGCGCGCGGCCCTTCCGCCCAGCGTGCAGCTGCACACCGTGCTGGACCGGTCGGTCACCATCCGCGCGGCGCTGAAGGACACGCAGTACACGCTGGTCATCTCCGTGGCCCTGGTGGTGCTGGTGGTCCTGGCCTTCCTGCAATCGGCCCGCACGACGCTGATCCCCGCCGTAGTGGTGCCGACCTCGATCATCGCGACATTCGGGGCGATGCAGCTTCTGGGCTATTCGCTGGACAATCTGTCGCTCATGGCGCTGACCGTCTCGACCGGCTTCGTGGTCGACGACGCCATTGTGGTGATCGAGAATATCAGCCGCCATCTGGAAACCGGCATGGGCCGGCTGGAGGCCACGCTGCGGGGCGCGCAGGAAGTGGCGTTCACCGTCTTCTCGATTTCCGTGTCGCTGATCGCGGTGTTCCTGCCCATCCTGCTGCTGGGCGGGGTGGCCGGACGCCTGTTCCATGAATTCGCGATGACGATGGCGACGACGATCATCGTGTCGATGATCCTGTCGCTGACACTCAGCCCGATGATGGCGGCGCTGCTGCTGCGCCCCCACACACCCGCGCGCGACGCCGAGCAGTCGGCCCGGCCATGGCGTTTCGCCGCGCGCGGGATCGAGCGCGCGCTGCACGCCATGCAGACGGGGTACGCGCATTCGCTGGACTGGGCGCTGACCCACCGGCGGGTCGTCCTGCTGTCCCTGCCCTGCACCATCGTCCTGATGGTGGCCCTGTTCATTCACATGCCCAAGGGCTTCTTCCCGGACAGCGATACCGGCCTGCTGATGGGGCGCCTGCAGGGCGACCAGTCTATCTCGTTCCAGGCCATGACCCAGAAGATCGACACGGTACAGCGCGCGATCCTGGCCGACCGCGACGTGGCCAGCGTGACCGGCTTCATGGGCGGACGCGGGTCGTCGAACCAGGCCAATATCTTCGTGGTGCTGAAGGACAAGTCGCTCCGCAACGATCCTACCACGACGACGATCGCGCGCATCGACCGGCGCCTTCGGCACATGGTGGGCGCACGGTTCTTCGCAATGGCCCCCGGCGCGATCCGGATCGGCGGCCGGCAGAGCAACGCGGCCTACCAGTATACGCTGGAAGCCGACTCGGCGAGCGAACTGTATGACTGGACCCCCAAGCTGGTCGCGGCGTTGCAGAAGCACTCGCAACTGACCGACATCTCCTCGGACGTGCAGCAGGGCGGATCGGCGCTGAACGTCTCGCTCGACCGCGACAGTTCGGCGCGCGTGAACATCACGCCCCAACTGGTCTCCAACACGCTCTACGACGCCTACGGGCAGCGCGCGGCGTCGATCATCCATAACGCGCTAAACCAGTACCGCGTGGTGATGGAGGTCGAACCCCGCTTCTGGCAGGACCCCAACAGCCTGAAGCAGGTCTGGGTCAGCGTCACGGGCGGCACCGCCGGCGGGGGCACGCGGTCGAACACCATCCGCGTCAAGACGACGGCCGCCGCCACCACGGCCGCCAGCCTCAGCGCCCAGTCCTTCCGCAACCAGATCGCGAACACGCTGGCCGGGGGCAGTTCGGCCTCCAGCGGCTCGGCGGTGTCGACCAATTCCGCGACGATGGTGCCGCTGGACATCGTCTCCACCACCCAGCCGCAGCTCACCGCGCTGTCCGTCAATCACCAGGGCCAGTCGGTCGCCGCCACCGTTTCGTTCAACCTGGCCACCGGCGTGTCGCTGGACCAGGCGGTCCGGATCATGAACAGTGAAATGGTCCGCCTGCACATGCCGCCAACCATCCACGGCAGCTTCGCGGGCAATGCCGCGCAGTTCCAGAAGTCGGTCAATAACGAGCCGCTGCTGATCCTGGCCGCCCTGGCGGCGGTCTACATGACGCTGGGCATCCTGTACGAAAGCTACGTCCATCCGCTGACCATCCTGTCCACCCTGCCCTCGGCCGGTGTCGGCGCCCTGCTGGCGCTGGACCTGGCGGGCGAGGAATTCTCGCTGATCGCCATGATCGGGGTGATCCTGCTGATCGGCATCGTGAAGAAGAACGCGATCATGCTGGTCGATTTCGCGATCGAGGCCGAACGCGGCGGTCAGGCGCCCTATGACGCCATCCGCACGGCCTGCCACCTGCGCTTCCGGCCGATCATGATGACCAGCCTCGCCGCCGCCCTGGGGGCGCTGCCGCTGATCTACGGCAGCGGCTACGGGTCGGAACTGCGCCGCCCGCTGGGCATCGCCATCGTCGGCGGCCTGCTCGTCAGCCAGGCGCTGACGCTCTACACCACCCCGGTGGTCTATCTCTATCTCGACCGCTTCGGCGCCTGGTGCCGGGCCCGATATCAATCCGCGACCGCCGCCCTGATGGGTCGGCGACGCCCCCTCAGCCAACAGGATGCCTGACCCGGATGACGCTGTCCCTGCCATCCCACCCGCCGTCCCCGTCACCCGCGCGTCGCCTTCGCCGTCATGTCCGGACCGCTCGTCGCCTGGCCCTGGGCCTGGGGGGCGCGCTGGCGCCCCTGGCGCTGGCCGGCTGCATGGTCGGGCCGTCCTATCATCGCCCGGACGCCGTCGCCTCGCCCCGCTTCAAGGAACTGACCCCGGCCCCCGGGTGGGAACGCGCCCATCCCGCCCTGGCGGAACTGCCGAAGGACGCGTGGTGGACGATCTATAACGACCCGATCCTCGACAGGCTGGAATCGCAGGTCGCGATCTCGAATCAGAACGTCCGGATGTACGAGGCCAATTACCGCCAGGCCCGCGCGTTGATCAACAGCGTGCGCGCGCAGCTGTTCCCGACCCTCAGTGGCAGCATAGGCTTCAACCGCGCGGGGCATGGCGGTTCGTCCGTGTCGTCCAGCGGCAGCAGTTATGCCAACGCCGGCACGGTCTACAATTCCTACAGCATCGGTCCGCAGGCCAGCTGGGATCTCGACCTGTGGGGGCGCATCCGCCGCAATATCCAAAGCCAGGTGACCCAGGCGCAGGCCAGCGCCGCCGACCTGGCCAACGCCACCCTGTCCTACCAGACCCAGCTTGCCGTCGCATATTTCAACCTGCGCTACCAGGATTCCCTGCAGGATCTGCTGCGCCGCTACGTGCAGTTCAACACCCAGGCCCTGCAGATCGCCCAGAACCAGTTCGACGCCGGCACAGCCGACCCGACGGCGGTGATGCAGGCCCGGACCCAGCTGGAACAGAACCGGGCCTCGCTGATCCAGGCCGGGATCGCGCGTGCGCAGTACGAACATGCGATCGCGGTCCTGATGGGCCGTCCGCCCGCCGACCTGACCATCACCCCCGGCGCGCTGACGCGCACCATCCCCGCCATTCCCGTGGGCCTGCCGGCCGACCTGCTGCAACGCCGGCCGGACGTCGCCGCCGCCGAACGCGCGATGGAGCAGTACAACGCGCAGATCGGCGCCGCCATCGCGGCGTTCTTCCCCGACGTCACGATAAACGCCAGCTATTCCCAAAGCGGCGGCGACCCCGTGACATCGTTGATGAGCGTCGCCAACCGGGTCTGGTCACTCGGCGCGTCGGCAACCGAAACCCTGTTCAGCGGCGGGTCGCGCACCGCCGCGGTCCATTCGGCCGATGCCCAGTACGACAGCGCCGTCGCCACCTATCGCCAGACCGTGCTGACCGCCCTGCAGGGCACCGAGGATCAGCTGTCCAACCTGCGCATCCTGGCAGACCAGGCGGCGCAGCAGCAGATCGCGCTGGACTACGCCATCCGCGCCGTCCAGGTCTCGATGAACCAGTATCTGGCGGGAACCGAGATCTACACCACCGTCATCACCAACGAGACGACGGCCCTCAGCAATGCCGAGAGCGCGCTGAGCATCCAGCAGCAGCGCATGGTCGACAGCGTCTATCTGGTCCAGGCCCTGGGCGGCGGCTGGAACGCCGCGCGCCTGCCCTCCAAAGGCTCGTTGCAGACCGACAATCCGCTCCTGCCGTCCTTCATCCAGAAGGACAAGAACCAGTAGGCCGGCATCCCTGCGGATCGGCATCGTACATGAAAAAGGCCCCGGGGCAGGATTGCCCCGGGGCCTTTTTGTTCAGGCCGTTCCGATCCCGGTCACAATATCGTCCGTGCCGTCAGCAAGGCGATCAGCAGGAAAACGACGAAGGCCAGGATAAAAATGAAAAACAGGATCTTCGCGATACCGGCCGAAGCCGCCGAGATACCGGTGAACCCGAACAATCCGGCGATGATCGAGATCACCAGAAAAAACAATGCCAGTTTCAGCATGATCGATACTCCATCCGCGCCAACCGATTACAAAACGTTCTGGCGCGCCGTCGGGTTCCCCTCATGTTCCGACGGTCCGGGTTGCGCCCCTCTCAGCGCCGGGACCAGAGCAACGCCGCCAGGAACCCGATGACGGAAGCCACGGCCAGCGCCAGCAGGGGCTGATCCACCGTCAGGTCGCGCACCGTCTCGCCGGCCTCGGCACAATAATGGCGCGATTTGGCGCAAACGAATCGTACCTTACCCTTCAATTGCAACTCCGGGTCGCCGAACAGGCCGCCCAGCCCGTCCTGCACGCGCCCGATTCCTTCCTCCAGCTTCGTCTCGAAATTTTCGCTCTCCACCATGGATGCCTCCCTTGTCCGCACGGGCCACCGGACACGCCAGGATATCCGGGGCAGGTTCGATAGAGACAATCATGATGATGCGCCGGAGATTGTCTACCTCGGCGCTGGCGCGTCTGTCCCGACTCAGGGCCGCCGCTCAGATCTCGGATGCGCGCCAGTATCCGGCCTCGGCCGGGTCCGGATCTCCGGCGATCAGCGCACGCAGGCGTTCGGCCAGAATCTGCATCGCCGGCGCACCGCGGTCGCGCGGCCTCGGCCCGACCGCCAGATCCCCCCGGACCGAGGCCGGATGGCCGGCCAGCACGATGATCCGATCCGCCAGGATCATGGCCTCGTCGATATCATGGGTCACGAACAGGACCGTCTTGCGCGTCTGTGCCCAGATCCGCAGCAGTTCCTCCTGCAGGCCCGCACGGGTGATCGCGTCCAGCGCGCCGAAGGGCTCGTCCATCAGCAGCAGGGCGGGCTCCACGGTCAGGGCGCGGGCAACGCCGACGCGCTGCCGCTGGCCGCCCGACAATTGCCGCGGCCAACGGCCCGCCTGCTCGGCCAGTCCCACCAGCCGCAGGGCGTCCAGCGCACGGGCATGACGCTCGGCGCGCCCCAGGCCCAGCCCTTCCAGCCCCAGTTCCACATTCCGCTGGACAGTCCGCCACGGCATCAGCTTGGCATCCTGGAAGACCAGCCCCGCCGGCCGTCCCTGCGCCGTCGCCGCCGGCGCAAGCGTCACCTCCCCTTCGGTCGGGGCGATCAGCTTCATCGCGATCCGCAGCAACGTGGACTTGCCCGCACCGGACGGCCCCAGCACCGCCACGAACTCGCCCCGCCGGATTTCCAGATCAACCCCGCGCAGGATGAAATTCCGCCCCCCGTCATGCGACAGGCCGACATCATGCAGCCGCACCATCACGTCCGGTGCGGCGCCTTCCCCATTCGACACCCTGTCCTACCCCTGCCAGCCCAGAATCCGGTTCCGCACGAGCATGAACGCCATATCGGTCAGTGCATAGAGCAGCGCCATCGTCAGCATGTAGATCACCACCAGGTCGGTGGCCAGCAGGCTGGAAGCCTGCATCATCCGCGCCCCGATCCCCGGCACGCCGAACAGTTCGGCCGCCACGACCGACATCCAGGCCTGGCCCAGACCGGTGCGTAGGCCCGACATCAGCCCCGGCATGGCCGCCGGCAGGACGACCTTGAACAACCGGCCGCCGAAACCGCCATGCCCGAATGCCGCCGCGACCTCGAACAGGTCCCGGTCGATGGATTGCACCGCGCCATGGGCGGCATAGAAATTGATCCAGAACACCGAAATCGCGATGACGAACGTCGCCCCGGCGGTATCCAGGCCGAACCACAGGATCGCGAACGGCACCCATGCCAGGCCCGGAATCGGCCGCAACACCCGGACCACCCCGGACAGCAGCGCATCGAGCACCGGCACGGCCCCGCACAGCAACCCGGCCAGCCCCCCCAGAACCGACCCGATCACCAGCCCCAGCAGGTAATGCGTCATGCTGTCGCGAATCGCGCCCTGCCAGAAGCCGCCCCGCACCTCGTCCAGCCAGGCCGGGACCAGGGCGCTGGGGGCCGGCAGCAGACCGGACGGCACCAGCCCCACCCTGACCGATGCCTCCCAGAGGCCGAACATTGCAACCAGCCCCACCGCGCCCAGTAACGGGCGATACAGCGACCGGCGGCTGGCGCCCATCCTCATGGATGCGCGCGGCGATAGCTGTCGAGGTCGAACAGGCTCTCCACAGGCTCGGCCTTGTGCAAGGTGCCGCTGGCGACCTCGAACGCCTGCAGGCGACGCACCGACTCCACGATCGTCGAGGGGTCGGACACGAAATGGCTGCCGGAAGATTTCAGCGCCTGCAGGATCACCGACTGGTCCAGCATCCCGCCCCCCAGCGCGTCCCGCACGAAGGGAACCGCGTCCTCGGGGTGGGACGCCAGCAGGTTGGTCGCCCGGATGAACAGGCCGATCAGTGTTTCCTTCCACGCCGCACGGTCCGGATCGTCACCATGATAGATCGCCAGGACCGATCCCGGCTGATCCGGCATCATGTCGTGGCCGTTGGCCAGCAGACGGGATTCGGGCAAGCGGTTCCGGACTACCGACAGGGCAGGTTCGCGCAGCACGGCCGCATCGACGGCGCCGGCCAGAAAGGCCTGCTGCGCCGCGTCGATATCGATCCCGACGATGTCGGCCACCTGAGCGGGCTCCATGCCGTTTTGCTGCTTCAGCCAGTAGCGCAGCAGCGTGTCGGGAACCGACCCGACCGGCTGCGTGGCGATCTTGGGCTTTCGCCCCGCGGCACGGGAAAAAGCATCGAAACGCCGCTTCAGCGCATCGCCTGCCGGGCCGGCTTCCTCGCTGGTCCCCAGCCCGGCGGCAAGCTGTCCACGGGCCACGACCTCCAGTTCCTCTATCGCACCGGCGGCGACGACCTTCACATCCGCGCCGTGGGCACGGGCCAGCAGCAGCGGCAGAACGCCGGCGACATAGGCATCGATCTTGCCGGACGCCAGGGCCTGGATCGCCTGCGGGCCCGACTGGAAGCGCACCAGACGCAGATCGAGGCCCGCATCACGCGCCCATCCCTCGCCATTCAGGACGAAGAGCGCCGACGACCCCAGGACGGGAATATAGCCGATCCTGATCACCGTCGCCGCCGACGCGGGGCCGACAGCGGCCAGCAAGCCCACCAGCAGATACAGCCCGAAGCGGAGAAACCTGGATTTCATCGTCCGATCACCACAATCATATATTAGCGATTTAAAGTAGTGATATTATGCGCAACAAAAGTCAATAGACCCGGGGAAATGGCACAATTGAAGCCGCTCCGGGCCGAAGACAATAAAAAACCCGGCACCAGGGCCGGGTTCTTCATCATTCTCCCTATGGGTAGGGAAAATTCAGGCCGCGAGGCTGTCTTCGCTCTCGACGTTCTGCTTCGGGCCGCTGTCCTGGCCCTTGGCCGCGACATCGCGATCGACCAGCTCGATCACCGCCATGTCGGCCGCATCGCCATGGCGGATGCCCGCCTTGAGGACGCGGATATAGCCGCCGGTACGGGTCTTGTACCGCTCCGCGACGGTCGAGAACAGCTTGGAGACGATCACATCGTCACGGAGCTGCGCATAAGCCTGACGGCGGGCATGCAGGTCGCCCCGCTTGCCGAGCGAGATCAGCTTCTCCACCACCGGGCGAAGTTCCTTCGCCTTGGGCAGGGTCGTCGTGATCTGCTCGTGCTTGATCAGGGCCACTGCCATGTTGCGAAACATGGCGAGGCGATGGGACGAGGTAACGCCGAGCTTCCGGCCGGCAACACCGTGACGCATGATGAGGTCTTCCTGTCTTTCCGGTTCAGAACGGCTCGTCGAGCCTCTTGGCCAGGTCTTCGATATTTTCCGGCGGCCAGGCCGGCACATTCATACCAAGGGACAGCCCCATCGAGGTGAGGACTTCCTTGATTTCGTTCAGCGACTTGCGGCCGAAGTTCGGAGTGCGGAGCATCTCCTGCTCCGTCTTCTGCACCAGGTCGCCGATATAGACGATATTGTCGTTCTTCAGGCAGTTCGCGCTGCGGACCGACAATTCCAGCTCGTCGACCTTGCGCAGCAAGTTCCGGTTGAACGGCAGATCATCCTGCGGCTCTTCGGTGCGGACCGGACGCGGCTCGTCGAAATTGATGAACAGCTGCAGCTGGTCCTGCAGGATCCGCGCCGCCAGGGCAACCGAATCCTCGGGCGTCACCGCACCGTTGGTCTCGACCGTCAGCAGCAGCCGGTCATAGTCGGTCACCTGCCCCACGCGGGTCGGCTCGACCTTGTAGGACACGCGACGCACCGGAGAATAGATGGCATCGATGGGAATCAGGCCGATCGGCGCATCCTCGGGGCGGTTGGCCGCTGCCGGGACATAGCCCTTTCCCAGATTCACCGTGAATTCCATCCCGAACTTCACGCCCTCGTCCAGGGTGCAGATCACGAGGTCGGGGTTCATCACCTCGATATCGTGACCGGTCTGGATCTGCCCGGCACGCACCTCGCCCGGCCCGGTGGCCGTCAGGACCATGCGCTTCGGCCCCTCGCCATGCATGCGCAGGGCAAGCTGCTTGATGTTCAGCACGATGTCCGTGACGTCCTCGCGCACACCCGCGACGGACGAGAACTCATGCAGAACGCCGTCGATCTGGATGGCCGTCACCGCTGCGCCCTGCAGCGACGACAGCAGGACCCGCCGGATCGCGTTGCCGAGCGTCATGCCGAAGCCGCGCTCCAGCGGCTCCGCCACCACGGTGGCCGTGCGCGACGGCTCTCCGCCCGGCTCGACTTCCAGCTTCTCCGGCTTGATCAGGGATTGCCAGTTTTTCTGGAGGACCAAGGTGATGGCCTTTCAAAACTGATCTGCACAAAGGCAGATGGCGCCCGGAAAATCAGGCGCCGGATGACAATCAACCCCGCCCGCGAATCCGCGGACGGAAAACGAAATCAGACCCGGAGATCAGACGCGGCGACGCTTGCGCGGGCGGCAGCCGTTGTGCGGCACCGGCGTCATGTCGCGAATCGACGTGATCGAGAAGCCGACGGCCTGCAGGGCGCGCAGCGCGCTCTCGCGCCCCGAACCCGGACCGGACACTTCGATCTCCAGCGTCTCCATCCCGTGCTCGCGCGCCTTGCGGCCCGCGTCTTCGGCGGCGACCTGGGCTGCATACGGGGTCGACTTACGCGATCCCTTGAAGCCCTGCGCACCAGCGGAAGACCACGCGATCGCATTGCCCTGCGCGTCCGAGATCGTGATCATCGTGTTGTTGAAGGTGGACAGCACATGCGCCACCCCCGAGATAATGTTCTTCCGCTCTTTCTTGCGAATACGCGGAGCAGCAGCCTTCGCCATAGTCTTCCTGGTCCTGTCTGTTCAAAGACGCGGCCCGCATCCGGCGCCGAAAGGGCGCCCGACACGGGCCGCGAATGCGGCGAAAGCCGCTTTAGCGGGTAGCCTTCTTCTTGCCGGCGATCGCGACCGCCTTGCCCTTGCGGGTGCGGGCATTGGTATGCGTGCGCTGGCCACGAACCGGCAGGCCACGACGATGGCGCAGGCCGCGGTAGCAGCCCAGATCCATCAGACGCTTGATGTTCATCGCGACTTCGCGACGCAGGTCGCCCTCGACCCGGTACTCGCTGTCGATCAGCTCGCGGATCTTCAGGATCTCGTCATCCGACATCTCGTTGACCCGGCGCTCGGCCGGGATGTCGAGGCGGCGGCAGATTTCCTCTGCCTTCGTCTCGCCGATGCCATAGATATAACGCAGGCCAATCGTCACCCGCTTGTTGGTAGGGATGTTCACGCCGGCAATACGCGCCACGCCACTTACTCCTCGTCCACCCGCCGCCTGCGGGCCCTAAAGATCGTCGCCGGGGCCTTTCCACGCCACCGGCCGTTCTGCCGGAGCGTCGTGAACGTGCCGGCACCGCCGGTCAACCCCATCATCAATCGGATTCGTCTACTCGGGCACCCCACGCCACCTGTCGTGGGTGCCGATACCTTGAGGGCGCGCAATATACCCGCGCGCCCTTTAGAGTCAATGAATAACGATCACTTCTTCGTGATACTATCCATGATCTCGAACACCTTGGCCGTGACCGTATCGATGTCGGCCATGCCGTCGATGCGATACAGGCGCCCCTCCGCCTCGTAATAGGGCAGGATGGGTGCCGTCTGCTGGCGGTACGCCGTCAGGCGGGCCGCCACGGTATCGCGCCGGTCGTCTTCCCGACGCAGGAAATGATGTCCGCCACAGACGTCGCAGGTATTTTCGACCTTCGGCCGCTTGAACAGATCGTTATAGCCCGCCCCGCAGTCCGCGCAGGTGTACCGGCCGGCAATCCGGTCGGCCAGGGCTTCCTCGTCAACCTCCAGAAACAGCACGACGTCGATTCGCGCGCCCCGCGCGCGCAGCATCGAATCGAGCGCTTCCGCCTGGGCTTCGGTCCTGGGGAATCCGTCCAGGATGAAACCGTTGGCGCAATCCGGCCGTTCGATGCGGGACTCGAGCATGGCGATGATCACGTCGTCGGGGACCAGCTGTCCCGCATCCATGATCGCCTTGGCCTGCGTACCGATCGCGGTTCCGGCCGCGACCTCCGCCCGGAGCATGTCCCCGGTGGAGATCTGGGCGATGCCGTAACGGGTCTCCAGCCGCTTCGACTGGGTCCCCTTTCCCGCGCCGGGCGGGCCGAGGAAAATCACATTCATCGCGTCCTGCCCTTCCCCCGTGCCTTGCGCATCAGGCCCTGGTACTGATGGGCCACCAGATGCGACTGGATCTGCGTCACCGTATCGATGGTCACCGACACGATGATGATAAGGCTGGTCCCGCCGAAATAGAACGGCACGTTATAATGACTGATCAGGATCTGCGGCAGCAGGCAGACCGCCACCAGGTATGCCGCACCGATGCTGGTCAGCCGGGTCAGGATCCGGTCGAAATAGGCCGCCGTGTTGGCACCTGGGCGAATGCCGGGGATGAACCCGTTCTGCTTGCGCAGATTGTCCGCCGTTTCCTGCGGGTTGAAGGTCACCGCCGCGTAGAAATACGAGAAGAAGACGATCATCGCCGCATAGAACAGCATGTACAACGGCTGCCCCTGGCCCAGTTCCTGCCCCAGGAAGGACAGCCAGCCCGGCATCGAACTGCCGTTCATGAAGCCCGAGATCGTCACCGGAATCAGCAGCACCGACGATGCGAAGATCGGCGGAATCACGCCTGCGGTGTTCACCTTCAGCGGCATATGCGTCGAGTCGCCGCCGAACATCCGCTGGCCGACCTGGCGCTTGGGATATTGGATCACCACCCGGCGCTGCGCCTGCTCCATGAACACGATGAAGGCGATCGTCAGCGCCGCCAGGACCAGGAACACCAGCACGAAGAACGGCGACAGCGCGCCGGTGTAGCCAAGCTGGAACAGGCTGGCCAGCGCATGCGGCAGGTTGGCGACGATACCCGCGAAGATGATCAGCGAAATGCCGTTGCCGACCCCGCGCGAGGTGATCTGCTCGCCCAGCCACATCAGGAACATCGTCCCGCCCAGCAACGTCACCACGCACGATACGATGAAGAACAGGCCCGGCGAAATCACCGCGGCGCCCGCCTCGCTGTGCATGTTCTCCAGCCCCACCGCGATGCCGTAGGCCTGGAACAGCGCGATCACGACCGTCAGGTAGCGGGTATATTCGTTCAGCTTGCGCCGACCGGCCTCGCCTTCCTTCTTGAGGTTCTCCAGCGAGGGAATCGCCGCCGACATCAGCTGCACGATGATCGAACCGCTGATGTAGGGCATGATGTTCAGCGCAAAGACGGTCATACGTCCCAGCGCGCCGCCGGTGAACATGTCGAACATGCCAAGGATGCCGCCCTGGTGACGGGCCAGAAGCTGGCCCATGACCGTCGCGTCCACACCGGGAACCGGGATGTAGGTTCCCAGGCGGTAGACGATCAACGCCCCCAAGGTGAACCAGATTCGCTTCTTCAGCTCGGTTGCGTTGGCAAATGAGCTGAAGTTCAGATTGGCAGCCAGCTGCTCGGCCGCGGAGGCCATGCGCCCGTCCTTTCACAACAACAGCGTCGCCGCACGAGACGGGACGCTGCCATGACAAACCAGACAAGAGTGTAAGGTGTCGATCCCTTGCGGTGCAAGAGACAACGCCCCGGACGGGGTGGCGCGCCAGGCGGCGGCATCCACCCCTGCGCGCGTCACGCGGAGGCAGGCGCCTCGGCGGTGGACGCCGTGGTCCGGACGGTCCCGCCCGCTTTCTCGACCGCGGCGATCGCCGTCGCGGACGCACCGGCGACCTCGATGGTCACCGCGCGGGCCAGCTCGCCCTTCGCCAGCAGGCGAACACCGGCGAACTTGCCGCTGCCGACCAGGCCGGCCTTGCGCAGCACGTCCTCGGTCACCACGACGCTGCCGTCGATCTTGCCGGCTTCGATCGCGCGATCCAGGGCGCCCAGGTTCACCGGGGCATAGACCTTGCGGAAGATGTTCTTGAAGCCGCGCTTCGGAAGACGACGATACAGCGGCAGCTGACCACCCTCGAAGCCGTTCAAGGACACGCCTTCACGCGCCTTCTGACCCTTCACGCCCTTGCCCGACGTCTTGCCCTTGCCGGACCCGATGCCGCGACCCAGACGCTTCTTGCGATAGCGGGAGCCCGCGTTATCGCGCAGTTCGTTCAGGTTCATATCAACCCTCCACCTTCACGAGGTGGGCCACCTTGGTGATCATGCCGCGAACCGAAGGGGTGTCCTCCAGTTCCCGGGTGCGGCCGATCTTGTTCAGGCCCAGCCCGACCAGCGTCGCCTGCTGGCCCGGCTTGCGCCCGTTGCCCGAGGCCACCTGGGTGACCTTGATCGTTGCCTTGTTCTCAGACATCGGCGGCAGCCTCCGTCGCCCCTGCGTCACGGCGACCCAGGATGTCCGAAACCTTCTTGCCACGGCGGTTGGCCACCGAACGCGGGCTGGCGCAACGCTCCAGCGCGGCGAACGTCGCCTTGACCATGTTGTGCGGGTTCCGGGTTCCCAGGGACTTCGCGACAACGTCGTTGATGCCCAGGCTCTCGAACACGGCGCGCATCGGACCACCGGCGATGATACCCGTGCCGGCGTCGGCCGAGCGCAGCACCACCTTGCCGGCGCCGAAATGACCTGCCACGTCATGATGGAGGGTACGGCCCTCCTTCATCGGGACGCGGATCATCGCGCGCTTGGCGCGGTCGGTCGCCTTGCGGATCGCCTCGGGGACCTCGCGGGCCTTACCGGCGCCGAAGCCGACACGACCCTTCTGGTCACCCACCACGACCAGCGCGGCAAAGGCGAAGCGACGGCCGCCCTTTACGACCTTCGCAACACGATTGATCGTGACCAGCTTGTCGACGAGATCGTCGCCATCGCGCTCACGATCGCGGCCGCCCCGGCCGCCTTCCCTCGGTTCACGTGCCATTGCGTGACCCCTTC
This sequence comes from Gluconacetobacter azotocaptans, assembly GCF_014174355.1. GTDB lineage: Bacteria > Pseudomonadota > Alphaproteobacteria > Acetobacterales > Acetobacteraceae > Gluconacetobacter > Gluconacetobacter azotocaptans. Next base: position 149,578 of record NZ_JABEQF010000005.1, read on the forward strand.
CTTAGAAGGCGAGACCGCCCTCGCGGGCAGCCTCCGCCAGGGCCTTGATACGCCCATGATACAGATACGAACCGCGATCGAAGACGACCAGCGATACACCCGCCGCTACCGCGCGTTCGGCGACCAGCTTGCCGACAGCGGCAGCCGCGTCCGAGTCCGCGCCGTTCTTCAGCTGCTCGCGCAGCGTCTTGTCGAGGCTCGAAGCGGCGGCAAGCGTACGCCCGGCGACATCGTCGATCACCTGGGCATAGATGTTCTTGCCTGACCGGAACACCGACAGGCGCGGACGCCCGCCGCCCTTGCGGCGAAGCTGGAAACGCAGACGCTGGCGCCGACGCTCCCGCAGATCCTGCTGCGTGCTCATTACTTCTTCTTGCCTTCCTTGCGACGGATGGTCTCCGTGTCGTAACGGACACCCTTGCCCTTGTAGGGCTCGGGCTTGCGGAAGCTGCGGATGTCCAGGGCAACCTGGCCGACCCGCTGCTTGTCCACGCCTTCGACCACGATGGCGGTCGGGCGCGGCGTCGTGATCTTGATGCCCTGCGGGATCGCATAGACGATGTCATGCGAATAGCCGAGGTTCATGACCAGGTTGCTGCCCTGGACCGCCGCACGGTAACCGGTGCCGGTCACCTCGAGGGTCTTCGAGAAGCCAACGGACACGCCCTTGACCATGCTGGCCACCAGCGACCGCGTCGTGCCCCACATCATCCGCGCCTGGGCGGCGGTGCCGACCGGACGGACCGACACCTTGCTGTCGGCGATTTCGGCTTCGATGTGGCGGGACAGCGGCAGCGTCAGTTCGCCCAGCTTGCCCTTGGCCACGAAGACGCCATCGACGATGGAGACCTGCACGCCCGACGGAATCTCGACGGGATATTTGCCTACACGTGACATGTATCCCTCCTCAGAATACGCGGCAGAGGACCTCGCCGCCAACATTGGCAGCGCGGGCTTCCGCATCCGAGAGAACGCCACGCGGCGTCGAGAGGATCGACACACCGAGGCCGGCATAGACCCGGGGCAGTTCCTTGATCTTCGAGTAAACCCGACGACCCGGCTTCGATACCCGGTGGATCTCCTTGATGACGGGCTCGCCATCGAGGTACTTCAGCTCGATCCGCAGCTGGGCCACGCCCTTGCGCAGGTCTTCCTGCGCAAAGCCGCGGATATATCCCTCGCGCCGCAGGGCTTCGAGCACATTGGCACGCAGCTTTGACGCCGGCGCCACGCAGGCCGCATGACGCGCACGCTGCGCGTTGCGGATCCGGGTGAGCATATCACCCAAAGGATCAGAAAGTGACATCGTTCCCTGCCCTTACCAGCTCGACTTGACCATGCCCGGGATCTGGCCGCTGGAGGCCAGGTCGCGCAGAGCCACGCGGCAGAGTTCGAACTTCCTGTAGTTGGCGCGGGCGCGCCCGGTCAGCTTGCACCGCAGACGCACGCGCACGCGCGAACCATTGCGAGGAAGCTCTGCGAGTTTCAGGGATGCCTCGAACCGATCTTCGACCGGAAGCGTCCGGTCCATGATGATGTTCTTGAGCGCAATCCGCTTAGCCTTGTCCCGTCCTGCCATGCGCGCACGCTTGGCATTCCGGTTAACGGCGGAGATCTTGGCCATGCCTTGTTCTACCCTCCGGAACCTGTCGGGCCATCCCGACGGTTTTCCAAACAACGTGTCTAATAGGTCTTCTGACCTGTTGGCGGAAGCCCCAAACGCCGCAATTACGCGGCGAAGGGCAGATCAAACGCCTTCAGAAGAGCCTTCGCTTCCGCATCGGTCTTCGCGCTGGTCACGAAGATGATGTCCATCCCACGGATATCGTCGACCTTGTCGTACTCGATTTCCGGGAAGATGATCTGTTCCTTCAGACCCATGGCGAAGTTGCCACGGCCGTCGAAACCCTTGTTCGCCGGCAGGCCGCGGAAATCGCGGACGCGCGGCAGCGCAATGGTCACAAGACGGTCCAGGAACTCGTACATCCGCGTACGGCGCAGGGTGACCTTACAGCCGATCGGCAGACCTTCGCGAATCTTGAAGCCGGCGATGGCTTTCTTCGCGACAGTCTTCACCGGCTTCTGGCCGGCGATCAGCGTCATTTCGGCGACGGCGGTGTCCAGCTTCTTCTGGTCGCCCGCGGCCTCACCCACGCCCATGTTGATGACGATCTTCTCGAGATGCGGAACCTGCATCACGTTCTTGTAGCCGAACTCCTCGCGCAGCTTCGCGCGCAACTCGTCCTGATACAGCTTCTGCAGACGCGCCACCTGGCGGGTCTCTTGCACTTCAGACATCCCCGCCTCCTCAGCCTTCGATGACTTCGCCGGTCGCCTTGGCGACGCGGACCTTGCGGCCGTCTTCCAGAACCCGGAAGCCGACGCGCGTCGGCTTGCCGCTCTTGGGATCGACCAGCTTCAGGTTCGACAGGTGAACCGGCATCTCTTTCTCGATGATGCCGCCCTGCTCGCCTGCACGGTTCGGGCGCGTGTGGCGCTTCGCCACGGCTACGCCACGGACAACCGCCTTGCCGTCATCGGGGCGGACCGACAGGACCTCGCCCTGGGTCCCCTTCGAGGACCCGGTGATCACGACGACCTGGTCGCCTTTCTTGATACGCGCAGCCATCACAGCACCTCCGGTGCCAGCGAAATGATCTTCATGAACTTGCGCGCACGCAGTTCACGCACAACCGGCCCGAAAATGCGGGTGCCGATCGGCTCCTGCTGCTTGTTGATCAGGACGGCCGCGTTACGGTCGAAGCGGATGGCGCTGCCATCGGCGCGGCGCACCGGGTAGGACGTGCGAACGATCACCGCCTGGTGAACGTCGCCCTTCTTGACCTTACCGCGGGGGATCGCTTCCTTGACGGACACGACGATCACGTCGCCGACCGAGGCGGTCTTCCGCTTGGAACCGCCCAGCACCTTGATGCACTGCACCTGACGCGCGCCCGAATTATCGGCGACGTCCAGGTTGGTCTCGGGATGGATCATAGCCTATGCCCTTCTTACGCCTGCGCGCCGGACGCGGCGTCGGCGGCACCCAACTGGGCACCGTTCCGGACAACCACGGTCCAGGTCTTGCGCTTGGAGATCGGCTTGCATTCTTCAATGCGCACCATGTCCCCAATCTTGCACTCGTTCAGCTCATCATGCGCCGCGTACTTCTTGGAGCGACGAATGAACTTCTTATACAGCGGATGAATGACCCGACGATCGACAAGGACGGTGACCGTCTTGTCCATCTTGTCGCTGGTCACCCGTCCGGTCAGGACGCGCCTCGGCATCGCCCGTCTCCCTTCAGGACTTCGCGGCCGGCGCATGTGCGCCGGCAGCATTCTTCTTCAGCGCCTCGGACGCGATCGTCTTCACGCGGGCGATCTCGCGACGCACCGTGCGAACACGAGCCTGCCCCTCATTCTGGCCGGTCGCGCGCTGGAACCGCAGGTTGAACTGCTCGCGCTTCAGGTCGATGAGAAGCGTCTCCAGTTCCTCGGCGGTCTTGGCACGCAGATCGGCCGGCTTGGTTGCCTTTGCCATCTCACGCCTCTCCGATACGGGTCACGAATTTGGTCTTGATCGGCAGCTTCGCAGCACCAAGGGCCAGCGCTTCACGCGCCAGCTCCGGCGGAACACCTTCGATCTCGAACAGGATACGACCCGGTTTCACACGGGCCACCCAGTATTCCGGCGACCCCTTGCCGGAGCCCATACGCACTTCCGCGGGCTTTGTCGAGACGGGAAGATCGGGAAAGATCCGAATCCACACGCGACCGGCACGCTTCATCGCGCGGGTGATAGCCCGACGGGAAGCTTCGATCTGCCGGGCGGTCACCCGCTCCGGCTCCAGGGCCTTCAGGCCGAACGCACCGAAATTCAGCGTCGTCCCGCCTTTCGCCAGCCCATGAATGCGGCCCTTGTGGGCCTTGCGGTACTTTGTCCGCTTTGGGGAAAGCATTGTTCTAAATCCTCACGCGCCGCCTGGCGCCCTTCTCGGTCCTAAGTCCCGCAGCTTAGCGCTGCGGGGCCTGCTCGGCGGCGCGACGATCCTGCGCCATCGGATCCTGGGCAAGGATCTCGCCCTTGAAGATCCACACCTTCACACCGCAGGTGCCGTAGGTGGTCTTCGCCGTGGCCACGCCGTAATCGATGTCCGCGCGCAGCGTGTGCAGCGGAACCCGACCCTCGCGATACCATTCGACGCGCGCGATCTCGGCGCCGCCCAGACGGCCGCCGCAATTGATCCGGATGCCCTGGGCGCCCAGACGCATGGCGGACTGCACGGCGCGCTTCATCGCACGGCGGAACGCCACGCGGCGCTCCAGCTGCTGGGCGATGTTCTCGGCCACCAGCGTCGCGTCGATTTCCGGCTTGCGGATCTCGACGATGTTCAGCGCGACGTCGGTCTTGGCCATGCGGGCCAGGTCCTTGCGCAGCACGTCGATGTCCTGGCCCTTCTTGCCGATCACGACGCCCGGACGGGCGGCATAGATCGTCACGCGGGGCTTCTTGGCCGGACGTTCGATGACCACGCGGGACACGCCCGCGCCGGACAGCTTGCGACGCAGATGCGAGCGCAGCTTCAGATCGTCATGCAGCAGGCGCGAATAGTCGGCGCCGGCGTACCAACGGCTGTCCCAGGTGCGGTTGATGCCGAGCCGCAGCCCGATCGGATTGACTTTGTGCCCCATGGTCAGGCCGCCTTCTGCTCGGTTGTCTCAGCCTCTGCCGCGCGCTCGGCCACGACGATCTTCAGATGACTGAAGAACTTCTCGATGCGCGCCGAACGGCCACGGCCACGCGCGTGGAAACGGCGCATGACGATCGACTTGCCGACCTCGGCCCGGACCACCACCAGCTGGTCGACGTCCAGCTGGTGGTTGTTCTCGGCGTTGGCGATCGCGCTCTCCAGCGTCTTCTTGACGTCGTGGGCAATCCGACGCTTCGAGAACGTCAGGATCGCCACGGCCTGCGACGCGGGCTTGTTGCGGATCAGGCCGGCGACCAGGTTCAGCTTGCGCGGACTGACGCGGATGTTGCGCGTCAGGGCCTGCGCCTCGGTCTCCGCCAGCGTGCGGGGATGCTTAGGCTTGCTCATGATCAGCCCCGCTTCGCTTTCTTGTCCGAGGAGTGACCCGTGAAGGTACGAGTCGGCGAGAACTCGCCGAACTTGTGCCCGACCATGTTCTCCGACACCTGAACGGGCAGGAACTTGCGCCCGTTATAGACGCCGAACGTCAGACCGACGAACTGCGGCAGGATTGTCGAGCGACGCGACCAGATCTTGATCACTTCGTTACGGCCCGACGCGCGCGACGCATCGGCCTTGTTCAGTAGATACCCGTCCACGAACGGGCCCTTCCAGACGGAACGTGCCATCTTCTTTGCCCCTTACTTGCCGGTCTTCCGGCGACGGATAATCAGACTGTCCGTACGCTTGTTGACCCTGGTCTTGTAACCCTTTGTCGGCTTGCCCCACGGCGTGACCGGATGACGGCCGCCCGAGGTACGGCCTTCACCACCACCATGCGGATGGTCGACCGGGTTCATCACGACGCCACGATTGTGCGGACGACGACCCAGCCAGCGGTTGCGGCCCGCCTTGCCGAGATGCTGGTTCATGTTGTCCGGATTGGACACCGCACCGACGGTCGCCATGCATTCGCCGCGAACGACGCGCAGTTCACCGGACTGCAGCTTGATCTGGGCGTAGCCGGCATCCTTGCCGACCAGCTGGGCATAGGTGCCCGCCGACCGCGCCATCTTGCCGCCGGCGCCCTGCTTCAGTTCGATGTTGTGCACGATCGTGCCGACCGGAATGGCCGACAGCGGCATCGCGTTGCCCGGCTTGATGTCGACGCGCGCGCCGGACACCACCTGGTCGCCCACCTTCAGGCGCTGCGGCGCCAGGATGTACGCCAGCTCGCCGTCCTCGTACTTCACCAGCGCGATGAAGGCGGTGCGGTTCGGGTCATATTCCAGACGCTCGACCGTGCCGGCCACATCGAACTTCCGCCGCTTGAAATCGACGTAACGATAGGACTGCTTGTGGCCGCCACCGATGAAGCGCGACGTCGTGCGCCCATGGTTGTTGCGTCCACCGGACTTGTTCTTGCCTTCGGTCAGGCCCTTGACGGGCTTACCCTTCCAGAGCTCCTTGCGGTCGATCAGGACCGTCCCGCGCAGGCTGGGAGTGACCGGGTTAAAGTGCTTGAGTGCCATGTCTTGCTACCCCGCGTCAGACCAGCTTCGCGGTCAGGTCGATGGACTGACCCTCGGCAAGCTGCACAAACGCCTTTTTCACATCCGAACGCTGGCCGGGACGGCCCTTGAAGCGCTTGGTCTTGCCCTTCTGGACAAGGGTGTTCACGCCCAGGACCTTCACGCCGAACAGCGTCTCCACCGCGACCTTGATCTCCGGCTTCGTGGCGTCGATCGCGACCTTGAAGGCCACCTGATTCTTCTCGGAAAGCGCGGTGGCCTTCTCGGTGATCAGCGGCGCACGGACGATGTCGTACATCGCCTCGCGCGACATGCGCTCCGCCTTCTTGCGGATTGCGAGCACGTTGGTCATGCCAGGCGCTCCTTCAGGCCTTCGACGCCGGCGCGGGTGATCGCCAGAACATCGTGGTTGAGGATGTCGTAGACGTTCGCGCCGACGGTCGGCAGCGCGTCGATCTTCGGCAGGTTGCGGGCGGCGCGGCCGAAATTCTCCTCGACCGTGGCATCCACGATCAGGGCCGACTTCCAACCCAGGGCCTTCACCTTCGCGGCCAGTTCGGACGTCTTGCCCGACACGGTCGCGGCTTCCAGCACCACCAGCTTGCCTTCCGCGGCCTTCTGCGACAGCGCGGAAATCAGGCCCAGGCGACGCACCTTCTTCGGCAGGTCATAGCCATGGTCGCGGACGACCGGGCCATGAACAGCACCACCGGTGCGGTACTGCGGCGCACGCAGCGAGCCCTGGCGGGCGCTGCCGGTGCCCTTCTGGCGGTACGGTTTCTTGGTCGTGCCGGAGACTTCGCCCATCCCCTTGACCTTGTGCGTACCGGCGCGGCGCTTGGCCAACTGCCAGTGCACGACGCGCGCCATGATGTCGGCCCGCGGTGTCGCCCCGAAAATCTCGTCCGGAAGGACGGCCGTGCCGGCGCTTCCGTTGTCGAGGGTTTTGATCTCGTAATCCATTGCCCTCTATCCTCAGCCCGCAGCCGCAACCAGGGCCGCCGGATACGGCGCCTCGGCATGACGGGCCTTCTTGATCGCATCACGAACCAGAACCAGCTCGTTCTTTCCGCCGGGCACCGAGCCACGGACCATGAGCAGATTCTTCTCGGCATCCACCGCCGCCACCTCAAGGTTGAGGGTGGTCACGCGCTCGGACCCGAGATGGCCGGCCATTTTCTTGTTCTTGAAGGTCTTGCCCGGGTCCTGGCGGTTACCGGTCGAGCCATGCGAACGATGGCTGACGGACACGCCGTGGGTGGCCTCGAGACCCGCGAAGTTCCAGCGCTTCATGGCGCCGGCGAAGCCCTTGCCCTTGCTGGTGGAGGTCACGTCGACCTTCTGCCCCACCACGAAATGAGCCGCCGACAGCGTGGCGCCCGATTCCAGGACGGCGTCTTCCGCAACGCGGAATTCGGCCAGCTTCTTCTTGGGCTCAACCTTCACACGGGCAAAATGGCCGCGGTTCGGTTTGGAGACGTTCTTCACCTTGGCATCGCCGAAACCCAGCTGCACGGCGGTATAGCCGTCGCGGTCCTGGGTACGGACGTCCACCACCTGCAAATTATCCACATGCAGGACGGTGACGGGCACATGGGTGCCGTCTTCCTTAAACAGCCGGGTCATGCCCAGCTTCTTTGCGATCAATCCGGTGCGCATCGTCTGGACCTTAAAGTTTAATCTCGACGTCCACGCCTGCGGCGAGGTCGAGCTTCATGAGAGCGTCCACGGTCTGCGGGGTCGGCTCGACAATGTCGAGCAGCCGGCGATGAGTCCGAATCTCGAACTGCTCGCGGCTTTTCTTGTCCACATGGGGAGAGCGGTTAACGGTGAATTTCTCGATATGCGTCGGCAGCGGGATAGGACCCCGAACCCGCGCACCCGTACGCTTCGCCGTGTTGACGATCTCTTTGGTGCTGTTATCGAGCACCCGATGATCGTACGCCTTCAGGCGAATGCGGATGTTCTGGTTGTCCATCGTCTGTTCAGTCCAACTTTACTGGTTCGGGGGAACCCGATCCGCCAAAGGAAGCCCCGGCCGGATCGCTCCGGCCGGGGTCTCCAGTTCTGCTTAAGACCCGATCAGGCCGTGATCGTGGCCACCACGCCGGCGCCGACCGTGCGGCCACCCTCGCGGATAGCGAAACGCAGGCCTTCATCCATGGCGATCGGAGCGATCAGCTCGACATCCATGGCGATGTTGTCGCCCGGCATCACCATTTCCGTACCCTCGGGGAGGTGCACGACACCCGTCACGTCCGTGGTGCGGAAGTAGAACTGCGGACGATAGTTGGTGAAGAACGGCGTGTGACGGCCACCCTCTTCCTTCGTCAGGATGTAGGCCTCGGCCTTGAACTTGGTGTGCGGGGTGATCGAACCCGGCTTGGCCAGAACCTGGCCGCGCTCGACGTCTTCACGCTTCGTGCCGCGCACCAGGGCACCGATGTTGTCACCGGCCTCGCCGCGATCCAGCAGCTTGCGGAACATTTCGACGCCCGTGACCGTGGTCTTCTGCGTGTTGCGCAGACCGACGATCTCGATTTCGTCACCGACGTTCACGACGCCGCGCTCGACACGGCCCGTCACCACGGTGCCGCGGCCCGAGATCGAGAACACGTCTTCGATCGGCATCAGGAACGGACGGTCGATCGGACGCTCCGGCTGCGGGATGTAGGCATCGACCGCATCCATCAGGTCGCGCACGCGGTTTTCGCCGATCTCCGGATCGCCGTCTTCCAGCGTCACCAGGGCCGAGCCCTTGATGATGGGGATATCGTCGCCCGGGAACTGATAGGCGGACAGAAGCTCGCGCACTTCCATCTCGACCAGTTCCAGCAGTTCCGGATCGTCGACCTGGTCAACCTTGTTCAGGAACACGACCAGCGCCGGAACGCCGACCTGGCGCGCCAGCAGGATGTGCTCGCGGGTCTGCGGCATCGGGCCGTCAGCGGCCGACACCACCAGGATCGCGCCGTCCATCTGGGCGGCACCGGTGATCATGTTCTTCACGTAGTCGGCGTGACCGGGGCAATCGACGTGCGCGTAATGGCGCTTCGCCGTCTCGTACTCGACGTGGGCGGTCGAGATCGTGATGCCGCGCGCGCGCTCTTCCGGCGCCGCGTCGATCTGGTCGTACGCCTTGAAGGTGGCGCCGCCGGTCTTCGCCAGCGTCTTGGTGATCGCAGCGGTCAGCGACGTCTTGCCATGGTCAACATGGCCGATCGTGCCGATATTGCAGTGCGGCTTCGTCCGCTCGAATTTAGCCTTTGCCATCGTCTGTCTCCGTTACCTCGGCGTTCAGGCCGGGAGTCGGGTTGAAATGTTCCTAACCGGAAGCGTGCCGGTCTTTAGACCGGACCAGCAGCCCTTACCAGCGGTAATGGCTGAACGCCTTGTTCGCCTCGGCCATGCGATGCGTGTCTTCGCGCTTCTTCACGGCGGCGCCGCGATTGTTGACCGCGTCGAGCAGCTCGTTGGACAGGCGCTCCTGCATCGTGTTCTCGCCGCGCTTGCGCGAGGCGTCGATCAGCCAGCGGATGGCCAGCGCCTGGCGGCGCTCGGCACGCACCTCGACGGGAACCTGGTAGGTCGCGCCGCCGACACGCCGCGAGCGAACCTCGACAGCCGGCTTCACATTGTCCAGGGCGCCGTGGAACATCACCACAGGGTCGGCGGACGCACCGCCACGACGACGCATCACCTCAAGGGCACCATAGACGATGCCTTCGGCGGTGGACTTCTTGCCGTCGTACATCAGCGCATTCATGAAGCGCGTAATGACGACGTCACCAAATTTCGGATCGGGAAGAATCTCACGCTTCACGGCGCGATGACGGCGACTCATGCCTGGTTATTCCTTTTACTTCGGACGCTTCGCGCCATAGAGCGAGCGACGCTGACGACGCTTGGCGATACCCTGGGTATCCAGAACGCCACGCAGGATGTGATAGCGCACGCCCGGAAGATCCTTGACGCGGCCGCCGCGGATCAGGACCACACTGTGCTCCTGCAGGTTGTGGCCTTCACCCGGGATGTAGCTGACGACCTCATAGCCGTTCGTCAGACGCACCTTGGCAACCTTACGCAGGGCCGAGTTCGGCTTCTTCGGTGTCGTTGTGTAGACGCGCGTGCAGACGCCGCGCTTCTGCGGGCAACCCTGCAGCGCAGGCACCTTGTTGCGCTTGGCTGCGGGCTCGCGGCCTTTGGCGATCAGCTGGTTGATGGTCGGCATACGCCTTTCCCGATCCTTACAAATTTCGGCCGGCCAACCGCGTATCGGGCTGCCGACTGTCGTTCACAACAAAATCCCATCGAATGAGCATCATTCGCCTGGGCATCATATTAACATCCGGCCTTGGCGACCCCTGAGGGCCACGGCGCCGCATGCCTGCATGCTGCATTCGACGGCCAACGACGTCCTGCGAGACGGGGCTAGCCGAGGGCGCGGAACCTACGAGGCGCACGACCCTGAGTCAAGTAGTACCTCGGGATTCGCGGCCAAATTCCGCCGAAACACCCCCGTCCGACCGCCGCATCTGACATGCGGCGGCAGCAGATCCGCAGGTGCCGACGGCGTATCCCACATCTATCCGATTCGGGCCAGCCCGGACTCGGCCAAAAAAAAGGCCGGGTGTCGCCACCCGGCCTTTTTTTACCGATTCCGGACGATTCAGTCCGCCTTCGTCACCGCAGGGCGCGCCTGCGCCATGCGCTGGCGGTCCTGGCCGGCCGCAATGGCCCGCAGCTTGTTCATCACGCTGCCCGTGCCGGCCGGGATCAGGCGACCCACGATCACGTTCTCCTTCAGGCCGTTCAGCGTGTCCTTCTTGCCCGCCGTGGCGGCTTCGGTCAGCACGCGGGTGGTCTCCTGGAACGACGCGGCCGAGATGAAGGACTGCGTCTGCAGGGACGCCTTGGTGATGCCCTGCAGGACCGGCATCGCACCGGCCGGACGCTCGCCCGCATTCAGACGCTTCGTGTTCTCGGTCTCGAACTCGATCCGATCCACCGTCTCGCCGATCAGGTAGGTCGTGTCGCCGGGCTCCAGGATCTCGACCTTCTGGAGCATCTGGCGGACGATCACCTCGATATGCTTGTCGTTGATCTTCACGCCCTGCAGTCGATAGACGTCCTGGATCTCGTTCACGAGGTAGTCCGACAGGGCCTCGACCCCCAGCACCTTCAGGATGTCATGCGGCACGCGCGGACCGTCGACCAGCGGATCGCCCACGCGGACGAAATCGCCTTCCTGGACCGAAACGTGCTTGCCCTTGGGGATCAGGTAGTCGGTTTCCTCGCCGGTCTCGTCGTTCTTCACGATGACGCGGCGCTTGGCCTTGTAGTCCTTGCCGAATTCCACGCGGCCGTCGGTCTCCGAGATGATCGCGTGATCCTTCGGACGACGGGCCTCGAACAATTCCGCGACACGCGGCAGACCGCCGGTGATGTCGCGGGTCTTCGAGCCTTCGCGCGGGATGCGGGCCAGCACGTCGCCCGCGCTGACCTGCGCGCCGTTCTCGACCGACAGCAGCGAATCGGGCGACAGGAAGTAACGGGCGTCGTTGCCGTTCGACAGCTTGATGACGTGACCGTTCGCATCCTTCAGCTGCAGGCGCGGACGCAAATCCACCCCCTTGGCCGCCTGCTTGTAGTCGACGACGACCTTCGAGGTCAGGCCGGTAACCTCGTCCATCCGCTCCACCAGGGTGATGGAGTCGATCAGGTCGAGATATTCCACCGTTCCCGACTGCTCGGTGATGATCGGCAGGGTGTACGGATCCCACTCGGCCATCTTCTGGGCACGGGTGACCGAGGCCCCCTCGTCCACCAGCAGACGGGCGCCGTACGGCACGCGATAGCGTCCGCGCTCGGTCCCCTTCTCGTCCGTCAGCACGATCTCGCAGTTACGCGACATCACGATGGGCACGTTCTGGCTGTTGTGAACGACGTTGCGGTTGTTGATCGTCACCTTGCCGTCACGCGACGCCTCGACCATCGACTGCTCGGCGCCACGCTGCGCCGCACCGCCGATATGGAAGGTACGCATGGTCAGCTGGGTGCCCGGCTCGCCGATCGACTGGGCCGCGATCACGCCGACGGCCTCGCCGATATTGACCGGGGTGCCGCGCGCCAGGTCGCGGCCGTAGCACAGGCCGCAGACGCCGACCCGGCTTTCGCAGGTCAGCACCGAACGGATCAGCACGCTTTCGACGCCCGCCTTCTCGATCTTCTCGGCCTGCGCCTCCTCGATCAGCGAATCGCGCTTCAGCAGCACCGCGCCCGTCGCCGGGTCGATGATGTCCGCCGCGACCGTGCGGCCGAGAATCCGCTCGGACAGCGACGACACGATTTCGCCGCCATCCATCACCGCGCGCACCGTCAGGCCGCGTTCGGACCCGCAATCGTCCTCGACGATGATGCAGTCCTGCGCGACGTCGACCAGGCGACGGGTCAGGTAACCCGAGTTCGCGGTCTTCAGCGCGGTATCGGCAAGACCCTTGCGCGCGCCGTGGGTCGAGGTGAAGTAATCGAGGACCGACAGGCCTTCCTTGAAGTTGGCGATGATCGGCTGCTCGATGATCTCGCCCGACGGCTTGGCCATCAGGCCGCGCATGCCGGCCAGCTGCTTCATCTGGGCCGGCGACCCACGGGCACCGGAGTGGCTCATCATCCACACCGAGTTCGTGACCTTGCCGACCTCCTGGCGCGAGATCTCCTTCATCATCGCGGCCTGCACCTCGTCGGTGCAGCGCGACCAGGCGTCGACCACCTTGTTGTAGCGTTCACCGGCGGTGATCAGGCCGTCCTGGTACTGCTGCTCGAACTCCTTGACCTCGGTCGCGGTGCGATCGACCAGCTCCTTCTTCTCGACTGGGATGATCATGTCATCCTTGCCGAACGAAATGCCGGCCTTCGCCGCGTGACGGAAGCCCAGGCCCATCAGACGGTCGCAGAAGATGACGCATTCCTTCTGGCCGCAATGGCGATAGACCGCGTCGATGACGTCCGAGACGTTCTTCTTCGTCAGCTGCTTGTTGATCAGCGTGAAGGGAATCGCCGGATGACGCGGCAGGATCTGTGCGATCAGCATGCGGCCCGGTGTCGTGACGACCGTCTGGCGCACCGGCTTGCCGTCGGCATCGACCGCGTCGAAGCGTGCGACGATCTTGTCGTGCAGCTTGATCGCACCGGCCGACAGGGCGTACTCGACCTCGCCGATCGTGGCGAACGACGACGCGCCCGTCACCGTCACCCGGCCTTCGGCGTCATATTCGTTCCGATCCGGGGTCACCAGGAATTCCGGCGTCTCCAGGCTCAGATAATACAGGCCCAGCACGATATCCTGCGACGGCACGATGATCGGCTTGCCGTTCGCGGGGCTGAGGATGTTGTTCGTCGACATCATCAGCACGCGCGCTTCCAGCTGCGCCTCGAGGCTCAGCGGGACGTGCACGGCCATCTGGTCGCCGTCGAAATCCGCGTTGAAGGCGGTGCAGACCAGCGGATGCAGCTGGATCGCCTTGCCTTCGATCAGCACCGGCTCGAACGCCTGGATGCCCAGGCGATGCAGGGTCGGCGCGCGGTTCAGCATCACCGGATGCTCGCGGATCACCTCTTCCAGGATGTCCCAAACCTCGGGACGTTCCTTCTCCACCATCCGCTTCGCAGCCTTGATGGTGGTGGCGTGACCGTACTTTTCCAGCTTCGAATAGATGAACGGCTTGAACAGCTCCAGCGCCATCTTCTTCGGCAGGCCGCACTGATGCAGCTTCAGCTCGGGGCCGACCACGATGACCGAACGGCCGGAATAATCGACGCGCTTGCCCAGCAGGTTCTGGCGGAACCGGCCCTGCTTGCCCTTCAGCATGTCGGACAGCGACTTCAGCGGACGCTTGTTGGCGCCCGTGATCGCCCGGCCGCGACGGCCGTTGTCGAACAGCGCATCGACCGATTCCTGAAGCATGCGCTTTTCGTTACGGACGATGATGTCCGGCGCGCGCAGCTCGATCAGCCGCTTCAGGCGGTTGTTGCGGTTGATGACGCGGCGGTACAGGTCGTTCAGGTCGGACGTCGCGAAACGGCCGCCGTCCAGCGGGACCAGCGGACGCAGCTCCGGCGGGATCACCGGAATCAGGTCCATGATCATCCACTCGGGACGCGAATCGCTGTCGGCGAACGCCTCGATCAGCTTCAGGCGCTTGACCAGCTTCTTGCGCTTGGCTTCGGACGTCGTGTCCTTCAGCTCCTGGCGCAGACGCTCCTTGTCGGCCTTGCAGTCGATGCGTTCCAGCACCTTCTTGATCGCCTCGGCGCCGATCCCGACCTCGATCCCCTCTTCGCCATGCTCATCCATGACGTCCAGGTACTGGTCTTCGGTCAGCAGGCTGTACTGCTTCAGCGGCGACGTGCCGGGCTCGAGAACGACGTAGCTCTCGAAATACAGGATCTTCTCCAGATCCTTCAGGGTCATGTCGACCATCAGGCCGATGCGGCTGGGCAGCGACTTCAGGAACCAGATATGCGCGACCGGGCTGGCCAGCTCGATATGGCCCATCCGCTCGCGCCGGACCTTGGCCAGCGTGACCTCGACACCGCATTTCTCGCAGACGATGCCGCGGAACTTCATGCGCTTGTACTTGCCGCACAGGCACTCGTAATCCTTGATCGGACCAAAGATCCGCGCGCAGAACAGGCCATCGCGCTCCGGCTTGAACGTGCGGTAGTTGATGGTCTCGGGCTTCTTGATCTCGCCATAGGACCAGGAGCGGATCTGCTCGGACGAGGCGAGCTGGATCTTGATCTGGTCGAAGGTCATGGCCTGGCCGGTCTGGCCCAGGATCTTCATGAGTTCGTTCATGCGCCGTAAACCCCCTGGGGGAACCGGGAGGAGGCGACCGAACCGGCCACCCCCGTCCCTGAGAAGAAAACAGTCGGAGAGAGAATGGAGCGACCGACGAAATCGTCAGTCATTGCCGCTCTGCTCCAGATCCACGTTCAGGCCGAGCGATTTCAGTTCCTTGATGAGAACGTTGAAGCTCTCGGGAATGCCGGCCTCGAAATCGTCCTGCTCGCGCACAATCGCCTCGTAGACCTTGGTGCGGCCGGACACGTCGTCCGACTTCACCGTCAGCATTTCCTGCAAGGTGTAGGCCGCGCCGTAGGCTTCCAGCGCCCACACTTCCATCTCGCCGAACCGCTGGCCACCGAACTGCGCCTTGCCGCCCAGCGGCTGCTGGGTCACCAGCGAGTACGGACCGATCGAACGCGCATGGATCTTGTCGTCGACCAGGTGATGCAGCTTCAGCATGTAGATGTAGCCGACCGTGGTCTGGCGCTCGAACTGCTCGCCGGTGCGCCCGTCGATCAGCTGCGACTGGCCGGACTTGTTCACTCCGGCGCTTTCCAGCATCGCCTCGATGTCCGGGATCGACGCGCCGTCAAACACCGGTGTTGCGATCGGCACGCCCTTGCGCAGGTTGTTCGCCAGTTCGACCAGCTGCTCGTTCGGCAGATCGACGATCGCGTCGTCATACACCTTGTCGCCATAGACCGACTTCAAACGGCCCAGCAGCTCCTGCTTCTTTTCGCCGGTGCGCTGGTAGTCGTCGACCAGTTCGCCGATGCCACGGCCGATGTTGGCGCAGGCCCAACCCAGATGGGTCTCCAGGATCTGCCCGACATTCATGCGCGACGGCACGCCCAGCGGGTTCAGCACCAGGTCGACCGGCGTGCCGTCCTCAAGGAACGGCATGTCCTCGACCGGCACGACGCGCGAGACGACACCCTTGTTGCCGTGACGGCCGGCCATCTTGTCGCCCGGCTGCAGCTTGCGCTTCACCGCGACGAAGACCTTGACCATCTTCATCACGCCCGGCGGCAGTTCGTCGCCGCGCTGCAGCTTCTCGACCTTGCTTTCGAAGCGCGCCTGGATTCGGGCCACCGCCGCGTCGAACTCACGCCGCAGCACCTCCAGCTCGACCATCACCGCGTCGGAAGCGACGGTGATGTTGCGCCACGCGCCACGCGGATGCTCGGTCAGCACCTCCTCGGTGATCTCGGTGCCCGAGCGCAGCCCCTTGAAACCGGTTCCGGCGACCTGGCCGACCAGACGCTCGCGCAGGCGGTTGTAGAACGACCGCTCCTGAATCGCGCGCTCGTCGTCGCGATCCTTGGCCAGACGCTCGATTTCCGCGCGCTCGATCGCCATCGCGCGCTCGTCCTTGTCGACGCCGCGACGCGAGAAGACGCGCACGTCCACAATGGTGCCCGTGGTGCCGGGCGGCAGCTTCAGCGAGGTATCGCGGACGTCGGACGCCTTTTCACCGAAGATCGCGCGCAGCAGCTTCTCTTCCGGCGTCATCGGGCTTTCGCCCTTCGGCGTCACCTTGCCGACCAGAATGTCGCCGGGGTTCACCTCGGCGCCGACATAGACGATGCCCGCCTCGTCGAGGTTGCGCAGCGCTTCCTCGCCGACATTGGGGATGTCGCGGGTGATTTCTTCCTGGCCCAGCTTGGTGTCGCGGGCCATGACCTCGAATTCCTCGATATGGATCGAGGTAAAGACGTCATCGCGCGCGATGCGCTCGGAAATCAGGATCGAATCTTCGAAATTGTACCCGTTCCACGGCATGAACGCGACCAGCACGTTCCGACCCAGGGCCAGTTCGCCCAGCTCGGTCGACGGACCGTCGGCGATGATGTCGCCACCGCGCACCCGGTCGCCCACGCGCACCAGCGGACGCTGGTTGATGCAGGTCGACTGGTTGGAGCGCATGTACTTGCGCAGCCGGTAGATATCGACACCCTGGGTCGCCCCGGCATCGTCGGTCGCGCGGACCACGATGCGCGCGCCGTCGATCTGGTCGATGATGCCGCCGCGACGCGCCACGATGGTGGCGCCGGAGTCATGAGCGACCGCGGCCTCCATGCCCGTGCCGACCAGCGGCGCGTCCGAACGCACCAGCGGCACCGCCTGACGCTGCATGTTCGAGCCCATCAGCGCGCGGTTGGCGTCATCGTTCTCGAGGAACGGAATCAGCGCCGCGGCGACCGAGACAAGCTGCTTGGGCGACACGTCGCAGGCCGTGACCTCTTCCGGCTTGACCAGGCGGAAGTCACCGCCGCGCCGCACGGACACAAGCTCGTCCGTCAGCTTGCCTTCGACGTCCTGCCGGGCGTCGGCCTGGGCGACGATCAGCTTTTCCTCTTCCATCGCGGACAGGTATTTCCACCCGTCCTGCAGGACGCCGTCGCGCACCAGGCGATACGGGGTCTCGATGAAGCCGTACTTGTTGACCTTCGCGTAGGTCGCCAGCGAGTTGATCAGGCCGATGTTCGGGCCTTCCGGCGTTTCGATCGGGCAGATGCGGCCGTAATGGGTCGGATGGACGTCGCGAACCTCGAAGCCCGCGCGCTCGCGCGTCAGGCCGCCCGGCCCGAGAGCCGAAAGACGGCGCTTGTGCGTGACCTCGGACAGCGGGTTGGTCTGGTCCATGAACTGGCTGAGCTGCGACGAGCCGAAGAACTCGCGCACCGCGGCGGCCGCCGGCTTCGCGTTGATCAGGTCGTGCGGCATCACGGTGTCGATATCGACCGAGCCCATGCGCTCGCGAATCGCACGCTCCATGCGCAGCAGGCCGACGCGATACTGGTTTTCCATCAGTTCGCCGACCGAACGGACGCGCCGGTTGCCCAGATTGTCGATGTCGTCGATCGTGCCGCGGCCGTCCTTCAGCTCGCACATGATCTTGACGGTGCGCAGGATGTCTTCCTTGCGCAGGACGCGGACGGTGTCCGGCGCATCCAGGCCCAGGCGCATGTTCATCTTCACGCGGCCGACGGCGGACAGATCGTAGCGGTCGGCGTCGAAGAACAGGCCCGAGAACATCGCCTCGGCCGTCTCGGGGGTCGGCGGCTCGCCGGGACGCATGACGCGATAGATGTCGGTCAGCGCATCGTCGCGCGTCGTGTTCTTGTCGACCGTCAGCGTGTTGCGGATCCACGGACCATTGGAGGCGTCGACGGCCAGCGTCGGCAGACGGTCGAGACCGGCTTCCTCCAGGGCTTCGAGACGCGCCTCGGTCAGTTCCTCGCCGGCTTCGGCATAGATCTCGCCGGTGTCCTGGTTGACCAGGTCATAGGCGACATAGCGGCCGATCAGGCCGGCGGCGCCAACCAGCACGTCCTTGGTCTTCTCCGCGATCTTGCGGACCATCCGCGCCGTCAGCTTGGCGTCGGCCTCGGCCACCACCTCGCCGCTTTCGGCGTCGATCAGCGGTTCCAGCAGCTTCAGGCCACGGAACGACTCGGCATCGAAGGGACGCGCCCAGCCCTTGGACGTCTTCACGAAGACGACCTTGCCGTAGAAATAGTTCAGGATCTCGTCGGCATCCATGCCCTGGATGTCCAGCGAATCCACATCGCCGCCCTCGGCGACCTTGGCGGCGCGCGCGGCGGCCGAGGCCTCGCCTTCCAGGGCGTACAACAGCGTCGTCACCGGCAGCTTACGCTTGCGGTCGATGCGGACGTAGATCAGGTCCTTGCTGTCGAATTCGAAATCGAGCCACGAGCCGCGATAGGGGATGACGCGGGCGGCGAACAGGAACTTGCCCGACGAATGGGTCTTGCCCTTGTCGTGGTCGAAAAACACGCCCGGGCTGCGGTGCATCTGGCTGACGATGACGCGCTCGGTCCCGTTGATGATGAAGGTGCCGTTGTCGGTCATGAGCGGCATGTCGCCCATGTAGACCGGCTGTTCCTTGATGTCGCGGATCGAGCGCGAACCCGTATCCTCGTCCACGTCCCAGACGATCAGACGCAGCACCACCTTCAGCGGGGCCGCGAAGGTCAGGCCGCGCTGGATGCATTCCTCGACGTCGTATTTCGGTTCCTCGAGTTCGTAGTTGACGAACTCGAGCCGGCCACGGCCGGCGAAGTCATTGATCGGGAAAACCGAACGGAACACTTCCTGCAGGCCGGTCTGCGTCCGGCTGTCGGCGGACACGTTCATCTGCAGGAACGCCTCGTAGCTGGCGCGCTGCACATCGATCAGATTGGGCATCGGAGCGATTTCGGGTATCCGCCCGAAGCTCTTGCGGATGCGCTTGCGTCCCGTGAACGATTTCGTAATCGCGTTCATCGTCTATCCTGCCCCCATCCCCAACGGCCCCAAATCCCCGCGCCCTGCGGCAAACGCCGCGGCGATCGGAAACGGGCCATCAAATACCGCCTTGTGCGGTCGCCGGCCGGCAGCGGCCCGCGACCTGCCCACCCCAAAGGATAGGCCCTCTACCGCCAAAGGCGCCCGAGACCTCGCGGTCAGGGCGCCAGAACGGCCAAGGGGGCGGGAACCATCAGGTGTCCCGCCCTCGCTCGGTTAGATCAGGAGCGGCGACCCACAAGGGGCCGCCGGCAACCCGGCAGATTACTTCACTTCGACGGATGCGCCGTTCTCTTCAAGAACCTTCTTGATCTTCTCGGCTTCGTCCTTCGTCACGCCTTCTTTCACGGTCTTCGGCGCGCCTTCGACCAGATCCTTGGCTTCCTTCAGGCCCAGGCCGGTGATGGTGCGGATTTCCTTGATGACGTTGATCTTCTTGTCACCGGCCTTCGCGAGGACGACGGTGAATTCGGTCTGCTCTTCCACCGGAGCGGCGGCAGCGGCCGGCGCGGCGGCAACGGCAACCGGAGCGGCGGCGGAAACGCCCCACTTCTCTTCGAGCAGCTTGGAGAGCTCGGCGGCCTCGAGAACGGTGAGGGCGGACAGCTCGTCAACGAGTTTGGTCAGATCGGCCATGATTCGGTCTTCCTAATGTATACACTGATTGGCGCAACACAATCCCGATTTCACGAGACTGTGCGAATTTCATCGCCCCGCGCATGCGGGGCGCATATGGCTCAGGCAGCCTCGTCCTTCTTGGCGTAGGCCCCGAAAACCCGCGCAAGCTGTCCGGCCGGCGCCTGGAGGACACCCGCGATGCGCGTGGCCGGCGTGGAGATAAGCCCCACCAGCTGCGCCCGGAGCGTATCCAGGGACGGCAGCTCGGCCAGCGCCTTGACCCCATCCACATTCAGTGTCTGGGTTCCGAGCGCTCCACCGAGCAAGACAAGCTTTTCGTTGGTCTTGGCGAACTCGACAAGCACCTTGGCCACCGCCACAGGATCCGCCGACCACGATAATGCGGTCGGCCCCTTCAGCAGCGGCGAGATGCCTTCGAATCGGGTCCCTGCCAGGGCGAGGTTGGCCAGCCGGTTCTTCGCGACCTTGTAAGTCGCTCCAGCCGCGCGCACACGCCGCCGCAATTCCGTCGCATCAGCCACCGTCAGCCCGTCATTGCGGGTGACAACGACCATGGACGTATCGGCGAACACGGCCGCGAGGGAGGCAACAAACTCCCGCTTCTCCGTACGGTCCAATTCCCGTCTCCGTCGTAGCCCGCCAGACATGGCCTGGCAGGCCGGGTTTACCCAAGGAAGGCACGGCCACTGGGGCCGCCCCTCCGGTTCGCCTGTCCTGTGCAACGGAACAACCAGTGCGGGCGGATGATCCGCCCAAATCCGGCAATCCCCGTCTTCCGTGTGCGGCCCCCGCGGGGGCCATCAAGGCATGCGCCACATCCGGTCATGGACAGGTTCGGAAGAGCGAAGCGCCGTCCCTGAAATAGGAACGCCGCCCCGCCTCCTGTCCGCCGCACCCCGAAGGACGCGGCGTCATCTCTGGCGCGATCAGCCCGCCGAGAAGGCGGACACGTCGACGCGAATACCAGACCCCATCGTCGAGGACAGGGCGGCCTTGCGCAGGTAGGTGCCCTTGGCGCCCGACGGCTTGGCCTTCTGCACGGCATCCACGAACGCGCGGATGTTCTCGGCCAGCTTGTCGCCGTCGAAGGACGCCTTGCCGATGCCGGCATGGATGATGCCGGCCTTTTCGGCGCGGTACTCGACCTGACCGGACTTGGCCGCCGTCACGGCGCCCTTGACGTCCATGGTCACGGTGCCGAGCTTGGGGTTCGGCATCAGGCCGCGCGGGCCCAGGATCTTACCCAGGCGACCGACCAGGGCCATCATGTCCGGGGTCGCGATGCAGCGATCGAACGCGATTTCGCCGGCCTGCACCTTTTCGGCCAGGTCATCGGCGCCAACGACGTCGGCACCGGCGGCCAGAGCCTCCTCGGCCTTCGCGCCGCGGGCGAACACGCCGACGCGCAGCGTCTTGCCCGTGCCGTTCGGCAGGGACAGCAGGCCACGGACCATCTGGTCGGCATGGCGCGGGTCGATGCCCAGGTTCAGCGAGATCTCGATCGTCTCGTCGAACTTGGCGGTCGCGCCCTGCTTCACCAGGCCGATGGCCTCGTCCAGGCCGTACTGCTTGTTCGGATCAATCGTGGCGCGCACGGCCGCCAGACGCTTGTTCTTCGCCATGGAATCAGCCCTCCACCACCGTAAGGCCCATCGCCCGGGCCGAGCCGATCAGCATACGCACGGCCCCGTCCAGATCGTTGGCATTCATGTCCTGCTTCTTCTGTTCCGCGATCTCGCGCAGCTGCGCCATCGTGACGCTGCCGACGGCCGCGGACTTGCCCACGGTCGAGCTGCCCTTCTTGATGTTGGCAGCCTTCATGAGGAAGTAGGTGTTCGGCGGGGTCTTCGTGATGAACGTGAAGGTCCGGTCGGCGAACGCGGTGATGACCACCGGGATCGGCATGCCGGGTTCCAGACCCTGGGTCTTGGCGTTGAACTCCTTGCAGAACTGCATGATGTTCAGGCCGCGCTGACCCAGCGCCGGGCCGACCGGCGGGGACGGATTCGCCTTGCCGGCGGGAATTTGCAACTTGATGTAGCCAACGATCTTCTTGGCCATATCCGGGTCTCCTGACTGTTTCACCCGGACCGCGGTTCAGGCGGCCGCCCGCCGCCCGGGGGCAACGGCAGCGGTCTCCCGCGTTCCGTAGGAGGCGGGTCCCTAACCCTATTTGCCGGGCGGTGTCAACCCCGGGCCACGCAAGGCAGCTCCGGTCAGGTCGGACTGTTCCGGAATGGTGCCGGCCGCGATGCCGCCGACCGTTTTCGGCGTCCGCAACCCGTCATATTGCAGCGGCGCGAACGGCATGATCGACTTCGAATCCGGCAGCTGGCTGCGCGACCAGCCACCGCCCAGCGCGCGGATCAGGGTCACGTTGGCCTGCAGGCGCCGGGTTTCCACCTGAACCTCGGAAATCCGGGCGGTCAGGGCGGCGATCTGCGCCACCACCACGTCCAGGTAATTGGTCAGCCCGCCCGTATAAAGTGTCATGGTCATGTTCTGGGTGCGCAGGGCGGCCTTCACGGCGTCTTCCTGCTGCTGCTGCTCGACCCGCAGGTGTCCGGTCAGGCTCAGCCCGTCCTCGACATCCTGGAAGGCCGACAGGACGGTGCTGCGATAATTATCCTCGGCCTGGCGGTACTGCGACCACGTCCGTTGCAGTTCCGCCCGGCGCAGGCCACCCTGGAACAGGGGCATCACCGCCTGGGCGGCGTAGGTGTACATGCTGTTGGACAGGTCGGCGAGCGAGAAGCCGTTATCCATGAACCCGGTCGTGGCGCTGAAGGTCACGTGCGGGTAGAACGCCGCCCGCGACACGCCGATCGCCCGATTGGCCTGCGCCATCTCCCGCTCGGCCCCCGCGACGTCGGGCCGCCGCTCCAGCAGGGTCGAGGGCACGCCGGCCGGTATGGCGATTTCCGGGAAATTCAGGGCGGCCACCGGTTCGATATGGAAGACCGATGGCGAGACGTTCACCAGCACGGCGATCGCATGCTCCATCACCGCGCGCCGGGCCTGCAGGTCGGTGTCCTGCGCCTGGGTGGCATAAAGCTGGTTCTGTGCCCGGGCAACGTCCAGCCCGGCCGCAATCGCCCCGGCCTGGCGCAGGTGCGTGATCTGTACCGCCAGTTCGTACGTGCGGATCGAGTCGCGATAGACCGTGTCCTGCGCATCCAGCCCGCGCAACGCCAGGTAATCGCTGGCAAGCTCGGCATCCAGGCTGAGCCGCATCAGCGCGTATTCCGCGGCGCGTTGCTGCGCCAGCTGCCGCCGCATGCGCACCTGGTTGCGGATCGACGACCAGAAATCCGGCTCCCACGAGGCCGTGCCGCCATATTGTTCGGACGACATGTAGATCGGGCCGGTCGAGCCGGCGCCACGCCACAGGCGATGGGCCGATCCCTTGTTGTTGCTCATGGATGCCTGGCCGGCGACCTGCGGATACAGGCCGGCCCGGGCCTCGGCCGCCATGTCGCGGGCCTGGGTGAATGTCTCGGCCGCCACCTGAAGGTCGGGATTGGCGCGATTCGCCTGCTCTTCCAGCCGGTTCAGCACCGGGTCGTTGAATGCGGTCCACCAGTCGCCGCGCAGCGCGGCATCCTGGGGCGCCGCGAAACGCATGATGCCGTCGCCCTTCCAATCGTCGGGGAACAGCAGGTGCGTCGGGTGATAGGCCGGCGCCATGTCGCACGACGCCAGGCTGCTCAGCAACGCCAGGGCGCAGACGCGCAGCCCCGCGCGGCGAGCCCCCGTTCGACGGGCGGGACGCCGGGCGGGGACGCGGGAAAGGGCGGAGCTGGTCATTGCGGCGCCCCGGCCTCCTCCGACCCGCCTTCACCGGTAGGCATGGCCCGCGCGTCGTCGTTCTGGGCGGGAGGATGCGCCGCGTCCGTGGGCGCGCTGTAGCCGGGCGTCGGGTCCACCACCTTGACCTCCTGCCCTTCCAGCAGCCCGGCGGAGGGGTTGTTCACGATCCTGTCCGTCGCCTTCAGGCCGCCGCGGATCTGCACGCGGGTGCCCAGGTTGGTACCGACGACGACGTTGCGCAGGCGGATGCGGTTATGCTCGTCCACCAGCGCCACCTGCATGCCCTGACCGCGGAAGATCAGCGCGCCTTCCGGCACGATCAGGATCGACGGGTCGCCCGGCGCGCGGAAATGGACGGTGGCATAGGAATCGGGCCAGAGCTCGCGCTGGTCGTTGTCCACCGTCAGTTCGGTGGTGACGGTGCGGGTGCTGAGATTGAAGGCGCTGGCGGTGGCCAGGAACTGCGCCTTGAAGACGCGGCCGGGATATTGCGGAACCGTCAGGTCCGCCGTCAGCTTCGGGCTGATGATGTCGGCGTAATCCTGCGGCACCGAGACGAAGATGCGCATCCGATGCACGTCGGCCACGCTGAACAGTTCGGTGGCGTTACCACGCGACGACACGTCGCCTCCGCCCGCGTTCACATAGTCGCCGACATCGGCCAGACGCGAGGTCACCACGCCGTCGAACGGCGCCACGATCTGCTTGAAGCCGATCAGCGCGGCATAGCGCGAGACCTGGTGCCGGGCGGCTTCGACCTGCGCCTGCTCGGCCTCGGCGTTGGCGGTCTGGACGTCCACTTCCTGCTGCGACACCGCCTGGGTCCCTTGCAGGGCCTTCCAGCGGCGCGCGGTGATCTGCGCCAGCTTGTAGCGCGCCATGGCCACGTCGAAATTGGCCTTGGACGCCGCGTACTGCGCATCCACCCCCGGTGTGTCGATGGTGGCCAGCACGT
Source organism: Gluconacetobacter azotocaptans (assembly GCF_014174355.1). GTDB lineage: Bacteria > Pseudomonadota > Alphaproteobacteria > Acetobacterales > Acetobacteraceae > Gluconacetobacter > Gluconacetobacter azotocaptans. Next base: position 174,366 of record NZ_JABEQF010000005.1, read on the forward strand.
CGCCGGCCTTCACTACCGCGCCGATATCCTTGTACCACATGTGCACATAGCCCGAGACCTGGGCATAGATCGGCGCCTGGTACCAGGCCGAGATATTGCCCGGCAGGTCCAGCGTCCGGACGCTGGGCCCATGGCTGGGCGAGACCAGTTGCACGCGTGGAATCGCGGCATCTGCGGTGTCGCGCCGCAGGGCTGCGACATGCAGCCGCCGCTCCAGGATCCCGCCGCCGACGACGAGCACCAGAATGGCGACGCCAACCCCGGCCAGGAGCTTCCCGCGCCCCGATATTCCGCGCCCGCGGGCCTGTCCTACGCCGCTCATGCACGTTCTCCTTCGGCGGTTCGGTGTTTTCGGGAATGCAGCAGGGCAAAGACGCAGGGCACGAACAGCAGCGTCGCGACCGTCGCGACCGCCAGGCCACCCATCACGGCGCGGCCGAGCGGCGCGTTCTGCGAATTGCTGAGGGACATCGGCAGCATGCCGATGATCATCGCCGACGCCGTCATCAGCACCGGCCGGATGCGTTCGTATCCCGCCTCGATCGCGGCGCGAATGGCGTCGCCATGCACGTCCATCCGTTCACGGGCGAAGGATACGACCAGGATCGAGTTCGCGGTCGCCGTGCCCATGCACATGATGGCCCCGGTCAGCGCCGGCACCGACAGCGTGGTGTGCGTGACGAACAATGCCCAGGCGATGCCCGCCAGCGCGCCCGGCAGGGCGGTGATGATGATGAACGGGTCCAGCCAGGACTGAAAATTCACGACGATGATCAGGTAGACCAGCAGCACCGACATCGCCAGGCCCAGGCCGAGCTGCAGGTAGGCGCTGTTCATCGTCACCGCCTGGCCGCGCACCACCAGGGTGGCGCCCCGGGGCAGGTCGTGGCGGGCCGCGTCAACCACGCGGTTGACCTCGCGCGAGACGGTGCCCAGGTCCAGCCCCTCGTTGGCCGCATAGATGTTGAAGACGGGCATGATGTTGTAGTGCGCCACCTCGCCCGGCGTGCCGGTCTGCACGATGTCGCTGAGGCCGCCCAGGATCTGAGGCGTGGTGCCGCGCGGGTTGCCGTCGCCCCGATCGATGGGAATCGTCTCCAGGTCGTTCATCGTCTGCAGAAATTGCAGCGGCGTCTGGATATCGACCAGATGCGACACCCCGGTCGCCGGGTCCAGCCAGTAGGTGGGCGCGACCTGGCCGCTGCCCGACAGGGTGGCCAGCGCATTGTTCGCGATGTCGGACTCGGTCAGGCCGGTGCCCAGCGCGTAGGTGCGCCGTGCGTTCACCCGCAGGGTCGGCGTGTTCATCGGTTCCTGCACCGTGACGTCGGCGATGCCGGTCACATGGCGCAGCCGCGCCGCCAGATGCTGGGCGAAGGCGAAATTATCCACCAGGTTACGGCCGGATATCTGCACGTCGATCGGCGAGGGAAGACCGAAATTCAGGATCTTCGCCGTCAGATCGGCGGGCATGAAGGTGATTTCGGTTCCCGGAAAATGCTCGGCCAGCCCGCGCCGCAGGATGCCGCGATACTCGGCGACCGGCGCCTCGTCATTCTTCAGCGTCACCGTCAGGTCGCAATCCTGCGTGCCGACGGTGGGCGTGGGAATGAAGGCCTGGTTCAGGCCGCTGAAGGGCAGGCCGCAATTGGATACGATGTCATCGACCTGCCCCGGCAACAGGCGCGAGATATCCTGGTTGACCAGCATCGAGATCTTGCCGGCCTCGTTCAGCTTGGTGCCGAGGCGCGCGCGCATATGGATGGCCAGCGTGTTCGAATTGATCTCGGGGAAGAAATCCTGCCCCACGAAGAAGACCAGCCCCATCGAGGCGACCGCACAGGCCAGGAACACCGGAATGAAGCGCCCGCGCGTCGCCACCAGATGCGTCAGCAGGTCGCGATAGCCGTTGCGGAAGGCGGTGAAACGCCGCTCGAACCCCTGCTGGAAGCGACCGAAGAACCCGCGCGGCCGGTCGGCCGCATGCGCGTCGGCATGGGCGGCCACCTGGGCGGCCAGCATGTATTTCGCCATCGTCGGCACCAGGGTCCGCGACAGGATGAAGGAGGCGATCATGGCGAAGATGATCGCCTCGGCCATCGGCATGAACAGCCAGCCGGCCACGCCGGTCAGCTGGAACAGCGGCATCCACACGATACAGATGCATAGCGTCGAAACGAAGGTCGGGATAACGATCTGGTTCGCCGCGTCGATGATCGCGGTTTCCAGGTCCTTTTCCATTTCCAGATGCGCGTCGATATTCTCAATCATGACGGTGGCGTCATCGACCAGAATACCGACCGCCAGCGCCAGGCCGCCCAGGGTCATGACGTTGATGGTCTGCCCGGCCCAGCCCAGCCCGATGACCGAGCACAGCATCGCCAGCGGAATCGACGTCGCGATGATCACCGTCGAGCGCCAGGACCCCAGGAACAGCAGCACCACCAGGCTGGTCAGCAGGGCGGCCGTGCCCATTTCCTGCACCACGTCGCGCACGGCCTCCTTCACGAAGGTCGAGGCATCGTTCAGGACCCGGATCTGCACCCCGGGCGGCAGGGTCTGGACAATCGACGGCAGCAGCGCCTTGACCCCGCTGACCACCGACAGCGTCGAGGCGTCGCCACTTTTCATGACGACGATCAGCACGGCCTGGTGTCCCTTGACCAGCACCATGTTGGTCTGCGGCGGCCCGCCCGCATGCACCCAGGCGACGTCGCGCAGATATACGACCGAATTGCCGTCCTGCTTGACCGGGATGCCGTTGAACGCATCGATTTCGCGCGGGGTCGCGTTCGTCTGCACCATGAAGTCGAAGGCGCCGATCTGCTGGTCGCCGGCGGGCAGGACGATGTTCTGCCGCCCCAGGGCCGCGCCGACGTCGGTGGCGGACAACCCGTGGGCCAGCAGCTTGGCCTGGTCGAGATCGACCATGATATTGCCCGGCTGGCCGCCGTACGGGTTGGGGATGGCCGCGCCCGCCACCGAAACCAGCGCCGGGCGGATCAGGTTGGACGACATGTCGTAGATCTGCGACGCCGTCATCGAATCCGACGAGACCTGGAGCGTGAGCACGGGCACCGAGGACGCATTGTAGGTCAGCACCAGCGGCGGCGTCATGCCGGCCGGCATCTGCTTGATGACCGTCTGCGAAACCGAGGTGATCTGCGTCTGCGCGACCGCGGTGTCCGTGCCGGGCTGGAAGAACACCTTGACGATGCCGCGCCCGTAATAGGACTGGCTTTCGATATGCTCGATATTGTTGACCGTGGCGGTCAGCGCGCGCTCGTAATAATAGATCACGCGGCCCGACATGTCCTCGGGCATGAGGCCGGTATAGCCCCATACGATCGCGACAACCGGAATCTTGATGCTGGGGAAGACGTCGGTCGGCGTCTGGACGATGGACCGGACGCCGAAGACCACGATCAGGATCGAAAGGACGACGAAGGTGTAAGGCCGCTTGAGGGCGGTGACGACGATGGAATTCATGCGCGCGACGAACCGTCACGCGTGCAGGCGCCCCCCGATACCCCGGTGCGTATCGGGACCGGACCCGGCTGTCCGCGTGTGTGCATCATCGATCTCCCCCGCGTCTTCGGCAGCCTCGTTATCACGCCCCCGCGACAAGCCAATGAAATTTCCATTTAGAAACCGCCCCCGGGAACGCGGCGGTGGTGCGCCCGCTGGCCCCTGCCCGCCGGATCAGGCCGCGGTGGGCGTCGTTTGTGGGGCCGACGGAAAGACAACCCCGAACAGCGCGCCAGGGCGGATATCCTGCTTCCTGGTCTCCGATATCGTCAGGGTCGCATTGTGCAGGCGCAGGATGGCCGAGACAAGACTGAGGCCCAGGCCGCTGCCGGGCACATGCCGGCTCTTGTCCGAACGATAGAACCGGTTGAGCACCGCCTGGCGTTCCTCGGGGATGATGCCGATGCCGGTATCCGCGACCTCCAGCCGCGCGCCGTCGCCGTGCCGCACCGTCCCCAACGTGACTTCGCCCCCCGGATCGGTAAATTTGATGGCGTTGTCGATAAGGTTGGCCACAACCTCGATCAGCAGGTCCCGATCGCCATAGACCGGAACAGGCCCGACCGAGGGCAGAAGGTCGAGGCGGATCTGCTTGGCCTCGGCAATCGGTTCGTACAGGTCGACGATATCGGCCGCGATCTCGTTCAGATCCACGACCGCGAAACCGACGCGGCGGCGGGCATTCTCGATCTCCCCGATTCTCAGCAGGGCTGTTATGATCGAGAAGCATTGGTCGAGATCGTCGATCGCCCGCCCGACGACCAGACGCAGATCGTCGGCCGACAGCGCGCCGCCCTGTGCGCGGTCCAGCCGCGCACGCACCCGCGCCAGCGGTGTACGCAGGTCATGCGCGATATCGTTCCCGACGTCGCGGATTTCATCCATCAGATGTTCCAGCCGGTCGAGCATGCGGTTCACGCTGCCGGCCAGGCGCTGCATCTCGTCACGCCCGCGCCCCGACGGCAGGCGTTCGTGCATGTCGCCTTCCATGATGCGGTCGATCGCCTCATGCATCACCGTGACCCGCGCCAGCGCCCGATGGCTGAGCACGATGCCGCTCATCAGTGCGAAGAGCACCGTCGGCACGATCGACACCACCAGCGAGTGCCGCATCATCAGCCGCAATTCGTCCAGCATGTGCAGCCCGCGCGCCAGCACCAGAATGCGCCCGCCGCTGACCGGAATGGCCAGGATGCGCAGGACATAAGGGGCGTCCTCGGTCGGCCAGACCGTCAGCTCGTGCACCCGCCCGTCGGAGTACAGCCCTTTCGGCCAGACGCGCAGGTCGCCGGCGACATAGCGATGCGACATGTCGAACAGCCCGGCCTCGTTGATCACGACGCGCAGGTCGTCGGTCGCGCGTTCGCGGATCTTGTGCTCCAGGTCCTGCGCGGTTTCACGCGACAGCAGGTCGGCCTCGCGGTGCAGCAGGGCGTCCGAACGCCGGAATTCGAACGTCTTGGCCTGGCTGTAGCCAAGCGCGAATTGCAGCGCCGCCGTGCCGATCATGGCCGCGACCACCGCCAGCGTCAGGCGGAAGGTCGCGGTCCGGAAGACTTCACTCAGAAGCACGCAGCATGAACCCCGTACCGCGGATGCTCTGGATCAGCTGCGGGCCGCCGGGCTCGTCGATCTTGCGGCGCAGCTTGCCGATGTGCACGTCCACCAGGTTGGTCTGCGGGATGAAGCGGTAATTCCACACATCCTCCAGCAGCATGTTGCGCGTCAGCACCTGGTTCGGCCGGCGCATGAGATATTCCAGCAGCCGGAATTCGCGCGGCAGCAGGTCTATTTCCACCCCGTCGCGGGTCACCGTGCGTTCGATCAGGTCCATGGTCAGCGGGCCGACGCGCAGCATCGTCTCGCGCGTATTGTTCGGCCGGCGCATCAGCGCCTCCAGCCGGGCGGCCAGTTCCTCCATCGCGAAGGGCTTGGTCAGGTAGTCGTCGCCGCCGGCCTTCAGCCCGCTGACCCGGTCGTCGACGGCCGACAGGGCCGACAGGACCAGCACAGGGGTGGCGATCTGCCGGCCGCGCAAGGTTTCGATCAGGGTCAGGCCGTCCATCTCTGGCAGCATGCGATCGACGATCATGACGTCGAATCCGCCCGCCACGCCGATGGACAGGCCGTCCGGCCCGGTCGCCGCGTGCTGGACGCGAAAGCCGCGGCTTTCCAGCTCCTCGGCGACTTCCTGCGCGATCTTGCCGTCATCCTCCACAAGCAAAACGCGGGGTCCGGCCGCCTTGCCGCCCGCCTCCGTCTCGACGTCGTCCTGATCTGACCTGGAAGAAGCATTCATGGTCCGCACAGACATGGCCTCACCCCCTGTCCTCCGCCATTAAATTCCGTTTCACCGCCCCGGCGCGTCATCCCCTGCCCCGCCCAGAGGCAGGTCGACAGGATCGTCCGGGGCCGGCCCGGCCGATCCGGCGCCCTCCGCTACCGCCTCGATGCCGTCCAGGCCGCGCAGTTGCCGGGCCACCATCCGCGTCCTGTACCGGGCCTCGTCGATCGACGAGGACATGGTCGATGCGTTGCGCGCCAGCTTTTCCAGCACGCCGTCCATCTTGATCATCTCCTGCCGGGTCGCGCCCAGCAGGCGGGCGATGCCGTCGGTGCGCTCCTCCAGCGCCAGGGTAACATACCCCAGATGGATCGTCCGCAGCAGGGCCGGCAGCAGCCCCGGCCCCATGACGATCACCCGGCAGCTCCGCCCGATTTCATCCAGCAGCCCGGGGCTGCGCGCCACCTCGGCATACAGGCCGTCGGTGGGCAGATACAGCACGGCGAATTCCACCGTCACGGGCGGGACGATGTATTTCGACGCGATCTTCCGCGCCTCGATCCGCAGGGTGGTGTCCAGCGCACGGCGGGCGGCGCGCTCGGCCTGCGGGTCCACCCGCTCCACGGCGTCCAGCAGGCGTTCGTACGCCTCGGTCGGGAATTTCGAATCGATGGCCAGAAGCGGCGGCGTCGTCGCCTTGACCGGCATGCGCACCGCAAATTCCACCACTTCCGCGCTGCCCTCGCGCAGGCGGCAGTTGGACAGGTAGGCCCCCGCCGGCAGCACGTCGTCCAAGATGGCGCGCAACTGCGCCTCGCCCCAGCCGCCGCGCGTCTTGACGTTGGAAAACAGGCGCTTGAGGTCGCCGAGCTGCGCCGTCATTGCCGTGACCTCGCCCATCGCCTTCTGCATCGCGCCGAACTGTTCCAGCACCCGCTGGAACGAGGTTTGCATCTGGCGCTCCACGGCCTCGTGCAGGCGTTCGTCGACGGCGGCGCGGATCGCCTCGGTCTGGCGGGCGCTGGCCTCGGCCATGTCGCGCAGGGCTTCGGCCTGGCCGACCCGGGCCTCGGCCAGTTCGCGGCCGACCGATTGCGCGATGGCGCCCAGCCGGTCCGCCGTCTCCATCCGTCCCTGCTCCAGCCGCGAGGCCAGCATGCGCTCGATGTCCGTCAGGCGCCCGCGCAGGGCCTCGGCGTCGGCCATGCGGGCGGCGCCCTCACGTTCCAGCATGACGTACATCCGCGCCAGCAGGTCGGCCTCGCCGTCCCCCCGGCCGCCGTCCCCGCAACGACGGAACAGCAGGGCCGCGGACAGTACCACGACGGCGAGCAGGACCAGCAGCCCCAGTTGCAGTCCGGCCGCCCCGGATCCGAACGCCTCCGGCATCACCTTCCCCCTTTTATCCCGCAGGTGTGATCCACCGTCCGTCCATGGCGCGGATATCGGGCGGGTAAACTCCGCCCCCGGCACTTTGGCAACCCGCCGCGTGATGCTATGGACGTCGGATACGCGCCGCGTAACGGCCGAACGGCACGAGCGGGCCACCGCCCCGCCCCCTGCCGACCGGGGCGGGACGACAGGACCGCCCCAGGGGAAAGACATCGCCATGCACCTGTCCAGCACGCCGGACAAGGCCCCGACGCCCCTGTATCGCAGCCTGTATGTCCAGGTGATCGTCGGCGTGGTGGCCGGAATCCTGCTGGGCCATTTCTGGCCCGCGACGGGCGCGCAGATGAAGCCGCTGGGCGACGGGTTCATCCGGCTGGTCAAGATGGTGATCTCACCGGTCATCTTCCTGACCGTGGTGACGGGCGTCGCAGGCCTGTCGGACCTGGGCAAGGCCGGGCGGCTGGCCGGCAAGGCTATGCTGTATTTCCTGGCCTTCTCCACCCTGGCGCTGGTGGTGGGGATGCTCGTGGCCAACATCGTCCGTCCGGGGGCCGGCCTGCATGTCGATCCGGCATCGCTGGACAGCCACGCGGTGGCCGATTACGCGGCGAAGGCCCACGATCATTCCTTCAGCGTGTTCGTGCTGCATATCATCCCCGATACCACCGTCAGCGCCTTCACCTCGGGCGAGATCCTGCAGGTACTGCTGATCGCCATCCTGTTCAGCATCAGCCTGTCGCGCATGGGCGCGCGGGGCCAGGCGGTGCTGGACCTGTTCCGCCAGTTGACCGAACTGGTATTCGGCGTCGTCCGGCTGGTGATGCTGGCCGCCCCGATCGGGGCCTTCGGTGCCATGGCGTTCACCATCGGGCGGTTCGGCATCGGCTCGGTGATCAACCTGGCCCTGCTGGTGGGCACGTTCTACGCGACGTCGGCGCTGTTCGTGCTGGTGATCCTCGGCACGGTCGCGCGCTACAACGGGTTCCGCATCCTGCCGTTGCTGGTCTATCTGCGCGAGGAACTGCTGATCGTGCTGGGCACCAGCTCGTCGGAATCGGCACTGCCGACCCTGATGTCGAAGCTGGAGGCCGCCGGATGCGCCCCCTCCGTCGTGGGGCTGGTCGTGCCGATGGGATATTCCTTCAACCTGGACGGCACCAACATCTACATGTCGCTCGCGGCCCTGTTCATCGCGCAGGCGACGGGGGTGCACCTGGGGCTGGGGCAGCAGGTCGCCCTGCTGCTGGTGGCGATGATCAGTTCCAAGGGCGCGGCGGGCGTGACCGGCGCGGGCTTCATCACCCTGGCGGCGACGCTGGCCGTGGTGCCCGACGTGCCGGTCAGCGGCATGGCGCTGATCCTGGGGGTGGATCGTTTCATGTCCGAATGCCGGTCGCTGACGAACATCGTGGGCAATGCTGTCGCCGCCATCGTCCTGGCCCGCTGGGAAAACGAACTGGACGCGCCGAGGCTGGCGCACGCGCTGGCGGGCCACCCCGACGCGCCCCCGGCGCTCTCCGGCCCCGTCATCCCCCCGGCCAAGGCCGACACAACGCGGTCGACACAGGCCGCATCCGTCTGATACCCGGAACGAAATCGCCCCATCCCGCGCGCCAGGGTGCCTTCCGACCAACGCGGGGCGCCTCATCGGCGCATGCCCCAGACGGACCGCATCCATGGATTCAGCCCCGACGCCCAGTCTCTCTGTCCCCAGTCTCTCTGTCCCCAGTCTCTCCGAACCCCCTGCCATGACGACGGCCCAGCGCCTGCGCGGCATCGTGGCGGGATCGTCGGGCAATCTGATCGAATATTACGACTGGTACGTCTATTCGGCGTTTTCGCTCTATTTTGCCCGGGCCTTCTTCCCCAAGGGCGACATGACGGCGCAGTTGCTCAATACCGCCGCGATCTTCGCCGTGGGCTTCCTGATGCGGCCGATCGGCGGGTGGCTGATGGGCATCCTGGCCGACCGCTACGGCCGGCGCACGGCGTTGAGCGTCTCCATCCTGGCGATGTGCGCGGGATCGGCGATGATCGTCGTCTGCCCGGGCTATGACCGGATCGGGGTCGCCGCCCCGATCGTCCTGGTCGTGGCGCGGCTGATCCAGGGGGTCAGCCTGGGCGGTGAATATGGCGCCAGCGCCACCTATCTGTCCGAAGTCGCACCGGCGGCCCATCGCGGATTCTATTCCAGCTTCCAGTACGTGACGCTGGTCATGGGGCAGTTGCTGGCGCTGGTCGTGCTTCTGATCATGCAGTTCGCCCTGCTGACGCCGGCCCAGATCAGCGACTGGGGCTGGCGCGTGCCGTTCGGCATCGGCGCCCTGCTGTCGGTATCAGTGTTCTGGTTCCGCCGATCGATGCATGAAAGCGCACAATTCACCCGCGCCCGCGCGTCCGGCGAAAAAGGCGGCCTGAAAATTCTGTCGCGCTACCGGCGCGAGATCCTGACGGTCTGCGGCCTGACCCTGGGCGGCACGGTGTCGTTCTACACTTATACGATCTACATGCAGAAATACCTGGTCAACACGGTGGGCCTGTCGCGCGAGCAATCGACCCTAGTGTCCGCAACGGCGCTGCTGGTCTTCGCGCTGGCGCAACCGGCGTTCGGCGCGCTGTCCGACCGGGTGGGACGACGGGGGTTGCTGATTGCGTTCGGGGTGCTGGGCACGTTCGGCACGGTACCGCTGATGCATACGCTGTCCGCCGCCCACGGCATCCTGCCGGCCTTCGCGCTGGTCACGCTGGCGCTGATGGCGGTGTCGACGTACACCTCGATCAACGCGGTGGTGAAGGCCGAACAGTTTCCCACCCGCGTCCGCGCGCTGGGCGTCGCCTTTCCCTATGCGCTGACCGTCTCGCTGTTCGGGGGAACGGCCGAATATATCGCGCTCTGGTGCAAGCAGGCGGGGCACGAGGACTGGTTCTACTGGTACGTGTCGGCCTGCGCGCTGTGTTCGCTGCTGACGGCCCTGTTCGTGCTGGACAGCCGCACACGGATCGAGGCAGAAGGCCCGCCCTGAGCCGGACGAAGGGAAGGTTTCCGGACGTGAGCATTTCCCCCACCGGCGTCCTGATCGCCATCCTGCCTTGCAACGACCTCGACGCGTCCGAAGCCTTTTACGGGCGGCTGGGCTTCGTCCGTTCGGATGCCGGTTCCGCGTCGTCCTCGCAACCCGACAGCTATCGCATGCTGTCGAACGGTGGCGGCGGGTTCCTGCATCTGACCCAGGCGGTGGAAGGCTGGCTGGTTCCCGGCAGCAATCCGTTCGGCCTGTATCTTCAGACCGAAGATGTCGATGAAATCTGCGCCGCCTTCCAGGGCGAACTGATCGGGACCGGACCCGAGGACAAGCCTTGGGGGATGTATGAGTTCGCCCTTTCGGACCCGGACGGAACGCTGGTCCGGATCGGCTGGCCCACACGCCGTCATCCGCGCTGAAATCCTGGCCCGCCGTGCCATTTGACTATAACGTTATATCAAACCGGTCCGGATATCCGCCTGCATGCCCAATTCCGCGCTTCCTACAGGCCCGACCATAGCGCTTCTCTGCCTTCTCCTCGCCTTTCTCAGCGGCATCGTCCGCCGGTATCACCCAGAACCCGCCTTGCACCTGCTCAGTCTGGGCACCCTTGTCGGCGGCATCGGCCTGCCCCTGCTGATCATGCGCCCCCCGGTTCCGACCCTTCTGGCCATCACGGTCGGAAACAGCCTTGTCCTGCTGGCGCTCGCGCTGTTCTGGCAATCGGTCATGCGGCTGTACGGCCATCGGCTGTCCCCCTGGGCGCTGGCGGCGCCGCCCCTGCTGTGGCTGGCGTTGTGCACGACCGCGTCCTTTCGCCGGTCGTTCGACCTGCGCGTCGAAACCGCGATGGTGCTGGTCGGCCTGCTGGTCGCCCTTCCGCTTCGCCAGTTGCTGCGGGTGCCCCGCGAAACGAAGTCGCATCAGGCGCTTATCGTTGTCGGCAGCTTTCATGTCGCCTGCTGCGGCATCCGTGGCGCCCTGACGGCTTTCCCGCAACTGACCGGCTGGCAATCTGTCGCGACCACGATCATCCCGTTCGAAATGATGTCGTACGTCCTCCTGTGGCCTGGTCTCATGCTGACGCTGGTGGCCGAACGCGCGGTCCTTCAGGCGCGGGCCATGGCGCTTCAGGACGACATGACGGGCGTGATGAACCGGCGGGGCTTCTGGCAGGCCGCCGAAACCCTGCCGCGACGCGGCCTGCTGCTGTTCGACATCGATCATTTCAAACACATCAACGATACATACGGACATGCATCCGGCGATGTCGTCATCCGGCATTTCAGCCGCATCGCCACGGCCACGCTCGGCAAGGATGCGATCTTCGGCCGGATCGGCGGCGAGGAATTCGCCGCCGCCTTCAGCGGCCTTTCGGCCGGGGCCCTGCACCTTCATGGCGAACAGGTGCGTCTGGCCTTCGCCGAGGCGTCGCGGGCCCGCCATATCGAGGCAACCGTCAGCGTCGGCCTCGCCGCCCCGACCACCCTCGACCTGCCGCTGGGCGACCAGATGGCGATTGCCGATTGGGCCCTCTACCGGGCCAAACGCATGGGCCGCAACCGCGTGGAGGGGCCCCCCGCGGACGGTCCCGCCGTTCCTCCCGCGGCCCGGGCCGGCGCGGGATAGGACGGCCGGCGCACCCTACTGCACCAGGCGCCGCAGCACGCCAGGCAGGAAGACCGAGAACGGATTGACATGCAGCGCGGGCTCGTTCATCGCGCCGCTGACCACGAAGGTCGCTGCCAGCAGCCCACCGCCCTTTTCGGGACTGAGCAGCCGCCCGACGCCGGGCATGTGCCCGGGGATGGCATTGACCGCGAAGGCCGGCACGATCGTGCCCTTCAGGTCCAGCCGCCCGCGATCCAGGTCCACTGCCCCCTGCAGCGTGACGCCCAGCGATGCGTTGCCGGCCAGACCGTCGTGGATGGACAGGGTGCCGTCGCGGAACGTCAGCGGCAGCGACACCCGGTCGACCAGGAAGCCCGGCGCGCGCGGCGCCTGCATCCAGCCATAGATCGAAGCATTGTTCGCCAGCCGCACCGCGTCGGGCGCCTTGCGCATCATGATGGGGTCCATCGTCAGGATGCCGGAAAACGGCGCGGAGGGCTGGCGGTCGTCGAACACCCCCTGCAGGGTCGTCCGGCCGCCGCTGAACTGCCCCGTCAGGCCGATCCGGTGCAGGATCTGGCCCAGATCCTGCACACTGGCCCACAGATGCCGGCCATCGGTCTCGGGCGTCAGGATCGCCGTGGCCGGCGACGGGCCGGCCATCGAGAAACGCATCCGCATCAGCCGAACGCCGTTATCCTCCAGATACGCCCGGACGCCCTGAAGGGCGGCGTCGCGACTGTAATAGAGTGTGCCGGCTTCGGCATCGATCACCCAGCGACGGCCCGGCGGCCCATGGACCCGCCCCGACGCGGCCTCGGGCATGTGATAGCTGGCGGGGGGCGCCGCGCCCTTCGATGCCGCCGGGTCGGACGCCAGCAACGGCGACAGGTCGAGCACCGGGGCATGGATGGCGACCCGAATCGGGTCGCGCGCTCCGGCGGGAATGCCCACGGTGGCGTCGCCCCGCGACCGGCCGACGCGGAATCCCCGCAGCACCAGGCGGCTGGCCTGCCCGTCGGTCACGTTCGCCCGCCCATCGACCGACAGCTCCGGCCCCGTCGCATGTATGGCTTCGACCGACGAAAGCCGCGCGCGGTCGAGGCCCAGCCGCACCGACGCATGCGCGGCCTGCCCCCGCGCCTTGCGCCACACCGGAATGGTCAGGGCGGCGTCGTCCAGGTTCAGGTTCAGGTCGATCCGTCCGTCGCCGCCGGGGAACCGGTCGTACGCGACGTCCAGATCGGCGCTGCCCTCGAAACGCTGCCCGAAGGTCAGGCCGGTGCGGGCCGCGTCATCGGGCGTGATATGGGCCCGCACCCGCGCGCTTTCGGTCGTGCGGACCTCAGGCCCGGTCCGGAAATCCATGCTGTAGGAAATCGTCGCAGGCACCCCGCCCAGCCGCCCGCCCCCACGCAGGGTCAACCCCTCGGTCGTGGCGTCGATGGCCAGCCGCCCGTCATCCAGCCCGCGCCCCAGCACCACCTTGCCCAGATGGACGCGGGTGATGTCGGCATGGGTGTCCAGCTTGATATCGGCCACCTTGACATGGGCCGTCAGAGGCAGGGCCAGATGCAGGCTGATCCGGGCCTGTCCCGACGGCTGGCTGAAGCCCAGCGGATGGCGCGACAGCAGATGCAGGCGCGGTTCGGCCAGCAGGGCCAGCACGTCGCGGGCGTTGCCGCGCAGCGTGGTGGAGATATCGCCCATCTGGTCCTTCAGCAGCAGCCCGTCGATGCGCATGCGTCCAGGCCCGACCTCGACCCGCCCGGTGCCGGTCGCATCCACGTTGCGGCCGGTGCGATCCACCAGCTGGACCCCATGGTCGAAGGCGATCGACAGCGAGTCCGGCCCGTCGAAGACCAGGCTGGCGTCAAGCCCATGCATCGGCGCGATCGGCCGTAGCCAATGCACGTCCAGCCCCGATCCGTTGACGCCGCCGCCCAGCGAAACCAGGTGGATCCCGTGCCAGCCCGTGCGCCCTTGCAGCCCGACCGAGATATGCAGGTCGGACGCCGTGCCGCGCGTGATGTTGCGCGTCACCCACAGCCGCGCGCCCTTCGCCGCCCCGGCCGGCCAGTAATTGCCCATGGTGGCGAAATCGAGCGATGGAATGCCGGCCGAAAGCGTGATCCGCACCGGCCCCGTACCGGTCAGCGACGCCGCGTCCAGCACGCCGCCGGCCCGCAGCACCGGGCCGCTGGCCGGCAGGTCCGGATGGTCCGGCGCGCGCAATTGCGCCACCAGTTCATCGAGACGGACCGTAGCCGCTCCGGCCAGCGGTCCGGCAGGCGACGGGGCGAATGTGGCCGACACCTTCGCGTGGCCGCTGTCCAGCAGCAGATACCCGCCCTGGCCGCTGTCGATGCGACCGGCCCCGGCGTCGAGACGCAGGTCCGCCGTGCCGGGACGCATCGCAAGGCCCGGCCCGTCGGCGCGCAGATGCACCGTTCCGTCCAGGCCAAGCGGCACGTCGATCGCCGACAGCGCCGGCGCGAAAGCCGCGAACGCAGACAAGGTGACGGGCGTCGCCGAAACGCGCCAGCCGATGCCGCCGGCATCGCGCCGTCCCTCGGCCCGCACCACGGCGGGGGCGCCCGCCTTTGGCCCCGACATTCCCACGGACGCCCGGCCGGTCAGGCCCAGATGGCCCGCCATCCATTCCGTCCGCAGATCGGCCGCGATGCCGTACAGCCGCCAGCTCTCCGCCGTCCGGGCATCCGCCAGCGTGACCACACCGTCCGCGATCTCGAGGCGCCGGATCCGTCCCAGGTCCACCGGCAGGTCGTCCCCTCGGTCATCCGGCGGCGTGGCCTCCCCCAGATCCAGCGCGATCGACCCGTCCGCCCGCCGCCGCAACGCCAGACGAACCGAGGACAGATCAATGGCCAGCGGCGCGACCCGCCCATGAACCAGCGGCGCGCCGGCCAGGACCACATGCGCGGCCCCGATCCGGTCGGCCACGGCCCCGTCGGCCCGCAGCAGGCGCAGTCCGTCGGCCGAAATATCGACCGGCGCGGCCAGCCCCCGATGCAGAACGTCCCACCCGATTCGCACCCGTGCCATATCCAGCCGGGCCGCTGCCGGACGCCCCACGCCGCCAGGCACGACCGTCGCCGGCAGCGCCAGCCGGGCCAGCGGCGTGACATCCATCGGCCCCATGGACAGGCGCAGCCCCAGGGCGACAAGCCCCACGACCGGCACGGCGACCGCCCCCGCCACCATCGGCAGGACGCGCCGGCGCCGGCGCGGCGTTCCGCCCCCCTTGTCCCCGCCATCGCGGGTGGGGGCGCCTTGACCCGACGTCGCCATGCCGTTCACGGTGCGCACCCGCACGCGGCCCACGCCGTTCCAGCCCCACCGGCCGCCACGCCCCCAGCCAAGCCCGAAAACGGATCATGCCCCGACCGACGACACCCCCCGCCCCCATCTGGACGGATCGCCCCTGGCCGGAACCCGCCGATGCCCGCGGCGCCGCGCTGCTGCTGGAGGACCTGCACGAGATCTGGGCCGAGCATGGCCTGCGGCCCGACCTGCTGCGCGCCGCGGGGGTGGAACGTCTGCTGGCCGCCCTGGGGGGCAACAGCCCCTACCTGGCCGGCCTGGTCCGGCGCGACCCGGAACCTTTCGCCCGCCTGCTGGCCGACGGGCCGGATCGCGCGATGGCCGCCATACTGGACCATCTGGCGTCCCTGACCCCGCGTGACAGCCGCGCGGACATCGCCGCGACGCTGCGCGCCGCCAAGCGCCAGGCCGCGCTGGCCATCGCGCTGGCCGATATCGGGGGCCTGTGGACCCTGGAGCAGGTGACGTTGTCCCTCAGCCGCCTGGCGGAAGGCGCGCTGGATGCCGCGGTCAGGCATCTGCTGCGCTCGGCGCACGATACCGGGCAGATCGTCCTGCGGGACCCCAATCGCCCCGCGCGCGGCAGCGGCTTCGTCGTCCTGGCGATGGGTAAGCTCGGCGCGCGGGAACTGAACTACTCCTCGGATATCGACCTGATCGTCCTGTACGATCCGGACTGTCACGCCGGGCACGAGGATCTGCGCCGGATCTTCATCCGCATGACTAGCGACCTTGTCGGCCTGATGGAAGCGCGCGATGCCGATGGCTACGTCTTTCGCACCGACCTGCGCCTGCGCCCCGACCCGTCGGCGACGCCCCCCGCCATCCCGTTCCCCGCGGGTATCGTCTATTACGAAAGCCTGGGCCAGACCTGGGAACGCGCGGCGATGACCAAGGCCCGCCCCGTCGCCGGCGACATCCCCGCCGGCCGGCGCTTCCTGCGCGCGATCCAGCCCTTCGTCTGGCGCCGCCACCTCGATTTCGTGGTCATCGACGATCTGCACGACATGAAGGCGCGCATCGACCGGCACCGCAACGCCGGGCGCGCCGGCCTGTCGCAGTTGACCGATCGCACCGTCCACGACCCCGGGCAGGCCCGCGACTGGCTGCTGGGCCACGATCTGAAACTGGGCCAGGGCGGCATCCGCGAGGTGGAATTCGTGGCCCAGGCGCTGCAACTGGTGTGGGGCGGCCGCAAGCCCGAACTGCGCGACCCCACCACGCTGGGCGCCCTGCGGCGGCTGGTGCGGGCCGGCCTGATCCCCCGTGCCGAAGGCGAAAGCCTGGCGCGCACCTATCGCATGCTGCGCCGGGCGGAACACCGGCTGCAGATGCAGGCCGACCACCAGACCCATCGCCTGCCGTCCACGCGCGAGGGCTTCAACGCCTTCGCCGTGTTCATGGAGGAAGACGGCGGCCGGGCGCTGGCGGCCATGATGCTGCCGATCATGCAGGAGTCGCGCCGGATCTTCGAAGGCCAGTTCGCCGAGCCCGGCGGCCCCGGCCCCTCGGTCGATCCCGAGGCCGAGGATCTGGCCGACCATCTGGCGGCGGCCGGTTTCGCCCCGGCCGACATCTCCCCCGCCCTGGCCCTGCTGCAACGCTGGAGCGGCAATCGCCTGCGGGCCCTGCGGTCCGACCGGGCGCGCATTCTGCTGCGGCGGCTGTTGCCGGCCCTGCTGACCCGCTTCGGCCAGCAGCGCGACCCGCTGACGTGCCTGCGGCGGTTCGACGCCATGCTGGCCCGACAGTGGGCGGGCGTGCAGTTCCTGTCGCTGCTGGAACGCAATCCGGCCCTGATCGACCGCATCGCGACCATCCTGGACGGATCGCCCTTCCTGGCGGACCATCTGGCCGAAACCCCTGCGGCGCTGGACGGCCTTCTGGACAGCGCCACCGACGACGGGGATGGGGGCAGCGACGTGTCCGCCCCCCAACTGGTGCGGCAGCACGTCGCCCGCGCCACTTCGACCGAGCAATTGCTGCCCGTCCTGCGCGGACTGGTACGGGGCGAGGAATTCCGCCTGTCCAGCGCGCGTCTGGAAGGGCGGCTGGACGTCGATACGGCCAGCCGGGCGCGCACCGACATGGCCGACGCCGTCATCCGCGGCCTGCTGAAGACCGTGACGGCCGAACACCGGCGGCGCCATGGCCGCGTGCCCGGCGGAGCCATGGCGGTCATGGTGCTGGGCAAGGCGGGATCGCGCGAGATGATGCCGGGATCGGACCTGGACCTGATGCTGGTGTTCGACCATCCGGAAGAGGTGACCGAAAGCGTGCTGCCCCAGCGCGGTACGGCCGGGGACGGCGGCCTGCCGCCGCGTCCACTGGCGGTGGGGCCATACTTCGTCCGACTGGCGCATGCTTTCATCGGCGCCCTGACGGCGCCCGGGCCGGAAGGGCCGCTGTACGAGGTCGACATGCGGCTGCGGCCGTCGGGCTCCAAGGGGCCGGTCGCGGTCTCGCTGGCCGCCTTCCGGCGCTATCACGCCGAAAGCGCCTGGACGTGGGAACGCATGGCCCTGACCCGCGCGCGGGTGGTGGGCGGGCCGCCCGCCCTGGTCCATACCCTGCGGGCAGCCATCGGCGTTGCGCTGGACGGCCCCGCCCGGCCCACCGCCAAGGCCCGCAAAACGATTTTGGAGGATGCGCGGGCCATGCGCGAACGTCTGGCGCGCGATCTTCCGTCCACCGGCCCGTGGGATATCCGTCGCCGGCCCGGCGGCCTGACCGACGTCGAATTCATCGCGCAGGCCCTGCAACTGGTGGCCGGCACCCCCGCGGCGCGCGATCCGTCCACCCAGGTGGCTCTGCGGCGTCTGGCCCGCCATGGCGATCTGGACCCGGCCTGCGCCCGCATGCTGGAACAGGCCGATCATGACTGGCGGTCGGTGCAGAGCATGCTAAGAATCCTGTTCGGGCCGCGCCCCCCCGCCGACCCGGTCGCCGCCACATCGGCCGCCACGGCCGAGATCCTGCTGCGGGAGATCGGGGCCGGCACCGTGGACGCGGCGCTGGAACTGATGGAACGCCGGGCCCAGGCGGTGCGGGCGGCCTTCACGCACCTGATCGGCCCGATCTGAACGATTGGGCGCCCGCCCCTGACGGAGAACATGCATGCCGGACACCGAACTCCCGATCTTCCCAGCTCCCGGCGCGCCGGTGCCGGATTTCGACATGCCCGCCAGCCGGAACCGCCGTGTCAGCCTGGCCGGCATGCGCGGCCGGCCGTTCATCCTGTATTTCTACCCCAAGGCGAGCACGCCGGGATGCACCACCGAGGCCTGTGGTTTCCAGGAGGCCCTGAACGCCCTGGGGTCCACCGGGATCCCGGTCATCGGCGTCTCGCGCGACGCGATGAAGGCGATCGACAAATTCGCCGACGCCCAGGCCCTGGACTTCCCGCTGGCCTCCGACACCACGGGCGCGGTGACCGAAGCCTACGGCGTCTGGGGCGAGAAATCCCTGTACGGGCGCACCTATATGGGTGTCGAACGGGCCACCTTCCTGATCGACGCCCAGGGCCGGCTGGTGCAGGCCTGGCGCAAGGTCAAGGTCCCCGGCCATGCGGCCGAGGTGATGAAGGCGGCCGGGGCCGCCTGACCCCGGCGCGCCCCGTCCTGGAAATCAGTAGCCGGGATAGGCGTATCCGTAAGGCGCGCCATAGGCCGGCGGCGGAGGCGGCGGGGCATAGGCCTGCTGCTGCTGCGCGATCGCCATGCCGGCCGCGCCGATCAGCGCACCGCCCACCAGGCCGCCGACAAAGGCGCCGCCGGGCCCGTAGCCCCGGTGGTAATAGCCCGGCCCCGGGCCGCCCCATCCGCGCCCGCCGCCGCCATGCCAGCCCCGGTCGCGCCATCCATGGTCATGCCACCCATGATCGCGCCATCCGCCATGGTCCCGCCAGTCCGCATGGGCAGCGGGGGCTGCGGCCGCAAGGCAGCCGGCCACGACCGGAACCGCCAGCAGGAAACGTGCCATCTTGTGCATGTGCGAACCCTATCTTGCTGCGCGGAGGGGGGCACCCAGGCCCGACCGATCCTCCGCTTCACCGGCAAGACAACATGACCGACATGGCGATTTGCGGGCGGTTTCGCCTTTTTCCGGTCACAAAACATCTCAATGCGTAAAAACGCCGACGAGGCGCGCGTTCCCCCTTACGGATGGGCGGCCCGCACCTCGGTCAGCCCATCAGGAATCGCAAACACCGGGTCGGGCTGCGCGGCCCGCACCAAAGTGTCGGCCTGAACCAGGACGTGGCCATCCCGGACGACCTGCAGCATGACCCCGTCATCGGTATAGCAGACGTCGCTGGCCCGCCCGTCGGTGTCGGTGGCATGCCACACGGTGCAGGGCTGGCCCGCCACCACCATCGACGGCCCCCGCGCCCAGACGCCCGCCGCCCGCTGGCCGGGCGCCGACAGCGCCGGCCCCGGCGCCGGGATGGTCGTGCGGGCCTGGTGGGCCGTGTCCACGACCGTCAGCAGGCGCGTGCGATAATCCGTGACCATGAACGTGGCCGATCCCTCGGGATCCACGCGCTGGCGCTGCTGCTGCCCGGACCAGCGCATGCGCTGGCGGACCGGCGGCCGCGACGGGTCGGGCGAGGTAATCACATAAGTCACGTCGACATCGTGCTGCGGCGTGACGAAGGGCGCGTCGTCGGCCGCGCGCGACACGGCCGGCGCCCCGATCAGCACGCCCGCCATTACCCCGGCCAGCACCCCCGCAAGGGGGGTGCGCATGGCTATGGTCATTCGCCCGAACGCGCCATGCCGCCCGTCACCGCCTGGCCGCCGATCGCGGGCGACGGCGCAACCCGGCGGCGTGTCACCTGCTGGTAATCGGCGGGCGGCTCGAAGATCGTGGAGGCAATCGGGCCATAGACGACTTTCGTCGCCTCCAGCCGCCCCTTCATGCCATCGCCATCCACGCCGTCTTCCCGCAGGATCACGCCGTCATCGGTCACGCAGGCGGTGGCCGATCCCCGGCCCGAGGCCACGCCCCATTCCGTGCAGGGCACGCCGGCCACCTGCGCCGCGCCCTTGCGCGTAAACTGCATCGACAGGTCCAGCAGGAACGGGTTGCGGATGCCGTACTTCGCGTCGAGCTTGGTATAGACCTTCTGCTTGTTCAGAACGATCGTCACCTGCCGCGCCGCGCGGTTCAGGATCGTGGACCCCACGCCCTCGGGGCTGTCGAGTCGCATCATGCCGCCATTGGCGGTGAACCAGGCCTGCACCGTCTTGGGCGATGGCGCGCCCTCGGGCTGCACGCTGTACTCGACCTGCACGTCGCGCGTGGGCGCCAGCGGCGGATGCGCGGCGACGTTATCGCCCACCCCCTGGGCGTGGGCTGGCAGGACCACGCCCCCCGTTGCGGCCGCGAACGCCAGCCCCGAAATCGCCAACGTCGCGATCGCCAGCCCCGATATCGGCCGGCGGCGGCCCGTCGATGGAACGGTCATGGTCATGCTCCCTTTTCACTCTGCTCGATTCTGCCTGGCTCGGCCCCGTCGTCCTGCCGCCGGTCCGCACGCATGCGCACGATTTCCTGCCGGATTGCGGCGGCATGACTGTCGTCCGGCCATTCCGCCGGGTGTGCCAGGGCCCGGGCCAGCCGCTGCTTGTACCGCCAGGACGGGATTTCCAACCCGCCGAAGCGCGCAAGATGTTCCGTCCCGAACTGCGTATCCAGAAGGGTGTACCCGCCTACGCGCAACCGCGCCACCAGGTCCACCAGCGCGATTTTCGACGCATCGCGGCACCGGCTGAACATACTTTCGCCGAAGAACGCCCCGCCGATGGCGACGCCGTACAGGCCGCCCACCAGTTCGCCGTCGCGCCAGCTTTCGACACTGTGGGCGTAGCCCATGGCGTGCAGGTCGCAGAACAGGCGAACGATCTCGTCATTGATCCAGGTTTTCTCCCGCCCCGGGGCCGGGGCGGCACAGGCGCGGATCGTGCCCGCGAAATCGCGGTCGGCCACGACCGTGAACGGCCCGGACAGCACGGTCCGCAACAGACGGCGCGGCGCATGGAACCCGTCCAGCGGCAGGATGCCGCGCATGTCGGGGTCGTACCAGTCCAGCTGCGCGGCGTCCGCGTCGGGCGCCATCGGAAACAGGCCGATGGAATAGGCCCGGATCATCATCTCGGGCGTGATCGTGGATGCGTCTCCCTTGCCCATGCTTCCCGCGCCATCCTCCTGCGTCCCCGCTGCCCATGGCGCGCGCCATGACGGCTGGACACGTCCCGCCAATAATCCGATCCTGATAAAGGAGCGAGATAAACCGCATCTGTCAAAAGAGGTTCCCCAATGCCCGACGCGCGTCCCCGCCTGATCCGCACCCAGCGCATGCCACCGGCCGTCGCCCGGCGGATCGAACGGGATTTCGATGCCCCGCCCGAGCCCGACCACAAGCTGACATCCGACGAACTGATCGCCCTGGCGCAGGATTTCCGGCCGGACGCGGTCATGGTGACCAGCAGCACCCAGGTTTCGGCGGCGACCGTCGCCGCCCTGCCCGACAGCGTGCGCGTCATCGCAACCGTCAGCGTCGGCACCGACCATCTGGACCGCGCGGCCATCGCCGCGCGCGGCCTGGCGCTGACCTACACGCCCGACGTGCTGACCGATTGCAACGCCGACCTGGCGATCATGCTGATCCTGGCGGCGGCGCGCCGGGGGGCGGAGTATCTGTCGATCATGCACGACGGGTGGGGCCGGAACCTGGGGATGGAGGAAATGCTGGGCGTCCGCGTCACCGGCAAGACGCTGGGCATCATCGGCATGGGGCGGATCGGGCGGGCCGTGGCCCGGCGCGCCCGTGGATTCGACATGAAGGTCCTGTATTCCAACCGCCGCCGCCTGGCGCCGGAGCTGGAAGACGGCGCGACCTATTTCGCCGAAGTCCGCGACATGCTGCCGCATTGCGATATCCTGAGCCTGCACATGCCCGGCGGCACTACGCCCGTCATCACCGCCGAGACGCTGGCCCTGCTGCCCAGGGGGGCGATCTTCGTCAACGCGGCCCGCGGCAGCCTGGTGGACGAGGACGCGCTGATCGCGGCGCTGACCAGCGGCCATCTGGCGGCCGCCGGCCTGGACGTCTATCGCAACGAACCCCATCCCGACCGGCGCTTCCTGGCTCTGCCGAACGTGTTCCTGACCCCGCACATGGGCAGCGCCACCATCGAGACGCGCACCGACATGGGCATGCTGGCGCTCGACAATATCGACGCGGTCCTGTGCGGCCGGCCGGCCGTCACCCCCGTCCCTGCCTGAACAGGAGGCTCCGGCCATGCCGCCCCGCATCACCTTCCTGATGGCTTGCCTGGGCGGATGCCTGCTGGCGATCCTGACCGCCCTCGCCGCCCCCCCTTATGCCCGGACGGCGCAGATCCTGTGCCTGTTCTATGTGGCGGCCGGCTCGTTCGTCTCGCTCTGGATCGTGCTGCGCCCCCAGGCCTGACCCCGGCGGCGCGGGCGGATCAGAACGCCGGGTTCACCAGCCCGGCGCGCAGCGATTCGGCGGTGCGGCGGACCTCCGGCCCATGCTCGCGCTCCAGCCGGCGAATGGTGAAATGGGCGCGGGCCAGCGCGCGGTAATGGGACAGGAACGCGGCGTTCAGCGACGCCCCGCACAGCGCGCCGGCAACCGGCATCATCTGCAGCGCCAGCTTGCGCGACAGGCCCAGGCCGTAATGCGAGGCCACTTCGGAAATCAGCATCACGACCGGCCGGCCCCGCAACAGCGCCCGCGCCGAGAAATAGCCCAGTTCGCTTTCCTCGTCGGTCGCGGCGACCGGGAAAGCCCGCAGGGCGAAGACCTCCAGGCAGGCCCGGCGGGCCTCAGGCGTCGACAGGTCCTCGCCCTCGTCGCGGGCGATACGCGCGATTTCGCGCATGATCGTCAGCGTGGTGAAGCTGATGTCGGGGACCAGCCCGACCAGCCCTGCGAATCCGCCCACCGCGCCGGACACGGTCACGGCGGCCTGCACCGCCGGTCCGCGCCACGGCGGCGACGGCGTGTGCGCGACGGGCATGTCGTCCGGCGCGCGCATGCCCACGATCGCCACGTCGAACGCGCGCGACACCGCCGTTTCCGCAATGCCCTTCAGCTTGGTCTGCAGGCCCGGCGCCATGCCGATGCCCCGCAGGCCCAGCCGCGCCGCCTGTCCGACCGCCCCCCCCATCAGGTCGGCCAGCCGCACCAGCACCCCGCGTCCCGATTCGACCTGTTCAAGGGCACGCTGCAGCTCGGCGATCGCCGGAGCGTCCAGCACCAGGGGGGCCAGTTCGGCCCCGGTTCGTGTGGTCATTCCCATGCCCTCCTGCCTGTCCGCCGGTCGCGCCGGCCCGGGCGGGCAGCGTGGCGGCAGATACACAATTCTCCGTCAATCGGAACGGAACCCGTGTTTTCCATCATATTACCCCTCCCGCCAATGCGTCGCCACGCCGTATATGGTCGAAATGCAGGGCCGCCATGTTCATGTGGCGGCCGATGGCCACGGGCGGCCCCCGACCGACGCAGTCCTGCCCTGAGGAGACCGCGCGTTGACCGGGACACTCCACCGCCCTTCCCTAAGGCCGAACGCAAGGAGAGATCCGATGGACGCATTCATTGCCGCACGGCTTCCGGGACGGACGACCCGCCTGATGGCCGGCGTGCTGCTCTCCATGACGACAGTGGCCGCAGGGGCGCTTGCCGCACCGCGCGCCAGACATGCCGCGGACGACGCGCTGTCTGCCCCGGTCCATTCCACCCTGGGCAACACCGCGCCCGCGCCGGCGCCGGCCGACCCCGAGAATGCCGAGGCCCCGCCGCCGCCCGACGGCTATCAGGTCGTGCAGGACGACGATGTGAGCATCCAGGCCTACAGCCCCGCCGTGACCGCCGTCGGCGGTGCCGGCCTGCCGTCGATCGAGGCCCGGCAGACCCCGCGCGACCCCAACTCCGTTCCGTCGCACGTCAGCGTCTTCGGTGTGCCGGTCAAGTTCAACGCGCCGGTCACGCCGCCTTACAACGCGGCGTTCACCTATTCGACCTACGCGGGGCAGCCCGGCACCGGATGGGATGCGATCGGCGCGGAAGGCGCGGCCGGGCACCCCTGACCCGGCGTCAGGCTGCCTTCCAGCCGCCCATCCGGCACAGATGCGCCCAATGCGCGTCCGACACCGGCACCACCGACAGCCGCGACTGCCGCACCAGGGCCAGGTCGGCCAGCGCTGGGTCGGCCTTGATCGCCGCCAGGGTCACGGGCCGGGGCATCGGGCCGACCGCGCGTACGTCGACGCAGATCCATCCCCCCGACTCGGCCGTGGGGTCGGGATAGGCCTCGCGGACGATCTCGACCACGCCCACGATCTCCTTGCCGATGTTCGAGTGGTAGAAGAACGCCAGGTCGCCGCGCTTCATGGTCATCATGTTGCGCTTGGCCTGATGGTTGCGCACCCCCGTCCAGGGCTCGACCCCATGGGCCACCTGTTCGTCCCACGAAAACGCATCGGGTTCGGACTTCACCAGCCAGTACGCCACGGGGCCTATTCCACCAACCCGCCGTCGCGGAATACCGTGCGGTACGCCCGGATCACGACGCTTTCGAACACGTCGGCCCGGGCGTAGGGGTCGCTGGCGGCGAAGCCCTCGGCTGCCGCACGGTCCGTCACGTCCACCAGCAGCAGGCTGCCGCAGGGCCGGCCGTCGAGGTTCAGCAGCGGGCCGGCCTGCACGATCCGGTCCTGATAGGCCGCAAGATAGGCCAGGTGCTGCGCCCGGGTGGCGAGCCGCGTGTCCAGCGCCCCCGGCTTGTCGGTGCAGATGATCGCGAAAAGCATGAAGAACACCCTCGTCCAGAATGACCGGCGGGTCCGCCGCGTGAACAATCTGCCATGATCAGCAGAGGCCGTGCCTTTCTTCGCATGATAGTGTAGGAGCGGGAAGCGGATCGCCCTTCCGTCGCCCGACGACGCATTTGCCAGGAGCCTTCCGCCGACGCGGAGGGATCGGAACCGTCTTGAACGCTACCCACAGCCTTGTCGCACGCACGGGCACATTCTTTCACCGTTACGCCAATCCCGGACGCTTCCTCCGGCTGGGCGCGCGCCTGCAACCCTGGCTGACCTGGCCGGCGGTGGCGCTGTCGGTCACCGGCATCGTGTGGGGCCTGTTCTTCTCGCCTGCCGACTGGCAGCAGGGCGACAGCGTGCGGATCATGTATGTCCATGTGCCTGCCGCATGGCTGGCCTCGTCCGGCTATGCGGGCCTGGCGGTGTGCTCGCTGCTGTCGCTGGTGTGGCGCCATCCGCTGGCCGATCTGGCGGCGGTGGAAATCGGGCCGGTCGGCGCCGCCATCACCGCCGTCTGCCTCGCCACCGGGTCGCTGTGGGGCAAGCCGATGTGGGGAACGTGGTGGGTGTGGGACGCGCGCCTGACCTCGGTCCTGGTCCTGTTCTTCCTGTATCTGGGCCATATCGCGCTGATTCGCGCGTTCGACGAGCCGCAGCGGGGCTATCGCGCCGCCGCCATCCTGGGGCTGGCCGGCGCGGTCGATCTGCCGATCATCAAATTCAGCGTGCAATGGTGGAACACCCTGCACCAGCCCGACAGCATCACCCTGACCGGCGCGCCCACCATGTCCACCGCCATGCTGTGGCCGCTGCTGGTCTGCACGCTGGGCTTCACCTTGGGCTTCGCCGCCATCGTGGTGGCGCGCCTGCGCGCGGCGGTGATGGAAAGCCGCATCCGTGCGGCCCTGTCGGCGCGGCGCGGGCGCGGGCACGCCGCGACCGGGGGCGCGCAGGACAGCGACGTTCGCGGCGGGGCCGTCGCATGACCCATCTGCCTTACATCGCCACCGCCTACGGAATGACCATCGGCCTGGCCGTACTGCTGGGCACGACCGCCGCCCTGCGTCTGCGCCGGGCCCGCGCGCGACTGGCCGCGATCGACCGCCCGGCCCGGGCCGGACGGAGGGAAGACCAATGACCCGCAAGTCACGACGACTGTGGCTGGCCTGCGCGTGCCTGCTGGGCCTGGGTTCGGCCACGGCGCTGACCCTGAACGCCTTTTCGTCCAACATCGTCTTCTTTATGGCGCCGTCGCAGATCCACGCGAAGCCGCCCGCGCCCGACCGGACCGTCCGCCTGGGGGGCATGGTGGTCGCGGGTTCGGTCCGCCGGCAGACGGTGGGGGAGACGCCGGTCGCGCTGTTCGACGTCACCGACGGACAGGCCGCGGTGACCGTCCGGTACGAAGGCATCCTGCCCGACCTGTTCCGCGAGGGGCAGAGCGTCGTCGCCATCGGCACGGCCAGCCCCGACGGCACCTTCCGCGCGTCCGAGGTCCTGGCCAAGCACGACGAAACCTACATGCCCAAGGAAGTCGCCGAGGCCCTGCGCCGCAGCGGCAAATGGGACCCGCGCTACGGCAAGGCCCCCGACGCGGCAAGCTGGGACACGATGACGGTCCGCGACGCCCGCAAGGACGCGGCCGGCCCCCAGCAGCAGCATGGAAGCTGATCGAACATGAGTCCGGAACTCGGAAATTTCGCGCTGGCCCTGGCCTGCTGCCTGGCCGGCGCGCAGGCCGTGCTGCCGCTGATCGGGGCGCAGCGGCGCGACCCGCGCCTGATGGCAATGGCCCCCGCCCTGGCGGTGGGGCAGTTGCTGGCGCTGCTGACGTCGTTCGCCTGCCTGGTCAATGCCGCGATCGGCGACGATTTCTCGGTCCAGAACGTGGCAGCCAACAGCGCGGTCGCCAAGCCGCTGCTGTACAAGATCACCGGCGTCTGGGGTAACCACGAGGGCTCGGTCCTGCTGTGGGCGCTGATCCTGGGGATCTGCGGCGGGGCGGTGGGGCTGTTCGGCCGCAACCTGCCCTCCGCCCTGCGGGCACGGGTCATCGCGGTGCTGGGCGGGGTGTCGGCCGGCTTCCTGCTGTTCTGCCTGACGACGTCGAACCCGTTCGACCGGGTATGGCCCGCCCCGCTGGACGGCCAGGGCATGAACCCCCTGCTGCAGGACCCGGGCCTGGCGTTCCATCCCCCCATTCTCTACACCGGCTATGTCGGTTTCGCCGTGCCGTTCGCCTTCGCCATCGCCGCGCTGATCGAGGGCCGTGTCGATGCGGCGTGGGGCCGGTGGGTGCGCCCCTGGGCAGTCGCGGCCTGGTGCTTCCTGACCTGCGGCATCGCGCTGGGCTCGTGGTGGTCGTACTATGTGCTGGGCTGGGGCGGCTACTGGTTCTGGGACCCGGTGGAAAACGCCTCGCTGATCCCGTGGCTGACGGGCACGGCGCTGGTCCATTCCGCCATCGTGGTCGAAAAGCGCGAGGCGCTGAAGATCTGGACGGTCCTGCTGGCCATCGGCACCTTCTCGTTCTCGCTGTCGGGCACGTTCCTGGTGCGTTCGGGCATCCTCAATTCCGTACATGCCTTCGCCAACGATCCCGCGCGCGGGGTGTTCATCCTGGGCCTGCTGGCGCTGGTCATCGGCGGGTCGCTGCTGCTGTTCGCCATCCGGGCGCCGGCGCTGACCGCGGGCGGCATGTTCGCCCCCGTCTCGCGCGAAGGACTGCTGGTGCTGAACAACATCCTGCTCTGCTCGATCTGCGCGGTGGTGCTGACGGGCACGATGTATCCGCCCTTCATGTCGCTGCTGTTCGGCAAGACGATTTCGGTGGGCAAGCCGTTCTTCGACGCCACCGCAGCCCCCCTGGCCATTCCGCTGCTGGCCTTCATGGGGTTCGGGCCGATGATGCCGTGGAAGCGCGCGCAATTCTGGCCTGTGC
Organism: Gluconacetobacter azotocaptans; assembly: GCF_014174355.1. Lineage (GTDB taxonomy): Bacteria > Pseudomonadota > Alphaproteobacteria > Acetobacterales > Acetobacteraceae > Gluconacetobacter > Gluconacetobacter azotocaptans. The sequence goes on from NZ_JABEQF010000005.1 coordinate 202,342, forward strand.
TGCGCCGCCTGTGGTGGGCCGGCATCCTGACGGCGGCGGCGTTCGCCCTGGCGGCCTGGCGCATCCGCGATATCCTGCCCCTGCTGGCCGCGACGTTCGCCGTCTGGGTCATCGCCGGCAGCGCCGCCGATATCGCCGAACGCATCCGCCTGTTCCGCATGCCTCTGGGCCAGAGCCTGCACCGCGCGCGCCTGCTGCCGCGCGCGGCGCTGGGTGCCGCGCTGGCGCATGCGGGCGTGGGCGTCAGCGTGCTGGGGCTGGCCGCGATGTCGCAGGCGGCCCACAAGATCGTCGAGGTCCGCGTGGGCCAGACCGAGATGCTGGCCGGCGACGCCTGGACCCTGACCGACGTCCACGCCGCCCCCGGTCCGAACTATACGTCGCTGATCGCGACGATCGAGGTCCGGCATGACGGCCGACTGGTCACGGTGCTGCATCCGTCCAAGCGGACCTTCGCCAGCCAGAACCAGACGACGACCGAGGTGGCGATCCACACCAACCTGCTGTCCGACCTGTATGGCGTGCTCGGCGACCGGCACGGCACGGATGCCGATCCGACCTACGTCCTGCGCCTGCATTACAACCCGCTGGCGCCCTGGATGTGGCTGGGCGGCCTGATCATGGCGATGGGGGGCGTATTGTCGCTGTCCGACCGGCGGATGCGCGTCGGCGCGCCCCGCCGCGCCCGTCTCGCCGGACTGGTGGCCGCACGATGAGCGATACGGCCGCCCCCTCCTCCCGCCCTGCCTCCACCACCCGCCGCCGGCTGCTGATGGCGGCCCCGCTGGTCGTCGCCGGCGCGGCGGGGGTCGGGTTCTGGCGCATGCTGTCGGGCATGACGCAGGGCTCGTTCGATCCGCATGACATTCATGTGCCGGTGCTCGATCGTCCGGTCCCCGACTTCGCCCTGCCCAACCAGGCGCCCAGCCAGGGGTTCGCCGCTGCCGACCTGCGCGCGCTGACCCGGCCGGTGCTGGTGAATTTCTTCGCGTCGTGGTGCATCCCCTGCGTCGCCGAAATGCCGATGCTGAACGCGCTGAAGGACCGGTTGCCCATCTGGGGCATCGCCTACAAGGACAAGCCGGACAACGCGGCGGGCTTCGTCCGGCGCGCCGGCAACCCCTATGCCCGTATCGCCGGCGACCTGCCGGGCCTGACCGCGATCGACTGGGGCGTGTCGGGCGTGCCCGAATCCTTCCTGATCGGACCGGGGGGAATCATTCGCTGGCACACCGCCGCCCCGCTGGGCGAGGACACCATCCGCGATACGCTGTTGCCCCTGGCCGCGAGCCTGACGCGATGACGCCCCCGACCGTGCGCCGATCATTCCTCGCCCGGACCCTGTTCGTCCTGACCGTGCTGGCCGGCCTGTCCCCCCTGGCGGCGGCGGCGGTGGACGACCCGTCGGAAATGCTGCCCGATCCCCGCCAGGAAGCCCGAGCCGAGGCCATCGGCGCGCAACTGCGCTGCCTGGTCTGCCAGAACGAATCGATCGAGGACAGCGGCGCCGACCTGGCCCGCGACCTGCGCCATGTGGTGCGCGACCATGTGGCCAAGGGCGAGTCCGACCGGCAGATCATGGCGTGGATGGTGGGGCGCTACGGCAATTTCATCCGGCTGCGTCCTCCGTTGACGGCCGGCACGCTGCTGCTGTGGATCATGCCGTTGCTGGCGCTGCTGGTGGGGGCCGGGGCGGCCTTCCTGTCCTTCCGGCGTCCCCGCACCGCCACCCCGGCGCCCCTGACCGACGCCGAACGCGCGCGCCTGTCCGACCTGACCCGACCGCACTGAGCGTCCGTTTGAAAACGCATGCCAGGGCACGATCGGGGCACCCGGTCGCGTCCGCCATCGAACTGATTCTGGGACCGAGATGATCTGGATTGGCTTCTTCCTGCTCACGACGCTTGCGCTGCTGCCCGCGATCGCCGTCTTCCGGCACACGGCGCGCCTGCGCGACGAGCGCGAGACAGCACTCGTCCTGCACCGCGCACGACTGGCGGAGCTGGACCGCGACATGCAGGACGGGTTGATCGCGCCGACCGAACACGCGGGCGCCGCACTCGAAATCCAGCGCCGCCTGCTGGCCACCGACGCGGCCGAGGCCCACGGCGCCGGGCGGGGCATTCCCGGCCCGGTAGTGGCCGGGGCGTTGCTGCTGGTCCCGCTGTCGGCCCTGGGGCTGTACCTGGCCTGTGGCCATCCGTCGCTGCCGGCCCAGCCCCTGGCCCCCCGCCTGGCCGAGATCCGCAAGCAGGACCACCGCAGCGACGCATTGCTGGCGCAACTGCGCGCCGGCCTGGCGCGCATGCCGGCCGACGACCCGAACCGGGTCCGTGGCTACCTGCTGCTGGGCCAGGCCGAGGCCGCGCGCGCCCATTACGCCGACGCTGCCGCCGCCTGGCGCCAGGCCATCGACATCCAGTTCGACCCCGAGGTTGCGGCCCGCACGGCGGAAGCCCAGACGCTGGCCGACGGCCGGGTCACCCCCGAAACCGCGTCGCTGTTCCGCCGCGCGCTGGATGCGGCGCCCGCCGACGCACCGTGGCGCATGGCGGCCGAACAGCGCATCGCCCAGTCCGAACACCAGTGAGTCCGAACACCCATATGTCCGGGCATCAGCAAATCCGAGCAGCAGCAGGCCGCCCATGATGGAACCCGTCCCCAGCAGCGTCGAACAATGCCCGTTCTGCCGGAAGACCATTCGCCGCACGGCCGAAGTCTGTCCCGGATGCGGGGCGGAACGGCAATACGGCCCCACGCGCCGCGAAAGCCTGACGACCACCGGCATCGGCCTGGTCGCGGGCCCGGCCGCGATCACCGTAGTCGGCGCCGGCCTGACACTGGCCGTGGTGGCGGGGGTGATCGGCGCCCTGATGGGCTTCTTCGTCGCCCATGCGCGCCATTCCGTCGATCGCTGGATGCCGCCGCCGCGAAAGCCCGGTAGCCTCGCGTGAGGCAACGGGCCTGATCCGCACCCCGATCACACTCCTGTTCCCCGGGCCGGTCCTTGCTTGCCCGACGGGGCCGGCCGGTCAACACTGCGCGCATGACCAGCACAGACACCCATACCGACAAGCCGGCCGGCGAAACCACGGCCGACGCGACAGGCAAGCCCGTGGAAGCCTCCACCGAGGCCCCCACCGAGGCGCAGGAATATGGCGGCCCCAAGGAAGATCGGCCCACGCGCTATGGCGATTGGACCGTCAAGGGACGCTGCATCGATTTCTGAACGGGCCGCAGCCCTACAGGCCGGTTTCGCCCTGCAGGCGGCCGAAGCCGGCGCGAGCCGTCTGCCGATGGCCCGGCGGCCGCACCTCGCACGAAATCAGGTAGATCCCGGCGACGAAGATGATGTTGGCCAGGGAATTGAACCACAGCGCGATCTCGAAATGCGGCGGGGCGGTGGCGCCCTGGTACAGCGCATAGAACGCGAACGGGATCGAAAGCGGCCGCATGCCGGCCAGCATGATGCGCAGCGGGTTGAGATGCCCCGGCCGGACCATCGGCCGGACCCGGTTGATGCCGGTATAGAACGCCAGTCCCAGGCACCAGACCAGCACGTTGAACATGGCGTCGCTGAGGGACATGTGGCCGATCACGATCATGGCCACGATCGACGCCGCCGACAGCATGATCGCCCCGAACTGGAAGCTCATGCCCAGCGCCAGCGCCGACAGCCGTTCCGGCAGGCGGTCCGCGAAGGGTTGAAAGACTCGGTCCAGCAGCCAGGCATCGAACCGGTTGACGCGATCACCAAATGACATGCGCACCTTGTATCAAGCCCGTCCGGCGATCGCACCCCTTTTCAGGGCAGGACGACCCTGCGGCGGCCTAACCGGCGGCCGCGCCATCCAGCGCCGCGCCCTCGCCCAGACCCAGCGAACCCGCCAGGCCGCCCTCGCGGGCCTGAAGCGCACGGCGCAGCAGGCACAGCACGCCCGGCACGCAATTCCCGCACTGCGCCCGGCACCCTTTCGACGCGTAGATCTCCCGTGGACGGGTGGCGCCGCCATCCACCGCCTTTTCCACGTCCCGATCGGTCAACAAGTTGCAAGAACAGACAAACATGACGCGTCCCATCTCCGTGCCCGTCCGTTGAAGCATAGTTGCTAACCGTTCGCAATCTCATTCTCAACAACTTGGCGCCGAATGCGACTGGCCTCCGAACGCCCGAGTGTTCCCCGGCGTGCGCTAGACGCCGTAGACGGCGTTCCGGACGGCGTCGCAATAGGGGCCGGCCATTCCGGCCAGGGCCGTGTTGCTCATCATCACGATGGTCGTGCCCCGGGCGCGATCGACGATCCACTGATGGCCGTAGACTCCGCCCCAGGTGAATCCGCCACGCGAAACCGGCGTCCGCGCCTGCTCGGGGTCGTCCACCACCGCCGCGCCCAGGCCGAAGCGCATGCCCACGTTCATCGGCCCCATCGACACCTCGCCGATCGCGTTGCGCCCGAAGGCGGCCGCGCTGTCCGGCGACAGGATCGGGCCTCCACCCGTCCGCAGGGCTTCGAGGAAGCGCAGGAACTCGCCGGCGGTGCCGACCAGGCCGGCCCCGCCCGAGGGGTAGGAGGCCGGGTTCAGCACCCGGTCGGGCGCGAAGACGATTTCGCTGGTACGGCCATCGGACAGCAGTCGCGGCATGACATAGCGTTCGCCCATGGCGATGGGTGCCGGACGACCGTCGGCATAGGCCCCGGTCAGCAGGCCCGGCCCGGATACGGCAAAGCCGCTCTCGGTCCAGCCCAGCGGATCGCCGATATACTGCCGCACCAGTTCCGGCAGCGGCGCGTCACCCGCGCGTTCCAGCACGCCGCCCATGACGTCCAGCCCCAGGGAATATTGCCACCCCTCCCCTGGCGCGAAGGTCAGGGGCACCGACGCCAGGCGGGCCAGGTTATCGGCCAGCGTCATGCCCGGCTCGGCGATGCCGTCCGACACGCCCGCGCGGGCGTATGGATTGTCGTCGCGGGGAAAGGCGAAGCCATAGGACAGGCCCGACATATGGGTCAGCAGATGGTGCAGCGTGATGACCGGCACGGCGCCATCCGGGCCGGCCGGCCGAAAATCGGGCAGGAAGCGCGTCACCGGGTCGCCCGGTTCCAGCCGCCCGCGTTCCGCCAGCGCCAGGGTCAGGGCCGTGACCACCGGCTTGGTCAGCGAGGCCAGGCGCATCAGGGCGTCGCCACGCATCGGGACATCGGCCTCGCGGTCCGCAAGGCCGGCGGCACAGCGCACGACGACCGCGCCGTCCACCGCCACCAGGACCACCGCCCCGACCAGCCGGCCCCGCGCCACCGCCCCCTGCACGACCTGTTCGACCCGTTCCGCCATTCGGTCGATCGGCATGTTCCCGGACATCGCCTTCCCCTTCATTCCTGTTGGGACGCAGTCAACCGCCATCGCCCGTCATGAACAAGAGGACATGTCCCCGCAGCCGGTGCGCGGTTTTCACGACGCCCGGCCTTCTCTAGGGTATCGCGGTCATCAGGAGTTCCCACGCGATCATGACCGCCCGCCTGACCACCACCGCCCTCAGCCTCTCCCTTGCCCTGCTGGCCGTCGCACCGGCCCGGGCGGATACGATGCCGCACCTCGACGCCGCCCCGCCGCCGGCCGCACAGCCGGCGGCGCACGCCGAGGCACCGGTGCGCGCGACCCTGTCCAACGGGCTGCGCGTGGTGGTGGTACGCGACCGGCTGGCCCCCGTGGTCACGACCGAAATCAATTACCTGGTCGGCTCCAGCGCGGCCCCGAAGGGGTTTCCGGGTACCGCCCACGCGCTGGAACACATGATGTTCCGCGGCAGCAAGGGGCTGGACAAGGACCAGTTGGCGGCCATCGGCGCGCGGCTGGGCGGCAGCTACAACGCCGACACGACCGAGAACGTCACCCAGTATTACTACACCGCCCCCGCCGACGATCTGGGCGTGATCCTGCATATCGAGGCGCTGCGGATGCAGGGGCTGACCCTGGATGCGGCCGATTGGGACAAGGAACGCGGCGCGATCGAGCAGGAAGTCTCGCGCGACCTGTCCAGCCCCAGCTACCAGTACCTGTCGCGCCTGCAATCCATCCTGTTTACCGGCACGCCATACGAGCAGGACGCACTGGGCACCCGCCCGTCCTTCGAGAAGACGGACGCCGCCCTGCTGCGCGGCTTCTACGAAAAATGGTACGCGCCCAACAACGCCATCCTGATCATCGCCGGCGACGTCGACCCCGCCCGCGCCATCGACCAGGTGCGCGCCGCCTTCGGCGAGATCCCGCGCCGCACGCTGCCCGAACGGGCGCCGGTCCACCCCGGCCCGGTGACGGCGCAGACCCTGCATTTCCCCACCGACTATCCGGTCGGGCTGATTACCGTGGCGTGGCGCATGCCCGGCCTGACCGCGCGCGATTACGCGGCCGCCCAGATCCTGTCCGACGTGCTGTCCAGCCAGCGCGGGGCGCTGTACGACCTGGTGCCGGCCGGCAAGGCGCTGTTCGCGGGCTTCGAATTCGCCCCCAAGGCCGACGCCGGAATCGGCATCGCCATCGCCGCCTTCCCCAAGGAACAGGACCCGGCCCCGCTGCTGCATGAGGTCAACGTGATCCTGGCCACCATCCGCGACAAGGGCGTGCCGACCGATCTGGTCGAGGCCGCACGGCGCAAGGAACTGGCGCAGCTCAGCTTTTCCGCCAACAGCATCAGCGGACTGGCGGAAAACTGGTCGCAGGCGCTGGCGGTCATGGGGCTGAATTCGCCCGACGACCTCGCCGCCATGCTGAACGCGGTGACGCCTGCCGACGTCAACCGCCTGGCCCGCCAGATCCTGGATCCCGGCGAGGCGGTCACCGCGCTGCTGACGCCCGAGGACTCGGGCAAGCCGGTGACGGGCAAGGGCTTCGGGGGATCGGAATCCTTCGCCACTCCCCCCGACCATCCGGTACCCCTGCCCGACTGGGCGCGCACGGCGCTGACCAGCCTGTCCCTGCCGCCGTCCGTGACGCCGCCCTCGGTCTTCACCTATCCCAACGGGCTGCGCCTGATCGTGCAGCCCGCCCATGTCGGCCACACCGTGAATGTCTACGGCATGGTGCGGCAGAATGCCGACATGCAGGAACCGGCCGGGCAAGAAGGCATCGCCGCGATCACCGAGGATCTGTTCACCTATGGCACCCGCACCCTGGACCGCCTGGCGTTCCAGAAGGCGCTGGACGACATCGCCGCCACCGAAAGCGCCGGCCCCGGCTTCGGCCTGGCCGTGCTGACCCCCGATTTCGAGCGCGGCATGGAATTGCTGGCGGATAACGAACTGCACCCCGCCTTCCCCGATCGCGCCTTCCAGGTCGTGCGCATGCAGACGGCGCAGGCCCTGGCCGGCAGGTTGCGGACGCCCGATTACCTGTTCGGCCGCGCGGTCAAGGCCGCGGTGTCGCCGCCGCACGACCCCAGCCTGCGCCAGCCCGACCCGCAGAAGGTCATGCATCTGACCCTGGCCGACGTGCGGGCGTTCTATGCGGGCGCCTACCGCCCCGACCTGACCACCATCGTGGTCGCGGGCGACATCACCCCCGAGCGCGCGCAGCAGGTGGTGGGCCGGGATTTCGACGCCTGGACGGCTGCCGGCGGCGCAACCCCGGCCGTCGACCTGCCGACCCGCCCCGACAGCCGTGCGTCACGCACCCAGGTGCCCGACCACACCAGCGTGCAGGACACCGCGATGCTGGCCGAAAGCCTGGGCCTGACGGCGGCGCACGCCGATCATTTCGCCCTGACGGTGGGCAACGAGGTCCTGGGCGACGGTTTCTCGTCGCGACTGTACCGCGACCTGCGGGTCAGGACCGGATATGTCTATTCCGTCAGCAGCCGCTTTTCATGGTCGCGTAACCGGGGCGGGTACAGCATTTCGTTCGGCGCCGATCCCGACAAGGTCGGCAAGGCGCGTGACGCCGCCGTGCACGATGTCACGGCGATGCAGAACAACCCGGTCTCGGATGACGAACTGACCCTGGCCAAAGCCTCGCTGCTGCGCGGCCTGCCCCTGCAGCGCGCCAGCCTGGATTCGATCGCCGCCGAAGACCTGCATCTGGTCGATCTGGGCCTGCCGCTGGATACGCCGGACCGGGCGGCCAAGGCCTATTACGGCATGACGGCGGCGGCGGTGCAGGCCGCCTTCCGCACATGGATCCGCCCCCGTGACCTGGCCGAAATCGTCAAGGGGCCGGCCCGGTGATGTGACGGCAAGGGCCTCGGCCCTTGCCGGGCTCGGACCGGGCCCGACCTCCGTTCTGCACGCGGAACCCACCGACGCGCCCCGAGTTAGGCTCTGCGGACATGTGACGCGGCCCGATCGTGGCCCCGCACGCATGTCTCCAACCAACTCGGAGAGGGGGCGCCGTGCGCGAACGTCATCCCGCAAAGACATGCAGGCGGATCTTCGGCCTTGCCGCGACCTGCTCCCGCTTTTTGCTTCCCATCCTCTGTCTGACCGGTCTGGCGCCGGTCGCCGCCCCCGCACAGGCTACCCCGACAATGGCGGAGAGGCGGCTGTGCGGTGCGGCGCCGGTCTTCGACGACGAATTCGACAGTCCAAGCCTGTCGGCATGGACGCTGGGCGCCGCACACTGGATCACGCATACGCCATGGGGCGGCGATTTCGGCGATGCGCGCTTCACCGACCCCGGTCCGGGTTCGGCCTTCTCGGCCCGGGATGGGGTCCTGTCCATCACCGCGCGCAAGGACGCCCAGGGGCACTGGACATCGGGCCTTCTGGCGTCGGCGGACCGGGACGGCCACGGCTTCACGACCCTGTACGGCTATTTCGAAACGCGCGTGAAACTGCCCCCGGGCCCAGGCACATGGCCCGGTATATGGCTTAATGAAAGCACGCCGCCGAACTGGATGCGCCCGACCGTCGAGGTCGACACCATCGAATATTACGGCCAGTTCACCGACGCCTTTCATTCCACCGTCCATGTCTGGCCCGGACACTCCTCCGAGCCTCATGGGGGAGCCACGCAGTTGACCAGCGTACCGGCCCATTCGCTGGTCGATGGTTTCCATACCTACGGCACCCTGGTGACCCCGCGCTGGATCAGCTTCTATCTGGATCACAAGGAATTCTGGCGGACGCCGACGCCCCCGCAACATCGGCTGCCGTTCATGTTCCTGGTCAATCTGGCGCTCGGTTCCGGGTGGTCGATCGACAGGACCCCCAACCCGACGGCCATGCAGGTCGATTACGTGCGTGCCTATCGCCCCGCCGACCCCGAGGCGTTCGCACGCTGCCTGGCGGCCGGCGCCCCGCCGGGTGCCCCACGTTAAGCGAAGACAGGGGCAGGGCCCTGGCCCCCGACCATGGAACAAGCCGCCCCGTCGCGAGCAAAAAAAAAGGCGGTGCCGAAACCGGCACCGCCCTCTTTTCGTCCATGACGGACGGGATCAGCCTTCCGCGTTGCGACGACGGATCGCCGCACCCAGAATGTCGCCCAGCGAAGCGCCGCTGTCCGACGAGCCGTACTCGTTGATCGCCTGCTTGTCTTCCTCGACCTCGCGGCCGCGGATCGTCAGCGCCAGCTTGCGGGCCGCGCGATCGACCGAGACGATCTTCGCATCGACGCGCTCGCCAACCGCGAAACGCTCCGGACGCTGATCGGCCTTGTCGCGCGCCAGCTCGGCCCGGCGGATGAAGCCCGTCAGGACCTCGTCGACCTTGACCTCGATGCCGTTCGACTGGACGGCGGTCACGATGCAGGTCACGACCGCACCCTTCTGCACCTTGCCCAGCGCATCGGCGGCCGGATCTTCATGCAGCTGCTTGATGCCCAGCGAGATACGCTCTTTCTCGACGTCGACATCCAGCACCTTGGCCTGGACGACCTGACCCTTCTCGTAATGGGTCATGGCGACCTCGCCCGCCTCGTCCCAGGACAGGTCGGACATGTGGACCATGCCGTCGATGTCCGCGGACAGGCCGACGAAAAGCCCGAACTCGGTGATGTTGCGGATCTCGCCCTCGACCGTCGAGCCGATCTTGTGCTCTTCGGCGAACAGCTCCCACGGGTTGCGCTGCACCTGCTTCAGGCCCAGCGAGATGCGGCGCTTCGCGCTGTCCACATCCAGGACCATGACGTCGACTTCCTGCGAGGTCGCGACGATCTTGCCCGGATGGACGTTCTTCTTCGTCCAGGACATCTCGGAGACGTGCACCAGGCCCTCGACCCCCGGCTCCAGCTCGACGAACGCGCCGTAGTCGGTGATGTTGGTGACGCGGCCGGAATAGCGGGCGCCCGGCGGATACTTGATCGCCACGTTCTCCCACGGATCGGCCTCGAGCTGCTTCATGCCCAGCGAGATACGCTGCGTATCCGGGTTGAAGCGGATGACCTGCACGCGGACCGGCTGGCCGATCTGCAGGGCCTCGGACGGGTGGTTGATACGCTTCCACGCGATGTCGGTGACATGCAGCAGGCCGTCAACGCCGCCCAGGTCGACAAACGCACCGTAATCGGTGATGTTCTTGACCACGCCGTCGAGGATCATGCCTTCCTTCAGGCCCTGGATCAGCTCGCTGCGCTGCTCGGCGCGCGTCTCTTCCAGAACGGCGCGGCGCGACACGACGATGTTGCCGCGGGCGCGGTCCATCTTCAGGATCTGGAACGGCTGCGGCACGCCCATCAGCGGGGTGACATCGCGGACCGGACGGATATCGACCTGGCTGCCCGGCAGGAAGGCCATGGCGCCGCCCAGATCGACGGTGAAGCCACCCTTCACGCGCCCGTAGATCGTGCCGTTGACGCGCTGGTTGCCCTCGAACGCCTTTTCCAGGTTCGTCCAGGCTTCCTCGCGCCGCGCCTTCTCGCGCGACAGCACGATGGAACCGTCACGGTCCTCATAGCGCTCGACGAACAGCTCGATCACGTCGCCCGGCTTTACGTCCGGCGTCATGCCCGGCAGGCCGAATTCCTTGAGCGCCACGCGCCCTTCGCTCTTGAGGCCGACATCGACGATGGCGAATTCGTCGGTCAGGCGGACGACGCGGCCGGTGACGACCGAACCGTCGAACGCGGTGTCGCGGCCCAGGGTCTCGTCCAGAAGGGTCGCGAAATCCTCGCCGCCGAAATGATCGGTGGCGGATTGTAAGGTGGCTGAAGCCATATGTACCGTAAATCCCGTATCGGGTCCCGCGCGGGCGGAACACCGCAAGTCTTGCGCGCCGCCGATCGTGGACGGAACGACTTGCCCGGCTCTATCCACGACCCGTGTCGCGGCATGCCTGACGGCCGATGCAGACCACGCCGACCCCACCACGGGTTCCGGCGCGTGGACTCGCACAGACACCCTCAACCCCCGGCCTGTCAACAGAAACTGCCCGCCGCACGGCCTTTCGGCCGCAAAACCCGATCAACCCGTCTTGAGGTCCCCGGTCCGCTGGCGGACGATCCGCAGGGCCTCGTCCAGGACCTCGTCGGCGGTCATGTCGTCGGTGTCGATCCAGACCGCGTCGTCGGCGGCCCGCAGCGGCGCGACAGCACGGCTGGCATCGGCGTCGTCACGGGCCTGGAGCTGGGCCGCGACCTCGGCGATGCGGGCCGCGCGGTCCGGCGCCTCAAGGTCGGGCGCCATCTGTTCCCATCGCCGGCGCGCCCGCGCCTGGGTCGATGCCGTGACGAACAGCTTGACCGTCGCATCGGGGAAAATGACGGTGCCGATATCGCGCCCGTCCAGCACCCCGCCGCCGGCAATGGCGAAATTGCGCTGGGTGTCCACCAGGATCGCCCGCACCGCCTGCTGGGCCGCCACCAGGCTGGCGGCCCGATCGACTTCAGGCACCCGCAGGTCGTCGCGCTCCAGATCCGCCAGCCGGATCCCCCGCGCCTGGTCGTCGGCCGGATGGGTCGCCGGGTCCAGCCCGGCGTCGATCATGCGCCGCCCGACAGCGCGATACAGCAACCCGGTATCCAGGTAGGGCAGGCCCAGCGCCGCCGCCAGGCGTCGCGCCAGGGTCCCCTTTCCGGCGGCCGCCGGCCCGTCGATGGCAATCACCAGCGCCTTTTTCATGCCCCGAGGCCCGCGCCGATCCCGTTCATCAAGTCGATGAAGCCGGGGAAGCTGGTATCGATGAAGGCCGTGTCGTCCACGCCCACCGGCGCCGACGCGGCCAGGCCCAGAACGGTGGCGCTCATGGCCAGGCGGTGGTCCATGCGGGTCTCGACAACGCCGCCGCCCGGCACCGCGCCCCCGGTGCCGGTGACGATCATGTCGTCGCCCACGACCTGGACCGTCACGCCGTTACGCTCCAGCAGCGCCACGGTCGCGGCCAGGCGGTCGCTTTCCTTGACGCGCAATTCCTCCAGCCCCCGGAAGCGGGACGGGCCGGTGGCATGGGCGGCGGCGACCGCCAGGACCGGATATTCGTCGATCATCGACGGCGCGCGGTCGGCCGGCACGTCCACCCCGTGCAGCGGGCCGGCGATCGCGGTCAGGTCGCCCACCGGTTCGCCGCCCTCGATGCGTTCGTTCGACAGGCGCAGGTCGGCCCCCATCTCGCGCAGGGTGGTGAACAGGCCGGTCCGCAGCGGGTTCAGGCCGACGCCGCGCACCGTGACCGCCGACCCGGGCACAACCAGGCCCGCGACCAGCACGAACGCGGCCGAGGACGGGTCGCCGGGGACCACGACGTCCCGCGCCACCAGCTCCGGCCGACCGGCCAGCGTGATGGTGCGGCCGCCGGCGCCCAGCGGCTCGACCGTCACGTGGGCGCCGAAATGGCGCAGCATGTTTTCGGTGTGGTCGCGGGTGGCCACCGGCTCCTCGACCCGCGTGGTGCCGGCGGCATTCAGCCCGGCCAGCAGAACGGCCGATTTCACCTGCGCCGAGGCGACCGGCAGGCGATAGGACAGCGGCGCTGGATCGGCAACGCCGCGGATCGCCAGAGGCAGCCGCCCGCCGACCCGCGACAGGAAGGTCGCGCCGGTGGCCGCCAGGGGGTCCGTCACGCGCTTCATCGGGCGGCCGCGCAGGCTGGCGTCGCCGGTCATCACCGAAAAGATGCCGTGGCTGGCCAGGATGCCCGACAGCAGGCGCGCCGCCGTGCCGGAATTGCCCATATCCAGCACGTCGGCCGGTTCCTGCAACTGGCCGATGCCCCGGCCCGTCACGTGCCAGGCGCCGGGGCCGGTGCGGACGACCGTGGCGCCCAGCGCCCGCATGGCGTCGGCGGTGCGCAGCACGTCCTCGCCTTCCAGCAGGCCGGAAATATGCGTCTCGCCGCGGGCCAGCGCCGCGAACATCAGCGCGCGATGGCTGATCGACTTGTCACCCGGAACCGTGACGGCTCCGGAGAGGGGGGCGGCCGGCGCCTGAACGTTCAGCGGACGCGGGGACGGAGCATGCACGGTATCCATGGGGCCATCCAATTCCGGATTGTGGGCGGCGAAGTCAATTGCCCTCGCGACAAAAAAGAAGCCAAAGCGACGGGCATGGACCGATCATGGTTTGACAGCCGCTTCGCAAGCTGGCATGGGGCTGCGCCTTGTGCCGCTCTCCGTCGCATTTTTTGTCCAACAATATCAGGATCGACAGGTTCAAGATGGCCCAGCCTAATCTCGGCACCAAGCGCGTCTGTGTTTCCTGCAGCGCCCGTTTCTACGATCTGAACAAAAGCCCGGTCGTCTGCCCGAAATGCGGCACCGAGCAACCCGCGGACGTGCCCCGCATCCGCCGCGCGCCCGACCCGGCGGCCGCGACCCCGGTCAAGCCGAAGGATGACGATGCCGATACGGCCGTCGATCTCGATGCCGACGACGCCGATTCCGACGACGACGTGATGGAGGATACCTCCGACCTCGACGACGATGACGACGAGATCAGCGCCGACATCGACGTCAGCACCGATAACGACGAGAACGACAACTGACCGTCCACCCCGCCGCCCCCCACGGGGCCGGCGGGGCAGGACCCCTATCCCGGGTTGAGCACCGCCGGGCCGACCAGGACGCCGGCCATCCCCAGCCACTGGTGCATCGCCACGGGCTCGTGAATGACCAGCCCCGCCTGCAATACGGTCACCATGCTGGTCAGCGACGACGACGACAGATAGGCCCCCAGCCCGCGCCATAAATGGGCCGCCACGACCCGAGTCCCGCCACGCACATCGCGGCAGCGAAACCGGCGGGAAATCCCCGGCGCCGTAGAACAGGGCGGCGGAAAGACCCAGCAGAATCGCCGCCGTTACGGCGTGGGTCGCCGCCGTTCGATCTCGACCCCCACGGCGTCCAGGTCGTCGAAGATATCCAGCTTCTCGACCCGCACGCGCACCACCACCACGCGCTCGTCGGCCAGAACGCCGATGGCGATCCGTTCGGCCAGCGTCTCGACCAGGCGGACATGGCCCTCGGCGATGATCCGGCGCACCATCAGCACGATGCGTTCGTACGAGACGGTACGGCTCAGATCGTCGCGCCCGACCGTCAACCCCGGCTCGTCCACGACCCCGAACGAGATGTTGACCCGGATCCTCTGGGTCACGCCCTGTTCATGCGGATAGATGCCGATATTGGCGTCGAGCACCATGTCCTTGAGGAACACGCGGCGCAGCGGCGGCTGTTCGGGCCAGGCAGCAAAAATGGCCATTGCGGTGTGTCTTATTCCTCGGGGGCCAGGCCCGGACGCAGGGCCGGAGACCATTGCATGTGTTGCCCGCCATCCAGGGCAAGCATCTGTCCCGTCACCGACGGCAGGCACAGCAGCGCCATCGCCGCCCGCGCCACCTCGTCCGGCGAGGTTCCATGACCCAGCGGCACCGATGCGCATTGCCGGGCAAACTGTTCGGCCGACTGGCGCGGGCTGGGCAGCGCCGGGCCGGGCCCGATCGCGTTCACGCGGATCCGCCGGGGCGCCAGGGCCAGCGCCATGCTGCGCGTCAGGGTCCACAACGCCGATTTCGAGACGGTATAGCTGACGAAATGCGGCGTCAGCGACCACACCCGTTCGTCCAGCATGTTCAGCACCATGCCCTCGACGCCCTGGGGCAGATGGCGGGCGAAATCCTGCATCAGGACGAAGGGCGCGCGCAGGTTGGGCTCCAGATGTGCATCCCATCCGGCGCGGGTCGCATCGTCCCATTCGTCGCGTTCGAAGGTGCTGGCGTTGTTCACCAGCACGCCGACCGGCCCCAGCGCGTCGGCGGCCCGCGCCAGCAGGGGCGTGACCTCGGCCTCATGCGACAGGTCGGCGCGCAGCATGACGGCGCCCACGCCCCGGGCGGCGATGTCCGCCACCGTCCGGCGGGCTTCGTCCTCGGCCGAGCGATAATGGATAGCCACCGCAAAACCGGCATCCGCCAGCGCCAGCGCCATGGCCCGGCCAAGCCGGATCGCCCCGCCGGTCACGAAGGCGACGCGGGGAATGGAGGGGGGAATGGGCCACATGTTCATGCGTCTTTCAGGCCGGCCGGCGCGCCAGCAACGCCGCCGCCAGCGTGCCGTCGTCCAGGACGTCCAGGGCGCCGCCCATGGGTACGCCCTGCCCGACGCGGCTGACGGGCACGTCGAACCGCGCAAGGCGATCCTGCAGCCAGTGGCTGGTCGTCGCCCCCTCGACCGTGGCGCCGAGGGCCAGAATGACTTCCCGCACGCCGCCCTGTTCCAGCCGGACGAGCAGCGGGCCGACATTCAAATCGTCCGGCCCCAGTCCCGCCAGCGCCGACAGCGTTCCGCCCAGCACCTGGTAGACGCCGCGATGCACGCCCGCGCGCTCCAGCGCCCACAGGTCGCCCACGGTCTCGACCACGCAGACCAGCCCGCGATCGCGCACCGGGTCGGCACAGATGCCGCAGGGATCGCGCGTGTCCAGATTGCCGCAGCTGCTGCAGGTCTTCACCGCGCGCGCCGCCTGCTCCATCGCCTGCGCCAGCGGCAGCATGCGGGCCTGGGGCTGGCGCAGCAGGGCCAGCGCCGCGCGGCGGGCCGAACGCGGACCCAGCCCCGGCAGCCGCGCCAGCAGCGCGATCAGCCGTTCGATGTCCGTGCCGCCCATGCCGCCGCCCCTATGCCC
Source organism: Gluconacetobacter azotocaptans (assembly GCF_014174355.1). GTDB lineage: Bacteria > Pseudomonadota > Alphaproteobacteria > Acetobacterales > Acetobacteraceae > Gluconacetobacter > Gluconacetobacter azotocaptans. Next base: position 218,384 of record NZ_JABEQF010000005.1, read on the forward strand.
CGCCGCGTTGTGGGATCAGAACGGAAATTTCAGGCCCGCCGGCAGGTTCATGCCACCGGTGACCTTCTTCATTTCCTCGGCCGCGCGTTCGTCCAGCTGCTTGCGCGCGTCGGCGCAGGCGGCGACCAGCAGGTCCTGCAGCATTTCCATTTCCGTGGGGTCGGCCAGCTTGGGGTCGATCTTCACCGCCTTGAGGTCGCCCTTGCCGTTGAGGGTGACGTTGACCATGCCGGCCCCGGCGCTGCCTTCGATCGTCATGCCTTCCAGCGTGCTCTGCATTTCTTCCATGCGCGCCTGCATCTGGGTCGCCTGCTTCATCAGGCCGGCTAGATTCTTCATCGGTGTCGTCTCCTCACCTGTCGTCGTTCATGTCGAGGTCGTCCTCATCCACCAGATCGGCGTCGAGGGGCGCGAATTCCAGATCCGGCGCCAGCACGGCAGATGCCGCCTCTTCGGGCGGCAGGCCGTAATCGTCAAGGGAATGATCGGTCACGGCGCCAAGGCGGGCATCGGGAAAGCGCGCGAAAATAGCCCGCACCAGCGGATGGGCCTCGGCCGCCGCGCGGTGGAACTGGATGATTTCCGCCCCCTGCTCGGCCAGCGTCGGCTTGCCCTGCTCGGTCGAGGCCCGGACCTCCCACGCCACATCGGTCTCGCGTCGCAGCAGGGTCTCCAGCCGGCGGGTCAGGCCCGGCAGGCCGGCCCGGTCCACCCGAAGGTCGATCCGTGGTGGCGTAAAGGCGACCAGATGCGTGGAATGGCGCAGATGGCCGTGCAGCATCGCATCCTTGCCCGAAACGAACGCCACGGTTTCGCGCCATGTCGTCAGCACGGGGGAAGACGGCTCGGGTTCGGGCTCGGGGACCGGCTCCGGCGCGACCAGGTCCTGCGGTTCGGCGGGCGACAGGTCGGCCACGCGCACGCCGCCGTTGGCGACCATCCGCAACCCGCCATGCGCCGTGACGGGAATCCCGCCCTGAGGTCCGCTGTCCGCGGTCGTAGCCATCCCCGCGGCACCGACCGCGGGTCCACCCGCCGAAGCGGGCGCGCCCGACACCATCGGCCCGGCCGCGCCCGCGCCGTCCTTGCCGGTCAGGCGACGCACCAGGTCACCCGGCGGCGGCAGGTCGGCCACATAGCACAGGCGGATCAGGATCATTTCGGCCGCTTCACGCCGGTCGGGCGCCATCTCGATTTCCGACAGGCCCTTCAGCAGCATCTGCCACGTCCGCCCCAGCACGGGCACAGACAGGCGGTCGGCCAGCGCACCGCCGCGCGCGCGCTCGGCCTCCGGCAGTTCGGTACCGTGCCGCAACGCCGGCAGAGCCTTGAGGCGCGAGACCGTGTGGACCAGTTCCAGCACATCGCCCAGCATGACGCCCAGATCGGCGCCCCGGGCATGGGCCTCGTCGGTGATGGCCAGCGCCTGGTCGGGCCGGCCGGCCAGTACGGCGTCCAGCAGGTCGAACACCCGCCCCCGGTCGGCCAGGCCCAGCATGTCGCTGACCAGATCGGCCTCGATCGGGACATGTGCCCCATCGGTGTCGTGTGTCTGCGCGCCCTGCGCAATGGCCTGGTCCAGCAGCGACAGGCCGTCGCGCACCGACCCGTCCGCCGCCCGCGCGATCAGCGCCAGCGCATCGGGCGTGCAGGCGACGCCTTCGGCCTGCGCGATGCGGCCGAAATGGGCGGCCAGATCGGCCTGCGGCACGCGGCGCAGGTCGAACCGCTGGCAGCGCGACAGGACGGTCACCGGCACTTTGCGCAATTCGGTGGTGGCGAAGACGAACGTCACCTGCGCCGGCGGCTCCTCCAGCGTCTTGAGCAACGCATTGAAGGCGTTGCGCGACAGCATATGGACCTCATCGATGATGAAGACCTTCATCCGTCCCTGCATGGGGCGGAATCGCGTCGCCTCGATGATTTCGCGCACGTCGTCCACGCCGGTGCGCGAGGCCGCGTCCATTTCCAGCACGTCGGGATGGCGGTCGGCCAGAATGGCCACGCAATTGGCGCAGACCCCGCACGGATCGGCCGTCGGGCCACCGGTGCCATCCGGCCCGACGCAGTTCAGGGCCCGGGCGATGATGCGCGCCGTCGTGGTCTTGCCCACCCCGCGCACGCCCGTCAGCATGAAGGCATGCGCCACCCGCCCCAGGGCGAAAGCATTGCGCAGGATCCGCACCGTCGAATCCTGGCCGATCAGATCGTCGAGGGTGGCCGGCCGGTATTTGCGCGCCAGCACGCGATAAGGAACGGGCGCCGAGGCAGGGGGCGCAGTCGCAACGGTGGGCGCGGATGTGGGGGCAGACGCGTCGCCGAACAGGCCGGGGCCGTCATCGGGCGGCGGCGCGGGCAGATCGTCCGCCTCGGCGCGATCCTGGTCCGACGAAACGGTCATTTATGCTTCCGGGCAGATGTCAACGCCAGGCCCGGCCTGGCGGCGCGGGCGGGGATATGTTTCCCGGGGTGGGAGACCGGACTGATGACCCGGGCGAAACTCACTGCGGCTGCTTCCTTCCGGACCTGACCGGGTTGGCAAGGCGCCCGTCCATAGCCGGTCTCCCGGCGCCTTCTTAACACGCAACCGGGTGTCGGGCACAAGAGGGGAGGACAAGGAAAAGAGGCAGGCCATGACCATCACCCCCTATGCGCCCCCCGCGAGAGGCGGGAACTTCTATTCCGGCAGTCCCGTCGACCGCGCGGCGCACCATCGTGCGGACGCGGCCCGAATCGCGCTCTATCTCGTCGGCGCCAATACGCTGTTCGTGCCCTGCTGGCGCGGGCTGCATCTGGTCGTCAGGGACCGCGACGACCGGGCGCGGATCGAACTGCCCACCCGGCGCGATACGCTGATGACACCCGAAATCCTCGAGTCGGCCGACTGGATCTTCCTGGGCTATCTGGATGAACGCCCGCTCTTTGTCCTGGATCTCAGCCTGATGGAGCAGCCGGAACTGCTGTTCCCCCGGGCGCGCGGCCGGTTCATGGAACTGCGCCCGCTGGCCAGCCTGCTGCCGCCCGACGAGGCGGCCATCCTGGCCCAGGCGCGGGGCCTCGTGCACTGGCGCAACGCCACGCGCTTCTGCGGCGCGTGCGGCGCGCCCAACCAGGCCGACCAGGCCGGCCATCGCCTGGTCTGCACGGCCGATCCCGCCCACCTGCATTTCCCCCGCACCGACCCCGTGGTCATCATGCTGGTGCAACGGCAGGACCGCGTCCTTCTGGCGCGCGGCGTCCGCTTCGGCCCCGAAAGCCGCACACTGTCGGCCCTGGCCGGATTCGTCGAACCCGGCGAAACGCCCGAGGAAGCCGTCGCCCGCGAGGTGCTGGAGGAAACGGGCGTCCAGGTCGGGGAGATCCGCTATCACTCGTCCCAGCCCTGGCCGTATCCCGGTACGCTGATGCTGGCCTTCACCGCCACAGCCGCCGACGACGCGCTGCGTCTGGACCCCGACGAAATCGTCGAGGCCCGATGGCTGACCCGCGACGACATCCGCAACCATGCCGCCCTGGGCTTCACCTTGCCGGCGTCCACCACCATCGCCCGGCGCATGATCGACGACTGGCTGGCCGGCGCCCCATAAGAAGGCCGGGTTCTGCCCGAACCCGGCAAGGGCCGAAGCCCTTGCGCTTACTCGCCGACGGCCGCCCCACCCGCATGGCGACGGTCGAAGCCGCCGTAATAGCGCGCCGCCCCCCGTTCGCCGAGGCGCGGACCGCCGACCAGAATCCCCTCGGCCACGCCCCACGGAGCATGGGGGGCGATCTCGTAGCCCTCGTGCGTCAGGGTCTGGGCGACATCGTCCGTCAAGGCGCCCTGCTCCACCTCGACATGCGAAGGCTGCCATTGCTCGTGGATGCGGGGCAGATCGATCGCCTGCTGGATGTCCAGCCCGTAATCGACCACGCCCAGGATCGCGGACAGGACGATCGTGGGAATCCGCGACCCGCCGGGGCTGCCGATGACCATGACGACCTTGCCGTCACGCGACAGGATGGTGGGCGACATGGACGACAGCGGCGTCTTGCCGGGCGCAATCTCGTTGGCGCGGCTGCCGACGATGCCGAACATGTTGGGCACGCCGGGACGGGACGAGAAATCGTCCATCTCGTCATTCATAAAGATCCCGGTGTCGCCGCCCATGACCTTGGCGCCGAACCAGCCGTTCAGCGTATAGGTCACCGACACCGCCAGCCCTTTGCTGTCCGCGACCGAGAACTGGGTCGTCTCATGCTTTTCCGGCTGCGCCGTGCCCGGACGCAGCGAATCGGACGCTACCGCCCGGTCGGTCGGGATCCCGTCGCGGATCTGCCGGGCATAGGCCGGGTCGATCAGATGCGTGACCGGATTGTGGACAAAGGCCGGGTCGCCCAGGTCCTGGCGGTCGGCATAGGCATGACGCATGGCCTCCACCTCACGCTGGACGGCGGGGGCGGTATGCAGCCCCAGCGCATGCATGTCGTAGCCCGACAGGATGTTCAGGATCTCGCACAGCGCGACGCCGCCGCCGCTGGGCGGGGGCGCGGTGTCGACACGATAGCCGCGATAGGAACAGGTCAGCGGCGCCATCACGCGCGGGGCATATTTGCGGAAATCGTCGGCCTGCAGGATGGCGCCCCCGGCCCGGCCGGCACGCAGGATCTCGTCGGCGATCGGGCCGCGATAGAAGGCATCGACGCCGTCGCGCGCAATCAGCGACAGGGTCCGGGCCAGATTGGCCTGCACCAGCCGGTCGCCGGGCACCAGCGGCGTGCCGTCGGGACGCAGGAAGATCTTCCGGGCCTCGGCGTCACGCGCGAAATCGGCGGTCGAGGTGTCCAGCAGCTGAACGTCGCCTTCGGCCAGGACGAAACCATCCCGCGCCAGGGCGATGGCCGGCGCCATGACCTGCTGGCGCGACAGCCGCCCCCAGCGATGCAGGATCAGGTCCATCCCCGCGACGGTGCCGGGCACGCCCACCGCCTTCCAGCCGGTGATCGACAGGCCCGGAATCACGTTGCCCTTCGCATCCTGGAACATCGTGGCGGTCGCGGCCAGCGGCGCATGTTCGCGGAAATCGACGAACTGCATCCGGCCGTCCGGCGTGCGCAGGGTCATGAACCCACCGCCGCCGATATTCCCCGCCGCCGGATAGACCACGGCCAGCGCGTACGCCACCGCCACCGCCGCATCCACCGCGTTGCCACCCTGCGCCAGGATCCGCGCCCCGGCCTCGGACGCCAGATGCTGCGCCGACACCACCATGCCATGCTGGCCGGCGGCCGGCGCCAGCGGGGCCACCGCGACCGGCCCGCCGCCGAAGGTCAGGACGTCGCCCTGCGGGGCGGGTGCCGAGGGCGACACCGACGCCGCCATCGCGGGCAGTGCCCCGCCGGCCAGCATCGACCCCGCCAGCATGCAGGCGGCCAGGCGCCGTCGCAGGATGGAATACCGCATCATGTTCCCTTCGATCTGATGATGTGTGCCCGGACAGGCGCGGCCGTCATCCGGCCGTGTCGTAGGGCGGCTTGTCGAGGCCGGCGGGCGAAAGCGTGAAGACCTCGCACCCCTCGTCGGTGACGCCCAGCATATGCTCGAACTGGGCCGACAGCGAACGGTCGCGCGTGACGGCTGTCCAGCCGTCATCCAGCACCTTCACGTCCGGGCGGCCGCCATTCAGCATGGGTTCGATGGTGAAGAACATGCCCGGTCGCAGCACCAGCCCCTGCCCCGGTCGCCCGTAATGCAGCACGTTCGGCGCGGCGTGGAACGTCCGGCCGATGCCATGGCCGCAGAAATCGCGCACCACCGAGAAACGATGGGATTCGGCAAAGGTCTGGATGGCGTATCCGATATCGCCCAGCGTCTTGCCGGGGCGGACCTGCTCGATGCCCACCATCAGCGCCTTGTACGTCACGTCGATCAGCTTCTCGGCCTTCCGGGGCACCGGACCGACCGTGTACATGCGGCTGGTATCGCCGAACCAGCCATCCAGGATCACCGTGACGTCGATGTTCAGGATATCGCCGTCCTGCAACTGGCGCTCGCCCGGGATGCCGTGGCAGACGACATGGTTGAGGGAAATGCAGCTGGATTTCGGATAGCCGCGATAGCCCAGCGTGGCCGGCGTCGCCCCGTGATCGAGCATGAAGTCGTGGATCAGGCGATCCAGGGCATCGGTCGTGACGCCGGCCGTGACGTGCGGCACGATCATGTCCAGCGTGCGGGCCGCAAGCTGGCCCGCCGCGCGCATGCCGACGAAATCCTCCGGCGTATGAAGAATAACCCGCCTTGCGTCCGTGTCGCCGTCCATATCGATGCCCCTCGCTATCCTATCCAGCCGCCGGAACGGCATCATCATGGGTGGATAAATGCGCGGGTCGCCCGATCAAGGCAAGGGCGATGCCCCACCGATACCGGTTTTCAAGCGAACTCTCGGGCGGGAAGGTCAGCCGTGATTGTGGCCATGACGGCGGTGAACCGCATGACCCGCGGCCACCATGCGCACATGTGCCGGGACATGGCCATGCCCGCGCCGCGACAGCACATGGTGATGCGGCGACAACGGAAGCTCGGCCACCTGGTCGGGGCCGGCGTTGGCGGACCGCGCCGCCGCGGCCAGCATGATCGCCGCACGGCCATGGCGGCTGCGCCCGCGCGCCAGAACCAGTGTGCGCGGCACGTCGGCGACGCCTTCCTGGCGGAAGCCGTCATCCAGCAGGCCGGCCATCATCGCGCTGCGCTGCGGGTTCGTCCGAGCCCCCAGCACCACGCCGATCAGCCGGACATTCTCGCGAATGGCCGACGTCACCAAATTCCGTCCGGCGTCGGCGGTATAACCGGTCTTCAGCCCGTCCGCCCCCGGATAGAACCGCAGCATCGGGTCGTGATTGGGCACCTGCCGGCCGTGGAAATAGAAGGCCGGCACCGCGAAATAATGATAATATTCAGGGAATTCGGCGATGATCTGCCGGGTCAGGATCGCCAGGTCGCGCGCCGACGTCACCTGTTCGCCGTTCGGCAGGCCGGAGGCGTTGCGGAATGTGGTGCTGGTCATGCCCAGGGCACGCGCCTGACGCGTCATCACGTCGGCAAAGCGGTCCTCGTCCCCGCCCCCCAGCAGCTCACCCAGCGCGCAGGCCGCGTCATTGGCCGACTTCGTGACCAGCCCCAGCACCGCCTGCTCGACGGTCAGGTAGCTACCGGGCACCAGCCCCAGCTTGGACGGCTCCATCGAGGCCGCATGCGCGGAAACCGGTACCGGCTGGTCCAGCGACACCTGGCCGCTCCGCAGGCCCTTGAAAGCCAGATAGAGCGTCATCAGCTTGGTCAGGCTGGCAGGATAACGCTGAAGATCCGGATTGCTCTGCGACAGGACGGCCCCGGTGCGGGCATCCATGACGATCGAGCTGACCTGTCCGACATACTGGGCGCGGGCCTGGTGCACGCCCCCCGCCAGCGCGGCGAACCAGCCCGCCGAAAGGCCGAGCGACAGGCGAATGGCCCGCCCTCGACCGAAGGGCCGGGACGCGACATAGCGCACGCGGGCGAACCAGCCCTGCTTCTCATCACCCCTGGAGCAGTCGGCCACCACCGTTCCCCCGTCACCGGATCCGCATCTTATGTCGACTTTATGGTCAATCTCCGGAACCCGTCCAGAGGAAACAACGATAACAGAAAGAAAATGCAGCCTTTTCCCCCGGGGCCAACGATCCATGCATGCAACGGCGGTCTTCGATGCGAGGACGTCCGCCAATTTGATCGGCTCCCGTCCCCAAAACATGTTTAATTTGATCCGCTGCCCTTTTAACCCGACACGTATTTCCAATATGGTATGAACATGGTTGCTGCATCTTCCCTCGCCGGGTCTTCCGTGACCGACACGCGCATGTCCGGGCACCGTCACCATGCCCATGGCGGCAACAACCCGACGCGGCGTGGCGGCAATGATCAGGACGGGCAGTCCGACAACCCCGATTCGCCGACCATCGGCGTTGTTGTCCGGACCCGCCCGCAGACGCGCAAGCCCGCGATGTACAAAGTCCTGATGCTGAACGACGACTACACGCCGATGGAGTTCGTCGTTCATGTTCTGGAGCGGTTTTTCCAGAAGTCGCGGGAGGAAGCGACCGACATCATGCTGCACGTCCACAAGCGCGGCGTGGGCGTGTGCGGCGTGTTCACCTACGAGGTCGCCGAAACCAAGGTCACGCAGGTGATGGATCTCGCCCGGCAGAACCAGCATCCGCTGCAATGCACGATCGAGAAGGACTGATCCCCGGGGGAATTCTCCCACGGGGCGACGGCGCACGTCCCCACGGCTCGGACGGGCGATTTATTTTTCTTTCCACTGGCTTTCCGACGGAAACACACCAAATATGGTCCTGATTTTCCGGTAGCCTATCCGGGCCTACGGCCCGTTTTTGGAAAAGGAGCGTCCTGGCATGTTGTCACGCAATCTCGAACAGACGCTTCATCGGGCCCTGACCCTGGCCGGGGATCGCAGGCACGAATATGCGACGCTGGAACACCTGCTGCTGGCGCTGGTCGATGACAGCGACGCGGTCACCGTCTTCCGCGCCTGCGGCGTCGATCTGGACAAGTTGCGGTCCGACCTGACCGAATTCCTGGACAAGGACCTCGCGGGGCTGGCGTCCGACCGGACGGTCGATCCCAAGCCCACGGCGGCGTTCCAGCGCGTGATCCAGCGCGCGGCGATCCATGTCCAGTCGACGGGCCGCGACGAGGTCACCGGCTCCAACGTGCTGGTCGCCCTGTTCGCCGAGCGTGAGAGCCACGCCGTCTATTTCCTGCAGCTTCAGGACATGACGCGGCTGGACGCCGTCAATTTCATCTCGCACGGCATTGCGAAGGCACCCGACCGCTCGACGCGGCGCCCGGTGTCCGGCAGCGCGCCGGAAAGCCCGGAAGGCGAGCGCGAGGAGCGCGGCAAGGGCAGCCAGAAGAACCAGGACGCGCTGACGGCCTACTGCACCAACCTGAACCGCAAGGCCGAGGACGGGAAGGTCGATCCGCTGATCGGCCGCGACTCCGAAATCGAACGCACGATCCAGATCCTGTGCCGCCGCACCAAGAACAACCCGCTGTATGTGGGCGACCCCGGCGTGGGCAAGACGGCGATCGCCGAGGGGCTGGCCAAGCGCATCGTCGAAGGCGACGTGCCTGAAGTGCTGCTGAAATCCACGATCTATTCGCTGGACATGGGCGCGCTGCTGGCCGGCACCCGCTATCGCGGCGATTTCGAGGAACGGCTGAAGGCGGTCGTGACCGAACTGGACAACAATCCGGGCAGCATCCTGTTCATCGACGAGATCCATACCGTGATCGGCGCCGGCGCCACCTCGGGCGGGGCGATGGATGCGTCCAACCTGCTGAAGCCCGCGCTGGCGGCGGGCACTCTGCGCTGCATCGGCTCCACCACCTACAAGGAATACCGCCAGCATTTCGAGAAGGACCGCGCGCTGGTCCGGCGGTTCCAGAAGATCGACGTGGCCGAGCCGACGCTGGAGGATGCGGTCAAGATCCTGCGCGGCCTGAAGGGCAATTACGAACGCCACCACAAGGTCCGCTACACCGAGGAGGCCATTCGCGGCGCGGTGGAACTGGCGGCCAGGTACATCCACGACCGCAAGCTGCCGGACAAGGCGATCGACGTGATCGACGAGGTCGGGGCGTCGCGGATGCTGGTGCCCGAGAACCGGCGCCGCAAGACCGTGACCCTGAAGGACGTCGAGGACATCGTCGCCAAGATCGCCCGCATCCCGCCCAAGAGCGTGTCGTCCGACGACAAGGAGACGCTGCGCACCCTGGAGCGCGACCTGAAGGGCATGGTCTACGGCCAGAACCGGGCGATCGAGGCCCTGACGGCGGCCATCAAGCTGTCGCGTGCCGGGCTGCGCGACCCCGAGAAGCCGATCGGCAACTATCTGTTCTCGGGCCCCACCGGCGTCGGCAAGACCGAGGTCGCCAAGCAGTTGGCCAAGACGCTGGGGATCGAACTGATCCGCTTCGACATGTCCGAATATATGGAGCGGCATTCGATTTCCCGCCTGATCGGCGCGCCGCCGGGTTATGTCGGCTTCGATCAGGGTGGCCTGCTGACGGATGCCATCGACCAGCATCCGCATGCCGTCCTGCTGCTGGACGAGATCGAGAAGGCGCATCAGGATCTCTATAACGTCCTGCTGCAGGTCATGGACCATGGCCGCCTGACCGACCACAACGGCAAGACCGTGGATTTCCGCAACGTGGTACTGATCATGACCACCAACGCGGGCGCCGCGGACCTGAGCAAGGAGGCCATCGGTTTCGCCCGTGACACCCGCGAGGGCGAGGACGAGGAGGCGATCAAGCGAATCTTCACGCCGGAATTCCGCAACCGCCTGGATGCGATCATTCCATTCGCCAACCTGACGCCCGAGATCGTGGGCCGCGTGGTCGAGAAATTCGTCTTCCAGCTGGAAGCGCAGCTCGCCGACCGCAACGTCACAATCGAAATCTCGTCGGCCGCGAAGGAATGGCTGGCCGAACGCGGATACGACCGTCTGTATGGCGCGCGCCCGCTGGGCCGCGTGATCCAGGAGCACATCAAGAAGCCGCTGGCCGAGGAATTGCTGTTCGGCCGGCTGGTCAAGGGTGGCGCGGTGAAGATCACGCTGAAGGATGGGGCGCTGGATTTCGAATATATCGAATCAAACCCCGATGCCCCGGCCGAAGGCGACGAGGGCAGCGAGCGGGAATCCGAAGCAGCAGGCTGATCCGTCCCGACGAAAGAAGGGCCGCCCGGTGCCTCACCGGGCGGCCCTTTTTTCATGTGGCACGCCTCAGGGCTCTACCCCGAAACCCGCCAAAGGCCGTCGCCTTTGAAAACCCATCATTATGATCGGGGTCCAGGGCCTCAGGCCCTGGTGGGCTCGGGCAAAGCCCGACCTCTCGCCGGTCGGTACTATTGGTACCTGCTGCCGTTCACGGCCACATAGCCCTCCATGCCCCAGTTGCGGCCGGTGCCGTGATGCGTCCAGTCGATGCCCTGGCTGCGGGGGTTGTCGTAATAGTACCGGCCGACGACATCGGCCGTGTCCCCCTTCGCGACCCACGGCCAGCGCGGCGCCGCCATCCTGTCGAGGTCCGAGACGATGCGAATCGATACCCCTGCCCCGACATCGACGTAGAAATAGCCATGCCAGCCGCTGCGGGTCCGTTTCGGCCGGGAGACCGCCAGCACGCGGCCGCAGACATGCACGGGCCGGTCGCCGCGCAGCGATCCGCTCTCGAACGCCTGCTGCACGGCCAGGAAATGATGATTGTCGCAGGCCGGGCCGATCGCCTCCTGCGCATGGGCCGGGGCCCCGGCCAGAAGTCCGCCGGCCACGGCCAGGGCCCCCATTATCCCAGCTAAATAGCGCATCATCGCGTCCCTTTCCCGGTGTTGCCCGCCAGGTGCCGGGTGGGGCGAGGCCGGTCCTTCGGCCCTTCGGCCTCCAGCTTCGCCCGGATGTCGTCCATCTGCCGGATAATGTCCGGGGCCGGATCGGGAATGGCCATGTTCAGCGATTCCAGCGCCTGGATGATAGTTTCCACCACCAGGATCCGCGCCAGCCATTTCCGGTCGGCGGGGATGACGATCCAGGGCGCACAGGGTTGGGCCGTGTGCCTGATCGCCTCATGATAGGCGTGCTGGTACTCATCCCAATATTCGCGCTCGCGCGCGTCGGCGGCGGAAAATTTCCAGTGCTTGTCGTCCTCGTCGATCCGCTGGAGGAAGCGTTTGCGCTGTTCCTCCTTCGAGATGTTGAGGAAGAATTTCAGCACCACCGTCCCCTGCCCCGACAGGTACTGTTCGAAATGCCGGATGTCGCGGTACCGCTCGTCCCAGATCGCGGACGTGCGCAGCGCCGTCGGGATCTTCTGCCTGACCAGCAGTTCGGGATGCACCCGCGTCACCAGCACTTCCTCGTAATGGCTGCGGTTGAAGATGCCGATCCGTCCGCAGGAGGGTGCGGCAAGATGCACCCGCCACAGATAATCGTGCGCCAGTTCCACCGGCCCCGGCTGCTTGAACGAGGTGACCGTCACGCCCTGGGGGTTCACCCCGGACATGACGTGCTTGATCATCCCGTCCTTGCCGCCGGCGTCCATCGCCTGCAACGCGACCAGCAGCGACCATGTCCCGTTGGCGTACAGCAGGCTCTGCAGTTCGGCCAGACGCTTGACGCCGTGGCGCAGCAGATGCTTGCCGTCCGCCTTGCTCATCCCCGCGACGGCGGTTCGCGCGGGGTGGTCGGCCGGGTGGAAATGGTCGCCGTTCTCAACCCGGCAATGGGCCAGCAGCGCCTTCAGGTCGGCGTGTGCAGCCATGGGGGTCAGTCCCCCAGGCCCTTCACGACCGCAAGGCCGGCCGACGCCTGACAGGTCGGCATCATCTCGATCCGGTTGATATTCACATGGGCCGGCAGACCCAGAACCCACGACACGGTTTCGGCGATGTCCTCGGGCTGGATCGGATGCGTCCCGTCATAGACAGCAGCCGCCTTCGCGTCGTCGCGCAGGCGCACGTTGCTGAATTCGCTGCCGCCGCACAGGCCGGGCTCCAGATTGGTGGCGCGCACATGCGTTCCCAGCAGGTCGCAGCGCAGGTTGCGCATGAACTGCGACACGAACGCCTTGCTGGCGCCATACACGTTCGCCCCCAGATAGGGGTAGGTACCCGCCGTGCTGCCCAGGGAAATGACGTGGCCCCGGTTGCGCTCGACCATGCCCGGCAGCAGCGCGCGCGTGATTTCGACCATGCCGGTCACGTTGGTCGCGATCATCCGTTGCCAGTCCTCGACCGAGGCCTGCTGCGCCTTATCAAGGCCCAGCGCAAGGCCGGCGTTGTTGATCAGGACATCGACCTGCCGCCAGTCCTCGGGCAGGCTGCCGGGCAGCGCCTGCACCGCGGCGGAATCGGTCATGTCCAGCACGAACGGCAGCAGGGCCGGCCCCAGCGCGGCCGCCAGTTCGTCCAGCCGTTCCTTGCGGCGGCCCGTGGCGATCACGCGGTAGCCGTCCCGCACCAGCCGTTCGGCGATCGCCTTGCCGAACCCGGCCGTTGCCCCCGTCACCAGTACCGTTGTCGCCATCACACGCTGCTCCTGCATTCTGGTCCGCCCGCCCGATCGCCCGGCGCACGGAACCCGATTGTCCATGCGCGCATTAAAGCGCCAATCCCGGCGAGGCCGCAAATCGGCCACGCTATGGTTGCCAAACCCGACGGTTCCGTTTCTATCTGAAGGGATGTTCCCCTATCCCCCGACATCGGCCGATACCCTGACCGGATCCCTGCTGGTCGCCACCCCTGCCCTGGCGGACAGCCCCTTCGCGCGCAGCGTCGTCTATCTGTGCGCGCATGTTCCGGGACAAGGCGCCATGGGCCTGGTGGTCAATCGCCGCCTGCCGCAGCCGGGACTGGATGACGTATTCGAACAACTGGGCATCGCCCCGGTGCCGCCGCGCAGCCGGATCGATTTATGTGCGGGCGGCCCGACGGACAGCAGCCGGGGCTTCGTCCTGCATTCGGCGGACTGGAGCAGCGACGGCAGCCTGGCCGTGGATGACACCACCACCCTGACCGCCAGCCTGGACGTGCTGAAGGACATCGCCGAAGGCGCCGGCCCCCGCCGCGCCCTGCTGGCGCTGGGCCACGTCAGTTGGCAGGACGATGAGCTGGAAGATCAGATCATCCACCAGAACGCGTGGCTGCCCGCCCCGGCCAGCGATGCGATCGTCTTCGGGACCGATCACGCCGCCAAATGGCGGCAGGCACTGGCGGCCATCCATCTGGACCCGATGCGCCTGAGCATCGTCGCCGGTCACGCCTGAAGGCAAGGGCGTTGCCCCACGTGCGCCGGGGTGACGTCTCTTCTTTGGTCCAGCCCGACCTCTCCGCTACGACCAGCGGAAACCGGGCACCGTCGCAACCGGCGTCAGGCCGGCACCTTTGGCCTCGGCCCGCGCCAGGTCGGCGTTGTCGCCGATCATTTCCTGATGGATGCCGCCCAGGACCCAGCAGCCATCCACCCCGACCCGCTGCGCGCCGCGCATGTCGGTGGCCAGCGCGTCCCCCACGGCCAGGACCCGGTCGCGCGGCAGGCCAAGCATGTCCAGCACCGGCTGGTAGACCTCGGGGTACGGCTTGCCGATCCAGCGGACCTCGCCCCCCTTCTGTTCATACAGGCTGGCCAGCAGCCCGGCACAGATCAGGCGGCGGCCACCCCGGATGACTTCCATGTCCGGATTGGCGCAGATCATCTTCAACCCATGCGCGGCGCAAGCCGCCAGCACCGGCAGATAGGGCGCCGGATCGTTTTCGCCGCGATCCTGGTCCGGGCCGGTATTGAGGATGAAATCCGCCGACGCCGGGTCGGTGACCTGTTCCAGGTCCAGCCCCTCGAACAGATTGAAATCCTTCGGCGCGCCCATATGAAACATGCGCCGGCCCAACCCGGCGCACCAGGGATCGGTCCGGCCACGCAGCAGGCCGCGCGTATATTCGCCGCTGGTCATGATCCCGTCGTACAGATCGTCCGTCACCCCCATGGCGCGCAGCCCCTCACGCACCACATCGACCCGACGCGGCGCGTTGGACAGCAGCACGACCCGGCGCCCCATCCCGCACAACCGGGCAAGACAGTCCCGCGCACCCGGGTAGGGGGCTACGCCGTCGTGGACCACGCCCCACAGATCGACGATGAATCCGTCATAGCGCGCCGCCAGAGGGGCGAAATCGTCCAGCGCCTGCATCACCGTGCGGTTCCCTTCGCGTCGGCCAGCGTTTCGAACCCTTCGGCGTTCAGAGCCCGCACGGTCTCGCGCTTCAGGCGGCGCAGGATGGACGGCCCTTCATAAGCGAAGGCGCTGTAGAGCTGGATCAGGTCGGCCCCCGCGCGGACGCGATCCACGATGTCGGCCCCGGTCTCGACCCCACCGCAGGCCACCAGCGTCAGTCGACCGGAGGCAGCCCGCGCGACCTCGCGGAACACTTCCATCGCGCGGGCGCGCAGCGGGCGTCCGGACAGCCCGCCGGCTTCACCGGCGTGAACGCTGCGCAGACCGGCGGGGCGCGAGATGGTGGTATTGGTCACCGTCAGCCCCTGCGCGCCGCCGGCGATCGCGGCCTCGACGATTGGACCGATCTCGTCGAACGCAAGGTCCGGCGACAGCTTGACCAGCAGCGGCGGCCGATCGGGATGCGCCTCGGCGATCGCCTGCAGCAGGGTCTGCAGACGCGCGGCGTTCTGCAGGTCGCGCAGGCCCGGCGTGTTGGGCGAAGACAGGTTGATGACGATATAATCGGCATAGTGCTTCACCCGGCCGACCAGCAGCGGATAATCGCGATCGGGGTCGGCGCCGGTCTTGTTGATGCCCAGATTGGCCCCGACCGGCACGCGCGCACCGGCATGCCGGCCGGACGGCGCCACACGATGCAGGCGCGCCATCCGCACCGCGAACCGGTCGATGCCCTGGTTGTTGAAGCCCATGCGGTTGATGATCGCCCGGTCTTCCTCCAGCCGGAACAGGCGGGGGCGCGGATTTCCCGCCTGCGGGCGCGGGGTGACGGTCCCGGCTTCGACGAAGCCGAAGCCCGCACGGGCCAGCGGCCGCACCACCTGGGCGTCCTTGTCGAATCCCGCGGCGATCCCGATCGGGTTGGCGAAGCGCAGGCCCATGGTCCGCACCGCCAATGCGGGGTCATCCCCCCCGGACCCATCCCCGCCGCCCAGGCCCAGCAGAAGTGCGTTCAGGGCGAGGCGATGCGCGTCCTCGGGATCCATCCGCCGCACCAGCGGCATCATCATGCGCGACACAATATCCATCATGACGGGATTTTTGCCGTATATCCCCCGCCAAGGAAAGAGCCTCGCCCGGAAACCCCCGGGGCGGCCCCCTGTCAGGCCGGCTGGCTGCTGACAGGTGCCATGTCGTCGATCGGGCAGCGGATCAGGTAATAAGGCGGCGCCCGCAGGTCATGGCCGCCATTGAAGCTGGCCAGGCGGTTCCACTGCCCCAGGGTGCAATAGACATGCGGGCCGAAGACGAAGATGCCGTCGGGCGACAGCACCCGCGGGTCGCGGACGATGGTGTCGAACGTGCCGTCGGTATTGCGCCGGAAGATCGCGTCATGTTCGAAATTGGTAGTGTAGATCCGGCCTTGCGGGTCGGTGGCCAAGCCGTCCGCCACCCCCTTTTCGCCCAGGTCGCGGATCGCCTGCGCCAGATCGTCATCGGTCTTGGTGAAATCGGCCAGGATTGCGGTCGGGATGCTGTACAGCCGCCGGCTGGTCAGGGGGCAGAAATAGAGCAGCGCGCTGTCGGGGCTGAGGGTGATGCCGTCTGCCCCCCCGGACACGAAGGCGGGATGTTTCGGATCGAAGGCCAGGGGCCTTCCTTCGACTACCGCCATGAACCCGGCCTCGACCTGCGTCGAGGGATGGTGGGCCAGCACCCGGCGCTGCCGCCCGGTGGCGATGTCGACGACGACCATCGCGGGCGTGGATCCGAACGAGGAATCGGTCACGAACACCGTTCCCTGCGCCCCATGCGTCAGATCCACCCGCAGGTCGTTCATATGGCTTTCGGGCCGCAGGGCCGGCGCGGTCAGGACGATGCTGGCGAAGATCCGGTCGGTGGCGGGGTCGATCCCCACGATCTTCGCCGCCCCCGGTTGCAGCGGCAGTCCGGCCAGCTTGCCGTCGTCGATCATCCACAGCCGGCCCCGGCTGTCGGTCGTCATGCCGTGGACCGACATCAGCCGGTCGGCCGGCCGGCGGCCCGAGGGCAGGCTGGTGGCCGCGTCGGGATAGGGATGCAGCTTCCCGTCCTTCAACTCGGCCAGGGTCGCCCCCTTGTGATTGACCGCGTGGCGGGGGAACCCGACGAACAGCCGGCCGCCCGGCGTCAGCGCCACGCCCGACGGACCGGGATCGTCGAATTCGGCCACGATCTCGAAGGCGCCCGCGGAATTGAAGCCGTGATCGGTATTGGTGGCCACCGTGGCGGGAGAGGCCGCCCAGGCGGCCCGTGTGGCGGCGGCCAGGGCCAGCGGCACCGCGGTGCCCAGAACCGATCGACGTTTCATTCCGCTTCCATCCTCCGTTCATGGGCCCGCCCGTCCGCCATCCGGATGCAGCACCCGGCTGGCGGACGGGAACGAGCCGTTCCCTGCCCCGCGATCAGGCCTTGCGGCGCCGGGCCACCACCAGCCCGATCAGCGCCAGCAGCACGATCGCCGCCCCCACCATCGCCGGCACGATGTAGCCACCCACCCGCGCCAGCAAGGGCTTCGGCCCGCCGTGGCGGATCGACGCCACATCGGCCGCCGAGATCTTCACCGCCGGGTTGCCGAACTGCGTCAGGACATAATTGCCGACGTCGGCGACATCCTGGTCGGACAGTTCGTCGACATAGGACCCGCGCGAGAAGCCGGGCATGAAGACATGCTGCCCCCCTACCGTCCGGTCAACGCCCTCCAGGATGGTGGCGATCAGGTTGTCGGGGGTCGAGGCACCGACCGCCGCATTGTGGAACAGTTGCGGATAATAGGCATCCTTGCTGCCCTGGCCGCCAGGCTGATGGCAGGCCGCGCAATCGCCGCTGAAGAGCTTCTCGCCATTGTCCAGCGTGCCGGGCGCGCCGCGAATGACGGCTTCACGGCCCGACGCCACGCCGAAGGAATCGCGCGGCCGGCTGTCGGCCCCGTCGCGGATGGCGGGCACCTGCCGGACATAGGCCACGATCGCTTTCAGATCGTCATCGGTCAGATGCTGGAAGCTGTGTTCGATCGCCTCGGCCATCGGGCCGGCGGCCTGGGCCTTGCCGGGAACGTCGCCGGTCTTCAGGTAGCGGAACAGATCGTCGCTGCTCCAGTTGCCGATGCCGCTGACCGGGTCAGGCGTGACGTTCGGCGCGATCCAGGACCCCAGCGACGCACCGCCCAGTTCCTTGCCGCCGATTTCGGCCATCATCACGTTGCGCGGCGTATGGCAGGTGTCGCAATGCCCCAGCGCGATGGCCAGGTACGCCCCGCGATTGACTTCGGCCGATTTGGACGGATCGGGGGCGAAGCGCGAATTGTCCAGATACAGCGCGTTCCAGAACATCATCGAGAAACGCAGGTTGAACGGGAACGGCAACTGCGTCACCGGCGCACGTTCGTCGACCGGACGGACCTCATGCGTGAAGTACGCATAAAGGGCATGGATGTCCTGGTCCGTCAGCTTGGCATAAGACGTATAGGGCATCGCCGGATAGAGATGCGCGCCATCCCCGCGAATACCCTCGCGCACTGCACGGCTGAACTGGGCCTCGGTATAATTGCCGATGCCCGCGACCTTGGACGGCGTGATGTTCGACGCATAGATCGAACCGAGCGGCGAGGCGATGCCGTAGCCGCCGGCGAACGGCTTGCCGCCATGCGGCGCCGTGTGACAGGCGGCGCAATCGGCCGCGGTGGCCAGATAGCTTCCGCGCGCGACCAGCGCCGCGTCGCCGCCCGCATCCTGCGCCAGGGCGATGCCGGTCATCGACATCACGCCCAGCGCGGCGCCCAGCCCATATCGGACCCGGGCGGCCCGGCCCCTCTTGCCGATCATGCCCGGCCTCCCTGGAAGTCTGCCTGGATCGAATCGGCGGCCTTGATCCCGAGCGCCACCATGCTCAGCGTCGTGTTCACGACGCTGGCCGACGGCATGGCCCCGCCGCCGGGCAGCCACAGGTTCGCATGGTCATGCGCGCGGCAATCGCCGTCGACGACCGAATCCTTCGGGTCGGTGCCCATGATCGCGCCGCCCATGATATGGTTGTTGGCGTTGAACGACGTGGTGATGCGCAGTTCCGTCCCGCCCAGAAGGCCCGCGACCTGCCGGATCTGATCGGCGGCGGCGGTGGCGCCTTTGCGCACATACTCGCCGACATCGTAATGGATGTCGGGGCAGGCCAGACCCAGCGGATCGCGCCGCGTCTTGCTCAACGTCAGGCGGTTGTCCGGATCGGGCAGCGGTTCCAGGCTGACCGACAAATCGACGCCGCAGGCCGCGCGCCGGCGAATCTCGTTTTCCAGCGCCTGTCCGACCAGACCCAGTTCCAGCGCCTGCTGCGTCGCGGGGCCGACGCGGCTGATATTGTTCAGGATCATCTTGTTGGCGGAATAGCTGCTGCGGAACCCGCCGTCGCGGGGACCGACGATGCAGCTGCTCTGCGCCGGGCCGCGACCGAACCACAGCGGCTCGTTGGCCAGGAAGGTGGCGTGGACGCCTGAATGGTCCATCATGTTGCGCCCGACCTGATCGGACGAATTGGCGATGCCTGTGGGGTTGTGTTCGTTCGCCGCCAGCAGCAGCAGGCGCGGCGTCTCGATCCCGTTGCAGGCCAGGACGAAGGTGCGGCCCGTCGCCTTGTGCGATTTCTTATCCGCGTCGTACCAGTGGATGGCGGTCACGCGATTCTTGTCATCGGTGTCGATGCGGTACGCGACAGCCTGGTCCAGCACGACCGCGCCGGCGTCCTCGGCCTTCACGACATGCTGGATGCCGTTATACATCGCCCCGATCGGGCAGATCGGCTGGCAGTTGTTGTTGCCGCAGCAGGACGGACGGTCCTCGAAAGGCTGGATGCTGCGCCCCTGGGGAATGGGAACCAGGTGGAAGCCATGCGGGTTGACCAGTTCGGCCACCCGGCGATCGCCGTAGCCGAAGGGGATCATGTCGCGCGGGTAGGGGCGGCTGCGCTCGCGCGGGGACTGCAGTTCCGGATCATGCGGGCCGGAAACGCCCATCGCCTCTTCGGCGCGGCAGTAATAGGGTTCCAGGTCGTCGTAGGAAATCGCCCAGTCGCGGCCGACGCCATAATTGGTCTTCATCCGGAAATCGGCCGGCAGATGCCGCCAGCAGGACGCGGCCCAGTGCCAGGTCGTGCCGCCGACGGTCCGCAGATAGCCCTGCTGGAACGCCGAACCGTCGGGCCCGCTGAGGCCGACATAATCGTTCGCCGGGAAATAGAGCGGCGCCGGGGCCAGCGGCGCCTGCGGATACAGGCCCTGGAAATCCGAATGGACCCGGTTGTGGAACGACATGTTCCGCCAGTTCTCGACAATGTCGGACCGCTTCAGCCGCAAACCGGCCTCGAGCATCACGACGGAATGTCCGGCGGCAGCCATCTGGTGGGCAATGACCGCCCCGACAACGCCGGAGCCAACGATGACGACATCGGCCGTGACATCGCCGGTACTGGAAAAAGTGGGATGCGCCACGGATCAGTGTTCCTTTGCAGGGGGCTTGGTGGGCAGGATTTTCGACTGCGGCGGCGGCGGGGACTGGATACCCACCGGCGGGGGCGCCGGGGCTGGAACCGGGACGGGCGACGTGACCGGCACGCCCAGCGGCGGCGGCGCCTCGGTCCACCAAGCAGGGGCCGCGAAGCAGTAGGTCGGCACCGGCAGGGCGTCGTGGGTGGGCCGGTACATCAGCGCATCGTAATAGGCGACCATCGGCGCATTGGTCTTGTCCTGCACCGACCCGGTGAACCAGGCCGCGACCAGGCCCAGCATCGTCTGCCGCTGGTTGGCTTCCTCGGCACGGGCCAGGATTTCCTCGGGTGCGCCGCCGCCCCCGGTCAGGTGCGACAGGGCCTCGATCCGGGCGCCATAACCAGGGAAAGTCCGAACCATCGCCGCGAACAGGCGCGTCGCAATGTCGGGATTCAGGTCCTGATGGCCGGTCACTGCCTTGGACACTGCAAGGAAACGTGCCTCGTCCGCGCTCAGCGCACGCGCCGCCGCCCGACCGGGGGCCAGCATTTCCGGCGCCAGGGTCGATACGCCGGCCACCGCCGTCGCCATCATCAGGGTTCGGCGACTGACGCCGGGTCCGGATTCGACCGCGTCGGGTCCTATCCGTAAAGGATCGCTCATTGTCTTGTCACTCCAGCGGAGGCGATGTGTCGTCCGCCACCCGACAGGCATGAATGGCATTCATGCGCCGTGTGGCAGGGCATTTCGGAATGGTGCCTAGTTCGGGCCGTGGGCGGGAAGCGTCGTCATGCCGGCCTCGGCGGCCAGCTGATCCTGGGCGTTGGATCCGCCGCTGACCCCGATGGCGCCGACGACCTGGCCGTCCTGCAGGACGGGAATGCCGCCTGCCGCCGGCATGGCGTCGGGCAGGGCCAGGACGGCCATCTTTCCGCCCGTCAAGGCCTGCTCGAAGGCGCTGGACGGCCTTTTGTAGAAGACGGCGCTGCGGGCCTTGCGGTCGGCCAGCGTCAGGCTGGCCAATTGCGTGCCTTCCATCCGCTCCACCAGGATCGGATGCCCACCGCCATCGACCACCGTCACCGCGACGGCGGTGTGGTTGTCAGCGGCCTTCCGCTCGGCGGCGCGGGCCATGGCGCGGGCCTGCTCCAATGTCAGGATTGTGCCGGGCTCACGGGCCTGGGCAGCAGTCTGGCGAATCATGGGCAGTACCGTAGCGGTCCCTGCCAGAAACGATATTAAAAAAAGCTTTCTATTCATCATGACTTCCGAATGGCTTTACGCCGGGGTGGCTACCGGCCGGGCCGCCCTGAAAAGCAGACAGCCCACCCTGGAGGGGGTGGGCTGTCCTTACTTTCCGCTCAGTTCAACGGCAATGGCGCTTCGCCTTCCTCCTTAGGAAGGGATTTACGCACCCGGGCCACGTCCTGCGCCGTCACCGGCGCCGCGTTGTTGCCCCATGCCTTGCGAATGAAGCTGACGACATCAGCCACTTTCTCGTCGGACAGACGACCGGCGAAGCCCGGCATGACGAATGCGGACGGCGCATCGTGGGTGGCGCGCAGGATGTCACCCGTCAGAACGATGTGGATCAGCGAATCCGGGGTCTTGTCCATCACCACCGGGTTGCCGCCCAGCGGCGGGAAGACCGTCGGGTAACCTTGTCCATCGGTGCGGTGACAGGCGGCGCAACTGTCGACATAGGTGCGCGCGCCGCGCGCCGACACATCGCCCGCATGCAGCGCCGTCGCCAGCGTCGCATCATAGGTCCACGGCGTCTGCGTCGTATCGTCGGGCGGCAACGCCTTAAGATAGCGGGCGATCGCGTGCAGATCCTCGTCCGTCAGGTGCTGGGTTCCATGGCCCACCGCGTCCGACATGCCGCCGAACGCCGAACCGCGCCGGATGCGGCCCGCCTTGAGGAATTCGACGATATCGTCCTCGCTCCAGCGTCCCAGGCCCGTCCGGTTCTCGCCGCGCAGGCTGGTCGGGATCCACCCGTCGACGGACCCGCCGCCGGCCAGAAAACGGGTTCCATCCGCGCTGGTCAGGGCGACTTCCTGCATCGTGATCGCGCGCGGGGAATGACACGCGCCGCAGTGGCCCGGACCTTCGACCAGATAGGCGCCGCGGGCCAGGACCGGGTCGGCGAACGACCGTGCGCTCTTGGCCTGCGCATCCTTGACCGACGGCGCGAACATCATGCGCCAGCCGATCAGCGGCCAACGCATCGACAGCGGCCAAGGGATGGTGCTGGCCTTCACGGTGTTGGCGACCGGCTTCACCCCCTGCATGAAATAGACATACAGCGCATGGATGTCGGCGTCCGTCATCCGGGCATAGGACGGAAACGGCATTGCCGGATACAGCGACGCCCCGTCGCGCCGCACGCCCTCGCGCACCGCACGGGCGAATTCGGCCTCGGTATATTTGCCGATGCCGGTCTGGGCGTCGGGCGTGATGTTCGGCGCGTAGATGGTGCCCATCGGCAGCGCGAAGGGCAGGCCACCGGCGAAGGGCGTGCCGCCCGGCGCCGTGTGGCAGGCCACGCAATCCGACGCGCGCGCGACATATTCGCCCTGCGCGAGCAGGCCGGACGCGGCAGGTGCCGGGGCCTGCGCACGGGCCGCCGGGACAATTGCCGGCAGGCCGGCCATCGCAACGCCCAGGCTGCCGAACAGGGCCGCGGCAGCGACCCGCTTGAATTGTCTCATCACAGCTGCACCAGGGGGCCGGGGTTCTTGAGGTAGGTCGTGCGAATATGATGCGCCGACCAGTAGGCAAGCGCCGCGACCATGCCGGTCGGGTTGTAGCCGGTTCCCTGCGGAAAGGCGTTGGCGCCGATGACGAACACGTTCGACACGTCCCAGCTCTGCAGATACCGGTTCAGGGCGCTGGTCTTCGGGTCGTCGCCCATCACCGCCCCGCCCGCCAGATGCGTGGTCTGGTAGAAGCGCGTGTCGAAATGCTCGCCCGGCTGGCGCTGGCCCAGATGCACGTCCCTGGCCCCCATGGCCTTCGTCACCTTGGCGATCTGGCTGACGACATACCGGTTCATGCGGATGTCGTTGTCCTTCCAGTCGAAGGTCATGCGCAGCATCGGCATGCCGTACGCGTCCTTCCAGGTCGGGTCCAGGTCCAGGTACACGTCGCGATAGGCCATGTTGGTGCCGTGCGCGTCCATGCGAACCGAATGCTGGTAGGTGTCCACCATGGCCTTCTTCCAGGCCGATCCCCAGTGCGGCGTGCCC
Organism: Gluconacetobacter azotocaptans; assembly: GCF_014174355.1. Lineage (GTDB taxonomy): Bacteria > Pseudomonadota > Alphaproteobacteria > Acetobacterales > Acetobacteraceae > Gluconacetobacter > Gluconacetobacter azotocaptans. Next base: position 241,920 of record NZ_JABEQF010000005.1, read on the forward strand.
GGCGGCCCGCCGATCTTGGCGGCGGCGATGCCCTTGATGCCCGCCTGGTTCACCCAGACCGGCGACCCGCCGATAAAGCCCAGCGGTCCGTGGTCGAAATTCTCGCTGTTGAAATCGTCGAAAGCGACCCCGCCGCCACCCGTCCCGATAAACTGGTTCGTGTAAACGGATTTATCGAACCATGCCGTGGTGGTGGTCACGTTCTGGTAGACAAAATTGCGCCCGACGACGCCTTCGTTGGCAACCGGGTCATACGGCTTGCCAATGCCCGACAGCAGCATCAGGTGAACGTTGTGGAACTGGAACGCGCTGACGATCACCAGATCGGCCGGCTGGAACACTTCGTTCCCCTTCCGGTCCAGATAGGTCACGCCCGTCGCCTTGGTCTTCGTGCTGTCAAGCTCGACACGCAGCACATGCGCTTCGGCACGCAGTTCGAATTTCGGGTCGTTGCGCAGCGCCGGCAGGATGTTCACGTTCGGCGACGCCTTGGAATACATGTAGCAGGCATACCCGCTGCAATATCCGCAGAAATTGCACGGCCCCATCTGAACGCCATAGGGGTTGGTGTACTGCGCCGAGGCATTCGCGGCCGGCATGGCGTAGGGATGGAACCCAACCTCCTCGGCGGCCTTGCGGAACATGTTGGCGCCGTAGACATCCTTCAGCGCCGGCAGCGGGAAATTGTCGGACCGCGACGGGGCGAAGAAATTCCCCTTGCCGACAACCTGCCCGTTGACCGTATAGGCCTCGCCCGACGTGCCGAAGACTTTCTCCGCCTTGTCGAAGAATGGTTCCAGATCATCATAGGTGACGCCGTAATCCTGGAGGTTCATACCCTCGGGGATGAATTTCTCGCCGTACTTTTCCTTCACCTTGGTGCGCATGATCAGGTCGTCGGGCGGCATGCGGAAATGCACACCCGACCAGTGCAGACCGGCACCGCCGACGCCCTCGCCCGGCAGGAACGCCGCCATCTGGCGATAGGGAAGCGCCGTCTGATCGGGCGTGTTACGGATTGTAACCGACGTTTTCGACAGATTCTGGAAAATCTTGTGCCGGAAGTTGCCCTCCAGCTCGTCGATCGAACCGGGATAGGCGCCTTCGCTGGCCGTGCTGCGGTCGGGGCCGCGTTCCAGCATGACGACGCTCTGCCCCGCCTCGGTCAATTCCTTGGCGAGGATCGAGCCCGCCCATCCGCCACCGATCACCACGGCGTCGACGGATTTCATCTTGATGCTTGCCATATCAGGCTGTTTCTCCGGAGATCGCAACAGTGCCGAGAGGATACTGCTTCCCGTACTGATCGACCCAATCCATGAAGTCGGCCCGCGCCCCCGGGAAGCCGATCGTCGTCCACCCCCCCAGCCCCTTGTTTCCCCCATGGCTGGGGTCGGAGAACGCGCCTTCCATTGTGTTGCCCAGCAACTGCGCGAAGAAAATCTTGGCAGGCAGGTCGCCGAACAGCGTGTCGCCTTTTTCGAACCCGCTCAGGATTTCATCCCGGGTAGCGGCATCCAGGTCCCCGAATGCCTTGCCGTATTTCGCCTGGACGAATGTCGCGGCCCCGGCAATTCCCTTGCGATAGATATCACGCGGCGCATAGGGAAGCTGGTAGCCGAGGTTGGCAGGCCCCTGAACGAAAGGTGCCTGCATGTACCACAGCTTTCCAAAAGCGTAGGGCGTGGCCATCTGCCGGTCGATGAATTCCGGCACCCCCAGGGCGATCGCGCCCGGCCCGACGGCGTCCTGGGGAATCAGGCGGTCGCATGCGGCATGCAGGAACGCCCATTCCGCAGGCGTGAAAAAGGTCGGGGAATAAGCCGATTCACCGGCTGAACGGGCGGCATGGACCGGCAGCGTGGTCGAGGTCAGCGCGGCGGCACCGGCCAGGCCCTGCATAAAGGTCCTGCGAGATGGATCGGGGGGGGGCATCGTCATAACATCTATGGCTCCGGAACATCTGTCAGGCAGCGGCCCTTTATCAAAAAGCCGTCACCTCGCAGGCAGAGAAACTCTACAGGATTTTCATCTGTTACTGGATGATCGCGCGGTTGTGTCCGCTTCACCGATTGCCTAGAGCAGAAATCCCGTTCGTGGCAACCCTGCCAAACGCCGGTCTACTGCGCCCAAAACGCGATTCAACGGGAAGGCCCGTGGCAGCCGAAGGTCGGATTCACATGTCCGCGATTGTCAGAAGGGACACCCGCCTTATTACAAGAAATCCATATCCTGTCGCCAATGTCCCGTAAGCGGATGCCCTTGGGCGGGCACGCGGCGGGACGATGAAAGGGCCGGCATACACCCGGCGCGGAGCGAGACATCCGGCCAAATTCTCACACAAATGTTATCCCGTTTCGTCGCAACCATTTCCCGAGTATCGAATCTTCGGATTTATAAATTTAAATTTAAATTTAAATTTCCAGAATTAAAATTCATTCAGATAATCAATATCTTCCATCGTTTATCCCTCCGATTACCGGGCGAAAACTTACCCGCCGGCGCCGCGCGGGAAGGCGGCAGGCGGCCCCCTCCATAATGTCCCCATCCGCCCATGGATCTTTCATTTCGGAAAAACGTTATGATTTATCGGGAACTATAGAAAATTCCTCGAAACCATTGACAAGAACGGCGACAAGCCCTCTTCCTAGACTGAACAAATCCAAAAACAAATAATCCCCGTCGTCCCTGCAAGTGACATGCCCATAATGATGAATCGTAGACTCGCCGTTCTTTCTGTGTCCGCGCTATCCGCCTGGGCATGGGGATATCTGCCTCCCCTTGCGAAAGCCGCCACCCAAGCGCCAACGACACCCGCCCAGGCCGCGTCGCCGATGGCGACAGACCCGACGGCGGCGTCAAACCCGACCGCCCCGGACCGGACGGCGGTACCTCAGCCCCCCGGGGCTCAGTTGCATATCGAACGGACCCACGGGGCCTCCTATGTCGCGCCCCACGTCACGTACCGACCCACGCCGCCCAGTGCCGTCCCCCCCCTGCCCCGACCCGAGTCAGTCTTTACTGATCCGGGCGGGATTACGTCCTGGCTCACGAATCGCGGCATCTCGTTTCACTTCGACAACACGAACGAATTCGCCGGCGCAGTTACGCCACCCACCCGGGGGCCCCGCTATGTCAGCTATCGCCAGGGGGCCAGCAATGCCGGGCAGTACTCGGCCAACCTGAACATCAACTGGGAGCAGCTGGCGGGCATACGCGGCTTTTCGACGCATGTGATCACGGTCGGACGCTATGGCACGACCGCAAACCGCATGTTTGGAGACTGGCTGGCCCATAGTTCCGAAATCTATGGTGGCGGCGGTAACGTCGCCGTCCATCTGGTGTCCGCCTATGGCGAGGAGACGCTTCTGGGCGGGCGGCTCGATTTCGCGGGCGGCCGCATGTCCCAGATGTCGGATTTCGCCTCCAGCCCGCTGTTCTGCCAGTTCATGAACAATTCGATGTGCGGTCGCCCGAAAGGGGCGGCCGACAGCACCTTCTACAGCTCCTATCCTGCATCGACCTGGGCGTTCCGCATCAAGGGCCGCCCCAGGCCGGACATGTATATCCAGACCGGCGTATATTTCGCCGAGAACGGGATTTATATGAACTTCCAGCACCGGACCGGCTTCAAGTGGAACGGCTCGAATATCATCGGCTATGAGATCCCGGTGGAGGTCCAGTGGGAACCGAAATTCGGCGCCCACGGCAATCTGCCCGGCCATTACAAGTTCGGCTTCAATTACGAAGACGTGGCCCGGCCGGACAACTACTACAACGTCAATGGCCTGCCCTTCGCGTTCGCGGGCGGATCGGGCCGGATGGACCCGCATTCCTGGCAGACCTATATGATGACCGACCAGCGGCTGATCCATTACAAGGGCAGTTCGCCCGCTGCCGGCCTGACCTTGCTGGCGGGCTTCATCTACAACGACCCCAGGACCGCGGTGCGCGATTTCGAGGTGTACGGGGCGCTTGAAAATCGTGGGTTCTGGCCGGCCCGCCCCATGGACAGCATCGGCCTGGCCTTCACCTACACCAGCATCGCGCCGGGCACCCGCGATACCGAGGCCCTGCTGATGGCCCAGAACAAGGGCGGCCTGCCCAACCATGCCACGGGGGTGCAGACCAATGCCGAGATCGTCGAATTCAACTACGCCATCCATGTCATGCGCGGCGTGACGTTCGAGCCCGATTTCCAATATTATTTCAACCCGAACGGCCAGCATGGCCTGCGCGATGCGGCGATGCTGGGCTTCAAGACCTACATCTCCATCTTCTGACGGCCTGAAACCCACCCACCATTTCAGGCGCCTGCGACGCCGGCCCCAACCATGTCGATCGGCCTGACGAGCCGATCGAAGGTTTCGGCATCGACCGCGCCGGACCGCAGGGCGGCTTCGCGCAGCGATATGTCGTGGTCCATGGCGTCGTGCGCGATGGCCGACGCCCGATCATACCCGATGACGGGACTAAGCGCCGTCACCAGCATCACCGAGCCTTCCACGTAATGGCGGATCCGTTCGCGGTTCAATTCGGTGCCTTCGACCGAATACCGGCGGAACGAGCGGCAGCCATCGGCCAGGATGCGGATCGTGTGCAGGACGTTCGCGATCACCACCGGCCGCATGACGTTCAGTTCGAACTGCCCCTGGCTGCCGGCGAATGCCACCGCCGCATCGTTGCCGAACACCTGGGTGCAGATCATGACCAGGGCCTCGCACTGGGTCGGGTTGACCTTGCCGGGCATGATCGACGATCCGGGCTCGTTGGCGGGCAGGCGCAACTCCGCCAATCCGCATCGTGGCCCCGACCCCAGCCAGCGCATGTCGTTGGCGACCTTCATCAGCACCACCGCCACCCCGCGCAGCGCCGCCGACATCCGGACCATGGCGTCCAGACCGCCAAGGGCCGCGAATTTGTTCGGCGCGGTGACGAAGCGGGCCTGCGTCAGTTCGGCGATACGCGCCGCGATCGCCGGGCCGAACCCAGCCGGCGCATTCAACCCCGTTCCCACGGCGGTGCCGCCGGCCGCCAGTTCCAGCACGCCCGCCCGCGCCGCCTGCACGCCGACGGCCGCGTCACGAATCTGGTGGGCCCAACCCGACCATTCCTGCCCTACGGTCAACGGCACGGCATCCTGCAGATGAGTACGCCCGATCTTCACCACGTCGTTCCACCGCCTGGACCGATCCTCGATCGTCGTGGCCAGGGCACCGAGTTCCGGCAACAGGCGCTCGCTCACGGCCCGCAGCGTCGCCACATGCATCGCAGTCGGAAAAGTGTCGTTGCTGGACTGGCCCATATTGACGTCGTCATTGGGATGGACCGGTTCCTGCGTGCCCGGCGCGCCCCCCAGCAACTGGATGGCACGATTGGCGATGACCTCGTTGGCGTTCATGTTTGTCTGGGTGCCCGAACCGGTCTGCCAGACGAACAGCGGAAAATGGTCGTCCAGGCGGCCATCCGCAACCTCGCCCGCCGCATGGATGATGGCGTCGGCCTTCCAGCGGGGCAGACGGCCATCGGCCAGGTTCACCAGCGCGGCGGCCTTCTTGACGATCCCGTAGGCGCGACACAGCTCTTGCGGCATCCGGTCGGTACCGATCGAGAAATGGACCAGACTGCGCTGGGTCTGCGCCCCCCAGTACCGATCGGCAGGAACCGCGATCGCACCCAGCGCATCGTGCTCCTGCCGTTCGCCGGTCATCGCCAGCCCGATCGGCAGATCGGACCGAACCTGGGGTTCATTCGTCATGTCGCCCTCCCATACGTCATTCCCACCGACGAAAGCAAAGATACCGCAGGCGGGGACAGATCGGGCGTTGCCCGAACCTACCAGGGCGTGAGGCCCTGCCCCCGATCAATGCCGGTGGCTCGTCATCCGTTCAACGCGGGCGGCAGGGAAGCGGATCCGTCACGACATGCACCAGCCGCGGCAGACAACAAAAAGGCGGCCCGTCACCAGGACGGGCCGCCTTTCCTTCGCCGGCCCGAAAAGGCCAGACTGTCACGCGTTTTTTGTCGCCATCAGGACTTGGCGGTACCCTTGCCCGCCTTCAGCGCCGCAAGACGGGCAAGCCTGACCTGCTTGCGGGCCTCGCGGGCCTCGCGCCACGCGTCGACGGCCGTGCGCGTGCCCTTCGCCGCACGACGGGACGCCGCGGGCTTGACCGCGACCGGAGCCGCCTTCGCCGCGCGCGGGGCGGGCGCCTTCTTCGCAACGGCCTTTGTCGCGACAACCTTCGGCGCTGCCTTCTTGCTGGCGGCTTTCACCGGCACAGCCTTCGGCGGCGCGGCCTTCGTCGCCTTCGCGGCCGGCTTGGCCGCCGCAACTTTTGTCACCGCAACCTTCGTCGCCGGCGCCTTCGCAGCCTTGGTCTTCGGCGCCTTCACGGCGGCCTTTACCGCTGCCTTGGCACGCGTCTTCGGGGCCTCGGCCACGACCGGCGCCGGGGTGGCCTTGCGGGCCGAAGCGGTCGAGACCCGGCGCGCCGGGTTCTTGGCAACAGCGGCGCGCACCGTCGCGCGGGTGGCCGGGGCGCTCCGCGGCGCGGGGGCTGCAACAGCGGCCGACTTGGCGGGCTTGCGGGCCGTGGTCACCACGTCCTCGGCAACCGCGCGGGTCTTGGCGGCCGGACGCGCAGCAGTCTTGGGACGGGCGGCAGCACGCACGGGGCGGGCGGGAGCGATCGGGGCGACGGCGACCGGCGCCACGGCTGCCGCGCGACGCCGCCGCGGAGCGGCAACGGGTTCGGGCGCAGGCTCGGCCGCAGCGGCCTTCACGGCGCGCTTGCGCCTGGCCGGCTTCGCCTCGGCAGCCGTTTCCGCAGGCGCCTCCACCACGGCCGGAGCGACCTCGGCCTTGACCTCGGCAGCCTTCGCCTTCTTCCGGGAGACCTTGCCTTCGGTCTTGACCGGCGCCTCGACCGGAGCGGCCTGCGTCTCGACGGCCGCCGCTTCGACCGGTGCGGCCGTTACCGGGGTTGCCGAGGCCGTCTTCGCCGATCCCTTGCGACGACCACCACGGGTAGCCGTCTTCGTCTCATCACTCATATAGATACAACCTCTTGCAGACCCAGGTTTCCATCGTTCCGGTCAACGGCGCGACGTTGCAACACGCCAGCGATCGAACGGGGGTATCCTGGAAAGCCTTTCCGTTCCCTGCCATGCCGGACGTCCCGCACGCCCGGAAGCAGGTCGTGAAAACAACCCGTTCTTTCGCATCATTTCGACTTTAGAGACAGGCATGTCAAGTCAAAGCCACTACAAATCGTCTTTTTTTCTTGCAGCACGATAAAAGCCGTTCGGGCGGCGGAGTTCCGGGAACGTTACAAAATATTTTTCCCTTTATAATATCATCAGTTTTTAGAAGTTAGCCATCACCTTGCCCTACCCCGCCGGTCAGGCCGCGGCCCGCGCGACGATCGGCCGGCGGCGCCCTCCGCCGGGAGGAGGGACACGATTTTCCGCCCGATTCCGAAACCGGGCAGCCCTACCCCCCAGATGCACGTACGCGGGCCACCGCTTTCACCCCCCGGCGCCCCCCCCCCCCCCCCCCGTCCCGGGACCAACGGACGGATGACCGGAACGCCGACCGCACAGCCGGCCGAAATCGCCAGCGCGGGGCCGGTGGCGGTATCACCCGCGACCGGTTCGGAATCCTTCGATATCGTCACGCACGATATCCCGGCTCCACGCCGTCTCCCGTCCATACTGCCCAGGATCCCTCGCCCGCCCGACCGGGCGGCAAGGCTGCTGGCGATCATACAGACGCAACCGGGGTGGATGTCGGTACTCCTCGATTGCCTGACAGGCCGTTTCGCGACCCCCGTATGCCGGCCGGGATCCGCGCCGATGCCACGAGGAAAACCGGGCCACCGGAAGCGCCGCCTCCCCCGGAAAGGAAAGACGTTGCCTCGGCAGGCCTTTTTCTTGAACAGGCAGATACGGGTTCAGCCCCCTGGCCCACCGCGCAGGAAGCAGGCGGGCCGACCGACACGGCCGGATTCACGATCCTGCCTGTGTCAGCCTGCGCGATCAGGGCAGGCAGGTGTCCTTGACCGTCATGGGCAGGCCCGCGACCATGAACACCACCCGCGCGGCCTCACGCGCGAGGGCCTGATGCAGCAGTCCCGCCTCGTCGCGGAACCGGCGGCCCAAGGCAGTTTCCGGGACAATGCCCAACCCGACCTCGTTCCCCACCAGGACGCTGAGGGCCCGACGACGCCGCAGCGCCGCAAGCAGGTCGGCCCGGGCCAGGGCGACGTCCCGCCCGTCCAGGATCAGGTTCGTCAGCCACAGCGTCAGGCAATCCACCAGCACCGGCGCGTCGGCTGCCGCATCCAGCGCGCCGGGAAGATCCAGCGGTTCCTCGACCGTCCGCCAACCGGCGATCCGCGTGGCGCGATGATGTGCGATCCGCTGCCGCATTTCATCGTCCCAGGCCCGCCCTGTCGCCAGGTAGGTCCACGGGCCCGGCAGGGCGGTGACGATCGCCTCGCCATGACGGCTCTTGCCCGACCGAACGCCCCCCAGCACCAGCACGCATTCCGCACCGCGTTTCCGATCGTCTCCGGTCCCAGCCCGTTCCATCCTGCGTCCTCCGTCTTGCGTCTTGCGTCGGGCGGCATAACGCCACACAAAATGCGCCATGCCAGCCCCCGAATGCCCCCAGCCGTCCGGTTCCCCCGCCTTCACCACGATGGAGGCCCTGCGCGCCGCCTGCACAACCCTGCCCCCGCCGGATGGCGGGGCCCGGCAGGCGATCGCGACGCGTGACGCGACGCTGACGAAACCGCCCGGCAGCCTGGGCCGGCTGGAGGCACTGGTGGCCTGGCTCGGCGCATGGCAGGGGCGGCCCGACCCGGTGCTGGATCACGTGCGCGTGGTGATCTTCGCTGGAAATCACGGCGTCGTATCGCAGGGTGTCTCGCCCTGGCCGGCCAGCGTCACCGCGCAGATGGTGGAAAATTTCGCCGCCGGCGGGGCCGCGATCAACCAGATTGCCCGGATCGCCGGAGCCAGCCTGCACGTCGTGCCCATGGCCGGGCTGGCCCCCACGGCCGATTTTACCGTGGCGCCCGCGATGGATGACGACACATTCCTTGCGGCGGTATCGGCCGGCCATGCCGCGGTCGGGATGGACATCGACCTGCTGTGCCTGGGCGAGATGGGGATCGGCAACACCACCGCCGCCGCCGCCCTGGCAGCAGGCCTGTTCGGGGGCGCCGGGCAGGATTGGGCAGGACGGGGCACCGGCCTGGATGCCGCCGGGGTCGCGCACAAGGCCCGCGTGATCGACGCGGCGCTGGCCCGCCATGCCCATGCCGGGCACGACCCGCTGGCCGTCGCGCGCTGCCTGGGCGGCCTGGAACTGGCGGCGATCCTGGGCGCGGTCCTGGCCGCGCGGCATCGGCGTATTCCGGTCCTGCTGGACGGTTTCGTCTGCACGGCCGCCGCCGCCCCTCTGGCCTGCCTGCACCCCTCTGGTCTGGCGCACACCACCCTGGCCCATCGCTCTGCCGAGGCCGGCCATGCAGCGCTGGCCCGGGCGCTGAACCTCCCCCCCCTGCTGGATCTCGACCTTCGGCTGGGCGAGGCGACCGGGGCGGCGCTGGCGGTTCCCCTGCTGCGCGCCGCCGTGGCGTGCCACAGTGGAATGGCGACCTTCGCCCAGGCCGGGGTCAGCGACCGGACATGAGCTGGATCGCCCGCCGCCGCGCCGACCTGCTGGCCGGACTGGGGCTGCTGACCCGCCTGCCGGTCGGATGGCTGGCGCGCGGCGTGGGGCCTGTCGACATGGCCCGGTCGGTCTGGACGTGGCCCCTGGTAGGCCTGGGGGCGGGCGCCGTGGGCGGTGCCGTCCTGGCCGGGCTGTCTCTGGCCGGCGTGCCCGGACTGCCGGCGGCGGGATGGGCGGTGGCGGTCCAGATCCTGCTGACCGGCGGCCTGCACGAGGACGGCCTGGCCGACATGGCCGACGGGTTCGGCGGGGGCCGCGACCGGGCGCGGAAGCTGGAGATCATGCGCGACAGCCGCATCGGCGCCTACGGCGTGCTGGCGCTGGGCCTGTCGCTTCTGGTACGGGCGACGGCGGCGGCGGCAACGCCGCACCCCATCGCCGCGATGGCCGTCGCCGGGGCGCTGTCGCGCGCAACGATGACGGGGGTCCTGGCCGCCCTGCCCCCGGCCCGCAGCGACGGCATCGCCGGCACCATGGGCGGGATCCCCCGCCCCGCCCTTGGTGCCGGCCTGCTGCTGTCGGCGCTGGCGGCGGCATGGCTGGTCGCCCCGGCGCGCGCCACGGCCGCCTGCCTGGCCGCCGCCGTGTCGGCGGCTGGCATCGCCCGACTGGCGCGGCGGCAGATCGGCGGCCAGACGGGCGACGTCCTGGGGGGCACCGCCTCCATCGCCGAATGCGCCATCCTGACCGTGATGGCTGCTGTCTGACGGGGTGCGAACCAGCACATCACATGATCACGATGCCCGGGCGCGTCATCTTGCAACCGACCTCGCCCAGCCCAGATCCAGTCTGACGGGGGTAGTCCTATCCCCCGGTGAGGGAGAACACGCCATGTTCGGTAAACGTTTTGCCGGGCACCCGACCGGCCACAAATTGTCGGACAATACCAAGCAGACGCTCGGCGGGGTGGTGATCGTGCTGCTGATGCTGGCCGCCATCGCCGCCAGCATCATGCTGTCGCCCATGATTCCGCTGGGTCAATGAAATCGTCGATCATTAACCTTACAGCCGGGCGGGGCCGACAAGGCCCCGCCCCTTCATCCCCCGACATCACCGGCCCCAATCTGGACCGGGGTCGGGTCATGGTGTAGGCCCGTTACCGCCCGCGCGACGCGGGATGTCGTCGCCCGGCGCCGATCGCCGCCAGGATGGCGGCGCATTGGCGGGGGGCGGTGTCATGACCTATTTTTACCTCGCGATCGCGATTGTCGCTGAAGTCATCTCCACATCCGCGCTCAAGGCGTCGGACGGATTTTCCCGGCCGATACCATCCCTGCTGACAGTGCTGGGATACGGCATCACGTTCTTCTTCCTGTCACTGACCCTGCGCACCATGCCGACGGGCATCGCCTACGCCATCTGGTCCGGCGTCGGCATCATCCTGATTTCCATCATCAACTGGATCTGGCTGAAGCAGCATCTGGACGCCCCGGCGATCGCGGGGCTGGGCCTGATCGTGCTGGGGGTGGCGGTCATCAACCTGTTCTCCCGCACCGTCGGCCACTGACCACACCCTTTCGCCGGGCAATCCGTCGGTCAGCGCGTGTCCTGGACCTTCAGCTGCGCCCGGGCCTCGCCATCGGGATGGGCAGCGGTATGCAGGTTGATATAGACGCGGCCGGCGCGCAGCGCGGCGACCTGGTCGGCCGTCATCATCGCCGATCCCCGCAACGGGCTGACATACGGGCCGCTGATGGGGACCAGAACCCCGGCATCCTGGCCCGGATCGGCGGGGCCATGGAAATGGGCGGCCGTGACCGGACCGCTCAGCCCGCTCCAGCTCAACCGGTACGTCACCAGGTTGCGCTTGTCATCCAGCATTCCGGTAACGCCTCCGGACGGCGCCCCCGTCACGCCCGCCGACGGCGTGAACTGTCCCATGACGTGAAGGGTCCGGGCCGTCGCCGGCGCGACGGCCGCCACCGACGCGGCAAGCGCCAGCCCTGCGAAAACAGAAGAGCGGATCATCGGATATCTCTCCCCACCGACCGGCGATACGAAACACCGGCCGCAAGCAAGCCAGATCAGATATCGAGACCGGTCGAGCGGTTCAATGCCGACATCTCGGGATCAATGCGGCTTTCGACCAGTCGCGCAACGTGCAGGCCGCCGACGATGAACAGGCCGGACACCAGACCGATCATTCCCAGATAGACCATTGCCGTTCTCCTGCTGAAGATCACTCAACACTGTCAGGAGTGACCGTCCCCTGTGCTCGAATCATGGCAAGAGGCGGACTTTTCTGCAGCACGGCCCTCGGCCCGGCGATCTTGCCGGGTCAGCAGGCCCCTCGTACGCTTACCAGCCGCCGCCGTGGCCGTATCGCCCATTGTACCCGCCTCGATGATCTCGGCTGGGACCGTCATATCCATCATGATGGCGGCCATGATCGTAATCGCATCCGGCCAAGGCCAGCATCGTCACGAAAACGCACAGCGATTTTACGCCAGGCGGCCGCAGGAACTGCTTCATGATAGTTCTCCCACCCGGGTGGAACGTCCCCGATACGGAAAAGTTCGGGTGGTACGCCCCTTGTCGGCCTGTCACCGGGGCGCCTTCAGCCTTCGTTCTGTACCAGCGTCCAGGTTCCATCGACTTTCTTGAATGAAAGGTTCGCCGTGTTCGTTCCGGCCTTTGTCACGGCCGTCACGGCACAGCGATAGACGCCATTGTCCCGGGCCGTGCAGTCGGCATTGGTGATCGAAAGATCCGCCGGGTCGTATGGCCCGCTGAACAGGCCCAGGGACCGGTCGGACGTCTTCTGGTTTTCGCTCTGCATGGCGGTGCGGACCACCTGCAGGATCTCCGCCTTCGTCGGGGGGCCGGCCTGGCCACAGGCCGCCAGCAGGAACGGCAAGGCCAGGGCGGCGCAGGCCGCAGCCAACCCCCGCCGCGAGGCAGGGGCGTCAGCGCGCAGGGTGGGCATGATCCGTCGCTCCGTGAATGTTCGATGACATTCCAACGGACAAACGCATCCTCGGTTCGTCGTCACCTATCAAACCCGCCTTACCAGGGGTGGCTGTCGGCGAGAAACCGCCCCATCTCTCCGACCATGCTGATGGCGACGCCGCAGATCGCCACGGCAAGCAGCAACATGACGAGCATGCCCAGACGGCGTATCATGGCGCGCGCAGCCCCCGGATCACCCGTCGGCCATCCGACACCAGGTCAGGAGAACGATTCATGTCCCGCTTTATCGAAGATGACGACACACCCTCGGACGCCGGACCGGACAAGCACGAACAGGCCCGACGCCTGGCTGAAGCCGCGCTGCGCGCCGAAGAGGAAGGTGACCAGACCCGCGCCGATGCGTTGTTCGCCGAGGCCGAACATACCGACCCCCAGGCCGTCGAGAACGTCCTGATGGAGTGGCCGGACCATCCCCGCACCCACCGCCGGACGGCGTCGCGGCACGGCTGAAGAGGGACCGCGGTCAGGAGGCCGCCATAGCGGCCGGCTGGGTCTCAGCCGGCCGGTCTTCGGTCTCCGGCGCCGGAGCATCCGGGTTCCGAGTGTCCAGACTCTGGGGATCCGCATTCTGGCGCAGGCGGGCCGCCCCTCCGGCGACAGCATTCCATGCGGCCTGCGCCAGCGCCTTGCGGCTGGGAAAATCGTCCGGATCCAGCGCCGGGTGCAGCAGGACAGTCGCCCGCATGGACCGCCATTGCGCCAATTGCCAGACATGCGGCGCCAGATCCATGTCGCCGTACCACGAGAACACCGCCCGGCGGACGCGATTCACGTTCAGCCCGTCCAGCCGGTCGTACACCAGCGACACCGGCTGGATCAGCGGCGCCATGCCGGGGGCATAGGTCAGCATCGGCGGATCGACATCCATTCCCTTGCGCAGGGCCGGCATCTTGGCGATCGCGAAGAACGCCGACATGAAGGGTAACACCCGCGACCCGTCCGACGACGTGCCTTCGGGGAACAGGACCAGATTGTCGCCACCGATCAGGCGGCCGACCATCTCGTCCCGCTCGCGCCCCGTGGTACTGCGCTGGCGGCTGACGAAAATCGTCCGGCCGATCCGCGAGACGGTGCCCATGATCGGCCAGTTCCCGATATCGCCCTTGGCGACGAACACGGACGGCAGGATGGTGCCCAGCACCGGCACATCCAGCCACGAGGCATGGTTGGACACATAGATGACCGGACGCTCGCCGCGCGCGCGCGCGCGCGCACCGCCGACCGAGCCGGCACGGGTGCCGATCACGCGGATGTCCAGCGACAACAGCCGGCAGAGCACCCCCCAGATCACGCGGGTCCAGCGGATTTTGGCGGTGCCGGGTACCAGAAGCAGGATCGCCTCGAACCCGACCGACAGCGGCACCCAGATGGTGATGGCCAGCAGGCGCGCCGTCGCACGCAGACGACGCAGCAGACGCCGGCCCGGCTTCATGGACGGGGGGGGCACGCCCCCTTCGTCATTCAACGCGGGAAAGACCGCCGAGCGGCGATGCTGGGCCCGGCGCGCCGTCATGCCGGGTGCCTCCAGGGCAGGCAGGCGGAATCTGGAGCGCGGAAGGAAGCAGGGATCATGTGCCATTCATAGCCCGGACGACGCCGCAACCCAAGCGACCGGCGCCTCACCGCCGCCATGCATCACTAATCGCCCGGCATGTCAAATATCCGGCCGCACGCCGCCCCGCGACGAACCGGGCACATCACATGCACGGGACCGGGAAAACATGGCGGCCCGGCCGCGTTGAACCGACATCCCATAATCTCATCCTCGGAGGTCGATCATGTCGGACACCAGGACGCCGCCTGCGGACCAGACGCAGGACAAGGCAGAAAACGCGAAGAAGAAGAGGGCTGCAACCGAAGAAAAAATTGAAGAGGGTCTGGAGGAAACCTTCCCCGCCAGCGACCCGCCTGCGATCGGTGGGTCGACGGGGGAACGGGACTGCTGAAGCAGGAAAATGGCGCAGGGTACCGCTCCAAGGCCCCCTACTCGGAAACGGAGGACGAAGATGATGACGACGCCCCCCCGCTTCGGCCCCAAGGGCGGCAAGCCGGCCCCGGGGCCATGGCGCGCGGAAACCACCCTCGATGCCTGGCTGGATGCCTTTCTCTCGGACACCGCGCCCGAGCGCGGGTATGTGTTTCTGATGCGGCAGGCGGCGGACACGGGCCTGTACGACGTGGTACGGCGCTGGAGCCAGACCGGCAATCCCGAGCCGACCGATGCCGCGACCGTTCTGTCGCTGATGCCGCCCGACATGCTGGCGGAAATCAGCCGGAAAACCGCCCTGCAACGCGATGAGGTCGTCACTCGCCTTTCCGAGGAACTGCCGGTCGCAGTGCGTCAGCATACCCTGGGAAAGCGGTTCAACCGCTTCGGTCATGCCGGATGTGTCGGCGAAGACCCGACGCGACGATAGGTCGGCCCAAACCGGCATTTCGGTTCGATCCACAGATTTCCCGCTGCCCCCTGCCGTCATGCCACGGCAGGGGATTTTTCATGTACCGACTCCACGGCAATTCAATTCCACGGCAATTCAATATTTTATTTCATATCCATTGAATTTTTCCACTCTCAAATCCGTTCAGGCAGCGTGGGACAGGCAGCGGAAGCAGCTTATGACAAAGCCGTGCGGGATGAACATTTTATGGACTTTCCATTTCCTTACGTGATAAGAAATGATTGCAAAACAACAATAAAAACCATGCAAATTCATAAGAAAATTCATTTGCGGAATTTTGATTCCGAACCAATAAATCATACAAGTCTATTGCATGTATATCGCGAGATCCGTCACAAGTATAAATTTCAAATTATAGGTGAAATTTTATTTTGAAAGGGTTGTTATTATGAAAACCCTCGATTTTAGAAAAATGATTACGTCAGAAATATCTTCTCCAACATCGGCGGATTTTCAACGGAATGCCCAACAGGCCGTCCGCCCCTGGGCAATTTTCGGACATCCGGCGCTGTTCCTATTCGCCTCCGATGTCCTGTCCTTCATCATATCCTTCTGCATATCCTTCTGCGCCGTCCATTTCATGTCTGCCGAATTTCAGCGTCTTCTGCATCCCACGGGCATTTCAATACCCTCGCCGCATCTCCTTATGGGGCCATCGGTCGATCAGATTACCCTGTTCGTCCTGATGGCCCTTCTTTTCGCACGCCAGGGACATTATCGCGGGCAGGACTCATTCTGGGACGAAACCCGCATCGTGACCTTATCCGCGCTGGGCGCCTTTCTGATCGCGGGCGCGTTCGCCTGGAGGCGCCATGCCTCGCCGTATGATCTGCCGATGATAGGCGGGCTTCTGGCACTGTTCGCGCTGCTCGCACCCATCGCGCGCCAAGCAACCAGGCACCTCCTGCACCGGGGGCGCATAATCCAGCCGGGGCCGCGTTCCCCGCGGCATATCGGTATCGACACGTTCCCCGGCCGGCCAGGCGCCGCACCGGTCCGGACATGATCGATGCGATCCATCCCAGCTTCGTCTTTCCAAGATTAATAGTCACGCACATGCAGCGTACACCGCCATCACGCCGCCGCCCGTCCGGGCCACCTCATGGATGACACACATGCATCGCGACCATCAGCAGGACAGGGCGACGTGCCCATGAATATCTATGTCAACGGCCGTTTCATGACCCAGCGCCTGAGCGGCGTGCAGCGTTTCGCGCGTGAGATCACCCGCAAGATGCGCCAGATCTCGGCACATACCCCCGCCGGCATGCCCCGGATCCTGGTGCCGTCAGGCGATCTGACACAGCCCGAGGCCGACCTGCCGGCGACCCATTGTGGCCGCCTGCATGGACAATTGTGGGAACAGGTCGAACTGCCGCGCCATGTCGACGATGGAATCCTGGTCAATCTGGGCAATACGGCCCCCCTGTTGGGCAAGCCGCAGATCGTGGTCGTCCACGATGCCGGGATCTTCAGTTATCCGACCGCCTATTCCACGAAATTCCGGCTGTGGAACATGGCGCTGCTGCATGGACTGCGCCGCACGGCCACGCATTTCGTCACCGTATCGGAATTTTCGCGACGGGAATTGCAGGCGCGGCTGCATCTGCCCGACGATCGTGTCTCCGTCATCACCGAAGGGGCGGACCATATCCTGTCCACGCCCCCCGATACGTCGATTCTGGAGCGGCATCACATCACCCCGGGCCGCTTCGTCCTTGCCGTGGGCAACCTGGCGCCGCACAAGAACCTGCACGGACTGTCGAAGCTTGCCCGTTCGCTGGCCGCACGGGACATCGACCTGGTCGTGACGGGCGGCCTGAACACCGCCGTCTTCTCCCAAAGCGACACCGCATCGTCGCTGCCGGTACCCGCGAAATATATCGGTCGCGTCAACGACACCGAATTACGGGCGCTGTACCAGGCCGCGTTGTGTTTCGTCTTCCCGTCGTTCTACGAGGGATTCGGACTGCCGCCGATCGAGGCGATGGCGTGCGAGTGCCCCGTCGCGGCATCGGCGATCCCGTCCCTTCAGGAAGTCTGCGGCCTGGCGGCAACATATTTCGATCCGGCCAGCCAGGACGAAATCGACCGCACCGTCCTGCACGTCATCGAGAACCCGGTCCTGCGCGCCCATCTGCGAAGCGCGGGGCGATCCCATGCCGCATCGTTCACCTGGGAACACGCGGCGCGCCAGTTGCTGGAGGTCATCGGCCAACATATGCCGCGGGGGCATGTGCCTTCCGCGATGCTTCACTGATCCGGGCGATATCGTTTCGACAGGGACCGGTTTCCATTTGAGCAGGCTTCCCGATCCATGATAGGTTCAACCGCCATAGGGCAAATTTCCGACGGGATACCGGAACGATCGAGACGTCCGGCCCGTCATGTCATGGACCGGTTCCAGATTACTCTGCACGACGGATTTTTTCGGCCGATCGCGCTGTACCGCATCCTTATTGCCATGTCTTGACCATGATGTTCGTTTTTCATCCCCTTCCCATCCCTGCGCGACAGAAGGACATGAGTCATGTCGGAAACCACCTTCCCGCTGATCGGCACGAAGGCCCCCAGCACCACACGCATCGTGCCTGTCATCCTGTCGGGGGGGTCGGGCAGCCGGCTGTGGCCGGTGTCTCGCGCCAGCTTTCCCAAGCAGCTCTGGCCCCTGGTCAGCGACAGGACCATGCTCCAGGAAACGGCGTTGCGCGGGGTCGGCGAGCAGTTCGATGCACCGATCGTCATCTGCAACAATGAGCACCGCTTCCTGATCGCCGAACAATTGCGCGCGGCCGGGATCGAGGACGCGCGGATCGTGCTGGAACCCGTTGGACGCAATTCCGCTCCGGCCATCGCCGCGGCGGCGTTGCTGGTCGCGGAAACCGATCCGGACGCGGTGCTGTGGATCATGGCCGCCGACGCGGTGATCACCCGGCCCGAGGCCATGGCCCAGATGATGCCCGCGGCGGCGGATGCGGCCCAGCGTGGACATATCGTGGTCTTCGGGATGAAACCCACCCGGCCCGAGACCGGATACGGCTATATCGAGGCCGGCACGCCCCTGGCCAAGTTGCCCGAGGCCAGCACCGTCGCCTCGTTCATCGAGAAGCCCGACGCCGCCACCGCGGCCGACCTGATCGCATCGGGCAGGTATATGTGGAATTCGGGCATGTTCGTCTTCACCGCCCGCACCCTTCTGGACGAGATGGAGACCTATGCTCCGGCGGTGCTCACCCCCGTCCGCCAGGCCGTCGCGCGACGGGCGGGCGACCTGGTGTTCCAGCGCCTGGAGGTGCCGTCATTCACGGCGGCCCCCGACATCTCGTTCGACTACGCGGTCATGGAACATACCGACCATGCGGTGGTCATCGCGGGCGATTTCGGCTGGACCGATGTCGGAAGCTGGGACGCCGTGTGGGAAATCAGCGACAAGGACGGCAACGGCAACGTCAGCCACGGGAATGTCTTCCTGGAGGCCGCGCGCGACAGCTATGTCCGATCGGACGAGATCCTGACCGCCGTCGTCGGCGTCGAGGACGTGATCGTGGTCGCGACCCGCGACGCGGTGCTGGTCACGCAGCAAAGCAAGGCGCAGGACGTCAAGAAGATGGTCGCCCGCCTGCAATCCGCCGGCCGCCACGAAGCCCAGTCCCACAATCGCTGCTATCGGCCCTGGGGCTTCTATGAAAGCCTGATCCAGGACAGCCGTTTCCAGGTCAAGCGGATCGTCGTGACGCCGGGCGAGAAACTGTCCCTGCAGAAGCATTTTCATCGTGCCGAACACTGGATCGTCGTCAGCGGCGTCGCCCGGGTGACCCGCGACGAGGAGCAGATCATGGTGTATGAGAACCAGAGCATCTACCTGCCGCAGCATTGCACCCACCGGCTGGAAAATCCGGGCAGGATCCCGCTGGTCCTGATCGAGATCCAGACCGGTTCGTACCTTGGCGAGGACGACATCATCCGCATAGAAGACACCTACAATCGCAATTAACCGAAAGGTGGGGACTATGGCGCGATCGAAATTCCTGGTGACAGGCGGGGCCGGCTATGTCGGCAGCCACGTGGTCGCCGCCCTGTGCGACGCGGGGCACGATGTGGTGGTCTTCGACAACCTGCGGACCGGGCATCGCGAATCGGTGCCCGACACGGTGCGTTTCATCCAGGGCGACCTGCAGGACCACGCGCTGGTCGACAAGGTGCTGGCGGATGGCCCGTGGGACGGCGTGTTGCATTTCGCAGCCCTTTCCCTGGTCGGGGAGAGCATGCAGCACCCGTTCATGTATATGCAGGCCAATGCCGGACTGGGCTTCGCGCTGGTTGAGTCGTGCGTGCGCCATGGCGTCAAGCGGTTCGTCTTTTCCTCCACCGCCGCCCTGTTCGGGATGACCGAGGACCCGCTGATTACCGAGGACACGCCCATCATCCCCGGTTCGCCCTATGGCGAGAGCAAGCATATGGTCGAGCGGGCCCTGCTGTGGGCGGACAGGATCCACGGCCTGCGCAGCGCCTGCCTGCGGTATTTCAATGCGGCGGGCGCCGACCCCGGTGGTCGCCTGGGCGAGGATCACACGCCGGAAACCCACCTGATTCCGCTGGTCATCGACGCCGCCCTGGGGCGTCGGGCGGAATTGCAATTGTTTGGCGATGACTACCCGACGCCCGACGGCACGTGCATCCGCGACTACATCCACGTCACGGACCTGGCCCAGGCCCATCTGGCCGCGCTGGACGTCATCCGCGACCGCAGCGTCGTCTATAATGTCGGCAACGGTCACGGCCATTCCAACATGGATGTCATCCGGAGCGTCGAGCGCGTGACCGGCAAGCCTGTTCCCTGGCGACTGGCCCCCCGCCGCCCCGGCGACCCGGCCCGGCTGGTCGCCGGCGCCGGCCGGCTGAAGGCCGAAACCGGCTGGGCCCCCCGCTATGCCGACCTCGATCAAATCGTCGAGACCGCATACCGCTGGCGCCTGGCCCATCCCCAAGGCTATCGGACCCGCCTTCCAGCCGAAGCCGCCTGCATCTGAATAACCACTCCCCCGGTTCCGACACCGCCGTCTCGATGACGACCAGCGGCTGCAGGAACCGGGCATCGCCCCTGTCTCGCTGCCGAAACCAATAATTCACGAATTTTCATCTCTGTAGATTATCAATACGCGACTCAAAACCTCCGGCCTTGCCGTAGGCTCCTGACCGGACTCAGGCGACCTCGCACATCGGGTGCATCGGGGTGCCTCGTCCGATCGTTCTTCAGGAGCCGACCATGCCGTTGAAGCCCAGCCTCCAGAGCCTCTCCGCCGCCACCGTCACCACGATGAACCCGGTCCTGTCCGTCGCCGGCCGGTCGGGCGGCGCCCAGCGTTCCAATCCTGGACAGCCGGCCATGGCCAGTCATCCGACGGTCGAGGTGTCGCTGGACACGGTCGGCCGGACGTTATGGAGCTTCATGCGCCCCAACGGCCGCCCCAGCTTTTCCCCGTCCCTGCTGCGCGACCTGCACGCCATGCAGCGATCCATCCACGACATGGCCGAGACGTCCGGGGGCACCCTGCCCTTCCGTTACATGGTCGTGGGATCGCGGGTGCCGGGGATCTTCAACCTGGGAGGCGATCTGGCCCTGTTCGCCGAAAAAATCGCCCGGGGCGACCGGGAAGGGCTGCGTCAGTATGCCCACGCCTGCGTCGACGTCGTGTTCGCGAATGCCGACGGTTACGGCCACCCTGTCACCACGGTCGCCCTGGTGCAGGGCGACGCGCTGGGCGGCGGGTTCGAGGCCGCCCTGTCGTGCGACCTGATCGTGGCCGAGAAGCAGGCCAAGTTCGGCCTGCCCGAAATCCTGTTCAACCTGTTCCCCGGCATGGGCGCCTATACGCTGCTGACGCGGCGTGTGGGTGCACGGATGGCCGAAAAAATGATCCTCAGCGGTCAGACCTATACTGCCGCCAACCTGCACGAGATGGGGGTCGTGGACATCCTGGCCGAACAGGGCGACGGCGAGGCCACGGTACGCGAGCATCTGGCGCGCATCGACCGCCGCTACAACGCGCATGAGGCCATCCAGCGGACCAAGCGCCTGGTCAATCCGGTCAGCCACCAGGAACTGCGCGACGTCACCGACATCTGGGTCGACGCCGCGCTGCGCCTGGCCGAAACCGACCTGCGCAAGATGATGCGCCTGGTCAACGCACAGAACCGGCGCATCCAGACCATCCAGGTCGAAAGCGTCGCAAGCTGAACCGACCGACGAAGCCAATGGCACAATGGGCAGGACAGGTCGGGCGTTGTCCGAACCCGCCGGTTACCCAGGGTCGGGGGCCTGAGGCCCAGGATCCCGATCATGGATAAAGGACTGGATTTCCAAAGGGCGATGCCCTTTGGCGGGTTTCAGGACGGCGCCCTGAGCGGCAGAGCACGCTGCGATGAGGCCAACCTCATCGCAGCGTGCCTGCGTTGCCGTCCTCGGCCTGCAATACTGTATAGGGCGTCAGGGCTTCCCTGACCTTGCCCATCTCCTGGCGTATGGCGTGCAGATGCACCTGCGCCCGGTCCGGTGCGTCGTGGCCGTTGATGCCGCGCCATTCCTGACACAGGGTGGCCAGGCGTTCCGCCCCCACATTTCCCCCGGCACTGCGCAGGGCATGGGCCTCGTCCAGCAGGGCGGCCCAGTCACCGGCGTCCAGCGCCCGATCTATCCGGTCGATGATGGCATCGGCATCCGTCAGGAACTCGCCGATGACATCGGCCCGGAACCGGTCGCCGCCCAACGTCCGCAGATCCTGCACCATCTTTCGGTTGACCGTCGCCGACGGGAACGGGACGACGACGGCCTCCTCCGCCGGGATGTCCGCCGGCCTGTCCGCATCGAGGGGGACGTCCATCCCGGTGGGTCTCGGCCGTTTCTGCCCCGCCGCAGCGGGGACCAGCGCGTCGATGGTGTCCAGCAGGGCGTCGATTTCGACCGGCTTCAGCAGGAAGCCGCTCATGCCCGCATCGCGGCAACGCTGCTGCGCCTCGGGCGTGCCGTCGGCCGTCAATGCCACGATCGGCAGGGCGGGGCCCCCGCCGACCTCGGAAAACCGGTACAGTTTCGTCGCCTCGATCCCGTTCATCACGGGCATGTTGATGTCCATGAGAACGAGGTCGAACGGTTCCTCCCCCAGCATGTCCAGGGCGTCCTCGCCGTTGGGGGCGGCCTGCCACCGGTGCCCTGCCCGGTCGAGAATCTTGCCCAGCACCTTCTGGTTGACCAGATTGTCCTCGACCAGAAGAATATTCAGCGACCGTTCGGCCCTGCCGGTCCCCGCCTCTCCGCCAATGGGCTTGCCGTCCTCATGGAACGGGATCAGACCGTCCACGATCGTCAGGAACGATGATATCGCAGCATCGTCGGCCTGGGGCGACAGGATGGAGAGGAACCGGCAGCGCAGGGCCTCGGGCGGCAATCCGGCCTCGACATCCCTGTCGAGCAGAATTGTCGGAAACGGCGCCCCCTCCGCGTCCGATGCGTCGCCGGCGGTCATGTCCGTCAGCAGCACCGACCTGCCTTCGGGCCGGCGCATCAGCGCCGCCGCCGCTTCCCCGTTCGGGGCGACGACCGCCCCGACGCCCTGCCGGGTCAGACGCGCGACAAGATCGGCCTGACGATCCTCCCGGCCGGTCAGCAGCACAATGCCCGGCCAAAGGCCGGCCGGCCGTTGCTCGGGCAAGGACGAGGCGGCGACCGGCTGCACCGGAATGAAGAACCAGAAGATGCTGCCTTCGCCAACGACGCTGTGCACCCCGATTTCGCCGCCCAGCAGGTCCACCAGCTTCCGGCAGATGGCCAGCCCCAGCCCGGTACCGCCGAAACGGTCGATCACCGTGTCATCCGCCTGGGCGAATGTCTCGAACACCCGCGCCTGCGCGGCGGGGGAAATGCCGATCCCGGTATCCGACACCTCGACACGCAGGCTGGTCCCGCCGTCGCGCAGCGGACCCCCGTCGACCGCGATGACCACATGCCCACGTTCGGTGAACTTGACGGCGTTTCCCGCCAGGTTGAGCAGGATGTCCCGCAGGTGCCGCTCGTCCCCGACCAGCCGGACCGGCGTACGCGCGGTCACATGGCAGGCAAGCGTCAGGCCCTTCGCCCGCGCGTTGACGCCGACGATCCGCTCGACCTCGCGCAGGACCGCGAGCAGATCGAAGGGATGCAGGCGGACAGGCATCCGCCCCTCCTCGATCCTGGAAAAATCGAGAAGATCCTGGATCATGCCCAGCAGGGACGATCCCGCCCCACCGATCGTGCGTACCATGTCGCGCTGCTCGGCATTCAGGTCCGTGTCGTCGAGAAGGCGGCTCATGCCGATCACGGCATTGAGCGGCGTACGCAACTCGTGGCTGACGCTGGCGAGGAACAACGTCTTGGCACGGCTTGCCTCCTCGGCCCGCTGACGCGTTTGCGACAGGAAGCGGATGAGCGACGCCGAATAGAGCGGAATGATCAGCAGGCCGCCGACCAGTCCCGCGAACAGATAGCCCGTGTCCCGCCACATCGCCAGCCCGTGGACGGCGATGGCGAAACTCGCGGCGCCGACACACGCGGCGCCCGCAAGATAGCCCAGCCCGAAGCGGAAGCCGTACCCCAGGATGGCCCACAGATAGATCGGATAGAGCGGGACCACCGCCACGTCGCCCAGATGCATGCCCAGCGACAGGAAGATGAAATCCCAGAACATCTGACCAATGCGGCGGGTCCGCGACCGGGATGGAAACAGCACCAGCGCCACCGCGACCACGATGCCCCCCGCCAGGAAGGTGTCGCAGACGCCCGACAGCAGCAGCATCCTGGGCAGCGTCAGCGTCCCGTAGAGGTACGACCCGACCAGGTAGCCCTGTATAAGGCACGCGATTGCCAGCCGGTTCAGGACGATCTGATACTCGCCATCGCCGCCGCGCTTCATCCGCGACAGGATCTTATGCACCCACATGGGTCATCACTTCTTCAGGGTTCCGCTGTCGTGCTGGCATTCCATGGCCCCGTTGCCCGGCAGCGGGCCGGTGTCAATGCTCGGGGGTGCCGGTCGCATCCGGCAGGGCCGGCGTCGGGGCGGGCAGCATCAGCCCCCCGCTGTCGATCACCGCCCGCAGCCGCGCCGGCGGCACGGGACGGCCGAAATAGAAGCCCTGCGCCTCCTGGCAATTCTGGTCCTCGAGCCAGCGTAGCTGGTCCTCGCGCTCGATCCCCTCGGCGATGACCTTGATTCCCAGATTTTCCCCCAAGGCCAGGATCGCCTTGATGATCGTCCGGCTTCCGGGCGAGGAATCAATCTCCCGGATGAAGGCGGAATCGATCTTGAGGCGGCGGATCGGCAGTTTCGTCAGATAGATCAGGGACGCATATCCCGTTCCGAAATCGTCAATGGTGATCGACACCCCCATCCGTTGCAAAGCCGCCAGTTGGGGGCTGGCCGCCTCGGGGTTTTCGATCAGCGCGGTTTCGGTCAGCTCCAGTTCCAGAAACGCAGGGTCCAGCCCGGTTTCGGCGATGGCGTCGGTCACCAACTGGTGGACATCGTGCTGGCGAAAGAGAATACCCGAAAGATTGACCGCCACGCGCAGCGGCATGCCGTCGCGCTTCCACAGCGCCGCCTGGCGGCAGGCCTCGCGCAGGGACCAGACGGTCATCGGCACGATCAGGCCCGTCTCCTCCGCCAGGGGCAGGAACCGTCCGGGATAGATCAGTTCGCCATCCGGCCTCACCCACCGGATCAGGGCCTCGACCCCCATGACGGTGCCCGACCGCAGGTCGATCTCGGGCTGGTAGTGCAGTACGAATTCCTCGTTTCCCACCGCATTGCCCAGCGCTTGCTCCAGCTCGGTCGCCGCGAAAAATGCCTGTTCCATGGCGGAATCGAAAAAGGCGTACCGGCACCGTCCTTCGTTCTTGGCCTTGTACATGGCCAGGTCCGCATGCTTGAGCAATGTCCCGAAGGTCTCGTCGTCGCCCAGGAACAGGGTCACGCCGACGCTGGCGCCGACATTCATCGCCCGTTCGCCCAGGACAAACGGGCGGGCGAAGATGCCCACGATGCGTTCGGCCAGTTCGGCGGCGGCGGCCGCGTCCGCGATGTCGTGGACGATCGCGAATTCATCGCCCCCCAGACGCGCGATGACCGCGGCATGCGGCAGTGCCGTCCGCAACCGGACGGCGACCTTGCGCAGCAAAAGATCCCCGACCGTATGGCCCTGGGTATCGTTGACGCTCTTGAACCGATCCAGGTCCAGCAACATGAAGGCGAAGGGCGGCCCGCCCCCCTGCCGCTGGCCCACCATCGCCTGCATCTCGACCTCCAGCTTGGATCGGCTGGGCAGCCCGGTCAGCTGGTCGTAATAAGCCAGATGGTGCAGTTCCCACTCGGCCTTCTTCCGGTCGGTGATGTCCAGCGACGTGGTCAGGACATAGCGCAGCCCGGTGGCATCGTCGTGAAGCGGGATCTTGGACGTCAGCAGGACGCGCTCCATCCCGTACCGGTCGGCGATGGTTTCCTCGTAGCGCGCCGTCGGCAGGCCGGTTTCCAGCACCTGACGGTCGCGGAGCTGCGACGCCGCGCTGCCCGGCCCCTGCCGGGCGCCCAGCACCCGGGCGTGAAACTTGTTGGCGAAAATGTAATTCCCGTTCGCGTCCGTCGCGCTGACCATGGCGGGAACCGTGTCGATGACCTGCAACAGTTTGTCGCGACTGCCCCGCAGGATCTCGGCATGTGCCTGGCGGCTGCTTTCCAGTTCCTGTTCCAGTTCGACAGCCCGGACGCGCGCGCGCCGCCGATGCCAGCTGAGTTGCAGCAGGTTGCGCGCGCGGGTCAGGAATTCGGTATGGTCGACGGGACTGAGCAGGAAATCCGTAGCCCCCGCATCCAGCGCGTTGAGGCGATACTCGCGGTCCTCGTATGCCGTCACCACGATGACCGGCAGGTCATGCCCCCAGTCCAGGGTCCTGATGCGGGCGGTGAAGGCGGCCCCGTCCATCAGGGGCATCTTGTAGTCCGTTACGATCAGGTCGGGGATATTGTTGTCGCCGAACCAGTCGAGCGCCTCGATCGGCGTGGCGAAAACCTCGACCTGGATGTCAGACCCCAGCGTCATCGCCAGCCGCGCGAAGATCGCCCGATTGGTGGACCGGTCGTCAACGATGGCAACAAGTCGCATTCAGGCCTCGGCTGGGTGGGAATTCGGGCCGGACAGCCCGGCAGGGCAAATACCTGGATCCACGCCGCAATGCGGCACGCGCATCGTCATCGTATCGAAGGCCGTCCCCGTGCCCGGCATCGTAATCGGTCAAGCCGGCTTTCCAATGCATTGGGCCACAGCATGGAGCATGACGCCGCCCCATTGCCAAGCTTTTTTCCGTCCGGGACTTACCGCGCGCCCGACGGCCGCAGGGGCGGAATGGACCGGGAGCGACTGTCACAAAAGAGACACACCGGTATCGAAATATTTTTTTGCCTGCTTTTCCGGGTCGGCACCGTGCCCCAATCCGACATTAAATTATTGAAATGACTTCGAAAGAGGCGAAGGGCATTATCGTTGCGAAACAAAAAGGATGATCATATACGATATAAGCAATGGATCGTCGTTCGAGGGTCCACGATGCGAAGGAATCGAAAGGGCGTGGAGCAATGAGACGGAACAGCGTAACATGGGCGTTGCTGGCCACGACCATGTTTGTCTCGGGCGGGGGAGCCGTTTCGCTCGCCGCCCCGGCGCATAAGGCGCGGCACACCGCAGCCAAGGCGGCCGCCAGCCAGCCGGCCCCCGCCGTCACCCAGGTCGCGGCCGCGGCGCCGGCCGCACCCGTCGAGCATCACCGCACGGCGCTGCCCCGCACCGTCTCGGCCGAGGAGGTTGGCGTGACGGCCCGCCACCTGGTGCGGGGCGCCGATATCTCGATCGGTTCCGAAATGATCTCGCGGGCGGTGCCGGGCACCAACCCGCTGAAAGTGCTGGCGTCCCAGCCGGGCATCATGTTCCAGTCGGATGACCCGCAGGGCGTCGATACCTGGTCCACGCAGATCTACATGCACGGGTTCATGCAGAACCAGATCGGCACGACGCTGGACGACATCCCGCTGGGCGAGCTTGTCTATCGCAACTATAACGGCCTCAACCCGGTCCAGGCCATCAGCTCGGAAAACGTGCAGCGCCTGAACGTCTCGATGGGCGCCGGCGCCGAGGAAGTCGCCAGCACCAACAATCTGGGCGGCTCGATCGAGTACGTGTCCTCCGACCCGAAGAACAAGATGGGCGCGACGCTGGCCCAGACCTTCGGCAGCAACAGCCTGTTCCACACCTTCATCCGCCTGGACAGCGGCAAGCTGAACAGCTCCGGCACCAAGTTCTTCGTGTCCTATATGCGTAACGATACGGACAAGTGGAAGGGCGGCGGCATCCAGTTCATGCAGCAGGTCAATGCGAAGGTCGTGCAGCCTGTCGGCGAAAACAGCCGCATCTCCGCGTTCTTCGATTACAGCAACCTGGCCCAGTTCAACTACCAGGACTATTCGCTGGATATCTGGAAGAACGGCGGCAAGAATATCGACAACTACTATAACGGCAAATACAGCGGCTACCAGGCCTCCTACGCCGCCGCACTGTGTACCGCCTTCGCCACGCCTCAGCCCGGATGCGCCTATCCGGCCAGCCTCAGCAAGATCACCGACAAGGCCGACGCCGCCTACTATGACGGCGCAACCGCCGTGACCGACTATTTCGGTGGCCTGACGGGCGATTTCGAGCTGACCGACCGCATGCGCTGGAAAACGACGGTCTACGGCCACGGCGAGACCAGCCATCTGACCTGGTCTAACCCGTTCTACCCCTCGCCGAACGGCGCGCCGATGTTCGAACAGGTGAAGGAGCCGGGCATCCAGCGCTTCGGCCTCCTGTCGTCCGTCACCTACGACATCGCCCATAACCACATCAGCGGCGGCGTCTGGTACGAGAACAACAAGTTCGTCTCGAGCATGGTCGGCTACCAACAGCCCCTTCTGGGCCAGGGCGATCCGATCTACACGATCGGCAGCTACGCCAACCTGACGCCGTTCATGAAGATCTTCGGGCAGACCATCAACACGAACACCTTCACCGCGTTCGTGGAAGACACCTACCATCCGGTCAGCAACCTCGACCTGCATTTCGGCTTCAAGTCTCTGCTCAACACGTCGCGCGCCGGCGACGGATACTACAACAATGCGTATTACGGCACCGACGATTCCATGGCCGCCGGAACGCTGACCTCGGCCGCCGCCTTCCTGCCGCATATCAGCGCGGACTGGCACTTCCTGCGGCATCATGAACTGTTCTTCGACGTGTCGGAGAACATGCACGCCTACCCGCAGGCGCAGTTCAAGACCGCCGCATCGCCGTTCGCCGTGACGCAGGCCGCCTATAACCTCGCCACCCCGAGCTTGAAACCGGAAACCGACTGGGCCTATTCGGTGGGGTACCGCTTTACGCACCGTCTGCTGAGCGCGTCGATTTACGCCTATCACGTCGACTACAAGAACCGCCTGCAACAGATCCAGAGCGGCAGCATCGTGAACCCGGTCGCTTCGGTGCTGAACGTGGGTGGCGTAACCATGAACGGCGTCGATGCCGGCCTGACGCTGACGCCGGTCGAAGGGCTCTCGCTGTTCAACAGCGTCAGCTACAATCACTCGACCTATGACGACAACATCACCCAGGGCACCACGGTCTACCATCTCGCGGGCAGCCAGGTCGTCGCCTATCCGCGCTTCATGTATAAGTCGAGCCTGTCCTACGAATGGGGCGCCTTCCTGGCGCATATCGACGCGTCCTACATGTCGAAGCGTAACCTGAGCTACAACGGCGACACCAAGGTTCCCAGCTACTGGCTGGCCAATGCGGGCCTGCGCTATCGCCTGGGCAACATGGGGAAATACAACCACCATCTCGCGTTCATGCAGAACCTGACCTTCGACTTCAACGTCTACAACCTCGCCAATACGACCTATGTCGCGACGATGGGCGAGAACGGCTTCAACCTGGCGGGCGATGCCCAGTCCTTCGAACTTGGCGCGCCGCGTCAGTTCTTCGGTTCCGTGCGCGTCGAATTCTGATCCGCATTGTTTCCCGAAGACCGGGGGGCCGAACGCAGGTTCGGCCCCCCTTTTTTTGCCCGTGGGAATGCCCCCTAATATCCCCGTCCGCGATCCACCAGACCGATGGGCGTCTGCCCGGCCTGCAACCGGCGCAGATTGTCCACCAGTTGATGGGCGGCGCTGGCCGGCGTCGTATCGCTGGCCACGTGCGGGGTGAGGGTAATGCCCGGATGATCCCAGAACGGATGATCCGCCGGCAGCGGTTCCTGCCCCGCGACGTCCAAAATCGCGTGGGACAGATGTCCCGCCTCCAGGGCCGCCAGCAGGTCGGCCTCGACCATATGGCCGCCACGCCCGCAATTGATGACGCCGGCGCCTTGCGGCAGGGCGGCGAACGTCCTGGCGGACAGGATACCCCGCGTCTCGTCTGTCAGCGGCAGCAGGCAGATCAGGATATCCGTCCGGTGCAGGAAGGCGGCCAGGGTATCGTGGCCGGCAAAGCAGGTCACGCCGTCGATGGCGTGGGCGCTCCGGCTCCATCCCGCACAGGGGAAACCGAACAGATGCAGCCGCCGCAGCAGCGCCGCCCCCAGCACCCCCAGCCCCAGCACCCCTATCCGGCGGTCCCGCGCCAGGGGCTGGGTCAGCGGACGCCACGCATGCGCGGCCTGCGACCGGCGATAGGCCGGCGCCTGCCGATGAAGCGCCAAGGTGGCCCACACGCCGTATTCGACCATCATGTCCGTCAGCGCGGGGTCCACGATCCGCACCAGGCTGACGCTGTCGGGCAGGTCGAGCGACAGGAACTGATCCACCCCCGCGCCTTCCGAAAAGACCATGCGCAGGTTGGGAAAGCGCGCCATGAGGTCGGACGGGGGTTTCCACGTCAACAGATGCGTGACGGCCGCCGGATCGCCCACGTCGGGCCAGATGCGAATATCAAGATCCGGCGCCTGCGCCGACAGGGCAGCCCGCCAGGCGGCACTGCGCGCGGACGACGTTCTGATGACAAGGGACATGGTGCGGCGTTCCTGCAAGCAAGGCCCGGCACGCACATTCGCGGGCGTCCCGGACGAAACGCGATTTATGGACGCCATCCCGCTACCCGACAAGAATCGCCCCCAGTTCATCGACAGGCCTCAGGGCACAGCCCTTTGGAATCCAATCGTTCATCCATGATCGGGGCCCAGGGCCTCAGGCCCTGGTGGGTTCGGGCAAAGCCCGACCTGTCCTGCCACCTGTGTCGTTGATTTTACCGGCTGGTATCGGATGCCGGATCAGACAGGCAGCGCCAGTGCGAATTGCGGGCTGGCGTCGCCGTCCGCCGGCTGGAGGTTCGACAGGGTCACGCCCAGCAGGCGGATCCCCCGGTCGGGCGGAAAGCCGGGGCGCAGCAGATCCTGCGCCACACGCAGCAATTCGGCCTGCGCCGAGACCGGCGCCGGCAGCGAGCGCGCGCGGCCGGTCTGCTGGAAATCGGCATATTTGACCTTCACCGTCACCGTGCGGCCGCCCACCCCCCGCGTGGCGCACGCCAGCCAGACCCGGCCGGACAGATCGGCCAGCGCCGCCGTAGCCTCGGCCCAATCGTAGATGTCGCGATCGAACGTCCGTTCCGCGCCGACGGATTTGCGGCGGCGCTCGGCATCGACCGGCCGGTCGTCCCGGCCCCGGGCAATGCCGTGATAGAACGCGGCCGCCTTGCCGAAATGCCGGGCCAGCAGCGCCAGCTCCTGCCGGCGGAGGTCCAGGCCGGTCCGGATGCCCAGCGCCCGCATGCGGGTGGCGGTCGCGGGACCGATGCCATGGAACGCCTCGATCGGCAGGGCTTCGACGAACGCCGGCCCCATGCGCGGCGTGATGACGAACAGCCCGTCCGGCTTGCGATAATCCGACGCCAGCTTGGCCAGGAATTTATTGTACGACACGCCGGCCGACGCCGTCAGGCCGGTTTCCGCACGGATAGCGGCCCGGATCGCTTCGGCGATCGCGGTGGCGGAGGGTGCATCGACCAGCGGATGGGTCACATCCAGATAGGCCTCGTCCAGCGACAGCGGCTGAATCAGCGGGGTATAGCGCGCGAAGATTGCATGGATCTGCCCGGAAACCGCCCGATAGACGTCAAAACGCGGCGGCACGAAGACCAGTTCGGGACATTTCCGGCGGGCGGTGACCGAGGGCATGGCGGACCGCACGCCAAACCGCCGGGCCTCGTAGCTGGCGGCCGCGACCACGCCGCGCTGGCGGCTGCCGCCGACCGCCACCGGCCGGCCGCGCAAAGCAGGATCGTCACGTTGTTCGACGGACGCATAGAACGCATCCATGTCGATATGGATGATCCGACGTACGGGCGCAGGCCCGGGATCGCGTTGCGCCATGTCCTGCTGCCCCGGTCACCGACAGGCCCGTCCCGGGTACATCCCCGGGACGGAGGGGATCAGGCGCAGGCCTTTCCCTTGCAGCAGGCTTTCTTCTTCACGAAGCAGATCACCGCCACCACCAGGCCCAGTGCCAGGATGCCCTTCACGCACGGGGACTTCACGGAACATTTCTTCACAGCACAGTCAGCCATTGGTCGTCTTCCTTGCAACTGCATCCGGCATCGGGATGGGCCGGAGCATCCTCGTATTCTACCCGCACCATCCCGTATGGCTACCCGTGCGCCGCATAGGCGTCCACTGCCCGGACCAGATGGGCGATGTCGGGCGACAGGTCGCCGCTATCGACCGGGGGGCCGCCAGCGCCCTCGCCGCGCAGCCGGGCCGCCATCGCCGCGCCGACCGCGGCATAGGCCGCCGCGCGTCGGCCATCCGGGGGGCCATCCGGCGTCTGCCCCGACATCCGTTCCAGCCAGGCGACACTGGCCACGCCCGCGACCTGGCGCAGGGCCAGCAGCAGGTCGGCCGCCCTGTCCAGGCGCGCCGAGCGGCGCAGTCCTTCCAGGCGCAGGCGCTGGCGCGCGATCTCGGCGGCGGTGCTGGCCACGCCGGCGTCGCGCCGGGCCGTGTCGATCCGCGCGATATCCGACACCGCCGGATCGGCCACCAGGGCCAGATAGCGCATGTTGGCCGCCACCGCCTCGGCCAGGCGGGTGGAAAAATTCGCCGCCGTCCGTTCGGGCCAGAGCACGAAGCACCCCAGAAGCCCCACGACGCTGCCCAGCACATTGTCGCCCGCCCGCGCCAGCGCCACCCCCCAGCCATGGCCCGGACTGCCCAGGTCGGTCACCAGCACGAACAGGGGCGTGAGAAACAGGACGAACAGCGTGTAATTGACCGACCGCAGCGCGATCGTCGCGGCCGCCAGCGGGAAGATCAGCAGCACCGTCGCGGGCATCGGCAGCGCCACGCCCAGAACGGCCGCCACGATTCCCCCCGCCACGCTGCCCAGCATGCGTTCGACCATGCGCGGCCCCGTGGTCGCGGCCTGCGGCTGCATGACGACGACCACGGCCATGGTCGCCCAATAGGCATAAGGCAGGCCCAGCAGGATGGTCAGCCCATACGCCACGACCACCGCGACGGACAGCCGCGCGGCATGACGCGCCGCATGCGGCAGGACGATCCGGCGCCACAACGCCCCCCGCGGCCCCGATGCATCGGGCAGGCCGGCCTCGGTCTGTGTGGAAATGGGCCCCGCCCCCGCCGCCTGCTCCCAGGCCGCCGCCAGATCCCACAGCGCATCGCCACAGACGCCCAGCGCCTGCGTGGCCACCCCCTGCGTCATCCGGGCCTGCCGGCGCAGCGATGCCGCCAGCCGACGCATGCGGGCATGATCCGGATCGACCCGCAGGACCTGCTGCCGCGTGCGGGCGATGGCGGCAACCATGCGCCGCAGGACGCGCCGGTCCGCCGGGCGGGCGGCCCCGTGCGATGCAGCCAGGTCATGTTCCATCGCGATCAGCGCCACGAAGATCCGGTCCCCCGCCTCGATCCCCGCCGACAGCGCCCTCCGGACCGGGCTGCCGCCTTCCTCCGCCCCGATCGTGCCCACCATGCCCCGGGTCCGTTCGATCCGGGCGCGGATCGCGCGCCGATAGGCGCCGATGCGGGTCCGGCCCGCCGCGTCCCGTCCGGTGTCGGCCCGGTCCAGCAGGTCGTGCGCCATCCCGGCTTCCTCGCGCAGCAGGGCGGCGGTGGCCCGCCGCGCCGGGGCATAGGGGTCGACCGGCCAGGCCAGGGTGCAGATCGCCAGCGCCCACCCGGCCCCCAGCGCGAACAGGCCGGCCAGCCCCAGCGCGCCCGAGGGCGACATCGGGTAACAGACCGCGACCACGCCCACGATGGCCGCCAGCACGCCCACCTGCGTCGCGGCGGCCCCATGGCCCCGGCTCAGGCCGCACAGAAACGTCACCGCCGCCAGCACCGGAAACGCGACAACCAGGCCCATACCGGCGACGCAGGACATCAGGCCGGCCAGCATCGTGCCCATGATGCCGAACATGACCATGGCGCGCAGGCGCGGGCGGCGTGGACCGCCGGGATCGACCAGGCAGGTCCAGAAGGCGGCGAAGGCCGACCACGCCATCAGCGGCTGGCCCAGCCCCGTCGCCAGCCCCATCATGACGCCGACCGCGACGGCGGCGCGCAGCCCTTCGCGCAGCCCGACCTGTTCGGGCGCGATCAGGATGGCGCGCATGCCCAGCCAATGGCCCAGACGGGCCACACGCGACGCCCGCGCGGGCGCTCCGAACAGCCGGCGCAGGCGTGCCCGTCCCCTGTCGCGCATCGCGCCGCGGGCCGGCATGACGGCTCTAGGCCGCCGGGCCGGCGAGTCGGCGGGCGGCCGGACGGGCAAAGGGTGCGAAACGATCCGGAAGGGGCAGCACGGTGCGGGGATCCCTGGGGAGACAGTTTGTTATAACTGACGCGAACAGCCCGTCTTGTCCATTCCCCCCCGGGTGGCGCGATTGTCCGATCAGGGCAGTTCCGCGATCACGTCCACCTCGATCAGCCATTCCGGCCGCGCCAGCGCGACGACGACCAGTCCGGTGAAGACCGGGAAGACCCCCTTGAGCCAGCGGCCGAGCACACGGTACGTCGCCTCGCGATAGCGGATATCCGTCAGATAGACCGTCACCTTGCAGATATGCGACAGGTCGGAGCCGGCCTCGTCCAGCAGCAGGGCGATGTTGGCCATCACCTTCTCGGCCTGGCCGACCGGATCGCCGACCGCGACATTTTCCCGCGTGTCCAGGTCCTGCGGCACCTGGCCGCGCAGATAGACTGTCTTGCCCGCCACCACGGCCTGGCACAGATCGTTGTCCAGGTCCTGCTCGGGGTAGGTGTCCTTCGTGTTGAAGGGCCGGATGCGCGTGTGGATCATCGTGTCGAACTCCCCGTTCGGTCTTGGCGGATCAGGATGTGCGGTCCAGCACGCGCGGGTCCAGCCCGGCGGAGCGCTGCACGAAGGACAGCGGGCTGTCCCAGTCGAAATTGCGATACACCGCCGCCAGATGCGCAAAGGGCGGCGACTGGGCGAACAGCTGGAACGTCAGGCGGTGCCCCGCATAATCCGAATTCAGCAGGTCGCGCCCATAGGCCAGCAGGCGGCGGCGGTCGGTAGCCGCCCACTGGTCGTTGATGGTGTAGAATTTTTCCAGCCACGGTCCCGTTTCAGGGTCGGCGAAGGCCGCCGCGTCCGGCGTGACGCAGATCTGGCCGCCGCACAGTTCGCGCGCCAGATGCATCATCTCGTGCAATTGCGAACAGGCCAGCACCCGTCCGCTGAACAGTAGCGACTGGTTGGGCATCAGCAGGCCGCCCGGGCTGGGCTCGGCGGTGGCGATCGCCGCCGTCAGGTGGGCGTTGATCCCTTCGCGATAGCACGCCAGGCGGGCCAGTTTCTCCTGCACCGCCTGCTGGCGGTCCAGGCCGGTCTGGCGTACGTTGAACAGCGCGGTGCCGATCATCATGTCCGCCAGCTTCAGGTTGCGCTGCACGAAGGCGAACGCGCTGTAGCGATGCAGGGTGGCGCGGATGAAGGTGGCGGCCTTGGTGTGCCGGTAGAACAGCACGTTTTCCCATGGGATCAGCACATCGTCGAAGATGACCAGGGCCTCGACCTCGTCATACCGGTTCGACAGCGGATAATCCTCGGCCGGCGCACGGCCGGCGAAGCCCGTGCGGCAGATGAATTTCAGGTTCGGCGAGGAAAAATCGCAGACGAACCCGACCGCGTAGTCCGACAGCGCCGCATCGCCCCAGTTCGCGATCGTCGGCTTGGTGAAGGCCTGGTTGGCGTAGGCGGCGGCGGTTTCGTATTTCGCGCCGCGCACGACGATGCCGGCATCGGTTTCCCGCACGACATGCAGCAGCATGTCGGGGTCCTGGTCCTGCGGCCTCTTGGACCGATCACCCTTGGGGTCGGTATTGGCCGAGACATGGAACGGATCGGCACGGATCGCCTTGTCGACATGATGGCGGATATTGCGCGAGAAGGTCGGATCGACCTCGTTCAGGATGTCCTGCCCGTCGTACAGCGACCACATCTCGCCGATCGTCTCGTCGCCCACGCGGGTGACGACGCCGCCGACCTCGTCCAGCACCGTGTCGGTCGCCAGACGTTTCGCCTGCCAGTCCGCCTGGGTGCGCGGCAGTTGCAGCGCGACGGACGAGGCCTCGCCATCTTCGTCCAGGCACGTCATGCGGTCGCGGAACGCGGCCTCGTGCTGCATGTCGTAGATGCGGGCGCGAATGTTGACGATGGGCTTGAACATCGGATGCCGCGTCACATCGGCGACGCGTTCGCCGTTCATCCAGACCCGCCGCCCGTCGCGGATCGAATCAATGTAGTCCTGACCGGTGCGTATCATGAAACCGTCCTCGTTCTCGTCAGGCCGAAGCCGAAAGGCCGACCGGCCGGCAGAATTCCCGCCGACAATACAGAAGCGCGCTGGCGTCGCGGACGACGGTGCGCAGGACCCGGCCGATGACGATCACATGCGTGCCGGCCTGCACCACCTGTTCGGGCGTGCAGGTCAGGGTGGCAATCGCATCGTCCAGGCAGATTTCCCCCTGCGTGCCGGCCTGCCACGCGCCGCAGCCGAAATCGTAGGCCGGATAGCGCCCGTCACGGCCGGCGAAGCGTTCCGCCATCTCGGCCTGCGCCGGTGAAAGCATGTTGACCGTATAGAGCCGGTTGGCCGCCAGGGGCCCGGCGATCGGGCTGCGCTGGTTGATGCAGGCCAGCACCATCGGCGGATCGGCCGACACCGAGACGACCGAGCTGACGGTGATGCCATAGCGGCCCGCCGGCCCATTGGTAACCACGATCCCCACGGGTGCCGCGACCCGGCTCATCGCCTCCAGGAACAGGGCGCGGGCCTCGGCCTGGTCCGTGTGCGTCTCGTCCCCATACATGTCCTGCGCCATCTGCCACTCCCCTGTTGCCGGAAGCCCTGGACCATCCGTCCGATCCTGACGGTCCCATATCCCGAACCTCACAAAAAGAAATGAATACGGACCATTTTCATCAGTTTTTCCGACGAATCTGCATCACGGCGATGCAGCCGGCGGATCATTCGTCGCCCGGCACGCCGTAGGACGGCGCGGCGTCGGGATTCAGCGCCCGTTCGACATAATCGTACATCTGCGGCCGCCAGACCGCCCAGATGTCCGCCAGGCGGCCGACGGGCCGGTCGTCCCAATCCACCCGCAGGTCCGTCAGCGGCCAGGCTTCGCGGTCCACCACCACCATGCCGGCGGAATGGACCGGCCCGGCCTCGCCGCCCGCGGCCAGTCCGGCCTGCAATGCCAGCAGCAGCCGGTCGCCCAGTTCCAGCGCCGGATCGCTGCCTTCGAACGCGCGCACGATCGCGCCCGGAACCTCGCGATTGGCCAGCAGATTGCCCGCCGACACCACGTCCGCCCCACAGGCGCTGGCGTACAGCCCCAACGTGCCGCTGCCCGACCAGACGGCCGTGCCGCCGTGCCGGTCGACGATCGTCAATTGCCGGAAGGCGCTGCCGGACGCGGTGCGGGACAGGACAGCGCAGCATTCCTCGGCCGTCAGCCCGCGCGCCAGCAGGTCCAGCCCCGCCGGCCCCAGCCGGGGGTCGGTCACGTTCTGCGTCGTCACCGCGCCGACCCCGGCGCGGGCCCAGGCGCAGCGCGCCGCCACCGCCGGCGACGAGGAGACGACGGCGGACCCGAACTGGCCGGTCCTGGCGCAACGCGCCGCGATGGAAAAGGTCATGGCTGCCTCCTGCCCGGCGACGACATGCCCGTTTCGCCGTCCGGACCTTCCGGAAGTGTGCATGACAATCCCGGCGCGATCGCCCCGGTTTTTCCGATCCCGTTGCCCGGAAAAGCCGGGGCCGATGCCCACCGGGCCGGCAAGCGCGCGGGCGGCGCCCGCGCTGCCCGGCCACGGTTGCGCGCCGTCGGCGGCACGCGATAGATGGACGCACCGTCACGCCGTACGGACCGCGCATGCACCCGCCCAGACGTTTCCTGCCCTCGCTCTCTCTCCTGACAGCGTTCGAAGCCGCCGCCCGCACCGGCAGCATCACCCGCGCCGCCCACGAACTGTCGCTGACGCAAAGCGCCGTCAGCCGGCAGATCAAGGCGCTGGAGGACCGGCTGGGCGTCGAACTGTTCACCCGCGACCGGCAGACCATCCGCCTGACGCCCGGGGGCGAGTCCTATGCCCGCGAAATCCGCGAGGCCCTGCGGCGCATCAGCACCGCGTCGCTGTATCTGCGCGGCAATCCCTATGGCGGCACGCTGAACCTGGCCACGCTGCCCACCTTCGGCGCGCGCTGGCTGGCCCCGCGCCTGCCCGCCTTCCTGGCCGCCTGCCCGGGCATCACCATCAACGTGGGCACGCGCCTGTCCTATTTCGATTTCCGCCTGGAATCGTTCGATGCGGCCATCCATTTCGGCCAGCCGGACTGGCAAGGCTGCCAAACCGACCTGCTGCGGCGGGAAACCGCGGTCCCGGTCTGCAGCCCCGACCTGGCGCGGCGGTTCGACATCCGCACCCAGGACGACATCCTCAAGGCGCCGCTTCTGCATCTGGTGACCCGTCCGGACGCCTGGGAACGCTGGTTGGGCACGCAGGGCGTGGCGTTCGACCTGGTCCACGGCATGCTGTTCGACCAGTTCACCATGGTGGCCGAGGCCTGCGTCGCAGGCCTCGGCGTGGCCCTGCTGCCGACCTTCCTGATCGCCGACGAACTGCGCGCGGGCCGTCTTGCGGTCCTGTTCGACCGCCCGGCCGAGGAACGCGACGCCTATTACCTGGTCTGGCCGGCCGAGCGCGCCGATTATGGCCCGCTGGCCTGCTTCCGCGACTGGATCCTGGCCGAAACAGCCCTCGACCGCCTGGCCACCCCCGACGGCGTGCCGGCCGGCCCAGCGTCACATTCCCCCCGGGAATGACCTGTTTACGATTTGCCGATGGCGGCGCGTCCGGGCCGATCCTATCGTGACCGCCGTTTGAAGCAGCCGAGACGAACCCCACGATGGCCCCTGCACGTCCCCCCGGCCCCGACGCGATCCGCCTGGCCTTTTCCCGCGCCATGTCCGCGATGTATCGCAACGAGGTTCCGCAGTACGGAACGCTGCTGGACCTGGTGCGCGACGTCAACGCGGCCCTGCTGGACGACGATCCGGCCCTGAGCGCGCACCTGGCCCGAACCGGCGAACTGGAGCGCCTCGGCGACGAACGGCATGGTGCCATCCGCCTGGGCACGGCGGCGGAACTGTCCGATATCCGGCGGATCTTCGCCGTCATGGGCATGGAGCCCGTGGGCTATTACGACCTGGCGGCGGCGGGCGTGCCCGTCCATTCCACCGCCTTCCGTCCGGTCGGCGAGGCCGCGCTGGCGGCATGCCCGTTCCGCGTCTTCACCTCGCTGATCCGGCTGGAACTGATCGAGGACGCCGACCTGCGCGCCCGCGCCGCCGCCATCCTGGCCCGTCGCCACATCGTCAGCCCCCGCCTGAGGGCCCTGGTCGCCCGGCACCAAGCCGGCGAGGCGCTGGACGAGCACGACGTCACGCTGTTCGTCCGCGAGGCGCTGGAGATCTTTCGCTGGCACAGCGAGGCGACGGTCGATTTCGACACCTACCGCCGGCTGCACGCCGCCCATCGCCTGATCGCGGACGTGGTGTGCTTCCGGGGGCCGCATATCAACCATCTGACGCCCCGGACCCTGGACATCGACCAGGTGCAGGCCCTGATGCCCGCGCATGGCATCACGCCCAAGGAAACGATCGAAGGCCCGCCGACGCGGCGCTGCCCGATCCTGCTGCGGCAGACCAGCTTCAAGGCGCTGGAGGAAGCGATCGCCTTCACCACCCCCGACGGCGCGCCGGTCGCGGGCCACCACACCGCGCGCTTCGGCGAGATCGAGCAGCGCGGCGCCGCCCTGACCGAGACCGGCCGCGCATTGTACGACCGCCTGCTGGCCGACGCCCGGGTCATCGCCGACGGGCGGCCCTACGACCAGGCCTTGCGCGACGCCTTCACGGCCTTTCCCGATACATGGGACAGCCTGCGCCGGCAGGGGCTGGCCTTCTTCCGCTACGCCGCGACACCGGCAGGCCTGGCGGCGGACGCCGCGCGCCGCGATGGGCTGGATGTGGACGGGCTGATCGCCGCCGGCTTCCTGGCCTGCGATCCCCTGGTCTACGAGGATTTCCTGCCGGTCAGCGCCGCCGGCATCTTCCAGTCCAACCTGGGCGGCGGCGGCCCGCAGGCATACCGTCCATCGGACGCCCGCGCGGCGTTCGAGGCGGCGCTGGGCCGCCCGGTGCTGGACGAGTTGGACCTTTATACGACGCAGCAGACCGCCTCCCTGCGCCGGGCCCTGGCCGACCTGGGCCGGAGCGACCTCGCCGTCGGCTGAAATGTCAGGTCGCGAGACGTCATCGACGGCATGCCGATCCTGAAAATTCGCACACGAAGACAAGACGCACGATGTCAGGCCCTGGCCGCTTCCCGTTAGAAGCGCGCCATCATCGCGATATCGACTATGCTGCGCATGTTATCCTTTTCCACATGCTCACGCAGCACCGTGATCAAGAGACGCGCGGGCACGTCCGCTCGCCGCCGCGCCCTTTTCGCCCTGCTGGCAGCCATCTTCGCCTTCATTGCCGACACGACGCCACCCACGGCCTCGCTGTCAGGATAAATGTTCGAAGCGTCGACACACGGCTTCGTGTCCTGACGGGAACAGGACCGTTGCGAACCATCGGCCCGGTACTTCCTTTTCTTCCGAACACCCGAAATTTTTGAAGGAGCCACCCGCATGCTCGATCGTGCCGTTTTATCGCGCCTTTCGCCTGCCATGGCCATTCATCAGCCTCGCTTCGATTTGACGCGCTTGCGGTCGGGTATTCTGCATCTGGGTTGTGGCAATTTTCACCGCGCACATCAGGTTGTCGCGACGCAAGCGGCGATCGAGGCGGATAAGGAGAACGGGCTGCGGTGGGGGATTACATCCGCGACGATGCGTCGTCCCGATTTGACCCGGCAACTGACACGGCAGGACAATCTCTACACGCTGCTGACGCGGGAGCCGGAAGGCACTGTCGTCTCTATTATAGGGGCCATCGCCGAATCCGTATTCTTGGGTGACGATCGGCCGGGACTGCCTGCACGCCTGGCTGACCGCCGGACGCGGATCGTCACGCTCACCGTCACGGCCAGCGGTTATCACCTGACGGCGGATGGCCGGCTCGATGCGCAGGCGGACGATATCCAGGCCGATCTGGTACGTGACACGCCCCATACCGCGCCGGGGGTTCTGACCGCCGGACTGGAGAAGGTGCGCAGGCAGGGCAGCGCGCCGCCGGTCGTGCTATGCTGCGACAATCTTTCACATAATGGCCGGACATTGAGGCGCGCCGTGACCGATTTCGCATCGTTGCGTGGCGATGATCGATTGGCGGAGTGGATTGCGCAGCATGTGCAATTTCCCGATACGATGGTGGACCGGATCGTCCCGGCCACGACGCCGGACGATATCGAGGATGTGCGCCGCGCGCTGGGCGACGTCGAGGACGCCGCGCCGGTTCCGGCAGAACCCTGGTTCCAATGGGTGATCGGCAATTTCGAGGGGCCGCGCCCATGTTGGGAAGCGCATGGCGCGCAATTCACATCCGATGTCGCGACGTTCGAGCGCGCCAAGCTGCAAATGCTCAACGGCACGCATATGATCCTGGCCTATATCGGCGCGCTTGCCGGCTTGCCGACGATCGCGGACGCCGTGGCCGATCCGGCCTTGGGACGTATCGCGTCGCGCTTCATGCGCGAGGAGCAGAGCGCCGGCGTCGCGTTCGCGTCCGACGACATCGCGCGTTATGCCGACGCGCTGATGACGCGCTTTCGCAACCCCGCCATCGTGCATCGGGCGGATCGCATCGGGCGCAACGGTTCGGCCAAAATGGCGGCCCGGGTCATCGCGCCGATGCGCGCGAATATCGAGGCCGGACGCCCGACGCCGGGTGCGATTTTGCTGATTGCCGGGTGGATACGCTGGTTCGCGCTTCATGAACAGCAGGCGCTGGATACGGCGTTGGCCGATCCCCGCGCCGAGACGCTGCGACGTATTTGCGCCGAGGCCCGGCACGACCATCACGCGCAGGCAAAAGCATTTCTGGAGATGGAGGAGGTGTTCGGACCGCCGTTGCCCAGGCACGAGTACCATGCGGCGGAGATTGCCGGCATGCTGCGTCGCCTGACGGAGGAGAGTGTAACGGCGGTGTTGTGTGACGAGGCGGGCTAGCAGCCTGTCGGATCGAACCCTGTCGCTGTGAGTGCAGGCGCGGTCGGTGGCTCCGCCAGCGACGGACGCCGGCAGATCCTTTCCCGCTCACTCCGCTCCGTACATTCCGGCCGCTTTCTCGATATAGGCGCGTACGATGTCGAGGTCATCGACCACGGCCAGCGCCTTGCCACGAATTTCGTCCGTCGCCTCCAAAAGGTCGGGCACGACGATGACAGGGATTCCAGCGGCGTGCGCGGCGCGGGCGCCGTTATGGGAATCTTCCAGAGCGAGACAGAATTCCGGTGCAACGCCGATCTTACGGGCCGCGGTCAAATAAGGTTCCGGACTGGGCTTGCCGCGCGAGACGTCATCACGGGTGACGGTTGCGTCGAAACGGTGATCCAGCCCGACAAGCTTGAGGTGATGGTCTGTCCGATAGCGGCTGGAAGACGTCGCGATGGCACGCGGCAGTCCGAGGCGATCCAGCAGATCCAGTAGAGGCACCACCCCCGCTTTCAGCGCCAGTCGCCCCGTATCGACGAAATTGCGCAGATGGATTTCCTGCAGGGCGAAGAAGCGCTCCAGGGGGAACGCCGCACCATAATCGCCCTGGACGAGACGGCGGCAATCGTCGGCAGGCAAGCCGATCATACGACGGCAGAACACCGACGGCATGTCGTAGCCAAGGTCCTTGCCAGCACTGACCAGCGCATCCATCGCCAATGTCTCGCTGTCGAGGAGCAGACCATCCATATCAAAGATCACGCCACGGACCGGCGTGGGCTTCGTCTCGAAGATCGTCTCCACGACTGCATTGCTCACCATCGTGTCATCCTTTTCGCTGCTGACCTGAATCCTTATGACTGACGGGGCGAAAGGTTGCATCCACGGGGCGGCGCCGGGGGAACAGAGCCTGAATTTCGGCAGCTCGTATATTACGGGACGACATCCGGGCGGATCATGTCGCAGACGCCGACATCGGCCCCGGGCGCATAGGGCAGGCCCACCACGTCACGCAGGTAATCCCGCGTCGCGCGACAGACGGCGGCAGCGGCGTGCGAGCGCAGCGGCGAGGCGATGACATGGGCGCCCGCATCGGGGAAGTCCACACGCCGGCGCAGGGCGGCCGGGGTGCCCAGCCGGTCATACATCCGCAGCATCGCCGCCACCGACACGGTGGGGTCCTGATGGTCGGGGTCGCGATCGTAATATCCCATAAAGACCGGGGCCGTGACCTGCCCGAACAGATCGTCGGTCATCAGCCCCCGCGTCAGTTCGGCCAGGGCGACATAGCCGTCCAGATGCACATCCCCCGTCCAGATCGGCCCGACCGCCGGTTCGTGCGTCACGTCCCGCCCCTGATTATGGACCAGCCACATCAGCGACCTGCCCCACGGCCACAGCAACGGATCAAGCTGGCTGCCGCGCTCGCGCACCAGCGGCGACCACAGCACCAGGGCGGACACCGCCTGCGGCTGCTGCGCGGCCAGCGCCAAAGCCAGCGCCCCGCCGGTCGAGGTCCCGATGACGATCACCCGGTCCCCGATCGCCCGCCCGACCGCCAGCGCCGTGGCCGCGCCCTGCATCAATCGCGCGGCCGACAGGCCCCGCATCGCGTCGGGCGCGCGCAACCCATGCCCCGGCAGCCGGGACAGATACAGGTTGCAGCCGAACAGCCGCGCCAGGTCGCGATGCACGGGAAAGCCTTCCCCCTGGCTGGCGGTGAAGCCGTGCAGATAGACCATGGTGCAGGCCGTCCGCGCCGGATGCGCCGGATCGGCCCAGACGATCCGGGCCTCGGTATCCGGCCGCAACGCCCCCGCCCGGCGCTCCCCCGCCGCAATCCACGCGTCCAGCGCCGCCGGGTCGCGTGGCACGTCCGGCAGGACGACATCCCCCACCCACGGCCGCACACGCGGCCCCGCCGCGAACACGCAGGCCAACGCCCCCAACAGCGCCAGCCCAACCCACCGCCACCGCACTTGCCGGCCGTTCATTCCGTTACCTGCATCGTTTCTCTCGGATCCGTGTCGCAGCATAGCCGACCATTACGGAATCGTCGCATTCCACGCTTGCCATCACCAGAGCAGTTATATCCATGGCCAATACGTCTGCTATGGGGGGGAGGCTCTTGAGTCGAGGGAGCAACTGGTCCGAGGAAAATTACCGATGAGCGGTCCCAGAATCCTTGTGAGTGCGTGCCTGGTGGGACGCCCCGTGCGCTACAACGGGACCGCCAAATCGTTGGTTCATCCCGCATTACTGCGTTGGCTGGCCGAAGGACGGGTCGTCACTCTTTGTCCCGAACTGGCGGCTGGCTTCGCTGTTCCACGGCCAGCAGCCGAAATAGTCGCTGGTCGCTCGGGGCGGGACGTATTGGCGGGAAATGGCTGCGTCCTCGAATCTACGGGCAATGACGTCACTGACCTGTTCCGCGCGGGCGCACAAGCAGCCCTTACGCTTGCGCGGGAGCAGGCCTGCGTCTTTGCCCTTTTGACCGATGGAAGTCCCTCATGCGGCAGCAACTTCATATATGATGGCAGCTTCCGGGGCATCCTCCATGACGGGACCGGTGTCACGGCAGCTCTTCTACGCGATAATAGGATCGAAGTTTTTGCAGATTCCGAAATTGATAAACTGGCCGCAAGACTTGAAGCATGTACAGCAAACGACGGAGAGCGTTTTAACTCTCCGTCGATCGAGAAATGACCGCTTTGTCATCGATTTTTCATAAGGGACTGGGGAGAGGTCGTCAGACCCCAGGCCGTTCCAAGGAGGCGTCGATTTCCAGCGCCAGCCGCGCCATTTTCAACGCGCCGTCCTTGCTGGCCGCGCCACAGATAAAGCGGGCCGGGTGCGCGAAGACCGCATCCGGAACGCCGGACATCTC
This sequence comes from Gluconacetobacter azotocaptans, assembly GCF_014174355.1. Classification (GTDB taxonomy): domain Bacteria; phylum Pseudomonadota; class Alphaproteobacteria; order Acetobacterales; family Acetobacteraceae; genus Gluconacetobacter; species Gluconacetobacter azotocaptans. The sequence continues at coordinate 286,804 of NZ_JABEQF010000005.1, forward strand.
GGCCAACGCCTCCCTCTCCAGGCCGCCCCACGCTTCCGGCAGCGAGACCCGTTGTCCGAAATCGCCCCGTTTGGGCGGGACGGCCTTCACATTCCACCGGTCGGGTCCGGCCGGCGAGACCACGTAGACGACGGGAAGCTGCTGCTCGAAAATCACCTTCTCGGTGGGCATGCCCGTGTCCATGACAAGGATGCGCTTGTCGTCCGCGCTGTCATAGGCCGCCATCACCCGGTTCGCCGCCTTCAGGCCGGCGCGCACGCGGTCGACCATATTGACCAGATGGGACGCAACGGCCACGGCGGCATTCGCAAAGCCCTGGGCTTCCCTCGACCGCGCCTCGTCGGGACCATAAAGCTCGGCGGTGTCCCAGGCCGGACCGCAGGCCGACACGATGTCCGCCAGCGACAGCTTGCCCATCTTCGCAACGCCATTGTCATCCTGGTCGATCGGCAGGACCAGCGCGTGATCGACGGCCTGCCAGATCGCAGCCAGCCCCTCGTCGTCCACCGGCGTCGTCAGGATATTGCGCAGCGCCGCGACCCCGTAATCCTTCCACAGCAACCCGGCCGCGCTGTAGGGCGTGCCGTCCTCGCGGAGCGGCTTGTCCTTCATGTGATGGTCATACCGTCCCCGGGACGGTTCATACGCACCGCCCACGTCGAACACGATGTCGGCCGATTTGATGCGTTCCGGCGCCCGCGTACGCGTGAAATCAAGCCGGTCGACGGGTGCGTCCGCCAGAACACGGCCTCTCAGATCACCCTGCGGCGCAAGGGCGTAATGAAGGATGACGTACCCCAGCGTTTCATCGACATGGAAATTCCCCGAATGGGTCAGTGCCTTGACGGGTGTGGTCCCATTCTCAAGACCAATGGGGGTGTGCTCTGACATATAGGGACCTGCTGGCATACAAGGGTGAATTTTCGATCGTGCTCCGTCATGCCGCACGGGCTACCGCCAGACAACACCCTTTGTCGGAAACACTGCCCGCTCCGGCCCCCAGGCCACGGGGCAGCAATCGCCTTGTGGTTGGAAACCCCGATCCGCTTTGATAGTAAGTGGGTGGGTGTCCGCCGCAGGGTGCGACGAGGCAGGCTTTTGTGTTGGTCGGGCCGCCACGCGGAGAAAGCACGCCGATGGATCATCCCATACCCGAGCGAAAATTGCCTCGCGTCCGGATTATCGCCGAACGCACCTTCGCCGCCCTCGAGCACTTCCTGCATATCGAAGCCGTCAGCGGCGCCGTGCTGCTGGCCGCCGCCGCCTTTGCCCTTGCCTGGGCCAATTCAGCGATGGCGGACAGCTATCATCACCTCTGGCAGCTTTCCTTTGCGATCCGGCTGGGTGGGTTCATCTTCGATCATCCTCTGCACTTCTGGATCAATGATGTGCTGATGACCGTATTCTTCCTGGTCGTCGGCATGGAAATACGGCGGGAAGTTCATGAAGGGGCGCTGACGGACCTGCGGCAGGCATTGTTGCCTGTCGCCGCGGCGCTCGGCGGCGTGCTCGTGCCTGCACTGCTCTATCTCGGTCTGAACGGCGCCGGTCCACAACGGCAAGGCTGGGCGGTCCCCACGGCCACGGACATTGCTTTCGCCGTCGGCGTACTGGCGCTTCTGGGCAAATCGATCCCCGGAAATATCCGCATCTTCCTGCTGGCGCTGGCAATTATCGACGACATTGTGGCCGTGCTCATCATTGCCTTCTTTTATTCCAGCGGACTGCATTACGGCGGTTTCGCGGTCGCGGGCCTGGGCGTTGTCATGGTGTCGAGCCTGCATATCATCGGTATCGGCTCGGCCTATGCCTATGTACTGCCGGGAGCGGTCATTTGGGCCGGTTTGCTGATGACGGGCGTCCATCCCACACTGGCGGGTGTGGTGCTGGGGCTGATGACGCCTGTCATGCCCATGCGTGCAAGCAAGAATCCGCTGGATACCCAACGCGAGATGCTTCCTCCTGTCGTGCGGGTACAGGCCGCGTTACACCCGTGGGTGGCCTACGGGGTGATGCCCCTCTTCGCCTTGGCGAATGCCGGCGTGACGGTTGATGGGGTCGACCTTTCCCGAAGCGGGCCGCAATGGGTCATGGCAGGTGTCGCCATTGCATTGGTTGCAGGAAAATTCTCGGGGATCGTGAGCGTGAGCTGGCTGACGGTGCGCCTTGGCTTCTGCCGGCTGCCGCCGGGCGTCGATTGGGGTGGCGTGTGTCTCATCGGGCTGCTGGGGGGCATCGGGTTCACCATGTCCATCTTCATCGCCATGTTGGCCTTCGAAGACGCGAACCTGCTCGGCGCGGCCAAGCTGGGCGTTCTCGCGGGCTCGGTGATCGCCACCGCGTCTGGACTTGGCTGGGGCACGATATATGTGCGCGGACGCCGCCGGCAGGCATAGTCCCAACACACCCCCGACCCGTCCGCCTTACCGCGTGATGCCCGGCTGCGGCAGGGCATCGGCCTCACGCAGGCGCAATCCGTCACTGTCCTGGACGCCCCGCCGGTAGAAGAACAGCAGCAGCGAGCACACCAGGATCGCGACGGCGACGATCTGTTGCGTATGGCCGCCATATCCGGCGGCGGCGGGATGCAGGAATCCGACACCGAGCATGGCCAGGTTGAAGGCGACCAGCAGCACCGCGATCGCGGTCCAGATCCGCCCGCGACAGATAGCCGGCACCTGGTCCGGCCGATGCCGCCGCAGGATCATGAACCCGCCCAGCGCCAGGATTACCGACAGGATGTAGCCGATATTCCCCGCGAAGATGATGCCGGTGATATTGGCGATGAAGAACACGATGAAGATGTTGACCACCAGATCCACCACCATGGCCCGGGCCGGCGCACCCCGACTGTTCAGCCGGTCCAGTTGCCGCACGGTCAGCCCCCGTTCGGCCAGGCCGTGCAGCGCGCGGCTGGACCCGGCGATGGCCGAATTCATCGTCACGAACTGCGCCAGGCAGATCACCGCGATGAAGACGCCCGTCAGCCCGTGGCCGATGATACGGTCGACGACGGCGACGTAGAAGCCGACCGGATCGTCGCCGATGGCCTGTTCCCCCACCACCGACGGCAACACGACGCAGCTGAGCACAGCAACCAGGATGACGATCAGCGACGACACCATCAGCGCCCAGCGGATGTGCTCGCGCGGGTTGTGGTATTCGGGCGCGAATGTCGCGCACAGTTCGGTGCCGTAGCTGGTCCAGGACGTGATGAAGGACCAGACCAGGAAAGCCTGCCACAGCGGCAGCCCGCCCACCCCCTCGAAATGCCAGTGCAGGCGCGACAGGTCGATGGGCACCACGAAGAACGGGCCGATCAGGCACACCGCCCCCAGCAGGCCCAGCAGCACGCTGACAATGCGATTGACGCGCGCCACCAGGGCGATGCCCCGCACGTTCAGCACATAAACCAGCAGAATCATCGCGGCGGCGACGACATGCGGCAACCCCACCGCGCCTCCGCCCAGCGACATCGTCGCCGTCCAGGACGGAAACCACTGGGCCTGCACCAGCCGCCCCACCTGCAACCCGCAGACCGCCAGCGTCACCGACCAGCCGGCCCAGTAGCCGAAAACGGCCAGCGCCCCCAGCGGAGTCGCGTATCGCCGCCAGGCCTCATGCGCGAAGACGCCGATCCCGCCCGACCGGTCGGGCAGCAACAACGCCAGTTCGGCATAAATCAGGTTCTGGACCAGCGCGACCAGGCTGGTGACGCACCAGACCGCCAGCGCGCCCCAGGCCCCGATCGGCCCGATTTCCAGGCCGATCAGACAGAAGGTGGTGACCGGCGTGCCGATCGCCAGCATGACGCCGTCGCTCCAGCGCAGGGACCGGACGAAGCCGGTGGCGGTGTGGGGTATCATGCTGCCTCCTTGGCTCCTTGCGGATAAAGGGCGCGCGCATCGAATCACGCCATCCGCCACCAGATCCCGCGCGTCAGCCGCTCCAGTTCGGTTGTCGATCCATCGCAGCCATAGAAGCGCACCATCGGCCTGATGTCGATCTCCAGCCGGTACAGTTCGTCCAACGTATCGTCACGGACTCAAAATGGAAACGGCCGCCCTGCGCCCGACGCCACGATCGGGGTCCAGGACCTCAGGCCCTGGTGGGTTCGGGCAACGCCCGGCCTTGTGTCATGCCGGCCTCGCCTTCACGGCTCCACGCGGTCCCGCGCCGGCGCGATTCCGAATTCTGACCGATAGGCACGAGAGAAATTCGAACGGCTTTCGAACCCGCAGGCATCGGCGATATCCACGATCGACAGAGCGGTTTCCCGCAGCAGTGTCCGCGCCCGCGCCAGGCGCAGCTTGCGGTGATGGGCCGCCGGTCCCCAGCCATACTGCCGGCGGAACAGCCGCTCGATATGTCGGGGGGAGCGACCGGCCAGGTCGGATAACTCCCCCGGCGCCACGCGTCGGTCGGCGACGCTTTCCATCCACGCCGTCAGGCGCGCCAGTATCCGCCCGCCCGCCGGCGCATCGCGCAGCGCGCGGCGACGCTGCGGTTCACCGGGCAGACGGATCGCGGAATGAATGAACTGCTCCGCCACGCGGCGGGCCAGACGGGGCCCGTGCAGGCGGGCGATGCGATGCAGCATCAGGTCGATCGATGCCGTTCCCCCCGCGCTGGTGAAAATGCGCCCGTGATCCTCGAACAATTCGCTCGAGGGCATCAGGTCGGGGAAGGCCTCGGCAAAGGCGGCGCAGACTTCCCAATGCATGGTGACCGGCACCTGATCGACCAGCCGGGCCTGGGCCAGTACGAACGCCCCGGTATCCAGCGCCCCGATTTCCACCCGCCGCGCCGCCAGTCGCCGCAGCAGGCGCGGCAGGCGCGGCGAAATCTGCTTCAGCGGCTCGAACCCCGCCACGACCACCAGGCTGTCGAGCGCCGCATCCGGCCCCAGGGGCGCGTCGGCCGCGATCTGCATCCCGTTCGACGCCGCCACCGGGCGGCCATCCTCGGAAAATACCGTCCATTCGAACAATCTTTCCTCGGCCAGGCGATTGGCGACGCGCAGCGGTTCGGCCGCGCACAGAAAGCCCAGCGCCGAAAAGCGGGGGATCAGCAGAAATCCGATGCGCACCGTCATGCCGGCAGTCAAGCAGACGCGAAACAGCACATCAACGCCGGTTTTCGGCACGCCTGTCCCGATCGCACGGCCCTACGCTGCCGGTCATCCCGTCGCGACCCCGGCCAGGGTGGCCGGACACCTCGCGGCCTGGGCCGGAGTCCGAGCAGCCAACATGACCTCGAAACTGTTCATCACATGCGCCGTCACCGGATCGGGCGACACGGCGTCGCGCCATCCCGATCTGCCGATCACGCCGAAGCAGATCGCCGACGCCGCCATCGCCGCCGCCCGGGCCGGGGCCGCCATCGCCCATATCCATGTCCGCGACCCCAGAACCGGTGCCGCCGCCCGCGACATCGCGCTGTATCGCGAGGTCGTCGAGCGCATCCGCGAGTCCGACACCGACGTCGTGATCAATCTGACGGCCGGCATGGGCGGCGACCTGGTCCTGCAATCGGGCGAAACGCCCCTGCCGCCGGTGGCCGGCGCGACCGATCTGGTCGGCCCGACCGAACGGCTGGCGCATATCGCCGAATTGTTGCCCGAGATCTGCACGCTGGATTGCGGCAGCATGAATTTCGCGCTGGGCGACTACATCATGGTCAACACGCCGTCGCAGTTGCGCGCCATGGCGGCGCAGGTGCAGGCGCTGGGCGTCCGGCCGGAACTCGAGGTCTTCGACACCGGCCATCTGGTGTTCGTCAAGGATCTGCTGAAGGAAGGGTTGCTGGACGCGCCGCTGATGATTCAGTTGTGCATGGGGGTGCCTTACGGCGCGCCCGACGATGTCCTGACCCTGCTGTCTATGGTCAACCGGTTGCCCCCCGGCACAATCTACAGCGCGTTTTCGCTGGGCCGCCACCAGTTGCCCTATGTCGGGCTGGCCCCGATGATCGGCCACAACATCCGCGTGGGACTGGAAGACAATCTGTACCTCTCACGCGGCCAGTTCGCCAGCAATGCCGACCTGGTGGCCCGTGCCGTCACGACGCTGGAGGCGATGAACGTCGCCATTATGACACCGCAGGAAGTCCGTACGCACCTGAAGCTGGTCAAGCGGGGCTGAGCCATGACCCAGGACGATAAAATCCAGCGCGCCGCCGTCATCGGCGGCGGGGTGATCGGCGCGGGATGGGCCGCGCGGTTCCTGCTGAACGGCATCGACGTCGCGTTCTACGACCCCAGCGACAGCGCGCGGGACAGGGCGCACGCGGTCCTGGCCATGGCGCGGCAGGCATGGGCGCGGCTGTATCCCGGCGCAACCGTCGCGGAAGGACAATTGATTTTCGCCCCCACCCTGGAGGATGCGGTCCGCGACGCGGATTTCGTGCAGGAAAGCCTGCCGGAAATCGAGACGCTGAAACGCAGCGTGCTGGCGCAGATCGACGCCGTGGCGCCGGTGGATACCCTCATCGGATCATCGACATCCGGCCTGCTGCCCAGCCGCTTGCAGGCCGACATGCGCCACCCCGGCCGGCTGGTGGTCGGTCATCCGTTCAACCCGGTCTATCTGCTGCCGCTGGTCGAAATCTGCGGCGGCGACCAGACGACGGAGGCGACCCGGGACCGCGCCGCCGCGTTCTATACGCGCACCGGCATGCAGGTGCTGCGCGTGCGCAAGGAAATCGACGGCTTCATCGCCGACCGCCTGCTGGAGGCCCTGTGGCGCGAGGGGCTGTGGCTGATCGAGGAAGGGGTGGCCACGACATCGGAACTGGACGACGCCATCCGCTACAGCGCAGGGCTGCGCTGGGCGTTCATGGGGACGTTCCTGACCTATCGCCTGGCCGGCGGCGACGACGGCATGCGGCATTTCCTGCACCAGTTCGGGCCGGCGCTGAAACTGCCGTGGACGAAGCTGGTGGCGCCGGAACTGACCGACACGCTGATCGACCGCATCGCCACGCAATCCGACGAACAGGCCGCCGGCACCTCGATCCGCGAGCTGGAGGCCCTGCGCGACGACGCGCTGGTCCGCATCCTGAACGCCCTGTCGCAGGTCGGCCCGGACGGGTACGCGGCAGGCCGGACGCTGAACGGTTTCCGCAATGCGCGCGCCCCTGCGGACACAGCGATACCCGACCCCGACGGCCCGATCGTGTCGTACCAGGGCCACGCGCTGGACGCATGGATCGATTATAACGGGCACATGACCGAACACCGCTACCTGCAGGTCTTCGGCCAGGCCACGGACCATGTGCTGGCCCTGATCGGCGCGAACGAGGCCTATGTCCGCGCCGGCCACAGCTTCTACACCGTCGAAAGCCATATCCGCCATCTGGGCCAGGTCCATGCCGGCGATGCCGTCCGCGTCTGCTCGCAGATCCTGGGCCATGACGCCAAGCGCCTGCATCTGTTCCACACCATGACCGGTGCCGACGGAACAGCGGTGGCGACATCGGAACATATGCTGATCCATGTCGATGCCCGGCAGGGCGCCAGCGCCCCGATCCTGCCCGCCGTGCAGGCGGCCCTCATGGCGATCGGGGACAAGCATGCGGCGCTGCCACGACCGGCCGGCGCCGGGGGCAGCATCGGCATCCGTCCAAAAACCTCCTGATTGCGGCACCGGACATGGGCGACGGTCCTGTCCGGCCCACAGGGCCTGAGGGCCTTGACCCCGATCGAGGGAGGCGCCTGGAAATTCGAGCGCAGGAAACGGGATGCACGGACAAGGATGAATCCCCATGATCTGCTCCATGGCCACGGCAGCAGACAGGAACAGGGACATGCCGACAGAGATATGCACCGCTTTGGCGCGGAACGAGGCGACCGAGCGCGACCCGCGCTGGGCGCGTATCGTCGCGCGGGACCGGTCCGCCGACGGCCTCTTCTGGTATTCGGTGGCGACCACCGGCGTGTATTGCCGGCCCTCCTGCCCGTCGCGCACCGCGAAACCGGTCAATGTGCGCCTGCACGATACGCCGGCCGATGCGCGGGCGGCCGGCTTCCGGCCCTGCCTGCGCTGCCGGCCGGACGACGCGCCCCGCCCGATGCGAAACGCGGCGATCGTGGCCGGGGCCTGCCGGGCCATCGACCAGGCCGAAGACATGCCGTCGCTGGACCAACTGGCCGGCGCGTCGGGACTGAGCCCCGCCCATTTCCACCGGCTGTTCAAGGCCGAAACCGGCCTGACGCCGCGCGATTACGCGGTGGCCCGGCGCGGCGCGCGCCTGCGCCGGAACCTGGCGGAGGCGCCGACGGTCACCGCCGCGATCTTCGATGCGGGATATGGGTCCAGCAGCCGGTTCTACGAGGCGGCCGAGGATCTGCTGGGCATGACGCCCGCCGCCTGGCGCAATGGCGGGGCGGGCCAGACCCTGCACTTTGCCATCGGCCAGTGTGCGCTGGGTGCGCTGCTGGTCGCCAGCAGCGACAAGGGGGTCTGCGCCATCACGCTGGGCGACGATCCGGACGCACTGGCCCGCGATCTGCAGGACCGGTTTCCCAACGCCGACCTGACCGCCGGCGATGCGGCGTATGATGCGCTGGTGGCCCGGGTGGTGGGCTTTGTCGAGGCCCCGCAACTGGGGCTGGACCTGCCGCTGGACATCCGCGGGACGGCGTTCCAGCACCGGGTCTGGGCCGCGCTGCGCGCCATTCCCGCCGGCCGGACCGCGACCTACACCCAGATCGCCCGGCAGATCGGCGCGCCGGGGGCGGTGCGCGCGGTAGCCGGGGCGTGTGCCGCCAATGCGCTGGCCGTCGCCATTCCCTGCCACCGTGTGGTGCGTACGGACGGGTCGCTGTCGGGCTATCGCTGGGGCGTGGCGCGCAAGCGCGCCCTGATCGCGCGCGAGGCGTCGGCATGATTCCGGACGCCACACCGGGGCCCGACTGGACCCACGTCGCCGACGCGCTGGACTCACGCGGCTGGGCCTGCCTGCCCGGACTGCTGCCCCCTGCCGACGCCGACGCGGTCGCCGGCCTGTATGACCGGCCGGACGGGTTCCGGTCGCGTGTGGTGATGGAACGGCACGGGTTCGGGCGGGGCGAGTACAGATATTTCGCCTATCCGCTTCCGCCCCTGGTGCAGACATTGCGCACGACGCTCTATCCGCCATTGGCTGCCATCGCCAATGCATGGCACGTCCGGATGGGCCTGACGGAGCGCTTTCCCGCACGCCATGCCGATTTCCTGGCAACCTGCCATGCGGCCGGACAGTGCCGCCCGACGCCGCTGCTGCTGCGCTACGGACCGGGGGATTATAATTGCCTGCATCAGGATTTGTACGGCGCACAGGTCTTTCCGCTGCAAGTCGCCATCCTGCTGTCGCGCCCTGACGACGATTTCACCGGGGGCGGCTTCATCCTGACCGAACAGCGCCCGCGCATGCAGTCCCGCGCCGATGTCGTGCCACTGGACAAGGGCGATGCCGTCGTCTTCGCGGTCAACCACCGGCCGGTCCAGGGCACGCGCGGCCCCTACCGGGTGGCGATGCGCCACGGCGTCGGCACCGTCCGGTCGGGCCGACGCCACACGCTGGGGATCATATTCCACGATGCCGCCTGATCCCGCCCCTCCCGGCCATCCGTCGTTCGACCTGTTTACCGCCCGGCGCGACCAGGTGCTGGCGCCCGGGGCGATGCTGCTGGGCGGCTTCGCACGGGACGATGCGCCGGCGCTGCTGGCGGCCATCGACCAGATCGTGGCCACGGCACCGTTCCGCCGCATGACGACGCCGGGCGGACGCACGATGTCGGTCGCCATGACCAATTGCGGTCAGGCCGGCTGGGTGTCGGATCGGGCGGGCTATCGTTACGTGCCGGTCGATCCCGCGACCGGCCGCCCCTGGCCCGCCTTGCCGCCGCCTGCGCCGCCCTGGCCGCGCGGGCGGCCGCACAGGCAGGCTTCGCCGGGTTTCAACCGGATGCCTGCCTGATCAACCGCTACGACCCCGGCACCCGCCTGACCCTGCACCAGGACCGGAACGAACGGGATTTCAGCCGGCCCATCGTGTCGGTGTCGCTGGGCCTGCCCGCCCTGTTCCTGTGGGGCGGACCGGCGCGGACCGACCGGGTGCGGCGCGTCCCGCTGGAACATGGCGACGTCGTGGTCTGGGGCGGCCCGGCGCGCCTGACCTATCACGGCATCCACACGCTGGCCGAGGGAACTCATCCCCTGACCGGACGGGTCCGCCTGAACCTGACGTTCCGGCAGGCGCTCTAAAAAGGCTGTTTTATAAAGTGGGTATGACGAGCGAGAATGCCGCCCGGCGGCACGCCCGGCGTGTGTTTCCGAGCATCGGAGCGGAGCGGCCTTGTGGGCCGTGAGCACCGAAGCGCAGGAAACGCGCGTCGGATCGCCGGCAGGCCCACTTTTAAAACAGCCTCCAAAGCCCGGATGGACATCGGCGGCGGCGGCACCTATGCACGCCTCCATGTCATCGACCGCCCCGAACACACCCCTCAGGAACCGCACCTGGATCGGTATCGATTTCGGCACGACCAACAGCGTCGTGGTCATCGCCGGACCGGACGGGCACACGCGCACCACGCGCTTTTCCTTCCCCGGCCACCCGGACGCCGACACCTGCCGCACGCTGCTGTGCCTGTGGCAGGAGGAGGCGCGCGGCCGCCTGACGGTGCATGAATCCATCGGCCCCGCCGCAATCGACGCCTATCTGGACGATCCGGCGGAAAGCCGGCTGATCATGTCCATGAAGTCGTACCTGGCGCAGAGTTCGTTCCGCGAGACGCGGCTGCTGGGCCGCCGGCTGACCCTGGAAATGCTGGTCGGCCAGTTCCTGGCCTGCCTGATGCGCGAGGTCGGGATCGACCCGGCCGAGGTGCACGCCACCGTCGGCCGGCCCGTCCGCTTCGCCGGCGAGATGCCCGACGATGCGTTCGGCGAACAGCGCCTGCGCGATGGTTTCTCGGCAGCCGGCTTCGGCGGTATCGCGGTGGCGCTGGAACCCGAAGCCGCCGGCTGGCGCTTCGCCCAGCGCCTGGACGCGCCGGCCACCATCCTGGTCGGGGACTTCGGCGGCGGCACCAGCGATTTCTCGGTCCTGCGCTTCGACCCGGCCGACACGCGCCGCGCGCTGCCGCTGGGCCATGCCGGCGTGGGCATCGCCGGCGACCAGTTCGATTACCGCATCATCGACAATGTGGTCTCGCCCTGCCTGGGGCGCAACAGCACCTATCGCGTGATGGGCGGCGAGCCGCTGCCGGTTCCCATCGAATGGTACGCCAGCCTGGCGCGCTGGCATCGCCTGTCGCTGATGCGCACGCCGCAGACGCTGCGCGCCATCGCCGACGTCACCCGCACCGCATCGGAACCGGACCGTCTGCGGGCGCTGATGGCCCTGATCGAGGACCAGCAGGGCCAGGCGCTTTACCGTGCCGTGGGCGCCGCGAAAAGCGCGCTGTCGCATTCGGACAGCACCATCCTGCGTTTCGCGCACAAGGACATCCGCATCGAACGCACCATCACCCGCGCCGAATTCGAAGGCTGGATCGCCCCCGACCTGGCGCAGTTCGACGACGCGGTGTCGGCGGCGCTGGACCGGGCCGGGCTGCAGGCGGGCGATATCGACCGGGTGTTCCTGACCGGCGGCACATCTTTCGTGCCGGCGGTGCGCGCCCTGTTCGTCGACCGGTTCGGCGCGGACCGCGTCAATGCGGGCGGCGAGTTCGTGTCGGTCGCCGAAGGCCTGGCCCTGATGGGCGGGACCTGACCCGCCGGATTTGCCAACCCGGCCCCGGCGGGAAAAGATACACCCCGGACGGAGGCCGCCATGCGATTCACCCTGAAGCAGATCGAATATTTCGTGGCGGCGGCGGAAAGCGGGTCGATCACGACCGCGTCGCGGCTGGTGCATATCTCGCAACCCTCGATCTCGGCCGCCATCGCGCATCTGGAAGACGTGTTCCAGATTCCGCTGTTTATCCGCCACCATGCCCTGGGCCTGTCGCTGACCGCCGAAGGCCAGGTTTTCCTGCGTGAAGCGCGGGTCCTGCTGCAACAGGCGCAGGATCTGGACGCCGCCGGCACGACGATCGCCGAGCGGATCGACGGCCTGCTGGAAGTCGGATGCATGACCACGCTGTATCCGCTGGTGGTGCCCGACCTGATCCAGACCTTCGAGGCCCGCCACCCCGGCGCACGGCTGAAGGTGGTGGCCGGCCACCATGGCGAACTGATCGAGAAACTGCGCAATGGGGACATCGCCGCCTTCCTGGCCTACGACCTGAACATCCCCGCCGACCTGGAATTCGAACCGCTGGCCACCCTGCCCCCCTTCGCCTTCGTGTCGGCCAGCCACCGGCTGGCCAAGCGGCGGACGGTGGCCCTGGCCGAACTGGCGTCCGACCCGTTCCTGCTGCTGGACCTGCCGCTGTCGCGCGACTATTTCCTGATGCTGTTCAGCCAGGCGGGCCTGACCCCGCAGGTCGCCGGCCGGTTCCAGAGCATCGACGTGGTGCGCAGCCTGGTGGCCCGGGGCGTGGGATACAGCCTGGCCAATGCCCGGCCCCGCAACCGCGCGGCGCTGGACGGGCGGCCATTGTCCTACCTGGCGCTGAAAGGCGCGCACCGCGAACTGAAATACGGCACCGCGCGGATCGCCGGCCTGCGCCGTACCCCCCGCACGGCCGCCTTCCTGTCGCTGTGCGGCGAGATCCTGGCCAACCGCCCCCTGCCCGGCACGGATTGAAAGCGCACCTGCCGCCGGACGTCTTCAGCCTGCCAGCCCGTGCCAGTGCTGACCGGGCAGCGCGGAGAGCAGGATCCTGGTATACGGGTCGGACGGTGTTGCAAACACATCGGCGGCCGCGCCGACTTCCACGATCCGGCCACGCCGCATGACCGCGATCCGGTCGGCGGTATGGGCGGCCAGGCGCAGATCGTGCGTGATAAACAGGATGGCCAGCCCGGTCTCGGCCTTGAGCCGCAGGAACAGGTCCAGGATCTGCCTTTGCATGGGCGGGTCGAGCGCCGCCACGCTCTCGTCCGCGATAAGGACACGCGGACGCAGGGCCAGCGCGCGGGCGATGCAGATACGCTGGCGTTGTCCGCCCGAAAAGGCGTGGGGCGTGCGGTCAAGCGCGTCCGCCGGCAACCCGACCATGGCCAGGAGGGACACCGCCTGCCGCGCTGCCTGCTGACGTGTCATGCCCCCGATACGGGCCGCGCGCTCCAGTATCGCACGCACGCTCCGGCGCGGGTTGAGCGCACCTGCCGGATCCTGGAACACCATCTGGACCGGGTTGCCGTCGGGCCGCCCACGCCGGCGCAGCGGCGTCGAGAAGTCTGCGCCGGCCACGACGACCTTTCCGCAATCGGGCGGCAGCAGGCGGCACAGGATGCGGGCGAGCGTACTTTTGCCCGAGCCGGATTCCCCGATGACGGCCAGCATCTCGCCAGGGTGAAGGTCGAACATCACGTCGGCCAGGGCGGTGAAGGCGCCATGCCGTTTGCCAAGGCCCCGCACCGCCAGGACGGGCGGGCCGCCGGATGGAACGCCCGACGCGGGCCGGCCCGGCATGCCATGCGGAAACGCGGCCACCAGTTCACGCACATAGGGTGTCGCGGGCGCGGTCAGTACCGTGCGGGCATCGCCACATTCCACGATCCGGCCCGCCCTCATGATCGCGACGCGATCGGCAATATCCGCGACGACCCCCAGGTCATGGGTAATCAGCAGAACGGCATGCCCCCGCCGGTCGCGCAGTTCCCGCAGCAGAGAGAGGATCTGCGCCTGGGTGGTGACATCCAGCGCAGTGGTCGGTTCGTCGGCGATCAGCAGGACAGGGTCCAGCGCCAGAGCCATGGCAATGACGACCCGCTGGCACTGGCCGCCCGAAAGCTGGTGCGGCAGACGGGTACCGATCGCCTCCGGCTCCGGCAGATGCACGTCCTGCAGCAGATCGACGACCCGCCGCGCACGTGCCGGCGCCGGCATCGACGGGCGGTGCAGGATCAGGACTTCCTCGATCTGCCGTCCGACCGGAATGGCGGGATTCAGCGAGGACATGGGCTCCTGGAAGACCATGGCGATGGCCGCGCCGCGCAGTGTTCGCCATTGCCGCTCGTCCAGCGCGGTCACGTCCCTGCCGTCGAACAGGATGCGCCCGCCGGCGATACGCAGCGGCGACGGAAGCGCCCCCATGATCGCCGCCGAGAGCACCGACTTGCCCGAACCCGATTGGCCGACCAGACACACGATCTCGCGCCGGTTGACGGTCAGGGACACGTCGTGAAGGGCCGCCGGCCGATCGGCGCCGGCCGGAAGCGTCACGGTCAGGTGCGCGATCGACAGGACGGGGCTGCCTGGCGTGCTCATGCGTTCGTCCTGCGAAGGGGGGTGCTGTCGCCCCGATGCCCCAGGGCGTCGGCAAGAACCGAGAGGCTGAGCATCAGCGAGGAAATGGCCAGGCACGGGAACAGGATCAGATGCGGGAAGACGATCGCCATGCCGCGCCCCTCGTTGATCATGCTGCCCCAGTCGGGGGTCGGCGGCGGCAGGCCCAGCCCCAGAAAGCCAAGCAGACCGATGGTGATGGCGGTATACCCCAGCCGAAGACAGGCATCGACCAGCAGGGGCCCGGCGACGTTGGGCAGAAGGTCGAACAGCAGGATCCGCCATGGGCGTTCACCCTGCATGACGGCGGCCAGAACGTAGTCCTTGCCACGCTCGGCGGCGACCAGCGCACGCACGATGCGAAAGATGGCCGGCGCCGTCGAGAACGTGACCGCGACGATGATGTTGAATCCCGAGGCCCCGAGACGCATGACGATGAGCAGATACAGGATCAGCACGGGAAAGGACTGCATGACCGTGGCCAGGAAGGAAAACAGGCGGTCCGCCGCGCCCGAGGCGTAGCCGGCGGCCATGCCGCCGCCGATGCCCACGGCATAGGCGCAGACCGTCGCCAGGACGGACCACAGCAGAACCGGACGGGCCCCCCAGATCAGGCGGCTGAGGATATCTCGCCCCAGCATGTCGGTGCCCAGAAGATGCATCCCCATCCCGTCCCGTGCCAGCGGCAGCAGCAGCGGCGACCCGCTGCGCAACGGGTCGAACGGGCTCAGCAGGGGGGCCGCAAACGCACAGAGAAGCCAGAAGCCCGCCACCCCCAGCGCGATCCACGCACGCAGGGGCAGAACGCCGACACGCCTCATGGCACCGTCCGCCCGGTCGCGGCGGCGGGCGCATCCTGCGGGGGGGCCGCCGGCCGTGGAGCGAAGACGCCGCGCGCCCGGGGATCGAGCAGGGTCGTCAGCAGGTCCGAAACGAATTGCGCGCATGTCACGCACGCCACGCTCAGCATGGTGCAGGCCTCGACGACCGGCAGGTCACCGTTCATGGCGGCGGTGTACAGCAACGATCCGAAACCCCGATAGCCGAAGAATATTTCGACGACGAGCATGCCCGACAGCAGCCATGGAACCTGCTGCATGATGACGGTAACGGGGGCGGCAAGAGCGTTGGGCAGAATATGGCGCAGCACGAGCCGCCCGCGCCCCGCACCCTTCAACCACGCGGTCCGGACATAAGGACGCCCCATCTCCGCGCGGATTGCGGCACCTGTCACACGGGCCAGATAACCGGCGCAGTACAGAATCAGCACCGAGGCGGGCAGCACCATCTGCCGCGGGTCGAACCCGTCCGTCATCGTGCTGGCGCCGGGCAGCCAGTGAAGGCCCACCACGAAGATCGCGGACAGGAAGGCGCAACTGGCATAGTCGGGAATGGCCGTGGCCATGATCGCCGCCGCCGACAGCACCGTATCCAACCATCTGCCGGCATACAGGCCGGATACGATTCCCACGCCCAGCCCCAGCGGCACGGTGACCGCCATCGTGATGGCGCACAGCGCCAGGGATGCCCCCAGCCGGTGCGGAACCAATGCGCGCACAGCGACATGGTCGTGAAGGGAACGCCCCCAGTCCCCTGTGACGAACCTGCCCAGCCATTGCGCGTAGCGCCACAGGAACGGCCGGTCGTAACCGTTCCGATACAGCCAGATCGCGCGTTGTTCCGGCGTCGAGAACTGCCCCAGAATCTTGGTGGCGATGGCCGATGCGTCGATTTCCAGAACGCCATACAGCAGGAACGAGACAGCCAGCATGACCAGAACCATCCCGCCCAAACGGTGCAGGACCACTGTCGGCCACGGGGAACGAATTCGGATCATGCCAGGTACGCCGAAGTAAAATCGAGACAGTCAGCCGGATCCAGCCGATATCCGCGGACCCGCGTCGAAACGGCGGTAAACTTCTTCTGCCAGAATGGCTGCACGATCGCCGCGCTGTCCTGCAGGATGGCTTCGGCGCGCCCCATCGCCGCGCGGCAGGCCACCGGATCGACGCTGCGCATGGCGGCGTCCAGCGCCGCGTCGAAGTCGGGATTGCGCAGCCGGGTCTCGTTCCACGCGGACCCGCTGCGATAGGCCAGGTCCAGCGTGATCATCCCCAGCGGTCTCTGCGACCAGAACGTCAAACCGAACGGAATGTCGGACCAGATCGTCAGGTACTCGTTCGGCGGCAGGACATCCAGCCGGATGCGGATGCCGGCATCCGATGCGTTCTGTTGCAGGACCTGCGCCGTATTCTGCTCCCACGGCCCCTGGGTATTGCCGACGCCCAGCACCAGGTCGATTCCATCGGGATGCCCGGCATCCGCCAGCAGGTGACGCGCCTGCGCAACGTCGCGGCGCACAGGGGCGACCGGACCGTAATCCGGCTGGAACGGGGCGACATGACAGTTCGCCGCCACGCTGCCCGCGTCGGCATAGCCCAGCCGCAGCATCTGCGCATTGTCTGCGGACAGTTGCACGGCGCGCCGCACGCGCCAGTCATCGAAGGGCGGCGTGTCGGTGCGCATGCGAAAGCAGCATGTCTGCGCCGACAGGCAATCCACGATGCGCACCCCGGGCAGCCGCGAGGCCAGCGGAACGTCCGACGCATCCATCCGGTAGAGTATATCCACCTGGCCGTCCGACAGGGCCGTCAGTTGGGTGGACACCGTCTGGCCCAGGTCGATGAAGCGCAACGTCCGCGTCGGCGGCGTGGCCCCCCAATATCCGGCGCGCCGTATCAGCCGTGCCTCCTCGCCCACCCGGAAATGGTCGAGCCGGTATGGCCCGGTCCCAACCGGAGCATCCGTCCACGGGCGCCCCGATCCGGGAAAGGCGCGATGCAGCATCGGGCATGTCACCGCAAAGAGCATGTCCGGCAATGACAGCATGGGCCGGGCGAGATGAATGCGGACAAGGAAAGGGTGCACGATTTCGACCCCCCGCACATCCGCGAACAGGGTCTTGTTGACCGAGACGGACTCCGGGGCCAGCCAGTGGCCGATGGTGGCCGCGACGTCCCTGGCCTCGAAACGATCGCCGTTCGACCAGAAGACGTCCCGGCGCAGGCTGATGTCCCAGCGCCGCAGGTCGTCGGACGGCGCCCAGCTTTCGGCGAGATGAGGGCGCAGAATGCCGTCGCCGTCGATCCGGACGAGATATTCCAGGCAGTTGCGAAAGATGTTCGAGGGTTCGAACGACGTGACCGCGCTCGGGTCGTCCATTTCCATCACGTGGCAGGCGATGCGTAGCGTGGTGTCCACCGGCGTGGGCGCACCTGCCGCTTTGCCGGCGACGCCCGTGGCGCCGGCGGCACCCAGGACCGCCAGCATGCGCAGGGCATCGCGACGGGGAAACCGTCCGCGCGCCATGCCATCCCGCAGCCAGCGGACGGCATCGGCATCGCACCCGGCCGCCGATGCGGCCGGCCCGATCCTGCCATTGTCGTCATGTGCCATCGTCATCGGGGCCTCATGCGATGCACGGTCAGAAATCCATCCGCACCGTGCCGAAGAACTGCCGCGGCGCCCCGGGCATCAGGGCCTGGTAATCGCCCTGCGACGGGTTTCCGTCCTCGCCCATGGTGGCGATGTATTTGATGTTGGTCAGGTTATACACGTTGAACTGCAAGGTCAGATTATCCAGGGGCCCAATCGACCCGAACCGGTACGACGCACCCAGGGATGTCAGCCAATAGCCCGGGACCCGCGCCTCGTTCATGTAATCGAGATACCGATGGCCGAGATAGTTGACGTCGAGATCTGCCGAGAAACCCCGATAGCTGTACGACAGCGACCCTTTATACATCAGCTGCGGCATGTTGGGTATGTTCTTGCCGCGCACGGGATACTGCACCCCCATCTGCGTATAGTCGTTCCGCAGCAGAGAGCGATTGTAGCTGATGCTGTTATAGAGCGACAGCATACGAAGCCACGGGATATGGCGGAACGGCGTCAGGGTCCCGCTGGCCTCGACGCCATTGGTCTGGACCGACCCGACATTCGTCAGGATCGACGTCGAGAAGGCAAAGTTTCCATATGTCAGCGCCTGCTGCCGGTTCGAGAAATCGACACGGTACGCGGACAGAAGCCCCACGAAATACGGGCTGGTGAAACGATACCCGGCCTCGTACACCCAGTCGGATTCGGGATGCAGCGTCTTCTTCAACTGGTCGAACTGCCCCTGGGTCGCGACCGACCACGGGCTGGCAGGCGTCGAACTGAATCCCGAAGGGGGGAAAGTGCGCATGTTCTTTGAAATATCGAAGAACAGCTCGTGCTGCGGCAGAAAGCGCCACCGGCCGCTGAACTGGGGCAGAAACGCATCGGCGGCCGTCATGCTGCCGCTGGGCAGCGACGGCAGGCCGGTATAGAGGGGATCGTTCGCCAGGATCTGGTCGGAGGTGCGGGAATACAGGGACCTGAATCCCGCCTGAAGCGTGATGTTCGGCGTGACCCTGAACGTATCCTGCAGATGGAACTGAAACGTGTTGGTATTGAACCGGTACCCCCAGGGCTCTGCAAAGGCGCCGGTCGGCCAGACGAAGGGATCGACCTGGATGCCCGGCGTCAGCAGCGGGGCGTTGTAGTAGTACCGCAACTGCGTAAACGTATTGTGTTCGTACCAGACGCCACCCTCGATGGTGTTCCGGCCGAGCGTATATTCGCCTGACGACAGGAAACCAAAGCGTTCGTTCGACGGATTGGTCGAACGCTGGATCATCGGCGCGCCGTTGGGCGACATGACATACGGATTCCACCAGCTGCTCTCGCCGGATTCTCCCGATCCGTAGAACGTCGTCTTGGATCGCAGACGGTCGGTCAGCCTCAGGTCGAACGTCAGGCCCGACAGAAAATCACGGCGGATGGTGTTCCCGGCGTAATAGGCGGCGTCCTTCGGGTCGCTGGCCCGCGTCTCACCATGCGTATAGATGCCCAGCGCCGCGTTGTACGCGGCCGCGTAATCGGGGAAATAATTGTCCCACCGCTGGCCCAGCGCCGAAATATCGTCAAGCGACAGGTCCTGGTAATCGGCCTGCTGAGACTGGTCCCAATCGAAAAAGAGCGATGCCTTGCTTTCGTTGCGAATGGGCTGCACCAGCTTGAAATTGACCTGATCGGCGATGTTGCCGCCCGCCCCTTTCCACTTGTCGAGCGTCGTATGGGCATATGACAGGGCAAATTTCGTCCCCGACCTGTTCAGGCGCCCGCTGTTGAAGCGCGCGAACGTACGGAACGTGTCGTTGCTGCCGAATGTCTGCTGCAACGTTCCACCCATGCGGTTGCTGGGGTCGGCGGTGTAGATCTGGATCGCGCCGCCCAGGGCGCTGGTGGCGGCAACGCCCAGCGCGCCCGCACCCTGCGATACGTTGGCACGGCCGACATTCTCGGAAATGACGGCACGATTCTGCGCCAGCCCGTTCCACGACGGATAGGTCTGATCGCCCAGGGGAATGTCATCCAGCGTAAAACCCAGTTGGGCGGCGCTGAAGCCACGCACATACAGGCTGATCGAATATTCATACGCGCCGAACGGATCGGCCGACTGGAAATTGACGCCCGGCAGCCTGTTCAACGCCTTCAGCACCGTGGTCCCGGGCGCGAGCTGCTCGATCATGCGTGCGCTGACCGAGGTCATCTGCCGTGTCGATCCCCCGCCGAAGACCGAAATCTCCTCGGTGCTCGCCGGGGGTGGATGCGCGGCGCGCAGGACCGTGCCCTTGCGCGGCGGCGCGACATGCGGGACAGCGGCCGGGCGGGTCTGCACACCCGACGCGGGGCGCACCTGGCCATGGGCCTGCGTCGCCGCCAACGCCAGGGCGGAGGCTGAGGTCAGAAGGCAAAAGACTCGTTTCATGCCGTTATTCCTTTCCAGTCTTGAGGCCCGGGTCCGATGAATCCGCCCAGCACCCGGCCGAAGGCGATGCGCCTTTATCGTTTTGATTTCGAAATGTTATGCGCCCTGATCGACCCCACGGGCCGCCCGTCAGAGCGCATCGTAGAGCGCCGCGGCGTTATCGTAGGTAAAGCGCAGCGGAACCGACCCCTGCACCATCCAGCCGTCCGCCGTCTGCCCGGCCAGCAGGCGGATGGCACGCGCGGTATCGACGACGGCGCCGCCATAGAGCCGATTGGCGAGATTCAGCACCGCCGTCTGGTGCATGGCCCCGCTGGCGCTGCCGCATGCATCCTTGACCAGGATGACGCGGTACCCGCGGGCAACGGCGTCCTTGACGGTCGCGTCGACACAGGCCTCGGTCCAGACACCGGTGATCATCACCCACTCGATCCCCGCTCGCCGCAGCCTCTCGTCCAGACCGGCGGCGAACATGCTGGCCGCCGACTTGGTCAGAACAGCTTCGGCGCCATCAGGCCGCGTTTCCGGACACAGGCCGGACAGGGGGCTGTCCCGGTCGCTGAACGCCGACCTGCCGTCCGACGACAGGGGATGGAAGGGCGGCAGGTCCTCTGCGGCGCGATCGACAACATATTGGGCATGCATGACCGCGACGCCATGCGCGCGTGCGGCGACCTGCAACGCGGCGACCCGCGCCAGCACCGCGTCGAATCCCTCGACCAGATAGCGTGGATCCTGGCGATGTTCTTCCTGCAGATCGATGCACAGAAGCGCCAGCCGATCGACCGGCGCGGCCAGCCGACACTTCATATTTCCCTCCCCAGCAGCGCATCCTCATAGGGAAAGCGGGACAGGAGCTCGGTGCCGGTCTCGGTTATCAGCACCTCGTCCTCCAGCTTGACGCCTTCGCGGCCGCCCTTTTCGCCGATATAGCTCTCGACGCTGACGACCATCCCCGGCAGCAGATGCCCCTCGCGGCCATAGGTATCGTAATCCATCGCGTGCGCGATGAACGGGGTCTCGCCGTGCATGCCGACCCCGTGCATGACCGAGGTATAGCGCTGCTCGACAAAGCGATCCGGGATCTTCCATGCCTTTTCCGCAATTTCGCGGAACGCCATGCCGGGCTTTATCAGCTCTATGTTATGCTGCACCTGCTCGTAGGCCATACGGTACAGAAATTTCTGTTCGTCCGACGGGCGGCCGGGACCGCACCGAAACGTGCGTGAAAAATCGGAATAATATCCGTAACACCCGATCGTATCGGTATCGAGCGCCACCAGTTCACCGGGCCGGACCTTGCGGCCCCCGGCCTCGTTGAACCAGGGGTTGGTCCGCTGGCCGGAGGACAGAAGACGTGTCTCGATGAATTCGCCCCCCTGCCGGATGACTTCCTGATACATGATGGCAAACAGTTCGTTTTCCGAAACCCCGGGCCTGATCGCGTCGCGCACTGAGGCGACCGCGGCTTCCGATCCGGCCATCGAGACCTGGAGGCAGCGGATTTCCTCGGGCGTCTTGACGGCACGGACCGCCAGGATTTCCCCCTGGCAATCCTGGACGACGCATCCCTGTTTCTGCAGGGCCACGGCATGCAGATGGGCACAGCGATCCAGGCCGATCTTCGTCGATCCGCCGCCATGTTGCCGAAGCAGGTCGGCGATTTCGGCCGCGAACGCGTCGGCGGTCTCTTCGTCGCGATTGGAAACCGATGACCAGACCAGGCGGGACGGCCGGGCCTCGTCCACCGTGTCCAGCACCATGGTCACGTGGTACGTCTGCGGATATTCGAACAGGATAATCGGCCCCTGCGCCGGCACGAAGAAATAGCGCGTGGAATTGCGCAGGAAATATCCGAACATGTTGCGCGATCCGGTGGCATAGCGCTGGTTGTACGGATCGAACAGAACGACGGCGCCATAGCCGGCCTTCACCATCCATGCCCGCAGCCGCGCCAGGCGCCCCTTGCGCAACGCATCGACATCGATGAAGGCGGGCTCGGTATCGGACAGCCACATGCCACCACCCGAATCCCCCCCGGCGGGATGACGCATCCGCTCCGAGAAATCCACATCCGCACAATCATCGGGGTTAAAAACGACCGTCTTCATGCCTGTGACACCTCCGCCTGATTGGGGGAGCATGCGACGAGACCGCGGCCCGACCCTGTGCCGGATACCGCTAATATTGTGCCGAAATCCGCTAAATGCGTTCCCGAAACAACTGGCGACAAACCGCCGGCGCCTATCGCCGCCGCGCGCCGCTCGGTGAGCAGCCGTGCTGTTGCCTGAATGCCCGCACAAAGCTGGACATGTTTGAAAATCCGCACGCCAGGGCGATCTCGCGCACCGGCAGGCGTGAATGGGCCAGCAGGTCCTTGGCGCGGCGCAGGCGGAGCTGGCGGTAATATTGCCCGGGCGGCATCCCGACTTCCGCCCTGAAGTGACGTTCCAGCCGATCTGCCGATACCGCCAGCCGGTCGGCCAGGTCGGTCATCAGCAGCCGCTCCTCGACCTCGTCCTCCATGATGGCGATTGCCGAGAGCACCAACGGATGCTGAATGCCGGTTCGCAGGCGCAACGGCATCATCCGGCGGTCCACACTCGATCTCAAGGGACTGTGGACAAACCACTCCGCCACGCCGGCCGCCACTTCACTGCCCACGTCGCGCGTGATCATGTCCAGCATCATATCGAGGCAGCCGATGCCACCGGCAGAGGTAAAGCGTTTTCTGTCAATGACATAAATGTCTCGTCGCAGATCGATTTGAGGAAAATTCTCGGCAAAGGCCGACTGGCTGGTCCAGTGCAGCGTGCAGGCGTGCCCGTCCAGAAAACCGGCCCTGGCCAGGAAGAAGGACGCGTCGGCCACCGCGCCCAACGATGCACCGTGACGCAGGCATTTCCGTATCCATCTCACGGCCTGGTCGGCCACCAGATAATCGGCGTCCCCGCCGGAACAGACGACGATCCTGTCCGCCAGCGAAGCCTCCTCGACCGATTCCGTCGGATGGATCACCACGCCGTTCGAGGCCGCCACCTCGTCATGCGACAGGCCGACGGTCGTCCAGCGATAGCATGCCCGGTCCGTCAGACTGTTGGCTGCGCGCAACGGCTCGATGACGGAACTGAACGCCATCATCGGAAATCCCGGGAAAACCAGGATCGCAAACGTGATCGGCGACGTTTCCGGCGACGCGGCGGCATGCAACGATATCCGTGAAGCCAAAATCAATGATCCGTTTTGAAGATTGAATAATCGCGTATCCCATGATCCTGTATGCGCCGCCGGACATGGTCAACGGCAACGGGAAGCCACGCGCATCATTGCCGGCCCCATCGGCAAGGAAGGAAGAGTATGTCTGTTTCATGGTCTTTCTCTCCCGCGGCGCTGCTGCGGCAGCATCATGCGCGCGATGCCGCGCAGACCATGGGGCCGCTGCCGGACGATGTGACGGAGACGCCCTTCCCGCCATCCGGACTGTTTCGCGGCGGCCTGATGGCGGACCCGCACACGCGCCGCGGACAGGACGTCATCGTGTATTTCCACGGTGGGGGCTTCATCGCGGGGGGCCCGGAAACCCACCGCCATGTCACGGCATGGCTTGCCCACATGACGGGCCTGCGGGTGCTGTCGGCGCGCTATCGCCTGGTGCCCGAACACCCTTTCCCCGCCCAGGCCGATGACGCCGTGGCGGCCTGCCGCGCGATGCTGGCCGTCATTGGAGAAGATGCGGGGATATTCCTGGCGGGGGATAGCGCCGGCGCCTGCGTCAGCCTGTGGGGACTGCACCGCATGACCGTTGCGGAACGGCAAAAAGTACGCGGCCTGATTCTGTTTTATGGCGGATACGGACAGGTGGAAAGCGAAAGCATCACGCGCCGCGGAACAGCGGAAAACGGGCTGGACAGTGGCACGCTCTCCATCATGTACGATCGTCTGCGCGGCGCGGGCCCCGAAGGCAATCCGGTCTGGCCGACCGCGTTCGCATCCCGGATCACGCAACCCGCCTATGTCGTCGCGGCGGAGCGGGATGCGATATTCGACGATTCAATACGGTTGTTCCACGCCATCGAAGGACAGAACCCACATTCACGGCTGGTCATCGTCCCCGATCAGGACCACAGTTTCCTCAAGGGAGCAGGACAGGACCCGACCGCACAGATCGAACTGGCCCGCGCTTCGACATGGATTGGTACATTGACGGCCCAGGGACCGCTTTCGACGCCCGGGCCGGGCGACCGGCCGGCACACGCGCTCCACAGCTGAGCGAACGTACAAAGGCGTCCTTCAAACTGCCAGCGCGTCGATCATCCGGGCCAGAAAGCGGTCCCCCTCCGCCAGTTCGGCGCGCGTGATATATTCGTCGGGCTTGTGCGCCCTGTCGATCGACCCGGGGCCACAGATGATGCAGGGCAGGCCGAGCTGTTCCTGGAACAACCCGGCCTCGGTCCCGAAACCGACGCTGACGACCTCGTTCCGCCCCGCCGCCGCCAGACCCAGCGCGCAGACGTCGGAGCCGGTGTCCGGCACCAGCCCCGGATAGGCGTTATCCACCGCGATCGCGATCTCGCCACCGGGGCCGGAAGGCGGGGCGCGTTCGGCGACGATGTGCGCCGCGGCCTGACGCAGCCGTTCCAGATAGGGCGCGGAGTCGTCGCCCGGCAGCAGGCGCATCTCGAACGCGACCTGGCAGCGGTCGGGCACGATGTTCAGCGCGGTGCCGCCCTGGATGATGCCCACCTGCACGGTGCCGAACGGCACGGCATAGCCGTCGGCGCGCGCGCCGTCCCGTTCCAGGTCGCGTTGCAGGGCCTCGATCGCGCGCACCATGTCGGCCGCCATCAGGATCGCGTTCTGACCCAGATACGGATTGGCCGAATGGGCCGCCCGCCCGGTGCAGGTGATGGTCGCCGCGACCTTTCCCTTGTGCCCCACCGCAACGTGCAGATCGGTCGGTTCGCCCACCACGCAGCCCGCCGCGCGGAACCCGTCATCGCGCAACTGCCGCAGCAGCGAGCGCACGCCGACGCAGCCGATTTCCTCGTCATACGACACGGCCAGATGCAGCGGACGCGCCAGCGCCGGGCGCCCCGCCGCCTCGTGCGCCGCCGTCATCATGCAGGCCAGGAACCCCTTCATGTCGCTGCTGCCGCGCCCATACAGCCGGCCGTCGCGTTCGGTCAGAACGAAGGGATCGGACGCCCAGTCCTGCCCCGCCACCGGCACCACGTCGCTGTGCGCCGACAGCACGATGCCGTCGTCGCGGTCGGGGCCGATGGTGGCCAGCAGGCTGCCGCGCCCCGGCACGTCGCCCGGCAGGCGGCGGATGCGCGCCCCGGTCGCCGCCAGTTCGCCCTCGACCCAGTCCAGCAGCGGCAGGTTGGTCTGCCGGCTGATGGTGGGGAAAGCCACCAGGCGGGCCAGGAAATCGACGGTCCGGCTCATGGCCCGTTCCCCGCGGCGACGGGCGCCCCGCCATCGGGCACGACGCCCGACACGTCGTTCAGGCCGGCGCGCGCGGCCATCCACAGATAGAGCGGCGCCGTCACCGCCAGCCCCACCAGCCAGGACAGGTCGATCCCGCCCATCGCCCGCGCCAGCGGGCCGGTATAGAGCGCGTTCGACAGGAACGGCACCTGCACCGCGATCCCGACTGCGTAGCAGATCATCGCCGGTCCGTTGACGTAGCCGTAGATCCCGCCATCCGCCTGGAAGAACGAGTCCACGTCATAGGCGCCATGCCGGACGAGGTAGTAATCCACCAGATTGATCGCGGTCCACGGCACCAGCACCGCCATCAGCAGGTTCAGGAATTCGGTATAGCTTTCCATGAAACTGCCGGCGAAGAACAAGGCCATCAGCAGGGCGGCGACCATCAGGACCACGGCCATGCCCACCCGCCAGCCCGGTCCGAAACGGGCATGCGGCCAGAAGGTCTGGAGCACCGTCAGCGACGACAGCGTGCCGCAATACACGTTCATCGCATCGGTCACCGCGATGCCCACCGACAGGATCACCATGACCGGCATCGCCGCGGGGCCGAGCAGGCCCGACATCGTCGCGACCACCGGCGCGCCGTGCGCCAGCCCGCCCAGCACCACCCCCAGCGCCATCGGCAGGGCCGACCCCAGCACCGTCCCCCAGTAGGTGGCATGGAACGCCATGCGCATCCCGCGTTCGTCCGCCGGCATGTAGCGCGAATAATCCGAGACGTACGGCGCATAGGCGATCTGCCACAGGGCCGAGACCGAGAACGCGCCCAGGATGCCGGTGACGGACGCGCCGCCCGACGTCCAGCCCACCATCCCGCCGGCCCGCACGCCCACCCACAGCAGCGACAGCAGCACCGCCCCGCCGCACAGCACCGTCATCATCCGGGTTGCGGCATGGATCAGGCGATATCCCCAGATGACGGGCGGCACGACCAGCGCGGCGATGATCAGGATGCCCGGCATGCGCCCCAGGCCCGGCGCCATGCTCTGCAGCCCCTCGCCCCCCAGCACCAGGTTCGACGCGGCGAAGCCCACGTACATCACCACCATCAGCACGGTCACCGGCACCGCGCCCAGCGATCCGAACTGGCCGCGCGTCTGCACCATCTGCGGCACCCCCAGGCCCGGCCCCTGCGCCGCGTGCAGGGCCATGAAGACGGCGCCCACCAGATTGCCCACCACGACGGCCAGCAGGCCCACCAGCGGCGAAAGATGGAAGACAGTTGTCGCCAGCGCGCCGGTCACGACCGTCAGCATCATCATGTTGGACCCGAACCAGACGGTGAACAGATCGCGCGACCGGCCATGCCGCTGGGCATGCGGGATGCGATAGATCGTTCCCGTCTCGATTCCGGCCGCAGCGCCCTCTGTCGTCAGAGCCATCCGTCCTGTCCCCTGTCCTGGCTGCCGGATCGGTCCGGGCAGGCGAAATGCGCCGCCGCGGCGCGACATCATGTTTCACGACCCGATCCGTTCACGCAACAGATGCGCAGGCGGCCGCACGGCGCAACTTCATAATCATGACGCGCAAGCGCGGTTTCGCCGGGGATCAGGCCATCCTTGCAGCAATGACCGCTACGCGATCAATCGAACGGATTGCGTACCCGGTCCGGCGCTTTCGGGCCGGGCACGGCGTCCGGCAGGCCAGGGTCGGCTTCCAGCGCCGCGACCACGCCCTGCAGCATCGCCAGCAGGCGACGCGCGCGGTCCAGCCCCGACCGGTCGCGCGTCAGGTCGGTCCGGCCGTAGAACGCGATGGCGTCGCGCCCGTTCTCGATCGTCATGCCGTCGATGGTTTCCGACATCGTGTCGTCGGCGAACGGTACCAGGCGTCGCGTCATGTTCCCTACCCCTTCAGCCATCTGCGCCACAGGCGCTCGATCTCGCGCATCTGCCGGCGCGTCGTGCGATCGGCCGGCCCGGCATCGGGATGCGGCAGGTCGAAGCGGGCCGCCTTTACCGCATCCGGCAGGGCGGGAAACGGATCGATCCCCACCACACGGATCAGCGTGTCCACCGTCACTTCGTTGCAGGTCGGGCGCACGGCGCGGTTGCGGCAGACATAGACCCCGGCCCCGTTCCGCGCCGGGTCATAGACCGCCTTCCATGTCGAGGTCGGCACCAGCACATGGCCGCCGATGCGCGACAGGTCGCGCGCGTGAAAGGCCGGGCCGGTGACGACGTACAGATCGCCGTCCCGCCGGGCCAGCTTCCGCACCGCCTCCTCGATCCCGGCCCAGATGCCCCGGTTCAGGTCGCCGGCCTGCGGCACGATATTGGACAGCAGGAAGCTCTCCTGCTGCGCCGCGTCGTCGGGCATGTCGCCCGAGGGCGCCATATGGCCCCGATCATAGCCCGAACGGCGAAAATCATCGATTTCGGCCCGGTCGGACGGCGGCAGGCGCTGATCGGCAGCGAAAACGCCCGTACGCGGCACGGAACCGGCGGCCGCGACGGCCGCCGCCGTCAGATGTTCGGCCGACCACAGCGGACCGCGCGACACGCCCGACGCCAGCACGGCATAGGCCCGATTGCACAGCAGATGCGTCCGCACCGCCAGCGCCGGCCGCGCGAGCGTCGGCAAGGCATCACCGACACCGAACGCCGGGCACGCCGCCTGCGCCCACGCGCGATCGGGGGCCAGGGCCAGGCACAGCAGCGCAAGGCCGATGCGGATGCCGCGCGGGCGGCGGCAGGGCACGCGGTTCAGACGGCCCCCATCTGCCGCAGCGCCACTCGGCAGGCGGCCAGATCCCACGCGGCGCAACCCACGCTCTTGAACACCACCGGCCGTTCGGCCGGCGGCGGAGGGCCGTCGATCGCATCGACCAGGGGGCGAACCTGGTCCCACGACACGCCGGCCTGGATGTAGTCCCCGGCCTCGACCGGCGCACCCACCGGGTCGTCGACATACAGGACGCTGCCGCCGATGGTGGTGGCGCCGATTTCCACCATGTCGGGACGAAAGGCTCCGACCCCGACGATCAGGCGCCCGGGCCAGGCCGGCAGGTCATACAGCGGCACATGCGACGTCGTGACCAGGATCACCACATCCACATCGCCCGGATCGTCGCCGGCCGACACGCAGCCGACCGGCAGGC
This sequence comes from Gluconacetobacter azotocaptans, assembly GCF_014174355.1. Lineage (GTDB taxonomy): Bacteria > Pseudomonadota > Alphaproteobacteria > Acetobacterales > Acetobacteraceae > Gluconacetobacter > Gluconacetobacter azotocaptans. The sequence continues at coordinate 315,636 of NZ_JABEQF010000005.1, forward strand.
CCGTCCGCTCGGTCACCGCGCGTTCGCGGGCCACGGAACGCCCCTGCACGAACACCGCCGCCTGGGGCCAGGTGTCGGCCAGGGCCTGGACATGGGCATCGGCCTGCGCGCCGGTGCCGATGACCAGGATGCGGCGCGGGGCATGGGGCAGCAGCCGGCGTATCCCCACCAGCGTCACCGCCGCCGTCCGGCGCCCAGTCGTCACCGGGCCGTCCAGGGTGAACAGCAATTGCCCGGTCCGCGCGTCGCCGCACGTCACCTGCCCGTGGATGGCCGGCAGGCCCTGGGCGGGATTGTCCGGATAGACGGTGACCAGCTTGTGGCACAGCAGATCCGGGCCGGCGCAGGGCATGGACAGCAGCACGCCCGCGCCCGACGGCGCCTGCATCACCTGCCGTTCGGGGCACAGGATGGCGCCGTCGCGATAGGCCGGCATCGCCGCCTCCAGCGCCTCGACCAGACCGGCGTAGGGCAGAAGCCCGGCCGTCGCCTTTGCATCGTACGTGTTCATGACGGATGTTCCGGTCAGATCAGGGACAGGATCGGGCTTGGCCCGAACCCGCCAGGGTCCGAGGCCCTGGACCCCGATCATGGGTAAGCAGATCGGTTGCCAAAGGCCAATGGCCTTTGGCGGGTTTCAGGGCCGAACCCTGAGGCGTAACTACCCGATATCGAACGACACGCCCTGCGCCAGCGGCAGGGTGGAGCCGTAATTGATCGTGTTGGTCGCCCGGCGCATATAGCCCTTCCACGCGTCCGAGCCGGATTCGCGGCCGCCGCCGGTTTCCTTCTCGCCACCGAAGGCACCGCCGATCTCGGCCCCCGACGTGCCGATATTGACGTTGGCGATGCCGCAATCGGACCCGGCCGCCGACAGGAAGCGTTCGGCCTGCCGCAGGTCGGTGGTGAAGACCGCCGAGGACAGGCCCTGCGGCACCGCGTTCTGTGCGGCGATCGCCTGGTCCAGATCGGTGTATTTCATGACATACAGGATGGGCGCGAACGTCTCGTCCACCACGGGGCCCGCCTGTTCGGCCATTTCGACCAGGGCCGGACGGGCGTAGAACGCGTCGGGGAAATCCTCGGCCTTTTCGCGATTGCCGCCGGTCACGACGCCCCCCAGGGCGCGCGCCGCATCCAGCGCCTGCTGCATGCGCTCCATCGCCGCCGCGTCGATCAGCGGCCCGACCAGATTGCCCTCGTCCAGCGGGCTGCCGACCGTCACCGATTCGTACGCCGATTTCAGGCGCGCCACGAAGCCGTCATAGATGCTGTCATGCACGAACAGGCGACGCAGCGTGGTGCAGCGCTGCCCCGCCGTGCCCATGGCGGCAAAGGCGACGCCGCGCAGGGTCAGTTCCAGATCGGCCGAGGGCGTCACGATGGCGGCATTGTTGCCGCCCAGTTCCAGGATGGCGCGGGCGAAGCGGGCGGCCAGGCGCTGGCCGACCGCGCGGCCCATCGCCGTCGATCCCGTGGCCGACACCAGCGGCACGTCCGGATGATCGACCAGGATCTCGCCGATTTCGCGCCCGCCATTCAGCAGGACCAGCAGCCCGTCGGGCACGGCGCTCCCCGATGCCGCGAAACGGGCGGCGGCGCGGCGGAAGATGGCCGCGCAGGCCAGGGCGGTCAGCGGCGTCTTCTCGGACGGCTTCCAGACGACCGAATTGCCGCAGACCAGCGCCAGCGCCGCGTTCCACGACCAGACCGCCACCGGAAAGTTGAAGGCCGAGATCACACCCGTCACGCCCAGCGGGTGCCACGTCTCCATCATGCGGTGCTCGGGCCGTTCGGTCATGATGGTCAGACCGTGCAACTGGCGCGACAGACCGACGGCGAAGTCGCAGATATCGATCATCTCCTGGACCTCGCCCAGCCCTTCGGACGGGGACTTGCCGACCTCGATCGACACCAGGCGGCCCAGGGCCTCCTTGCCGGCGCGCAGTTCCTCGCCCAGCAGACGCACCAGTTCGCCCCGGCGCGGCGCGGGCACCAGCCGCCAGGCCAGGAAGGCGGCGCGGGCGGCGGCGATGCCCTCATGCGCCACCTGCGGCGTCGCGGCGACCACCCGCGCGATCTCGCGCCCATCGACCGGCGAGCGAACGGGCATATCGCCGGCCAGCGCGTCGGCCGGAATGTCGAGCGAGGCCAGAAGGGAGCGGGTTTCGGCGGAAAGATCGGGCATCGGATATCCTGTCAGAACATTGGTCGCACAAAAAATGGGAAACGGGTCAGCCCCGGGTCTTCACCCGCTCCCCCGCCGCATGGGCAAGGCAGGCACCCGTCTCATAGAAGATCTGCCGGGCCCGGCGAAACCCCGGCGGCCGGACATCCGTCACCGGCAGCGGCAGGGCGGCATCGTCGGTGATGCCGCGCACCACATCGGCCAGCACGCGGCCGAACACGGTACCCGGGGCGATGCCCCGTCCGTTATAACCACAGATCGCGACGATCCCCGGCGCCAGGCGGTGGAAGCGCGGCAGGCTGTCGGCGGTCATGCCGATGGTGCCGAACCATTCGCTTTCAAAGCGCACCGGTCCGATCTGCGGGAACATCCGCGTCACCGAACGGCGCGCCCAGTCCCGGTGCACGCCCAGCCCCGCGCCGGACAGCGCGCCGATGCTGCCGAACACCAGCCGCCCGGCCTGGTCCATGCGGAACGAGCGCAGGATGCGGCGGGTATCCCATGCCCCCTGCCGGCCCGACAGGATGGTCCGCCGCACCGCATCGGGTAAGGGCGGCGTCGCGCAGTTGAAATAGGGCAGCGGCATCAATTCCTGCGCCAGGGTCGTCCACGGGCCGGTGCCATAGGCGTTCGACGCCACGATGACCTGATCCGCCAGCACCTGCCCGCCCGGAAGATCCAGCTGGTAGCGCGCGCCGGACTGCATGCAGCCGATCACCGGCGAGCGCGTGAAGACCCGCGCCCCCGCCGCGATCGCCGCCGCGGCCAGTCCGCGCGCATAGGCCAGGGGCTGGATCGTGCCGGCGCGCGGGTCCAGCAGGGCAGCCCGATAGGCCACGCTGCCGGTCATGCGGCAAGTTTCCGCGCCATCGAGCAGGCGTACCGCGACGCCCCGCGCCTGCCACTGCCGGGCGCGTTCGCGCAGTTCGCGCACGCCCTTTTCATCGTCGGCGCAATGCAGGGTGCCGGTCCGCTCCGCCTCGCAGGCGATGGCATGGCGGTCGATCAGGTCGAAGACCTCGGCCGGCGCGTTGCCCAGCAGCGACAGCAACCGTTCGCCATACGGTTCGCCCAGCGTGCCCGGCAGATCGTCGGGCATGACCCACATGCCGGCGTTGACCAGGCCGACATTGCGCCCCGATCCGCCGAAACCGACCTCGGCGCCGTCCAGCACCACCGCCTCGATCCCCGCCGCGGCCAGGTTCAGGGCGGCGGACAGGCCGGTATAGCCCGCCCCCACGATGGCCACCCGTGTGGTGACCTGTCCCGACAGCGCCGTGGTGGCGGGGGCGGCCGGCGCGGTGCATTCCCACAGACCGTGGGATCGCGGGTCAGCCAGCATGTCGTGTGGTCTCCACCTGGCAGGCCGGGCACACATCCTGCCCTGCCAGCCCACGCCCGTTCGTTCCTGTCAGCATCATCCGCCGCCCTGTATCCGCCGCCTCTCCGTCGGACTGGTGTGCGTTCTGCCGCCGAAACGCTCAAGTGCTACTTGGTCAGGGGGTCATTCCCATCCGGAATGATCTGTGCCGCCCGGCCGAAAACCGGCGGCCCCATCCCTGAAATCCGAATTCCTACGATATTGTAATCTGTTTTTGACCCAGATCATGTCCTGATCCCCGCGACCCTGCCATACAGACAGGGCGATGGGGGCATCGCATATCTAATCATCACTTTACACTTGCAGGGTCTTCGGACCCTGCATTTTTTTTGCGCGGCACGGGACGATGCCCCGTCGGGACACCGCCTCGTCCTGCGGCCCCCACCGCCCTGCCCTCCGGACGGGACGATGGGGAATCACCTTTCGCACCGCCACATTTACGCTTGCATGGTCCTGGAGCCCTGCCGTGTCAGGCCACTGGCAATCAGAGTGCGCCCAGGGACGGCGCCGGGCTAGCCGTCGGCACCGCGACGGGTTTCGGCACCGCCGGACGAGGCAACGCATCTTCCTTCAGCATATATCCCTGCCCCCAAACGGTGGTAATCAGGTTATCGACCCCGGCCTGATGCAGCTTCTTGCGCAATTTGCAGATAAAGACGTCGATGATCTTCATCTCGGGCTCGTCCATGCCGCCATAGAGGTGATTGAGGAAGGCATCCTTGGTCAGCACCATCCCCTTTCGCAGCAGCAGCAGTTGCAGGATCAGATATTCCTTGCCGGTCAGATGCACCGGCCGTCCGTCGACCGAGACCTCGCGGCTGTCCAGGCAGAGCTTCAACCGGCCTGCCCGCAAGGTCGGTTCGCAATAGCCCTTCGATCGCCGGACCACCGCCTGCACGCGCGCCGCCAGTTCGGTCGGGTCGTACGGCTTGGTGACGTAATCGTCCGCCCCGGCGGAAAACGCCTTTACCTTGGCCTGGGGCCGAACCAGACTGGACAGGACCATCGCCGGCGTGTCGATCCGCGCGGCCCGGATCGTCCGCACGACCTCGTATCCCGCCATGTCCGGCAGGACCATCTCCAGAAGAGCAAGGTCGTAGTCATACCGTCGAAGCATTTCGACCGCTTCGCCCCCCGTGGAGACATGGTCGACGGAATATCCGATCGACCGCAATGTGCCGGAAGTACCTTCAGCCGTGTCATCATCATATTCGACGAGCAGAACGCGCATTGGACCACCACAGGTTTTATTTTGTAACAATTACTACCTATAGGTGTATATCCTCCCTGAAACAATCTTTATGAGACGCATCTTCTCCATATCGTCCTTCGACTCACGCATATGTTATATCAAACATTTCTCTCGCCGGTCGGCAGGAGCCAATTCCTTCATCAATACGATTTCGTTTCGAGATACGTTTTTTCCTTGAAAGAGACCGGAGAGTGGGTATACCCACCACCACCGAACGTCGTCTTGCGCCCACTGGACGCGATGCGGCACCCCAAACAAGAAACGATCATGAACCCCCGATCTAGAAACGCCTCGCGGGGGGGCCACGCCCGACGCATGTCGTCCGCGGGGTCCGTTCGCAGGCAGTGTGCATATCCGGGTCTGACCGTCCTGCTCGTCTGCTGACCTGCCCGGTCGGCCGACCGGCTTCGGGCTTTCCCGGTTCGAGCAACCGCTTGAACGGCAGGAGGCCCTGCTTCGTGGCTTTTTGTATTTTTCCGCACGTCCGGTGCCCCGTGCGGCAGGACCGGCGCGCATGAACCGCGCCCATGCCCCCGCCGCATCCCGCCGGCCGCGTGGCGCGCCGGCTATTCCCCTGCGGGCATGGTGTCGCGGCAGCGTGCTGCGTCATGCGTCCCCTCCGGGAATGCAGCCCCGCCGGGCCGAACCGGATCGCCGGCCCGGCTTCACCCACCATGTCGCGCTGGGATGCGCCTGGATGGCGGTGCGTGCCATCCACGGACTACGCAGCCGGGGCGTGCTGCGGCCACGCCATGTTTCCCGCCTGTTGCCGGTCATCGTCAGGATGTCGGGCGTATCGGGGACGGAAATACCCCTGAAATCCAGCCGGTAGAATATCGGGTCTACACCAACCCGTCGGGCCGCATCGTCACCCCGTGATCCAGCGGTCCGGCCCCGGCGCCATAACCCGGCGCCGCCGCGATCGCGGCCCGCAGGTAGGTGCGCGCCCGTACTACCGAATCGCGCAAGCCCATGCCCTGCGCCAGTCCGGTGGCGATCGCGCTGGCCAGCGTGCATCCGGTTCCGTGCGTGTGGCGCGTCTGCAGCCGCGCGCCCGAAAACAGGTCGACGCCCGAGTCGCTGACCAGTACGTCGGTCAGCACGTCGCCTTCCAGATGGCCGCCCTTCAGCAGCACGGCCTGCGCCCCGGCCTGGCGCAGGTCCATCGCCGCGCGGCGCATGTCGTCGACAGTGCGGATGGGATAGCCGACCAGCACCTCGGCTTCGGGCAGGTTGGGGGTCAGCAGGGTGGCCAGCGGCAACAGGTCGCGCTTCAACGTTTCGACTGCGTTGTCCTGCAACAGCCGCGATCCGCCCTTGGCCACCATGACGGGGTCGAGAACATAGGGAATGCCCGGCCGGCCCCGTATGATGCCCGCCACCGCGCTGATGATGTCCGCCCGGTCGAGCATGCCGCTCTTGAACGCATCGGCGCCGAGATCGTCCAGGACGCAGAGCATCTGCCGCATGACGAAATCGACCGGAACGGCAAAGACGTCATGCACGCCCACCGTGTTCTGCGCCGTCAGCGCCGTCAGCGCCGTCATGGCGAAACCGCCCAGCGCCGTGATCGCCTTGATATCCGCCTGGATACCCGCCCCACCGCCGGAATCGCTGCCGGCAACGACGAGAACACGCCCCTTCATGGCGCTATACCCTCACGCCGCGACCTGGACCGAATCGATTGCCGCGCACATGGCGGCGACGACCCGTTCCACCAGAGCCGGATCCTCGGCCTCGGCCATCACGCGCACCAGCGGCTCGGTCCCGCTTTCGCGCAGCAGCAGGCGGCCCGCCGTGCCCAGTTCGGCTTCCGCCAGAAGCCTGGCCTGCTGCACCGACGGTGCGTGCAGGGGGCTTTCGCCCCGGAAACGGACATTGCGCAGCATCTGCGGGAACGGCGTGAACATACGGCAGACCTGGCTGGCCGGACGGCCCTCCTCGACCAGCACGGCCAGGACCTGCAGGGCCGCCACCAGCCCGTCACCGGTGGTGGCGAAGTCGGACAGGACCATGTGGCCGGACTGCTCGCCGCCGATATTCGCGCCCAGTTCGCGCATGCGTTCGACGACATACCGGTCGCCGACCGCCGTGCGCACCAGTTCCAGGCCCATCCCCTCCAGGCACCGGGCCAAACCCATGTTCGACATCACGGTGGCGACGATCTGCGCCGTGTTCAGCCGCCCCTGCCGGGCCCAGGACCGGGCGATCAGCGCCAGGATCTGGTCGCCGTCGATCAGCCGCCCCTGTTCGTCGGCGATCAGCACCCGGTCGGCGTCACCGTCGAGCGCGATGCCGATATGCGCCTTGTGCTCGACCACCGCCGCGCACAGCGCCTCGGGACGGGTCGATCCGCAATTCTCGTTGATGTTGATGCCATTTGGGTCGCAGCCGATGCGGATGACTTCAGCCCCCAGTTCCCACAGCGCCGTCGGCGCCACGCGATAGGCCGCGCCGTTCGCGCAATCAATCACGATCCGCAGCCCGTCCAGCCGCCGCCCACGCGGGAACGAGCCCTTGGCGTTCTCGATATACCGGCCCACGGCATCGTTCAGGCGCGATGCCCGCCCGATCCGGTCGGGGGCCGCCAATTGCCCCGTCAGGTCGGAGCGCATCAGGGATTCGATCTCGGCCTCGGTCTCGTCCGACAGCTTGAAACCATCCGGCCCGAACAGCTTGATCCCGTTATCGCCGAAGGGATTGTGCGAGGCCGAGATCATGACGCCCAGGTCGGCGCGCAGCGAGCGCGTCAGCATGGCGATCGCGGGCGTGGGCATCGGCCCCACCAGGGTCACGTCCATGCCGGCGGACAGGAAGCCGGACACCAGGGCGCATTCGATCATGTAGCCCGACAGCCGCGTATCCTTGCCCAGCAGGACCCGGTGGCGATGCGTCCCGCGCGTGAAGCGCAGGCCGGCGGCCTGCCCCAGCTTCTGCGCGATTTCCACCGTCATGGGGTCCTGGTTGGCGGTCCCCCTGATCCCATCGGTGCCGAACAGTTTTCTTGTTTTGGTCATGCCTTGGCTATCCCTGGGTACGCGTGGCCATCGCGTGGCCTGCCCCAGCCTTATCGCAGGTCCACAGCCCCTGCCAGACCCGCACGGCCTGGATCATGGAGGCCACGTTGTGCACCCGCAGGATGGGGTTGCCCAGCGCCAGGCCCGGCAGGCTGCTGACCAGGGTGCCCGGATCGCGTTCCGAGGCCACCGGCACGTGCGCCAGGTCGCCCAGCAGGCGCTTGCGCGACGTCCCCAGCAGCACGCGACAGCCCAGATTCGCCAGAATCGGCAGCCGGGCCAGCAATTCGGCGTTCTGCGGCCCGTTCTTGGCGAAGCCGATCCCGGGATCGACGATGATCCGGCTGCGATCGATGCCCGCCGCCACCGCCTCGTCGATCCGCGCCGACAGCTCGCGAACCACCTCGACCCCCACGTCGTCATAGACCGCCAGGCGGTTCATCGTCTGCGGCGTGCCGCGCATATGCATCAGCACCACCGGGCAGGCCGCATCCGCCACGACCGCCAGCGCGTACGGGTCATGCATCAGGGCCGAAACATCGTTGATGACCGTGGCCCCCATCCCCAGCGACGACGCCATGGTGCGGGCATTGCGGGTATCGACCGACAAGGCCACGTCGGTCTGGATTCGCAGTTCCGCGAAGACCGGGGCGATCCTGGCCCATTCCTCGTCCGGCGTGACGACGGCCGAGCCCGGGCGGGTGCTCTCGCCCCCGATATCCAGCAGGCCGGCGCCGGCCGTCACCATCGCGATCCCCGCACGCATCCCCGCTTCGGGGCCGAAATGCCGGCCGCCGTCGCTGAAACTGTCGGGGGTTATGTTCAGGATGCCCATGACCTGCGGCCCGTCCGGCAGGTCCGCCGACGGCAGGGGCGTGGTCATCCGCGCCAGTTCCGGCAGCCAGTCGGATGGAATATCGGACGCCGGCACCAGGCGGGTCGTCCCGTCTCCGATCAGCCGCGCCAGCGTGAAGGCAGCCGGCCCGCCGACCAGCCAGTGGGCGAAACCCGCCTCCACCGCCGCATGCGCCGCCTGCCCGAAGACCAGTCCCGTCGGCTCGATCAGCCGAAAAGCATCCATGCCCTGTTCCCATCACCGCACTGTCGGAACGAAAACAGGCGGAGAAGACCCCCGCCTGTTTCCCGAATTCGGATAAATGCAAATCTAGCCCGGCAGTGGGGCGGGATCCAGTCCCCCGCCGCCCGGCGAGGGCAACGGCGCCGCCGGCGGGGTGGGGGGTACCGAGGCCCGGCGATTCTCGGGCATCGGGTCGTCGACCACGATCCGCTCGATCTTCTCGCCACGCAGCACCTGGCGAATTTCCTCGCCCGACAGGGTCTCGTACTCCAGCAGCGCCTGGGCCAGGCGATGCAGTTCGTCGATATGCTCGATCAGCAGCGTCCGGGCGCGGACATAGGCCGCGTCGATCAGGCTCTTGATCTCGTCATCGATCTCGCGAACCGTTTCTTCCGACACGTTCTTGTTCTGGGTCACGCTGTGGCCCAGGAACACTTCCTGGCCGTTATCGCCATAGGCGATCATGCCCAGCTTGTCGCTCATGCCCCATTCGGACACCATCCGGCGCGCCAGGTCGGTCGCCATCTTGATATCGCCCGATGCCCCGTTCGAGACATTGTCGGCGCCGAAGATGATTTCCTCGGCCGCCCGCCCGCCCATGGCCAGGGTCAGTTCGCCCAGGCACTTGGCGCGGCTCTTGGAATAGCGATCGCCCTCGGGAAGGCTCATGACCAGGCCCAGCGCGCGGCCGCGCGGGATGATCGTGGCCTTGTGAACCGGATCGGCGCCCGGCGTCAGGATCGCGACCAGCGCGTGCCCGCCTTCGTGATAGGCGGTCATCTTCTTCTCGTCGTCGCTCATGACCAGCGAGCGGCGCTCGGCGCCCATCAGCACCTTGTCCTTGGCGTTCTCGAATTCCAGCATCGCCACGGTGCGCTTGCCCAGCCGGGCGGCCATCAGCGCGGCCTCGTTCACCAGATTGGCCAGGTCCGCGCCCGAGAAGCCCGGCGTCCCGCGCGCGATCACCTTCGGGTCGACGTCCGAGGCCAGCGGCACCTTGCGCATATGCACGCGCAGGATCTTCTCGCGCCCCACCACGTCGGGGTTGGGCACCACCACCTGCCGGTCGAAGCGGCCGGGACGCAGCAGCGCCGGGTCCAGCACGTCGGGGCGGTTGGTCGCGGCGATCAGGATCACGCCCTCGTTGCTCTCGAACCCGTCCATCTCGACCAGCATCTGGTTCAGGGTCTGTTCGCGTTCGTCGTTGCCGCCGCCCAGGCCGGCGCCGCGATGGCGGCCCACGGCGTCGATTTCGTCGATGAAGATGATGCAGGGGGCGGCCTTCTTGCCCTGCTCGAACATGTCACGAACGCGCGAAGCGCCGACACCCACGAACATCTCGACGAAATCCGAGCCCGAGATGGTGAAGAACGGCACGTTCGCCTCGCCCGCGATGGCCCGCGCCAGCAGCGTCTTGCCGGTGCCCGGCGGGCCGACCAGCAGCACGCCCTTGGGGATCTTGCCGCCCAGGCGGGTGAATTTCTGCGGGTCGCGAAGGAAGTCGACGATTTCCTGCAGTTCGGACTTCGCCTCGTCGATGCCGGCGACGTCATCGAACGTCACCCGCCCCTGCTTTTCCGTCAGCATGCGGGCACGCGACTTGCCGAAGCCCATCGCCCGGCCGCCGCCCGCCTGCATCTGGCGCATGATGAAGATCCACGCGCCGAACATCAGCAGGATCGGGGCATAATTGATCAGATAGCGCAGGAAGGGGTTGGAATCGCTGTCCTGCGGCTTGGCCACCACCTCGACGCCCTTTTCGGTCAGGCGTGGGATCAGCGTCGGGTCCTGCGGCGTATAGGTCTCGAACGATGTGCCGTCCGTCAGCGTGCCGGAAATATTATGATCCTGCACGATGACCGAGCGCACCCGCCCGCCATTCACGTCCCCGATGAAATCGGAATATGCGAGCTGCTGCGAGGCGTGCTGCACGCTTCCGGGCTGGAAGACGTTGAACAGCAACAGCAGCAACACGATGATGATAACCCAGAGGGCCAGGTTCCGGCCAAAATTGTTCATCTTGCCCATTGTTCCATACGCTGGCGCCACCCGGTTCCCGTACGGTGCCGGAGCACGCAAGACCGTCCATTCTGACCAGGGGCCAGACGCCTTTTCAACCTAATGTTCTACCCTACATAGGCCGATCGGGGGACATTCACACCCCCATGTCCGGTCTTTCTTGCACCGCGAGGGCAAATTCACCCCCCGGACCCACCCCTGGCCCATCCCCCGGACCATCCGGGGGCAGATCCCCGAACAGCCCGCTCTCGGCCGCCAGCGCCCCGGGCAGCAGCGCGATCCGCACGTCGGCCAGGTCCGGCGCATGGCAGATTCCGGCCAGCGGCACCGCCACCACCCGGCCGTCGCGATGCAGGGCCGGCAGCGTCCGCCACGCCCGCGCCGGCCAGCGCGACCGCCATCCCGGCGGCGCCCAGCGCGCGACCGGCCCCGCCGCGCCGAAGGTCACGCCATCCAGCACAAGACCCGGGGGGGCCCACAGGACGAAACGCCCGTCCCAGCATGCCCCGGCCCGCGCCGGGACAGCGGCGTCCATCGCCGCTTCCTCGCGCACCACCAGCCAGGCCAGACCGGCCCGGCGCAGCGCCGGGCCGGCCGGCAGCAGGCAGGCCCCGCCCAGGGTCGCCGCCCGCGGCGCGGCCGCCAGCGCATCCACCGCCCGTCGCGAAGGCGGGTAGTCGCCGCCCGACACCATCCGCAACACGGATGCCAGCGCCCGGGGGCACAGCAGGTCGGCCGGCAGCGCGACCCACCCCCCGGGGGCGTATTCCGTCCGCGCCGCCAGCGCCACGGCCTGGCCATGGTCCGCCACCATGCGTGCCCGCCCCGCCCGTGCCGCCGACCGCCGGGCCAGTTCGGCGCGTTCGGGGTCACCGGCCAGCGCGCCGCGTACCCGCGCCCGTTCGGCGCGGACATCGGCGTTCGACGGGTCCTCGATCCATGCCAGTCCGGCGTGACGGAGGGTCGCACGCAGCCTCTCCTTGCCGAACCCCAGCAACGGCCGCACCAGCCGCAGGTCCGCCGTCGACGAAATCCACGCCATGCCCGCCAGCCCGTCGGGGCCGCTGGCGGCGCGCCGGCGGATCAGGATCGTTTCCGCCTGGTCGTCCGCATGATGTCCCAGCAACAGGTCGATGATGCCCGCCTGCCGGCAGGCCCGCGTCAGGGCGGCGTAGCGGGCGCGCCGCGCACGGTCGGCCAGACCGGGGCCGCGCCTCAGCCCTTCGAGGACCAGAAGGTCGGCCGGAATGCCCAGATCGCGCAGCCGGTCCAGCGTCAGCAGTGCCTCATGCGCCGATTCGGCGCGCAACCTATGATCGACCACCAGCGCCCGCACCGCGCGCCGCCAGCGCGCGGCGAGAAACGCCAGGCACAGGCTGTCCGCTCCGCCGGACACCGCGATGCCCACGGGGGGCATATCCGGCCCGCCGGGCGTTCTGTCAGGCACCCATGGGCCCAACCGCGCCATCACCCGTGCGAACAGCGCGTCGCCCACCACCTCGCCGGGGGAGTCACCCGGGGCGCGGATCAGGTCGGCCACGCCGTTCAGGCCGGTGTCAGTGGCATCCGGCGCGGGTGCGATAGCTCGTCTCGGCCGTGCGGACCTTGGGCGCGGGGGATGGGAATTCGCTTTTCAGCTTGTCCAGCGCCTGGCAGGCGGACGGCTTGTCGCCCAGCGCCAGCAAGGTCGCCGCCACGCCCAGCAGTGCGTCAGGGGCGCGGCCCGAACGCGGCGCACGATTATAGGTGTCGTAATAGGCCACCGCCGACTGGCGATATTGCTTCTGCCCGGCCAGCGACTGCGCCAGCAGGAACTGGGCGTCAACCTGACGCGGACCGCGCGGACCGGACAGGACCTCCTGAGCTGCGGCCTGCGCCCCGGCATAGTCCCGGCGCAGCAGCGCGGCATTGCCGTCCTGCAACGCGGCGTCGGCCGTGCGCTTCGCAGGCTTCGGGGCAGCGGGCGCCGCGGCCGGGGCCGAGGGTGCTGCGGCCCCGCCATGCCCGTTCTGGGCCGCGAAATTCATGTCGTCGATCTGCTTCGACATCGCCGCGTTCTGGGTCTGGACCTGATTGGTCAGCTGGTCCAGTTGCCCGCGCATGTCACGGACCGCCTGCTCCAGCGTGCTGACCCGGTCCAGCAGCTGCGCCGTCAGGTCGCCGTTGACCGGCGGCGAGGACGTGGCGCCGGGCGCCACCGGAGGCGGCAGCGCGCCGCCCGGACCGGCGGCGGACTGAAGCTGCGACAACTGCTGGCGCAGGTCCATGATCTGGTCCTGCAACGCGATGCCCTCGCGGCTCGTCACATCCTGGGCCAACGCCGGCACGGGCGACAGGACGCCCAGGCCGGCCAGTAATCCCAAGGCCGTCAGGGGCAGGACACGGAAGGAAGGAGGGCGGAATGCGACAGACCCCATGAACGGCTTTCCCTTGCAAGACGGCAGAATTTTGCGAACGGCCGGACCGGAGGTCCCACCATGCGTCCTGCCCCTTGTCTAAAACAAAACCGGCCAGGCGATAAGCGCCTGGCCGGTTCCATCCGGGTCCGAAAAGTTCCGGCAGGCCGGATTAGCGAACCGAGGTGATCGCGTTACGGTTCTGGGCCCACGACTGCTCGTCGTCGCCGGTCGCCGTGGGGCGGTCCTTACCATACGAGATCGTGGTGATGCGCGAGGCGGCGACGCCCTTCGCCACCAGGTAGTCGCGCGCGGCGTTGGCGCGGCGCTCGCCCAGGGCGATGTTGTATTCCTCGGTGCCGCGATCGTCGCAGTTGCCGGCAACCTGGATCGTTACCTGCGGATACTTGGCAAGCCACGCGGCCTGACGGTCCAGGGTGCCCTGGGCCTCGGTGGACAGGTTGTTCTTGTTCAGCTCGAAGAACACGCGATCACCGACATTGGCAACCAGGTCGGCTTCGCTGCCGGGCGTGACGCCGGTGGTCTGCGCGGCGGCGCCGGTCCCGGTCGTGGCGCCCTTGTCCGAGTTGTCCGAGCACGCCGCCAGAAGCACGGCCATGCCAAGCGCACCAAGAAGCTTCAGTCTCATTATTTTTGATCCTGAGATCGGTTCCCTCAATGGAACCATATGATTAAGTTGCCGGGTAAAGTCTCTGGTCCCGACACTCGTTTTGTTCCGTCAACAACCGGGCGACAGAACGTGGCGAACACTGGAGACCAGTTGCCCGTTAACGCCAGACCTCATTAATCGTCAAGATGTCCGGAACACATACCCGTCATCTTGTTTTCGTATCGACCGGAAAAGCACAGTAGAGCGCCTTTCCGGCCTGAAATATTCACCCGTTCAGCGGCGACCAGGCCGGATCCGACGCACCGCCCACCGGGATCGCGCGTTCGTGAAAGCCGGTGATGTCGACGGTGCTGATCCCCGACGAGAACCCGGCGCCCCCCGCCCCCGCCGCGGTCTGGCGACAGAAGGCGATGACCCGTCCATTGGGGCAGAAAGACGGGCTTTCGACCGTAAAACCCTGCGTCATGATCCGTTCGCCCGTGCCGTCCGGTGCCATCACGCCCAGCGAGAAGCTGCCGTTGGCGATACGGGTGAACGCGATCAGGTCGCCGCGCGGCGACCAGACAGGCGAGCCATAGGTGCCGCTGCCATAGGAAATCCGCTTCGCTCCGCCGCCGCTGGCGCTCATGATATAAAGGTGCGGCGTACCCCCGCGATCCGAATTGAAGACGATCTGCGACCCGTCCGGGCTGTAGCACGGGCTGGTGTCGATCGCGCCGGAACTGGTGAGCTGCCGCTTTGCCCGGGTCACCAGGTCCACGGTGAAGATGTCGGACCCACCGCCGCGCGTCGCCGACAGCACGACCGACCGTCCGTCCGGGGCAAAGCGCGGGGCGAAGGAAATCCCTTCGAAATCGCCCAGCAGCTGCTGCCGCCCGGTCGCCAGGTTGAGCATGTAAACCCGCGGACGATTATTTGCATAGGACATGAACGCCAACTGGTCGCTGGCCGGGCTGAAGCGCGGCGTCAGGGTCAGCCACTGGCCGCCCGACAGGTAGTGGCTGTTGGCCCCGTCCTGATCCATGATCGCCAGGCGCGTCGTCTGGTGTGCGCGCGGGCCGGACCGCGCGATATAGGCGATGCGGGTGTTGAAATAGCCCTTCTCGCCCAGCATGCGCTCATAGATCACGTCGGCGATGATATGCGCGATCTTGCGGACATCGGCCGCCGCCGCGGTATAGGCGGTGCCCTGGATCTGCGTCCCCGTCAGCACGTCCCACAGGCGGAATTCCACCCGCAGCGCGCCGCCGCTGCTGGTGGCCGTCCCGCTGACCAGCGCACGGGCGCCCAGCGATTTGTAGGTGCCGAAATCCGGCATGCCCGCGGGCAGCGAACCGGCGATCGGGCGGAACAGGCCGCAATTGCCCAGGTCGGCGGACACGACCGCGCTGACCTGCTGCCCGAAATCGCCGCCCAGCGGCGGAATCACGATGGGAATCGGTTCGGAACGCGCCTGGTCCACGGTGATTTCGGCGGCGCCAGGCGCCCCCTGCGCCAGGGCGGCCAGCGGCGAGGCCAGGATACCGCCCGCGATGCCGGCGCCGATCAGGCCACGCCGGCCGAAAGCGGTGGCCAGCAGGGAAGCATCCCCATCGGAAATCAATGGCATATCACTCGGACGCATGGGGTTCTCTCCTCGGTCTCGCCGCATGGTGATCGCTTGCTTCTTCATGGGCGGAAAACGAATTTCAGTTGTCGTGTCTGTCCCAGCAGATTCTTCGGCACCGGCAATTGCGCGCAGGTCGGGCTGAGCACCGCGGCGCGCGCACGCTCGGCCAGGGCGCGGTAGGAGGGGTCGCCTTCCATCCGTGCCTGGGTTTCAGGGCTGAACTGCACCAGGCGGGCCATGCCGGTCGAATCCACTGTCACGACCAGATGGGCCACGAATTGGGCATAATTGCGGGCCGCCGTATCTTCGGAATAACAGCGCCGCACCGCATTGCCGATCGCCTTCTGGTCGGCGGCGTTCAGCGCGCTGGTGATGTCACCGTCCGGCCGCCCGCCGCCGTCGGGCGCGCCGCCCTGCACCGGATTCGTCCGCGCCTTGGGCGGGTGGGTCTGCTTCTGGTCGGCACGGAACGCATCCAGCGTCGCCAGCAGCGAGTGCGTGTCGGGCACCGGCTTCTTGGTCGGGTTGGGCTGCGTGACGTGCGAGAATTGCTGAGTCTGCGGCAGCGCATTGGGCGTGGGCTGCGGCGAGGGCGGGGCCACCGCGTGCGACGGCACAGGCGGCGACGGCGGTGTCGGCGGCGCCTTCACTGCGTCGGGCGACGGCTGCTCGACCTTGGGCGGCACCGGAACGTCGGGCAGCGCCTGGGGCGGCGTCTCGGGCGGCGGGGGCATGGGCGGCGGAGGCGGCGGCGGGGGCGGCGCTTCCTCGGGCGGGGCCTTTTCCGGCGGAGTGGGGGCCGGCGGGGCTTCCTGCGGAACAGGGGCCGGGGCCGGCGCGGGCTTGGACGCAGGCTTGTCCGCCTTGTGGGGCATGCCGCCGCTGTCGGAGGTGAATTCCATCTCCACCGTCGGCGGCGGGGGTGGTTCGGGCGGGATGGGCGACGGCAGCCCCAGCAGCACCGCCAGCAGCAGCGCGACATGGGCGCAGCCGGACACCAGGACCGACCGGCGCATCAGGACAGTTTCGGAACGACGCGGCTGAACCACGACGAGGATGCTCCTACCCGGCGAACGGGCAATCAGGGCGCCGCACCGCCCGAGGGCGGCTGCTGGGCCAGCAGGGCGACATGGGTGAAGCCGCCGGCGGTGATCCGTCCCATCACCTCCATGACGCGGCCGTAATCAATGTGGGAATCCCCACGCACGAAGATCCGGTGCGCCGAATCGTTTTCCGACGCCGCGCGCAACTGGTCCACCAACTGGTCCGACGACACGGGGTTGTCGCCCAGATACAGCGCCCCGTCCGACCGGATGGACACGGTAAGGGGCTTGCTGTCCGCGTTGACGGGCGCCGCGTCGGTCTTCGGCAGGTCGACATTGACGCCGCTGGTCATCATCGGCGCGGTGACCATGAAGATGATCAGCAGCACCAGCATGACGTCCACCAGCGGGGTGACGTTGATGTCCGACATGGGACGCCGGCGGCCGCGACGGCCCCCGCCTCCACCGAGCGAAACGCCCATGGTTCAGCCCCTTTCCTCGGACTGGCGGGACAGGATGGCGGCGAATTCGGTGCCGAACCCGCCCAGCCGGTCCTCGAACAGCGCCAGGCTGTTGTTGATGACGTTATAGGCAATCACGGCCGGGATCGCGGTCACAAGGCCGATGGCGGTGGCGAACAGCGCCTCGGAAATGCCGGGGGCGACGACGGCCAGGTTGGTGTTGTGCATCGCCGCGATGGCCCCGAAGGCGTGCATGATGCCCCACACCGTTCCGAACAGGCCGATGAACGGCGCCACCGGCCCGATGGTGGCCAGGAAGATCATCCAGCGGCCCAGCCGCTCCATCTCGCGCGTGATGGTGATGGACATAGCGCGGTCCACGCGCTCCTGCACGCCGCCGCGCGCCAGGTCCACGCCGGCGATCCGCGCCGAACGCCGCCATTCGCCCATCGCGGCGCCGAATACCGCCGCCAGCGGGTGCAGCGGCTTGGCGCCGTCGGCTTCGTACAGGTCGTCCAGGCTGCCGCCCGACCAGAACCGGTCCTCGAATTCCGATGCCAGGCGGTTGACCCGCCGCAAGGTCACGATCTTGTCGAAGATGATGCCCCACACCACGATGCTGCTGAGCACCAGGCCGATCATCACCAGTTTGACGACGATGGCCGCGTGTAGGAACAGACTCCAGAGCGACAAACCGCCGGCCGCAGCCGCGCCCAGATTCGCCGCGTTAACCGCTTGGTCCAAAAACGCCTCCTGCACCTTCTGCCCGCAACCGCGCGATCGCGGTCCCGACCGCCACGCGGGGCAGTCTGACACTGCACTCCAGTGCGTTCCTTATAGGCTTCCGCGGAAAAGCAGAAGCACCCCCCACCGCTGTTCCACCATGACGGGACAAAGAATTATCGTCCGCCCCGCCGGTGTCCCATCAGTCCACCAGTCCGCCCAGAAGATCACGCCATAAGGGCGGAAATCGGGCAGGCCGGCCGTCGGCTACGCGCACGCAGGCCAGGCGCACCTCCAGGTCCGCGCAGAGGGTCCCGCCCAGCAGGAACAGCTGCTCCAGGCGGCAACTGGCCGACCCCAGTTCGATCAGGCGCGTGGTGACCGTCACCAGGTCGTCCAGGCGCAGCGGCTGGCGGTAGCCGATGGCGGCATGCCGCACGACGAAGGCCAGCCCATAGTCCTCCAGCAGCGCCGAGACCGGCTGGCCCAGGCCGCGGATCGCCTCGGTCCGCGCGCGTTCGGCGAAGGCGAGGTAGCGGGCGTGGTAGACGACGCCGCCGGTATCGGTATCCTCGTAATAGACCCGGAAATTGATGCCATGCCTCATGCGTCGTCCTCGCGCAGCAGGTCGCCCTGGCTGGGAGGCGTCGCCGGCGGGACCAGCCCCAGATGGCGCCACCCCCGCTCGCCCAGCATGCGGCCGCGACTGGTGCGCAGCACCAGCCCTTCCTGAATCAGATAGGGTTCGATCACGTCCTCGATGGTGTCGCGGGCCTCGGCCAGGGCGGCGGCCAGCGTTTCCACCCCCACCGGGCCGCCGTGATGATGTTCGGCGATGCGGCGCAGGTAGCGCCGGTCCATCCCGTCCAGTCCCAGCGAATCGACCTCCAGCCGCGACAGGGCGGCATCGGCCATGCCCCGATCCACCGGCCCGCCCGACGCCCGCCCGACCGAGGCGAAGTCGCGCACCCGGCGCAGCAGGCGGCCGGCGATGCGCGGCGTGCCGCGCGACCGGCGGGCGATTTCCTCGGCTGCGTCGGGCGTCAGGTCGAATTGCAGCTTCTGCGCCCCGCGCGAGACGATCAGGCGCAACTCCTCAGCCGTATAGAACACCAGCCGCAGCGGAATGCCGAACCGGTCGCGCAGCGGGGTCGCCAGAAGCCCCGCCCGCGTCGTCGCCGCCACCAGGGTAAAAGGCGACAGGTCGATGCGCACCGAGCGCGCGGCCGGCCCCTCGCCGATGATCAGGTCCAGCTGGAAATCCTCCATCGCCGGATACAGCACTTCCTCGATGGCGGGCTGCAGGCGGTGGATCTCGTCGATGAACAGCACGTCGCGCGGCTGCAGGTTGGTCAGGATCGCCGCCAGATCGCCCGCCCGCTGGATCACCGGGCCGGAGGTCGCGCGAAACCCCACGCCCAGTTCCCGCGCCACGATCTGCGCCAGGGTGGTCTTGCCCAGGCCCGGCGGCCCATGCAGCAGCACATGGTCCATCGCCTCGCCGCGCTTGCGGGCGGCGGCGATGAAGATCGCCAGATTCTCGCGGCTGGCCTTCTGGCCGGTGAAATCGTCCAGTGTCTGGGGGCGCAGCGTGGCCTCGGCCGCGTCCTCGGCCCCCCGTGCGGCGTCGATCGTGCGTTGCGGCGTATCGGTCATCGCGCCAGTTCCCGCAGGCTTTCGCGGATCACGACGTCCAGATCCGCCTTATCGTTCAGCCGGGCCACGATCCGCGCCACCACCGGATGGGCTTCGGCACGCCGGAAGCCCAGGCCGGCCAGCGCCAGCAGCGCGTCGGCCTCGACCCCGCCGCCGGCCGCCTGCACCGGCATCGCAATCCCCGGGCCCGTGGGCATCCGCCCCGTCTTGTCGCGCAGTTCGGTCAGGATGCGCTCGGCCAGCCGGGCGCCGACGCCGGGCGCGCGGGTCAGGCTGGCCTTGTCGGCCGAGGCGATCACCGCGCTCAGTTCGCCCGACGACAGGGACGACAGAATGGCCAGCGCCACCTTGGCCCCCACCCCCTGCACCGTCGTCAGCAGGCGGAACCATTCGCGTTCGGCGCTTTCGGCAAATCCGTACAGCAGGAACGCATCCTCACGCACCACGGTCTCGATCAGGACGCGCGTCGTCTCGGGCGGGCGGGGCAGGACGGACAGCGTGCGGGTCGAGGCCTGGACCAGATAGCCGACACCATTGACATCCACCACGCAGCGATCGGCCTCCACCTGGCTGACCAGGCCCGTCAGATGCGCGATCATGCCATGCGCGTCCCGGCCATCACGCGCAGGGTGCTGGCGCGATGATGCGCGTGGCAGATCGCAACCGCCAGCGCGTCGGACGCATCGGCGCGGCGGATCGTGGCCCCGGGCAGCAGGCGGCGCACCATCATTCCCACCTGGTCCTTGCTGGCGGCGCCGGTGCCCACCACCGCCCGCTTCACCGCCATCGCACCGTATTCGGAAACCGCGATTCCGGCCAGCGCGGGCACCAGCAGGGCAACCCCGCGCGCATAGCCCAGCTTCAGCGTCGAGGACCCGTTGCGGTTGACGTAGGTTTCCTCGACCGCCGCCTCGTGCGGGCGGTGGGCCCGCACCAGTTCCAGCAGGGAGTCGTGCAGCAGGCGCAGCCGTTCGGGGACCGGAGTGTCCCCGTCGGTGGCGATCACCCCGTCGGCGACATGGCACAGCCGGTTGCCATCGACATCGACAATGCCCCAGCCCGTGAAACGCAGGCCCGGATCAATGCCCAGCAACCGGACCATGCGCGCGGTCAGGCTGAAAGCCTCTCGGCCACGTCGTCGGGCAGGTCGAAATTCGCGTACACCGCCTGCACGTCGTCATTCTCCTCCAGCACGTCGACCAGCTTGAGCAGGCTGCGCCCCTTGTCCTCGTCCAGGGTGACGAGGGTGCCCGGGCGCCAGTCCAGCCGGGCGCTGGCGGGCTCGCCGAAGCGGGCCTCCAGCGCGTCGCGCACCGCGAAGAACGATTCGATGGGGCAGGTGACCTCGTGCGTCTCGGCAGACGATTCGACGTTTTCGGCCCCGGCCTCGATCGCGGCCTCCAGCATCTCGTCCTCGCTGGCGACCGAGGCCGGGTATGTGACGACGCCCAGCCGGGTGAACATGAAGGACACCGAATTGGTCTCGCCCAGTGACCCGCCATGCTTGGAGAACGCGGCCCGCACGTCCGACGCGGTGCGGTTGCGGTTGTCGGTCAGGGCCTCGACGATCACCGCGACGCCGGCCGGGCCGTAGCCTTCGTACCGGACCTCGACGTAATCGTCGCCGCCGCCGGCGCCGGTCGCCTTCTTGATCGCGCGCTCGACCGTATCCTTGGGCATGTTGACCTCGCGCGCCGCCGAAATCGCGGCGCGCAGGCGCGGATTGGACGCCGGGTCCGGCAGGCCCGACCGCGCGGCAACCGTGATCTCGCGGATCACCTTGGCGAATTGCCGCGCCCGCCGGGCGTCCTGCGCGCCCTTGCGGTGCATGATGTTCTTGAACTGGGAATGACCCGCCATCGTTCGTCTCTAACCTTCGTCTTCAGTCCCGAAGCGCAGGGCGCGCGCTCTCAACTCTCTGTTTGTGCAGTCCCCCGGCCGGACGTCAGACCAGCCGGCCGTGGCAATGCTTGTATTTCTTGCCCGACCCGCAGGGGCACAGGGCGTTGCGCGGCGTCTCGCCCCAGCTGGACGGATCGTCGGGCATGATCGCCGCCGCCCCGATCGGGGTCGCCATCGTCACGTCCGGCGCGGCGCCGCCCATGGCGGGCAGCAGGCCGGGTGCCGGTTCCGACGCCAGCCCCAGCACACCCGGGTCGGAATGGATCTCGGCCATGCCCGACTGCGCGGCGCCCGCGAACGGGGCGTTGGTGGGGAACGGGGAGGCAGGGAGCGGAGTACCGGGCTGCGGCACGCCGGTGAACGGATTGTCCATGACCGGCGGCGCCACCTCGACCCGCGCCATGGTCGAGGTCACGCGCAGACGCAGGTCGTCCAGCATGGCGGTAAACAGCTGGAAGGCCTCGTGCTTGAACTCGTTCAGCGGGTCCTTCTGGCCGTAGGCGCGCAGGCCGATGCCCTGGCGCAGCTGGTCCAGCGCCAGCAGATGCTCCTTCCACACCGAATCGAACGTGGTCAGCAGCACCTGCTTCTCGATATAGCGCATGATCGCGGGGCCGAAATTGGCGGCCTTGGTCGCCTGCGCCTGGGTCGCGGCCTGTTCCACCCGGGCGGTGACCGTCTGGCCGTCCACCCCGTCTTCCTTCGCCCAGTCGGCCACCGGCAGGTCCAGCCCCAGGACGGCACGCCCTTCCTCGGCCAGTTCGGCGCTCTGCCATTGTTCGGCAAAGGCGCGCTCGGGGATATGGCGGGCCACCATCGCGTGAATCACGTCGGCGCGCATGTCCTGCACCGTCGCAGCCACTTCCTCGGCCGCCATGTATTCCCGGCGCTGGGAATAGACCTCCTTGCGCTGGTCGTTCATGACGTCGTCATATTTCAGCGTGTTCTTGCGCATGTCGAAGTTGCGGGCCTCGACCTTCTTCTGCGCACGCTCCAGCGCCTTGTTGATCCACGGGTGGACGATCGCCTCGCCCTCCTTCAGGCCCAGGCGCTGCAGCATGCCACCCATCCGCTCGGTCCCGAAGATCCGCATCAGGTCGTCTTCGAGCGAGATGAAGAAGCGCGAATTGCCCGGATCGCCCTGCCGCCCGGCGCGGCCGCGCAACTGGTTGTCGATGCGCCGGCTTTCATGCCGCTCGGTGCCGATGACGTACAGGCCGCCCGCCGCCTTGACGATGTCATGGTATTCGGCGACCTGGGCGCGGA
The DNA here is from genome assembly GCF_014174355.1 of Gluconacetobacter azotocaptans. Lineage (GTDB taxonomy): Bacteria > Pseudomonadota > Alphaproteobacteria > Acetobacterales > Acetobacteraceae > Gluconacetobacter > Gluconacetobacter azotocaptans. The sequence goes on from NZ_JABEQF010000005.1 coordinate 338,258, forward strand.
TCTCGGCCTCGCGCCGGGTCCGTTCCTCGGGGTCCTCGACCTCCGCCAGTTCCTGGCGGACGCGCATCTCCACATTGCCGCCCAGCTTGATGTCGGTGCCGCGCCCGGCCATGTTGGTGGCGATGGTGATCGCCCCCGGCGCGCCGGCCTGGGCCACGATGGTGGCCTCCATCTCGTGGAACCGGGCATTCAGGACGCTGTGCTTCACGCCGCGCTTGTTCAGCAGTTCGGACAGGTACTCGCTCTTCTCGATCGAAGTCGTGCCGACCAGCACCGGCTGCGACGTCTTGGCGATCTCCTCGATCAGCGCGCTGACGGCATCGTATTTCTCGCGCGCCGTCAGATAGACCTCGTCATCCGCATCCTGGCGGGACACCGGCAGGTTGGTCGGGATCTCGACCACGTCCAGCTTGTAGATCTCGGCGAACTCGTCGGCCTCGGTCATCGCGGTGCCGGTCATGCCCGACAGCTTGGGATAAAGGCGGAAGTAATTCTGGAAGGTGATCGAGGCCAGCGTCTGGTTTTCCTGCTGGATCTCGACGTGCTCCTTGGCTTCCAGCGCCTGGTGCAGCCCATCGGAATAGCGCCGGCCGTCCATCATGCGGCCGGTGAATTCGTCGATGATGATGACCTTGCCGCCCCGGACGATGTAGTCCACGTCGCGCGCGAACAGCGTGTGCGCCCGCAGCGACTGCTGGACGTGGTGGATCACCGCGACGTTATGGATGTCGTACAGCCCGCCCTCGACCAGCACTTCGGCCTCGCGCAGCATGGCCTCGACCTGCTCGGACCCGGCGTCGGTCAGGATGACCGAGCGGAATTTCTCGTCCTTCTCGAACGCCTCGGGCGTCTTCACCAGTTCGCTCACCACCGTATCGACCGAGCGATAGAGGTCGGAACTGTCCTCGGCCGGGCCGGAGATGATCAGCGGCGTGCGCGCCTCGTCGATCAGGATCGAATCGACCTCGTCCACGATCGCGTGGTGGAAGGGCCGCTGGACCATGTCCTCGATGCGGTACTTCATGTTGTCGCGCAGATAGTCGAACCCGAACTCGTTGTTCGTGCCGTAGGTGATGTCGGCCTGATAGGCGGCGCGCCGTTCCTCGTCGGGCATGTTCGGCACGATGACGCCGGTGGTCAGGCCCAGGAAGGAATACAGCTTGCCCATTTCCTCGGCATCGCGGCGGGCAAGGTAGTCGTTGACCGTCACCACGTGCACGCCCCGGCCGGACAGCGCGCTGAGATAGACCGCAAGGGTGGCGACCAGCGTCTTGCCCTCGCCGGTGCGCATCTCGGCGATCCGTCCGGCATGCAGGACCATGCCGCCGATCAGCTGCACGTCGAAATGCCGCATGCCCAGCACGCGGTGCGCGGCCTCGCGCGCCACCGCGAAGGCTTCGGGCATCAGCGAATCCAGTGACGCGCCGCCGGCGATCCGGTCGCGGAATTCGCCCGTCTTCGCCGCCAGCGCCCCGTCATCCAGCGCACGGACCTGGGCCTCCAGCGCATTGATCTCCGGCACGCGGCGCTGAAACGCCTTGAGCGAGCGATCGTTGGCAGTTCCAAACAAGGCACGGGCAAGACTGGCGAACATGTAGACCTTCCGGGATGGCGCGGCTCCGCTCCTGTCCGGACGGGCAGGCTGGAACTGTAGGAATGGCATTCTCGCGCGGCATCTCAGATAAGACCCATGCCGCCACCGGTCAACCGAAGCGACCGCCTGCGGGCCACGCCGCGGCGCACCAGGGCGCGCGCCAGGCAGCCTTGCAGGACCGGGCTGCCTCGGCCATGATGCCCCGAGACGCTTTATATCTTAGGGTTTTCAACACATGCGGCTTTCCAGCCCGGCAGCCTCCTTCATGGCGGCGGCCCTGCTCGCTCCTGCGCTTTTCGCCCCTCATGCCCGTGCCGCGGCCCCCGCGGCGACGCCGGCCGCACCGGCAGCCGCCCCGGCCGCCGCATCGGCCACCCCTGCGGCTCCGGCCAATCCGAACCCCGTCGTCGCCACCGTGAATGGCGAGGACATCCACCTGGACGACGTGCGCCAGGCCGCGGCCACGATGCCGGCGCAGCTGCGCCAGCTGCCGCCCAACATGATCTTCCCGATGCTGCTGAACCAGCTGATCGACCAGAAGGCCATCCAGGCGGCGGCCCTGCGCACCGGCCTGCAGAATCAGCCGGACGTCCAGGCGCAGATGCATGCCGCCGCCACCAACGCGCTGCAGAACGCCTATCTGTCGCAGCAGGTCGCCCCGACGCTGACGGATGCGGCGATCCAGGATTATTACAACCAGAACTACGCCAACAAGAAGCCCGAGACCGAGGTCCATGCCCGCCATATCCTGGTGGCGACCGAGGCCGAGGCGACCGGCATCATCAAGCAACTGAAGGCCGGGGCCGATTTCGGCGCGCTGGCGACCAAGCTGTCGACCGACAAGGCGTCGGCCAAGCAGAACGGCGGCGACCTGGGCTGGTTCAAGAAGGGCGACATGCTGCCGGCGTTCTCGGACGCGGCCTTCGCCATGAAGCCCCACACCTTCAGCCAGACGCCGGTTCATTCACAGTACGGCTGGCACGTGATCGAAGTGCTGGACACTCGTACCGCGGCCGTGCCCAAGCTGGACGCGGTGCATGACGAGATCCGCCAGAAGCTGATCCAGCAGGGCGTCCGCCAGGCGGTGGATAAGGCGGTGGCGGGCGTGACGATCGTGCGTTACGATCCCAGCGGCAAGCCGATCCCGGCCACTCCGCCGGCCAAGGCGACCCCCGCGAAGAAGTAAAGCGGGCGGCCTACGCCGCCCCCACCACCCGGCCCCCTTCTCGGGGCCGGGCCACGACCGCCCCGAAGCCGCGCAGGACAGAAGACCGGACCGATGGCAGCCCCCCTTCCCGTATCCCCCCTCGCCCGGCCGATGCCCGCACTGGCTCCTGTGGCCGGTGTCCGGTTCGGCGCGGCTGCCGCCGGCATCCGCTATACGGGGCGCACCGACCTGGTCATGGCCGAATTCGCGCCCGGCACCACGGTCGCGGGAGTCTTTACCCGCAGCAAATGCCCCGGCGCCCCGGTCGACTGGTGCCGCGCGGCCCTGCCGCAAGGCGTCGCCCGCGCGCTGGTGGTCAATGCCGGCAACGCCAACGTCTTCACCGGCCGCGCCGGGTTCGAGGCCACGCAGGCCAACGCCGCCGACGCCGCCCGCCTTGTCGGCTGCGCCGCCAGCCAGGTCTTCCTGGCCTCGACCGGCGTGATCGGCGAAATCCTGCCCCACCAGAAGATCACCGATGCCCTGCCCGGCCTGTACGCCACCCTGTCGGACAACGGCTGGGCGGATGCCGCGCGCGGCATCATGACCACCGATACCTTCCCCAAGGGCGCGGTCCGCGAGACCACGATCGGCGGCACCCCCGTGCGGATCCAGGGCATCGCCAAGGGCAGCGGCATGGTGGCCCCCGACATGGCGACCATGCTGTGCTTCGTCGCGACCGACGCCGCATTGCCGGCCCCGGTCCTGCAGGCGCTGCTGTCGGCGGGCACGAACAAGAGCTTCAACCGCACGACGGTCGATTCCGATACCTCGACCTCGGACATGGTGCTGCTGTTCGCCACCGGACTGGCCGGCAACCCGCCGATCGCCGCCGAAACCGACCCTGCCCTGGCCGACTTCGCCGAAGCGCTCGATTCCCTGCTGCTGGAACTGGCGCTGCTGGTGGTCCGCGACGGCGAGGGCGCCACCAAGCTGATGCGCATCCAGGTCACCGGCGCCACGTCCGACGAATCCGCCCACCGGGTCGCGCTGGCCGTCGCGAACTCGCCGCTGGTCAAGACGGCGATCGCCGGCGAGGACGCGAACTGGGGCCGGGTCGTCATGGCCGTCGGCAAGAGCGGCGAACCCGCCAACCGCGACACCCTGTCGATCGCGATGGGCGGGGTCTGGATCGCGCGCAACGGCACCGTGGTGACGGGATATGACGAAACGCCGGTCGTCGCCCACATGAAGGGGCAGGAGATCGACATCGACATCGACCTGGGCCTGGGCAACGGCGCCAGCACCGCCTGGAGCTGCGACCTGACCCACGGCTATATCGACATCAACGGATCGTACCGGAGCTGACCGCCGGCCCCGGCCAGCCCCAGCCTTCCACGATCCCTGCCAAGGACGCGCACCATGTCCGATACGCCTTTTGGCACCAGCCCGTTCGGCCGCGTCCCGCCCCGCCATGTCTGGCTCTATGCCGGTTTCTGGTTCCGCGTCCTGGCATGGTGGGTCGATACGATGGTCGTGTGCGTCCTCGGCTGGGCCATCAGCCGTGCGGTCGCGCCCAGCCTGTCGATCACCATCCTCGACAGCGGAACAGGCGGCGGGATGGGCGGCGGCAAGTACCAGATCGCCGACATCGTGCCCCTCGATTATTCCTATTCGTACAACATGCTCCAGCCCGCCTGGCATGGCAGCGGCCTGTATGAATTCCTGCAATTCGTGCTGCCGGCGCTGTATTTCATCCTGTTCGAAGCCTCGCGCCTGCAGGCCACGCCGGGCAAGCTGCTGTGCCGCATGCGCGTCACCGACCTGCATGGCGGGCGCATCAGCATCCGCCGCGCCGCCGGCCGGTATTTCGGCAAGTTCCTGTCCCTGCTGCTGTGCGGCTTCGGCTTTCTGATGGTCATGTGGACGTCGCGCAAGCAGGGGTTGCACGACCTGCTTGCCGGCACCTGCGTGATCCGCCGGCAGGAGGAGGCCCTGCTCAGTTTTGCCCCGCCGGGCTGACCCCGGCGTGGAGGGAGGTTCCATGACCCTTTCCCCACCCGCCCCGTTCACGCCCGCCGCCGTCGCCGACACGCTGGAACGCATCCGCGCGCGCACGCCCCTGATCCACAACATCACCAACATCGTCGTGGCCAACAGCACCGCCAACGCCCTGCTGGCGATCGGCGCGTCCCCCGCGATGGTCGAGGCCGAGGACGAAGTCGCGCAGCTGGTGCCCCTGGCCGCCGCCCTGGTGGTCAATGTGGGCACGCTGACCGTGCCGCAGGCCGCCGCCATCGCGCGGGCAACCCGCGTGGCCCGCCTGTCCGGCACGCCCTGGATCCTCGACCCGGTCGCGGTCGGGGTACTGGATTTTCGCTCGCGCGTCGCGCTGGACAGCCTGGCCGACGGCCCCCGGGCTATTCGCGGCAACGCCTCCGAAATCATGGCGCTGGCGCATCTGCGCGGGGCCGGCGGCGACGCTCCGCCATCGGGACGCGGTGTCGATTCGCTGTCCGGCGCGGCGGAGGCCCTGCCGGCCGCACGAAGCCTGGCCCGCGCCACCGGGGCCTGCGTCGCCGTCAGCGGCGCCACCGACCACATTACGGACGGCCCCCGGGTCGCGACGGTGGCCAACGGCCACCCGATGATGACCCGCGTCACCGGACTGGGCTGCACGGCCACCGCCATCGCCGGCGCCTGCCTGGCGGTGGGGGACGACGCCATGGCCGCCTGCGCCCATGCCATGGTCCTGATCGGCCTGGCCGGCGAACTGGCCGCCCGGACCGCGCCGGGGCCCGGCAGCCTCCAGGTCGCGATCCTGGATATGCTGTACCGGCTGGACAGGCAGACGGTGACGGAGCACGCCCGGATCGCCCCTCTCGAACCCTGATCCGGTTTTCCCTATACAGAATATCCTTGCCCGGTCCGCGGCGACCGTTCCATCGGCAACAGGAGGCACTAAACAGGCATGCCGGTTTCCCCCGTTTCCAGATCCCCGTCCCCCCGCCCCTCGGGGAAGACCATCCATCGGAGAGCGTGGTCCGGCCTGATCGCCGCCCTGTTTCTGCTACTGTCGTCGGGCGCCGGCCCGGCCCTGGCCGCCGCCCCCCCGTCCGCCCCTACGATGACCGCCCAGCAGGCGCAGCAGGTGCTGGGCGTGCTGAACGATCCGCAGAAGCGGGCGGAATTCACCCGCACCCTGTCGGCTATCGCCGGCACTCTGCCCGCGCCCGCCGCTGCCCCGGCGGCTGCCGCCAAGCCGGCCGCTGCCTCCGCCCCGGCGAATACGTCCGATGACGGGACGCTGGAACCCGACAGCCTGGGCAGCGACATCGTGGGCGAACTGTCGGGCGTGCGCGACGCCACGGTGCGGCAGGCCCGGCAGTTCGCCGGCCTGTTCTCCGACCTGGCGTTCGTCGGCCGCTGGGTGCACAGCGAACTGGCCAGCCCGCAATCGCGCCAGACGCTGCTCGACGCGTTCGGCCGGGCCGGGGCGATCGTCCTGGTGGCCCTGGCCGCCGAACGCGGGCTGTCCATCGCCCTGCGCCGGCCGCTGGCCGCCGTGACTTCGCGCGCGGTCGAGGCCGAGCGGCGCCTGAACCGCCGCGCGACCGAGGCCCCGCCCGCCACCGAGGCCCTGCCCGAGACGGCGGCCGAACAGAAGACGCAGGAAACCCGCCAGCAGGACGACCGCAAGCAGCACGAAACCCTGCGCATCATCGGGCGCATCCCCTTCTCGCTGCTGCATCTGCTGATCAAACTGATCCCGGTCGCGCTGTTCCTGGGTGTCGGCTACGCGGGCGCGGCGTTCCTGACGGTCTCCGACCAGGCGGAACTGGTGACGCTGACCCTGACCAACGCCTACATCATCGCGCGGGGCGCCTACCTGCTGGTCGAGACGGTCTTCGTCCCGAAATCGCCGACCATCCGCCTGTGCAAGGCTTCGGATTCCACCGCCCGCATCGTGATCCGCTGGTGGACCCTGCTGGTCGCGGTCCCGTCGATCGTCGTCTGCCTGTCGTCGCTGGGCGCGCTGTTCCATCTGGCCCCCCGCGGAACCCAGGCGATGATCCGCGCCATCGTGCTGGGCGAACATATCCTGATCGCGCTGTTCATCTGGCGCATCCGCCGGCCGGTCGCCGGCGCCCTGCAGCCGCCCGCACGGTTCCAGGGCCGGTCGTTCTGGATTTTCGTGGGGCGGCTGGTGCAGTTCTGGTGGCTGCCGGCGATGGTCTTCGACCTGGCGCTGTGGCTGGTGTGGGCGACGCAGATCCGCGGCGGCTACGCCTGGATCTGGCGCACCATGGCGCTGACCGTCATCGTGATCCTGCTGTCGCGGGTCCTGGCGGTGCTGGCCTTCGGCATGCAGAACCGCCTGTTCCATGTCAGCGACGATGTCGAGGCGCGCTATCCCGGCCTGCAGGCGCGGGCGGATTACTATTATCCCCTGGCGCGGCGCAGCCTGTCGGCGCTGCTGATCTTCGCCACCATTGTCATCCTGCTGCAGGCCTGGGGGATTCCCACCTTCGCCTTCTTCCTGCACGGCGCGCTGGGCACCCGCATCGTGGCGGCCGTGCTGTCGATCCTGATCGCCTTCACCATCGCCACGGTGGTGTGGGAAATCGCCAATGCCGCCCTGCAGACCCAGATCACCCGCTTCGAGACGACCGAGCAGGCGTCCCGCGCCATCCGGCTGCGCACCGTCCTGCCGATCATCCGCACCGTGCTGCTGACCTTCATCATCGTCATCGTCGCCGTGACGACGCTGTCGCAGATCGGCATCAACGTCGCACCGCTGCTGACCGGTGCCGGCATCCTGGGCGCCGCCATCGCCTTCGGATCGCAGAGCCTGGTCAAGGATTTCATCACCGGCTTCTTCATGCTGGTGGAAAACGCCATGCAGGTCGGCGACTGGGTGACGGCGGGCAGCGTCTCGGGCACGGTGGAACATCTGTCGATCCGCACGCTGCGCCTGCGCACGACGTCGGGCGATGTCCATATCATCCCGTTCTCGTCGGTCACGTCGATCGCCAACACCTCGCGCGATTACAACGTCATCGTCGTGTCCTTCATGCTGGACCTCAGCGAAGACCCCGACCGCGTCGCCGCCATCCTGGCCGACGTCGTGGCGGGCATGCGCGCCGACGACGCCTTCGCCCCCATGATCCTGTCGGACTTCACCTTCCTCGGTGTCGAGGTCGCGGACGGCAACGGGGCGAAATTCCTGGGGTCGATCCGCACGGCGCCGGGCGCCAAATGGAAGGTGTCGCGCGAATATTACCGCCGGCTGGGGCTGCGCATGGTCAAGGAGGGCGTGAAGTTCCCGATCCCCACCGCCATTTCCATGATGACCAATGCCGGGCCCAATCCGCTGCGCATCCGCCAGGACACGCCCGAGCCACCCCAGCCGGACCCTGCCCATGACTGACGCCCCCACCCTGCCCACCCTGGAACAGGTCGAGGCCCCGCTGCGCGCCGGCGGGTTCGCCTTCCTGCGCGCGCCCGTGATGCGCACCCTGCTGGCCCCCTACGGGCTGGCGGACTGGGCAGGTTTCGCCGACAGCTGGAACCGGCTGGGGCTGGACCGCTACATGGCCGATGGCGGGCGCTATCGCCGGCGGCGGCACGCGACATTCACCGTCACCGCTGACGCGACCGAGCGCAAGAAGCACCAGCCGCATTACCAAAGCCGCGACTACAACGAACTGAATGGCGGGATCGAGCGCTGGTTCCGCCCGGTCGAAACCGCCACCGGCGCCCACCCCGCCCTGCTGGCCATCCTGCGCCTGATGCACCGGCTGGTGACCGACCTGACGCCGCCCGCCGGGCGGCCCGACGCCTGGCATGCCGAAATCCATCAATTCCGCATCGAAGCCCGGCCGGACGAACCCGGCGAACCGACGCCCGAGGGGCTGCATCGCGACGGCGTCGACTGGGTCCTGGTCCTGATGGTCCGGCGCGAGAACGTGGCCAGCGGCGAGACCTCGATCCACGATCTGCACCGGCAGCAGGTCGGCCATTTCACCCTGGCCGAACCGCTGGACGCGGCGCTGGTCGACGACAACCGGGTCTATCACGGCGTTACCGCCGTCCGGCCGATCGACCCCACGCGCCCGGCCTATCGCGACGTGCTGGTCGTGACCTTCCGGCACCAGTAAGGGCCGCGCCGAGCCGACATGCTGTTCAGTACCCAAGGCTTCCTGCTGGGCTTCCTGCCGGCGACGCTGATCCTGTTCCATCTCTGCGCCCGTCGCCGCACGGCCAGGCAGGCGGTGCTGGTGGGCGCCTCGCTGGTGTTCTACGGCTTCTGGGACTGGCGCTTCGTCCCGGCGCTGGTCGGGCTGACGCTGGCCAACTGGGGGCTGGGCCGCGCGTGGGCGGCGACCGGGCAGAAGATCTGGCCCGTCACCGGGCTGGTGCTGAACCTGCTGATCCTCGGTTTCTTCAAATATGCGAATTTCTTCGCCGAGAGCATCGCGACCGCCCTGGGGCGGCATCACACGGCGTGGGCCATCGCCCTGCCGCTGGGCGTGTCGTTCTTCGTATTCCAGAAGATCGCCTATCACGCCGACCTGCTGCGCGGGGCGCGGCCGGTGCGCAGCGCGCTGGATTTCCTGGAATTCGTTACATTCTTCCCGCAGCTGATCGCCGGCCCGATCGTCCGGCACAGCGAGATCGTGCCGCAATTCGAAACCGACCCGCACGGCCCCGCCGTATGGGAGAACCTGTCGCGCGGGTCGATGCTGCTGCTGATCGGCCTGGCGAAGAAGGCCGGCCTGGCCGACAGCCTGGCGCAGGTCTGCAACCCGCTGTTCGAGCAGGCGGCGCATGGTGCTTCGCTGAACATGGCCCAGGGATGGCTGGCGGCGATTTCCTACAGCCTGCAAATCTTCTTCGATTTTTCCGGCTATTCCGACATGGCGATCGGCATGGCGCTGCTGTTCGGTCTCCGCCTGCCGTTCAACTTCGACGCACCCTATCGCGCGACCAGCATCCGGGCCTTCTGGCGGCGCTGGCACATGACGCTGTCGCGCTTCCTGCGCGACTATCTCTATATCCCGCTGGGCGGCAACCGAAAGGGCACGGCACGCCAGATCGCCAATCTGGTCGCGACGATGGCGCTGGGCGGGTTGTGGCATGGCGCGGGATGGACGTTCGTGGCCTGGGGCGCGCTGCATGGCGCAGCCCTGTCGGTCAACCACGTCTGGAGCCGGACCGGCATCCGGCTGGCCGCGCCGCTGGCCTGGGCCGCCACCATGCTGTTCGTCATCCTGGGCTGGGTACTGTTCCGCGCCCCCGACTTCCCGACCGCGACGCGGATGCTGCGCGCCATGGCGGGTCTTCACGGCGTGGGGCGCGCGCCCATCCACGATGCCGCGCTGTTCTGGATCGCGCTGGCCGTGGCCGTGATCGGGCCGTCGTCGCAGGATGCGGTGTCGAGGATGCGTCCCTCCCCGCTGCTGGCCGTGCCGGCGGGCATCGCCTTCGTGTTCCTGCTGCTGCTGATCGGGGGGCGGATTCCGGATGCGTTCATCTATTTCCAGTTCTGACCGGCCCTGTGCCGGTCATGCGGGGGCCTGGCGGCGCTTCGCCCTGACGTTCGCCGCCACACTGGGCGGGGCGGGGCTGTTCGTCTTCCTGTTCGTCGTGACGGTCGATCCATGGGACATGCTGCCGCTGTCGCCGCCGCTGCACCGCATCCCGATTTCGACCAACGCGCGCTATACGATGCCGGTGCTGGCCCGCAGCGACCGCTTCGATTCCACCATGGTCGGCACCTCGACGGGGCGCCTGCTGCAACCGGCGATCATGGATGCCCCCTTCGGCGCGCGCCTGTCGAACATGGCGATGAACAGCGCGACCCCGTGGGAGCAGGACCGGCTGTTGCGGCTGTTCCTGCGCCACCATGCCGCCCCGCGCGTGGTGCTGATCGACATCGACGCCTCCTGGTGCTTCGCCTCGCCCACCACCCTTTCCAGCGCGAACCGGCCGATGCCCGGTTGGATGTACGAGGGCTCGCGCTGGCGCGGCTATGCGGACATGATGAACCTGTATGCCGTGCAGGAAGCCGCCAACCAGTTCATGTGGCTGATCGGGCACAAGCGCCAGCGCTTCGGCTCGGACGGCTATACCAGCTTCGTGCCGCCCGACGACCGGTACGATCCCCGCCGGGTGGACGCCCAGTTCCGGGGCTGGAACTTCGACCTCCGCAAGGCGACGGGGCCGGTTGCCCCTCCGCTGTCAATGCCGATGCTGCGCCGGATGGTCGACGCCATTCCCGCCGACACCACGAAGGTCCTGTGGTTTCCCCCGACGGCGCCCGAAATGCAGGGCGCTCCCGGCAGCGTCGTCGCCGCGACGCGGGACGCCTGCCGCCAGGCCGTAGCCGCCATCGGTCGCGGCAGCCCCCATACGCTGGTGATCGATTTCGACATCCCCGGGCCACTGACGGCCGCGCGCGACAATTTCTGGGACCCCATTCATTACCGCATGGCCGTGGCGCGGACGATCATGAACGACCTGGCGGCTGCCCGCGCCGGCCAGCCCGTCCCGCCAGCCGATGCGCAAATCCTGGTCCCGCTGGCGCGCTGACGCCCCGCCCTGGGGCATCGGGCGCCATGCGCCAGGTGGCCCTTGCCGATGACCGGTCATCTGTTATGGAAGATGATCGTCCCGAGGGGAGGCCCCGAACCGATTGGAGAGGCTGGTGAACGCGACCGATCACGGCCAGCCGGAATGGCACCTGGACAGTGATGCGTCCGGAACCGTGGTCGTCCTGTCCGGGGAATGGATCGCCCAGGATGGCCGCATTCCCCCCTTTCCCGCCGACGGGTTGCGCCAGGTGGAAAAGGGGCAGGGCATCGCCTTCCGGACCGAATCCCTGGGGCGGTGGGATACCGCGCTGATCAGCTTTCTGTGGGACCTGAAACAGCAGGCGACCCGCGCGGGGCTGGAACTGCGCACCGACACGCTGCCGGATTCGGCGCGCAAGCTGCTGGACCTTCTGCCGGAACAGCCCGCGCCACCGCCCGCGCCGCCGCACCGCGCCTTCGCGCCCGTCACGGCCGTGGGTGCCTACACCATCGACAGCCTGACCGAGATCGGCACCGTCACCGAACTGGGGGCCGAGACCGCGCGCGGCGCCCTGGCGGCGGCCACCGGTCGCGGGCGCATGCGGTGGACGGACCTGATGTCCAACGTCCGCGACGCCGGGCCGTCGGCGCTGCTGATCGTCGGCATCGTCAATTTCCTGATCGGCGCCATCCTGGCCTTCGTCGGCGCAGTGCAGTTGCGCAAATTCGCCGCAGACATCTATGTCGCCAGCCTGGTCGGCATCGCCGTGGTGCGCGAGATGTCCGCCGTCATGACCGCGATCATCATGGCCGGACGCACCGGGGGCGCCTATGCCGCGCGGATCGCCACCATGCAGGGCAACGAGGAAATCGACGCCCTGACCGTCTTCGGCATTCCGGTGTCCAGCTACCTGATCCTGCCGTCGATCCTGTCGCTGATCCTGACCATGCCGTTCCTGTACCTGTATGGCTGCCTGATCGGCATGCTGGGCGGGTTCTGCGTGGCCATCGGCATGCTGACGGTGACCGGCGCGGGCTATTTCCACCAGACGATCAATGCCATCGCGCTGAGCCAGTTCGAATTCGGTTTCGTCAAGAGCATCTTCTTCGCCGCCCTGATCGGCCTGACCAGTTGCCGCATCGGCCTGCGGGCCGGACGCAGCGCGGCCGATGTCGGCGTGGCGGCGACGCGGGCGGTGGTGGTCGGGATCGTCGGCGTCATCGCGCTGGATGCGATCTTCGCCGTCATCGCCAACACGCTGGGGATCTGAGGCATGATCGACACGGTTCCTGACATGTCTCCTGGCGATGCGAAGCGCGAAACCCTGATGTCGCTGCAGGACATCACGCTGGCGTTCGGTCCCAAGATCATCCAGCAGAACGTGTCCTTCGACGTCCGGCGCGGCAGCATCTTCGCCGTCATGGGCGGGTCGGGATGCGGCAAGAGCACGATCCTGAAAAGCATGATCGGCCTGCTGCGCCCGCGCCAGGGCCGGTACCTGGTCGGCGGCGACAATTACTGGCAGGGCGACGACGCCCACCGCGTGGAGGTCAGCCGCCGCTTCGGCGTACTGTTCCAGAGCGCCGCGCTGTGGAGTTCGCTGACGGTAGGCGAGAACGTCGCCCTGCCGATGCAGATGTTCACCAAGCTGGACCCCGGCACCATCCGCCGCCTGGTGGAACTGAAGCTGGGCCTGGTCGACATGCTGCATGCGATCGACCAGTACCCCTCGGAACTCAGCGGCGGCATGAAGAAGCGCGCGGGACTGGCGCGCGCCATGGCGCTGGACCCCGACATCCTGTTCTTCGACGAGCCCTCGGCCGGGCTGGACCCCATTACCTCGGCCCGGCTGGACGACCTGATCGTCAACCTGCGCGACGGGCTGGGGGCGACGATCATCATCGTCAGCCACGAACTGCCCAGCCTGTTCGCTATTGCCGATGACGGCATCTTCCTCGACGCGCGCACCAAGACGCCGATCGCCCGGGGCGCCCCGTCCTGGCTGCGCGATCATTGCGACGATCCGCAGGTCCACGCCTTCATGCATCGCGAACGCCCCGAAACCCCGTCCGGAAGGACCGACTGACCCATGGCAAACAGACAGACAGCCGTCGGCGCGTTCGTCGTCGGTGGGGTGGCGCTGGGAATGGCCGCCCTGATGTTCTTCGGCAATTTCCACTTCTTCGCCGGCACCCGGCAGGCGGTGGTGATCTTCCAGGGCTCGACCTCCGGCCTGACGGTGGGCGCGCCGGTCACGTTCCGGGGCGTGCGCGTCGGCGCGGTGGACGAGATTTCGATCACCTTCGACCCCAGGGTCCATGCGGCCTTCATCCCCGTCACGATCGAATTGCAGCCCGGCAAGGTGATGCTGAGCGGCGGGGACAACGGCCATCGCCCCCTGCACCTGCAAGACCTGATCGACCATGGGCTGCGGGCCTCGCTGAACGTGCAGAGCTTCGTGACCGGACAGTCGGAAATCGACCTGGATTTCGATCCGGCGTCCCCCGCGATGCTGCATCCCGACATCGCGACGACGACCGAAATTCCCACCCGGCAATCCGCCATCCAGAAGGTCCAGGAAACTCTGACCCAGTTGCCGCTGAAGGAACTGGCCGACAACGCCAATATCGCGTTGCAGAGCATCCGCCAGTTGTCCGAGCGGCTGGACCGCGACCTGCCGCCGCTGGTCGACAGCGTGAAGCAGACGTCGGACCATTCGCGGACCGCCGTCGACGCCGCCGCCCGCGCCATCGACGATCTGCAACGGCGCCTGGATACGACCCTGACCGGCATCGACACCCTGGCCACCACCGGCGCGCGCCAGCTTGACGCCCGGGGCGCCGACCTGCACGCGCTGCTGGTCAACTCCGACCAGACGGTGATCCAGGCGCGCGAGGCGCTGGCCGGCGTACGGGACATGACCTCGCCGCGTTCGGCCGATCGCGCCAACATCGACTCCACCCTGCGCGACCTGTCGGCCGCCGCCGCCGCCCTGCGCGGCTTCGCCAGCGACGTCGAGCGCAATCCGCAACTTCTGCTGATGGGACGTCGCCCATGATGACCCGACCGCCTTCCCGCCTGTCGCGCCCTACCCGTCCGGCCCGCGTGGCCCTGCTGTCCGCCCTGCTGCCGATGGCCGTGCTGGCGGGCTGCGCGTCGCCACCGGTACGGTTCTACACGCTGGGGGCGCCGGCGATCGCGACCGGGGCGGTGCCGGTCACCGCATCCCCGCTGGCCACCACTGCCCCGGTCGTCGACGTCGGGCGGGTCGTGCTGCCGGATTATCTGGACGGGCAGGACATCGTGGTCCGCGCCGGCAACCAGATCGAACGCAGTGCCAGCGGCCGGTGGGCCAGCCGCCTGTCGGTGGGGGCCACCGACCTGATCACCGCGCGTCTGGCGCAGGCCCGGACGGACCTGTTCGTCAGCGACCAGCCCCAGCCCTTGCCCGCGACGTGGCGCCTGACGGTGAATATCAGCCGGCTGGACGTGACGCGCGACGGTGCGGCGGCGCTGAACGCCGACTGGTCGATCGTCCCGCACGATCCGCACCTGCCCATCCTGCACGATCGCGCCAGCCTGACGCAGTCGGGCTCCGCCGCCACCGACGGCGCGGTCGCGACCCTGACGCAGGCGCTGCTGGACCAGTTGGCCGACCGGATCGTGGCCGGCTGGCCAAAAGGGTAGATGCCGCAAGGACCCAGGCGCAGCGGGCGCCTGTGGCGCCTCTAGTTCGTGTGTCGAACCTTGATGAGGAAACTATTGACCTTCTCGGACAGGATCTCGGACTGCCGAGACAGCTTCGCCGAGGCTATTGCCACATCCTGACCGGTTCGCCCGGACGCATCGGCGGCTTGGGTGACCTGGGAAATGCTTCTGGTGACCATGGAAGTGCTTTGGGAAACCTCGTGTATATTTCGGGAAATTTCCTGGGTTACGGCCCCTTGCTCCTTGACGGTCGCCGCACTGGCCCCCGCGATCTCGTTGATTTTTCCGATGGTGGTGCCGATGTTCTGAATCGCCCCCACCGCGTCCGAGGTGGCGCCCTGAACATTCACGATCTGGGCCGCTATCTCATCGGTCGCCTGGGCGGTCTGATTGGCCAGGTTCTTGATTTCCATGGCGACCACCGCGAAGCCTCTTCCCTCATCGCCTGCCCGGGCGGCTTCGATCGAGGCATTGACGGCCAGAATCTTCGTCTGTCTTGCAATATTGTTGATCAGCTTGACGACGTCGCCAATCTGGCCGACCGATTTTTCCAGACTTTGAACAATCGCATTGGTATTTTGCGCCTCGTCAACGGCTGACGTTGAGATGGACGCGGACTGACCGACCTGCGCGCTGATGTCCTGAATGGAAGACGAGAGTTGTTCGGTCGAAGCGGCGACGACCTGGACGTTGCTGGAGACCTGTTGGGCGGCCACGGCAACGGCGTTTGACTGTTTCGCCGTCATTCCGGTGGATTCAGCCATCGATTGCGCATTTTCGCGCAATCTGGTCGCCGCCTCGGCCACGATATTGACGGTGGATGCGATTTCGCGCTCGAAGCTGTCCGCATGCTGGCCCATCAGCACGGCGGCCGCTTCCTTGCCGGCGTCGATATAGACGGATATCGCCAGATCCATGTCGAGAAAGGCGGCCTTGTTGATTGCGGTGACAATCCGCGCGAGGCGTTCGGGGTCGCCCTGGTAGGATGTGCTGGCAATTCCAACCAGCTTGTTGATCGTGAAGCAATAGCCCGCCATATACCAACGCGGTTCCAGACCGACACGCTGGTGGATGCGGCCAATATTTACGGCCTGCCGAAAGTAGTGCTCGTTAAAGGCCCCGCTGAACACGTTATCCAGCCAGTGTATTCGCTGCATGTCCCGCGCATGGTCGATTCTCTTTCCAACGAAAATCCTGGCGGCCTCGGGAGCCCTGGCGACATGGCTGTAGAAGGCATCCAGGACCGTGTCGATGTGTTTCTCCAACACGGGACGGAACTCCCGCAGGGAGGCCCGGGTTGTTTCGTCAATCTGGAGAAATCCGAGGCGCGTGTCGCGATCTACGTTGTCAATCATGATGGATCGAATAACATTCGAACCAGCCGGCGCAAAAGAACGAACCCGATGCCGCCTATGTCGTGGCGACATACCTCCTCTTTGATTTGCCTGAGTTCCAGGCGCCCTTTTTGGAAATCCGGTCTGGCAGCGCCCCTGGATGCGGACCTCCTGCTCCGGGCTGGCTGGGCGGGGTTCTTGCGAACCGCTGCGCCCAGCCCCGAAATCACCGGGCCTGGGGCACGTGCGCGGCGTAGCGGTCCCAGTTGCGGGACAGTTCGCGCACCACCACGCTGCCGACCTGATAGGCTGCAACGACGGACGGCAGGTAACCCGAATAGCCGCCCTCACTCGCCTCGGATTTCAGCAGGTCGGCCGCCGTCTGGCCCGGCGGCGGCATGTCGAAATTGCTGGCGGTCCGCAGCAGCAGCACACGGTCCAGATCCATGCGCCCCGCCTGCGCCTGCAAGGACAGGGCCTGCATGAAGCCGACATCCTCTTCGGCGGTGGTGGCGAAAACGCCCTCGCCCTTGGTCCAGTAATTCACCCAGCGCTCGGCCCAGGCATTCATCCGGGCGCCGACCCAGAAGGTCTCGCCGGACAGCGTATCGCCCAGCAGGACAGACGGCGGCGCCTGTGCGGGGACGAAGCCCGTATAGCGCGCGCGGATCGCCTTCAGCGCCGTCGTGTCCTCCAGCGTCAGGGACCGCGTCAGGGCATAGGCCCAGCGGACCAGCCCCGGATTGAGCGTATAGGCCATGTCGCCGGACAGCGAATGCAGCGGCGGCACCGGCCGTTCGTCCGGGCGGCTGCCCTGCACGGGGGTGTAGCCGTCGGGCCAGTCCGCCGGTATTTCACGCGCGTCGATCGCATGGGCCAGCCCCCCGTTGACCACGCGCGGCGCCCAGACCGCCGAGCCGACCGACCCGAATTTCGGGTCGATGCCCGCAATGCCCGCCAGCACGAAATAGGCCTGGCGCAGATCAAAGCGCGGGTCGAGGACCAGGGCGGTGATGGCCGAGGCCATATGTTCCGGCCCTTCGCCACTGGCGATGCCCAGCACCTGCAGGTCGGGGTTGTAGCGCATCACGCCATGCCAGGTGCCGGGGGCCGGCAGTTCCTGTTTCAGCGGCAGCTTCTCGACCCAGGTCTGGAATTCGCCCGGCATGTCGCCCGTGTCCTTGCCGATCTCGAACGTGGTCACGACGACCACCCGCACCGGGATCTGCGCGGTGGCGGCGGCGGTGGCGGCGGCGCGCGCCGGGGCCGGAGCCATCAGGCCGGCCGCGATACCGGCCCCCATCACGCAGGCCCCCATCATGCCTGTCAGGCGTACTGTCAGTTTCATCCGTTCCCCTCTTGCCGACCGGTCGCGGCCCCCCGGCCGCCCTCGCCGATCAGTCCGATCTCGAAATCATGAAGCCGGTGCTCCAGGTCCCATTGCAGGCGCGCCTTGTCGCTGCGGGCCAGCAGGTCATGGCAGGCGCCCCGCGCCGGGACCGGCCCCGGCGGCACGGCGGCACAGGCCGCGACCATGCGGTAGGGCGCGGTGCCGCGCCACAGACTGTCGCCCGGCACGAACGCATATTCCAGCCCGGCGCGCGACAGGTCCCGCAGGGCGCCGTATTCCAGCGCATAGGTCGTCGCCGCGCGTTCGTATTCCCGCGTCAGGTCGATGCGCGACACGCCCTCGTCATCCGTCGACAGGGCCACCGGCACGCCCGCGGCGCGATAGGCGGTGAAGGGATGGGCCGCACCGGCGACCCCCAGGATGACGTCGTTGCTGGTCAGGTTGATTTCCACCATCACCCGGCGGCGCGCCATCTCCGCCATCAGCCCGTCGGGATCGTCCTCATGCACGATATCGACGCCATGGCCGATCCGCCGCGCCCCCGCGACCTCGACCGCCTCGCGGATATGGGCGCGCAGCCCCTCGGGCGGGACCAGCCCCGGCGCCAGTTCCCCGGCATGCAGCGACAGTTTCACCTGCGGGTCGCGGCGGGCCAGCCAGCCGAACATGCGCATGTGCAGGCTGTAGTCGCGCATGGCCACGGCATCGTCCTCGGGCGCCACGATGTTCACGCCCACGAAGCGCGGATCGGCCTTGACCAGCGCATAGCCGAAATCGAGCTGCGGGAAGACCATCGCCGGCGGCATGGTGCGGACCGTCTGGTACAGGTAGCGCACCGCAACGCCGCACCCCGACTGCGCCCGGGCGGTGCCGCAGCGCAGCACGTCGCGCATGCGCGCCTCCATCGCGTCCACCTCCTGCCGGGCGGAGGCCACCAGCGCCGGCAGCGCCGGGGCCATCGCCTGATCGGCGGCGGCAAACCCCTCGTCACGCAGCGGGTACTTCAGGCCCAGCCGCGCCACCGGCATCAATTGCGGCGAGACCATCAGTTCCAGATACAGGACATGGTCGCCCGCCGCATGGGTCACGGCCTCGGCCAGCATGTCGCCGCCATGCGTGGCCTCGACCGGCATGAAGCGGGCGAAGGTGGCGAAGAAATGGTCATGCCCCGACCGGTCGTCCGGCGAAGGCACGAAATCACGCATCGACAGCGCGTCGATCATCCGCGCCCGGTCGTCGGGGCGGGCGACAAGGTCGCCGGCCGGCACCTGTCCGGACGCGGGCGCGCAATGACCCGAGAGGATACGCCCCTGGCCCGGTGCGACGCACATGCCGTCGTGGGCCGCCCAATCCAGCAGGCTTTCGGCGTAGATCGCCCCGGCCAGATGGTTGTGCAGGTCCGCCCCCTTGGGCATGGCGCGCAGCACGACCGCCAGGCGGTCGGGGTCGTGGCGGATCCGCTCGAAGGCCGCATCCGCCGGGTCCGGCGCGGCGACAGCGGGCGTGACGGCGCAGAACAGGGAGGCGAGGCCCCCGACCAGGGCGCAGGCAAGGGCGATTCGCGACATATGGCGATGGTGCGGCGATCGATTCCAAAACGCAACAGGGTCGCCGGGGATCAATGCCCGGCCACCTCGTCGGGTCCGATGGGCCGGAAGCGGGGCATGCCGTCCACGTCCTCGACCCACATCGACAGGGGACGGACCCAGTAATCGCCCCGGGCCTCGCTGCGATAGGTGACCAGCCATTCCTCGGTCTCGGAATGGCGGCCGACGCACAGCAGGGTATAAAGCCCGCCCTTGTAGTGCCGGTACAGCCCCGGCCGCGTCCTGTCGGTTGCGGTCATGCGTCGTTTCCCCCCGTGATGCGTTGCCTGTTGCGTCTCGCCCCCCGCGCCGGCCGGGGCTATCATCGCGACGGCCGTGCCGCAGCGGCCGGTACGAACCGACGGAACTTCATCGCATGAACCGACTGCCCCGTCATATGTTTGCCCTTCTCCTCGTGACGGCGGCGCCGCCCCTGGACCGCCCCGCCCGGGCGGCGCCCGCCCACCGGACATCCCACACCGCCATCCCCGATGGGCCGGTCGTGCTGACGCAGCAGCCGGGCACGGCCCTGGACCAGACGGCGCGCAAGCTCAATGCCGCCGACCTCGCGGCGGCGGCCCGGCGCGGCGATACGCCGGTGGTGCTGGTGGGGTCCGCGCCGCTCTCGACCCGGGCGGGGGAAACGGCGCTGTTCGTGCAGCTGCAATCCGCCGCCCTGTGCGGTTCCGCCGGATGCGCCACCTCGGTCTATCTGCAAAAAGGCCATGACGACTGGACCAAGGTGCTGGATTCGGTCAGCGGCCCGGTTTCGCTGTCGCACCGGACGCACGGCGGCATGCACGACTTGGTCATCAACGGTACCGACCGCTGGGTCTGGAACGGCCATGCCTACCGCGACACGATGCCGGCCCCGCCGATGGACGACTTGCGCCGCTCGATCGAACGCTACCAGGCGCAGCATCCGAAGCCGCACTGACATCAATAGGGGGATGGGCGTGGAGCGGATGAAGGGAATCGAACCCTCGTATGCAGCTTGGGAAGCTGCCGTTCTACCATTGAACTACATCCGCGACGCTGACGCCCCTATAGCCCAGCGCCGCGGGCGATGCAATCCGTCCACGCGGGCCACGGCGGGATGCGATGGTTGACGACGCCTGCCCCGATCCGCAATAACCCTGTCGTCCGACGTACCCTGCGGTTTGCCGGACCCTCGTGATTTGATCGGCCGGCTTGCGACGAGGTTAAACAGACGCGCTAAAGAGGCCTGACTCCGCCAGAATCCCGCGGGCGTCACGGTTTCCACGGTCGGGTAGCCGCGTCGAGGCGGGGCCGGCCGTGTCGACAGGGCACCGGACGGCCACAGCCTCGGCACTTCTGACGATTCTGTTCCGGGAGCTCCTGATGAGCAACGACTCCACCGACACCGCCTACCGCCCCGCTACACGCCTTCTGCATGCCGGCATGGAGCGCACGCCCTTCGGCGAGACCAGCGAGGCGATGTTCCTGACGTCGGGTTTCGTCTACGACAATGCGGAGCAGGCCGAAGCGACCTTTACCGGCGATGTCGTCCATTACCAGTACAGCCGTTTCGGCAACCCCACGGTCGCGGCACTGGAACGGCGCCTGGCGGACCTGGAGGGGGCCGAGGCCTGCATCGCGACCTCGACCGGCATGGGCGCAGTGTCGTCCGCCCTGCTGTCGCACGTCAAGGCCGGCGACCGGGTGGTGGCGTCGCGCGCGCTGTTCGGCTCCTGTCACTGGATCGTGGCCAACCTGCTGCCGCGCTACGGGGTCGAGACGGTATTCGTCGACGGTGGCGACCTCGCGGGGTGGCAGGCCGCGCTGGCCCAGCCCACGGCCGCCGTGCTGCTGGAAAGCCCGTCGAACCCGATGCTGGAAATCCTGGACATCCGCGCCATCGCCGACCTGGCGCACAAGGCCGGGGCCATCGTCGTGGTCGACAATGTCTTCGCCACCCCGCTGCTGCAAAAGCCGCTGGAACTGGGGGCCGACGTCGTCGTCTATTCCTGCACCAAGCATATCGACGGCCAGGGCCGCGTACTGGGCGGCGCGGTGCTGGGCACCCAGGACTGGATCGCCAACACCCTGCAGCCGTTCACGCGCAACACCGGCAACGCGCTGTCGCCCTTCAACGCCTGGGTCATGCTCAAGGGGCTGGAGACGCTGACCCTGCGCGTCCGCGCGATGACCGAAAATGCCGCCACCGTCGCCGATTACCTGGCCGGGGCCGAAGGGGTCACGCGGGTGTTCTATCCCGGCCGACCCGACCATCCGCAATACGAACTGGCGCAGCGCCAGATGACGGGCGGATCGACGCTGGTGGCCTTCGAGGTCGCGGGCGGCAAGGCCGGGGCGTTCGCCTTCATGAACGCGCTGCGGCTGATCGCGATTTCCAACAATCTGGGCGACGCGCGGTCGATGGTCACCCATCCCGCCACCACCACCCACATGAAGATCAGCCCCGAGGACCGCGCCCAGCTTGGCATCACCGACGGCGTCATCCGCTTCTCGGTCGGGCTGGAAGACGCCGAGGACCTGAAGAACGACCTGGCCCGCGGCCTCGCCGCCCTCGGGCTTCGCTGACGCCCCCAGGCAGGAACGCGCCATGGTCAACGACAGACAGCCTCCCCCCCGGATGGATCCCGACCCGGACGCCATGCTGGCCGAGGCCATGGAGAACGCGCCCTGCTACGAGGCGACGACCGACGCAATCCGCGTGATCGTCCGTACGTTCTGGCTGGACGACCAGTCCCAGCCGGACGCGCACCGCTTCACCTGGGCCTATCGCATCCGGATCGAGAATCACGGCACCGAGACGGTGCAGCTTCTGCGCCGCACCTGGGACATCACCGACGGCACCGGCCGCATCGAGCATGTCCATGGCGACGGCGTGGTGGGCGAGCAGCCGGTCCTGGAACCCGGCCAGGCGTTCGAATATACCTCGGGCGCGGCATTGCAGACGCCGACCGGCTTCATGCGCGGGCTGTACCACATGATCCACCCGCACACGCACCGGCAGTTCGACGTCCAGATCCCGCCCTTCAGCCTGGACTGTCCGTATCACCCGGCGATCATCCACTGACGCACGTCATCGCCTCTTCCATCTGACCCGCGCGCCTGTTCCCGGATGTTTCCGGCAGCCGCCTTCCCGGCAAGACACAGTATGACCTCCTCCGATACGTCCCCCCTGCCCCGTCCCTCGCGCGAGGAGGCGGAAGACGCCATCCGCACCCTGTTGCGCTGGGCGGGCGAAGACCCGTCGCGCGAGGGGCTGCTGGACACGCCGGGCCGCGTCGTGCGGTCGTACGAGGAATTCTTCCAGGGTTATGGCGAGGACCCGACCGCCATCCTGGCGCGCACCTTCGCGGAAGTGGAGGATTATGACGAGATCGTCCTGCTGCGCGACATCCGCTTCGAAAGCCATTGCGAACATCACATGGTGCCGATCATCGGCGTGGCCCATGTCGCCTACCTGCCCCGCACCCGCGTCGTGGGCATCTCCAAGCTGGCCCGGGTGGTCGAGGCCTATTCCCGCCGCCTCCAGATCCAGGAGCGGCTGACGGCGCAGATCGCCAATACGATCAACGACGTCCTGCAACCGCACGGGGTCGCGGTCATCCTAGAGGCCGGACATCAATGCATGACCACGCGCGGCGTGCATCGCCCGGGCGTGTCGATGGTGACCAGCCGCATGCTCGGCGTGTTCCGCACCAATTCGGACACACGGCGCGAACTGATGGCGATGCTGAACCGTCCGTCGGTCGCCAACGCCCACATCTAGAAGACTGCCTTGAAAGCGGCTCCCCCGGCGCGCCGGCCGCATCATCGGGCCGTCAGGCCGATGGCGCCAGGCTCAGCAGCAGCCCCGCCAGCAGCCGCGTGCGTGGAACGATGCTCGACACCAGCATATGCTCCTCCAGCGTATGGTACATGTCGCCGAGTATTCCCAGCCCGTCCAGCGTCGGCACACCCATCGCGCCGGTGAAATTGCCATCCGAGCCGCCCGGCGAACTGGACGCGGCGACGTCGAACCCAAGCCCCCGCGCCACCTGACGGGCATGTTCGAACAGCGCCGTGCAGGCGCGGCCCGGCGTCCAGACGGGGCGGACACAGGTCGGCCTGACCGTCAATGCCACGTCGGGCGTGCTCGAACGGCGGGCGAGCATCCGTGCGATGCCCGCCTGCAGCTCCGCCTCGGTTTCGGCCATGCTCAGCAGCACCCGGGCGTCGCAATGGGCCGCGACGCAGTTCGCCCATTGTCCGCCCTGGATGACCCCCACGGAATAGGTACAGCGCTCGGTCGACATCGCTTCGATATCGAGAACCTGCCGGCACATTTCGCGGATGGCGCTGCGGCCGGCGGCCAGCCTGGCGCCCGCGTGGCTGGGCCGCCCGGTGGTGCGGACCTCGAACCGCGCCACCGCATGCCGCCCGCTTACCAGGCCGCCACAGGGGGTGCCGTCGGGCCGTCCGGGCTCGGGCACCAGCACGAGGAGGTTGCGCGCGGCCTCGGCCTCGACAAGGTCGCGGGCCGAGGGCGTACCGATTTCCTCATCCGGGGTCAGCAGGACCGTAACCGGCAGCGGCGTTGCCAGCCCGGCAAGACCGATCTGGCGCAGGGCCTCGATGGCCATGTAGGTGCCGCCCTTCATGTCGCAGATGCCGGGGCCATAGACCCTGTCGCCCTCGCGGCGCACCGGAAGCTGCTTCAACGTGCCGAGCGGATGCACCGTGTCCAGATGCGCGGCAATCAGGATTCCCGGCGTGCCGTCGGGCGCGGAATGGGGAAGACGGGCGCGAATGCAGTCGCCCAGCCCCATGCGTCCCGGGATGCGTTCGATGCGCGCCCCCATCAGCGCAAGCGCGCGCGATGCAAGATCCATCATGCGATTGACCGCACCGGCCTCCAAGGTCGGGCTTTCGCATTCGGCCCATTCCATGATGCCCGCCACCATGCGGTCCTCGTCGAAATGGAGCGTATCCTGGGCCGAGCCGGTATCGAGCGTCGAAAATCCCATCTCTTTCTCCTGCGATCCTGCCTTGGCCCGGCGTGGTGCGTCCGGGACGGGCATTCACTCTAGGAAGCACGTTTGTTTTCCGGCCAGATCGATTTTGTGTTCATGGTGGAACGGTTTTCGCGTAGCCCGTCCCAAGCGCAGGAAACGCGCGCCGGATCGCCACCAGCACGCATTTTCAAACAGGCCCCCGGGAGGAACCGATGCACGTAAAGGCACTGCTCTACTTCCAGGTCCTTGCCCGCACCGGCTCGTTGCGTCGGGCGGCGCAGAAGCTCGACATCACGCCGACGGCGCTGACACGGCAGATCGAGAATCTGGAACATTTCTTCGGCGCGCCGCTGATCGAGCGCGAGCAGCAGGGTGTCCGCCTGACCGCGGCCGGAGAAGTGGTGGCCGAACGCGCGGGCCTGGTCGCGCGCGAACTGGATTCACTGCGCGCGCGCGTCGACGACCTCAAGGGCTTGCGGTCCGGAACCGTCACCATCCGGGCGTCGGGAAGCCCGGTCTCCAGCGTGCTGGCGCCGGCGCTCGCCGCGCTGCATCAGGAATTTCCCGGCCTGCGGTTCAATGTCGAAACCGCCGGCGGTCCCTCGATCGGCGCCGCGCTGACCTCCGGCGAGGTCGATCTGGGCCTGACCCTGTTCGCGCCCTCGCTGTCCGAACTGACGATCTGTTCCCGCCTGCACGTGGTGCATTCCGCCATCATGGCGCCGTCCCATCCGCTGGCCGGCAGGCGCGAACTGTTTCTGGAGGATGTGCGCGCGCATGCCCTGTCCATACCGGATTGCAGCTATTTCGTCCGGCGGGCGTTCGATCGCGTCATCCCGCCGAACGAGGCGGGATTCGATCCGATATTCATGACCGGATCGTTCGAACTGCAGCTCGATCTGGCGATGCGCGGCTCGGCCGTGCTGTTCCTTCCGGAAATCTGCTGCCGCACGCCCATCGAACGGAATCTGCTCCGGGCCGTGCCGCTGGCGGGTCCGTTGCAGGTTCCGACCGCGCTCGACCTGCTGCGCGCCACCAATCGTCCGCTCTCCTTTGCCGCGCGGATGGTCGCGAACCGCATCGGACGGATCATGACGACCTTCGCCTGAACACCGCTTGCCCCCGCGCCTAAAGCGGACCAGATATGCGCATGGTGCAACGGTTTTCGTTGCATCATGCGCACAAAAACAGAATGGCGTCCGGGGCGGCCCGCTGCCTAACATCCATTTCTCGACCGGAACAAGATGGCACGGCCGGTTGAAATCGCAATCAGGGCGAATGGAAAAACACGACATGCTCGATCTGACGGCGCGCGAACTCCTGAAGCTGTTCAGGACACGGTCGCTTTCACCGGTGGAGTACGCCCGGCACCTGGTGGCCCATATCGCGCGTTGGGAACCCGCATTGGGCGCGCTGTATCTTTATGATCCCGACCGTCTTTTGTCCGAGGCCGCGCAGTCCGAGGCGCGCTGGATGGCGGGGACGCCCGCCGGCATGCTCGACGGCGTTCCGGTCACGGTCAAGGAACTGATCGCCACCAGGGGCGACCCCATTCCGCAGGGCAGCGCCGCCAGCCCCCTTGTCCCGGCTCCGGCGGACGCCCCCATCGCGGCCCGCCTGAAGGAAGCGGGGGCGATCATCTTCGCCAAGACCACGGTGCCCGATTTCGGAATGCTGTCCTCGGGGCTGTCGACGTTTCACCGGCTTGCCCGCAATCCGTGGAATCTGGCCTGCAACCCCGGGGGGTCCAGCGCCGGTGCCTCGGCGGCGGCGGCGGCGGGATATGGCCCGCTTCACGTCGGCACCGATATCGGCGGTTCGGTGCGCCTGCCCGCCGCGTGGTGCGGGCTGGTCGGCTTCAAGCCCAGCCTGGGGCGTATCCCCGTCGATCCTTACTATATCGGCCGCTGTGCCGGGCCGATGACGCGGACCGTCGACGATGCCGCGCTCATGATGCCGGTGCTGGCCCTGCCCGATGCGCGCGATGCGACCAGCCTGCCGCCCGAGGCCATCGACTGGGACGGCTATTATCGCGGCATGCGGCTGCGGGGGCTGCGGATCGGCTTGCAACTGGAACCGGGCTGCGGCCTGCCGCTCGATGCCGAAATCCGCGCGGCGGTGACCGCCGCCGCCGAACGCCTTGCCGAACTGGGGGCCGAGATCGTGCCGGTGCCGCCGGTCATGACGCAGGACATGCTGTCCGGCCTCGACGATTACTGGACGGCGCGAAGCTGGGCCGAACTGCGCAAGCTGCCCGAGGACAGGATGGACAAGGTGCTGCCCTTCATCCGGGACTGGGCCTCGCGCGGGAAGAACATCGACGGCGTGCGCGCGGTCGACGGGCTGGGGCAGACCTTCGCCATGCGTCGCGCCTGCGCGGCCCTGTTCGAATCGGTGGACGCGGTCCTTTCGCCCACGACGCCGGTGGTCAGCTTTCCGGCCGAATTCCCCGGACCGACCAACGACCCCGACCGGTCCTTCGACCACATCGTCTACACCGTGCCGTGGAACATGTCCGAACAGCCCGCCGTATCGATCAACTGCGGATTTTCCTCGGACGGGATGCCGATCGGCCTGCAGATCGTCACCCCCCGCTTCGCCGACCTCGACGCGTTGCGGCTGGCCTCGGTCTGCGAAACCGCGCGCGGGCCGATCACGTCGTGGCCCGCGCCCCCCGCCGCCTGACCGCCCTCGCCCATTTTCCGCCACCGCCAGCCAGACGGAACAGCATCGCCATGCCCAGACACGCGCGCCACGGATCGCTGATCCTCCTGTGCGGCCTCGCGTCCCTCCCTGCCGGATCCGCCAAGGCGGCCCCGATGCCCGCCCCAGGGGCCGCCCCAAGCGCCGTCCCAGTGCCCGCCACGACTCCGGCGGCCGTGGCCGCACGTCCGGCGGTGCGGGCCGATGCCCCCGCGCCGGGCGCGCCGGCCCCGGCGGGAGAAGACATCCTGGTCCATGGCGCCCAGAACAACGGCAGCCGCGTGCAACGTTCCGGAATCGCAATATCAAGACTCACGCGCGACCAGTTGGTCCGGGCCGGCGTCACGACGGTCAACGATCTGCAGCGCCTTGTTCCCAACCTTCAGGTCGAACCCGCGATGGGCGGCGGGCAGCCGCAGTTCCATCTGCGGGGCATCGGGTTCTTCGATTACGGTTCGAACAACATGCCCGATGTCATGACCTATGTGGACGGCGTGGCCTATCCGTTCGGCATCATGACGCAGGGCGTGATGTATGACCTTTCGGCCGTCGAGGTCGAACGCGGCCCGACCGGCGCGACGGCCGGCCGCAATACCTCGGGCGGCGACATCGACATCATCACCGCCGAGCCCACGCATCGCTGGACGGCCGGCGTGATGCAGGACATCGCCAATTACGCGCGCAGCAAGACCGACCTGTTCGTCTCCGGCCCGCTGGCGCGGAACGTCACGTTCCGCCTTTCGGCCGAAACCAACCATGGCGGCGGATATTTGCACAACCGCGACACGGGCGAACATATCGGCAGCACCGACCGCGGCGCCGTGCGCGCCAAGCTGAACTGGGACGTCGACGACACCATGAACGTGTCGCTCAACGGCCATTGGGCGGTGGACAGGTCCGACGCCACGCCGGGCTACATCATCAAGCCGTTCGTCACGCAGGCGGGCAAGGGCGTCCTGATTCCGGTCGATACCGATCACTATGCCACGGGCTGGGGTATTTCGCCTCAATTTGCCAGTCTCATCGGCGTGTCGCCGAACCAGAAGCCGTTCCGCGACAACCAGACGTGGGGCATCGACCTGTCGATCCGCAAGGACCTGCCCTGGGCGCGCTTCACCTCGGTCAGCGCCTTCGAGGCGATGAGCCGGCACGAGATGAATGATTGGGACGCGACATCGTCCTACGAGGCCGATAATTATTTCGATACCAACCTTTCGGTCTTTTCGCAGGAATTCCGCCTCGCCTCCCGCCGCCAGGGGCCGCTGACCTGGTCGGCCGGGCTGTATTACTTCAAGACCGACATGCAGGACCGCATGGTGACGGACTACATGTCCACCCACATGTTCATAAACGACACGCGCTACGGCCAGCCGGACCAGTCCTTCTCGCAATTCGCGCAGGCCGTGTATCGGCCGATCACGAACTTTCGGCTGATTTTCGGCCTTCGTCATGAAAGCGAATGGAAGGATCTGACGAATTTCTATACGCAGCATCATCCCGGCCCGCAGGCCCTGACCTATGACCGGCATACCGGAATGGATCAGGTCACCGGGAAGGTGGGTTTCGAATACAACGTCACCCGCGACATCCTGACCTATTTCAACATTCGCCGCGGCGTGAAGGAGGGCGGATTCACGGCCTACAACCTGACCAGCCCCTCGCAGCTCGCGCCGATCAAGCCGGAATGGCTGGTGGCCTACGAACTGGGGGCGAAAACCGAATTCTTCAACCATCGGGTCCAGGTCAACGGAGCCGCCTTCAAATACGATTATCACGACCAGCAGGTGCAAAGCGCCATCGTGGATCCGGTGATGGGGCCGATCGGCAAGATCGTGAACGCGCCGCGTTCGTCGATCTGGGGCGTGGAGCTCGAAGCGCAGGCCGAACCGGTACGGGGGCTGCATCTGTCGCAGACCTTCGGCTACGAGCGTGGAGAATACAACCGGTTCCAGATCGCCAACCTCGCAGCCACGGCGGCCCTTCATGTTCCCGGCGGATTGTATACGCCGGTCTTTACGAATATGGCCGGGAAGGACATGGGCTTCCCGAAGCTGACCCTCAACGGCTCGGCCGCCTACGATATCGGCCTGCCGGGGAACTACGTGCTGACGCCGGAAGTCGATTATTCGTATCGCAGCCTGCAGACCGCCGTCCTGCTCGGTCCGCTCTTCAACATCAAGCCGTACTTCCTGCTGAACACGTCCCTGACCTTCCGCCCGAAACATGGTCGGTGGAGCGTCAGCGGCTACGTCCAGAACGCGCTTGACCGCACCTACGACCTGACCCGCAATTTCTTTACCACGTCCGATTTCGGCATCGTCGGCCCGCCGCGCTTCTATGGCGCGCGGCTGAGCTACACCTACTGAACCGCAGGCGGCAAACGTGTCGAAACCCATGAGGACGGACGGAGTGGAAAAGGAAAACGGAGGCGCGGGCTTGAGGGAACCGGCGGCAGGCCAGGGTTGGCGCGTCGCCGTCGGGCTCGGCGTTCCATTCTGCGCCATCGTCCTGGCCATTCCCTTCCTGGGCGGCACGCGGATGACGGTCGCGGCTTTCCCGTTGCCCGTCTTCTGGATGTTCTGCTGCTTCATTCTGGCCTCGCTGTGCATGGCCATTGTCTGGACCCTGTCCGACCGCCGACGGGGCGACGATGGCTAGCATCGTCTTCCTGTCCATCATCATGCTGTCGGTCGCGGTCGCGCTCTATTCCCGACGTGGCCACGCACATCAGGATTCGCGCGATTTCTTCGTCGCCTCCGGCCAGTTCGGCGGCCTGCTCGTCTTCGTCCTCGCGGTCGGCGAGACGTACAGCATCGGCAGCATCCTGGGCTTCCCTGCCGCCGCATATGGCCAGGGCACGTCCTTCGTGCTGTGGTTCCTGGGCTATATCGTACTGGCCTATCCGCTGGGCTACTTCGTCAACCCGCTGATCTGGCAGGCCGGCCGGCGATGCGGCGCGCTGACCATCGCCGACCTGTTCCGCGTGCATTTCGCCAGTCCCGCGCTGGAACGCATCGTCGTCGTCAATGCGATCCTGTTCCTTCTGCCGTTCGGCGAGCTTCAGTTCGCCGGCCTGCTGAACGTGCTGGAAGAATTTCACTGGAACGTGCCGCCGTTGATGCTGACCGGAGGCGCCGCCATCGTGACCTTCGCCTGGCTGATGCTGTCGGGCATCCGGGCGCCGGCCTATGTCTCGATCATCAAGGACAGCCTGGTTGTGATCGCGGTCATATTGGTGGGGGTGGCAGCCGTGCGGACGATGGGCGGGCTGCACGCGCCCCCTGCCGGCCTGCCCGGCCACGACCGGCTCGGCACGCAGGATCAGATCTATGCCATGTCGACCATCCTCCTTCAGGCGATGGGGTTCTGCGTGGCCCCGCAGACGGTCGCCTTCCTGTTCACCGCGCGATCGGGGCGGACGGTGCGGCGCAACCAGATCGTCATGCCGCTCTATATGCTGATGTTTCCGTTTCTCTACCTGGTCGCGGTCTATGCCCGCGTGGTCGGCCTGCCGTTGCCGTCGGCCAATGCCGTGTTCATGGCCAGCGCGCATGCGCTGCTGCCGGGGTGGGCCGTGGGGATCGTCGCCGCCGCCTGTGCGCTCTCCGCCCTCGTTATCCTGGCCGGGACCTGCCTCACGCTGGGGCCGCTTGTGTCCCATAATCTGCTTCATGGCCTGTCGGACAACCAGCAACGACGGGGCGCACAATTCGTGATCGCGCTCTATCTCGTCTTTTCCATCGTCGCCGCCAGCCATCTTTCGGGTCTGATGGTCGCGCTGACCAGCATGTACTATCTGGGGGTTTCGCAGATGGTCCCGGGCATGGCCGCCGTGATCTGGCGCCGCACCCCCGCGCCGGCCGCCATCGGTGCCGGCCTGGTCGTGGGTGGTGCGGTGGCGGTCGTGCTCT
Source organism: Gluconacetobacter azotocaptans (assembly GCF_014174355.1). Taxonomy (GTDB): domain Bacteria; phylum Pseudomonadota; class Alphaproteobacteria; order Acetobacterales; family Acetobacteraceae; genus Gluconacetobacter; species Gluconacetobacter azotocaptans. The sequence continues at coordinate 369,157 of NZ_JABEQF010000005.1, forward strand.
TTCTCGCGGGGGTGCGGCCCGGCGGGCTGAATGCGGGCCTCGTCGGGCTTCTGGTCAATCTCGCAACGATCACGGTGGCGCAGGGGCTGGCCCGCATGCGCACCGCCCGGGCCTGACGGCCCTGCGGTTCAGAATTCCTTAATGCGGGCCATCTAATGCCGGATGGATGCACGGGACATTTTCGTCCGGCAGGAACCTGAACCGGAGTTTAGGCAACAGTTCGTACCCCCGGGCGTTCCCTCACCAGGACGTAGCGGTTGCCGCAGGGCGACTGCTGCAGCCCGCCGTTGCCATTGATGCAGGAGAACCCCTTATGGCCCAGAGCATTCCGCCCCAGAGCCAGGACCATCAGCCGGGCGTCGAGCGTCTGCTTCAACCACAGGCGGAACATATCCGTGCCGATTATCGCGGCAGCGGCAAGCTGAAGGGGCGCCGCGCGCTGATTACGGGCGGCGACAGCGGCATCGGCCGTGCGGTCGCATTGCATTTCGCGCGAGAGGGCGCGGATGTTGCCATCGTGTATCTGGAAGAAAAGGAAGACGCGCAGGAGACTGTTCGCCTGATCGAGGCCGAGGGCGCGAAAGCTCTCGCAATTCGGGGCGATGTTTCCAGAAGCGAAACCTGCGACGCGGCCGTCGCGCGCACGGTCGAGGCATTTGGCGGCCTTGATGTCGTGGTGAACAATGCCGGCGTCCAGTATGTCAGCGAGGACCTGACCGATATCGACGATGCCACATGGCAGCGTCACATGGACGTGAACATCAACGGATATTTCTATATCGCGCGCGCCGCGCTGCCGCATCTCGGCAAGGGCAGCGCCATCATCAACACGTCGTCGATCAACGCCTTTGCCGGCAACAAGGCTCTGGTCGCCTATTCCACGACCAAGGCGGCCGAACTGGGCTTTACGCGCGCCCTGGCGCTGCAGCTTGCCGAGCGGAACATTCGCGTCAACGCCGTGGCGCCCGGCCCGATCTGGACCCCGCTGCAACCCGCCAGCTGGGGGCCGATCGACCCGCAGGCCGTGGCCGACCTGGGCAAGGATACGCCGCTTGGCCGCATCGGGCAGCCCAGCGAAATGGGGCCGGCCTATGTCTATCTGGCGTCGAATGACGCATCCTACGTCACGGGCCAGACCGTCCACGTCAACGGCGGCATGATCGTCAATGGCTGAGGCGCTTCCGTCGCTGATGCTGCCGGAATCAACCTGGCTGCGTTCGGCGCCCCATCGCCGCTGGCTCGATCATCAGGGCCAGCGATTGCTGGATTTCTCCAAACCCTCGCGGGTCGACGCAGGGTTCGCGGCACTCGGCGACGACGGCCGGCTGATGACGGGGGCAAGCGCGGACAGCATCCTGACGGCACGGATGACCCATGTCTACGCGGTCGCCGCCGGACGCGGTCTTCCCGGATGCGCCCCGCTGGCGGCACATGGCGTCGCCAGCTTGCTGGGGCCGTTGCGGGATCATGCACATGGCGGCTGGTTCGAAGGCGTCGCCCCGGCGGGACAAGGGCCGGAGGGCGGCCGCAAGCAGGCGTACCTGCACGCCTTCGTCGCGCTCGCGGCCTCCTCGGCGGTCGTGCAGGGCATACAGGGCGCGCAGGACTTGCTGAAAGACGCGCTGGCGGTATGGGAGCGCCATTTCTGGAGCGAGGATGAAGGCGTCTTCCGCGAAAGCTTCGCCGCGGACTGGTCGGATGAAGAAGATTATCGCGGCGCCAATGCGAACATGCATTCGGTGGAAGCCTGCATGGCCGTCGCGGACGTCACCGGAAATCCGGCATGGCGTCGGCGGGCGCTGAGAATTGTCGAGCGGATCATCCATACCCTGGCCCGTGACGCCGGATATGCCGTCCCGGAACATTATGATCGCAACTGGACTCTTCTGAAGGATTTTAATCGCGACAAGCCGACGGACGACCTGCGCCCCTATGGAATGACGCCCGGGCATTTCGTCGAATGGTCGCACCTGCTGCTCAAGCTGGAAGCCGCCCTGCTGCGCGCGCGCGGTTCGGCCCCCCTCTGGCTGCTGGAAGACGCCATTGGTCTTTTCCGCCGTGGCACCGACGCCGGGTGGGCGCGTGACGGTGAACCGGGCCTGCTCTACACCGTGGGCTGGGACCTGGAACCTGTCGTGCATAATCGCCCCCACTGGTGCCAGGCCGAAGCCATGACGTCAGCCGCCGCGCTGCTGAAGCGTACGGGACATGCGGAATACGAAAAATGGTACCGCAAGATCTGGGATTATATCGACCTTTACATGATCGACCGCACGCAGGGCGGGTGGCTTCAGGAACTTGACCGGCATAATCGCCCTTCGGCCGTGGTGTACCAGGGCAAGGCCGACCTTTACCATGCCTGGCAGGCGACGCTGACGCCGCTTCTTCCCCTTGCGCCCAGCTTTGCCACCGCCGTTTCGATCATGGACGGCTGACGGAAGGGCGAAATTCATCAAGCTCGCGTGACCCGCTCGCACCTGCCTGTCCGGGCGGTTATCCTCGCGCCGCGAACGGGGCGAGGCCGGCTCCCGTGCCGGATGCCGCCCTCGGGGCAGGAGGCAGGATAATGAAGGCGCTTGTCTATCGTGGGCCTGGCGACAAGGGGCTGGAAGACCGGCCTCGGCCGCAGATCCTCCAGCCTGGGGATGCGATCGTCCGGATGGCCAGGACGACCCTGTGCGGAACGGACCTGCATATCCTCAAGGGGGATGTGCCGACCTGCGCGCCGGGCCGGACCCTGGGGCACGAGGGGGTCGGGGTGATCGACGCGGTCGGGGCGGCCGTCACGACATTCCGGGCCGGGGACCGGGTCCTGATCTCGTGCATCACCTCTTGCGCCCGCTGCGATTATTGCCGGCGGGGCATGCCCTCGCATTGCGAGACCGGGGGATGGCTGCTGGGCAACGCCATCGACGGAACGCAGGCCGAATTCGTCCGCATCCCGCATGCCGAAACCAGCCTCTATCCCATTCCCGCCGGCGCGGACGAGGACGCGCTGGTCATGCTCAGCGACATCCTGCCGACGGGCTTCGAATGCGGCGTGCTGAACGGCAAGGTCGCGCCGGGGGGCACGGTGGCGATCGTGGGCTCGGGGCCGATCGGGATGGCCGCGCTGCTGACGGCGCAGCTCTATTCCCCGGCCGAGATCATCATGATCGACCTCGACCCGCACCGGCTGGAGGTCGCGCGGCAGTTCGGGGCAACGCACGTCATCGACAGCAGCGCCGGCGACGCGGCGGCGCAGGTGATGGCCCTGACCGGCGGGCGGGGCGTCGACACGGCGATCGAGGCCGTGGGTATCCCCGCCACGTTCCAGCTGTGCCAGGACATCGTGGGGCCGGGGGGCACCATCGCCAATGTCGGCGTCCATGGATGCAAGGTGGATCTGCACCTGGAAACGCTATGGTCGCGCAACATCACGATCACCACCCGGCTGGTGGATACGGTGACGACGCCGATGCTGATGAAAAGCGTGCTGTCCGGCCGGCTGGACCCGAAGCGGCTGATCACCCACCGCTTCACGCTGGACACCATCATCGAAGCCTACGACGTGTTCGGCCAGGCGGCCCGGCATCAGGCGATGAAGATGCTGATCACGATGGAGGCGGCCCAGCCGGGCTGACGGCGGCGGGGTCGCGCTGCCAGGCGCCGCGGCTTTCCATGCAGGCGGCGTAGGCATGTTTGATGCGCACGCGCTGGCTGCCGCCGGTTGGCGTGAAGGTCGCGGTCGGCGTGGCGGCCATCGTCGCGTCGGTCTGGCAGAAAGCATCGTCCGACTGATATTGCGCCCCATGCGGGTCGATGACGGTGCTGTAGCCCGCGATATTGCCATACACCGTATGTTCACGATGGTGATGCCGGTGGGCCGCCGCCGGACAGGCGATCGCCATCGACGCCGCCAGTATCAGCAGGCCTGTCAGCCGGGTCGTGGCGATGTGGGCGGTCATGATGGGGTTTCCTGCAAATCCATGCGTCTGGAGGCCGGGGCCGGAAAATCCGGCGGGGCGGGCTGCGGCAGGGCCTTCGCCTCGATCCTCAGCTCATGTTCCATGAAATCGAGTTCCTGGGTAATCGTCCACTCGGTTTCGTCATTGATGTGCTTCTCCATCATCCGGCGGTGCAACAGTTCGCGCATGTGACGGATGACGAACAGGCGCAGCGCCAGTTCGGTCCGCTTTTCGCGGATCGCGGCGACGCGGATGTCGGCCTCGGCCGCCTGGGTGTCGTCCAGCCGGCGCAGCGCGTCCTGATATTCGTGCAACAGGCGGGAAATGGCTTCCTGCCGCAATGCGCCGGCCTCGTCCAGCGGGGCGCCGTGGGCAGTCAGCCGTTCCTGCTCGTCCTGCATGACCCGGATCGCCGCGCGCGCCAGTTCGATGCGCATCCCGTCCAATTCGCGCAGCGAGGGATCATTTTCCCCCGGCACCAGTCCGGCCAGCAGGCCCGGCATCGCGATGCTGGCCAGCAGAAGCGAACAGATGATCACCCCGGCCGCCAGGGTCACCAGCAGGTCGCGTCCCGGAAAGGCGGGGCCGGCCGCGGACGCCACGGGCAGGGACAGCACGGCGGCCAGCGTGATCGCCCCGCGCGTGCCGGCCACCGTCATGACCAGCACGCTGCGCCAGGACGGGATAACGGTGTTGCGATGGCGGAAGCGCGCCAGGACCACCCGCATGGTGATCGAGATCCAGATCCAGGCGAAGCGCATCGCGCTCATGGCCACCTGGATGGCGACGATGGCCAGCAACAGCGACCAGGGCGACAAGCCGCCGGCCCGCGCCAGGCGGACGCCGCCGGTCACCAGATCGGGCAGTTGCAGCCCCAGCAGCAGGAAGATCACCGCGTTGAACGTGAAATTCAGCATGTCCCACACGGTGGTGGACTTCAGGCGCGTTTCGGTCCGGGCCTCGCTCATCACGCCGGTCAGCTTGACGGTCATGCCCCCCGCCACGGCGGCCAGAATACCCGAGCAACCGGCGGCATCGGCGATCAGATAGATGCCGAACGGCAGCATCATCGCCAGTGTGATGTGGGTCGGCGGGTCGTCGTAGCCGCGCAGCAGCAGATAATGCTCGGCCCGGCACGCCGCCCAGGCGATGGCGACGCCCACGGCGACCCCTCCCAGCGACATGACGATGAAGCTGCCCAGCGCCTGCTGGAACGAGAATAGCCCGGTCATCGCGGCGGTCACGGCGAATTTGAAGCAGACCAGGCCCGAAGCGTCGTTCAGCAGCGCCTCGCCATGCAGGATATGGACGACGCGGGCCGGCGCCCGGCCGCCTTCCAGCATGCTGCCCACCGAAACCGCGTCGGTGGGCGACATCACGGCGGCCAGCGCGAAGGCCGCCGGCAGGATGATGGGCGGGATCAGCCAGTGGACGAAATAGCCGCAGCCGATGGTGGTGAAGACCACCAGACCCAGCGCCAGCATGACGATGACGTTTCGCAATTCGCCGAATTCGCGCATCGGCATGCGATAGGCGTCGGCGAACAGCAGCGGCGGAATGAACAGCAGCAGGAACATGTCCGGGTCGAACCCGATGCGCAGGCCGGCCAGCGATGCCGCCGATCCGATCGCGATCTGCACCAGCGGCAGCGGGACGGGCACGCGCCCGATTTTCGAAATGAGGCTGCTCAACCCCGTCACGGCCAGCAGGGCCAGCGTCATGAAAACGGCATGCATGTCTGTCGTCCCACGTCATGTCCGCGACCGGTCGGCGGTCCGCCCCGTTAGGCGAGGCAACCGCGGGTGTAAATGCGGGTTGCCACGGGGCAGATATTCGATTTCGTCCCGTCAGGGTCCATTCGGACCCGTTACCCTCGGGCGGATGGTCGCATTGACCGCCTGCCGGTGGCTCCCCATTATTTCAGGAAGGCGGGCGCCCATGCCGGGCGCCGAACGTCATGAGCAAGGTAAAGACAGGATGGCAGCGGTGGAGGAGTATTTTCGTCCCCGCCTTGTGGCCCTGATGGCCGAGGCGCGGCGGGACGGGATCGACGCGGACGTCGCGGTCGCGGTTCTGCTGAACCTGCTCGACACGCTCGATTTCGCTTCAAGCCGGGGAGAAGACCCACAATCGTGAGCAATGATCCGTACGAGATCCTGGGCCTGTCGCGCACGGCCAGCCAGGACGATATCCGCAAGGCCTACCGCAAGCTGGCCAAGACCCATCATCCGGACCTGAACCCGGGCGACAAGGTGGCCGAGGAAAAGTTCAAGGCCATCAGCAGCGCCCATACCCTGCTGTCCGACACCGAGCAGCGGGCGCGCTTCGACCGGGGCGAGATCGACGCCACGGGGCAGGAACGCGGCTGGGCGCCCGGTGGCGGCGGCTATCGCGACCATGCCGAGGGCGCGCAGGGTTTCCGCTATTCCGCCGGCCATTTTTCCGAGGACGACCTGGGCGACGTCTTCGGCAGCATGTTCGGCCAGCAGCGGGGCTTTCGCCGCCGCCCGCAGGGGCCGGCGCGCGGCGAGGATCGCAGCTACACCCTGGCCGTCAGCTTCGCCGACGCGGTGAACGGCGGCACGTCGCGCATCACCCTGCCGGGGGGCGCCACCCTGGACGTGAAGATCCCGCCGGGGATCGAGGACGGACAGGTGATGCGCCTGCGCGGCAAGGGTGGCGAGGGGCATCAGGGCGGCCCGGCGGGCGACGCCCTGATCACGATCGGCATCACGCCCGACCCCGACTATACCCGCGACGGCAACGATATCCGCATGAGCCTGCCCGTCGGGCTGAAGACCGCCGTGCTGGGCGGTCCGGTCACGGTGCCCACGCCGGGCGGTCCGGTCTCGATGAACGTGCCCGCCCATTCGGACAGCGGGCGGGTCATGCGCCTGCGCGGCCGGGGCGTGAAGGCCCATGGCGGGCGCGAGGCCGGCAACCTCTACGTCACCCTGAAAATCGTGATCGGCCGCCCGGACGAGGCGCTGGAGACATTCCTGAAATCCTGGACGCCGCCCGATGCGGCAGGAAAGGACGCGGCATCATGATGACAATCGACACATTGTGCGTCCGCCTGGGCAACGTGACGGCCGCCGACATCGAACGCTGGATCGACAGCGACTGGCTGCGCCCCGAAGGCGCGCCGGGCGCCTATGCGTTCCAGGACATCGACGAGGCCCGCGCGCGCCTGATCGTCGAACTGCGCTCGGACCTCGGCGTCAGCGACGAGGGCATGCCCCTGGTGCTGTCGCTGCTGGACCAGTTGTACGATGCGCGGCGGCAGATGATGCGCCTGCGCGACGCGTTGCAGACACCGCAGGCCGACGATATCCGCGCACGGGTGCGCGGCCTGCTGGCCGAACTGCCCACGCCCCGCCCCTGATTTTTGTCTGCCTCGGGTCCGCGTCGGTTGATCTCAGTCGTCGCGGCTCAGGGGAAGGTCCAGAACCTGTCCGGGCTTCCGGCCCCTGATTTTCAGGTCCGCGCTGTTGGCGGACACCAGATGGAACGTCACCAGCGGGTCACTGTCGAGCGATTGCAGCGTGGTGTGATCCTTGCGGGTCAGCAGGACGTCATGGCGCGCCACGACATGCAGTTCGTCCGGCAGGGTCATATGCACCTGCCCCCGGGCGTCGGGGGCGTCCACGATGACCGGCGACAGGCCCATTGCCGCCCAGCGGCCGGTGAACGGACTGGCCGGGGCGGCCGTCGCGGGGGCAAAGACGCCGCCCAGGGGCAGCACGGCCAGCACGGTCACGGCGGCCAGCGCCATGCGGCGGGCAAGGCGGGCGGGCGCGTGGGGATGAAAGCGGGTCATGCGGATGTCGTCCTCCGGCTGTTGCCCCAAGCGTATGGGGATGCGCCCGGTTTTGAAAGCGGGCGCACCGCACGGCCGCTCCGCGTGGGGCGCCTCACCGGTTCCCGCCCGGCGCGGCGGGGTGGCCTGCCGGCGCGACATTGGGCGGCGGCCCCGATCCGACGTTCCGGCGGATGCGGGCCACGGCCTCGCGCATCGTCAGGTGCGGGCGATGTCCGTCGGGGCCGACGATCGACACGGTGGCCGTCATGCCCGCCGCCAGCACGATGCCGGCGGGCAGGACGTCGATCTGCACGCGCACCGGAATGCGCTGCGCCAGCCGCACCCAGGTATAGACCGGATTGACGGACGGCAGGCCCTGGGTCGATCGTTCTGCGTTGGTTGACGAGATGCCGCGCGTGATGCTGTCGACATGGCCCCAGAGCGGGGCCGAATAGCCCATCAGATCCATGCGGACCCGGTCGCCGCGATGGATCTGGTGCATCTTCGTTTCCTCGAAATACCCGTCGATCCAGTAGGATTCCGCGTCGATCACCTGGATATTCGGGGTGCCCGCGGTCGCGAAATCGCCCACGCGCATCGTCAGGTTGGAAACGTAACCGTTGACGGTGCTGCGGATCTGCGTGCGATCGAGGTTGATCCGGGCCTGGGACAGGGCGGCCAGCGCGTCGGCGTACTGGGCCTTGGCCTGCTCGGCGATGGCTTCGAACTGCTGCTTTTCTTCGGTCGAGGCCGAAGCCGAGGACAGCTGCTGGCGGCGCTGGTGCTGCGACAGGCGCAATGTCAGGTCGGCCTGGCGTTCGTTGACCCGCGCGGTGGCCGAGGCCACGGCCACGCGGAAATCGAACGGATCGATGCTGTACAGGACATCGCCCTTGCGCACGTACTGGTTGTCGGCGACCTGGACGGCGACGATCTGCCCCGACACGCGCGGGGCGATGTTGGCAACCTGGACACGGACCTGTCCGTTCCGCGTCCAGGGGGCGGCGGTGTAATAATCCCACAGCGCCAGCGCCACGACGGCGGCGATGCCCAGGATGATCAGGGTCGTCATGATCCGTATGACGTGACGGGCGCGTTCGAACACCGGGGGGCCTTTCACAGCAACAGCGTATAGATGCCCAGAAGGCAGATCAGGAGGCCGAATTCGGCCAGAGGCATGTTCCAGACCAGCCGCTGGATGCCCACGCGGCCCAGCAGCGGCCGCAGCAGGATCAGCGTCAGCAGGGCCAGCGCGCCATTGGCCACGAAGGACGAGATCAGGACCCCGTCGATATCAATGACCTGAACCATGTCAGACTCCTTCGCCGGGGGGCAGCAGGTCGTAATGCCGCAGCGCCCGCGCGTTGCGCTCCAGCAGGCGCGACGCGCCGAACAGGCCGGATACCGCGCCGATCACGGTTTCCCGGTCCGCCGGCTGCAGGGCTTCGCTGTGGGCCAGCAATACCGTGGCGTGCCGTAATGTCTGCTCGACCGTCGCGGGCACGTCATGGACCGCCAGGGCGTCCAGGGCCTGGCGCGCCGGTCCGGCGACCGCGTCGATGGTCGTGGCGCGCCGAAGATGGCGGCGGGCGCGGGCCAGGGCGCCGATCAGGTCCCCCAGCGCCACGATGCGGCCGAAGACGCGCCGCGCCGCCAGGGTGTCGGGCAGGTAGCCGGTCCAGGTCCGGGCCTGGATCAGCCGGTCGTACTGGCGGCTGATCAGCGCCGGGCCGGCGACCTCGCCCCGTCCGGCGAATTGCCGCCGCAGCGACAGCGCCACCGCCATGGCCACGCGGAACCGGCGTCGCCGCGCCGAGGGCGGCAGCAGCAGGACCAGCGAGACGAACACGATCACCGCCGACAGCATGTAGAAGACGTTGCGGTCGATGAACTGGACCGGGTCGTAATTATGGAAATTGTCCAGCCCCAGCATGACGAAGAAGAAGACGCCGAAATTGAACCCGATCGCAAAGCTCCGGGGATGGATCAGCAGCAGGCAGGTCACGAAGATGATCGGGGCGATCGTCATCGCCAGGAACACCATTCCCGTCCCCAGCGGCAGCACGTGATAGTTCAGGACCATCGCGCACGCCGTGGCCAGCGGCACGCCGATCAGCGCGCCGAAGCCGAAGGCCTGCGTGTTGAAGGTCGTGATCGACAGGGTCAGCACGATGGCGACCTGCACCAGGGCGGCGGACGAGTCCGGCAGGTCCGACAGGATGCAGATCGCGGCCGCGATGGAAAACCCCATCAGGATCCGCAACCCGTTCAGCAGCGCCAGGACCGGATCCTGGTGCCGGATGATGCGCACATCGTGCGCCACGCGGGGCGCGGCGCGCCCGTCCTCCAGCGTGCGGATGCCGTCCTCGACCCAGCGTCCATAGGACAGCAGGGCCAGGGTCCGTTCGATCAGGTAGGCCTCCGGCGGGGTCAGGGGGGGCTCGTCGGCGTCGTGCGCCAGCAGGTCGATCAGGGCGGCCCGGGCCTCGGCCGCCGAAGCGAACGGCGTGCCGTCGCCGTATCGCGCGCGCACCCGCGCCAGCACCGAGGCGCGCACCTCGCCTTCGCGCAGGATGCCGCCGATGGCGCGTCCGCACGACATCATGTCCAGCAGCGCCACCATTGCCGATCGCGCGCCCCCTGTGCGCAGGGCGCTGTCCGGCAGTTCGGTGCGGGCGAACGACACCTGGCTGGTCAGGGACATGATCCCGGCGGCAAGCGCGGTGCAGGCCCCGTCGTCGGGAATGCCGTGCCCGGCCACGGCGTCGCGGGTCATCTGCCGCACCTTCTCCGCCGAGCGGCGCAAGCCCGCGGCCAGGGCCTGCCAGGCCGAAGGCGAGCCGAACACGTCGTTCACGACGGCCACCGACGCGATCCCGACCATGATGGCGGAGACACGGAAGATCGCGACGGTGAAGACCGATTCGGGCCGGTCGATGCAGCTGACGCCGACGATAGCGACGGTATAGCCGGCCAGCAGCGCGCCATAGGCCCGGAAATCCCGCATCAGGGTGCCGACGACGACGCACAGGCCCAGCCACAGCGCGGCGCCGCCCAGCATCATGACCCGGTCCTGGCTGAACGCCGCGACCAGGGCGATGGCCACCGCCGCCCCGACCAGTGTCCCGCCCATCCGGTACAGCGCCTTCGACAGCACCTGGCCGCGCAGGGGCTGGGCCAGGATCATCACCGTCACCCCGGCCGACGCCGGGGCTTCGATCTGCAGCCAGAAGGCGACGGAAAGGGCCAGCACCGCCGACGCCCACGTCCGCATGCAGAACGCGAACCATCCGGGCGGGAACCACTCCCGCGGAAGATCGGGAAACCAGACCCAGCGCAGGACGCCGCTCGCGCCCCGTGCGCTTTCCCCCATTTCCGCTTACCCTCCTGAGTCGGCACGGATCACATGATCGAGACTATGGCAGCGGCCGGTACACCATGTGTATCGATCCCGCGACAAACCATGTCCACACAGGGCCCACGATTTCGGGAAGTCAAAAAACCGTTTTTATATCAGGGGATAAACTGTCCCGGCGCCCAGGCTGCTCGTCGACACGCCATCAGCCATGCGCGGCCCGCATGACGCGCGCCCCGGCACGATCCGTCCGGGCCTGGGACCGCAGGCCCTGCCGATGGCGCGCATGGATGGCACGAACGGCCTCGGACATCGCCGGAAGCAGGCGGAGGCGCCGCTCCGGCGCGCGGGGGGTGGCGGCAGGCTGGGTGGTCTTGGTAACGGGCGCCATCATCGTCCTGTGCTCTATGCCACGGCGGGGATGCCGGGCGACGACATCGTGTGTCGCGCTGCCTGGTGTCGGAAATGGGGCATCGGCAAGGTGTTCCGGTGACATCGGCCCTCTGGCCGCCGGGCCCGGTTCGGGCGATAAGGCGGAATGCGCCTGATTCACACGTCCGACTGGCAGATCGGCAAGATGTTCCGCTTTGCCGACGACGAGGTCCTGCCGGTCCTGCAACAGGAACGGCTGGAATCCATCGGCCGGATCGGCCGCCTGGCGCGCGCGCAGGGGGCTTCGGCCGTGCTGGTGGCAGGCGACGTCTACGACCATCTGCGTCCGGCGGAACGGACGCTGCGCCAGCCCGTCGAGCGGATGCGGCAGTTTCCCGACCTGCGCTGGCACCTGATTCCGGGCAACCATGATTTTCACGAACCCGACGGCCTGTGGGACAGGCTGCTGCGGATGGGGCTGCCGGACAATGTGGTGGCGCATCTGACCCCCGAACCGGCCCCGCTGGACGCGGCGGGCGACGCATGGGTGGTGCCCGCCGGGCTGGGACGCCGCCATGTCATCGGCGACCCCACCGCCGCGATGGACGCCGCCCCCACGCCCGAGGGCGCGATCCGGGTCGGGCTGGCCCACGGTTCGGTCCGGACCTTCGGCAACGACGAGGCGGCGGTGCGCAACGTGATCGCCATCGACCGGGCGCGCACGGCGGGTCTGGGCTACCTGGCCCTGGGCGACTGGCATGGCGCCCTGCGGATCGACGCCCGGACCTGGTATTCCGGCACGCCCGAGACCGACGGGTTCGACCTGGGCGGCGCGGGCGGCGGGCAGGCCCTGCTGGTGGCGCTGGACGGGCCGCGCGCCGAACCGGTCGTCACCGTTCACGAGACCGGGCGGTTCCGCTGGGCGCGCGAGCAGGCGGTCCTGACCTCGGCCGAGGATGTGCGGGGGCTTGAGGCGCGGTTGCGCGGCATCGACCGCGACGACCCCAGCCGGGTGCTGGTCCGGCTGGCCGTCAGCGGGGCGCTGACGCTGGCCGACCTGGAACTGTACCAGGCCCTGGTGGTGGCGGGACTGGGGTCCGCCCTGCGGCTGCTGCGCATCGACGGCACGCCCGACCTAGCGACCTCGCCCGACGATCTGGACGGGTTCGGGATGACGGGGGCCGTGCGGGCGGCGGCCGAATCGCTTATGGCGCAGGCGGCCGGCGGCGACGCCGACGCGCGCGACGTCGCGACCGCCGCCTTGCAGCGCCTGCATCTGCTGGCGCGCGACCTGGATGCGGGGGGTGGGGCATGATACTGCGCGGGCTGGAGGTCGAGCAGGTCCGGCGCTTCGGCGACCCGGTCCGGCTGAGCGGGCTGGGGCCGGGGCTGAACCTGCTGTCGGCGCCGAACGAATTCGGGAAATCGACCCTGCTGGCCGCCCTGCGCGCGGTCTTCATGCTTCAGCACGGCTCCAGGAGCGAGGCCGTACGGTCGCTGCAGCCCTATGGCCAGAGCGCGGCCCCGCGCATCGCGGCGGATTTCGCGATCGACGGCACCGAATACCGGATCGAGAAACGCTTCGTCTCGCGCCCCGCCGCCCGCCTGACCGAAGGGGGCCGCGTGCTGGAGGGCGAGGAGGCCGAGGAACGCCTCCAACGCCTGATCGGGCTGGAACCGGGCAAGCGGGGAACCGAGGCGCTGGGGATCATGGCCGCGCTGTGGGTCGGCCAGGGGCAGAGCCTGGTCCAGCCCGAATTGTCCGACCCCGCGCGGACCACGGTGCGCACCTGCCTGGAAGCCGACCTGGGCGCGATGACCGGCGGCGCCGAGGCCGAGCGGATCCTGGCCCGGGTGCGGGCCGATCTTGCGGTTCTTCAGGACGGGCGCGGCAATCCCAAGGGGCGCTATCGCGCGGCGATCGAGGGCGAGGCCGAGGCGGCGGGCGAGATCGCGCGCCTCGATGCCCGGCGCCGCATGCTGGAGGACGATCTGGCGGCGATGGCCGAGTGCCGTCGGCGACTGGCGCACGAGGACAATGTCGACCGGCGCGAGAAGGAACACGCCGTGCTGGCCGAAGCCCGGCGACTGCGCGACCGGTTGCGCGAGTATGATGCCCTGTACAGCGCCGCCTGTGCCGCGCAGGCGCACGCCGCCGCCCGGGTCGAGGCCGCCGGGCAGGACATCGCCCGCCGTGCCGCCTGGCAGGCCGAACTGGACGGCGAAACCGCGCGCCTGGCCGATCTGACCGAGGCCCTGGGGCTGGCCGAGGCGCGGCACGCGGCGGCGCAGGCCGCCCAGGCCGCCCGCCAG
>NZ_JABEQF010000006.1 GCF_014174355.1 Gluconacetobacter azotocaptans
CGGAAGCTGGCGATGCTGGCCGCCGTGCCGCCGTCGCCCCCGCCGGCGCGGGCGGACCCGCCACCGCCGCCCGGTGGGCCGCGCGGTGTCGTGGTGCTGCATCATGGCGCGCGGGTGATCGACGGGTTCGGCCCGCCGGACGGGCGGGTCGTGGGGTGGGTGGGCGACGTCTACCTGCAACGCGACGGCGGCGCGGGCGGGGCGCTGTGGTCCAAGCCGTCGGGCGCCGGCACCGCGGACGGCTGGGCGGCCGGGGGCGGCGGCGACAACAGGGCGGGCGGCGTGCTGCCGCTGGTCAATGGCGACACATCCCCGATCGGCATCCTGTCCGATCCGACGGGGCAGACAATCGGGGTGCCGATCTGATGGGACACAGCACGCTGATCACCGATTATTTCGGCTATGGCGCCGCCGCCGCCCGGCCGGCGGCGCCGAATATTCCCGGCGGCTGCCTGGGGTTCTACTACGCCACCGATATCGGGCAGGTCTATGCCTGGGACGGGGCGTGGCAGGCCTGGGCGCCGTCCGGGCAGAGCTTCGCCGGCGGGCTGGGGGCGGCGGGCGCCACGCAGGGGGCGGCCACGGCGCTGGTGGCGAACGTCAGCCTGTTCACCACCGTGGCGGCCGGCGGCGGCGCCATCCTGACGGCGGGGGCGGTGGGCACCTGGCGGAAGGTGCTGAATCGCGGCGCGGCCGCGCTGCTGGTCTATCCGCCCCCGGGCGGGGGGATCGACGCGATGGCGGCGGATGCGCCGTTCACGATCCTGGCCGGCGGCGCCGCGACGTTCTGGCAGAACAGTGCAACGCAATGGTATTCCGAATGAAGACGATTTTGCTGACCCTGGTCGGCGCGCTGGCGCTGGCCGCCCCCGCCCGCGCGCAGGTCGCGGGGCCGGTGGGGCATGGCGAACTGCCGTCCTGCCCCGATGCCGGCGGCAACCATCTGAACTACGTGCCCGCGACGGGGGCGTTTTCCTGCGGCACGTCGGGCGGGGTGCCGGTGCTGGCGAACGGGACGGTGCTGGGCAATGTCAGCGGCGGTGCCGCCGTTGCCGCGGCCCTGACGCCGGCGCAGGTGACGGGGCTGATCCAGCCGTTTACCGCCGGCCTGCCGGGCGCGGTGCCGGCCATCGTGCAGAGCCAGGTGGTGGCGATGACCGGGGGGCGCTGGTCGTTCCGCTGCCGAACGCGCCGACGGCGGGGAACATGCTGCTGTTCGTGGGAACGAAGTGGAATATCTCGCCCTCGATCGTCGCGGGATGGACCACGCTGTGGTTCGACCCCACCGAGACCGCCGACGGGCTGATGGTGCTGTACCGTTTCGTGCTGCCCGGCGATACCGCGTCGATCCAGCTTTCGACCCAGCAGACCGGGTGGGTGGGGTGCCTGTTCGAACTTTCGGGGGTGGGGGCGGGAAATATCATATCGGTGCAGAAGGGGGCCGATTATGCCGGCGGCAGCACGCCGGTCGGCGCCAGCTCCGGCTTTCCCGACGACGGGACGCTGATGGTGGGAATGGCGTTGGCCGAGGGCGCCGCCGCGCAGCCGGCCGTCACCCTGACCGGCGCGACGCCGGGCCAGACGGCGTGGGCCACGGGGTCGGCCAATGGCGGGAACCGCTTCGTGACGTCGTTTACGGCCGGCCCGCTGCCCCGGGGCGGGACGACCATCGCCGCCGGCTTTTCGCCATCGGCCACGACCATCATCGGCACGGTGGCGATCAGCCCCGTGCGGTGAGGGGGCGATGGGCGGCCGACCCGATGCCGTCCCTCGGGTGCCGCGGCGTGCCGCTAGGCGGTGAGATGCTGGTACAGGATGGATGCGCCGACGACGATCAGCGCGACGCCGCCCAGTATTTCGGCATAGCGGCCGATATAGGCGCTGGCGTGCCGGCCCAGCATGACCCCGAGCGTGGCGACGACGGTCGTCACGCCGCCGATGACCAGGCAGGCGGTAACGATGTTGACCTGCATGACCGCAAGGCTGACGCCGACGGCGGTCGCATCGATGCTGGTGGCCAGGGCGGTCGCGGCCAGCCGGAGCGGCGTGTGGGTTTTGTCGGGCGAAGCATCCTGCGACGCTTCGTTCGTCATGGCGGCATGGATCATGTGAACGCCGACGCCCAGCAGAAGGAAGAACGCGATCCAGTGATCGACGGCGGCGATCCGGTTGCTGAGCGCCAGGCCGATGCTCCAGCCGATTGCCGGCGTTATGGCTTCGAAGACGCCGAACACGGCCCCGACGCGCAGCGCGTGGATCCATGCGCTGCGCCGGGTGGCGGCACCTTTGCCGACAGCCGCGGCAAACGCGTCCACGGACAGGCCGGCGCCAAGTGCGCCGAGCGTGATGACACCTGTCATTTCGAACATGTCCCAGGGCCGTCAACGAACGATGCAATCCACCTCCGGCCGCGAAGGAGGCGGGCATCGCTGGTCTTGCCGGGCAGGTCGAAACCTGCTGCCATCGCCACGGATTGCTCTGCCGAGCCTTCCGAGGATGTTGACGACGGCCCCGCGCGTGGCGGGTAGCTACTCCCCAAGAGCGAGGCTCTCATATCCGCAGACGGCCGGCGGCGCAACCGCGCAGGAAATCCATCTCGGCGCCGGTTTGAAAATGCGCGCTGGCGGCGATCCGACGCGCATTTTCTGCGTTCCGCTTCGGGGCTCGAAAACACACGCCGGGCGCTTCGCTGCGTTCCGCTCTCGCTCGCCAGCCCACATCTTCAAACAGGCTCTCGTTCCGTGAGATGTCGGGGCCGGGAAAGCCAGGCGAAGACGGCGAAGACGGCGGCGCCGGCGATCAGATCGACGGCGTAATGGCCACCGACCGGGATCGCCGAGAGAAGGACCGCGGCACACCAGACGCAGGCCGCCGCCAGCAGCGCGGCGGATTCCCATGCGGCGAACGGCGCCAGGAAGGCCATCACGGCGTGGAACGAGGGAAAGGTGACGACGCCCTGGAGGTGACGCACGTCGATCGTATCGGTCGATCGCGCGTGGTAGAGGCCGAAGACCTGCTGATGGTAACGGCCCGCGCCGGGCGGCAGCGACGCCAGGATCTTCTGCAGTGTCGCATAATTGATCATCGCGCCGATCGCGGGGATGAAGGCGGACACGACAATGCATGTCAGGGCCGACATGATGTAGATGAAGCAGAAGCGCCACAGTCGGGGCATCCGGTTCGCGCATCCCAGAAAAAGCGCCGACGCCAGCATGGATGGCACGGTCATGCCATAGACGACATCCAGCCGGCGATCGCGGCGAGGCGTAGCGGCGGCCGTGCCGCCGTATAGACGAGGTGTACCGCAAGAAGAATGCAGATCATGCCGGCCCCGCGCAGCAGGGGTGGCTCGATCAGCAGGCGGGTCCGCGTGGCGGCGAGCAGTGCCCCCGTGGCGGCCGTGGGGATGAGGCAGAAGCCGACAGCGGGATAGGTGCGGCAGAAATCCAGGAAACGGGGGACGATATCGGGCCCGTCCGTCGCCATGCCGTCGGAACGTGCCCCGGTGGCGTCGAGAAACGATCGTCGCACGGCTGGCCTCGTGATATTGACGCATCGTGACTATCACGCCGGAATGAAAAGGGCGAGGCGGCGTGGACATCGGGCCCGTTTTACGCGCTTGCGCGGCCATCCGCCGGTGGGGTACAAACGTCGCATCCGGGCACAGGCACCGCCCGCTCTCCGACGCCTCCACAGGGGGCGCGTATGCGATTGCAGGTGCCATGTCCGTTCAGCCGGTTTCCATCCTTCCCGCGCAGCCCGTCCCCGCGTCCACGACGGCGATCTATACTTCGCCCGGCGGGGTGTTGACGCGCATCGACGCGCTGGGCGTGTGCAATGTCGCGGCCGTTGCCGTCCAGGTCACGATCTGTCTGGTTCCGGCGGGGGCCGATGCGGGGCCTGCGAACGCCACGACGTTCAACCAGACCATCCTGCCCGGGCAGAGCTGGAACAGCCCGAACGAGATCGGCAAGGTGCTGGGGCCGGGGGATGCGATCGCGGCGGTGGCGACGGCGGGGGCCGCGCTGACGATTTCGGCCGGCGGGCTGCAGGTGACCACCTCGTGATCGTCTATCGGGTCGAACCCTGGTCGGCGGCGCTGGCGGACATGCGGCCGCTGTGGGCGGCGCATTTCCACGAGGTTGCGGCCGATCAGGCGCGTGTTCCGCTGGACATGGATCTGGCCGCCTATGCGGCGCTGGAGGCGGCGGGCGCGCTGCATGTCGTGACCATGCGCGACGGCGACCGGCTGGCGGGGTACCTGGTCGCGATGGTCTGGCCGCATCTGCATCATCGCAGCACGCTGCATGCGTTTTTCGATTTGTATTACGTCCGACCGGCCGACCGCAGATGGACCGCCGGCCTGCGGCTGTTCCGCGAGGCCGAGCGCACGCTGGCGGCGCGCGGGGTGCGGCGGCTGATCACCGGCACGAAGATCCATGCCGCGCCGTGCGGCCGGCCGCTGGATGTCGGGCGGATTTTCCAGCGATTGGGCTGGGTGGAAATGGAACGTCAATTCGGGAAGTGGATCGGCTGATGGTGACGGCAATCACGGGCGGGCTGGGCGCGCTGGGTTCGATCGCAAGTGGTCTCACGGGGGCGGACGCGGCATCGACCGCCGCCCGCCAGCGGGCGTCGGAGTTCAACGCGGCCAACCAGTTCCAGCAGGGGGTCTATGACCAGACCCGGCAGGATTTGTCGCCCTATGTCTCGGCGGGGACGAATGCGCTGTACAGCCTGGCCAGCCTGATGGGGCTGCCGGGTGGGTCTTCCGGCCAGGGGTCGGGCGCGCTGGATGCCTACAACCAGTTCACCCGGACGCCCTATTACCAGTTCCCGTTGCAGCAGGGCGAACAGGGGCTGGACCAGTCGGCCGCGGCGAAGGGGCTGGCGCTGTCGGGCGGCCAGATGAACGCCTTGCAGAAATACGCGCAGAATTACGCGGGGACGCAGTTCGGCAACTACATGAGCGGGCTGTCCGGCCTGGCGGGCATGGGCAGTTCGGCGGCCGGGACCGTCGGCAGCCAGGGCAACCAGGCGGCCGGCGACGTGCTGAACGCCCTGTCGGGGGCGGGGAATGCGACGGCGCAAGGCACGCTGGGCGCGACCGGCGCGTTGCAGGGCGGGCTGGGAAACGCGCTGGCGCTGCTGGCCGGCGGCGGGTCGTCCGGGGTGCTGGGGTCGCTGCTGGGCGCGGCGGGCGGGGACAGCAGCTACCAGAACCCGTTCGCCGGCATGGGCATGACGATGTAGGGCTGCAAACCCGTCGCGGATCGGGGGGCATTGCCTGTCATGGCCATGGCTTGTACACTGTTGCCCGGCCTCATTCGGCGTTTTATCTCCGGGACCCGGAAAATTCGGGTTGGTATCGGAATAAAATGGAAACGCCTTCCTCCGGCACATGTTCATCGGACGTGATGGAAAGACAGATCAGAATTGGTAATGGACAATCGCACTTCCGCCTCTCGCCCCGCCTCGCCGCTTGCGTACATGCGGGAAAAAATGACTCAGGCGGATGCGGCGTTCAGGCACGATCTGGCTGCCGCCACGGACGGGACCGACGTGAGCCGGCTGGCGCGTACCCTGCTGGCTCTTTGCGATGACGTGGCCGATGAACTGCTGCGGATCGGCCCGGTCAAGCCACTGGCCTGCCGCGCGGGATGCGATACCTGCTGCCGGAGCCTGATACAGGTCAATCCGGTTTTTGCCGTTCTGGCTGTTGCCGAGGCGCGCCGGACATTTTCGCGGGACCGGTTCCAGGCGCTGAAGGACCGGCTGGCGTCAGGCACGCCCTTCTGCCCGTTTCTGTTCGATGGCGTCTGTTCGATATATCACAGCCGCCCCATGGTCTGCCGCGGCTATTACAGCCTGGACCTGGACCTTTGCAAACAGGGCGATTACTGCGAAAAAAACCTTGGGTACCAGGGCGACGAGGCGCATGCGGCGCACCAGTTGATGATTTTTCTCTTTTCGCTGGAAAAACGCATCGAAGGCATCGAGGCCGACCTTGGCCTGGACCCGGGGCCGGTCTTTCTGGATGCGGCGGCGCGTGTGCTTCTGGAGACGCCGACCGCGCCCGACGCCTGGCTGTCGGGCGGGCGGATCTTTTCCGGAAATCACGACCGGGAAAAAATTCCCGCAACCTGACGGGCTCTTGCGCGGCGTGCCTCAGGGCTCTGCCCTGAAACCCGCCAAAGGGCCGAGCCCTTTGGAAACCCGGTCGTTTGATCCATGATCGGGGTCCAGGGCCTCAGGCTCCCCGATCCCGGATAACGGGTGGGTTCGGGCGAAGCCCGATCTTCCTTCGCGGCTTAAGAGGATTTCGGGCCCGTGGGAGCGAACACCATGTCGTCGGCGACGAAGCGGGCGGCGTTCTGGGCGTCCTGCAGGGCCTGGTCGGCGCCCGCCATGTCGGTGCCGCGCACCAGGTTCGAAGCCCGATAGACGTCCGCCGTCACGCTTTGCAGCGGTGCGACGATCATGACGAAATCGACGTCGACATCCGCGCCCTTCAGGGTCTGCGCCGCAGCGGCGGATTCGCCTTTCTTCATGTGCTGGCTGGCGGTTTTCGCGGCCTGGGCCTTGTCGGCGGGGGCGGTGGCCGGATCGGCCGAGACCACATATTCCGCATCGACCGGAATCCAGGTGACGGCCGGCGCGGTCGCTGCCGGGTCGGGGGCCTTGCCGTGCGTGCCCTGCGGCGCGTGGGCCGGCGGGGCCAGGGCGGCCTCGGCGCGGGTGAAGGCGTGATTGTCGGTTTGCGCACGGGCCAGGGCGGTGTTGGCGTCGGCCAGGAACGTGCCGGCCGCGCCCTTGTCGCCCTGCGCCAGGGCCTGGCGCGCCAGGTCGATATCGGCAAAGGCCCGCAGCCCGTCGCGCGACAATCTTCCGAAATCGTGCTCGATCGCGGTCTGGCCCGGTCGTGCGACGTGGGTCTGGGGCACGGTGGCCTGGGGGGCCGTCTGGGGGGCGGCCAGGGCGACGGCCGGGGTGGCGGCCAGGGCGGCGGCGAGAAGGGCGCGGGACAGGACGGAACGCTGTGGCATCGGATGACCTCGGCTGTTGGCGGGGCCAGCCTCCCCCCTTTCCGCCCGGGGGCAAAGACCCCTGCGCGCAGGGCGGAGTCCCCCCTCCTGCATGACGGGCGGGCCGGGAGCGGGGGAGATGCGACGGGAAAAGTCGCGACGGACTGCGTATATTTCCGGTATTTCATATTGCACGGTTGCCCGTTCGCCGTTTCCGCGGCTAGGATGCGGCATCAGGGCACAGGCACCGCCCGCTTATCCAGTCGCCCCCGCGCGGGGCGCGGTCGGGGTATGGTGCATGTCTGGTTCAGCCGCTCGTTTCATCTGGCCCAACAGTTTCAGCGTGGATGCCGCGGGCGTGCCGCGCGCGGGCGCACGGCTGTTTTTCTACCAGACCGGCACGACGACGCCGCAGGCGACCTATGCCGACGCGAGCCTGACCATCCCCAATCCCAACCCCGTCGTCGCGGACGAGGCCGGGCAGTTCGGCGCCATCTTCCTGGTCGGCTTTCCGGCCTATGCCGTGGTGCTGGACGATGCCGGCGGCAACCAGGTCTGGGCGATGGACCCGGTGGGCGCCGGCACGGGCGGCATGGGCGCGGTGCCGGTCGGGGCGGTGATGGATTTCGCCGGGGCCACCGCGCCGCCGGGGTGGGTGCTGTGCTACGGCCAGACTGTCAGCCGCACGACCTATGCCGCGCTGTTCGCCGTGCTGGGCACGGTTTTCGGCGCGGGCGACGGGGCGACGACGTTCGGCCTGCCGGACCTGCGCGGCCGGGCGACGTTCGGCGTCGACAACATGGGGGGGGCCGCGGCCAATCTGGTCACCTCCGCCGGGTCGGGGCTGAACGGGGTGCAGCTTGGCGCCGTGGGCGGCAGCCAGATGAGTGCATCGCACACGCACGGCGTCACGGATTCCGGACACACGCACGCCGTCACCGACCCCGGGCACGTCCATAGGCCGAACCACGGATCCGGCTTCGTCGTGCCGCAGGGATCGGGCGGCGAAATGGACGCGGTTTTCGCCGGGGGCGGCGACGTCGAGGAAAAGGCGACCGCGCAGACGGCATCGGGCACGACAGGGATCGCCCTCGCCAGCGCCGCCACCGGCCTGACCATCGACAGCGCCGGCAGCGGTACCGGCCAGAACATTCCGCCGGCGATGATGCTGAACCGGATCATCTATACCGGTGTGGGCGGATGAGCGCCGTCGCCCGGCCGCGGGATGACGATGCGCCCCGCCCCGCGATGCCCGAACCGGTGACGCCCCAACCGGCGATGCCCCAATCGGCGATGCTGGACCCCGTCGAGGCGTCCGAGGCGCTGCGCGACCACGGCCTGCGGATCGGCCGGCTGGAGGCCGGGCAGCAGGGGCTGATGGTCAAGCTGGCCGAGATCTCGGCCGAGGGGCGCACGCGCGGCGAACATCAGGACCGGCGCGCCGACCGCGATTCGCAGCAGACGCAGCAGGCCATCGCCGGGCTGCGGAGCGAGATGCGCGCGACCATCGCCGAGACGACGGCCCCGCTGAACGAGGCGCAGCGGACGCTGATCCGCCAGAGCGAGCAGATTGCCGGCGGCATCAAGGTGATTCGCAACATGGGCATCGGCATCGGCGGCGTCGTGTCGGCGCTGCTGGGGTTCCAGCCGTTCGTCGACTGGATCGGCCATGTGCTGCGGCTGGGGGGACGCTGATGTCCGGCATCGACCTGGCCCAACTGAAATGGCGCGTCGTCGCCCCCACGCTGGCGACACTGGGGCTGGGCGGGGATGCGGCGGTCAATCTGCTGACGGGCACGGCACTGGTCGAAAGCGGCGGGGTCTGGCTGGCGCAGCTTGGCGGCGGCCCGGCGCTGGGCGTGTGGCAGATGGAACCCGCGACCCATGACGATATCTGGCGCAGCTTCCTGTCCGACGACCGGTTCGGCGAGATCGAAACCCGCGTGCGGCGCATGACCGGTTCCGACCTGCCGCGTGTGCAGCAGCTTGTCGGCAACCTGCGCTACGCCTGCGCCATGGCGCGGCTGAAATACTACCGCGCGCCCGATGCGCTGCCGGCCGCGAATGATGCCGCCGGCCTGAGCGCGCTGCACAAGCGTGTCTACAACACCGTGCGCGGCGCGGCGGACCCCACCACCAACATCGCGGCGTTCCGGCGCGCGATTGCAGCATAAGGAGGTCCGCCATGGACCCGGCGACCCTTTTCCCCACGCTTCTGGCGATCGTGCCGGTGCGGTACCTGATCGACGTGGCCGCCGTGTGCGGCGTGTGCGCGGCCGTGATGCCGTGGCTGCCGGTGCCGGCCCGCGCGGCGTCGGCGTACGGGCGCGTCTATGCGCTGCTGAATATCGCGGCGCAGAATTTCCGCAATGTCACGAACCTGGCGCGGCCAGGGAAGGGTGGATCGGGGTCCTCGGGGACGCCGATGGCGGGCATGGCGCTGCTGGCGGGCCTGGGCCTGTCGCTGTCCGCCTGCACCACCGTCGGCGGCACGACCGCGATCGACACCGCCGAACTGAACGCCGATGCCGGCGCGATCGCGTTCGCGGCCGAGGCGATCGAGGCCATTCCGGGCCTGTCGTCGCATCTCAGCCCCGATCAGGTGGCGCGGGTCAATGCCGCGCTGGGCCGGATCAAGGACATCTCGGCGCAGATCGATGCGGCATCGGGGGGTGCGATCGACATCGACACCGGCAAGGGCTGGGCGTCGGCGCTGGCGTCGGAATTCCAGACGATCCTGACCATCGCGACGCCGATCGTGTCGGCCTTCGCGCCCGGGGTGGGGGCCTATATCCAGACGGCCGGGCAGATCATTCCGCTGCTGTTGCAGGCCGTGGGGCTGACGCCGGCAAGCGTGTCGGTGACGCCGGACACGCCGTCGGCGGTGCGGGCGGCGCTGTATCGCGGCGTGTAAGGGCGCCCGCCCGCCCCGTCGTCGCGGTCAGGAATGCGGCCCCTGTCCGGGCTTGGGCATCTGATCGGGCCGGGGCTTGTCCATGCCGGGCGGCTTCGGGTTTTCCTCGGCCGGTTTCAGGGCATGGGGTGTGGGATAGTTCTTGGACTTGGGCGCCTGGTCCTGATGTTTCCGGAGATAGGGGGCATTGTCGTAGTCCGTGGACGGCTTGTCCGACGGTTTGGGAAAATGCCCCTGTTCGGAATCCATCGAGGAGGGGGAAGGGTTTTTCTGCGCCCATCCGGCCGGCGGCATCAGGGCCGGCACGGCTGCGGCGCAGGCGAGCACGAGAATGGGGAGACGGCGCATGGCGGGACCTCCTGTCCGGTGATGTGCCAACGCCGGATGGCGGCAGGTGTTGGGGTCGTCGCGTCGACGTGAAGGGGACAGGCCACGATGGTTTCACGCACATGGGGGAAACTGGGCTGCCGTCCGGCGGAAACCCGGCCGGGGCAGCCGGGCCTGTCCGGCCTGGCGATGATGGCGCGCCGCGCGCCGGGCCGGCTGGCGCGGGCGGACATCGACCCCGCGCCGCTGATGCTGGGCAACGACGTGCTGGGCGACTGCACCTCGGCCGGCATCGGCAACCATATCCGCGCGACGGCGGCGCTGGCCGGGTATCAGGTGGCGGTGGGCACGGGGCAGGCCGAGGCGTTCTACGCGGCCTCGACCGGCTATGTGCCCGGTGACCCGGCGACCGACCGGGGCGGGGTGGAGGTGGACGTGCTGACCCACGCCGCGCGCGACGGCTACGCGCTGGCCGGCCAGACGCTGTTCCCCCTGTGGGGCAGCGCCGACCCCGACGACCTGAACGGCCTGCGCAACATCATGGCCGGGATGGGGGCGGCGTATCTGGGCGTGCGGCTGGCGCGCGCCGACCAGCAGGACGGCGTGTGGGACACCACCACGCCGGGCGACCAGACGCCGGGGTCGTGGGGCGGGCATTGCCTGCTGGCCTGGGCCTATGACGGCGTGGCGGAGGATGCGCTGGTCACGCTGCTGACCTGGGGCACGACGCAACGCTGCACCTGGCGCTGGCTGCGGTCGCGCCTGATGGAGGTGCACGGCCTGGCCTGGCGCCAACTGATGCCCGCCGGCGGAAGGGCACCGGGTGGCGAGGACTGGGACGCGCTGGTGGCGGCGAATGCGGATTATCTGGAAGGCGGGTTGCGCACAGGTCGGGCCCTGCCCGAACCCGGCAAGGGCCCTGGCCCTTGCATCCCGTTCGTTTCCTGAAGTGCGGGGCGTCCAAAGGACGGTGGGGGCACCGGTGGTGCGCCCGCGATCCTTAACGTCCCGGCCCCAGGCCCGGCGCCATCACGCCGGGCCCGTTCCCGCATTTCAGCGCAGACCGCCGGAGGCGATCAGCGTTTCGCCGGTCAGCCACCGGGCGTCATCGGAAGCCAGGAAAACCGCAAGCGGCGCGATGTCCTGCACCTGGCCCGTGCGGCCCAGCGGCGTCTGGGCCACGATGGCCTGTTCCATCTCCGAGCCGACGACGTGCGCGCTCTGGGTGCCTTCGGTTTCGACCAGGCCGGGATTGATGGCGTTCACCCGGATCTGCTTCGGCCCGAGTTCGCGCGCCAGCGACCCGGTGATGGCGTCGACCGCGCCCTTCGTGCCGGTATAGACCGCCGAGTTGGGCGGCGTGATGCGCGAGACGACCGAACTGATATTGATGATGCTGCCGCCCGCGCCCAGGTGGCTGACCGCCGCCTGGGTCGTCAGCAGCGTGCCCAGCACGTTGACGTTGAACTGCCGGTGGAAATGCTCCTCGGTGATCTCCTCGATCGAGGCGAATTCATAGACGCCGGAGTTATTGACCAGGATATCCAGCCGGCCGAACTGGTTGATCGCGGCATCGACGATGGCCTGGGCATCGGCCTTGCGCGAGACGTCGCCCTGAACCGCCACGGCCTGGCCGCCGGCATTCGTGATGGCCGTGACCACCGCATCGGCCCCCGATCTGCTGGAGGCGTAATTGACGACGACCGCGGCACCTTCCGCCGCCAGCGCCTTGGCGATTCCCGCGCCGATGCCCTTGGAGGCGCCGGTGACGATCGCGACTTTTCCGGAAAGCTTGCTCATTGGTAATGTCCCTGTCTGCTCGGGCTGAGAGCGAAGCGCGGCCCTGGCGCCCGGGTTGCGGAAACGGATGACTTAAAATTTGGAGCGGCCGCTCCAACATGCGACATATGAGGGGCGTGATTTCGCGTTCAAGGATTTATGGAGCGATGACACCAAAAAAAATCGACGGTGAGCGGCGAGGCCGGGGCCGACCGCCATCCTTCGACCGGGGGCAGGCCCTGCGCGCGGCCATGCGCCTGTTCTGGGACCGGGGGTATGACGGAACCAGCTTCGACGACCTGATCGCGGCCATGGGGATCAGTGCGTCGAGCTTCTACAATGCGTTCGGCAGCAAGGAGGCTTTGTACCAGGAGGCGATCGACGCCTACATCAAGGTCGCCGGAGGGTGGTTTTCTGCCGCCCTGAACGAAGAGACCGACACGCGGACCACCTTCGGGCATCTGACGGCCGCGGCGGCGGCCGAGTTCACGCGCGACGACCTGCCGGCGGGGTGCATGATCGCGGTCGCGGCCACCCAGTGTGCGCCGACCCAGGCACGCCTGCGCGATCTTCTGGCCAGCCAACGCACCCAGTCCGAGGACGCGATGGTGGACCGCCTGCGTCGCGGCATGGCGGCGGGCGACCTGCCTGCCGATACCGATATCGAAGCGCTGGCGGCGTTCTATGGTTCGCTGTTGCGCGGCATGGCGGTGCAGGCCCGCGACGGCGCGTCGCGGGAGAGATTGCTGGAAATCGCGCGGATCGGGATGCAGGCATGGCCTGCAGCGCAGCCGCATCCGCGCGATTCCTGAGAGGGGGCCTCATGAGAGGGGGCCGACGGTTTTGACCGGAGGCGGACTTGCGGGGATGGCGTGTCCGCAAGCGCCCACCGCCCCGCCTGGACGGCAAGCCCACCGCGCCGGCATCAAGCATGGCCGGAGCGTCCGCTGCGGCGACTGACTGGCCCGACCCGCCGGAGCTTTCTACACTGGACGACATGACGGACGACCGATTCCCCCGCCTGAGCCGCCGCGGCGCGCTTTCCTCGCTCATGGCCCTGGGCGCCGCCGGAATGGGCAGCGGCGCGCGCGCCGACACGTCTGCGCCATCGGTCCCCGCCGCGCCCACGCCGCCCCAGGCGCCGGACCGGCTGCGCAAGGCCGAACCCAATGCCTCGCACCCCTCGCCTGCCGACCAGCCGGGCGTCGTCTCGCGTCCGGTCGTGAAGACGCAAAGCGATATCTTCTACCGCCCGACGATCCATTTCTCGCCGACCAGCGGCTTCATGAACGATCCCAACGGCCTGATCTTCGACGGCACGCGCTATCATCTGTATTACCAGTACGATCCGTTCGCCCCCTATGCGGGGCGCGTGCATTGGGGCCATGCGACCAGCACCGACATGCTGCACTGGCAGGACCAGCCCATCGCCATTCCCGAAACGAAGGACGGCGAGGCCTATACCGGCTGCGCGGTCATGGACACGACGAATGCCTCGGGCCTGTTCGACCCCGGCCCGGACGGCAAGATCCAGGATGGCAGGACCGGGGGCGGCATGGTCGCGATCTATACCCGCGCCACCCCGCAAAGGCAGGCGCAGTACCTCGCCACCAGCCGCGACAACGGCCAGACCTTCACCGAATACGCCCATAATCCGATCCTGGATATCGGCAGCAATTCCTTTCGCGACCCGCAGGTGCTGTTTCATAAACCCACGAACCAGTGGGTCATGGTCATCGCCAAATCACGCCTGCACCAGATCGCATTCTACGCCTCCATCGACCTGATCCATTGGGTGCATCTCAGCGATTTCGGCCCTTCCGGCCTGTTCGGCGTCGATTACGAATGTCCGAACCTGATCGAAATCCCGCTGGAGGGCGGCGGCACGCGGTGGGTGCTGTTCGTTTCGGTCAATCCGGGCGGCCCGACCGGCGGCAGCATCACCCAGTATTTCGTGGGCACGTTCGACGGCACGCGCTTCAGTCCGGACGACACGGTGATCGGCCTGACCGACTTCGCCAAGGACGCCTACGCCCTGCAGGTCTATAGCGGCATGACGGACGGCCAGGCGGTGTCGATCGCGTGGTTCGGCAACTGGCAATATTGCCAGGAACTGCCGACGCAAAGCTGGCGCGGCACGATGACCCTGCCCCGGACGATGACCCTGCGGCGCGATTTCGCCGGCTGGATCCGCCTGGCGCAGAACCCGCGCGGGCTGGAGGCCCTGCGCGGCCCGGCCATTCCCTTCCCGGCCACGCGCCTGGCCGCCGGGTCCAGCACCCAGGTCTCGCTGCCGCCCGGCACGGCGCTGGACCTGGCGATAAGCGTCACCGTCGACGAACGTCCGCACGGCCTGCCGCTGGGCGACAAGGGACGCACCGGCCGCTTCGTCATCGTCTTCGGCAACGAGCAGGGCGAATCCCTCACCATCGGGTTCGACGCGTTTTCCGGCCAGCTCTGGCTCGACCGCAACGACCTCAGGGGCTTCGAACAGCCGTTCTTCACCGGCGAGTTCTCGACCGTGCTGAACCCGGACGACCGGCATTTCGAGGTCCGGATCGTGCTGGATGCCTGCACGCTGGAAATCTTCGCCAATGGCGGCCTGTCGGTCGGCACGGCCCTGATCTACCCTGTCGCCCCGCTCGATTTCCTGCGCCTGGAAGCCAGCGGCGCCGCCGCCACGGTCGAAAAACTCGCCCTCTATCCGCTGCAAAAGGCGATGGACCGCGAAACGGCGGTGTAAGTGTCTGATCGGACGGGCGCGCATCGTCAGAGGGTAGGAAGAAGATCGGTTTTCCGGAAATCCCGCTCTTTGAACAGAAGAGGGACCTGCCGGTCCTTCGGCGGGGTAACGACCCTTGCCGAACCGGATGAAGGCCTCCCGCGCCTGACCCGGGTCAGGCGGACCAGGCGATTTCGGGGACGGACCGGCCTTGGTCCTTGAGATACGTCAGGCGCCCACAGGCGCATGATGTCGCGCGTCGTCTCGGGGCCTTCCGGCACGTGCCGCCGATCGGCGCAGGCGGTATGCGCGCCATGGTGCCTTTGTGCTTACGGCACATCAGGACACGTTCGCCTGACGCGATGATCGGCGGCAGAAGACGCACCGATGCCGATGCCTCCGGCGATCGGCAGCGTAGTCACTCTCGCATACCGGTCGGGTCGGCGCATCGTGGGCTCCGGGCTTCGGGCTCCGGACTGCTGGTTGCGGTGTTGTGGCGTCTGTCTTCACACGCGAGCAGCGCTAAAAGCGGACATTCTGCTTTCCCGCCATTGCTGCCTGTCGGCTCTCGCCTCATGTGGGACATACAAGCACTGCATGAACGCACGCAAAGCAGACATGAGTATTTCGTTAATTTTCGGTACATTCACCCTACCATCCTCCTGAAAGCGGGATTACGCGTAGAAATTACGCTGTCGGGTATCAGATGCCCTCGGCAACGGCATTCAATTGTTATGTTCGAGCCAAAAAGATAGGCAGTCTCTGCGTTGCACCTTATTACAAGCCTAGCAAGAAGCATTTCGATGGACTATGTTTCATTGTATTTCATGAACTGGAGATTAGACTTGAACGACGCGCCTTCCCGAGATCAGGGGTCCTTGCTTCTGACTGCTGTCCAAGCGGTTGCAATCAGTCCAGAAAAAGCCAAAAAAATTGTGGCTCAATACCAGAAGGCTGCACACAAGACGAACCCAAAGGCGAGTGAAACGGAGATCGAAGAAATCATCTCCAATAAGATCGTCGACAAATATTCCAAGTATGCTTCGCTCAGCGGTGGCGTAGCCGCGCTACCTGGTATTGTCCCCGGCGTTGGGACGGTCGCAGCTATGGTTGGGGGGGGAATGGCAGACACAACAGCTTGCATGAAGATACAGATCGACATGACGATGCTGTTGGCAACAAACTTTGGTTACGACCTGAACGACCATGACGCCATGTACATGACTACGCTTATTGCTGTCAGCGGCGGGTTAGAGAAAATGGGAGTAGGCATCGGTGTTCCGATAGCGTCGAAAGCTGGCGTCAAGATGCTTAAGCAATATCTAAAAGGTGCGACGCTTACGATTGTAAAGGAATTATTCAAGCGCTTTGGTCTTACTTTTACTCGTAAAGCACTTGAAAAAAGCATACCTTTCGGCGTCGGAGTTGTCGCTGGTTCGGGCCTCAACTACGCCCTTACACAATATGTCGGTCATCAAGCGATAAAATGCTTCACCATTGAACGACAGATGGAAGAAGAGGCTGATAATAACGGCAAAGTGGATAGCTAAAGAGTAGAGTTTATTATGGCACGGTCAAGAGGTATTCTCTGCTTCTGATGCCCCCGCCATTAACGCTGATTTTTTTATTTTCCGTCTGCCACCGCCTGTCTTCTTATCGAAGACGAAGAAGACAGGCGGCTTTCGCCTTTATGTCGATCGTCCGGTCGATGTGCGCAGCGTTCCAACAGAGGACGTGGGTCTAAGGCACCCTCCCTAGTGGAGGGCCATAACTACTCACGGGGCTTTTGGGGCAACAATAACTGGAAAGTGCCCCCAGCGTCGCTTGATCCCGTTGCCGGCGAGACCAAGCGACCAAATTATGCCAAGGGTTAAAGTTTTGATACAAAATCCTCAAGGTGATCCAACGACTCTTTGTAATTAGCCTTTGGAATATTCACTTCGGTGCCGTCTGGCATCGTATATTTAGTCTTCTTAGGTAGTTTGTGTAATGGGATGCCAAGGCTCGACGATACTTTTCCCGAGGTATGAAAATCCTTCACGTTTGACATAAATATATCTTCCCACTCCTTATTGCTTGTCGGAATGCTTGAGAGATGTGCAAAAACAGACGGATCGGCTTGATATTGTTGCCACGCGAAGCGAGATATTTCGTTCTTGATCGACGCATACGCATTAGCCACGCCCATATTGGCTGTAAAGTTGTTGAAGGGTAGCTCGAATATTTTTGGCAAAGGCAAATTGAAGTTTTGAATCTGCTTGTTGAAGGTCAATACCTTGTCTGCATAGTTCTTGGCGGCTGACGACGGGTATTTCCCGTAGAGCAGCATCATAATGCCTTTTATCCCTTCCAGTGAGCTATAATCCGCCATCACGGGTATAACGATATGGTCCGATGAGACTAGCGCCATTTGAGTGTAAACCGAAAAACTTGGGTTACAGTCAATAAAGACGGTCATCTCCTCAAAGTCGGTCCTCGCCAGTTCAGCCTCGCACAGTCGCCGGATAGCGGTGACGTACTCCGCCCAAGCATTGATGTTGCCAGGGTTCATCGTCGCAAAATTGAGTGCCAGAGATAGGGACTCAAGAAAGGAATCACCAGCTATTAAGAAAAGATTAGCGGCGATTTCCTTGTTATGCCTTGAAACGTGCGTCATGTAGCTGGACGGAATGCTCGTGAAGCCTGAGTTGCCGCTCAACACCCAGTCCATGAATCCCACAATGTTTCTACGCGTGGCCTGCGACTGGAGTCGTTGGTTCTCAGCATATCCCTTCTTTCCACCGCCTAAGAAGAACTGCGAGATGTTGGCTTGAGGACAGAGATCAATCACCAATATTAGCTTGTCTGGGTTCTGCTCAGCATATAGGCAAGCCGCATTCTGGCACAGAGTAGTTTTGCCCACTCCGCCCTTGTTATTGTAAAAGGCGTATATTGCGGTCGACATCGTCCATCCCACGTTCTGAAGGCTGATAGCATGGCGAACTGGGGCTGCGGTCGCAACCCCGCGATCTTCGGCTGTCCCTTTTTTATCAAGGGCCGACCGTCAGCGTTATCCGTTGCTGCGCCACGATGGAAACCAAAACAAATGGCGGGCTTCGGGAGCGGGAGATAAGTTGACGATCGACACAAAAGTGACCGCATAATAGGCATGAACGCCGGTAGCACGAATGACGGCTTTTCTAACCGCTACAATCAGAAGCCGACATCCCGCTCTCCCCGCAGACCAGACGTTCGGATGCAACGAGGCTACGTCTGCCAAGAGTTATCCCGCTTGTTGCGCGATCCATTTTTCCAGGGCCCTGAGATTGTCCGTCATTTCCATCCCTCTGGGCCTGATCAATCCGTAGGATGTCCCGTCCGCATCGAAGCCGACCGGTGCCAGAAGCCGTCCGTTCCTTACCTCGTCCGCCGCGATGATCCGGGGCGACAGGGCGACGCCCAGGCCGCCGGCGGCTGCTTCCAGCATCATGAAATGATGGTCGAACAGGCGCGTATCGCGGGGCGCCGGAATGTCGGGCCGGGAGGCCAGCCAGTTCCTCCATGCCTCGGGCCGGGTCCGCGATCCCAGCGCCAGATAGTCCCCGGCCCTGAACCGCTCCGCCATGTCAGGCCGCATCACCGGTCCGACCGCCTCCGGCACGAGCGTGGTGACGGTCCAGTCCGGATCGAGCGGAAAGTCGAGGCGCCGGATTGCCAGCGTGATGCGTTCCCGCGCGAAATCCAGCGCCCCGCCGCCGGTCGAGAGATGCACGTCGATGCCGGGATGGCGGTCCTGGAAGTCTGACAGTCGCGGGATCAGCCAGCGCATGGCCAGCGATCGCTCGCAGGACAGTACGATCGGCGGCGCGGCGGCGGACGACCTGATCTCGGCCAGAGCCGCCGCGATCCCGTTCAGCGCATCGCTTGCCGCGCGGGCAAGACGCGCGCCGTCCCGGGTCGGCCGCACGCCGCGCCCGTCCGGTTCCAGCAATGTCAGGTTCAATTCGGCGGCCAGCTTGGACGCCCGGCGGCTGACCGCGCCGTGCGTCAGGGCCAGTTCCGTGGCGGCCGCCCGCACCGAGCCCAGGCGGACCACCGCCGCGAAGGCGCGCAAATCGTCGAGCGACGGAATGTCGGATCGCTTCATTGGTCAGTTTTTATCACCGGAATGGGTCAGTTCATATCGATTTTCACTCGGCACCGTTCCGTTATTCTCACCATCATGAGCGAAGCGTCCTCCTGCCACACCCTGCCGCTGGCCGTCACGATGGGCGACCCCGCCGGGATCGGGCCGGAGATCGTGGCCCGGATGTTCCTGCGGCGGCCGGCGCAACGGCGCTGGATTGTCGTCGGTGATGCGCTGGTGATGGGCCATGCCCTGGCCGCGCGCGATCCGGTGGCGCGGGTGCGCCGGATCGCGACGCCGGCCGAAGCCCGGTTCGATGACGGGGTGCTGAATGTGCTGGCGTCATCGGAATGCGTGGCCCTGCCGCCCGTGGGCCGGGTCAGCGCCGAAAGTGGCCGCGCCGCCTATGCGGCAATCCTCACCGCCATCCGGTTGGCCAGGGGTGGCGCGATCCGGGGCATGGTCACCGCGCCGATCCACAAGGAAGCGCTCGCCGCTGCCGGACTGCATTATCCGGGCCATACGGAAATCCTCGCCGAACAGGCCGGCGGCGTGGATGTCGCCATGATGCTGGCGAATGAGGATATCCACGTCGTGCTGGTGACCATCCATTGTTCGCTCAGGGACGCAATCCGGCGCGCCGATCATCCCGCGCAGATGGTGGCGATCCGCCTGGCCCACGCGGGGGCGCGGGCGCTGGGCATCGAACGCCCGCGCGTCGCCGTG
Source organism: Gluconacetobacter azotocaptans (assembly GCF_014174355.1). Taxonomy (GTDB): domain Bacteria; phylum Pseudomonadota; class Alphaproteobacteria; order Acetobacterales; family Acetobacteraceae; genus Gluconacetobacter; species Gluconacetobacter azotocaptans. The sequence goes on from NZ_JABEQF010000006.1 coordinate 19,599, forward strand.
GCGGGCCTCAATCCCCATGCCGGGGAAGGCGGACTGTTCGGCGACGAGGAAGCCCGCATCATCGTGCCCGCCATCGCACAGGCGCGGAGCGAGGGCATCGATGCGTCCGGCCCCTGGCCCGGCGATACGGTATTCATGCAGGCGCGGCAGAAGCGCTTCGATGTCGTCGTCGCGCAATACCACGACCAGGGGCTGATTCCGTTGAAATATATGGGCCTGGCGCAGGGCGTGAACATCACGCTGGGCCTGCCCTTCGTGCGCACCAGTCCCGACCACGGCACGGCCTTCGATATCGCGGGATATGGCGTCGCCGATTCGTCGAGCCTGGAGACGGCATTCGATTACGCCCTTCGCCTCACCGGAGCCGCTGCATGATCCGACCCGATTTCATCTTCATGCTGACCCGCCATGACCGGACGGTGGAGAATGCGGCCGATCTGGTCGAAACCGCCCGTGCCGCGGGCGTCCGCCATATCGGGTTCAAGGATATCGGCCTGCCGTTTGCGGCACTCCAGACGCTGGCAGGCGCCATCCGGCAGGCAGGGGCACAGACATATCTCGAAGTCGTCTCGCTCGATCGCGAGAGCGAGCTTCGCTCCGTGCAGGCCGGGATCGATCTGGGCGTCGATTATCTGCTGGGCGGCACCCATGTCGACGATGCGCTGCGGCTGCTGGAAGGTACTGCGATCCGCTATTACCCCTTTCCCGGCCGGATCAGCGGACATCCCAGCATTCTCGAAGGGACCGAAGTCGAGATCGTGCGGAGCGCCGTCGATCTCGTCTCCCGGCCGGGGGTGCACGGGCTGGATCTGCTGGCCTATCGGTTCGCGGGAGACGTGCCGACTCTGATGCGACGGGTCTGCGCCGCCGTGGCGGACAAGCCCGTCATTGTCGCGGGGTCGCTCGATCGGGCGGAGCGGATCCGGGCCGCCGCGTCGGCAGGTGCCGCCGGTTTTACGGTCGGCACGGCGGTTCTCGACGGCGCGTTTCCGGCCCCGCCTGATCTGTCGCGGCAGATCGCCTGCGTCCAGACTGTCCTGCGTCGGTTCTGATGGAGAAGAAGCCAATGGAAAAAGTAAATCTGTCGCAGGCGTTTGCGACATTTTCCGATTACTGGAGTCCCCGTGTGGCCGGCGACATCAACACGTCCCAGATCAAGCTGGCGAAATTCAAGGGGTCGTTCGACTGGCACCACCATGAACATGAGGACGAACTGTTCCTGGTCGTCTCCGGGACATTGCGCATGCACTTCCGGGAGAGGGACGTCGACATCGAAGCCGGCGAATTCATCATCGTGCCGCACGGCGTGGAGCATTGTCCCGAGGCCCTGGGCGACGAATGCCATGTCGTCCTGCTGGAGCCGAACACGACCCTCAATACGGGCAATGTGACCAACGACCGTACCGTGCATACGCCTTCCCGGATATAGCCGGGAAAGGGGGCAGTGGTGTCCGGCGATACATTGACAAGCGTGGCGCATCGCCTCGTCGCGCATGTCCGATGCTGTAGCCCGCAGTGCAGGGCGAGCGCCTGAACCGGACAGGCGCTCACCCGCCGACCCGGATCGTGCCTGAACGACCGGGTTTCCAAAGGACGCGGCCCTTTGGCGCGCCCTGACGCTTGCCGCCGGCCGGTTGTTCAGGCGTCGGCGGGTGCCGTCACCACGTCCGGGGCGAGGGGGCCGGGGCGGCCCAGGAAATAGCCCTGGGCTTCGGTGCAGCCTTCGACGTTCAGGATGTCGAGCTGGAAGCGTGTTTCCACGCCTTCGGCCAGCACGGGGATGTTCAGGCTGCGGCCCAGGGCGAGGATGGCGCGCAGGATGGCCTTGGATTCCGGCGAGTGCTCGATTTCGTTCATGAAGCTGCGGTCGAGCTTGATCTTGTCGAACGGGAAGGTCCGCAGCGTTTCGAGCGAGGAGTAGCCCACCCCGAAATCGTCGATCGCGATCGACACGCCCATGGCCTTGATCCGCCGCAGGGTGCGCAGCGAGCGCACCTTGTCCACGACGATCGAGGTTTCGGTCATCTCCAGTTCCAGCCGGTGCGGCTCTAGGCCCGTTTCGGTCAGGATGTTGCCCACCAGGTCGGCCAGGCCGTCGTCGCCCAGCTGCACCGCCGACAGGTTGACGGCGATCTTGTAGGGGTGCGGCCAGCCGGCCGCCGTGCGGCAGGCCGCGCGCAGCACCCATTCGCCGATGGGAAGGATGGCGCCGCATTCCTCGGCCAGGGGGATGAAATCCATCGGCGGGACCATGCCCCATTCGGGGTGGCGCCAGCGCAGCAGGACCTCGAATCCGCTGATGTCGCCGTTCGAGACCTTTTTCTGCACCTGGAAATTCAGATGGAACTGCTCGCGGTCCAGCGCCTCCCACAAGGCGGCGGCCAGGCTGCGGCGGCTGCGCGCGGCCTCGTCCATTTCGGCCTGGTAGAAGCAGATCCTCTCGCGCAGGGCCGCCTTGGCCCGGTACATCGCAAGGTCGGCATTGACCATCAGCGCATCGACCGTGTCGGCGTCCTGCGGAAACAGCGACACGCCGAAGCTGGCGTCGGGGCGCAGTTCGAAACCGTCCAGCACGATGGGCTGCGACAGGCAGGCCTCCAGCCGCCCGATGAAGGCGTCCAGTTCGGCGATGTCGTAAAACCGCTTGGCCGCCGCGAATTCGTCGCCGCCCAGGCGCGCCACCAGTTCGTCTTCCGCCTTGGTTTCGCGGATGCGCTCGGCCAGGACCTTCAGCACCTGGTCGCCCGCCGCGTGGCCGTGCTGGTCGTTGATGGCCTTGAACTTGTCCAGGTCGATGCAGATCACCGCCAGGCGCTGCCCGACCCGTTCGGCCAGCATCAGGTCGCGCCGCAGCATGTCGTTGAACTGCGCCCGGTTGGCCAGGCCCGTCAGCCCGTCGTGATGGGCCAGATAGGCGATGCGCGCCTCGGCCTCCAGCCGCTGGGTGATGTCCTCGTAGGTTTCGACCCACCCGCCGTCGGCCGTCGTGCATACCGCCACCTGCACCGCCCGCTCGTCGCGCAGGCGCAGCAGGAACTGCCCGTCCTGCCCCTGCCGGATCACGGCCATCTGCAGGTCGCACGCCTCGTCCACGCGCCGCCGCAGCGCCTCGCCGGTCAACCCCAGCGTCGCATAGACGCAGGTCAGGAACGCGCGATATTCCATGCCGGGCCGGATGTCCTGCACGGCGAGGCCGAACAGTTCGGCACAGCGTCCGTTCGCCAGGATCAGCCGCCCGTCCGCCCCGAACAGGCACAGGCCCTGCGACATGTTTTCCAGCGCGACATCCAGGTTGCGCGTGATCCGGGCGATGCGGTCGCCGTCCTCCTTCTGCTTGGTGCGGTCGCGGGTGACATGGGCGAAGCCGATCAGCCCGTCCTCGGCGTCCCGCAGCGGCTCGATCGTGGCCGAGGCCCAGAAGGGCGTGCCGTCCTTGCGATAGTGCCAGGCTTCCCGCACCACGGTGCCCATGGCGGCCTCGGCCAGCACGCGCTGGGGTTCGCCGGCCTGGCGCTCGGGCTCGGAATAATGTTCGCCGAAATACCGTCCCAGCGCCTCGGCGGACGTATAGCCCTTCAGGCGTTCGGCGCCGGCATTCCAGGTGCTGATGTGCCCCTGCGGGTCGAGCATGTAGATTGCATGGTCCCGCACGCCTTCGACCAGCAGGCGGAACGCCAGGTCGCTCTTGTGGACCGCCCGCTCGGCGCGCAGGGCGAAGAAGGCCGCGGCCAGCCCGATGGAGATCAGCGCGACGGCCACGATGCCGATCAGCGCGATCAGCACGGCCGACGACAGCGCCGGCCCCTGCATCCGCCAGGCCGCCGTCGCCATGGAGACATGCCGCATCGTCACGGCGGCCATGGCGGTGAAATGCAGGCCGGCGATGGACAGCGCCAGCAATGCGGCCGGGACCAGGCGGCGCAACGGCGTGCCGCCGTGCCGCCGCGCCGACAGAAAGGCCGCGAGGGACAGCGCGATGCCGATTGCCACCGACAGGGCCGCCAGGCCGCCGTTCCAGAGCATATGCCCCGGCATCCGCACCGCCGACATGCCGATGAAATGCATGGCGGCGACACCCAGCCCGAAAATGACCGCCGCACCCACGCTGGCCGCCCGCCGCGCGGGCCGCGCGATGCCGTGGCCCGCGGCCAGGCCGATGGCGACGGCGGTCGCCAGGATCGCGATCAGCAGCGACAGCACGGTCGGCGCGGGCCGGAACCACAGCGCGATGCCCGGCCGATAGGCCAGCATGGCGATGAAGTGGGTGGCCCAGATGCCGAACCCTCCGGCAGCGCCCGCCCCCCCGATCCAGAGCCTCCGGTCGCCCTCCGCGCCGTGCCGCGCGCGGTCCAGCAGGGTCATGGTTCCGTAGCTGCTGAGCAGGCAGAGCAGAACCGACAGACCCGTTCCAACCAGGTCATGTTTCAGGACGACATACCCCAGGATCCCAGTCATCCGATGTTCCACGCCTCGCCGCTTCGCCGCATCCTGCCACGCCGGCCGGAATGAAGGCCCTTTCACATTCCCGGGAGCACCGGGGGGAAATATGTTCTTTTAGGATACTGACCGGTGGGTCAAGGTCGGCCCGCGCGGATCGCCTCTGCGTGGCGGGTCGAGGCGGTTCAGGGCACGCCGCGGGATGGGCACGAAGGCAGGGGCGTTGCCCTTGACCCACCAAAGGGCCACGCCTTCTGGAACCTAAGGCTTCATAAAATAAAGTGAATACAATGGATTGGGACCTTGTGGTGGCCCCGGCCTTCCTTCACCCGGACGGGGCCGGTCCCAGGGCCTCGACGATCCTGCATTCCTCAACCTTGCGGCGTCCGCACTGCCCCAGCAGGGTGCTCAGTTCATGGCGCAGGCATTGCAGGTCGCGGATCTTGCGTTCGATCTCGGCAACATGCTCCTGGACAACAGCATCGATCCGGTCGCAGGGCCGATCCCCGTGCCGGGCCATATCCAGCAGGGCGCGCACCTGTTCAAGCGAAAAACCCAGTTTCCGGGCCCGACGGATAAAGCTCAGCCGGCGCAGGTGCTCCTGGTCATAGACGCGGTAGTTTCCCGAACTGCGGGGTGGTGGGGGCAACAGGCCGGATCGCTCGTAATACCGGATGGTTTCGACTTTGGTGCCGGCCCTGCGCCCCAGTTCGCCGATCGAGAAGGTCTGTCGCATCGGTGTCTTGACCCTGTAGGGACTACAGGGTGGATATGGCGTGCTCTCCACCCCCAGTCGAGAGCGCCGCCATGCCCTGCTGCCATGATTCCCGTTGTCCCGGCACCTCGTCCGCAGCAGCGCGGCAGACCGTTCGGTGGCGACGGGCGCTGTGGACCGCGCTGCTGATCAACGGCGGTTTTTTCCTGACCGAAACCGTAGCGGGTGTCATGGCAGGTTCGGCATCGCTTCAGGCCGACGCGCTGGATTTTTTCGGAGACACGGCCAATTACGCCATCAGTCTGGCCGTAACCGGCATGGCGCTGGCCTGGCGCAGCCGGGCAGCCCTGCTCAAGGGGGCGACGATGCTGGTTTTTGCCCTGTGGGTGCTGGGCGATACGGTCCGGCATGCCTGGATCGGAACATTGCCGCAGGCGGAAACCATGGGGATTGTCGGCGCCGCAGCGCTGGTGGCCAACGGGGCGGTCGCCCTGATGCTGTATTGCTTCCGCAATGGCGACGCGAACATGCGTTCCGTCTGGATCTGCTCCAGAAACGACGCCATCGGGAATCTGGCCGTCCTGCTCGCCGCGCTCGGCGTATTCGGGACCGGAACGGGCTGGCCCGATCTTGTCGTGGCCTGTGTCATGGGTGGACTGGGGCTGCATGGCGGGGGACAGATCGTCCGTCATGCTCTGACAGAGGCCGGCGGCCCGTCGTCGCCTGAAACCGGACGGGCAGCCTGAAGAAACGCCCAACCACGACGCCGCACGCCCGATGGGGCGCGCGACGCGCGGTGCGGCGAACGCGATCGGTCCTACAAATCCGTGGGCCGGCGATAATAATCGTCGATTCCACGGCTGTACATGTCGTCGCTCCAGTTCGGCATCGTGTCTTCGGTGTAGACCGGGGCGGATTGCAGTTGCTCGCGGGTCAGGTCGACCACGTACCCGCCTTGTGCCGGATCGTAGGTCAGGGAACTCCACGGCAGGGGATGATAGCTGTTGCCGATCCCCAGGAAGCCACCGAAGCTCATCACCGCATAGGTGACGTGGCCGGTCAGCTTGTCGACCATGAAATGCTTGACGGTACCAAGCCTTTCGCCGTCACGGGAATAGACGGCAGTTCCCTCGACCTTGTCCGAGGCGATCAGTTCATGCGTCTCGGTCTGGCCGCTGGTCACAGTAGAGTCGGACATGGGTCTCTCTCCTCTTGTCTGGTCCCCTAAGCGTGGGGACGCCATTACGGCGGACAAGGGGGCGGAGAAGATCGCACGAAAACGTCACCGTGCCGGGGGTCAGCGCGGGATCAGGGCGGCGAGGGCCTGGTCGGCGGGGTCGGGGCCGGCAGCCAGGGCGTCGGCCACGCGGGTGCGGTCCTCGGCGGTGCGGTTCTGGCTGAGCTTGCGCTTGCCCTCCAGCCGGGCGATCGGCAGGCGCAGGCCGACGATGCCGCGCAACTGGGCCGCGATGAAGGCGTCCGGCGCGTCGGACACCGCCCAGGGGGCGGGGCGCCCGGCCTCGTGCCGGTCGGTCAGGCGGGTGACGATGTCGCGCAGCCGGTCGGCATCGTCGAAGAATTCGGCCGGGCCGGCGGCCTGCACGGCGGTGTAGTTCCAGGTCGGCACCACCTTGCCGTGTTCGTGCTTGCCCGCGTACCAGCCGGGCGAGACATAGGCGTCCGGCCCCATGAACAGGGCCACCGCCGGGCCGGTCGCGGGCGTGCTCCATTGGGCGTTGGCGCGGGCGACGTGGCCGTACAGCACGCCGTATTCGCCCTCGTCTTCGGCCAGCAGCAGGGGCAGGGGCGTGACCAGCGGCCCCTCGGCGGTGGCGGTGATCAGCGTCGCCAGCCGGGCCGCGCGCATCATGGCGTGCAGGGTGGGCAGGTCGTCGGTGCGAAAGGCGGGGGGTGTGTACATGGGGGCCGGTTCTCGTGGGCGGGGTGCCGTCCCATAGACACCAGTCGGCGGGGAAAAGGAAGGTCGGGGCGCGCTGCCGCCGCCGCGACCTGTCTCACCCATGAGACAGTCGGGCGATCCTGGAACAACCCTGCGTGAGCATATCGCTGATCGGCATGGCGTCCCGTACGGGCGCCATGCTGATCAGGGGCGCCGGCCCGCGGGGACAGTACGCCGATACTGCCGCGCATGTGTGGCCATGAAAACTTCTAGAGAGAAACGCGGCATGCGAGAAGGTATCGGGAGGTTATTGTCTATCATAACCTCGGCGTTGTTTGCCCTGATCGGGCTTTTTCTTTTCTTCGGTGGGGCGCAACTGCTGTTTCTGGGCGGTTCGTGGTTCTATATTCTGGCGGGCGCCGTCATGCTGGGCGTGGCGTTCTGCGGCATCCGGATGCCGAAGCTGGCCAACCGCATCTATGCGGTGTTCCTGCTGGTGGCCACGCTGTGGGCGCTGTTCGAGGTCGGGTTCGACATCTGGGGCCTTGAGGTCCGTCTGATGATGTTGGTCGGCCTGGGCGCGTGGCTGTTGCTACCGTGGGTCTGGCGGGCCGGCGCGGGCTGGCTGGCCGACAAGCGCGAGGTACTGGGCGCGGTCGCGATTTCCGGCCTGGCGCTGGTGGCCAGTTGCTTCGGCAGCTATTCGATCGACGGGACGGTGCCCGCCGAGCGCATGGCGGCGCAGGGACAGCCCGACCCGGCATCCGAAGGTGTGGCCGATGCCGACTGGTCGGCCTATGGCCGCACGGTGGGGGGCGACCGCTATTCGCCGCTGGGCCAGATCACGCCCGCGAACATCGGCACCCTGAAGCGGGCCTGGCTGACGCGCACGGGCGATGTGCAGCAGGATGGCGAAGGCACCGTGGCGGGACCGGACCAGGGGCACGAGTTCAATCTGGAACTGACGCCCATCAAGGTCGGCAACACGCTGTACATGTGCACGCCGCATAGCTGGGTGATGGCGCTGGATGCCGCCACCGGCAAGGTGAAATGGAAGTTCGACCCCCATCCGGCGACGGCCGACCTGGCGAAGAACGTCTATCTGGCCTGCCGTGGCGTGACCTATTACCGCATCCCCGACGAGATCCAGACCAACTGCCGGACGCGCATCTATTCGCCGGTGGCGGATGTGCGCATGGTGGCCCTGGATGCCGAGACGGGCAAACCCTGCGACGATTTCGGCGACCATGGCTTCATTTCCATGCGCCAGTATCTGGGCCACGTGCCGCATGGCTTCCATTTCATCACCTCGCCGCCGATGGTGGCCAGGAACCGCCTGATCACCGGCGGGTGGATCTTCGACAACCAGGCGAATTTCGAGCCCTCCGGCGCCATCCGCGCATTCGATGCGACGACGGGCGAAATCGCCTGGGCGTGGGATGCCGGCCATACGCCCGAGACCTGGAAGCCCGGCCCGGACGACGTGCTGACGCGCGACACGCCCAATGCCTGGGGCGTCTATACGGCCGACCCGGCCCTGGGGATGGTCTATATCCCCACGGGCAATGCGCCGCCCGACAATTGGGGTGGCTCGCGCCGTCCGTTCGACGATGCGACATCGTCGGCGACGATCGCGCTGGATATCGTGACGGGCGAGCGGCGGTGGACGTACCAGACCGTGCATCACGACCTGTGGGACATGGACCTTCCGTCCGGCCCGTCCATGGTGGAACTGCCCGGCCCGAACGGCGAGAGCGTGCCCGCGCTGGTGCAGAGCACGAAGCGTGGCGAATTCTTCGTCCTGGACCGCCGCACCGGGCAGCCGGTGCCGGGCTATCCGGTCGAGGAACGGCCTGTGCCCACGGCGGGCCATGCGCCTGACGACCGTGTGTCGCCCACGCAGCCCTATCCGGTGGCGATGCCCAGCCTGACGCCCCCGAACCTGCGGGAAAGCGACATGTGGGGCGCGACGCTGCTGGACCAGATGATGTGCCGCATCGAGTATCGCCAGTCGGCCTACGAGGGGCAGTTCACGCCGCCGCATGTCGGCAAGACCACGATCGTCTATCCGGCGTTCTACGGTGTGGTGGACTGGCAGGGCATCACGATCGACCCGCAGCGCAAGATCCTGCTGGCCAATGCAAGTTACCTGCCGTTCCGCATCAAGCTGGACAAGCGCCAGACGCTGGAAGGCTCGGGCACGCTGCCGAAATGGAGCGGGCAGGGCGAGGAACCCGCGGCGAAGGGCGATGCGCTTTCGGTGTCGCCGGATTACGGCACGCCGTATATCGCCTTTACCAATCCCTGGCTGAATCCGCTGCAGATTCCCTGCAAGGGGCCGGTCTGGGGCACGCTGACGGCGATCGACCTCGTGACCAAGAAAATCGTCTGGCAGCATCCGGTGGGCACGACGCGCGACACCGGGCCCTTCCGCACGCACAACAACCTGCCCCTGCCGACTGGCATGTATAATATCGGCGGCAACATCGTGACCAAGGGCGGTGTCGTGTTCATGGGCGCCACGGCGGACGATTATCTGCGGGCCTTCGACCTGGCGACGGGCAAGGTGATCTGGAACGACCGCCTGCCGGCGGGCGGACAGGCCACGCCGATGTCCTACGAGATCGGCGGCAAGCAGTACGTGCTGATCGCGGCCGGCGGCCATGGCGGCCTGGGCACGCGCAGCGGCGACTACATCATCGCCTATACGCTGGACGGCGCGCAGGGCGTGCCGGCGCAATAAGACCAACCCTGGCGGGAGAAAATCGGGCGCTGCCCGAACCCGCCAGGGCCTGAGGCCCTGGACCCCGATCATGAGCCGATGGCCTCTGGCGGGTTTCAGTGCCTTGAGGCTTGCCGCCGGAGCGGCATTCACTCCCCCGCGTTTCTCTACGGAATTTCCTTATGTATCGGACGGAAAAATCGGAATGGCGTCGTGCCGTGGTCCGTCTCGGCGTCGCCTCCGTCGCGCTGTTCGGCGCGCGGGCGGCGCGCGCGGCGGATGTCACGCTTGGCATCATCGGTCCGCATGAATATGACCTGCCGGTCGATTTCAAACCCTTCAACGTGCTGGTGCAGTACGGCGACGGCAACGCGGCCGGCAGTTCCTACAACTCCCTGGGGCAGCGGACGGCCGTGGGCGGCAGCCACACCTGGTCGGGCCTGACGAAATATGTCCATTTTCGCAGCTTCGATGCGATTCCGCATGTCGGCTTCGCCTTCGAACTGATCCAGAGCGAAAGCTACACCCTGGCCCATGGCACGAATTACGGCGGGTTCGGCCCGACCATCGTCGGCCCGGCGGCGTGGTTCAAGCCCAACAGCCACAGCACGTTCGGCATCCAGACCTTCATGCAGACGCCTGTGGGGACGCGGGATGCGACGTCGCCCAACTACTGGTCGAATATATCGAGCCTGATTTTCGATTACGAATGGCGGCATTTCAGCTTCGACGGGGATGTCGGCACCGTCGTCGGGTCGACGAAGCACGTCAAGGGCGAACACAGCTATTCGCCCGGCGTGGTGTTCTACAGCAACCTGCGGTTCAGCTGGAAAGCCACGCGCCTGATCGAGCCCTTCTTCGCGCTGGACTGGCAGAACGTGACGGGCACCTACGACCGCACGGCCCGCCGGGACGTGGCGGAGTCGAACAGCCGCGAGGTGGCGCTGGGCACGGGCGTCATGTTCAACATCGCGAAGGATTTTTCCTTCACCGCGCGCTATGCGCACTCGGTCGACGGCCGCAACATTCCGGAAAGCAACGCATATTACATAAAACTCGTCTATCTGTGGTGACGGCGGGCGCGCGCGCCGGAGCGTGACACAAAATGCGTATGACAGCATGTCTTATGCTGTATAAGTGAGCTGCCTCTCCGGACCGGAGAGGGTGTCAACGGATGCGCGGACGGTCGGCGAAGATGAAATCGGCTTGCGGTAAGGACACGGCCCCTCGCCCCCCGGGGCCTGTTCCGGTGGTGCCGGGCGCGGGCGAGGTTGCCAAATCCTGGCAGCGGTGTTCGCGGTCCTATCAGCTTGACCCCGCGCAGGGATGGACGGCCGATGTGCTGTCCGGGGCGGAATTCCGCCATGCCAGCGGCCCGTCGGGGGCCTTCCTGAAAACGGCGATGCCCGAAATGGGGCGGCTGTTCACCCTGGTGCAGGGGCTGGGCCTGATGGTCCTGCTGGCCGACCCGGACGCGATGATCCTGGCGCGCTGCATCGACGAGGCGCATCGCCCGGTCTGCCGGCGGTTGCAGTTGCGCGAAGGGGCGCTGTGGAACGAGCGGGTGGCGGGCACCAACGGCATCGGGACGGCGGTGCAGGATGGCTGCCCGCTGTTTCTGGGCGAGGGCGAGCACTGGCGGTTCTGCTTTTCGCTTCTGGCGAGTTATGCCGTGCCGATTTTCGATGGGCGGGGCCGCGTGGCGGGAGCGATCAATTTGGCGGCGTTTAACGGCGACACGACGCGCCCCGTGGCGTCGCTGGTGCTGGACACGCTGATGCAGGCTGGCCGACGCATCGAGGAGCAGCTGTTCCGCGCCCGTCATGAGGGCCAGCAGGTCCTGACCCTGGGGGTGGCGGCCGGCTGTTCGGCCCCGCTGGTCGCGCTGAACGCCGACGGCGAGGTCACGGGTGCGACCTATGCCGCGCGGGCGCTCACGGGCTGGACCGACGACATGATCCGCACGCATCCGAACCTGCTGACCCGGCTGGAGGCCGGCGACGAGATCAGCTTCCAGCGGGCCGAGGAACATGTCATCCGCGCGGCCCTGAGCCTGGCGCAGGGGAATGCCAGCGTGACGGCGCGCAACCTGGGGATCGGCCGCGCGACGCTGTATCGCAAGATGAAGGCGATGGGAATCCGCTAGGTTCCGGGGCGGGCCGCGGGCGCCCCCGCCTGGCGATGGTCAGTCATCGCCCATCCGCGTGACGAGGTGATCGGGATCGGGCTGGATTGCGCGGAGTTCAAGGGACCGCCGGAACTGTTCCGCGCGGCGTACGCCCTGGCCCGGTCCGGCGAGGACAGCCAGACGTAGGCCCCTCCGCGCAATGTCCAGACCTGCCTGGACGTTCCGGGGTGCGACCGCATCGACCACGGCTACAATCTGCCGGCCCGGCGCTGACCTGCCGCTGCCGCGAGCGCGGGGTGGCCTTTACCGTGTGCGCGCATACCTGCGTGCCGTAGCGGCTGGAACAACGCTGGCCCACGTTGAAGGCGATGAAAGAGGCCGGTCTGTTTCCCGTTTCCTGCGTGAATGATCCACCGATGTTCGGAACGGATATCGGCGCCATCTATGCCACGATGGCCCGTGTTCCGTCGCTTGACGTGCCGGAGGTCGCGGCGATGTCCCTGCGCGCGATTGATGCGGCGTGGCTGTCCGATGAGGAAAAGCCAGGATGAGGAAGGATTTTCAAAGGAGTCGATGCGCTCTCCGGGATGGCGGCATGACGTTTCCGATCCGCGGGAAGCGTCGGGTCTGTCGGCAGGGGCCGACCTGCCCGCGCTGCAACCCACGTATGATCGTGGGTGGACCGCCGGACGCCTGACCCATCTTTCACGGCCCGAGGCCGCAACTTTTCGCCATGCTGTCGTTGACTCTTGCATCGTCCCCATCGCGGGTCCACACCCGTCGGGTCGGAGAGGAGGAAAGCATGGCTTTGCAACAAAACTACGATCTTTTCATCAATGGTCGTTGGACGGCTGCAAGCAGGGGCGAGCGCCTTGCCGTGGAAAACCCCGCAACGGGCGAGACGCTGGCGCAGGTCGCCAACGGCACGGCCGAGGACGTCGACGTTGCCGTCGCGGCCGCGAAGGAGGCGATGCCCCACTGGCGCCGCCGCATCGCGACCGAGCGGGCGGATTATCTGTATCGCCTCGTCGGCCTGATCAAACGCGACGCCGAGCATCTGGCGCGCACGATCACGCAGGAAATGGGCAAGCCGATCCGGGAAGCGCGCGTCGAGGTGGGCTTTGCCGCCGATCTGCTGCGTTTCGCCGCCGAGAATGCGCGGCGTCTGGAAGGCGAGATTCTGCCCGGCGCGCGCCCGGGCGAGAAGATCCTGATCGACCGCAAGCCGGTTGGTGTGGTGGGCGCCATCGCCGCGTGGAATTTCCCGCTGGCGCTGGTGGCGCGCAAGCTGGGCCCGGCGCTGGCGGCGGGCAATACCATCGTCGTCAAGCCGCATGAAATGACGCCGCTGGCCGCGCTGGAACTGGCGAAGCTGGTGGCCGAGGCGGAAATTCCGCCCGGTGTGGTCAATATCGTCACCGGCGATGGTCCGCGCGTCGGCGTGCCGCTGGTGGCGCATCCCGATACCCGCCTGATCACCATGACCGGCAGCACGCCGGCGGGCAGGAAGATCATGGCGGCCGCGGCGGAACATCTGAAAATCGTGCGGCTGGAACTGGGCGGCAAGGCGCCGTTCATCGTGGCGGACGACGCGGATATCGACCGCGCGGTGGAAGCCGCCGTCGTGGCGCGCTTCGGCAATGCCGGACAGGTCTGCACGGCGAACGAGCGCACCTATGTCGATGCGAAGATCTATGACGCCTTCGCCGAAAAGCTGCGCGGCCGCATCCGGAAACTGAAAGTCGGCAACCCGCTGGACGAGGCGACGGACATGGGCCCGAAGGTCTGTGGTCCGGAGCTGGAAAAAGTGGACGGGATGGTCAGGCGGGCGGTCGAACAGGGTGCGAAACTCGAATTCGGCGGCGCGCGCCTGACCGGCGGCCTCTACGACAAGGGGCAGTTCTATGCGCCCACGCTGCTGACCGGTGTGACCGAGGCGATGGACATCACGCAGAACGAGGTTTTCGGCCCGGTTCTGTCGCTGATCAGGGTCGACAGCTACGAGGACGCGATCCGGCAGGCCAACAACTCCCGCTACGGTCTGTCGGCCTATGTGTTCACCAACAGTTTGGAGCGGATCATGAAGATCAACGCCGACCTTGAATTCGGCGAGGTCTATGTGAACCGCGAGGGCGGCGAGGCCGCGCACGGCTTCCATCACGGCTATCGCGACAGCGGTATCGGCGGCGAGGACGGCCAGCATGGCCTGGAAGCCTATGTCGAGACGCAGACCATCTATCTGAACGCCTGAGCGAAGCGGCGGCGCCCCGGGCGTTGCCCGAAGCCCTTTGGCGGGTTTCAGGGCAGCGCCCTGGGGCCTGCCGGCCGGAACATGCCGGCCCGCAACGATTCCTCGATCTCCTCCAGGCTGGTCCCGACCGTTTCCGGCACGTATTTCCAGACGAACAGGAACGCGATGACGTTGATGGCGCCGAACAGCCAGAAGGTTCCGGTGGTGCCCAGGGTCTGAACCAGCGACAGGGTGACAAGCGAGACGATGGTGTCGGACAGCCACACGGTGGCGCTGGCCAGCCCCATTGCCTTGCTGCGGATGACGAGGGGGAAGACTTCTGCCGCGACCAGCCAGACCGCGACCGAAAGAGAGCCGAAATTGAAGAAGATATAGCCCAGCAGCGACACGACCATGAGCACCATGCGGACGCCGCCCAGCGGCGCGGGGTTCAGGAACACGGCGCCGAGCACGAAGAGCGACAGGGCGGCGAAAGGCAGCATGACCAGCATCATCCGCCGCCGCCCGACCTTGTCGATCAGCGCGATGCCCATTGCCGTGGTGATGGTGGACGTCACCCCGACCGAGACCGATGTCAGCAGGGCGGCGGAATGGGCCAGCCCCGTGTGCGACAGGATGATCGGCGCGTAATAGACGATCACGTTGGGGCCTGAAAGCTGCGACAGGGCGGCGATGCCCAGGGCGGCGACCAGGGCCGGGCGCACCCAGCGGCGGCGCAGATCCGCCCACCCCGCCTGTGGCGTTTCGGTATCGCCGACCGTCAGCACGGCGTTCAGTTCGCGGCGAACGTCCCGATGATGGCCCCGCAGCTTGTACAGGATCGAAACCGCCCGCCGTTCCTGCCGGTGATGCAGCAGCCAGCGCGGGCTCTCGGGCAGAAACATCATGCCCAGGGCCAGAAGCAGCGCCGGGATCGCGCCCAGCATGAACATGGGCCGCCAGGCTTCGGGCCGCCCCGACAATACGTAGCCCACGAAGAAGGCCAGCAGCAGCCCGAGGGAAAAGACCAGCTGGAACAGCGACACCAGGCCGCCGCGCCGTTCGGCGGGCGCAAGTTCGGCGACATAGACCGGGACGATCTGCGTGGTGGCGCCGATGGCCATGCCAAGCCACAGCCGGGCGAAGATCAGGACGCCGACGGTCGGCGCCAGGCCGCAGCCGATCGACGCCACGATGAAAATGACGGCCGCGACCATGATGGCGGGGCGTCGCCCCCACCGGTCCGATACCGGCCCGCTGGAAACGGCGCCGAATATCGCCCCGATGTTCAACGCGGCCGCGACCCATTCCTGCCCCGATGTGGAAAGCGAGAAGCTCTGCGTGACGAAAATCAGCGCGGAGGCGATGATGCCGGTATCGTACCCGAACAGCAGGCCGCCCACGGCCGCCACGGCGGCGGCGATCGAGACATAGCGCCGCGCGGATGCGGTGCGGTCACCCAGTCGCTCGATGGCCGGCATGACCGAAAAGGCGCGCCTGTGCGTTTCGCTTGCGTGCAGGTCGTGCGCGATGTCCGTCGTGCCTGAGCTTGCCATTGCTGGGTCCCTTCGCGGTCGGGTGCCGCCGTCGTTCGCGTCGGCCGGGAATGTCCTGACGCGTGCGTTTCATCACGCGGGCATCAGGCGTTTTGCCGTGTCGTTGCGGCCATTGCATAGCTATGCATGAAAGTTATCTGTATGTCTGATGGTGCCGGAGGACGCAAAGTCAAAGCGGCGGGCGGGCGCGGCCGCGTTCGATCACTTGTGCGTCAATCCCGTGTGGCGGGGGGTACGCACACACAGGGAATGAGAGGTGGGATGCGATGGTTTCCGGGGTTCTGACGGGGCGGGGCGGCGGGTGGACACGCGCGGCAGGCGCACGCTGTGTACTGATGGGGGCGCTTCTGGCGGCGGCACCGTGTGGCGCACGCGCGGCGGACAGCGTGGATCATGGCGCCGTGCCCTCGGGAAACGTGGCCGTCGCGGCGCGCTTTTCGGACATGCAGCCGTCGGGCATCGTCGTGCTGCCCGACGGCAGCGTGATCCTCGGCTTTCCCCGCAGCGCGCAGGATCATGCGGGGCCGAGGCTGGCGCGGCTGACGACGTCCCCTGACGGCCCGCCCGGGCTGGTTGCCTATCCCGACGCCGCGACGCAGGGCCGGCTGGTCTCGCCCCTGGGCATGACGCTGGACACGCGCGGACGGATCTGGATCGTCGACGAGGGCACCGTGGCCGGCGCCACCGGCCCGGCGACGCCGGCGCTGGTGATGGTCGACCCCGCGCCGGGTGGCGAGGGGGTCAGGGTCCTGCCGCTGCGGGCGCCGGCGATCCGCCCGGACAGCCACGCCAACGACCTGCGGATCGACCTGACGCACGGCGACGCGGGCCTGGCCTTCATCACCGATACGTCCCTGGCCGACCATCCGGCGATCATCGTCGTCGATCTGGCCAGCGAAAAGGCATGGCGGGTGCTGGATGGCGACGCCTCCACCCGCCCGACGCCGGGCTTCGCGATGGAGGTCGACGGGCAGATGCACCGCTTCGACCTGGCCCACCCCGCCATGGGGCAGGGGGGCGCCGACGGAATCGCGATCAGCCCCGACAGCGCGACGCTGTATTGGCAGCCCCTGTCGGGGCGCAGGCTGTACAGCGCGCCGACCGCCGTGCTGGGCGACCCCCAGGCCACCCCGGCGGCACTGGCGCGCGCCGTGCGGGACGAGGGCGAGACTGGGGTGGTGGACGGCATGGCGACCGCGCCGGACGGCAGCCTCTACCTGACCGATCTGGAACGCCACGCCATCCTGCGTCGCGCGACCGACGGCACGCTGTCGGTGGTGGCGCACGATCCGCGCCTGATCTCGCCCGACGGGCTGGCGCTGCGGGGCGACACATTGTGGCTGACGGTCGGGCAGTGGTCGCGCCTGCCGGTCTTCCATGGCGGCCACGACCGGCAGGAACGCCCATGGCTGGTCGCGCGTATCCGGATGTCCGGCACGCCCTGAGGCCGGCTGCCCGAACCCGCCAAGGGCCCTCAGGGGGCAACCCCCGTGCCGTCGTTACGGCGTCAGGGTCAGCGTCCAGTGCGCCGCGCCGGGCAGCAGGGGGTGGGGCGTGCCGGCGACCCAGGCGGACTGGCCGGCGCCGTAATAGGGGGCCAGGGGGTTGCCGGCCTGGCCCATGGGCATGTCGAACAGGCCGGCGGCTTCGTGGCCGGGGCTGACGACCAGGCGTTCGGACGCGCCGAAGCCGGGGACGGCGACGCGGGGCACCAGGGTGTCGCCGGCCTCGGGCACGTCCGGCGGATCGGTCAGCCAGCCCAGGCCGGGCACCGCGCGGGCCAGCGGGTGGTGGATGCCGACGTGGTTGACCGCGCCCCAGTCGAACCGTGCCAGACCCCCGGCGGCGGCAATGTCGTGGGTCAGCGCGTCCAGGATCGCGTCGGTGACGGCGGCCCAGTCGCGATAGGGGGGCGGGACCAGCGCCGGCGGCTGGTCGGTCAGCAGGCGTTCCACGGCCCAGCCGGCACGGGCGGGCATGCGGGGCGGCGGCCCGGACGCCGCGCCGGGCGGGTGCGGCAGCGCGCGGGCATAGGCGTCGAAGACGATGTGCAGCGCCCGCGCGCGGAAGGTGCTGACCAGCCGGTAGCCGACCGAGCCCGGGCGGGCATGTTCGCCCCAGCCGGCGACCGGCGCCCGCAGCGCCGCCAGATCCGCCCGGCCGGGCCGCGCGTCGATGGCGCGTTGCAGCAGGGCCTGCCACGGGCGCAGCACGGTGGCGTGGTCGTCGGTTTCGATCGCCAGCAGGTCGGGTTCGGCGAAGTGGTCGCGGGCGTTCAGATCGTCGCGCAGCCGGCCGGCGCGCAGTCCGTCGGCATAGCCGCCGTCGCCCAGCAGCGCCAGCGCCGGCCCGCCCACCACGCGGCCGTTGGCAGACCACAGCCGGCCGCCCGGCGGGTCGACGATTTCCGGGATCTCGGCCGCCGTCAGATAGCCGTTCCAGCCGTGGGTGCCGTCGGCCCAGGAATGCGGCAACTGGTCGTCCAGATCAATCCGTCGCGGCACCTGGCCGATGATGGTCCAGGCGATGTGCCCGGCGCTGTCGCCGACCAGCATGTTTTCCTGCGGCAGGCCGGTGCGGTGCGCGGCGTCCAGGGCGGCGCGCACGTCCGTGGCGCCTTCCAGCGCGCGCACGCCGTCATAGCGCACGGCGTTGTCGTCGGCGGCGCTCCAGCGCCACACCAGCGGGGCGCCGGCGGCGTCGTGTCCCACGACCGGGCCCCAGATGGTCTGCGCGATGTCGTCGGGCCGGCAGGCGGCGCGGATGACGCAGATCGTCTCATGCACCGTCTCGATGGCGCGGATGCCGTCGGGGGTGCGGTACCGGGTGGGGTCGCCCGGCAGCGTGTCCAGCGTGATCAGGTCGCCCGATTCGATATAGCCGTCGGTGAAGGCCCAGGCGACGTGGCCATTGCTGCCGACTACCTGGAAAGGCTGCCCGGGCAGGGTGACGCCCACAAGGTCCAGCACCGGCGGCGCGTCCGGGGCCGCGCGCACGATCTGGCGGGCGCGGTACCAGATGTTGGGTACGCCCAGGCCCAGATGCATGTCGTCGGCGACGATGGCGGCCCCGGTCGCGGTCAGCCGCCCCGACACCGCGATATTGTTCGATCCGCGTTCCGGCGCCGGGGGGGCCGCGGCGGGCGAGGTCGATGCCTGGGTCGGCGATGGGGGCGGGGTCGTCAGCCGGGCCGGCATCGGCGGGCCGTCGGCGGCCGTGCCGTCGGCCGGGGCGTCCAGCGGCGTCAGGGACGGGTCCAGGAACGCCGCCATCCCGGGCCCCCACGTCCGGCGCAGGGCGGCGCGCAGGCGCTGGGCGCCGCCGTCGGCGCTTTGCAGGTCGAAATACATCGCATAGACGACCAGCAGGGAATCCGCGTCGGTCCACGGGGCGGGCGCCGCGCGCAGCAGCGTGTATTCGAACGGTGCGTGGCCCAGCGCCTGCAGCCCGGCGTTGACGCCGGCGGTATAGGCCGACAGCAGGGCGCGGTCGGCCGGGTCCTGCCGGGCCAGCACCCGTTGGGCATGGGCGCGGAAGCGGTGCAGCCGGTGCGCGCGGTCGACCGGCAGGGCGGCGGCGCCGACCAGGGCGGACAGTTCGCCGGCGCCGACGCGGCGCAGCAGGTCCATTTCGAAAAACCGTTCCTGCCCATGCAGGAAGCCCAGCGCGCGCGCCAGGTCGGCGCGGCTGCGTGCGGTCAGCGTCGGCACGCCGTCGCGGTCGCGCGCGATCCGCACCGGGGCGGACAGACCCGCCAGGGGCCGCGTGCCCGCCAGCACCGGGCGGCTGGCGCGCAGCACCCACGCGCCATATCCCAGCCCCCCGGCCCCGGCCAGCAGCAGCACGGCCAGCCCCCCGGTCAGCACGCGCCTGATCCGGCGGCGGGGCGAAGGCGGCGCGGGTGGGGTCATGCAGCGGCTCCGGTCGGGATGGCCCAGTAAACCGGACCTTGGGAGAGGCCGCAATCGTCCGGGGGTGTTGTCGGGCGTTGCCCGAACCCACCAGGGCCTGAGGCCCTGGACCCCGATCATGGGACAGGCCGATCGGCGCGTCGTTTCATGGGCGCGGAGGTAATGCTTCTGGGGTGCCTATATCGTTTGCGAACACGGCTGATGGGGCGGGAGCGCAGAAACAGGTAAGAATCCATTTCCTTTTTCCACGTGCTATCACTCACGCTTTCAGGTCGGCCTGACGATCCGGGTCGTCCGCCCCTGGCGCGGCAAGCCGTTCCAGCAATTGTCCTGCTTGTATAAGGAGCTTGCTCTCCTCATACGTGAGTTGCCTCGCGATCGCGTCGGCAAGCCATGCATCCCGTCGATGACGACTTTCCATCAGGATCGCGTCACCGGTTGCCGTCAGGACAAGCCGGGTCACACGCCGGTCGATCCCATCCGGGTGACGCGCGACCAGACCGGATGTTTCCAGATCCCGTAATACCGCCGCAACCTGGGATGACCGCATATCCTCCATGCGGGCGATGGCCGAGGGCGTCGCCGCGTTGCCGAGGCGGTCGATCGCGCTGATCACCAGCATGCGTGTCCAGGATTCCGGATCGTTGCGGGCCTCCTGGCGCAGACGACGCGCAAGCCGGGTCAACTGCGCACGCAGCCGGCTGATTTCAGGGGAAACGATGGCTCTCATATTTGCTACTTTATATTAGCTATGAATTGATAGCAATATGGAGCGAACGGCAAGGAGCCCTCCATGACCGAACCACTTTTCTCCCGTGTGCTGCTGACCAATGACGATGGAATCGATGCCCCCGGCCTGGCGGTCCTCGAAGACGTTGCAAGGCAACTGGCCCATGAAGTCTGGGTTGTGGCCCCCGTGCATGACCAGAGCGGCACGTCGCATTCCATCAGTCTGCATGATCCGCTGCGGATCAGCCGTCCTGGTGAACGCCGCTTCGCAGTCGGTGGCACGCCAGGCGACTGCGTGGCGATCGGTGTCCGACACCTGCTGGCCGATATGCCACCGGATATCATTCTGTCAGGCATCAATCGCGGCGCGAACCTGGGTACGGAAACGGTCTTCTCCGGCACGGTCGGCGCCGCCATGACGGGTATGCTGCTGGGTGTTCCTTCCATTGCGCTCAGTCAGGCGTTCACGGATCGTGCCAACGTGCGGTGGGAGACGGCCCGGACGCTGGCGCCCGACGTGATCCGCCGTCTGGCCGGACTGGCCTGGTCTCGCGACGCCTGCCTGAATGTGAACTTCCCCGATTGTCCTCCGGAGCAGGCAGGTCCTCTCGTGCTGACCCGGCAGGGCCGAGGTCTGCTGGACGGGATCGGCGTCACGACCCGCGAGGATCCGCGCGGCCTGAACTATCACTGGCTGGAACTCCGGCGTTCGAAAAAGCAGGATGATGCCGGAACGGAAACGGCGGCACTTGCGGCGGCCCATATCAGTGTCACGCCGCTTCGTTTCGAGCGGACACATGATGGCGTGTGGGAAAGCCTGAGACAGCAGATGGATCCGCCTGGCGGAAGGTAGCGGGGGCATGGCGTGTTGCAGATGAGGCGGCAGTTCGGTTCGGTTGCGACGCTCATCGTACCGGCGGTTCTGGCGGGTAAGCTGACTGTCGGGCTTCCGTTTGTCGACCTGTACCGGACCAGCGTCTGAGCGAAAGCTGCGCGCAGGTCCCGTGGTGCGGGCAATTAAATCGCCCTGATCCCATTTCCGCTATCCGAATGAGGGTGCTACGGTCGTTTCACGACACCCGGCGTGAGAACAGGAAAGGCCATCATGAAGGCTCTGGCTATCATCGACATGCAGATGGACATGCAGCATCGAATCGAGGCCGGGCGAGACCACGTCAACCCTGCGTCTCCGGTTCGAATTGCCGAACTTGCGGCTGCCTTCCGCCGGAAGGGGCTGCCTGTCCTTCACATCCGGCATGCTGACGAAAACCGTGCGTCGCCACTTCATCCCGAAGCCGCAGGATACAGGCCGATGCCATGCGCCGAAGCGCTTGAAAACGAGCCTGTTTTCGTAAAAAGGACGTCATCGGGTTTTGCATCTACAGATCTGGCCGTTTATCTGCGCGACAAAGGCATCGACGACCTTTTCGTGACCGGGGCCGTCGCGGGGTTCTGCGTCAATTCGACCGTTCGGGCGGGTGCTGATCTCGGCTTTAACATGACGGTCGTGCGCGACGCCGTACTCGGTTTCGACATGCCCTCGGCTCACCTGTCTGCCCGCACCATCTTTGATGTGACAATGGCGCTGCTCGAAGCCGACTTCGCGAAAGTGGTGGATTCCACAGCCGTTCTGCCTGATTAGCCGAAGCGGCCGGTTCTGGCGCGGCGAAGCGGATAATGCCAGGTCCAGGTCATTTTCCGGATGACCGCTTCATGGATCGCGTCACGATGCTCTGCATGACCGGGATGAAGGCGAAAGCCGCCTGTCCGCTCATCGCGATAAGCTGACAGGTCGTTCAGGCCGGGGGAGCGGCTGGTCTGCTTTTAGTCGTAAACTGTGCCAATCGGATATTCACACGTGTGAATCGACCGTCCGGTGCGCGCGCATTCCGGCCATCGGCCGCGTGCATCCAGCCTCCTCCAGGCAGGCATTATGCACACCGGCGGAGGGCAAAGACCCTTCGTGACCCGTCCGCCAGCGTAATCAGACTTTCTCTCAAGCCGTCCTGGCTGCTGTCCGTGCGGCCTGCTTCTCTTCCTCGGTCCAGATTTTGCGTTCGCGCTTCTTCTGCGGCTTGATTTCCTTGGCCGGCGCACCGCCCAGCACGGGTGGGCGCATGGTCGAGTTCCGCGCCGCTTCCGAATGCCACTGATGATCGTCCTGAACGATCAGGGCGCGACCGATTTCGCGCTCGACATCACGCAGCCAGGCGCGCTGCTCGGCATCGCAGAGCGTGATGGCGAAGCCGTTGCGCCCGGCGCGGCCGGTGCGGCCTATGCGATGGACATAGCTTTCCGGCAGGCTCGGCAGGTCATGGTTGAAAACATGCGTCACCGTATCGACGTCGATGCCGCGCGCTGCGATATCCGTCGCCACCAGAACCTGCGCGGTTCCGGAGCGGAAGGCGTCCAGCGCGCGCTCCCGCTGGCCCTGCGATTTGTTGCCGTGCAGGGCCTCGGCCGTGATGCCCGCCTCGGTGATGAAGGCACAGACTTCGTTGGCAATGTTCTTCTGCAGCGTGAAGACCACGGCCTGGCCGATCCCCGGCGTCTGCAGCAACGCCAGGAGCGCCGCCTTCTTGTCGGCCGCATCGACGAACATGACCGACTGTTCGATCCGGTCGACGGTGGTCGAGGGCGGGGCGATTTCGACCTTCGCCGGATCGCGCAGGAGGCTCTCGGCCAGCGCGGTGATGGATTTCGGCATCGTTGCCGAAAACAGCAATGTATGCCGGTCCTTCGGGAGCGTCGCGACGATACGCTCGATCGGCTTGGCGAAGCCCATGTCGAGCATCTGGTCGGCCTCATCCAGCACCAGCGCCTCGAGCTGCGACAGGTCGCACAGGCCCTGGTTGATCAGGTCCAGCAACCGCCCCGGCGCGGCCACGATGATGTCCACACCATTTTTGAGCGCGTTCACCTGATGGAGCTGACTGACGCCGCCGAAAATCGTTGTCACGCTGGGCTGCAGATGGCGACCGAAGCTATTGAAGCCGTCGGCGATCTGAGAGACCAGTTCGCGCGTGGGCGCGAGGACCAGGACGCGGGCGCCGCCCTTGGGCGCCGGGCGGGGGGACGTGGCAAGGCGATGCAGCAGCGGCAGTGCGAAAGCGGCGGTCTTGCCTGTGCCGGTCTGGGCCATGCCCAGCAGGTCGCGGCCTTCCAGCAGCATCGGGATCGATTGGGCCTGGATGGGGGTAGGGGTGGCGTACCCTTCCTCGGCCAGTGCGCCCAGCAGGGTCGGCGCCAGGGAGAGATCGGCGAACGTCATGGACATGGTCAAGCGGCGCCTCCGGCGCTCAGTAAGGCTGCGCCTGTTCGGGCTTCGCTGGTTCGGAACGCGGAGTTTTACGGGCGATGCTGCATCGCGTCAACGCGGAGAGGAGGGGCGCGCGGTGGTTTTTCCTCCACCCGCGCCCGTCGCAGACCCTGCCCGCCGAACCGCCGCGCCCACCGTCGGCGCAGTGTCATCGAACGCATGTTCGGCCGTATGAAGGACTGGCAGCGGACTGCCATATGCCACGGCCGGGGGGTGGAATATCGGATTCGCCAACAAAGCATGAATAGAAGACGAAATTAAATATCCACTGATATTTCATCAACGCTTAATTGATAATTTTTTGTATTTTCATATTAGCTATAATGATACTGTAAATAATGTAATGAGCCTACATGAATCAGACTGCAACATCGCTGCGTCATAGCGGAAATGGTATGCAAATAATCCTCCAAGGAAATGCCAAATTGAGTGGAGGCTGGTGAACTTGTGTCATTACCCATGGTCGTCGCCAGCAGCAATGTTGCAAATCGCGGATAAAATAGGTTAAAGACACTTGATTCAACGAAACGGAACACCTTAGCCAAATTGAATGGGATTTTGATGGCAACGGACGATGAGGATCAGTATCTTAGCTATACTGCGAGCTTGATAACTCAGGGCAAACACCGCTTCTATACGCTTACAATCCCGTCAGACGTGCTCGCTCGAACCTGCTTCGTAATTGATCGCGACGAAGATCCAGTAGAAGGTTTTCAGCGCCTTCTAAACAAAGACCGAGCGCAAGAAATTGCGGATTACATCGATGCTGGATTTGGTACGATCCCGACATCGATAGTTTTGTCAGCTCAGGACATTGCTGAGTTCACGTATAGCAGTGCCAAGCGGACAGTCCGCTTCCGATATAATCCGAAAGCATTCCTCATCCTGGACGGTCAGCATAGAATATATGGATTTCATTTAGCCAAGTCAGAATTACGTGTTCCCGTAGTTATTTACAATGATCTGGCTCGAAGGGATGAGTCTCGGCTTTTTATAGATATAAATACGAAACAACGAGCCGTTCCAAATGAACTCCTCCTAGATATAAGGAAAATTGCCGACTACCGGAACGATGTTGAAAGTCGTCTTGGAGATATCTTTGACCTATTTGCTTCTGAACCCACTAGTCCACTACTTGGGTCGATGTCAGCTTCTAGGCGGCGGAAAGATTATATCTCTCGTGTGACGTTCAATTCGGCGACGAAACCTATCTTATCTCTTTTTGGTGATGCAGATATTCAAGATATTTACCAAATACTTTCTGCTTATCTGACATCTTTTTTGAGTACGGCGAAACAAAGTAAATTGGAAATTAATATCACTGCGCCGATAGTGTTTAGGGCGTTAATGTCTATTTTCCCAGAAATCGCGCAACGAGTACGTGACAAGCATGGCGTCGTATATACGACGGACAATTTTGCCGAAGTTATCGCCTCTATGTTGAAGAACGTGAAACACTCGTCAGTTAAAAATGTTGGAAACAGTGTAACTTCTTACGCAAAAGTTTTTACTGACGCTATGAAAACAAAGTCGATCTTCTAATATGACGAGCGTTGTTGAGGCATGTCGACTGATGTGGGTTCCTGGAATCGACAGACTAGACGGAAAGCCTAGCTATAACATGCACGGCTGGCTAACCACGGAAAACTTCGCACCAACAATCACTGACGGAATTATTGAACTTCAAGGAGTGGATCCTAAAATTCTACTACAGGCATTTGCTGGAGATCTGAATAGAGTTGCTTTGGCCGGGAGCGAAAGTCTTAATAATATTGTTAATATTCCGACAATACCAAAATCACTTGGCTGGCCTTATGTAAAACTTTATTACAGTGCCTTCTTTTATGCCCATGCCATATTACGCGCTTGGGGCCGCTCCCCTAGCTATCTTCGAACATCAGATCTAATAAGGGTAAAACAAGTCTTCCAATTATATACTCTCTCCCCTCCCTTTAAACTTCAGACTGGACAATATCTCTTATCCGCCGGCTCTAATGCCGATTCGCTCTTTATTGCCCCTATGAATAGTGGAGGCGGGACACACGAAGCTATTTGGCGTATTTTTCAAACCGAATTGAGTGACTTGCAAAGTCGTGTTATCGCTGCACCTTACACATCGTCTGATAAGGGCGCCATAAGTGGAGCCCTGAATTCGGCTGTTAATCTATTAACAAACCATGGAGCAAATACGGCTTGGCCGTCAGCGATGCGAAACGATATCCAATATCGCCAGACAGAGGGGCTTTGGTTTCCGTATACCGGACGTAAAAAGACTGTTGATTTTGCTCGCCATGTTACAGATATTTTGTGCGACACCAAGAAAACCGAGGACGTTCTTGCGTGCCAAAATGATAATTTGAGCCGGTTCCAAGCAGCCTGCTCGTTCGTGGTCGTTCTGGCGCGTCAGATGCTTTCAGACTTGTCGCAGGTGGGGGGCGCCAAAAGCTTCCTGAAATTTGGGCAGTCCGACTTCGAGCGGAGCTTGACGACGAATACCTAAGAATATCCGTTGTGATCAAGCGGATTTTGATGTCCAGAGGCGATCGTCCCGGAGGAGGGCGTTGGTGAGCACGATGAGCTTTCGCATGATCGCAGTGATGGCGATCTTGGCGTGTTTTCTCTTATCTCTGAGGCATGCGAATATCGGATTCTCCGAGGGTTTGTCGCCCCCCGGGAGACCGGCGGGGCAGGGCGGCTTGGTGGTCCAGGCGGACACGCCGTTCATCACCGCCGTCATGCGAAAGGATGTCGTTCTTGCCAAAGTCCTTTCCCTGTCCGGGATGGTTGATAGCGGACGGCCGCTATTCGCGGATCGTATCCTCGCGGCGGGTGGCGAACTGAAGCCGATAGGCCGTTGGCGTCACCCCGGTGACCGCACGGAAATGCTGCCGCAGATTGGCGGCCGTGCCGAAGCCCGCCCGGAGCGCGATCGCCTCGATCGACAGGGTCGTCTCTTCCAGCAGTTCTTCCGCAAGCCTCAGGCGCTGGCGCAGCAGCCACGTACCGGGCGCCAGTCCGGTCGCGTCGCGGATGTGGCGATGCAGGCTTCTGACGCTGACATGCATCACGGCCGCCATGCGCTCCATCGTCCATCGCTCGGCCAGGCGGCCGCGCAGGGCGTCGAGCAGGCGGGAGAGCCGGTCGCCCGCGGGCGGAGGCACCGCGCGTTCGATGAACTGCGACTGGCCGCCGCCGCGGTGCGCCGCCACCACCAGCCGCCGCGCCACCAGATTTGCGGCTTTGGTGCCGAAATCCTTGCGGACGACATGGATGCATAAATCGAGACCTGCGGCGCTGCCGGCCGATGTCAGGATGTTGTCGCTTTCGACATACAACGCGCCCGCATCGACGCTGATCGCCGGATAGGCGGCCGCGAGAGCGGCGGCATGGTGCCAATGGGTCGTCGCCCGTTTCCCGTCCAGGAGGCCGGCCTGCGCCAGCACGAACGCGCCCCCGCAGATCGAGACGATGCGGCGGCCGGACCGGTTCGCCGCGCGCAAGGCGTGCAGCAGGGGCGCGGGCGCGGCTTCGGCGGGGCCGCGCCAGCCGGGGATCACGATCGTATCGGCCGTCTGGAGCAAGGAGAGATCGCCATCGGCGGTGATGGTCATGCCGCCCTGCCCGTGCAGGGGGCCGGGTTCGGCGGCGACGATCGCGCAGCGATACCAGCCCGCACCCATTTCAGGGCGCGACAGGCCGAAAACTTCAAAGGCGCAGCCGAACTCGAACAGGCACAGACGGTCGTAGACCAGAAGGGCGACGAGGGGCGCGGTCGTCTTTGACATGATCCTTGCGATAGGTGTCCGATCGGACAATGGCAAGCCCCTCTGCGCCCTGTCTAATCTGTCGGGAACGGGCCCGGTCGCGATGCCGGCCGGCAACAGAGGCGGTTCATGCGATGAAACTGGTTGGCATGCTCGATTCACCCTATGTGCGGCGCGTCGCGATCTCGCTCGACCTGCTCGGGATCCCCTTCACCCACGAACCTCTGTCCGTATTCGCCGGGTTCGACGCGTTCCGGGCGATCAATCCGGTCGTCAAGGCGCCCACCCTGGTCACGGATGATGGGGTCGTGCTGATGGACTCCGGGCTGATCCTCGAATACGCCGCACGGCGCGCGCCGGGCGGGCGGCGGCTGCAGCCGGAAAGCATGGGGGATTTCGCACGGGTGCAACGCCTGACCGGCCTCGCGCTCGCGGCCTGCGAGAAGACCGTGCAGATCGTCTATGAGCACAGCCTTCGCCCGGCGGGGAAACGGCATCAGCCCTGGCTGGAGCGCGTGACCGGGCAGTTGCGGCAGGCCTGTCGCCTGCTGGAGGAGGAAATCGGGCCTGCCGATCCCTGGCTTTTCGGCATCCATCCGGTGCAGGCCGATATCACGATCGCGGTGGCCTGTCGCTTTACGCAGGACATGCTGCCCCAGGTCATGGAATCGCAAACCTTCCCGCGTCTTGCGGCATTTTCGGTGCGGGCCGAGGCGACGGATGCGTTCGCGGCCTATCCCTGTTCCTGATTCCGGCCCGAAAATGCCGGCCGACGCCCAACGGCGCGAGGAACGCGGCGTCGATGCGGCGCTGCGCGTATCAAAGGAAGGTCGGGCGCTGCCCGAACCCGGCAAGGGCCGAGGCCCTTGCATCCCATTCGTCTTAAAAATCCTGGGTATCCAAAGGGCTTGGCCCTTTGGTGGGTCAAGGGCAACGCCCTTGCCTTCCTCCCTTGCTCACCCCCGCAGGAAGGCCAGCAGATCGGCGTTGACCTGATCCTTGTGGGTGAGGGGGAAGCCGTGCGGCGCGCCGGGATAGAGCTTGAGCGTCGCACCCGGGATCATCTCGGCGGCCAGCTTGCCGGTGGCTTCGAACGGCACCACCTGGTCGTCGTCGCCGTGCAGCACCAGGGTGGGCACGTCGATTTTCGCCATGTCGGGGCGGAAATCGGTTTCGGAAAAGGCGGTGACGCAGTCGATCGTGCCCTTGATCGAGGCCGTCAGGGCGATCTGCAGCGTCTGGTCGAACACCGCCTGCGACACCGCCGTGCCGTGGTTGGTGCCGTAGAAGATGGGGCTGAAATCGGCCAGGAACTGCGCGCGGTCGGCCAGCAGCCCGGCGCGGATGCCGTCGAACACCGCGCGGTCGGGGCCGGCGGGGTGGTCCGGCGTCTTGACGAACAGCGGCGTCACCGCGCCCAGCAGCGCCAGCCCGGCCACGCGGCCGCTGCCGTGGCGGGCGATGTAGCGCACGATGTCGCCGCCGCCCATCGAAAACCCGACCAGCACCACGTTTTCAAGGTCCAGCCGTTCGATCAACTCGCTGATGTCGTCGGCGAAGGTATCGTAATCGTAGCCGTTCCAGGGCTGGGCGGAACGGCCGAAGCCGCGCCGGTCGAACGCGATGGCACGATAGCCGTGCTGCGCCAGGAACAGCATCTGATAGTCCCACATATCCGCGCTGAGCGGCCATCCGTGGCTGAACAGGACGGGCTGGCCGGTGCCCCAGTCCTTGTAATAGAGGTCGGTGCCGTCGCGGGTCGTGATCGTGGGCATGGGGCTCTCCTTCGTGAGGTAGGTGGGACGGGTGCCCGTCGGGGAACCGCGTCGTCGTTGACCGGACAGTAGGCGCCGCCTGGAAACGCATAAATAGAAACAAATGAAATATATCGTTTCCTTATTTTGATTTTTGGGGCGGGATGGAGCGCCCCCGGATCGCCGGAAACCATGCTAATCTGGTTCGTTGACACCTGATCCGAACCATCGGGCTCTTAAAAGTGAGGTGCGGGACGCAAATGAGACGATTGTGCCAGATTGCCGCCGTGGGGTTGACGCTGTTTATCGTGTTCGTGACGCTCGGCCCGTTGAGGGACCGGCCGCAGACCGGGCACCCGCAGGGCGAACGGTTTGCCGCCTATTTCATTCTCGGCGCCGTCTTTGCCGTTGCCTACCCGCGACATCGGGGCTGGATCGCGGCGGGGGTCGTGGTGGGGAGCATCGCGCTGGAACTGGGCCAGCTTGCCATCCCCGGCCGGGATGCCGGCCTGCCCGACGCCGCCGTCAAGGCCCTGGGCGGGATGATGGGAACGGCGCTGATTTCGGCATCGGCCTATACCCTGCGCGTGGCCCGCAGCCGGGCCTGATGCACGGTATCGTGAGGTAATCGGCGGCCGGCAATCCGGTCCGGCGGCTGGATTCCGGCATTTCGGCGCGGCAGACTGGCGCTTTCGGCAGACGGGCCGCGTTGCACGCGGCGGGAACCGGCGTGCCGCGCGATCGCTGCCGATCTGTCCGACCACCAGCCGAGGGAACCGATCATGCCGACAAGACGGGATATGCTTGCCCTTTCCACCATGGGCGCCGCCGCGTTGCTGGCGCGGCAGGCCCATGCCCAGGACGCGGGCCATGCGGGCGACGTCATGCCCACGCTGGGTCATGTGACGGGCACGACCCTGCCGGCCAACGCGCCCCGGCCGGGCCAGCGCTTTCGTCCGCCGACGCGGATCGGCCTGGGCGGGGTGCCTATCGGCAACGGCTTCGCCGCGTGCACCGACGCGGATGCCGAAGCGGCATTGGAGGCCGCGTGGGCGGCCGGCGTCCGCTATTTCGACACCTCGCCCTGGTATGGGCTGGGCCTGAGCGAGCGCCGCTTCGGCCATTTCCTGCACACCCGCCCGCGCGACGAATTCGTGCTGTCCACCAAGGTCGGCCGGCTGCTGACGGCGACCACGCATCCGCCGGCGGTGAAACTGTGGAACGACCCGTCGCCCTTCGCCTATCGCTACGACTATACGGCGGACGGCGTGCGGCGCTCGATCGAGGACAGCCTGCAACGGCTGGGCATTTCGCGCCTGGACATCGTGTACATCCACGACATCTCGCCCGACAACGGCGACATGGGCGCGCGCTGGACGGAGTATTTCGACGTCGCCGCCAAGGGCGCCATGCCGGCGCTGACCCGCATGCGCGAGGAAGGGATCATCAAGGCCTGGGGGTTCGGCGTGAACACCCCCCAGCCGGCCCTGAAGGCGATCGAGGCCGGCGACCCCGACATTTTCCTGCTGGCCACGCAATATTCGCTGCTGCGCCATGACGAGGCGCTGGACCATACGCTGCCGGCGCTGGCCCGGCGCGGGATCTCGGCCGTGGTGGGGGCGCCGTTGAACGCGGGCTATCTGGCCGGGCGCGACCGCTACGATTATCGCGGCACCATCCCCGAGGGCATGCCCCGCAAGCGCGCCCGTATCAGCGCCATTGCGGCCCGCCACGGCATCGACCTGCGCACGGCCGCCCTGCAATTCGCCGCAGCACACCCCACGGTCGCCGCCATCGTCCCCGGCGCGCGCAACGCCGCCCAGATGCAGGCCAACGCCCGGTCGATGGAGGTGGCGATTCCGCCGGAATTCTGGGCTGCCCTGAAACAGGAAAAACTGATCGCGGCGAACGCGCCGACGCCCGCCACGGTATAGCGGCCGCCCTCGGGGCGCGGCCCTGAACCCCACCCGTCCTTCCTTCCTTCCTTCTTTCCTTCCTTCGGCGCCTGGTTCCGCCTCAGGCGCTGTCGCGGGCTACCGGCTGGACGTCAGGCCTTTTCGCCGGCGATCTGCTTCCTCGCAGCCAGCGCGCCGCACGGGCCAGGATCCATAACTTATTCCTATATCGTCACAGCGCGACGTTGGAATTGACACAGAGCTGCACTTATCAAATTGTTTTGATATCGATAGGTTGCCTTCGTCGCACACGAAGTTGCCAAGGGTGTCGCCGGCGCTGCGGGAGATGAGTCATGACCTCCGCGATAGACCCTCGCGCCGGCCCCCGTCGTGGGCGCCCGGCCTTTTTCCGGTGTCGGACCGGCAAAGAAAATTTTTCCAATGTCCTTTGAAAATCGAGAGAGATACAGATGCTGAAGCGAAGAAGTCTGCTGGGCGGTGCAGCAGCTGGCGCCGGCATGATCATGATCGGCCGATCGGGCGCGGCGTCCGATGTCCGACCGGACGGGGCGCGCGCCTGGTGGAAGGAAGCCGTCATTTACGAGATCTATCCGCGCTCGTTCAAGGACCAGAACGGCGACGGAATCGGAGATATTCCCGGAATTATCGACAAATTGCCCTATATCCGCGACCTCGGGGCCGACACCATCTGGCTTGCGCCGATCTTTCAGTCGCCCAATCGCGATAACGGCTACGATATCAGCGACTACAAGGCGATTATGCCCGAGTTCGGGACGATGAGCGATTTCGACAGGCTGATGGCCAGGGCGTCCGCGCTGGGCATTCGCATCATCCTCGACCTTGTCGTCAATCATACGAGCGACCAGCACCCCTGGTTTCAGAAAAGCCGCGCGTCCAAGGACAGCCCCTATCGGGATTATTACATCTGGCGTGACTCGGCGCATGGCCATCCGCCCAATAACTGGCCCTCGGCCTGGGGCGGCAGCGCCTGGACGTTCGAGCAGTCGGCCGGCAGCAGCTATCTGCATCTCTTTTCCCGGTATCAGCCCGACCTGAACTGGGACAATCCCGCCGTTCGTGAGGAGGTGTTCTCCATCATGAAATTCTGGCTGGACAAGGGCGTTTCCGGATTCCGGATGGACGCCATCACCATGATCTCCAAAATGCCGTCCTTCCGGGACATGAGCCCGGAAGAGCTGAAGGCGCCGGAATACGTCTATGCGGCGGGCCCGCATCTGCATGACTATCTGCGCGAAATGAACGACCGCGTCCTGTCACATTACGATGTCATGACCGTGGGCGAAGCGTACGGCATGCGTGCGCAGGACATTCCGCTTTTCACGGATAGCGCGCGCCGGGAACTCGACATGGTTTTCGCCTTCGACATCGTCCATGTCGACAGGCAGGGCTGGCGCAAGGTCGCCTGGCCGTTGTCCAAGCTCAAGGAAATCTACGCTGCCGCAGGGCGGCCGAGCTCGCCGGACTCGTGGAATACCGTCTTCCTCGACAATCATGACCAGCCACGTGCCGTTTCGCGCTTTGGAAATGATACGCCGCCCTTCCGCGAGGCCTCGGCCAAGGCGATCGCGACCATGCTTCTGACCCAGTGCGGAACGCCCTTCATCTATCAGGGTGAAGAACTGGGAATGACGAACCTTCCGTTCGACGGCCTTGACGATTTCGAGGACGTTCAGGTCCCTATCGAGTGGGATGCCAAGGTGAAGCGCCAGGGCGTGGACCCGGAAGCGTTTTTCGAAAGCCTGAAAGGGCTGGGGCGCGACAATGCCCGCAGCCCCATGCAGTGGGATACGACGAGGAATGCCGGATTTACCACGGCGCATAAGCCCTGGTACCGCGTGAATCCCAACTACACCGAAATCAACGCGCAGGATTGCCTGCAGAAGCCCGATTCGGTGTACCATCATTTCCGGGATCTCATTGCGGTGCGGCGCAAATATCCGGCATTGGTCCATGGCGCCTACCAGGATCTGGACCCGAATCACTCCGCCGTCTTTTTCTACTCCAGGCAGCTCGACAAGAGTAAGGTGCTCGTTCTGATCAATATGTCGGATCGGGGCTTTACGTATGAATCGCCCCTTCTGGCCACGGCGTCGCTTGTGATTTCCAATATGAAGCACCACGGCGTGGCGAAGGGGGTGACATGGCTGGAACCCTGGGAGGCGCGGGTCTATGCGGCCTGACCCCGGCTTGCCCGAAATATAAGAGGCTGGTTTAAAATTCGCCTGTTGGCGATCCGGCGTGTGTGTCCTGGGCTTCGGTGCTCACGGCCGTAAGGGCCGCTCCGCTCCGATACCCGGAAACACACGCCGGGCGTGCCGCGGCGCGGCACTCGGCCGATGGCTTACAGCATGGGCGCGTCCTGCCCCGTCATTTCGCGGCGGATGATCTTCATGGGCACAAGGCCCGCGCCCAGCAGGCTGTCGTGGAATTTTTCAAGCGAGAACGCCTTGCCCTGCGCCTTGGTCATGTCGTCGCGCAGATGCAGGATCATCAGCTTGCCCAGCAGGTAGGAATAGTACCCCGGGTCGGCCGTGCCGCGGCGGGCTTCCTTGTAGGCCATGACCGAGGACTGGTAGCATTCGCGCTGCATCATCCGCGTGGCGTCCGCAAGCGTCATGCCCTGCGTGTGCATGCCGAAGGCGGCCAGGAAACGGCAGTCGCGCAGCAGGGCGTCCTGCAACTGGGCCAGGTGCAGGCTGGCGTCCTGCCGGTGGTAGCCCTGTTCGACCATCATCTGTTCGGTGTAATGCGCCCATCCCTCGGTGGTGGCGTAGGACTGGCCGCTTTTGCGCGTCAGGGACCATGCGGGGTTGGTGCGCAGGTACAGGCCCTGCACGAAATGGCCGGGCATGGCTTCATGCACTGTGATGTTGAGCATGGAGGGCGTGTTGTCGTCTTCCAGCGATTCCTCGGCCCTGGCGGGGCTCAGCTTCGGGTCGATGGGCGTGACGTAATAATAGGAGGTGGTGGCCTTCGTCTCGAACGGGCCGGGCCAGTCGGTCGCCGCCGTGATCAGCGACCGCTCGAAACCCGGGGTGTCGGTCACCACAGGCAGCGTCTCGTTGGGCAGGGTCACCAGATGGCGCGACCGCACGAAGCCCTGGGCGTCGGTCAACTGGTCGCGCACCAGCCGGTTCAGCGCGTCGGCGGCGGCATGGTTCTTGCGGATTTCGGACAGCGCCTGGTCGGGGTGGGCGGGGTCGATCGCGCGTTCGGCGGTGTGGAACGCGGCCTGATCGCGCTTGAGCTGCGCGCGGCCGGCCGCGACGATGGTGTCGAGGGGGGCGTCCACCAGATCGGTCGCGAGCATGGCGCGGATGGTGTCGGCGCCGAGCACGAACGTGCCGCCGGGCGCGATGCCGTCCAGCGCGGTGCGGAATTTCGCGAGGGCGGCCAGCGTGGTTCCGGTGCGCGCCTTGAGCTGGGCCTGAAGTGCCCGGTCCTTCACCCCGGCGAAGGCGGCGGGGACGTTGTCGCGCACGAAGACGATCGCCCCGTCCAGATCTTCCTTCGAGATTTCGAGGAAGATGGCCGGCACCTGCGCCAGTTGCCGTTCGCCGGTGGCCAGCATCGCCGGGATCAGCGCCTCGCGCGCGATGACGTCCTTCATGCGGACGGCAGGCGGCGCGAAATCGCGGTCGATGAGGCCGTACAGCGCGTTTGTGGCCAGGCCGACATACAGGTCGGGGTTGTGCCGGAAGGACTGGACCCGTTCGTTTTCGATCAGTTCCCGGTCGATGTCCGCGACCAGGATATCGCGGTCGTCCTGCCGGCGCTGCGGCAGGGCGGACACATCCAGCGCGGCCAGCGCGTCGCGTTCGCGGTGCAGGCGCGCCGTCTGGGCGGCGATGGCCGGGGCCGAGACGTCGTCCAGGCGACCGTCCGTCGCGTGAATGCCCAGCAGGGTGGACCCGACCGGGCTGGCCGCCCATTCGGCTTCGAAATGGGATTTTTCCAGCGCGTCCAGGGCCGGGGCGGCATGCGCCGCCGTCGTGGCCAGCAGGGCGGTGAAGGCGAGGAGGAGGCGGCGGCTTCCGCGCGGCAGGATGGTTTTCATATCGCCGACGATATGGGGGCCGGATGCGGTTGGCAACGCGCGCCCCCCGTCTTGCAGGGCGCCTGCGGCATGCACATGTCGTCTCTGCCGGGGAAGGGATGGCGGGTCACATGACCCGCGAACCGCCCTGGCAAGCGAGGAGCCGGACTCATGGATGTCCACGGTTTCGACGAAGGTTCGCACTACGACAGCGAACGCGAGAGGCGGGTCGAACTTCTGATCCGGCGCCTGCCCGCAGGACTGCAGCCGGCCGTGCGCTGGCTGCGCCAGCCGGTGGCGCGCTGGGTGCGCATTCCCGCGGGCATCCTGCTGATCGCGGGCAGCGTGTTTTTCCTGCTGCCGGTTTTCGGGTTGTGGATGCTGCCGCTGGGGGTGCTGCTTCTGGCGGAGGATCTGCCGCCCGTGCGGCGCCTGACCGGCCGGCTTCTGCGCTGGATCGAAGCGCGTCATCCGAACTGGATGGGCCTGTCGCCGACCTCCACTCACTGAACTCCCGGAAAGGGAACTCCCGGAAAGGGAGATGTGTCATGGCCTTCAATGCCTATCCGGGGCCGTCGTTCCGGCCCGCCGGGGTTGCCGTCCCGTTCGACGCGGGCCTGCGCCGCTATATGCTGTCGGTCTACAACTACATGTCGGCGGGGCTGGTCCTGACGGGCCTTGTCGCCTATTTCGCCGTCGCGACGGGCTTCTACCAGCAGATCGTCTCCACGCCGTGGATGTGGCTGGTGATGCTGTCGCCCCTGGCGGCGGTGCTGTTCCTCAGCTTTCGCATCGACAAGATGAGCCTGGGCACCGCGCAGGCGGTCTTCTGGGGGTTCGCGGCGATCATGGGGCTGTCGCTGGCCGGGATTTTCCTGGTCTATACCGGCACCAGCATCGCGCGGGTCTTCTTCATCACCGCCGGCACCTTCGCGGCCATGAGCCTGTATGGCTATCGCACGAAGCGGGACCTGACCGCCGTCGGCGCGTTCATGATCATGGGGCTGATCGGGCTGATCCTGGCCAGCCTGGTCAATCTGTTCCTGGGATCGAGCATGCTGCAGTTCGTGATCTCGGTGGTGGGCGTGCTGGTGTTCACGGGCCTGACGGCGTTCGACACGCAGCGGATCAAGCAGGTCTACCTGACCGTCGGCGCGGCCGGAGACCTGGCGAAGGCGGCGCTGATGGGCGCGCTTTCGCTGTATCTCGACTTCATCAACCTGTTTGTCATGCTGCTCAGCCTGACGGGCAACCGGCGTCAGTCGTAGGAGATCAGGGGGAACGCGTTCCGGCCGGGATCGGGTACTTTCCGCCCCGATGCGGGTTGAAGATCTGCTGCGGCGCATCGGGCGTCGGGAGGGAAGCAGATGGATGCGTTCTCCGAGGGCCGGGGACTCGCCGGGTCGGAAGCCGCACTGCGGCTGAAGCAGGACGGGCCGAACGAACTGCCGCACGCCGGGCACCGCACGGCCTGGCGCATCGTGCGGGAGGTCCTGAAGGAACCGATGTTCCTGATGCTGCTGGCCGCCGGCGGCATCTACCTGCTGCTGGGCGAGCGCGGCGAGGCGTTGCTGATCGTCGGGCTGGCTTCGGCCTCGGTCCTGATCACCGTCATCCAGGAAGCGCGCAGCGAACGGGTGCTGGAGGCCCTGCGCGACCTGACCAGCCCACGGGCGCTGGTCATCCGCGACGGCCGGCGCCAGCGCATCGCGGGGCGGGACGTGGTGCGCGGGGATGTGGTGGTGCTGGCCGAAGGCGACCGGATTCCGGCGGATGCGGTCCTGTTGTCCGGGCAGGTCTTCGAGACGGACGAGTCGCTTCTGACCGGGGAATCCGTGCCCGTGCGCAAGCGCGCTTCGAATGATGGCGCCATCGAGCCGGTCGCACCGGGTGGCGAGGAGTCTCCGTTCGTTTTCGCCGGCACGCTGGTCGTGCGGGGGCAGAGCATCGCCGAGGTGATCGCCACCGGCGCGCGCAGTGAAATCGGGAAGATCGGCAAGACGCTGGAGGGCATCGAGCGCGAGGCCCCGCGTCTGGCGCGGCAGACCAACCGTCTGGCCAAGGGCCTGGCGATCATCGGCCTGGGCGTCAGCGCGCTGTTCACGGTGCTGGACGGGGCGTTGCGGGGCGCGTGGCTGGAGGCGCTGCTGGGGGGCGTGGCCCTCAGCATGTCCCTGCTGCCCGAGGAACTGCCGCTTGTCCTGACGGTGTTTCTGGTCATGGGCGCGTGGCGCATCACGAAGGCGGGGGTGCTGACCCGCCGGGCGTCGGCGATCGAAAGCCTGGGCTCGGCTACCGTGCTGTGCACGGACAAGACCGGCACCTTGACCGAGAACCGGATGACCATCGTGGAACTGCGGGTGGGGGAGGCGGTCGTCGATCTGCGGGGCGATGCCGGCCCGCCCGGCGACGCGCCGACGGGCCGGATGATCCGCATCGGCCGGCTTGCCTGCCCGCCGGACCCGTTCGACCCGATGGAAAAGGCCTTCCATGTTCTGGCCGGGCAGCATCTGGCGGCGGACGCGGCGATGGACGGCGGCGATCTGGTGCGGGATTACCCGTTCGGGTCGGACGTGCTGGCCATGTCCAACGTCTGGCGCCAGGCCGATGGCAGCCTGCTGGTCGCGACGAAGGGCGCGCCCGAGGCCGTGGCGGACCTGTGCCGCCTGGACCCCGTTCGGCGCGCGGCGCTGCGGCAGGCCACCGACGACATGGCGGCGCGCGGCATGCGGGTTCTGGGCATTGCGCAGGCCGTCCGCCCGGCCGAACCGCTGCCCGCGTCGCAGCGGGAACTGGCACTGGAGTTTCTGGGGCTGGTGGGGCTGTCCGACCCCCTGCGCGCCACGGTGCCGCGTGCGGTGGGGGAATGCCGGTCGGCGGGGATCCGGGTGGTCATGATCACCGGCGATTACCCGGCGACCGCGCGGGCGATCGCCGACGAGGCCGGGATCGAGACGGGCGCGATCCTCAGCGGCGACGATCTGGCGCGGATGACCGACGACGCCCTGGTGGCGCAGGTGGGCCGCGTCAATGTCTTCGCCCGCATCCGGCCGGACCAGAAGCTGCGCATCGTGCGCGCCCTGCGCCGCAGGGGCGACGTGGTGGCCATGACGGGCGACGGCGTGAATGACGCCCCGGCGCTGAAGGCCGCGGACATCGGCATCGCGATGGGTGGACGCGGCAGCGACGTGGCGCGCGAGGCCAGCGCCATCGTCCTGCTGCGGGACGATTTCGGGTCCATCGTCCAGACCATCCGCCTGGGCCGGCGGATCTACGACAATATCCACAAGGCGATGGGCTTCGTGATGGCGATCCACGTCCCGATCGCGGGCCTGGCCATCCTGCCGCTGCTGTCCGGGCTGCCGTTGATCCTGATGCCGGTGCATATCGCCTTTCTGGAAATCATCATCGATCCGATCTGCTCCATCGCGTTCGAGGCCGAACCCGAGGAGCGCGACCTGATGACGCGACGGCCGCGCGACCCGGGTGCGGCCCTGTTTTCCCCCGCGCTGATCGCATGGAGCCTGGTTCAGGGTGCCGCGGTGCTGCTGGCCGCGGCGGCCATCCTGTTCCTGTGCGTGGGGCGCGGCATGCCCGAGGGCGAGGCGCGGGCGCTGGTGCTGGTGACGCTGGTGCTGGGGGATATCACGCTGATCCTGATCAACCGGTCGTTCAGCACCTCGCTGGTGCGGGCGTTCCTGCGGCCGAACCGGACGCTGCTGCTGATTCTGGGGGTGGATATCGGCCTGCTGGCCCTGATCCTGCTGCTGCCCCCGCTGCGCGGACTGTTCCGTCTGGGGACGGTGGCGCCGCAGGACCTGGCCTATTGCGTGCTTGCCAATGCCGTCGTGCTGGCCACGATGGAGTTCTTCAAGCGGTTCTGGCGCACGGCCTTGCGCACATGAGACGATGGGGGGCCATCAGCGATCCATCTCGTTGACGTTTGCCAGGACGCGCTGCAGCAGGTCGATCAGCGTTGCCACCTCGGCGTCGGTCATGCCCTTTGTGGCGTCGCGGTTGGCCTGGCGCAGGATGGCGCGTCCGGCCGGAATCCGGCTGCGGGCCGCGTCGCTGAGGGACACCAGGCTGCTGCGGCGGTCCTTCGGGTCGGGCGTGCGGTGGATCAGCCCGTCGCGCTCCATCCGGGCCAGAAGCTGGGCCATGGTCGGCTGTTCCACCTTCGCCAGGCGGGCCAGTTCGCTCTGGGAGAGGGTCTCGCCGTTCGACAGGGCGGACAGCACGGGCAACTGGCCGCTGGCGAACCCGACCTCGCGCAGCCGGACGTCGCCGATCCGCATCAGGGCGCGGGCGATGCGGCTGATGTAATGGCCCGGTGTCCTTGTCAGGTTCCAGCCGTCGGACGTCATTGCATAGTATCCTATGTTTATACATAGTGGCCTATGTATATCACGGAGCGACCCATGACACCAAACGCGCGCATTGCCATTCTCGGCGCCGGCCCCGGCGGATTGATGCTGGCACGTCTGCTGCAGTGCCGTGGGGTTTCGGCCAGCATTTTCGAGCGCGAGGCGCATCCCGACGAACGGCCCCAGGGCGGGTCGCTGGACCTGCATGCCCGGACCGGGCAGCGCGCGATGCGCAAGGCCGGGCTGGACGCCGCGTTCCTGGCCGCCGCGCGCCCCGAGGACCAGGACGACCGGCTGTACGATCCGCAGGGGACGTTGCTGCTGGAGCGCGACGGGTCGGGCGACGACCGGCCGGAAATCGATCGTACTGCGCTGCGGCGTATCCTACTGGCGTCCGTGGCGCCGGGGACGGTGCGGTGGGGACAGGGCATCGAGACGGTCGCGCCGTCACAGGGCGGGGGCTATGACGTCACCCATCCGGGAGGCGTCGAGACATTCGACATCGTGGTCGGCGCCGACGGCGCCTGGTCGCGCGCGCGCCGGCTGCTGTCGGCCCAGCGGCCGGTCTACGAAGGCGTGGCCCTGGTCGATTACAGCGTCGAGGAAAGCGCGCATCCGTCGGTCGGCGCGCTGGTCGGGCGCGGCAAGATGATGGCGGTGGGCGAGAACCGCGCGCTGATCGGGCAGCGGAACGGGGACGGCCATATCCGGCTGTATGCGCTGCGCCGGATGGCGGAAGGGGACGCGCGCGGGCTGATGTCCGCCTCGGCCGATGCCGTGCGCGCCGCCACGCTGGCGGCCTTTTCGGGTTGGGCGCCGCAGTTGCGGCATCTGATCGACGCCGGCACGTTTTCCGCCGTCCGGCCGCTGTACGCGCTGCCGGTCGGGTATCGCTGGGAAAGCCGTGCCGGCGTCACGCTGCTGGGCGACGCCGCGCATGTGATGGCCCCGTTCGGTGGAAAGGGCGTGAACCTGGCGCTGGCGGATGCGGCGGACCTTGCGGATGCGCTGTGTTCCGGCGAGGGGTGGGCGGCCGTGACGCGGTACGAGGCCCTGATGGCCGAGCGTGCCGCCCCGGCGGCGGCCGGCGCCGCCGCCGGGTTGAACGCGGTGATCTCGTCCGACGGGCTGGCGCATGCGCTGGCGCATTATCAGGCGCGGACGCCGCAATAATCCGGTGCGGTGTCGAGGATTTGTTGGGCGGAAGCGGCTATTCCGCGCCCCTCCCTGTCAACGGTAGAGCATCTTCCCCGGGCCGCAGGACCACAATGCCGCTACGCCGTAAGGGCGGGATAGTCGTGATCGATTTTAAAATGATTGACAATTTGGCGCAGAGACGTGGCTTCTCGCTCCAGATTATGAACCGCGGCAGTCGTTTCTTCAACCATGGCCGCGTTTTTCTGGGTTATGACATCCATCTCATTCATGGCCGAATTTATTTCGTTCAATCCTCTGGACTGCTCTTGAGATGAGATCGAAACTTCTTCGATAAGATCGCCAAGTTCACCGATGTATTTTGTTGTTTCCTTGATGCAGCTTCCTGTATCGTTGACGAACTTTACGCCTTTATTAATTTCCTCGTGCGACTGAGAAATAAGCTCTTTAATGCCATACAGGCCGGCATTAAAGTCTTTCCTTATGGATTCGTAATCGGCGGCAAACGGTTTATCCAGACTGACCTCCAGATCTCCGCGTTTTATTGCTTCCAATGCCTTGCTGAAGGAACTTCTTACGAATTCGACGTCGCTGTCCGATTCTTTCTGCTTTTCCTGGTTGGGAAATGTTTCCGACGATCTTCCCACACGACGGTGATCTGATCTGCGCCTTCGATATGAACCAGGAATATCGTTGCGAAAACCGGAAGAATGGTGCCGTCCAGGCGGACATGCATCCAATCGAATTGAACGGGACGGCGCGTTTTCAACAGGTCACTGATAATATTTTGCGAGGCTTGACCCGATTTTCTACCATCGGGCTGAAATTCGGGTGAGAATTTTTCGACACTTAACCCGATAACCTGATCTCTGCTTCCTCCGACCAGATCAAGCATGGCTTTGTTGCAGTCGGAAATTTTTCCATTTTTCAAATAAAAGCACGCGGTAAGGGTATACTCAAATATTGACTCGGCAAGAATTGACGAACTGTTCTGTCGTCTGAATTTTTACGGTCGCTTTTTTTTGAGAACCACACGTGACCGCGCCCTTTTTTGAAGGCCAGCTTTTTAAAAGAAAGTTCCCCCCGCATCCCTTAAATTTTTTAATAATTACATGCACAGAGGCGGGTGGGCGGGCCGACCACACCGCCGGGACGCCGGCATGGCTCGGGGCCGCAGCCACAGCGGGTCGTGCCAGCGTCCGATCCCGCAATGGGTCCTTATTGAAGCTGTGCTTCGTAAGTGGCGAGCATGGTTCGGGTGTCGCTGGCGAGTTTGACGAGGTCTGCATTCTTCGAGCCGGCAATCTCGTTTTCAAAGACAGGTTTCATTTTGGCCTGGTCATGTGAAAGATACCGGATGTGGCTCCGGTCGAACGCTGCGCCATGAAGGCGTTGCATCCGGTCGATCACCTTCTGGTCTTCGCTGGACGGCTTGGTCGTCAGGGTGATGGCGTGTGCCGTCACGACCTTCGCCAGCTTGTCCTGGTTTCCTTTCATGTCCTTTACAATGGTCGTGCCAAGGGTTGCGACATCGCTGCGGGCCGCATGGGTTTCGGCAATGTTGGCCAGCGCGATCTGCGTGATGTCCATTTCGTTGAGTTTTTGCACAAAATCGGCGTCGGCGGTCGTAAGGGGGGCGGCCTTTGCCACGGCCGGCAATGGCGGCGGGGACGGCTGACCGGGGGCTACGCAGGCACCGAGTGCCAGAAGGCCCGCCATAAGAGGAGGCAGGGCAAGCGACTTGTGACGAGACAGGAGCGACATGATCGGCAGATTCTCCCTGGATTTCCGATGCAGTTTTGAGCGACGGCGGCGTGATGCCGGACGGAGTTTCGAAGAAGCCGTGGCTGTGGCCGGCTTTTCCGGTCTTCGGATCCGCAGCGGACGCCCTCCTTGCTGACGATATGTCCCATGATGATAGTGTGGGGCGAGAAAGGCAATGGCGAAGTAAAGATGTCTTCCTTTGGCCAGATGTTCGGATCGAATCGTACATAATATGAACACAATTCCCGTAACATCGAGTTTCATTGGGAAAGAGACATTTTGCGCCTCGTCCGGCTCTTGCATCGACCGGAAAGAGCGCACTAGGTTTGTCGAAGGGGTGCGCCGTGCCTCGTGTGTTCCGATTGAGGTGTGGGGATAATCCTGGAAATGAACTGTCGCATTCTGTGTCTGCTCGTTGTTTCCTCGCTTTCTCTGGGTCTGGGTGGGTGCGGATATTTTGATTCACGGGCTGCTCACAAGGCACAGATCACCATGATCGGAATGACGTCCTACGATCTTCAGGCGTGTGCCGGGATTCCATCCGCCACCAAGCAGCTCAATGACACGACCCAGGTCTTCGTCTATACCGGAACGCATGCGCAGCCGAACTATGGAGGCTCGACGCTCATTCCGGTGGGCGACATCATAACGACGCTTTCGCAGTTCAGCGGTGGGGGCGGGACGACCTGCACGGCTGTGATCCGCCTGGACCACGACCGGGTATCGGACGTGCATTATACGGGCGATAATGACGAAATGGTCGGAACGGACGGGATCTGTTCCATTATCACCCGTGGGTGCGCCCGCCAGCCTGAAAGCACGATGAAGAGGTCTGCCGGAGGCCTGTTTGGTCCGGTTTCGGCGTTCCACCCGCCCGTTACACCGAATCAGTCGACATCGAATACATATTCCTCGCAATCCGGAGGGGTCGTTCTCAATCCCGACAAAAAATCTCCGGACGCGGTCATTATCCCCCGGCCCCAGTGAAGGGCCGTCTGTAGAGGGACGGGGGCAGACCGGGGCCCTATCTTTCGTCAGCCATGCGGACGGTCGTCGTTCGACCGCTGAATGGCCGTATCCTGGGCCTTGGTCGTGACCCAGTGCAGGGCGGCCTCGGCCTGGGGCACGCTCAGGGTGCCGGCGTCGACATCCAGGCCGATGCGCAAAGAGGCCATATCGACCTGCGCAATCAGGTCGTAATTGGCGCCGATCGCGTCCGGGTCATATCTGAAATGGGCCTGGGCGATGCAGCCGAACCGGTCGTATGCGGTTCCCTTCTTGAACGGATACCGTGCAAAACATCGGGAAACGGCCGCATGCGCGGCGCCCTTGCCGTGGTCGTCCGTACACGCGGCCGAGATGCGACATGGGCGGGATTTTTCATGGTTTTCGGTAATATTGTCGCCAGGTTCAGTGTTTTCTAAGAAATGTCGTCCCTGATGTCCGTCGCGATCCGGACGCTATCAATGGTCCGCAGGCCGGTCGTCCCGAAAGGTGCCTGTGGTAAAAGAGATAGTGTCACGCACCAATCGTTCCGTATCCTTTTTCAAAAGCGGGGCATTGCGGTGCAAGGGCGTCGTGCGTTCACCCCCGCAGGCGGGACAGGCGGTCGGTCAGGCGGCCCTGGATGATTTTGGCGGTGACCCCCAGGGGCCAGGCGGCGTGGAAGGGGATGGGGCGGATGGGGCTGGGGGGCAGCAGGATGTCCTCGGTGGTGGCGCCCAGGGCGCGGCGGGCGATTTCGCGGCCCAGCAGGGTGGCCATGGCGACGCCGCGGCCGTTGTAGCCCACGCAGGCGATGATGCC
Organism: Gluconacetobacter azotocaptans; assembly: GCF_014174355.1. Taxonomy (GTDB): domain Bacteria; phylum Pseudomonadota; class Alphaproteobacteria; order Acetobacterales; family Acetobacteraceae; genus Gluconacetobacter; species Gluconacetobacter azotocaptans. Next base: position 63,829 of record NZ_JABEQF010000006.1, read on the forward strand.
CGGCATGGGTTCGTGCCAGTGCGGGTAATGGTCCAGCGTGACGGCGACATGGCCGTTCCAGCCGTGCGTCCATTGCACGCCGTGCAGGAACGGCCACAGCGTCAGCGCGTGGCGTTGCAGGAAGGGGAAGGCGCCGGGGCCGGAACGCTCGGCCAGGGACGATCGGCCGCCGATCAGCAGCCGGCCGGCGTCGTCGATCCGGTAATAGGTGGTGATCTCGCCCAGTTCGTACAGCACCTCGCGCGCCGCCAGGATGCGCGCGCGGATGTCGGGGGGCAGGGGGGCGGTGGCGACGATGGCGCTGGAGGCCGGCACCACCGTCCGGCGCAGGCGGTTCCACAGCCGGTCGGCATAGCCGTTGGTGGCGAAGACCACGCGGTCGGCCCGCACCGCGCCGTTGCGGGTGCCGATGCGCCAGCACCCGTCGTCGCGGCGCAGCGACAGGGCGCGCGTGCCGCCGAAGATCTGCGCCCCGTGCCCGATGGCGGCCTGGGCCATGCCGCGCGCCAGGCCCAGCGGATTGACCTGCCCGCCGCGCCGGTCCAGCAGGGCGGCGCGATAGCGGCCGGTGCCGGTGCGGGCTGCGATGGCGGCATCGTCCAGCCACGCCACGTCGCCGCCGCGCGCGCGGCATTCGTCGGTTAGTTGCCGCAGGGCCGGGATCTGGTCGTCGCTGGTGGCCACGCGCAACGTGCCGCCGCGCGCGGCGGCGCAGGCGATGCCGTGGCGTTCGACAAGTTCAAAGACCAGATCGGGGGCGTTCCAGGCCGCGTGGGCCAGGCGCGCGCCGCGTTCGGGGCCGAAATCGCGCTCGACGTCCGAAGGCAGGGTCTTCAGGCCGGGGTTGACCTGCCCGCCGTTGCGGCCGGACGCGCCCCAGCCGGGGGCGTTGGCCTCCAGCACCGCCACCGCGTGCCCGGCCTCGGCCAGATGCAGCGCGGCCGACAGGCCGGTGAAACCGCCGCCGATCAGGGCGGTGCCCACCCGGATTTCGCCCGTCAGGGGCGGGGTGGGGACGGCGGGGCGGGCGGTTTCGGCGTACAGGCTGTCGGGCAGGGGCCGGCCTTCGGTGGGGTGGGTCACGCTTCGGGTCCGTATCCCAGGATGGCCTTGATTTCCAGGAAGTCGGTCAGGCCGTATTCGCCGCATTCGCGCCCGTTGCCCGACTGCTTGTAGCCGCCGAAGGGGGCGGCGACGGTCCAGGCGGCGCCGTTGATGTTCACGTTGCCCGCCCGCAGCCGCCGTGCCACCGCCCGGGCGCGGGCCAGGTCGCCGGACTGTACATAGGCCGCCAGCCCGTAGGGGGTGTCGTTGGCGATGGCGATGGCGTCTTCCTCGTCGTCGTAGGCGATGATCGACAGCACGGGGCCGAAGATTTCCTCGCGCGCGATGGTCATGGCGGGGGTGACGTTGCCGAAGATGGTCGGGCGCACGTAATAGCCGACCGGCAGCCCCTCGGGCCGGCCGGGGCCGCCGGCCACCAGGGTGGCGCCCTCGTCGAGGCCGGCCTGGATCAGGGCCTGGATCTTGGCGAACTGCACGTCGCTGACCACCGGACCCAGGCGCGTGCCCGGGGCGTCCGGCGGGCCGACGATGAAGGGGGCCGCGGCCTCGGCGGCGATGGCCATCGCCTCGGCCATGCGCGCGCGGGGCACCAGCATGCGGGTGGGGGCGTCGCAGGACTGGCCGGAATTGCCGAAGCAGCCCGCCACCCCGCGCCGCACCGCGTCGGCGAGGTCGGCGTCGGGCAGGATGATGTTGGGCGATTTGCCGCCCAGTTCCTGATGCACGCGCTTGACGGTGTCGGCGGCCAGGCGGGCCACGATGGTGCCGGCGCGGGTCGAGCCGGTGAAGGACACCATCTCGATATCCCTGTGGCGGGCGATGGCCTCGCCGACCTCGGGCCCGTCGCCGTTCACCAGGTTATAGACGCCGGGCGGCACGCCGGCCTCGTCCAGGATCTCGGTGAAGACCAGGCCGCTGAGCGGTGCGATCTCGCTGGGTTTCAACACCATGGTGCAGCCGGCCGCCAGCGCCGGGCCGACCTTGCAGGCGATCTGGTTCATCGGCCAGTTCCACGGCGTGATCAGCCCCACCACGCCCACGGGCTCGCGGGTGATCAGCATGTCGTCCACCTGCTGGTCGAACGTAAAGTCGCGCAGGGCGCGGATCATCTGTTCCAGATGCGCCATGCCGGCCCAGGCCTGCGCGTCGCGGGCGAAGGGCAGCGGCGCCCCCATTTCCTGCGAGATGGCGGACGCCATGTCGTCCATGCGGCGGCGATAGACGGTCAGGATCCGTTCCAGCAGGTCGATCCGCTCGGCCCGGGTCGAGACCGACCATGTTCCGAACGCCCGGCGCGCGGCGGCCACGGCCAGATCGACATCGGCGGCGCTGCCCAGCGCGATGGTGGCGCAGGGGGCCTCGGTCGCCGGATTGATGACGTCGATCGTCCGGGGAACGGTGGGATCGACCCATTTTCCGTCGATATACATCTGCAGGGCGTGGGCCATCGGGGGTCTCCGGTCAGGCGGGGCCTGCCGTCACAAGATCGCATGGCGACCGCAGGCTCCCGGTGTGTGGGTGCAGGCCGTCAGGCCTGGGACTGGCTCTGCGCGGGTGCGGGCGCGGGGGGCGGTTCCATGGGCGGCCAGAAGGCCTGGGCGATCTCGCCCTGCACCAGCCGCAGTTCGCGCTGTACCCAGTCGAGGAATTCGTGCAGGCCGCGCAGGATGATGTCCTTGACCGTCTGTTCGGCCAGGGTGGCGCGCAGTTCCTCGATCCGTTCGGCCGCCGCGTACCCGTGCTTCAGCCCGTAATCGGTGCGCAGGTGCCCCACCGCCCAGTGCAGCTGGCGCAGGCAGGTGGACAGCGACCGGGGGAAGCCGTCGTTCTTCAGCAGGAAGCCTGCGACGGTGCCGGGCGTCATCTCGCCCGGCACGACGCGGCGGAACGCATGGTAGGCGGCGGCCGAACGCAGCACGGCGGTCCACTGGCTGATATCGACCTCGGACCCCACCCCGGCCACGCTGGGCAGCAGCGTGTGGTATTTGATGTCGATCAGCCGCGTGATCTGGTCGCCGCGTTCCAGGTTGCGCCCGATGAGGTAGAACAGCCACGCCTGGTCGCGATAGAACGTGCCTTCGGTAATGCCGTGATGGGTCTGGCATTCCTGTTTCAGCCGGGCGCACAGCGCCGACAGGTTGGACGAGCGGATGTCGGTGGTGCCCAGCGCCCGGACGGTGTTGGTGAAGATATTGAGCTGCGTCCACATCTCGGTCGAGATCAGGGGCCGCAGCGCGCGCGCGTTTTCCCGCGCCGCATGGGCGATCGAGGCGATGGAGTTGGGGTTTTCGCGGTCGGTGACGTAGAAGCCGACCACGCTTTCCTCGGTCGCGACCGCGTGGCGTGCGAAGAACCGCTCCTCGTCGGCATTGATCTGGATGATCGACTGCCAGCCGTTCACGGTGCTGCCCGAGCGGACGAAGGTCTCGGTCACGTCGATCAGGCGCGCGAGGTTCTCGATCCGCTCCATGTAGCGCGCCAGCCAGATGGTGCATTCGGCATAGCGCGACAGCAGGATGGGCATGGTCCCGTCGGCGGGCGGGGCATCGACGATGATCGGGTTCATGACGCCAGCACCCATGTATCCTTCGACCCCCCGCCCTGCGAGGAATTGACCACCAGAGATCCCTTGCGCAGGGCCACGCGCGACAGCCCGCCCGGCAGCACCCAGGTGGAGCGGCCCGTTACCGCGAACGGCCGCAGGTCCACATGCCGGGCCTCGACCCCCGCGTCGCACAAAGTGGGGCAGACCGACAGGCTGATGACCGGCTGGCTGATGTAGTTGGCCGGGTCGGCCAGCAGCTTGACGCGGAACTCGTCCAGTTCGGTCCGGGTGGCGTGCGGGCCGATGATCAGCCCGTATCCGCCGGATTCGCCCACCGGCTTGACCACCAGCTTGTCCAGGTTGGCCAGCGTGTAGGCCAGCCCCTCGGCCTCGGCGCAGATATGGGTGTCGACGTTCGACAGGATGGGTTCTTCCGACAGGTAATAGCGGATGATGCGCGGCATGTAGGCGTAGACCGCCTTGTCGTCGGCCACGCCGGTGCCGATGGCGTTGGCGATGGTCACGTTGCCGCGCCGGTAGGCGTCCACCAGCCCGGGCACGCCCAGCATGCTGTCGGGGTTGAAGACCTGGGGGTCGAGAAAATCGTCGTTCAGGCGGCGGTAGATCGAATGGACCGGGCGCAGGCCCGCGACGGTGCGCATGTAGACGCGGCCGCCTTCCACCACCAGGTCGCGCCCCTCGACCAGCGGCACGCCCATTTCGCGCGCCAGGAACACATGCTCGAAATAGGCCGAATTGTAGATGCCGGGCGACAGCAGCACCACCTGCGGGTCCATGACCCCCTGGGGGGCGACCTCGGCCAGGGCATGACGCAGGCGCAGGCCGTACTCGTCGACCGGCATGAGGTCCAGCCCCGCCGCCAGGTCCGGCATGACGCGCAGCATCATGTGCCGGTTCTCGATGACGTACGACACGCCCGAGGGGGTGCGCGCATTGTCTTCCAGCACCAGGAACCGGCCGTCGCCGTCGCGCACGATGTCGGTGCCGTTGATATGGACGTAGACCCCGCCGGGCACGTCCAGCCCCTCCATCTCGGGCCGGTAGTTGGGGTTGCCCAGCACCAGCTCGGCCGGGATGATCCCGTCCTTCAGGATGCGCTTCTCGTGGTAGATGTCCCACAGGAAATGGTTGATGGCGGTGACCCGCTGGCGCACCCCGCGCTCGACATGGTCCCACTCGGCGGCGGTCAGGATATGCGGGATCAGGTCGAAGGGCAGGATGCGGTCGATCGCGTCGCGGTCGGTATAGACGGTGAAGGTGATGCCCAGGTTGTACAGCTCGGCCTCGGCCGCGCCGGCGCGCTGGCGCAGTTCGGGCAGGTCGAAGCGCGACAGGCGTTCGCGCACCAGGGCCAGGCTGTCGGGCGGGGCATCCTTGCGATTCATCAGCTCGCAGAAGAAATCCGGCGTGTCATAGGCGACGAACAAGCCGGCGCGCTGGGCCGTGCCCCGATCTGTCAGGTCACTCATATCCTATGTCCCCCGTGCCGGACGGGGGATCAGGCGCGAAGGAGTCATGTCCACCCACCTGCTGGTCCGTTTATTCCATTGCAGCCAAGCAAGAAATCGTCCGCTCGCCAAGGGCCAATCCGATGCAGAATCGTGATGTCCGATTTTCCCGGCCACCCCCTGTTCGTCCGCATGCCATGTGGGGTAGCGTTCTGCGGGCGGAACACTTAAATCTTAAGGCCGATGCATGACCCTGCACGTCGCGCTGACACATAGCACACGGTATCGTTACGATCGTCCGGTGGCCCTGGGCCCGCAGACGGTCCGGCTGAGGCCCGCACCCCACGCCCGCACCCCGATCGTGTCCTATGCGCTGCGGATCGAACCCAAGCCGCATTTCATCAACTGGATGCAGGATCCGTCGGGCAATTATCAGGCGCGGATCGTCTTTCCCGAACCGGTGACGCATTTCGACGTCACGGTTGATCTGGTGGCTGACATGGCCACGATCAACCCGTTCGACTTCTTCCTCGAACCCCAGGCCGAGCAGTGGCCGTTCGCCTACGATCCGGTGCTGGCCGGCGAACTGGCGCCCTACCGCACGCGCGAGACGCCCGGCCCGCTGCTGCAGGCGCTGCTGGACGGTATCGACCGCACGCCGCGCCATACGGTGGACATGCTGGTGGCGCTGAACCAGCAGGTGCAGGCGCGCATCGCCTATGTCGTGCGGATGGAGCCGGGCGTCTGGACGCCCGAGGAAACGCTGGAAAGCGGCACCGGGTCGTGCCGCGACAGCGCGTGGCTGCTGGTGCAGATCCTGCGGCACCTGGGCTTCGCGGCGCGGTTCGTGTCGGGCTACCTGATTCAGCTGGTCGCGGACCAGAAGCCGCTGACCGGCCCCGAAGGCCCCACCGAGGACTTCACCGACCTGCATGCCTGGGCCGAGGTCTACCTGCCCGGCGCGGGCTGGGTGGGGCTGGACGCCACGTCGGGCCTGCTGACCGGCGAGGGCCACATTCCGCTGGCCGCGACCCCGGAACCGGCGTCGGCCGCCGCGATTTCCGGCCTGATCGGAAAATGCGAGACCGAGTTCGATTTCGCCATGTCGGTCACCCGGGTCCTGGAGACGCCCCGGACCACCAGGCCCTACAGCGAGGCGCAGTGGCAGGCGATCCTGGCCGCCGGCCGCACGGTGGACGCCAGCCTGGACGCCGGCGGCGTGGACCTGACGATGGGGGGCGAGCCCACCTTCATCGCCGCCGACGACATGGACGCGGCGGAATGGAACACCGACGCGCTGGGCCCGACCAAGCGCGCCTATGCCGGGCGGCTGCTGCGGCGGCTGATGCCGCCGTGGACCACAGGGGCGGCGATCCAGCACGTGCTGGGCAAGCATTACCCCGGCGAGCAGCTGCCGCGCTGGGCGCTGCTGTGCCACTGGCGCCGGGATGGCGAGCCGGTGTGGACCGACCCGTCGCTGCTGGCGTCCGACGACGATTCCGACACCGCGACCGAGGCCGACGCCGCCGCCTTCTGCCGCGCGCTGGCCGAGCGGTTGCAGGTCGATCCCGGGCTGGTCAGTCCGGCCTACGAGGACATCCATTACTATCTGTGGCGCGAGCATCGCCTGCCGGCGAACGTGATCGTCGAGGATGCGAAGCTGCGCGACCCGCTGGAGCGCGACCGCCTGGCCCGCGTCTACGGCCACGGGCTGAACGTGCCGGTGGGCAGCGTGCTGCCGCTGCGCGTGGTGGAACGCGACGGCGTGCGGCGCTGGCAGTCCGGCCGGTGGTTCTTCCGCGGCGACCTGATGTTCCTGGTGCCGGGCGACGCGCCGGTGGGCTTCCGCCTGCCGCTGCAAAGCCTGCTGTGGGCCGACGAGGCCAGCATCGACCACGATATGGAGCGCGACCCCTTCGCGCCCCGCATGCCCCTGCCGCCCCATCCGGGGCTGGCCCGCCGCACGGCCGGCCCGGCGACCAGCGCGCCCGAATGGGCGGGCCAGGGCGTGCCGGGCCGGGCGGCGCCGGGCGGCGTCGCCTCGGGCGGCGACATGCCGGCCCTGTCCGACCTGCCGGCCCTGCCGCCCTATCCGGGCGGGGGCGCGGGGCGGATGTCGCTGGACCAGGCGATGCGCGGCCATCTGGTCGCCGTGGGGCAGCAGGACCCGGAACTGGTGCGCACCGCCCTGGCGGTGGAGGCGCGGGGCGGCATCCTGCATGTGTTCTTCCCGCCGCTGTACGCCGTCGAGGACTGGCTGGACCTGTGCGCGGCGGTCGAGGACACGGCCCGCGCCGCCGGGCGCAAGGTAGTGCTGGAAGGCTACCAGCCGCCGCGCGACCCGCGCCTGCTGAATTTCTCGATCACGCCCGACCCGGGGGTGATCGAGGTCAACATCCACCCCGCCGCAAGCTGGGACGAGCACGTCACCCGCAGCGAGCAGCTGTACGACCAGGCGCGGCAGGTGGGGCTGATCGCCGAGAAATTCATGCTGGACGGCCGCCATGTCGGCACCGGTGGCGGCAACCATGTGGTGATGGGCGCGGCCCGCGCCGCCGACAGCCCGTTCCTGCGCCGGCCGGACCTGCTGAAGTCGCTGGTGGGCTTCTGGCACAACCACCCGTCGCTGTCCTATCTGTTCAGCGGCCTGTTCATCGGCCCGTCCTCGCAGCATCCCCGGGTGGACGAGGCGCGCGACGACAGCGTGGCGGAACTGGAAATCGCGTTTTCCCAGGTCCATCCCGACCGGCCGACGCCGCCCTGGCTGACCGACCGCCTGTTCCGCAACACCCTGGCGGACATGACGGGCAACACGCATCGCACGGAATTCTGCATCGACAAGCTCTATGCGCCGGAAAGCAGCACCGGGCGGCTGGGGCTGGTGGAATATCGCGCGTTCGAGATGCCGCCCCATCACCAGATGGCGGCGGCGCAGATGCTGCTGATGCGCGCGGCGGTGGCGGCGTTCTGGGCGCAGCCCTACGACCGGCGGCTGGTGCGCTGGGGCACGCGTCTGCATGACGATTTCATGCTGCCGCATTACGTCCGGCAGGATTTCGACGACGCGCTGGCCGAACTGCGCGCGCTGGGCGCGCCGCTGGACCCCGGCTGGTTCGCGCCGCACATGGATTTCCGCTTCCCCGAAATCGGGTCGGTATCCGTGCTGGGCATGACGCTGGACCTGCGGCATGCGCTGGAACCGTGGAACACCCTGGCCGAGGAGCCGGGCTCGGGCGGCACCGTGCGCTATGTCGACAGCTCGGCCGAACGGGTGCAGGCGCGGGTGACCGGCTGGGTGGACGAACGCTACGTGCTGGCCTGCAACGGCGTGGCCGTGCCGCTGACGCGGACCGACCGCCAGGGCGAGTATGTCGGCGGCGTCCGCTTCAAGGCCTGGAACCCGCCCAGCGCCCTGCACCCCACGGTGGGCGTGCAGTCGCCGCTGATCTTCGACATCTACGACAGCTGGACCGGGCGCAGCGTGGGTGGGCTGACGCACCATGTCGCCCATCCGGGCGGCCGCAATTACGAGACGCGGCCCGTCAACGCCAACGAGGCCGAGGCCCGGCGGCGCACGCGCTTCTTCCCGTTCGGCCATACCGTGGGCACGATGGCGCCCCCGGTGCTGCGCCGGTCGCTGGAGCAGCCGCGCACGCTGGACCTGCGCCGGTTTTCCTGACGCCTGCCGCTGTCCCCCCGCCAGGGGGGAACGCCATGGGGGGAACGGCCGCCGCCGCCCCGGCGTTATTCCCTTTTCGGGGATAACTGCCGTGGGGGCGCGTCGTGAAACTGTTTGCCTGTCAGTCCTGCAACCAGATCCTGTTTTTCGAGAACACGATGTGCGAGCGCTGCCATCATGTGCTCGGCTACCTGCCCGATTGCAACGACCTGACCGCGCTGGAACCCGTCGAGGACATCGAGGGGGCATGGCGTCCGCTGTCGGAAGCGGCCGGCGCCGATGCGGTGCGGTTCTGCGCCAACGCCGAGCATGGGGTGTGCAACTGGCTGGTGCCGGACGGGGGCGACGCCTTCTGCGTGGCCTGCCGCCATAACCGGGTGATCCCGGACCTGTCGATCGACGGCAACGGCGAACGCTGGCGGCAGCTGGAATCGGCCAAGCACCGGCTTTTCTATACCCTGCTGTGCCTGGACCTGCCCATGCGGACCCGCCAGCAGGACCCGCAGGGCGGCCTGGCCTTCGATTTCCTGGAAGACCCGACGGGCGGCGGCCGGGTGATGACCGGCCATCAGGACGGCGTCATCACCATTGCGGTGCGCGAGGCCGACGACGCCACGCGCGAGACCATGCGCGTCGAGATGGGCGAGCATTATCGCACCCTGCTGGGCCATTTCCGGCACGAGATCGGCCATTACTACTGGAACGTCCTGGTCCGCGACGGCGGCCGGCTGGAGGATTGCCGCGCGGTGTTCGGCGACGACAGCCAGGACTACCAGGCGGCGTTGCAGTACCATTACGAAGCCGGCCCCCCGCCGGGCTGGCAGGACGAATATGTCAGCGAATACGCCACCACCCACCCGTGGGAGGACTTCGCCGAGACCTGGGCCCATTACCTGCACATCGTCTCGACGCTGGAAACGGCGCAGGCGTACGGCCTGTCGGTGGGCGTGCGGATTTCCAGCGACCCGTCCTTTCAGACCGCGGTCGATTTCAACCCTTATACGGTCGATTCGTTCGACCAGGTGGCGCGGGCGTGGCTGCCGCTGACCTATGCGGTGAACAGCCTCAACCGGTCGATGGGCCAGTCGGATTTCTATCCGTTCGTCCTGCCCGTGCCCGTGCTGCGCAAGCTGGCCTTCATCCACGCGCTGGTGCATCGGGCGCCGGCGCCCCAACCGGCGACCTAGCCGACGGGGCGGCGCAAGGCCGTTTACTGTTGACCGGCGTTCGCCCATACATCGGGCATCATGGACCTGGAGCGCATTCCCCTGGACGAAATGGTGGACGGACGCGGTGGCGTTCGGCCCCATTGGCGCGGCCTGCTGGGCGCGATCAGCGATCTCGGCCATCGGGACCTGCTGGAACGCGCGCGGCAGATGGCGCGCGCGCTGCACGACCAGACCGGCATCGCGGGCGGCACGCCGCCGCTGGCCGGGGGGTGCGACCCGGTGCCGCTGCTGCTGACGGCGCAGGAATTCGACCGGCTGGGCGACGGGATCGTGCAGCGCGCGCGTATCCTGGAGGACACGCTGCGCGACCTGTACGGCCCGCGCACGCTGCTGGCCGACGGTGTGCTGCCGCCGGCGCTGGTGTATCCGGCCCCGGGCTTCCTGCGCATGGGCGACCATCCGGGGCCGGGGTGGGACGTGCCGCCCCGGCAGTTCCTGTCGTTCTATTCGGCCGATCTGATTCGCGGGCCCGATGGCGGCTGGCGGGTGGTGGCCGACCGGGTGGCGCGGGCCAACGGCATCGGGCGGGCGCTGGAAAACCGCCGGCAGATGGCGCGCGTGCTGCCCGAACTGTTCTCGGGCCGCGAGGTCCGGCGCCTGACCCCGTTCTTCGAATCCTGGCAGGACAGCCTGCAACGGCTGGCGGGCCTGTCCGACCGCAACCCGGGGCTGGCGCTGCTGACCCCGGGCCCGCGGGGGCCGCAATGGGCGGAACACGTCATCCTGGCGCGCGAACTGGGCTGCGTGCTGGCCGAGGCCGGGGACCTGACGGTGCGCGACGGCGCGCTGTGGCTGAAGACCGTGCGGGGCCTGCGCCGGGTGGATGTGCTGCTGCTGCGGCAGGACGGCTGGACGGTCGATCCGCTGGAGCTGGACGGCGGGCCGGTGCCGGGCATCGCCGGGCTGCTGGATGCCGTGCGCAGCGGGGCGGTGCATCTGGTGAACGACCCCGCCGCCGGCGTGGTCGAGGCCCCGGGGTTCGCCGCCTTCATGCCCGACCTGGCCGCCCGGTTCCTGGAGCGCGACCTGCTGCTGCCGGACACGCGGACCCTGTGGCTGGGCGATGTGCCCGGCGGGCTGGGGGATCTGCTGGCCGGTGACCGGTCGCGCTGGTGGCTGCGGCCCGTCGCGGACGCCATGGCGCCGGTGCGCCGGCTGGACCGGCTGGACGACGACGCCCTGGCGGCCCTGCGCCGCGCGCCCGAACGCTTCGTGGCGGTCGAGGCCGTGCCGCCGTCGGTGATGCCGTCGGTCCAGCCCGGTGGGATCGAACCCGGCGCCATCGTGCTGCGCCTGTTCGCCCTGTTCGACGGCGCCGACTGGCAGGTGCTGCCCGGCGGCATGGCGCATCTGCTGCCTGATGCCGACGCGGCGCCCGGCCGGCGGCTGGGTGGGCAGGTCGTCACCAAGGACGTCTGGGTCACGGTCGAGGACAGCACCGACACCATCGGGGCGGCGGTGCTGCCGACGATGACGCTGGCCATCCGCCGGGGGCAGGGGGACCTGCCCAGCCGGGCCGCCGATGATTTCTTCTGGCTGGGCCGCTATCTGGAACAGTTGGAAGGCGCCGGCCGCGTGCTGCGCGGGGTGACGGGCCGCGCCGGCCGGGTGGACGGGTCGCCGCGCGAACGGGTGGAACTGGAAACCCTGCTGCGGCTGGCCGGCCATGTCGGCCTGTTGCAGGACGAACCGGCGATCGGCGCGGGGTTTCCGACCCTGGTGCGGATGCTGTCGGGCGTCGCCTTCGATTCCGGCCTGCCGCAGCGCCTGCTGTCCGAGATCGCGCGGGTCGCGGCGGGATTGCAGGACCGGCTGACGGCGGAAACCTACGACACCATCGTCCAGGGCACCGAGGCCCTGCGCGGCCAGTTGCAGGACACCCGCGTGCCCGGCGACCCGGGCCGCACGCTGGAACGGATCGGGCGGGTGACCGACGGGCTGCTGCGCTATGGCGCCACCATTTCGGGCCTGACGGCCGAGAACATGGTGCGCAACGGCGGGCGGCAGTTCCTGGACCTCGGCCGCCGGATCGAGCGCGCCGGGGCGATCCTGACGTCGATCGCGCTGGTGCTGCAGCAGAAGGACGTGGCGCAGCGCGGCCGGATGGAGGGCGCGCTGCGCCTGATCCTGGAACTGAGCGACTGCGTCATCACCTATCGCTCGCGCTATTTCGCGGTGTTGCAGCCGGGGCCGGTGCTGGACCTGCTGCTGCTGGACGAGGGCAATCCGCGCGGGGTCGCCAGCCAGATGGCCATGATCGGCGACGCGCTGGCTGATCTGAGCCAGGCCGATCCGGACCGGCCGGCCGCCGGCCCGGTGGGCGGGGCCGACCTGCTGCGCGCCGTCCGCGCCATCATGGACCGGCTGCACGGGGTGGTCGACGACGTGCTGGCGGCGCCGCGGCAGGACAGCATGGCCGCGACCCTGCCCGACCGCATCCTGGACATCCGCGACGACATCCGCGACCTGGCCCGCCAGATCGCGCGCCGCTACTTCGTGGTGCTGATACCGCCGCGCGCGGTGGGTGGCGGGCATTATGTCGACAGGGGCGGAGCGGGGGACGAGGCATGAGGGCGACGGGCGCGCAGGGCCGGGGGGGCCGCACATGATCTATCGCGTGCGCCACGCCACCCGCTACGTCTATGGCCGCCCGGTCGATCTGGCGGCCCATATCGTGCATGTGACGCCGCGCGACCTGCCGGGCCAGGCGGTGCTGTGGACGCGGCTGGAGGTCACGCCCGCCCCGGTGCGGCGCGTGGACGGCGTGGATTATTTCGGCAATCCGGTCGCGTGGCTGTATCACGAGGCCCCGCACCTGACCTTCGACGTGCTGACGGAATCGGAGGTCGATGTCGATTTCGCCCGGCCTCCGCCGGAGGAGACGACCCTGGCGTGGGAGGATGTGGCGGCCCTGGCGCGGGTGGGCGGGGGCCCGGCCCTGGATGCGGCGGAATTCCTGTTCGACAGCCCGATGTGCGCGGCCAACGCGGCGGCGGGGGAGTACGCGGCCCTGTCGTTCGCGCCGGGGCGCCCCGTGCTGGCGGCGCTGCTGGACCTGAACCGGCGGATCTATACCGAATTCCGCTTTCGCGCCGGGGTCACCACGCTGTCCACCCCGGTCGATCAGGTGCTGAGCCGGCGCGAGGGCGTGTGCCAGGATTTCACGCATCTGATGATCAGCGCGCTGCGCCAGGTCGGCGTGCCGGCGCGCTACATGTCCGGCTATATCCGCACGCGGCCGCCGCCGGGGCAGAAGCGCCGCCTGGGGTCCGACCAGTCCCACGCCTGGGTGGGGGCCTGGCTGGGGCCGGAGCACGGCTGGGTGGGGCTGGACCCCACGAACGGCATCGTGGTGCGGGCCGAGCATGTGGTGCTGGGCTGGGGCCGCGATTACGGCGACATCAGCCCGGTGCGCGGCCTGATCCTGGGGGGCGGGGACGACGTGCTGACGGTGGGGGTCGATCTGGTCCCGGCCGACGAATGGCCCGACATCGCCCCATAGGCACCAAGTTATATGGGACAAGGAAGGTCGGGCGCTGCCCGAACCCGGCAAGGGCCTCGGCCCGTGCATCCCATTCGTTTCATGAAGTCCTGGGTTTCCAAAGGGCCAGGCCCTTTGGTGGGTCAAGGGCAACGCCCTTGCCGGGTTCGGGCAGAGCCCGGCCTCTCCCTCAGGGGGTCTTCTGCAATCCGTCCTGGTAGCCCAGCGCCTGCCACCGTTCCCGCGTGCTGACGGGGCCATGGTGGTGGGCGTGCTTTCCGCCGCCCCCGCCGCAGGCGGCAAGCAAGAGAAGAAGTGTGGTCATGCTGAAAAGCCGGATCGTCTGGGTCAACGCTGCCTCCTGCCGGGGAAGGCACCGTCCTTAGCAGACAACCCCGCCCGCGCGGAAGATGCGCGGGCGGAACGGGTGCGCGCGGTCAGCCGGCCTGCGGCAGCACGGTGCGGACGATGCTGCCGTCCAGCGCCTCGTACTCGTGATAGCGCAGGGTGCGGTACAGTTCCTCGCGCGTCTGCATGCGCGGCAGCATGCGCTGCGTGCTGCCGTCCTGGCGCAGGGCGGCGTACAGTTCGGCCTGGGCGCGGTTGGCGACGCGCAGCGAACTGACGGGCCAGATGACCATGCGATAGCCCATGGCCTGGAACTGGGACGCGGTGAAGAACGGCGTGCGGCCGAATTCCGTCATGTTGGCCAGCAGCGGCACGTCGGGCAGGCGCTGGGCGAAGGCGCGGAACATCGCCTCGTCGGTCATGGCCTCGGGGAAGATCGCGTCGGCCCCGGCTTCGCGATACAGGCGGGCGCGGGCCACGGCGCCGTCCAGCCCTTCGGTGGCGGCGGCGTCGGTGCGCGCCACCACCACCAGGTGGCGTGCTGCGCGCGACGCGGCCTGGATCTTCAGCGCCATTTCCTGCGGCGGGACCAGCTTCTTGTCGTTCAGGTGCCCGCATTTCTTGGGCAGGACCTGATCCTCGATATGCACGGCGGCCGCGCCGGCGTCCTCGAACGCGCGGACCATGTTCATCACGTTCAGCGTCTCGCCATAGCCGGTGTCGCCGTCCACCAGCAGCGGCAGGCCGCTGGCGCGGACGATCTGGCGGATGAAGAACGTCACCTCGTCGATGGTGATGATGCCCAGGTCCGGCAGGCCCATGCTGGCGGTCATGGCCGCGCCCGACAGGTAGAGCGCGTCGAACCCGGCATCGCGGGCCTGGAGGGCGGCCTGGCCGTTGTGCGCGCCGGGCAGTTGCAGGATGCCGTCGCCTTGCAGCAGGCGGCGGAAGCGGAGGCCGGCGGCCTGGTCGGGCAGGTCCGCCCCGGTCAGGTAGGTCATGCCGCGATCTCCATCGTCTCGCGTTCCGCCATCGGCACGAAGCGGCGGGGCGCCGGGCCGGTGTAGTTGGCCGACGGCCGGATGATCTTGCCGTCCTGGCGCTGTTCCATCACATGGGCGCTCCATCCCGCCGTGCGGGCCATGACGAACAGGGGCGTGAACATCGCCGTGGGCACGTTCATCATGTGGTAGGACACGGCGCTGAACCAGTCGAGGTTCGGAAACATGCCCCTGCTGTCGGCCATGACCTGTTCCACCCGCGCTGCGATGTCGTAGGTCCGGCGTGTCCGCGCCCGGTCGGACAAGGTGCGCGCGAACCCCTTGATTATGGCGTGCCGGGGGTCGGCGATGGTGTAGACCGGATGGCCGAAGCCGATGACGATTTCGCGTTCGGCCAGGCGGCGGCGGATATCGGCCTCGGCCTCGTCCGGGTCGGCGTAGCGCTGCTGGATGTCCAGCGCGACCTCGTTGGCGCCGCCGTGCCGGGGGCCACGCAGGGCGCCGATGCCGGCGGTGATGGCCGAATACATGTCGGCCCCGGTGCCCGCCACCACCCGGCAGGCGAAGGTCGAGGCGTTGAATTCGTGCTCGGCATACAGGATCAGCGACGCATGCATCGCGCGCACCCATTCGTCGGGGGGCTGCCGCCCGTGCAGCAGGTGCAGGAAATGGCCGCCGATGCTGTCGTCGGCGGTCTCGACGTCGATGCGGCGGCCGTGGTTCGAGAAATGATACCAGTACATCAGCATCGAACCCATGGACGCCAGCAGCCTGTCGGCGACCTCGCGCGCGCCGGCGGGCGACAGGTCGGCGCGTTCGGGCAGCACGCAGCCCATGATCGACACGCCCGATCGCAGCACGTCCATCGGATGGGCGGCGGCGGGCAGGTCTTCCAGCGCGCGGCGCACCGCTTCGGGAAGGCCCCGGCTGGCGCGTAGCTTTTCCATATAGGCGGCCAGCACCGATGCGCCGGGCAGCGTGCCGTGGACCAGCAGATGGGCGATTTCCTCGAAACGGCAGTTTTCGGCCAGGTCGCGGATGTCATAGCCCCGGTACTGCAGGTCGTTGCCGCTGTGCCCGACCGAACTCAGCGCCGTGTTGCCGGCGGCGACGCCGGACAGGGCGACCGATTTCTTGGGGCGGGGTGGGGTCTGGGTCATGGATCAGGCTCCCTTGCGTAGAGTGGTTCTTATTTTTCCTGATGGCAGAAGAAGATTCCGCGGCGCTCGTTGCGGGCCAGCGTGCCCTGCGGCACCGCCAGTTCCAGCGCCGTCAGCTCGCCGGCCCGCAGGTCGGGCAGGCGCTGCACGGTGGCGAGGAAGCGCCGGGCTTCGGCGGGGTCGATCACGCCTTCGGTCAGGGTCTGGAACTTGCGGATGTAGTCCGGGCGCGTCCAGGGCGTGGCGCCCAGCGGGTGGGCGTTGGCCACCGCCAGTTCGTCGGTGATCGTCCGGCCGTCCTTGAAACGGATGGTGATGCGGCCGCCGAACGCCTTGATCGCCGGATCGTCGGAATGGTAGCGCGTGGTCCAGTCCGGGTCTTCCACCGTATGGATCCTGCGCCACAGCCGCACCGTGTCGGCCCGTCGCGCGCGTTCGGGCAGGTACGAGCGCACATGGTGCCAGGACCCGTCCTGCAACGCCACGGCCACGATATACATGATGGAATGGTCCAGCGTTTCGCGCGACGCCTCGGGGTCGAACTTCTGCGGGTCGTTGGCCCCGGTGCCGATCACGTAGTGGGTGTGGTGGCTGGTGTGGATGGCGATGTCGTCGACCTGGTCCCAGTCGTCCACCCGCCGGCCCAGCCGGAAAGCCAGGTCGATCAGCGCCTGGCTCTGGTACTCGGCGGAATGTTCCTTGGTGAAACTGTCCAGGATCGCGCGCTTGGGCTCGCCGGGTTCGGGCAGGGGCACCAGATAGCGCGCCTCGGGGCCGTCCAGCATCCGGGCGATGACGCCGTCCTCGCCTTCGTAGATCGGGCTGGGGGCGCCTTCGCCCAGCATGGCACGGTCCACGGCCTCGACCGCCAGCTTGCCGGCATGGGCGGGGGCGAAGGCCTTCCACGACGAAATCTCGCCCTTGCGGCTCTGCCGGGTCGCGGTGGTGACGTGCAGCGCCTGCTGGATCGCCTGGTAGGTCACCTCGGGTTCCAGGTGCAGCAGGGTGCCGATCCCGGCGGCGACCGAGGGGCCGAGATGGGCCACATGGTCGATCTTGTGCGCGTGCAGGCAGATGGCGCGCACCAGGTCGATCTGGATTTCATAGCCGGTGGCGATGCCGCGGATCAGGTCGCGGCCCGATCGCCCGCATTGCTGCGCCACGGCCAGGATAGGGGGGATGTTGTCACCGGGGTGGGAATAGTCGGCGGCCAGGAAGGTGTCGTGGAAATCCAGTTCCCGCACCGCCGTGCCGTTGGCCCAGGCCGCCCATTCGGCATGGACGCGGATGTCGGGGCCGCAGCCGAACAGGGTGGCGCCCCCCGGCCGCGCATGGGCCAGCGCCTGGGCCCGCGCGGTGACGGCGGGGTGGCGGTTGACCGACGCGATGGCGACGGCCGCGTTGTCGATGATGCGGTTGACGATCATGTCGGCCACCGCGTCTTCGACCGCCACCGGGTCGGCGGCGATTTCGGCCATGCGCCAGGCCAGTTGCCGCGCGCGCGGCAGGCGGTCGCTTTCGGGGTGGACCTTGACCTCGCGGCGTTTCACGGGCGCCTCCTGTTTTTGATTTCCTGCTTGTGAATATTGCAAGAATCCGGCGTCGGATAAGCTGCATTCGGGCGAATAAGGGCAACAGCCCGGCCCCGCGTTGCGAAAGGTGCGAAGATGGCGAGACCGGCGGCGAAGCTCTTTGCCGGGCACAGGATCCGGCAGTTGCGCGACCGGGACCGCATGACGCAGAGCGCGCTGGCGCGCGGGCTGGCGGTTTCGGCCAGCTACCTCAACCAGATCGAGCACGACCAGCGCCCGCTGTCGCCGAAGCTGCTGGCGCGGCTGGGCGCGTTGTTCGGCGTGCCGGCCGATTATTTCGGCGACAGCGACGAACTGCGCCAGCTTCAGGCCCTGCGCGAGATCATGGGCGACCCGCTGTTCGGGCCGGCCGGCGTGCCGGCGGCGGAATTGCAGGCCGCCGTCCGGGCCGCCCCGTCGCTGGCCGGGCAGGTGGTGCACCTCTATCGCGCCTATCTGGCGGGGCGCGAGCAGGGGACGCTGCCCACGCTCGGCCCCGGCACCCGCCCGGTGCCCGAGGCCGTGGCCCCGTACGAGGCCGTGGGCGACTGGGTGCAGGCCGAACGCAACTATTTCGACGGAATCGACCGCGCGGCCGAGGACCGCGCGCGGGCGCTGGACCTGGCCGGCCTGGGGCCGGTCGAGGCGATGATCCGCCATCTGCGCGACCGGCACGGGCTGGCGGTGCAGGACGGCGACCTGGCCGAGCACGGGGTGATGTGGCGGCTGGACCGGCGGCAGGGGCGGTTGCTGCTGGCGCGCGGGGCGCCGGCCGAAAGCCGGGCCTTCTGGATGGCGCAGGTGGTGGCGCAGGCCGAGGACGGCGCGCGCTTCGACCGGGTCATCCGTCGTTCGCCGCTGATGACGGCCGATGCGCGTGCGCTGGCGCGGGTGGGGCTGGTCAATTATTACGCCGGGGCGCTGATGATGCCCTATGACCGCTTCCGCGCCGCCGCGCACGACAGCCGGCACGATATCGAGCGGCTGCAACACCAGTTCGGCGCCAGTTTCGAGCAGGTGTGCCATCGGCTGAGCACGTTGCAGGGGCCGGGGCGGGAAGGGGTGCCGTTCTATTTCCTCAAGACCGACATCGCCGGGAACGTCCTCAAAAGCTCCAGCGCCAACAGCTTCCGCCTGTCGCGCTTCGGCGGGCCGTGTCCGTTATGGAACGTGTTCCGGGCCTTCGGCATGCCGGGGCAGATCTCGGTGCAGTTATCGCGGACGACCGACGACGCCCTGTACCTGAACGTCGCGCGCACGGTGGGCCATGCCGGCCAGTCCTATTTCGACCGGCCCCGGCTGGTGGCGGTGGTGCTGGGCTGCGCGGTGTCGGACGCGCGGGACATGGTCTACGCCACCGGCCTGGCGCTGGGCGATCCGCGCATCGCGGTGCCCATCGGCCCCGGCTGCCGGGGGTGCGACCGGGTGGACTGCCGCCACCGCGCCGTGCCGGCGATCGGCCAGCCGCTGGACGTGGGCAGCGAGGAACGCGGCGTCGTGCCCTATCGCATCGGAAGCCATCGTCCCGGGGGGCGACTCGCGTAGGGCTTCCCCTGGCGCGGGATCGGGCCGATATATCCCGCCAGGACAGTCTCCCAGAGGGAAACACCATGCTGAAGACGCTTACGCCCGAGATGCGCACGGTCCATACGGTCGAGGCCCTGCGGCGCATCGTGCGCGGCTGGAAGCAGGACGGGCTGACGGTGGGGCTGGTGCCCACCATGGGGGCGCTGCACGACGGGCATCTCAGCCTGGTGCGGGCGGCGCTGCGGACGATGGACCGGGTGATCGTCTCGATCTTCGTCAACCCGACGCAGTTCGACAATCCGGCCGACCTGGGCAGCTACCCCCGGACCGGGGACGAGGACGCGCGCATGCTGGCCGAGGCCGGCACGCACCTGCTGTACGCCCCCACGGTGGACGAGATGTATCCGCCGGGCTTTGCGACCCGCATTTCGGCCGGCGGCGTGGCCGAGGGGCTGTGCGGCGCGCACCGCCCCGGCCATTTCGACGGGGTGGCGACGGTGGTCTGCAAGCTGTTCCTGCAAAGCCAGGCCGATGCCGCCTTTTTCGGCGAGAAGGATTTCCAGCAGGTCCATGTCGTGCGCCGCATGGCGACCGACCTGGATATCCCGATCCGCGTGGTGGCCTGCCCCACCCGGCGTGAGGCGGACGGGCTGGCGATGTCCTCGCGCAACCGCCGGCTGGCGGGCGCGGGCGAGCGCGACCGCGCGGGCGTGTTGCCGGCGGCGCTGACCGATGCCGCGCGCGACATCGCGGCCGGCCGCCCGGTGGGGGCGGTGCTGGCGGCCACCCGCGCGCGGCTGTTGCAGGCGGGCTTTGCCGACATCGAATATCTGGAACTGCGCCGGGACGCCGACCTGGCGCCGCTGTCGGAACAGGGGGGGCAGCCGGCGCGCCTGCTGGCGGCCGGCCGGGTGGGCACGGTCAGGCTGATCGACAACGTGCCGGTGGGCAGCCCGGGCGACCGGCCCGCTCAGGGCTGAAGCGGGCGGGCCTCGTCGGGCAGCATGATGGGGATGCCGTCGCGAATCGGGAAGGCCAGGCCGGCCTGCCGGCTGATCAGTTCCCCGGCCTCGCGATCATAGATCAGCGGGCCCTTGGTGACGGGGCAGACCAGGACGGACAGCAGCCGGGGGTCGAGCGGCGGCTGCGGGGCGGGCTGTTGAGCGGTTTTGGTCATCGTATCGGCTTCCCTGCGAAGGATCAGGATAATGGGGGCCGGGATGCACCCTCGTCGGGTTCATGTCCAGCCAGGTCCAGAAGGGTCTGGAGGGTGCGGGCGCGATCGGCCAACGTGCCCGATTCCAGCAGCGCCTGCTTTTCGGCGGCCACGAAGGGGCAGATCATCGGCAGCGTGACCAGCAGGGCCTCGTCGTCCATCTGCTCGATCATGCTCCAGCGCGCGCCGATGCCGCGGCTGCGGCAATAGCGGCGCAGGGCCTGCATCATCCGGTCCCGGTCGTAGAGCGTCGCCTCGGCCTCGGTCAGGTCCGAGGCGAAGGACGACACATCGATCCGCGCCCGGCGATAGCCGCGATGCAGCCCGCTTTCCCGCAACAGCCGGAAGCGTGCCAGGCCGGTCAGGGTGACGGCGTAGGTGCCGTCCGACCGCTCGGTCATCGAGGTGATGCGCCCGACGCAGCCGATTCGGTACAGGTCGGGCGAGGGGCCGTCCCCGCCGTCGCCCGGGGGGTCGTCGTCCTGGTCCAGTTCGTCCTGGCGCGGCTGGATCATGCCGATCAGCCGCGTCGCGGCCAGCGCGTCCTCGACCAGCGCGACATAGCGCGGTTCGAACACGTTCAGCGGCAGCTTGCCCTGCGGCAGCAGCAGGGCCGCGCGCAGGGGGAACAATCCCAGTTCCGGCGGGATGTCCGCCAGCGTCATCTCGCGCGGGCGCGGAATGCTGCGGGGGATGTCGTCGTCCCCCGTCACCGGCGGCGCGCCGTCCGCGACCGGGTCACGAGAACAGCAGGGCCGACATGCGCCTGCGCGCCTGCAGGGTTGCGGGGTCGGCATGCCCCCACGATTCGAACAGGCGGATCAGCTGCAGGCGGGCGGCGTCGTCGTTCCAGGCCCGGTCCTGCCGCATGATGGACAGCAGTTCGTCGGCGGCCTCCTGCCGCTTGCCTGCCGCATTCAGCGCAGCGGCCAGTTCGTAGCGCGCCGCATGGTCGGCGGGGTTGGCCGCCAGGCGCTGCTGCAGGGTCTCGGCCTCCTCGGCGGCCTTGCGGCCCTCGCGCTTCAGCTCCAGCGCGGCGCGCGCGCCGGTGATCTCGGCATGGTCGGCGATCTTGGCCGGCACGTCGGCCAGCGCGGCCTCGGCCGCTTCCTCGTCGCTCATCAGGATCAGGGCGCGCACCAGCCCGCCCCAGGCGGCGGGGTTTTCGGGCTCGATCTCGATGGTCTGGGAATACAGGCCGGCGGCCTCCTCGGCGCTGCCGTTCTCCATCGCCGCGCCGGCGGCGGCGATCAGGTCGGCGGCCGGCATCGTGCCGCCCCCGGCCGAGGCCAGCAGGCCCTCGACGAATCGCTTGATCTCGCTCTCGGGCAGGGCGCCCTGGAACAGGTCGAGGATCTGCCCCTGCCAGAACGCCGCCACCAGCGGAATCGACTGCAACGGCAGTCCCACCTGGGTCAGCTGCTGGGCCAGGGCACGGTTGGCGTCGATATCGATCTTCACCAGCCGCACGCGGCCGCCGGCGGCCCGGACGATCTTTTCCAGAACCGGGGTCAGCTGGCGGCACGGGCCGCACCAGCTGGCCCAGAAATCGACCAGGATCGGCACCGTGCGGCTGGCCTCCAGCACCTCCTGCATGAAGGTGTCCTGGCTGCCGTCGACGATCAGGCCCGCCTCCGTGGCCCCGGCACCCGGGGCGGAGGTTGAAACGCCCGCTTCGTCCACCAATCCGTTGGCGGGGCGCTGTCCCGCGCGGGGCTGACCGATGATGTAATCCATAGAACCCGATCCTGCTTGCCTGTGTCGTTCCCCGCCGCCGGTGAGCGACCGCGCGGCGGGGAGGGGCGCCGGGCCACGGCGCCATGGATAATCCAAGGGATAACATTGTTATCCGCGCGGTGTCCGACAAGCCACTCCCCCGCCTCGCCAAAAAAAGCACGGCGGACGTTTTTCCCCCCTTGCCAGGTCCTGCGCTATCCCCTAAACCCCCGTTCACCGACACGGTGAGCGGGCGTAGCTCAGGGGTAGAGCACAACCTTGCCAAGGTTGGGGTCGTGGGTTCGAATCCCATCGCCCGCTCCAAGAAAACGGCAGTTTTCTGCGGAAATTAACCGCTCCCGTCTCGGTCTTATTGGACAAAAATGGACAGAACGGCACGTGAACATTCCAAGCGGATTGGGCACAGGCTGGGCAAGCTATGTCAGGCGCTTGATGGCTTCGGCCATGTGGTCTGCGCTGACTGCTGCATACCGCTGCACCATTGCAGGGCTGCTCCATCCCCCTAGCCGCATCAGCGTTACCAGATCGCATCCAGTCATCACCATCCACGAGGCCCAGTGGTGACGCCAGGAATGAGGGCTGAAGTCCACGATCCCAGCCCGCCGGCAGGCCGTCTGGTGCGCCTTGGTGATCGGATTGCCTCCTTCCTTCTTCTCGCCCGTGTCGGTATATGGCTTCCCGGCCGGATCCCAGTCCGTCTATTACGTCGGCCCCGGCGCGGACCTTGATACCGCACAGCGGGCTCGTATTGACGGACGGCGCATGCTGGCTGGCGCGAAATGGAGCGGCGTGGCTGATCTACGTTATCGCCAGCGTGCGGCACCGTCCGCTCATCCGGGCCGAGGAGCAGGAGTTCTGGACGCTCCAGGTCGATCTGAAGAAATCTTGTGGGTCGTGTCCGTCAACGTGGTGGAAAAAGCGTTGTAGCTGAAGTGGCTGTGGATCATGCGGCTTCGGTTGCGATCTGCGGTGGCTGGACGTCGATGGCGGGTGCCATGAGCTCAGCCATGGGTTCGGTCTGCATGTAACGGTTCTGGGTCTGCCATTCGTCATTGACCTCCAGCAGGACGGCGCCGATCAGGCGGATAATGGCGCCCTCGTTGGGGAAGATGCCCACCACATCGGCGCGACGCTTCACGTCCTTGTTCAGCCGTTCGAGTGAATTGGTGCTATGGATCCGTGAGATCGGTCGAGCCGACCTTGGCAAATGCGCCGGTCCCGCCGAACGTCATCGTACCCAATGTCAGGACCGATACTTTCAGCTCCGAACGTCCCAATGGTCGATCATCCATGGTTTCCGTTCCGTGGTCGTGTTGAATGTGGTGAAGGAAGGCTGGCCTCTGCCCGGGTCCGGCGACGGGGGCGCCGGCCCGGGCAGAGGGCGTGCCTTCCTGAAACGATCAGCGGTCGTACGTGCTGACCATATCGAAGAATTTCATTTCGGCCGGCTGGGCCAGAAGCTCCGGCTGGCGCTTGAACCATTCCTGCTGGTACGGCAGCGCCATATGCCGGTCGAGGTCCGCCCGCGCGACCCAGTTTTCATAGAACATGAAGACCAGCGGGTCATCCTTGCTGACCTGGAGCTGGTATTCGAGGCAGCCCGGCTCGCTGCGGGATTTGTCGATGAAGGTGCTGAGCAGGGCCAGGAGTTCGCCGCGCGTTTCGGGCTTGGCACGGAGGGTCGCGGTCAGGGTGCAGCCTGGAGCAGTCATGGTGAGTTTCCTTGTTCTTGTTGGTCTGTTGCGGAAACGACAAGATCGGTCAGCTATTGTGCGGTGCGTTCCAGCCTTTGTAGCTGCCGATCGTGTCATGGGTGATCAGGCTGGGGTCGAGCAGGCGCACGACGCCCGGCTTGACCCGTCCGGCCCGAATATCGAACCCGATGCGGGTCGCCGTGGCTGCAATGGCGAAGGGGTCCTGCGATGCCGTCGCCGCGATCAGCGTGTTGCCGCGCCGCATTTCCTGTTCCACGTCGGGCGAGCCGTCGACGGAAGTCAGGAAGAAATCCTGCCGTCCCGCCTGGCGCGCCGCCAGTTCGACGCCCAGCGCGGTCGGGTCGTTGACCGCGAACATGGCGTCCACCTTGGGAAAGCGCACCAGCAGGCTCTGGCCCACTGCCAGCCCGCCGTCGCGCGAGCCCTTTGCGTCGAGGTTGGAGGACAGGACATTGATCCCGGTCGCCTTGGAGAACACTGACTGGCAGCCCTTCACCCGGTCGGTCAGTGCCGTGACCGGCGGGCCATTGACGATCACGACGTCGCCGTGTCCGTGCAGGCGATCGACGATATACTGGCACGCGATCTCGCCGGCCTTGACGTTGTTCGTGGTGACGGTCGCGTCCGCGCCGGGCGCGCCGACGTCGAAGGCGACGACCGTCGCACCGCTGGCGTGCATGCGGCGGACCAACGGGGCGGCGGCCTGGTAGTCCACGGCGTTGAACATGACCAGGTCGTTGCCGGCCGCCACGAAGGAATCGACCTGCGACGCCTGTTTGCCGATATCGTAATCGGCCGAGGCGCTCTGCACAGGCACGGTGGGCGCCAGGGTCTTGGCCTGTTGCGTGATCCCCCTGATGGTCGCGATGAAGAACGGATTGCCGAGCGACCCCACGGTCACCCCGATTTTGTGGACCGCGCCATCCGCCGCATGCGCGGCGGCTGCATTACCAAGGGCGAGCAGCCCCGTAAGCAGCAGGATCTTCCGGCTGTACCGGCGTGCCGATCCACGAGACGTCGGCCGGACGTGCGTTGTACGCATGATGATGATCCTTGTCGGGCGCGTTGTGCGCCAGTGTGGCCGGTTCGATCCGGCTCTTGCCGCGCTGGTCGGCCAGATGCCGCCAGCGGGCCACGTAGTCCCGCCATCCCGGCGGGTCGAAGGGCGCCACGCGGGCCGCCCGTTCGTTGCGAAAGGGGTCCAGCCCCAGCGCGGCATAGGCCAGGCCCGCCGCGCCGCATGCCGTTCCCTCCGGATTCCGCCCGACCAGCACGGCCTGCGCGGGACGCAGCGCCGCGACCAGGCGCGGAATGGCGCCGACCTTCGCCAGCCCGCCATCGAACACGATCGCGTCCGTGCTGCGCAGCAGCTCGAGCGTCAGGTCGGTCATCGCGGCGATATACAGGGCGGCCAGCGCGGCGCGGTCGTCCGGCGCCG
This sequence comes from Gluconacetobacter azotocaptans, assembly GCF_014174355.1. Taxonomy (GTDB): domain Bacteria; phylum Pseudomonadota; class Alphaproteobacteria; order Acetobacterales; family Acetobacteraceae; genus Gluconacetobacter; species Gluconacetobacter azotocaptans. Next base: position 89,010 of record NZ_JABEQF010000006.1, read on the forward strand.
GCACCAGGGGCCGCCCTGCCTCGTCGACGAATTTCCCCGTCTGCCCCGGATAAGGCCCGCCGTCGGCGAAGGATGGCAGGGCGAACAGGCCGCGCGCCACCAGGGAGACGATGCGCTCGTCCGTGACGTCGGCCGGCCCCTCGCCGCGGATCAGGTCGAATTCGCGGCCGCCCATGAAACGCGCGGTCGGAACCGGTTCGTGCCGCACCGAGACGTTGGCGAGCATGTCGCGTTCCGGCGCCAGGGCGTCCAGCGGGCAATCGGGGTTCATGACGATGACCCACGTCCCGGTGGAAACCATCGTCATGCCGCCCGGCACGACGCGCCGGTAATGGCTGAGCGAGGCGTTGCTGTCATGCACCCCGTTATGCACATCCAGCGTCACCGTCCCGCGCCCGGAAACGTCCAGCGTCATCGTGCCGACCACGGCCCCGGCCTCGCGGAAGGGCGGCATCTTGTCCCGCCACCCGCGCTGGTCCACCAGCGACGAGAAATCGTCGCGGTAAGGCGACCACAGATGGGTATGGCAGCCCAGCGACGAGATTTCGGACACCAGCGCGCCACACAGTCGCCATACCCAGAACTGCGGGTAGGTCAGGATATGCCGCGTGCGCGCGGCCAGCGTCGGGTCACGCATTTCCTGCCAGACGATATGCTTGCCGAACGCGAAGCCGCGTTCCATCGCCGGGGTCGCGGTTTCGGAAAAGGGCGGGCGGATGCGCGCGAACGCCGCCTCGATGTCCGGCGGCACGCGTTCCTCATAATCGATTACGGGCACCGCAAGATCGTCCTCGCCCAGAAGGGCGAAGGTGCACCCGTGCGTGGTGATCATGATACCGCTCACATCGAAGGTTGCGACGGCCTCGCGCAGCACCGCCAGCATCCAGTGCAGCAGGGCCGCGTCGTCCAGCACACGCAGGCCGTCGGCCACCGGCCAGGCGGCGTGGGTACGTCGTTCGGCAAGGATCGACCCGCCGGCGCCGAACACCAGCAGCTTGGCGTTCGTCTTGCCGAAATCGAACACCGCGAGCGTGGGGTGCGCGACCGGAAGGGCTTCCGGTGGCGTCACGGGCGGCCCGGCCGAGGGGCGGGCGGGGGTCACGTCTTGTCGTCCATGCGCGGGGCGACCAGTACCGTCACGCCCGCATCTTCAAGGATACGCACATCGTCCTCCTGCACGCCGTCATCGGTGATGAGGGTGGAAATCCGGTCGATCGGACATGAGAGAAAGCGCGCCCGCACGGCCAGTTTGCGGCTGTCGGCCAACACGATCACGTCGTCGGCGCGTTCCAGCATCGGGCGCGTCGCCATGGGCAGCAGCGGGTGCGATTCCATCACGCCCTCCGGGCCGACACCCTGCGCGCCGAGAAACAGGCGCGAGGCAAAGAAATCCGGCGCGGGCGCCTTGGGATCGTACAGGATGCCCGGTTCGCGGTGCAGCGCGCCGCCCGCCACCGAGAGCTGGCAGACGCCCTGGGTGCCCAACGCCGCCGCCAGCGGCATCGAATTGGTGTAGAGCCCGATCGACCGCCCCGCGAGGCGAAGCCCCAACTGGTGGCATGTCGATCCGCCGGCGACCATGACCATGTCCCCGTCGCGGCACAGCCCCTCGGCCATGGCGGCGATCGCGTGCTTGGCGTCGACCGCCAGGTCGCTGCTCTGCGCAAAGGGCAGCGCATGCGTCCGCGATGCGGCGGTGAGGGACGCGACGCCGCCGAAGACCTTGCGCGCCTCGCCGGCCTCGTGAAGCTTTTCGATGTCGCGGCGAACGGTGGCAGGCGACACGCTCAGCATGTCGATCAGTTCCCGCACGGTCGCGAAGGGGCGCGTCTCGAGCATGGTGATGATCTGGCGCTGGCGTTCGGTCTCGGTCACTGGGTCGCGTCCTCGTAGGGGGTGTGGGTGGCTTGTGATGCCTGGAACGCACGATTCTCCGGTTCTCCGCTTGTGGTCAAGCGAAATTTGATTGACCTGCGCCAAATCATGATGGCATTCCGTCTTTTGTGATTGTAATGCGTCATTCGCTTCCGGGAATGCCGCCATCATCGTGAAGGAATATCCGCATGTTGTCGCAGGTTCGACCGGCCGCCCCCATGAGCCCGCCTGCCCTGGCTGAAGACGAACTCGACGCGCTGCGCAGGCTTTCGGCGCGTCTGGGTGCGGACCCCAGCCGAACTCAGGGGGCGGGGGGAAATACCTCGATCAAGAAAGATGGCACGATGTGGATCAAGGCGTCAGGCACGTGGCTGGCCCATGCGCTGGACCGGTCGATCATGGTGCCGGTGGCGCTTGCCCCCCTGCTGGAGGCGTACGGGCAGGGCAGCGAGGAGGCCGAAACCGCGCTCAGTTTCGTCGTGGCCCAGCCCGAGGGGGCGCAAGGCGCGCCGGCCGTGGCGTTGCGGCCGTCGATCGAAACGACGGTCCATGCCGTGATTCCGTGGCGCGTCGTCATCCATCTGCATTGCGTGGAGACAATCGCTCATGCCGTGCGCACCGATGCGCATGCTCGGGTGGCGGCGAGGCTGGACGGGTTGCGGGGCGTGCATTGGGCGCTGGTACCCTATGCCCGGCCGGGGCTGCCGCTGGCGCGCGCGATCGTCGGGGCGCGTCCGTACGGGGAACGGGCGAATGTCCATGTGCTGGCCAATCACGGGCTGATCGTCTCCGCCGACACGGTGGCGGGGGCGGAGGCGCTGCTGGAACGGGTGATCGCCGCCCTGGCCGTGGACATACGCGCGGCGCCGCTGGCGGATCTCCGCGCCCTGGCCGCTCTGGCCGAGGGCTCGGCCTATCGTCTGCCGGCCGACCCGGCCGCCCATGCCATCGCTCTGGACCCCGCCACGCTGGCCGTGGCGCGGGGGGCGCCGCTCTATCCGGATCACGTCATCTTCCTGGGAGATCGGATCGATCTGCTGGAGGACGGGGCCTGTCCCCCGCCCGTCGCCCCGCCCGCCGCCGCGTCGATGCTGGTGATGCCGGGCCGGGGCGTGCTGCTGCGGCGTGACGGCTGGACGGCGGGCGTGGACGCCATGGCGCGTTGCCTGGCCGACGTGGCGTCGCGCCTGTCCCCCGCCGATCCGATCCGCCGTCTGAGTGGCGCGGAGATCCATGCCCTGACGCATTGGGAGGCGGAAACCTATCGGCAGGCCGTGAACGGGAGCCCCCGGCATGGTTGAGGCAGCAGGAGCGGCAGCGCTCGGGATCGATCTGGGCACGTCGGGCGTGCGCGCGGCGGTGCTGGACGGAAGGGGAGAGGTGCGGGCCGTGGAGGGCGCGCGTTTCGCGGGGCTGGGTGCGGCGGCCGCGCCGTCCGTCTGGTGGCAGGCGCTGGTTCACACGCTCGATGCGCTGAAGGCCCGGGTGTCATTGCGCGACGTGCGGTCCGTCACCGTGGACGGCACATCGGGCACGCTGGTCGCCGTCGATGCCGCCGGGGCCGTGATCGGCCCCGCGTCGATGTATCACGCGCGGGCTGCCGATCGCGCCGTGCTGGCGCGGATCGACGCGATCGCGCCGCCCGACAGCCCGGCGCGCGGCGTGGGCTCGCCGTTGGCGCGCGCCGTGGAGTTGGCGCGTCGTCCCGGCGTGCGCGCCATCCTGCATCAGGCCGACTGGATCGCCGGCCGCCTGCGCGGATGCTTCGACGCGACGGACGCCAACAACGCGCTCAAGACCGGCGGAGACCCGGACGCGCTGGCCTGGCCGGACTGGGTGGCGGGGGCCGGACTGGCGCCGGCGCTTCTGCCGGCCATTCACCTGCCGGGCGCGGCGCTGGGGCCGGTGGGGGCCGAGGGGCTGGCGGTCGGCCTGCCGCCCGGTGCGGTCGTGCATGCGGGCACGACGGACGGATGCGCGTCGTTTCTGGCAACTGGGGCGGATCGGGCAGGGGATGCGGTAACGGCGCTGGGGTCCACCCTGGTCGTCAAGCTGCTGTCGGACGTGAAAATCGATGCGCCTGCCTATGGGATCTACAGCCACCGGATCGGCAACCGCTATCTGGCGGGTGGGGCGTCCAATAGCGGGGGGGCGGTCCTGCTGGCCCTGTTCGGTGCCGACCGGCTTGCCTCCCTGACGGCAAGGCTCCGCCCCGATGTGCCGACCGGGCTGGATTATTATCCGCTGGTGCGCGCAGGTGAACGGTTTCCGGTCAGCGACCCGGCGTTCCAGCCCCGGCTGGAGCCGCGTCCGGCCGATGACGGGGTGTTCTTTCAGGGGGTGCTGGAGGGCATGGCGATGATCGAGGCGACGGGATATGCCCGGCTGGAACAACTGGGGGCGACAGCGCTTCGCTCGGTTCGTACGGTCGGCGGCGGTGCGGCGAATGCGGGCTGGACCGCCCTGCGCCAGGCACGGATCGGCGTGTCGTTTCTGCCCAGCCGGTCCGAGGATGCGTGCGTGGGCGTGGCGCGACTGGGTCTGTTCGGCGGCGTGGCCGTCTGCCGGCCGGGTGAGGCGGCATGAGCTCGCGCGCGCTGGCCGGGGTCGCGGCACTCGCGGGGCGCTACGACGCCCTGTTCGTCGATCAATATGGCGTCCTGCATGATGGCGCTACACCGTATCCGGGTGCGCGCGATGCGCTGCTGCGCCTGCGCGATGCGGGGCAGCGGGTGCTGCTGCTCAGCAATTCGGGGCGGCCCGGCCCCTATAATGCGGAACGGCTGGCGCGACTGGGGCTGGGCCCCGAGTTGTACGAAACGATCGTGACCTCCGGCGACACGGCGCTGGCGCTGGCGCGGTCGGGGGATATTCCGGTGCGACGGGGAATGCGCTGCCTGCTGATCGACGGCGGGGGGCACGATACGCATTTCTGCGACGTGCTGGGGCTGGTGGTGGATGCGACGCCCGCGCGGGCGGACCTGGTCGTGATTGCGGGAAGCCAGGGCGGCACGCTGACCGAGGCGCAGTACCGCGCGATGCTGGCCCCCCTGGCACGGCGCGGCGTCTACGCGGTGTGCACCAATCCGGACCGGCGGATGCTCGTGCCCGGGGGTACGGCGTTCGGCGCGGGCCGCATCGCGGAACTGTACGAGGAGGAAGGCGGCAGGGTGGTCTGGATCGGCAAGCCCCACCGCGCCATCTACACGCACGCGGCCCGGATCTGCGATGTGCGGCCCGAGCGCGTGCTGTGCGTCGGCGACAGCGTGGAACATGACATTGCCGGCGCGCTCGGCTTTGGTGCCGACAGCGCCCTGGTCAGGACAGGCATCCTGGCCGACGCCACCCCGCGGGAGCTTGAAGCGGCGTTCGTCCGGTACTCGGCGCGGCCGGATTACATCCTGCCCGGCCTGGCCTGGTAGCGTGGGTCGTGTGGGCGGCGTTTCGGACGCCGCCCGTCATGTCCCCCTCACGCCGTATTCTCGGCGCGTTCCGCCGCCGCCATCTGCGCGGCGATGAAGAGGCGCGCATGGCGTGCCAGGTCGGCACCGTCGTCCCACAGGTTTCGCCAGACGCCCAGCGTGTGGGACAGATGCGGATCCACGACGGTCGAGGAGAACGATTCGAAGGCGATCGGCCCCGTATAAGCGATGCGTCGCAGGGCGCGGAAGACCGGGCCCCAATCGACGGTCCCGGTTCCCAGATAGCCGCGATGGCTTTCGCCGACATGGAAATAGCCGATAGCGTCGCCACATTTCTCGATCGCGTTCGACAGGATGCCTTCCTCGATATTCATGTGATAGGTGTCGAGATGCACGCCGATCTCCGGCCGCCCGACCTTGCCGATGAAGGCGACCGCCTGCGCGCCGGTATTGATGATGTTGCTTTCGTAGCGGTTGACGACTTCCAGATGCAGCCGGATGCCCGCGCGGCCCGCGCGCTCGGCCAGGGCGCGCAGCACCTCGGTCGAATGCGCGATGCCGCGTTCGGTGGCGGGCCGGTCATATTTGCGCATGGCCGAGAAGATGACCCCCGCCAGGTCGGTGCCGCCAAGGTCGCGCAGGACCGACACGGCATGGTCCAGCAGCGCCGCCCCCCGCTTCACGACCTGTGGGTCGTCCGATGAAATGTCGGTGTCGGCCGACAGCCCCAGCGATGCCGTCAGGCCGATCCCCGCGTCCTCCGCCGCCTGGCGCAGGGCGGGAACGGCGATCCCATCCGGGCTGGACAGGGGAAGTTCCAGGAAATCATATCCGGTCGCCGCCGTTTCGTGCATGGCGCGCACGCCGTCATCATTGTCCCAGCGGCCCGACCAGACCGAGCCATGGATGCCGATCCGGTTGGCGCCGGTCCTGGTGGTGCCCGTCTTGTGGGTGATGGTCGTCATGCCATCTTTCTCCTGTTGCGCGCGGCGGCGATCAGGCGTGGCAGATGCCCCCGCACGAGATTTTCGACCAGCACGACCAGCACGAGGATCAGGCCCATCATGCCGGCCTGCAGGGTCGGGTTGAAATCGTTGTAGTTCAGGCCGTAATTGACCACCGCGATGGCGATGGTGGCGATCGCGGTCCCGACGGGCGAGCCGTCCCCGCCGAAGATGCTGGCCCCCCCCAGCACGACGATCGCGATGCTGATCAGGTTCGCTTCCGGCACGCCGTCCGGCGTCGCCGTGCCCAGCCGCGCCGCCGCGATCACCCCGGCCAGCCCGGACAGCGCGCCCGACAGCACATAGGTCGCCGCCCGAAGTCGCTTGACGTGTATGCCGGCCAGCCAGGCGGCGGTGGCGTTCGTGCCGGCCAGATACAAGGCGCGGCCGAACCGGCTGCGGTGCTGGACCAGCACCAGGACGCCAAGCAGCGGCAGATAGACACACAGGATCTGAAACGGCACGCCCAGCACGCTGCCCTGGCCCGCGGCCAGGAAGCGCGCGGGGGCGGCGGTCAGGTCGATGGTGTTGCCCTCCGACGCGATCAGCGCCAGGCCCGTGAAGGCGAACATCGTGCCCAGCGTCGCGATGATGGGCGGGATCCTGAACCGGGCGATCGCGGCGGCATTGCAGCCCCCCATCGCGGCGCCGGAGAGGATTCCGATGCCGATTCCCACGGGCCAGGGCAGGCCGTGCGTGATGAACAGGGCGGTCAGGATCTGTGCCAGTCCCGATATGGCGCCGACGCTCAGGTCGATGGCGCCGTCACCGCCCTCGATCACCAGCCCCTGGCCGAAGGCGATGATGCCCAGTTCGACGGCGAAGACCGCCATGCTCGACACATTGTCGGCCGACAGGATGGTCGGGTTGCCGACGGCGAAACCGCCCAGCACCAGAAGCGCGAAGACGCCGAGGATAAGGATCCGGCCGGAGCGGAAGCCGCTCATGACACCACCTGCCGGGCGCGGCGGCCCTCGTTGAGTCCCACGGACGCGAGAATGATGGAGCCCAGCACCACGCCGCTCCAGAACGGCTGGATGTGCATCAGCACGATGGCGTCGCCGACCAGACCCACGACCAGCGTGCCCAGGAACGTCCCGAACATGCCGCCGCGCCCGCCGGACAGTTCGGTGCCGCCCAGTACCACGGCCGCGATGACGCCCAGTTCGAAGCCGCTGCCGGTCGTAGTCTGGACGATGGGGGACTGGCCCAGCCGCATCAGCGCGCCCAGCCCGACGCAGGCGCCCAGTATCGTGTAGGTCATCCAGCGCAGCCGCCGCACGGGAATGCCGACCAGGCGCGCCGCTTCCTCGTTATTGCCGATCGCGAACAGGCGGCGGCCGGTGCGATGCACCCGCAGAAAGGCCGCCAGCGCCGCCATGATGACCAGCGCGATAACGGCGGCGCCCGGCAGGGGGCCGAGATGGTCGGCCACGAAAAACCGCGTCAGCCCCGGCGGCAGCGCCGTGATCCACTCGCTGCCCATCATCAGGAACACGCCCATGCGAAAGATGCTGAGCGTGCCCAGCGTGCAGACGATCGGCGGCACGCGGCCGCACAGGATGATCAGGCCATTGATCCAGCCCAGCGCCGCGCCGGCCAGCAGGAAGACCGGCACCACCGCCGCGACGGGCCACCCCGCGACGAACAGCAATCCCCCGATCGCCGAGACCAGCCCGAGCATGGAGCCGATGGAGGCGTCTATCCCGCCGGTCAGGATGACCAGGGTCATGCCCGCGGCCGGCACGGCGGTGATGGCGCAGGTGACCATCAGCCCGTCCAGGTTGACCCGGGTCCAGAACCCGCCATGCGCGCCGAGGCTGACCGCCGTCACCACCAGGACGATGACGCCCAGCAATGCGGTTTCGCGCCGCGCCAGCAGCGCGCGCCAGGCGACCGGGACACGCCGCGGGCCGTGCAGGGCCGGCGCGGCGGGGCCGAGATTCAGGGCAGAACTTTTCATGCTGCATGCTCCTGACTGCTCGTTGCGGCGCCGATCGCCGAGGCCAGTACCCGTTCGGCCGTTACTGCAGTCCCCCGGAAACGATCGACCACGCGCCCCTGGCGCATCACGATCACGTCCTGGCTGACGGCCATCAGTTCCGCGAGGTCGGAGGTGATCACGACGATCGCCGTTCCCGCCTGGGCAAGCTGGCGGATGAAGCCATGGATTTCCGCCTTGGTCGCCAGGTCGATGCCGCGCGTGGGCTCGTCCAGGATCAGCACGCGCAGCGTCTGCCCCGCCCAGCGCGCGAACAGCCCCTTCTGCTGGTTGCCGCCCGACAATGTCCCGATCGCGGTCCCCGGCGTGTCGGCCTTGATCGCGAAACGCCGCATGATGGCCTGCGTCTCGGTCAGCATGGCGGGGAAATTCAGCAGCCAGCCGCCATGCGAAAGGCGTGAAAGGCCGGTGCAGGTCAGGTTGCTCTCCAGGCCCATCGGGGCGAAGATGCCCTGCTTCTTGCGGTCTTCCGGCAGGTATCCGATGCCCAGTGCCATCGCCTCGGCCGGGGAGCGGGGCATGATCTCGCGCCCGTCCAGCAGGATCCGGCCGCTGGCGGCGCGCAGGGCGCCGAACACCGTCATCGCCACTTCCGACCGCCCGGCGCCTACCAGCCCGTAGATGCCAGTGATGCGCCCGCCCGATGCGTCCCAGTCGACGTCGTGGAAATGGCGGGAATGGCTCAAGCCCCGGATGGACAGGACCGGCGGCGCGGAGGACGCCCCCGCCGCAGCGGATGGCCGTATGGCTTCGCGTTCCGGACCGGCGTCATGGCGCTTGCCCATCATCAGGCGCAGCAGCAGGTCCTCGGTCACCTCGGAGGCGGCATAATCGCCGGTCACACGCCCGTCCGTCAGCACCGTGACATGGTCGCCCAGGCGCGGCACTTCCTCCAGCCGGTGCGTGATGTACACGATGGCGCGCCCGTCGTCGCGCAGGCGGTGGATGATGCCGACCAGCCTGTCCGTCTCGGCGCGCGACAGGATCGCCGTCGGTTCGTCGAAGACGATGACCCGGGCGCCCTGCACCAGCGCCTGTGCGATCAGGACCAGCTGCTGGTGCCCGAGCCCCAGATCCGCCATGGGCCGATGCAGCAGCGATTCCGCGAGATCGAGCGAGGACAGCCACGGCCGCACCGCCCGAAGCATCGCCTCGGTCTGGACCCGGCCGAAGCGGTCCGTGATTTCGCAGCCGGCAAAGATGTTCTCCAGCACGCTCAGGTGCGGGAAGATCATCGGCTCCTGATAGACAGCGGTAATGCCCAGTGCCCGCGCATGCATCGGGTCGCGCAGCACGACCGGGGTACCGTCGATCAGGATCTCGCCTTCGTCGGGGCGGACCGCGCCCGTCAATGTCTTGATCAGCGTCGATTTGCCGGCCCCGTTCTCGCCCAGCAGCACCAGGGTCCGCCCGGCGGCGATCACGGCGTCCACGCCCTTCAGGGCCCTGACGCCGCCGAACGATTTCACGATTCCCCTCAGTTCGAGACGGTTCATGACGCACCTCAGAAATCGAGGGAAATGTTCTCTTTGGTGAAGATCATCGGCTGGCCCAGCAGCAGCGTCTTCGTCGTCGCGTCATACGCGATGGTGCCCAGCCCGGGCACGGCGTTCTGCGGCTGCAGCGTCTTGTGCTGCAGAAGCTGCGTCAGGCCCCAGACCGTCAGGTACCCAAGGTCGATCGGGTTCCACAGGACCGCGCTCTTGACGGTGCCGTTCAGCACGTAAGCCCGGATGGTGTTCGGATCGTCGATGCCGGTCACGGCGACCTTTCCGGACAGGCCGGCCTGCAGGACCGCCTGGGCCGCGCCCGGCGTCGCGGTGGTGTTGACGCCGATGATCCCCTTCAGCCCCGGATAGGCCGACAGGATCTGCGACGTGATCTCGGTCGCCTTGCTGATATCCTCGCCGGCATACTGGACGCTGACGAGTTCGAGCTTGGGATATCTGGCGGCCAGATAGGATTTCATCAGGGAAATCCACAAATTCAGGTTGGTCGCGGTCGGGCCGCCGGAGACGAAGGCGATCTGTCCCCCGCCCTCGATCTGTGCGGCAAGCTGGTCGACCAGTGTGTGGGCGATGGCTTCGTCCGTGGCCTGCATGACCCGCAACGACACCGCCTCGCCATCCACCTGGCTGTCGGTCGAGGCGAAGGCGACGCCGCGCTCCCGGGCATGGGTGGCCTGGGCCTGGAGGGCGGTCGGGCTGTTGGCGGCGACGGCCACCGCGTCCAGCTTGCGATTGATCAGGCTCTGGACGATCTGCGCCTGCGCCGCGACCGACGACGTCGTCGGCCCTTGATAGACGATTTTGGCGTCGAACGTGCGGCCTCCCTTCAGGAAGCCCTGCTGCATGGCGCTGAAATAGGGGATGCCGATCACCTTCGGCACGAAGCCGATCTGGAATGTTTCCGCACGGCCATGTGCCGGGGCCACGCAGGATATCCCCGCTGCCACCAGCGCCGCGATCACCGCCGAATGCTTCTTCACGATGTTGTCTCCTCGTGGCCCATGTCTGCGCATGGTTCCCACAGCGTTGAGACGGCGCCGTCCGGTTGGAAGGGCGCCGAGCATCAAACGCTAACGAGGATAAGTGATCATGGTCAATCATAATCCGTCACATGATGGAGTAAGTGCGCCATAATGTGATCGAATGAGATCATGGGGCCAGGCAACCTGTCGGACGTCTCGTGCGGGGCCGGCTTCACTCAGGAGGTGACGCGTTCGCCGAATATGACGTCCGCAGGTCGGCAGGGCTGGAACGATCCTCGTCGATCCGGAGAAAAACGAGATTGTCGCTCTGCCGAGTCAGCAAGGCCCGAGACCGGCCCCGCCTGGCGTCATGAGAATCAGCGTGTCATCCGGAGTGATGACCGTAAGTCCCTTGCCGGGAAGCGTCCTGCCTGAGGCGGTCAGTACGCGCCCAGGCGCGCCGTTGCCGCCGCCCTGCGCGCCGCGTGGCGGGTAGCAGACGCGGTCGAAGGCCGCCAGAAGTTCAAACGGACGGTCCTGCGTGGTGCCGATCCGCATGACCTGCCCGTCCCCTCCCTTGGTCGCGCCGTCGCCCCCGCTGCCGTCGCGGAGTTCCTTTTGCCAGAAGATCAGCGGGCATTGCAGTTCCGCGATCTCGACCGGGGTGCCGTGCACGCCGGACGGGAAGGCGGTGGCGGACAACCCGTCCAGGCCCGGTCGCGCCCCGGTGCCGCCGTTGGTGGTAATGGCCAGCGCATAGGTCTGCGGTGTCGAGGCACCGCCCGGATTCCACTGGCCGCGTACGGCAATGTTCCAAAGGCATGACGTTCCTTCTGCCGGGATGCGGTCGGGCAGGGGCGTGCGCAGGCAGCCGAATACCATGTCCGGCAGCATCTGCCCGATGATATGGCGCGACGAGACCGGGGCGGGGCGCAGGGCGTTGAGCACCGACCCCGCAGGTGCGACCACACGATAGGGCGCGAGCGAACCGGCATTGTTCGGTACGTCCGGCGAGATGGCGCAGGCGAGCCCGAAGACGGTATAGGCCTTCGTATAGGCCAGAGGGACGTTGATCCCGCGTGAAACAGCGGGGGCAGTGCCGTCATAATCGACCAGAACGCCGTCCTCGCCAATTGTCAGCCGGGCCTTCAGCGTCAGAGGAGCGTCATAGCCGTCAATGGTCATCTCATGGGACCAGACGCCCTTGGGAAGGGCGGCAATCTTGTCGAGGACGGCCTGGCGCGAGCGGTCGATGATGAAATCCGCCAGAGGTTCCAGCGTATCGAGCGCGAACTCCTCCATCATGGTGCGCAACGCGCGGACGCCGATGTCATTGCACGCCGCGAGCGAGTAGGTGTCGCCTTCGGTATCGACGGGCAGGCGCGTATTGGCGCGGATCATCTCCATCAGCGTCTCGTTCACCTTGCCCTGGTCGATCAGCTTGAGCATGGGGATCGATAGACCCTCCATGTACACATCCGTCGCTTCAGGCCCGTTTCCGAGACCTCCGATATCCATCAGATGACTGGTGCACGAAAACAGTCCGACCAGTTTTCCACGATGGAAGGCGGGCGTCGTGATGACGAAATCGTTCAGGTGTCCGGTACCCATCCACGGGTCGTTGGTGATGTAGGCGTCGCCTTCCTTCATTGTCTCGATCGGGAAGTGGCGCAGGAAATGCCCGACCGATTCCGCCATCGAGTTGACGTGGCCGGGCGTGCCCGTGACGGCCTGGGCGATCATGCGGCCCCGGATGTCGAAAATACCGGCGGAAATGTCCTCGCATTCGCGAACGATGGGGCTGAAAGCGGTGCGGATGAGAACCTGGGCCTGCTCGCCGACCACCGCGATCAGGCGGTTCCACATGATCTGGAGGTCGATTTCCCCATGGGCTGTGCCGTGCATCAGACCGTTTCCTTCATGTCCAGAATGATGTTGCCGCTGCCGTCCAGGCAGGCGTCATAGTGGGCGGAGACGTAGGTGGTGGTTTCCTGTTCCACGATCAGGGCCGGGCCGACGACCCGGCTGCCGGGCTGCATCGTCGCACGGTCATAGAGCGGGAGATCCACATGGGTTGCCGTCGAACCGTCGAACAGGTGACGCATCCGCACGGACGTCACGTCATGAAGAGGAGGCGTGGGGGCGAAGGGCGGTGGCGTTTCCGTCGGCGTGAACACGCTGACGGACCAGTTGAGAATTTCCACCGCGGCATTCGGGATGACGCGTGCGAACTGTCGTGCATATTCCGCTTCGAACGCTGCGCGCAGGGCAGGCAGTTCGTCCGTCCGCACCGGCCCGTCAGGCAGGGTGACGACGATTTCGTGCCCCTGGCCGACATACCGCATGAAACCTGTGCGCCTGACCACAAGGGCCGCGGCCTGCCCGGCGTCCTGCACCATGGCGCGGGCGGAGGCTTCCATCCCGTCGAGGAGCGCACGGACGCCGGGGGCGTCGAACGTGTCATCCAGGCACGTCGGGAAGGAGCGTACGAGTTCGAACGAGACCGGCGCGGCGAGGAAGCCCACGGCGGAGCCGACGCCGGCATTGGACGGAATGACCAGTCGCCGGATGCCCAGCTTTTCGGCCACGCGCGCGGCATGAAGCGGGGCCGCGCCGCCGAACGCGATCATTGTGTGCTCGCCGATCGCAGCCCCGCGTTCGGCGGCATGGACACGCGCCGCGCTCGCCATGTTCTCGCAGACGATTTCATAGACGGCATGGGCCGCCATTTCGGCAGACAGTCCCAGCGGCGCGCCGACATCGTTCTTCAGCGCCGCCGCCGCGCGGTCGGGCTGGAGCGTCATGCTGCCGCCCGCGAAGCCCTCGGGCTGGATCAGGCCGAGCATGACGTCGGCGTCCGTCACGGCGGGACGCGTGCCCCCAAGTCCGTAGCAGGCCGGACCAGGCACGGACGAGGCGCTTTCGGGTCCTACGACCACGCGCTGCATGGCGTCCAGATGGGCGATCGACCCGCCGCCCGCGCCGATTTCGACCATCTCGATGACAGGAATGCGCAGCGGCAGACCGGACCCTTTCATGAAGCGTGCTGTGCGGTCGACCTCGAAGAAGCGGGATGAAGAGGGCTTGCCGTCTTCAATCAGGCAGACCTTGGCGGTGGTTCCTCCCATGTCGAAGGACAGAACGCGGTCTTCCTTCAGCCGCTCGGCGCATTCGGCGGCGAAAATTGCTCCGCCTGCCGGTCCGGATTCGACGAGCCGGACAGGGAACTGCCGGGCGGTCTCCAGCGACGTCAGGCCGCCGCCGGAGGTGACGAGGTACAGGGCGCCGGTAAAGTTTCGCGCGGTCAGGGCCTCGCGCAGCCGGCCGAGATAGCCCGCCATCAACGGCTGCACGTAGGCATTGGCCACTGTCGTCGAGGTGCGTTCGTACTCCCGCACTTCCGGGCAGACCGCGCTGGAGATCGAGATTGTAACATCCGGCAAGGCCGCGGCGAGGATGTCGCGGACCCGTTCCTCATGGGCCGGATTCGCATAGGCGTGCAGGAACGTGATGGCCACGCTTTCGATGGCGGCCGCCTCAAGGCGGGGGATCAGGGCCCGGACGGCCTGTTCATCCAGAGGGCGCTGGATGGTGCCGCGCGCGTCCATCCGTTCGGGGACTGTGAAGCGCAGTTCGCGGGGGACGAGCGGCCGAGGCTTCTGGAGCATGAGGTCATACTGGTTGAAGCGGCTTTCCGTGCCGATTTCCAGAATGTCCCGGAATCCATCCGTTCCGATCAGGGCCGTTCGCGCGCCACGCCTTTCGATGATGGCGTTGGTGGCCAGCGTCGTGCCATGGACGAAAGCCGTCACGTCCTGGAAGCCGAGACCCGCGTCCGCCAGAACCAGCTCCAGGCCGGTCATCACGCCGTTTTCCGGGACCCGCGGGGTCGTCAGGACCTTGCGGGTCAGGCGCTGCCGGGGCGTTTCAAGGACGATGTCGGTAAAAGTCCCGCCGATATCGGCTGCAAGGCGGATTTGTGAGCTGGAGATCATGCCATGTCTTCCGGATCGGGTTAGGATGCATCTTGGCATCGGAAGCCGACACCATGTGGGTTGGAGGGAAGGGCGTCATGACGGACGTGAAAACTGGGAAAACGCGCAAGCTCACGCCGAAAGCGCCTGATGTGGCGGAGATGGAGCGCGCCTTCATCGTTTCCTCCTCTCATCTGGCGACGCCGGGAAACGAAGATCTGAGCGAATTCGAATTCGCGCTGACGGTGGTGAATCATGCCTTCCAGCGCTGGGTGGTGCGCGGCATGGCGGCGGCCGGACTGCCGGCGCTTTCGCCGCTCGATGCGCTGATTCTGCATAGCATCAACCACAGGAACCGCGAGAAAAGCCTTTCGGACCTGATGTTCACGCTTAACCTGTCGGAGCGGCATTACCTTAACTATGCAATGAAGAAACTGGATGACCTCGGACTTGTCACGCGTCGGCGCCATGGCAAGGAAGTATTCGTCAGTGCGACGGAAAAGGGACGAGGCTGCTGCGAGGAGTACGCGCGCCTGCGTCGCTTCTGCCTGCTGGAGCTGATTCCGCCGGACAGGATGACGGCGGGCGTGCCCATCGTGGACGTGGCGAAGGCCCTGCGCGTGCTCACCGGATTCTACGAGCAGGCGTCGCGTTCGGCGGCGTCGCTGTAGGAGGGCCGGCGCCTCAGCCATGTCGGATCTCGAAGAGCGAGAGATGATATCCGACCACCTCGCCCTTTTCGACAAGAGGGTGGCCGAGCATGCCGCCGCGCGGGGCGGTCACCGGCAGAAGCACGGCGCCAATTTCCACGAAACCGACGATTTCGTCCTGTTCGACCGGCCGCTCCTCCACCGGCCCCGCCGGGTGGAAAATGCCCATTTCCGGACTCAGAACCGGCGTGACGGAAGGCGGAGGTGATATTTCGGCGGCCGGAGAAGGCCCGGATACGACTTCCGGCGCCAGGACCAGCGTCAGCGCGCTTTCATCATCCGCGCTGGACAGGCGCCGCACGCCGTGTGCTCTCATCCGCGCGACGAGGTGTGGAAGATCGTCCAGTACCGTCATGACGCCGATTTCTCCCGTGCGAGGGATTCGAGGTAATGGACGCTGACGCCGCCCGCGCAAAAGCCCGGCTCGTCCATGAGCCGGCGATGCAGGGGGGCCGTCGTCGGGATGCCGGACACCTGCATTTCATCGAGCGCCGCGCGCATTCGTGTCATGGCGTCCTGCCGGTCCGCGCCATGGACGATCAGCTTGGCGACCAGCGAATCATAATGAGGCGGGACGACGTAGCCATCGTAGAGGTGGGTCTCCACCCGCACGCCCGGGCCGCCCGGCGCGCGCCATGTCCGCACCCGGCCGGGCGCGGGACGGAATGTCTCGGGGTCTTCGGCATTGATCCGGCATTCGATGGCGTGACCGGTCGTCGTGACGTGATCCTGGGTCACGGAGAGGGGGCGGCCCATGGCGATCAGAAGCTGCTCGCGCACGATGTCGACGCCTGTGGTCATTTCCGTCACAGGATGTTCGACCTGAAGGCGCGTATTCATCTCGATGAAGGAGAACGTGCCGTCTTCATACAGGAATTCGAACGTCCCGGCGCCGACATAGCCCATTTGCCTGCAGGCGCGTGCGCAGGCCGTGCCCAGTTCCGCGATGGTTTCCGGCGCGATGCCGATGGCCGGCGCCTCCTCGATGAGTTTCTGGTGCCGCCGCTGGACGGAACAGTCCCGCGCGCCGAGCCAGACGGCATTGCCTATGCGGTCCGCGAGTACCTGGATTTCCACATGGCGGGGATGTTCGAGGAAACGTTCGGCATAAACGGCAGGGTTGCCGAAGGCGCGCCCCGCTTCTTCCCGCGCGGTTTCGATGGCATCGCGCAACATGTCCGCCTGCCGGACGACGCGCATGCCTCGGCCGCCGCCGCCGCCGGCGGCCTTGACGATGAGCGGATAGCCGATGGTGTCGCAGAGGTGCTGCGCCTGGGACAGGTCCTCCGGCAGGGCGCCGTCCGAGCCCGGCAGGCAGGGTATGCCGGAAAGGCGCATCTGGTGCTTGGCGCTGATCTTGTCCCCCATCAAGCGCATGACCTGCGCGGAAGGACCGACGAGCACCAGCCCGGCACGTTCCACGGCGTCGGCGAAATCGGCGTTTTCGGACAGGAAACCATAGCCCGGGTGGATCGCATCCGCCCCCGTCAGCGCGGCGGCGCGCAGCACGCGGTCACCGTCCAGATAGCTGCGGGATGCCGCAGCCGGGCCGATGCAGAGCGCCTGGTCGACAAGCCGAAGATGGGCAAGGCCGCTGTCCGCTTCGGAGTGGATCCCGATACTGTGCAGGCCCAGCAGGCGGCATGCGCGGACTACGCGCAGGGCGATTTCGCCACGATTGGCGATCAGGACGCGGCGCACCTCACGCATCGAGGCGTTCCACGGAAAAGAGCGGCGTTCCCGGCTCGACGGCCTGTGCGTTTCCGCATAGCACGGCGATGATGCGGCAGCGGAACTCGGCTTCCATGCGTGACAGTGTCTTCATCACTTCCAGGATGTAAAGCGGCTGGCCTTCGTCCACGATGTCTCCGGGTGTGACGAAGGGGGGGGCGTCCGGCGCGGGCGCCGTGTAGAACAGGCCATGCATGGACGCCGCGATCGTCATGGCCGCGGCAGGGGGCGAAGGCGGTTCGTATGCCGGGACACCGGCAAGATCGGTTGGTGCGGCAGGAGCGGCGGGGCCGGGAACAGGTGCGTCCCGGACGAGATGAATGCGTTCGCCGTCCTTCGCATACTCGAGTTCGGTAATGCCCAGTTCCCGCATCCGGGACATCAGGGCGTCGAGCCGCGTCAGGTCGATGGCCATGGGCTGCGGATCTTTCGGGGCGTTCAGGTCAGGGCGCGCAGGGCGATGCCTGCCGCTTCCAGCTTCGCGCGGACCGTTCGGGCGACATCCACGGATTCGGCGTTGTCACCATGCACGCAGATGGTATCGATCCGCGTCGGCAGCAGCCTGCCGGAAATCGTCTCGATCGCGCCCGCATTGACCATGCGGACCACGCGGTCCGCCGCGAACTCCGCGTCATGCAGGACGGCGCCAGGTTCCTTGCGGGAGACGAGATGACCGTCTTCCGTATAGGCGCGGTCGGCGAAGATTTCGGAAAACACCGTCAGCCCGCTGTCGCGCCCGATGCGTTCGAGGTGGCTTAGGGCAATGGCCAGGATCGGCAGGTTCGGGTCCACCCCCTTGACGGCATTGACCACGGCCTGCGCGACGGCGGGGTCGCGTTCCGTCAGGTTGCCCAGGGCGCCATGCGTTTTCACATAAGCCACGCGATGGCCGGCGTAGGTCGCCATGGCCGTGGCCGCGCCCACCTGGTAGGCGACGATCCGCTCGATCTCCGCCGGAGAAAACGGCATGATCCGGCGTCCGAAGCCCCAGAGATCCGGAAAGCCCGGATGGGCGCCCACCGCGACCCCCTTTTCCCGTGCCACGCGGAACGTCGCGTTCATCACCTCGGGGTCGCCGCCGTGAAAGCCGCAGGCGACATTGGCGGAGGTGACGATGTCCAGCATCGCGGCGTCGTCGCCGATCGTGTAGGCGCCGAAACTCTCGCCGAGATCCGCGTTGAGGTCGATGGTCCGGGTCGACATGATGTTCGTCTCCATTGAATAAGGGTCAGGCGGTCAGGGACGTGCGCAGGCGGGCGACGTCCCTGGCCAGCACCTGGACGGCGCGTGTTTCCGCGCGGATGGCGTCGACCGCTTCCTCTCGCGTGATCGCGATGAAGCGGATGAAGGTGCCGACCGGCGTCTGGGCCAGAAGGCGGAGGTCGGGTTCGATGACCGTGGCAATCTTGGGATAGCCGCCGCAGGTATTGGCATCCGTCATCTGGATGATCGGCTGGCCAGCCGGCGGCACCTGCACCGTTCCCGGCACGATGCCGTGCGAGAACAGGTTGAGTGGCCGCGTGAGGGCCAATGTTGTTTCTCCTTCCAGGCGGTAGCCCATCCGGTTGGCGCTGGGCGTAAGGCGCCATGCCTGCCCGTGGAACAGCGTCTGCGCGGCCGTAGTGAAGACGTCGTATTCGGCGGCCGGCAGGACGCGGACGGTTGTCCCATCGGACGAAGGCAGCGGGCAGCGCCGGGACAGGCCGTAGCCGGAATGTGGCAGCGGCGATGCCAGGGCGGGGACGCAGGCCAGCCTGTCGCCCTTCCGGAGGGCGCGGCCATCCAGCCCGCCGAAGCCGCCCTTGAGATCCGTTGCGCGCGCGCCCAGAACCGGTGGAACGTCGATGCCGCCGCCGAGGGCGAGATAGCAGCGCGCCCCTTGCGCCGGGGCCTGCAGGGCCAGGACCTGACCGGGTTGGGCGGTGGTCGCCCAGTCCTTCGGGAGGGCCTGGCCATCCAGCGTCGCAGGGCATTCGGCGCCCGTGACGGCAAAGGTCGTCGCCGTGTGGAAGCGTACTCGGAACGGGAAGAAGACGATTTCGATCCCGGCGGCATCCGGCGCGTTGCCGAGCAGGATATTGCCGCAGGCCAATGCAAGGCGATCCATTGCGCCGCCGCGGGCCACGCCGAGCGTCATGGCGTGCGCGCGTCCGAAATCCTGAATGGTGTTCAAGGTCGAACCGGTGAGGACCTCGATCATGGCACCCTCACGAAGCGCACGGTGTCGCCCAGCCGCAGGAGACAGGGTTCGGAGCGGAAAGCGTCGAACAGCGCGAGGTCGGTCCGGCCGAGGATATGCCAGCCCGAGGGCGACGTGCAGGGCATGACCCCGGCATGACCACCACCGATGCAGACAGCGCCCTGTTCGACCTTCAGGCGCGGTGTGTCCCTTCGCGGAATGGCCAGGCGCGGATCGAGGCCGGTAAGGTAGGCGAATCCCGGCATGGCCCCGATGGCCGCGACGCTATAGCGGCCCGATGTGTGCAGGGCGATGGTCTGGTCGATGGACAGGCCGGCGAAGTGGGAGACGAGCGCGAGATCCTCACCGAAATCCCCACCATAGGTCACGGGAATCTCGATGTCCCGCGAAGGTGTCGTCTCGGGCGTCGTCCTGTCCCAGGTTTCAAGGAGGGTCCGTTCCACGACGGGCGGGTCGATGTCGTTCACGTCGAACGTGACGAGCAGATTGTTGACGCCGGGAACGGCCTGGATGACCGAGGGCTGGGCGCCCATCAGTCGGGCCGTCGCCCAGATGCGCTGCTGTGTGGCGTCACTGAACGCGCCGTTCGCCGCGTCCAGCAGCAGGGCGCCGGCGCCGGCCATGCTGATGCGGATCATGCAATGTCGTCCCGGGCAGGGAGGGCGTGGATCGGTCGCCGGGGCACGAAGCGGGCGGCTACGGCGCCGCAGAGGATGATGGCGGCGGTGATGTAGAAGACGTCGCGGAAATTGCCGGTGGCCTGGACCAGATAGCCGGTCATCACCGGAGCGATGATGCCGAGGCCGTTGCTGAACGTCAATGTCAGGCCGGTGACCGAGCCGAGCAGTTCATGTTCGACCAGCAGATCGGCCAGAAGCGCCATGTTCGCCCCCGTGCCGCCCGCCATGAAGGCCATCGACACGGCAAGGAGTGGGATGAGAATGGAGGCCGAGTGGACAAGGGGCAGGAGACCCATCAGGGATGCCAGCACCAGATAGAGGCAGACCACGTTGCGGCGTGCGCCCCGGTGGAGCGGATGGCCGCGGACCAATGTTTCGCCGGCCTTTCCGGCCATCACCGAAATCGCCGCGGCACCCAGATAGGCATAGGCGGTGTAGGCGCCGGACTGCATGAGATCGAGGTGAAGCGTCTGGCGCATGATGACCGGCAGCCAGGACATGAGCAGGAAATTCGCATAGTTCGCGCAGCACTGGGGGATCACGACGCCCCAGAAGGCGGAGGAGCGGAACAATGTCGGCACCGACAGCATGGTGAAATGCGTCTGTTCCCGGACGGTCTTCTGTTCGGGGTGGGTCAGAAGCCAGACCACCGACCATACGAGGCCAAGCGCGCCCAGGCCGGAGAACGCCGTGCGCCAGCCGAAATGCGCCACCAGCCAGGCGCCCGCCGCGGCGCCGCCGGCCAGGCCGACCGGAATGCCGCAGATGAATGCGGTCATCATGACACCGCGCTCGTGCACGGGGGCCCAGGCCCTCACGACCTTGTTGCCGAGTGAAAAGGTCGGAGCTTCACCGATGCCGAGGAGCACACGGGTGGCGATGAAGGCGGGAACCGTGGCGGCCAGGCTGCCCAGGATCATGGCAAGCGACCAGAGGGCCACGGCGGCAGCCCCGACGATCCGGACCCCCACCCTGTCGAGCACGATCGCGCTCGGCAGGTTGAGGACGAAATAGGACCAGAGAAAGCTGGAGAGAACCCAGCCCGTCTCGGCGGGCGTAAGGGCAAATTCCTGTGCGATCCGGGGCATTCCCACGGACAGGGCCGCCCGATCGCCATAGCAGATCACGCACATGGCAATGGTCAGTGCATAGATGACAAATCGAAAGGAACGCGGTGGGATCGTATCGCTTTGTGGAGTTGTCTGCAAAGACATCGCCTTCCCGAATGGAGCAGGATCAGAAGTTGAAATTGGTTTTTACATAGTACATGCCGCCATTGAACCCGAAGGGGGAGTAGAAGGAGTAGTTATACGCACCGAATAGCGGGGCAATGACGGATTTGGGGATGCGTGTGGGATATTTGTTTCCGACATTGTTCGCGCCGACGGCGACGCTCCATCTGGGCAGGATTTTGTAGTCCACTTCGAGATTGGTCAAGAAGGCCGGGTTGACCGTAACCGCGGGCGAAGTCGGGCTGGCCAGGAACAGGGTCGAGCCGAAACGCTGCTCCTGGACGAAGAAGCTCCATTTTCCGTAATTCCAGTTTACGGACAGGCTCTCGCGGTTCTTCGGCGCGGCATGCAGCAAAATCTGTTCCGCATACTTATTGAACGTGGTGAGATGAAGATTGGCGAGGACCTCCGGGGTCTTGTTGTAGCTGCGGATCTCGTTGTCGGAATAGTTGAACGTGAAGGCAAAGCGGAATGTGCCCGCGCGCGTGGTGTGCAGTGTATAGTCGGTGTTGATATCGCCGCCATAGGTCTGAGTATTGACCGGGTTGGTGTAATACGACGCATAGGTAACGTTCTGCAGGCCCGCCGCAGCGAGGATGGACGCGACGCTGGGGCCGCCGAGGGTCGTGGTGCTTGCGAGGCGGTCGTTGATGGCGATGTAATAAAGATTGCCCGTCACATGCCAGTTTTCGACAGGGGTGGCGTCGAGGCCGATGCTGTAGTTGCGGGAGTACTCCCCCTTGATGTTGCCCGCGCCCAGCGCCTTGGCCGCCGGGCTGCTGTTGGGGAGCTGGTCCACGGCATAAGTGGGGAAGGGGGCATTATAGAAATAATAGGTCTGCCCGAGAGTCGGCGGACGGTATCCGGTGTTGACGCTCGCCCGAATGGCCCAGTTCCTGTTGAAATTGTAACGAGTCCCGATCGATCCGGTTTCCACCGTCGCAAGGTGGGCGTAGCTGACGGCGCGTCCGCCCATCGTCCATTCCCATTTTCGCGTCAGAAAGAAATCGAGGTCGACGTTGCCGTCATAAACGTCACGTCCGCGGTTGGTCACGGCACTGGGGTTGTTGCCGCCATGATCCATGGCCCCCAGCCCGATCCAGGAGGCTTCTTCGCCCTCCGTCATCTGGAACGTGTCGCGGCGGTATTCGGCGCCAAAGCGCAGGGCAATCGGACGGGGCAGAAGTGAGGTGTGGAAAAGGTGCGAGCCCCGCAGGCCCCGTCGAGAACTGGGACGTGATGGCCTTCCCGTCATAGAAGTCGCGCTGGTCGGCGCTGCCGAGGGAGAGGTTGTTGCTATGGATGGTTGAATAAGCCTGGTCGTCGCGGCCGTAATTCACGTAGGCATCCCAGGCGAAGCCGAATTTGTGTGCCTTTATGCCGTTATCCGTCTCGAAATCATATTGATCCATTGAGATATAGGGAATCGCGCCATTCGGCCAGAGAGTGACGTCCGTCAGGCTGTTGGCCGCGCTGCGGTAGGTTTCCGCGACATGCACGCGCCGGTGGCCGAAGGTGGATGTGCTGTAGAGAGAGATGTTCCCGGCCAGCGGGACGGACATGTTCTCGCTGAGCGTTTCCATGGTCGATTTGGGAATGCCAAGGATCCGCTGGACGTCGCGGCTTGCCGTTTCGTTACGCGGGTCACCAACGGGATAGAATTGCCCTACGTAGTCGGCGGTACGGTTGGTGGGGAGTTGATGGACGACCTGGGCCGCCAGATCCAGGTAGCCGCCACTTTTGCCCAGAGCCGTGCCCCAGTCGGCGTATCCGTTCAGCGCCTGGCCATCGCCCGCGTAATAGCCGCTGTTCTGGAAATTGATCGATCCGCCATGCGTATTCTGTTTGAGTACGATGTTGACGGCCCCTGCCAGAGCGTCCTGTCCGTAGAGGGCCGTGGCGCCTTCCGTAATGACCTCGACATGGTCGATGGCTGAAATCGGAATGAGTGAAATATCGGCTGGCTCGGTGCCCCAGTTTGGCCCGGCGTTGGCATTGAAATTCGCGCCGATATGCCGGCGATGCCCGTTGATGAGAATCAGCGTGTCATCCGCGGATTGCCCGCGGAGCTGCATTGTCTGGACGAAGGCATTGTTGCCGACCCCCGGCTGCGGAGGCGCCGTGATGGCGGCGGAGGCCTGGGCAAGGGCGCTCATGACGTTGGTCTGGCCCGTGGCCAGAAGCTGCGCGCCGGAGAAGACCGTGACCTGGGTTGTGCTGTGAACGCGCGTTGAAGGTGAGAGCACGGATTCGCCCGGCGCCGCCACGCCGGAGACGCTTACCTCCTCTGGGGCGGCGCTCAGGGAGGCCGCCCTGGACTGCGCGGCGTGGCGCGAACTCGGCGATTTGGCCGCATGATGCGCGCTGGGCTGGAGTGCGGCGCCGGAGGCCGATTGTGCGTGCGCGCCCGTAAAGCCGGGAACGAGGGCGGGCAGTGCTACGCCGCAGAGCCAAACAGCCTTTGATAGGAAAGAGCTCTCCATGAGCGTCACCTTGTCCGGGGTTGTGGTTCGTCCGTCACTGTCATATCGGTTTCGTGATCAAATCACACATATAACGGAATGGCAATAAAAATATGGGATTCCGAAAACGCGCCGGGTGACGGGAAAGGCGTGAATAAATAAGGTGTTATTTCAATGTGTTGAATATCATGTCGTCAGAGCCGGCACGAGATGGGCTCTCATGACATGAACAAAAAAAGTTTTTGACGTTCCGAATAAAAAAAATATATTTTTTGTAGATGATCGCAGAACTCCGGACCTTCGTCCTGGTCGCCCGGCTGGGAAGCTTTGCGGCGGCAGCCAGGCAGATTGGCCTGACGCAGGCGGCCATCGGCGCGCAGATCAGGCGCCTGGAGCAGGAGCTTGGTTACGAGGTGTTCGATCGGAGCGGCTGGTCCGTGACATTGAGCGGGAAAGGCGGTGCGATCCTGCCGGAGGTGGAGGGCATTCTCTCCAGCTTCAATGGACTCCGCCATTTCTCCCCGCGGGAGCCAAGCCGCCGGACCTTGCGGGTCGGCGCCATCTCCACCACCCAGACGTCCATTCTCGCACCCGCGGTCGCCGCCCTCTCTGCCGAGATGCCGTCGCTCATGGTCCGCCTGGTGCCCGGAATTTCCATGGTTCTGCTGGACCGGCTGGATGCGGGCGACTTGGACGCGGCCCTGATCGTCCGGCCGCCGCTGGGGCCGATGCCGCATATGACATGGCATCCGCTCGTCACGCAGGACTATGTGATGGTGCTTCCCGAGCGGATGCCCGGCGATGACTGGCGGCAGGTCCTGATGGAGCAGCCGTTTATTCGCTATGACAGCCGATCGTTCGGGGGGCGCACGCTTGACCGTTTTCTGCGTGCGCAGCACCTCGCACCGAGGTCGGTCATCGAGACCGAAGAAGTGCATACCATCCTGCAGATGGTGGCAAGCAACATGGGGTGCACGATCATCCCGCGCGTGCTGGCGATCGGGCTGTTGCCGAACATCCGGACGCTTCCCCTGGGCGAGCATCGCATTTCACGCGAGGTCGGCCTGATGACCGTGGGTCCTCACCAGGATGCCGCCATCGCGGCTTTGATCGGTCATCTGGCAGCCGCGGCGCGCAAGAGCGTCTCTCCATCACCGAGGGAGGGCGGGAGGACCCTCTGATATCGCTTCGATAATGAGGTCGTCGGATGCGACTGCCCGCGACGTCACGTCGGCGAGGCGGTAACCGGATGGGCCGGCGTACGGCCGTTCAGGCAATCGATGATCTGCGTCGCGCACAGCACGGCCGTGGCGCGCATGGCCTCCTCGGTCGCGCCGGCGATATGCGGCGACAGCACCACACGTGGCATGGCCAGGACCGGGTCGTCGGTCGCCGGTGGTTCCCGGGCAAAGACATCCAGGGCGGCTCCGCCGAGCCGGCCGTCTCGCAGGGCGCGGTTCAGGGCCTGGATATCCACCAGGCCACCCCGCCCGGTATTGATCAGCATCGCCCCCGGCCTGATCGCCCTGAGCGCCGCGTCATCGATCGTATTGACCGTATCCGGACGCAGGGGGCGATGCAGCGACACGACATCGGACATCGCCAGCAGGCCGTGCAGCGTATCGGCGCGGCGGACACCCGCCATCCGGATGATGTCGTCGGGGACGTTGGGCGACCAGACCGCGACCTCCATGTCCAGGGCGGCGCGTGCCATGGATGCGACCAGCCGCGCGATCTGCCCGAAGCCGACCAGGCCCAGGGACTTGCCGTGCAGTTCGGCCATGTGGCCCTGATAGCGGAAGCCCCAATTTCCGGCGCGGACTGCCCGGTCCGCCTCGGTGATGCGGCGGGCGACCGCGAACATCAGGCCGATCGTATATTCGGCCACGGACCGGATATTGGTGTCAGGGGTGTTGACCACCATGATGCCGCGCCGTTTCGCCTGGGGCAGGTCGATCCGGTTGGTGCCGACCCCATGCCCTGCGATGACGCGCAGGCCCGACGCGGCTGCCATGGCGCGGGCATCCAGCCCCGCATCCCGGGTGATCACCGCTACGGCGTCCCCGATTTCCGCCGCGACGACCGCCATGTCGGCACTGGAGGCGAACCGCACGGTGATGCCGGCGTCGCGCAGGCACGCGACACCGTCGGAATGAACCGGTTGGACGATGAAGCAGGTCGTCATTTCACATGTCCGATCGGCACTGCGCTGTCCTACAGATTACACAGCAGCATATTATCCCCGCTGTCGAACGTCACGCCGAAGGGGCGGGAGAGGTCGGCGAAACGGGACAGGATCCGCTGGCCTTCCGCCCCCCGTGCCAGGAACGGCACGCCCCTGCGATGGGCCGATTGCCCCAGCCCCAGGGAGACCGGATGGATTTCGATCGCCTCCAGGCCGTCCGGCCCGAAGGTGCAGATCGGCATGACCGTCTCCCAGAAGCGCCGGTCGGCCGGAAAGCCCTTCCGGTCATTGTTGCTGCGGTTCTTGTAGATGCGATGGGGTGTCATCTCCGGGCCTGCCTTGTAGGCCGCATAGGAATCGGCGGGCAGACGCTCCACCAGTTCGTTCTGGCCGATAAAATTCCCGAGGCTGTAGAAGATTGGCCGGTTCTTGTAGATCTCCATGCCGCGCAACAGGTGCGGACCGTGGCAGGCGACGATATCCGCGCCGGCGTCGATCGCGCGTTCCGCGAACAGACGCAGGAAATCGGCGGGGATTTCCACGTCGATCTCGCCCGCGTCGTTATATCCGCTTTCATGTGAATGAACGCTGACGATGACCACGTCGGAGACCAGGCGCGCTTCGCCAATCCAGCGGACGATCCCGGCGACGTCCTTCTCGTTCGGCGTCGTGTGGACCTTCGTATGGTCGGATTCGGTGAAATGCACGCCCTCGAACGACAGCGTGCCTGGGGCGGGCGGATAGCCGAAACCCAGCTGGATCTTGTCGTCGCGCGCCTTCTCCAGGCCCAGCTTCTCGTAAATGGCGCGCAACGTCGCCATTTCATCGGCCGTCACGTGGTGGGACAGAGTGAAATGCAGGGGGCTGACACCCGGACGGCCGGCCATCAGGTTTGTCTGCTCGGCGGCCTCCTGCCCGCGTGCGAAGGTCGAGACGCAGGACAGCATCGCGACGGCGCCCTTCGGGTGGGTGGCGTAGACCGGCCGGCGTGCTTCTTCCAGGTTTCGCCCCACGCCGGCGTACTGGATCTGCCGGCGATCCATCGCCTCGATGGCCTGGCGCAGGCCGGAGATGCTGTAGTCGAGGCTGTGATTCGTGGCCGAGGCAAAAAGATCGAAGCCCGCGTCGGACAGTTCGTCCAGCACCCACGCCGGGGCGCCGAAATGCGTGCCGCCATGATCCAGCGCGGGATCACCTAAGAAATCGTTCGGCACCAGCTCCAGATTGGTAAACGAGATATCGCAGTCCCGGATCATGTCGAACAGTGGCGAGACCATCCCGTCCGTACGGCTGTTCAGACGCCTGAACAGGATGCTGTCGCCCGTCAATGAAACCTTCATGAAGCCAGTGCCTTGTTATTATCGAAAAGGAAAATAAGGAAGTGAAGCGGTTATCCTGCCCGCCGCCATAACAGCGCCGACAGCAGTTCCGTACCCTGGACGAAATCCTGAAAATCCATCGCCTCGTCCGGATTATGGCTGCCATTGGCGTTTCGGACGAACAGCATCGCCGTCGGGACGCCCTGA
The DNA here is from genome assembly GCF_014174355.1 of Gluconacetobacter azotocaptans. Classification (GTDB taxonomy): domain Bacteria; phylum Pseudomonadota; class Alphaproteobacteria; order Acetobacterales; family Acetobacteraceae; genus Gluconacetobacter; species Gluconacetobacter azotocaptans. The sequence continues at coordinate 116,483 of NZ_JABEQF010000006.1, forward strand.
TTGGCGAAGGTCGCCGCATCGTGGCCGGCTCCGCTGGGCATCGACCGGGCCGCAAACCCAAGTTCCGATGCCAGGGATGTCAGATCGTCCTGCAAACCGGCATCCATGCTGGCCGGCGTACTGCCCGACAGTGTGCCGAGGTCGATGCGAACACCGTATTCGGCCTCGACCGCCGTGACGGCGGTGTGGATATGCCGGTCCATCCGTTCCAGGATCGACGGCGTGCGTGACCGCACGTCTATCGACAGATCCACACGTCCGGCGATCGTGCTGAAGTCGGATTGCCGTGGGTCTGTCCGGCAGACCCCGAAGGTGAGGGTCATTTCTCCGCCTTCGGCCTCGATCGCCAGCCACGTGGCTTCCAGCATGCCGATAAGCCGGGCGGTCGCCGCCATCGCATCCTGCCGGTAGGCCCGCGGCGTTGCACCCGAATGGGCGTAGCGGCCATGCACGACGACCTCGCGATAGCGCAGGCTGCCGCAGATGCCCGTGACGATGCCCAGGGTCATGTCGGTTTCCGTCAGGACCGGCCCTTGTTCGATATGGAGTTCCACGAAGCAGTCGATAGCCGACGGTGCCAGGACCGCGGCCGTTACGCGGTTCGACGGATCACCGCCGGCCTGGGCCATATGCGCGGCCAGAGGGCGCCCGCTGTCGCGTTGCGGCACGGTCAGCGCCGCATCGTCCAGCAGCCCGAACGCCGCCTTGCTGCCGATATAGGAAACCGGGAACCAGGCGCTTTCTTCCGCCCGAATGGCCATGACGGTGACATCGTGCACCGGCTGGCAGTCCGCGCGGATCCACCCCGCCAGCAGCGCAATGCCGGCGACCACGCCGGCAGCGCCGTCGAAATTGCCCCCGACGGGTACAGTATCCACATGCGATCCGGTCATGACGACCGGGGCGAGGCGATCCCGTCCCGGCAGCGTCATGTAGAGATTGGCGGCCCAGTCAGTGCGGATTTCGAGCCCGAGGCCGCGCGCCGTGTCGGCCAGCAGCGCATGGGCGCGATTTTCCCCGTCATCGTAAGAGGCGCGGGTCATGCCGACGCCGTCGAAGCCGATCCGATGCAACGCATCGAACAGGGAACGGGCCAGTGCGAAATCGGGCTCCATCGTCGCCATCTTGTTGCTCCACAATGTTCGGGTGGACGCCACCCCGCAAACAGATCGAAAGGAAAGGGCGCGACCAGCCCTTTCCTTTCATCCACGCCATAAGGGAAAATCCGGTCCCGGGTGTGTCCCGGATCAGAACGTGGTGTTCACGCGCAGGTAATAGTAGCCACCATTATAGCCCATCTGGTTCGAATAATCGTCGTAGATCTCGGCCCCCGCATAGGCGCCGTTGGCGGGCAGGCGTCTCGGCTTCATGTTGAACAGGTTGTTCGCACCGACGGCGACGTGAATCTTCTGCGTGGCCTGGTATCCCAGCTCCATGTTGGTGACCCAGACGGGCGTGTTCACGAATTGATAGAAAACGGAATTCGAATTCGCGAAGGGGCCGGAGCGGAAGGACTTCATGTCCTTCGTCTCGCCCCAGCGGAGTTCCTGGAGGTAGACGTCGAATTTCCGCCAGTTCCAGCGCGCGCCCAGCATGATCTTGCTGCGCGGCGACGTCGTCGTCAGATAGGAAATACCCTGTGCCGTCAGCAGGGGATTGCCATTGGTATCATCGCCAAGATGAGTCAGTCGGGTCCGGTTCAGCGAAATGCCCAGATCCCAGGTGATCCGTCCCATGCGATTCAGGTCGGTCAGATAGTTGGCGACGATATCCAATCCCTGCGTCCGTGTGCTGGCGCCGTTGGAATAGTAATGCGCCGTCACGGCCGACGGCGAGATCGTCGAGGGAACCTGGATTCCCATCGCCTGGATGGCATCGACGGCCTGCAGGCCGGAATAGCTGCCGCCATTGACGATGCGGTCGCGGATATTGATCTGGTAGACGTCCGTGGTGATGTTGAGGTTCTTGATCGGGCGCAGCACGAACCCGGCGCTGACGTTCGTCGAGAATTCCGGCGTCAGGGGCACGGCCCCCAATGCGGCGGCGGCGTTCGAATTCACGGCCAGCTGACCACCGGCATAGGTCGGGGCGACGCCCAGGGTCGAATAATGCTCTTCCGCCAGCGTCGGGGCGCGGAAGCCCGTGCTGATGGCGCCGCGGATCGCGAAATATCGGTTGAAGTCGTAGCGGGTCGCGATCTTGCCGGTCTTCGCATCCCCGGCATCCGTATAGTGCTCGAAACGGCCGGCCACGTCGACGTCCAGATGCTTCACCGGCTGGATGTCGAGGTCCACATATCCGGCATAGACATCCCTGTACCACGATCCGGCATTGGTAGGGGACAGACCGACCAGCGCCTGCGAGCCTGCGCCGTAGTAGGAGGCATAGTCACCCGCGCTCATCGTATAGCTTTCCATGCGATGCTCGGCGCCGAACGCCAGGTGCAGCGGTGCGGCCAGGACCGGAACCGGAATCGCACGATGGAAATCGAGGTTGTTGGTCCACTGGGTCGACTGGAAGCCACGCAAGGTGAAGCTGGTCGGTGTCCAGCCATAGGTCTGCAGATAGCTGAGATTCGCCGAATCATGCTGGCGCAGATGGATGTTGTCGGACCCGTAGGTGCTGCTGACATCCCACCCGAAACCCAGGAAATCGTCGCCCTTCAGGCCGATGGTCGCGGCGTAGTCGTCCTCGTCCGACGTGTCGACGGGGTCGAAGCCCCAGGGGTAATAGGACGGCAGCGTGCTGGCGACACGAAAAAATTGCGGTGTTTCACCGTGACGGTGGCCGTAGATGACGTTGCCGTAGAAGTTCGCCTTGCCGCCGAACAGGTCCTTGCCCCAGTTGATCGCCGCGTTCGCCCGCGTCTGGTCGGGCTCGCCTTCCTGATGGAAATCCTTGCGGCCGGTGCGGTTGTCGACCGCGTCGCGCGAGGTCAGGTCGTTATGCTTGAATTCCAGTGCGACATGCAGGAAACCGTCGTCGCCCAGACTGAAGCCATGGTCGCCGCGCACCAGGTAGGTAAAGCCGTCGCCCTGATAGTTCGCGCCGACCAGTCCCTGCTCCGAGCCGCCATGTGCCGATTTCTTCAGGATGATGTTGACGACGCCGGCGATGGCGTCCGATCCGTACTGGGCCGCCGCCCCATCGCGCAGCACTTCGATATGATCGATCATGCTGACCGGGATCATGTCGATGTCGACCGGCGTTTCACCCGATTCCGGTCCGGAATCGGAATTGATGTTGGCGGTGGTGTGACGCCGCTTGCCGTCGATCAGGATCAGAACCTGATCGGGATTGAGCCCGCGCATGCGGATCGACGATGTCAGCGCCGCCTGATCGGTCTGGTGGGCCTGCATGTTCAGCGAGGGGTTGGTCAGCACCAGGGCATCGCCCAGGTCGCCCTGGCCGGTGCGCGTCAGCTGCGCCGAGGTCACCACGTCGATGGGGTTGATGCTGTCGGTCACCTTGCGGCCCAAGCCGCGGGACCCGGTTACGACGATCTGTTCCTTGCCGGCGGATGCGGCGTCGGCCGGCATCGTCATCGGCTTCGGCCGGGTGGTCGCCGTCCCGATCTTCGCTGCCGCCGTCTGCGCATGTGACGCCGGCACCGAGAGAAGGGGCATGCACGTCGTTACCAGAAGGCTCAATACCCGGCGGTTGCCTGGTTTCTTGCTCACCCTGCTTTCCTTCTCTGCATAATCGTCAAAATCATTTCGATCAAATCATTGCATGAAAGAAACTATGAATGAACGTTCGCAAAAATACGTTCATGTTTTACTTTTTCTATCGATCTGCGTGGGAGGCGCGACGTCATGCAATGGGCATGACGTCGGCGTCGGCAAAGCCGATTTCGACCAGTTGTCCGACGGAAAACCGGTCCGGTTCGTTTTCTGTGGGAACCAGCGCGACGACATCCGCCTGCCCGACACGGGCCGTCACCCGCATGTTGGCCCCCAGGAACGTGACACGTTCGACCCGTCCGCTCATGACGTGATCCTGCGTCCGCGCATCGGCGCCAAGACGAAGCCGGGCGGGCCGGATGCCGGCCGGACCCGACGGCAGTTCCACGTAGTTGCATTCGTCAAGAAACGACGCGACGAAGCGATTTTTTGGTTGCCTGTACAGTTCCCATGGGGATCCCGCCTGTTCGATCGCCCCCTGGCGCATCAGCACGATCTGGTCGGACATATGCAGGGCCTCCTCCTGATCGTGGGTGACGAAGATGACGGTTATGCCAAGCTCTTTCTGGATGACCCTGATCTGGACCTGCAATGTCTGGCGTAGTGCGCGGTCCAGCGCGCCCAGCGGTTCGTCCATCAGCAGGATGTCCGGCCGTATCACCAGCGCCCGCGCCAGGGCCACCCGTTGCTGCTGTCCGCCGGACAGGTCGCGCGGACGACGATCGGCCAGGTCGTCGAGCCCGACCATCTCCAGTGCCTCGTCGACCCGCCGGGCAGACTCGCCAGGCGATATCCGGCGCATGTCCAGGCCAAAAGAGACATTGTGCCGCACGGACATATGCGGGAACAGCGCATAATTCTGAAAGACCATGCCGATGTTGCGCCGGTTGACCGGCACCTTGCCGACATCGTTTCCACCGATGCGGATCACCCCGGCATCCGGCGTCTCGAACCCGGCGATCAGCTTCAGCAGCGTGCTCTTGCCCGACCCGGACGATCCCAGCAGGGTGCAGAAGCATCCTGCCGGGATATCGAGCGACAGGTCGCGCAATACGGTTGTCGTGCCGTAGGATTTGCGAATCGCGTCCAGACGGACGGATTTGCCGAGAACGGTGTTCTGTCCGGTCATCGCGTATCCTTCTGAAAAAAGACATTGAGCAGCAGGGTCAGCAGGGTCAGCAGGATCACCAGAACGGCAACGGCGGTGATCGTCGGACTGATTTCCTCGGAAACGTTCTCATAGATCAGGCGGGGCAGGGTGCGGCCGCGCACGTCGGTCAGGAACAGGGCCAGAATCACGTCGTCGAAACTGGTGATGAAGGCAAAGATGGCGCCGGCGGCGACGCCCGGGCCGATGGCCGGCAGCATCACGCGCCGGAACATGGTCGGCCAACTGGCCCCCAGTCCCAGGGCCGCACGTTCCAAGTTGCGGTCGAACCCGCGCAGTGCGGCCTGCGCCGAGAGGAAGACGAACGGCAGGGCGATGACGATGTGTCCCAGTCCCAGCCCCCAATGCCCGCGTATCAGGCCCAGGGGCACCATCTGGTAATACAATCCGACCGCCAGGATGATCGGCGGAACGATCATCGGCAGGATGAACAGGACTTCCAGCCCGCGCGCCAGCCCCCCGCGCAGGCGCGAGACCCCGAGGGCCGCCATCGTGCCGAGCAGCGTCGCGCCCGGGACCGCGATGGCGGCGACCTGTAGGGAATTCCACGCCGAGGCCAGCCATTGCGGCCGCGCCAGCAATTCATGATACCAGCGCAGGGACAGATGCTGTGGCGGGAACGACAGGAACGGCGACGACCCGACGCTCATCGGGAAGACGATCAGCACCGGCGCCAGCAGGAACAGCAGCACCGCGCCCCCCAGCACCAGCATCGCACGGCCCGAGGCGGAGCGGCCGCGCGCGCCCACGGCGAACGGCACCACGCCCCGACCCGACGGGGCCGCGTCGCCGAACAGCCGGTCGAGACCGAATACCGCCTGGAACAGGAAGAAGATCAGCAGGGACGCCAGCAGCATGACGACCGACAGCGCACCGGCCATGGCCCAGTCGAGCTGCTCCTCCACGTTGAACGAGATAAGCTGGGCCACCATCGTCTGTGCCGGACCGCCCATCAGCGCCGGCGTGATGTAATAGCCGAGGGCGCTCATGAACACGATCGTCGCCCCCGCGGCGACGCCCGGGGCCGTCAGTGGCAGGAACACGCGCCGGCACAGCGTCGTCGGGCCGGCGCCCAGCGTTTCCGCGGCATGGATCAGGTTCTGATCGATGCCGCGGAAGGCGTTGTAGAGTGGGAAGACGATGAACGGCATCAGGACGTGGCTCATGCCGATCAGGACGCCGGACAGGTTGTAGACGAACGAGACGGGATGGCGCAGCAGATGGCTGTCCACCAGCAGGGTGTTCAGAACGCCATATCGTTGCAGCAGGATGATCCAGGCCGTGGTCCGCACCAGTGCGCTGGTCCAGAACGGCAGCAGGACGCACAATCCCAGCAGGCGGGCCACGCGCGGGGGAACGGTCGCCATCAGATAGGCGACGGGATAGGCCAGCAGGACCGACAGCACCGTCACCAGCCCCCCGATGCCCACCGTGGTCAGCAGCGCGGTCCGATAGGCGGGGATGTCGACGATCCGCCAATAGGGGCTGAACGGACCGGCCGGGTCGGAAAAACTGAGGATCAGCAGGCGCAGGACCGGCAGCGCGAACAGCGCGGCCAGAAACAGGGTCGGCGGCAGGGCGACCCATGCCGCGCCGCGCCGCATGACGGCGGCGCGCAGGCGCCCGCGCCGGGGTACGGCGGACTCCCTGCTCACGTCACGAACAGTCGACGGGGGAAGTTCGTCAGCCGTTCGTACCCGCCATCGGTGACATGAATGGTCTCGGACATGCCGAAACCGCGCGCCAGGACGTAGGTGTGGAATGTCATGCCCGGCTGGAACGCCCAGGTGCAGCCGGGGGCCGCATCCAGCCCCTCGGCCGCGTTCGGCTGCAGCATCAGGCCCACGGAATAGAACGTCTTGTTCGTGTAGGTCGCGGCCAGGCCGGCCGACAGCACGCCGTCGCGATAGATGCCGTCCGGAACGGCGGCCGGCACGCCGGGCGCTACGGTCGCCAGGGCGGCATCCTGGATTGCGATCAATCGTTCCACCACGCGATGGTCCGCGTCCGTGGCGGTGCCGACCTTCATCGGCCGCATGAATCGCGCGTGGTACTGCCTGACGTTCGGCGTGGTTTCCAGTTGGACGACGTCGCCCCGCAGCAGCGTCCGGTCGGTGTAGGACCCATGCAGGTGGAAGGCCCGTTCGCCGGACGACAGCACCCCCGGGCCGGGCAGGTCGCTGCCGGCGTGGATCATGGCGGCGCAGATCGCGGCCGCCATGTCGCGTTCGTTCGCGCCCGGCCGCGCGCTGTCGATTCCGGCCTGCATCCCGCGTTCGGCCGCCCGCGCGGCGCGGCGCTGATAGGCCACTTCGGCGGGCGACTTGATCAGACGCAGGGCCGACACCAGCGTTCCCGCATCCTCCAGGCGCGCGCGCGGCATGGCCGCGCACAGGGCGAGGTACCGCGCGGCCGTCAGCGTCCAGGACGACAATTCCACCGCCAGGCGGGGGGCATCGCCCACGACGCGGCGGATTGCGGCGATCCCGACATCCATCGGCACGTCGCTGTCGCACCACAGCGCGCGTCCGGAAAAAACGCATGTCTGGTCGAGATAATAGGCTTCGACATCGCGGCAGACCACCACGGGCTCTCCGTCCGCGGGAATGATGGCGAACTGGAACGTGCCGTATGCGCGCGTGAAATATCCGGTCAGCCACGTCACGGTTTCCGGCAGGAACGCCAGCAGCGCGTCCTGCCCGGCGGCCTTCAGCACGGCCTGCACACGCTCGACGCGACGAAGATATTCATCGCGCGCGAACCAGAATCCTGCCTCGCTCATCAGTTTCCTTCCATCACGGCGGTATATTTTTCGGTCGCGTCCTGGCCGTGGCGCGCCCACCAGTCATTGTCGACGAACAGCCCGCGCGCCATCCGTTCGGGCGTCGAGGGCAGCCGCGTGCGACGGGCCGGTTCGATCCCGGGCAGGACGTCGGTGCGGGTGGGGCCATAGGCGACGTAGCGGCTGAATCGCGCCTGCGCCTCGGCCGACGAGATGTAACGCAGGAAGCGGATCGCCGCGTCCCGGTCCGGCGCGCCTTTCACGATCAGGAAATAGCCCACCTGCAGGATGCTCTGGTCCCAGGACATCGCGATCGGCAGGTCCGCATCCTGACCATCCTGGAAGCGGCCGTTCCACCCCAGCGCCATCGCCGCGTCGCCGCTGGCCAGGGCCTGGACCACCTGCGCGCCGGAATTCCACCAGACCGCCACCGAGGGGCGAATGGCGCGCACCTTGTCCAGCGCACGCTGCAGGCCCGCCGGCGTCGACAGCGTGGCGTAGACGTCGGCGGCCGGCACGCCATCGGCCAGCAACGCGGCCTCCAACACCGTAGTGGGGCGGGCGGGCAACATGCGACGGCCCGGAAATTTCTTCACATCCCAGAAATCGGCGAAGGTGCGTGGATGGTCGTGCGGAAAGGCCCGCGTGGAATAGCCCAGCACGGTCGCGAAGATTTCCGACGGTACCCCATAGGGCGTTCGCGCGCCAGGGATCAGGTGGCTCTGATCCACCATGTCGTCGGTAATGCGTTCGAACAATCCCAGCTTCACGCCCAGCATGAAGCTGGCGCCGCTGGTGCCGACGACATCCCAGCTGACCGATCCGGTTTCCACCATCGCCCGGATCTTCGCCAGTGATGGCCCGGTATCCTCCAGCACGGCAAGACCGGTTTCCTTACCGAACGGCGTGAGCCAGGCGTCGCGCACCGCATCCTGGTAGGCCCCGCCCCAACTGGTGAAGACCAGTTCGCCCGCCCGCGCCGGTCCGCACAGGCCCGCCAGCAGACACAGTCCGCCGATGATCGTCCGGTATGGCGGGGCGGTCCGTGTCATTGACGGCACAGTTGGGCGAAGTCGCGCAGCATCGTCTTGGCGTCCTCGGCCTCGCTGGCCGTCCGCATCAGTTCGTCGAGATCCGCGCCGTCGCGTTCCAGCCGCGCGCGGCTGCTCTCGAACCAGGCGCGGGCCTGCACCATGGTGATTTCCGGATGGCCCTGGATGCCCCAGACCGGCATGTCGCGATAGCGCCAGATCTGGTTGGGGCAGAGGTCGGACGAGGCGATGATGCGCATGTCGGGATGGTCGGCGCGGACTTCGTCGTTATGCCAGACGAACATGTGCATGCGCGCGCCGAGATGGCGGCAGAGCGGATCGCCGCTCGCGGCCGGATGGACGTCGAGCCATTTGAACCCGACTTCGCACCCGTCGCGGCGAAACACCTGGTCGCGCCCGCACAGCGCCGAGGCCAGGATCTGGTGCCCGAAGCAGATCCCCAGCATCGGAATCCCACGCGCGGCGGCCTCGCGCACCAGATCATGCTCGCGCAGGATGAAGGGAATATCCTCGTACGCGCCATGCGGGCTGCCCGAAAGGAAGATCCCGGTGTAACCGTCGAGCGAGTCCGGGAACTCGTCGCGATAGGCCCAGTGAATATCCACCTCCATCCCCTCGGAAGCGAATCGCTCGTCGAGCCGCGCCGCGGATATCCGCTGCGCCCCGTTGGCAAGATACAGCAGCCTGTTGCCCATCAGTCGTCTTGTCCTTGCAGCATGGAAATGATCGCATCGCGGGCCCGGTCGAGGTGCAGCCGCATCCGATCCTCCGCCGCGTTGCAATCGCGCGCGGCGATGGCGTCCAGGATGGCCAGATGCTCGTCCTTGCCGCGATCGAAACGTTCGGGCAGGCGGGTCAGGCCGAACATGCGCGTCCTCTGGCGCAACTCGCCGATCAGGCGGCTCAGTTCCCGATTCCCCGAGGCGTCGGCGATCCCGCGATGCAGCAGGTCGTCATTTGCCCAATGGGCGTCGTCCGTGACCAGGCCGCCGTCTTCCATGCCCAGAATCGCGCCGCGGATGGCCTCGATCTGCGCGGTTGTCATCCGCGTCGCGGCCATCCGGGCGGCGTCGCCTTCGATCAGGCGGCGGATGTGCAGGATGTCGATGATCTCCCGTACCGACACGGTGGCGACGAACAGCAGCCGGCCATTGCGGCTGAGCAGCCGTTCGCCTTCCAGGCGGCTCAGCGCATCGCGGACGGGCGTGCGGGACAGGCCCAGCTGCTCGGCCAGGCGGCGCTCCTGGATCAGCGCGCCGGCCGGCAGTTCGCCGCTGAACAGGAAGGTCCGCAGCCGGCCATAGGCGGACGCGGCCAGGGATTCGATCGAAGCGTCGCCCGACAGGTCGGGCAGGGCGGAAGACATCATGACAGGCCAATATGCAGGTGGTATGCCAGATGAGTTCCAGCAGAATTCCATCATCAGGTCCAGTCGATTCGTTCCGGTTTCAATCCTCCGACGCCGTTTCGTCCCCGGACCGTCCATCCATGGAGACGTCGCTTGCCCCTATCCGATCAATCCCTGGGCTTCATGGGCCAGACACGGTCCGGCCGCTCGGTCGCCCTGACCTTTCCGCAGGACGAGCACGAGGGCCGCCTGCGCCGCACCGCGGAAATCCTGAAATCGCGGGGCCTCGCCGCCCTGCTGGTCTTCGCGCAGGAAAGTCACCTGTACCTGACCGGCTTCGACACGGCGGGATATGTCTTCTTCCAGTGCGGGATCATCACCGCCGACGGGCAGGCGGCGGTGCTGCTGACCCGTCGGCCCGACCGGAGCCAGGCTCTGCGCGCCTCGCTCTACGAAGATGTCCGGGTCTGGTACAATGCCGAAGACGCCGATCCGATCCGGGACCTGGCGCGGATCCTGGACGAACTCGGCCTGCGGGGCGAACGGATCGGTGTCGAACTGGACACGTACGGGCTGACGGGCCTCAACTGGGAAAAGCTGCGCACCGGCTTGCAGGATGACGTCGTGCTGGAGGACGGGTCGGGCCTGATTCGCAGCCTGCGCCTGGTCAAGTCGCCCAGCGAACTGGCGCTGGTCCGGCAGGCGGGCGCGCTGGCCGACGATGCCATCCGCGCCATGGTCGACGCGACCGAGCCCGGCATCCTGGACAGCGCCGTGACGGCGGCGGGGGTGACGGCCATGTTGCGGGGCGGCGGCGACATGCCGGCCGGCGGCCCGATGGTCAATAGCGGCCCGCGCGCGATCTACGGCCGCGGCTTTGGCAGCGCGCGTCGGCTGGAAACGCCGGACCAGATGGTCCTGGAACTGGCCGCGTCCTATCGCCGGTACAATGTCTGCATCGAACATACCGTCACCCTGGGTCCGGTCCCGCCGGCACAGGCGCGCATGCACGCGCTAACGGCCGACGCGTTGGAACAGGTGATCGACGCGGCCCGGCCGGGCACGCCGATCGGCCGCCTGGACGATATCCATCGCGCCGTCCTGGATCGCGGCGGCTACCAGCAGGCCCGCTTCTCGGCCTGTGGCTATTCGTTGGGCGCCACGTTCCGGCCGACCTGGATGGATGCGCCGCCGATGATCTATTCGGGTAACCCGCTGCTGCTGGCGCCGGGCATGGTCCTGTTCGTGCATATCATGTTGGGTGACACGACAACCGGCCTGGCCGCCGGCGTGGGCGAGACGTTCGTCATCACCGATGGTGCGGCAGAGCGGCTGAGCATGCTGCGGCCCGTGCTATACCGGAAATAGTCCCCCGAATGGAGGGCCGGCCGTGACGGTCATGGAATCCGGCCCTGCCATCCCCCAATCCGCGTTGCGATGTGAAGCCACGACATGGATACACGCTTTCTGGAAAGCTTTATCATCGTCATCGAACATGGTTCGCTGGCCGAAGCCGCGCGCCAACTGGGCATCACGCCCGCCGCCGTGGCGCAGCGGATTCGCGCGCTGGAGGACGAAATCGGCTGCACACTGATGCAAAGGACCGGACGGACCGTCAAGCCGACCGAACATGGACTCGCCATCATCGAGAACAGCCGTTCCATCATCACCAGCGTCAAGGATTTGCGTGCGGTCGCGGCCCTTGACGAGCCAGTCGGCAAATTGCGGCTGGGCGCCATTTCCAGCGTCGTCAGCGGCATCCTGCCGACCAGTCTGAAGCTGTTCTTCGAACGCTTTCCGGATATCGAGCTGCACATCATTCCCGGCGCGTCCTCCGAATTGCACAACCGGGTGCAGGACGGGTCGCTGGATGCGGCCTTCATTGCCGAACCGCCCTTCGATATTCCAAAAACCTGCCGCTGGTGCACCTTCCGTTCCGAACCGCTGGTCGTCCTGGCACACGCGGGCATCGTCTCGAACGATCCGGCCGAGATCCTGCGCGGCAACCCATTCATCCGCTACGACCGGAATCACTGGGGCGGACGGCTGGCCGATACCTGTCTGCGGCGGTGGGGGATCTGGCCGCACGAACGGCTGGAACTCGATTCATTGGAAGCAATCGCCATCATGGTCAGTCAGGGGATCGGCGTATCGCTGGTGCCGGACTGGGCCCCGCCCTGGCCGGCCGGAATCGATCTGCGCAAGATCGGCCTGCCTCGCCCCGCGCCATGCCGCAACGTGGGCATGCTGTGGCAAAACCATTCCCCCCGGAGACGGCTGGTCGAACGCCTGTTGCAGGTCCTGGCGGAACGTCACGCCCCCTCGGATGCAAAGGCATTGTAGGGCAAGAAGATAGGACAACCGGTCTTTTTGCCGCCCCCTTCGCGGCCCTATGCTTTCCCACCTTGATCGAGGGATACTTGCCGATGTCAAAACCGTTCCACCTGGCCTTTCCCGTCGATGATCTCGACGCCGCACGTCATTTCTACGGTACGGTGCTCGGCTGTCCGGAAGGGCGCAGCACCGATGCCTGGATCGATTTCGACCTGTTCGGCAACCAGATCGTCACCCACCATAATCCCGCCCGTGCCTCGGAGGAGGGGAATGTCAGCCCGGTGGACGGCCATAACGTTCCCATTCCGCATTTCGGTGTGGTTCTGGATATGGCGGACTGGTCGGCGCTGGCCGACCGCCTGAAGGCGCAACAGGTGCGTTTCGGCATGGCGCCGCAGGTCCGCTTTGCGGGGCAGCCGGGCGAGCAGGCCACGATGTTCCTATATGATCCGGCAGGCAATGCGCTGGAATTCAAGGCATTCGCCGACCTGGACCAGCTTTTTCGCACGACTTAGGAGACCTGTGCGCGGGTGCCTGAACGGGCGGAGAATGCATCGAACCAGGCGTCCGGGGACGGATCGAGAAGATCTGCGGTACCTGGAAACGCAGCTACGGCCTGCGCGGGATGCGATGGCGCGGCCTCGCCAAAGCCGCCGTCCAGGTTCCGCGATCGCATACAACCTCAGGCGCACGCTCGATATCGTCACCGCATAACAAGGCGCAGGTCTCATCAAAGGGTCGCGGGAGGCCGGCCTGCCAGGGCGCTTTCGATGAGGTGCGACAGCAGCAGGACCTGTTTGTCCTGTCCGCGTGCGCCCCACAGCATGAGGCCCACCGGTAGTTCATCGGTCGGGATGGGCAGGGAGCTGGACGGCAGGTCCAGCAGGTTGCCGATACGTGTATTGCGAAGCAGCAGCCCGTTGGTCCGTCGGAACGCTTCGTCATCGTCGAGGGAGTCGATGCGCGGTGCGGTGACCGGGACGGTCGGGAGCAGCAGGGCGTCATACCCGGCCATCAGGGCGGACATCCGGGCGATCATGACGCGGCGCTGCTCCTGCATGGCCAGGTAGGTCGTGGCGGAGACCGCATATCCCGGCACGACGCGAGACCAGATGCGGGGATCGATCTGCCGGGTTTCGGCCGGGGACAGGCCGGCCAGGATGGCGGCCAGTTCGATGGCGGGAAACAGGCCCAGCCCGTCCAGATGCGCCAGGCCGTCCAGGATATCCGTGATATCGACATCGACCGGCGTGGCGCCGGCCGCGCGCAACGCCTGCTCGGCCGTCCGCATGGCCGCGAGCACGGCGGGCTCCGCCCCGTCATACACGCTGTCGGTCCGGATGATGCCCAGGCGATGGCGTGACAGCCGTGCGGCGCTCCGTGTCGGCGGCAGCAGGCCCGGCCGATCCGACAGGACGGCGAAGGCATGCGCGCATTCCGCCACGGTGCGGGCGATGGGCCCGATCGTATCCAGCGTTGGCGACAGCGGAAAGGCGCCGTCCAGAGGAACGTGCCCGCTTGTCGGCTTGAAACCGGTCAGGCCACACAGCGCCGCCGGAATGCGCACGGACCCGCCGGTGTCGCTGCCCAGTCCGATATCGCACATCCCGTAGCCCACGCTGGCGGCCGCGCCCGAGGACGAACCGCCGGGAATGCGCGTGGCGTCGCGCGGGTTGCCGGGCGTGCCGAACGCGGCGTTGATCCCGATGCCGGAGAACGCGAACTCGCTCATGTGCGTGCGGCCGATGATGATGGCGCCGGCTTGCTTCAGGCGCTGCACGGCCGTGGCATCCGTCTGCGCGGGCGGCGCGGACGCTCTGACCGGGGCGCCGGCGATCGTCACCTCGCCGGCCTCGTCGAACAAATCCTTGACCGACAGGATGCACCCGTCCAGCGGTCCCAGCGCCAGGCCCTGCGCGTGCCGCCGTGCCGAGGCTTCGGCCTCCTGCAGCGCGGTGTCGGCGTGGATCACGCGAAAGGCCTGCCGCTCGGGGCGCGTCGGATCGTCCAGGACGGCCAGGCGCCGTGTCACCCGGTCGACGATGTCGTGCGATCCGGTGGCCGGTGTGGGGGTGGGACGGGCCATGCTCTTTCCTTCCTCTGGCCTTCTCGCGCGGTCAGTCAGGCAATGACGGGCAATTCCCGCACCGTATAGCGATGGCGCAGGGTTGTGTCGGTACGCGGGTCGTACAGTTCCACGGTCCAGGCGTCCGCGCGGAAGATGCCTGCGATGGTGGGGACGGTGCCGCAGAACATCACGCTGCCGTCCTGCAACCGGCCGTTGTCGCGGGCACGGCAGGTCTCGACCAGTTCTTCCGGCCGCAGCAGGGCGGACAGCGCGCCTTCCTGGTAAAGTGCCCGGACGCCGTCGATTTCGCTGTAGGCCCGGATGACCAGGGCGTCCCAATGCGTCCGGACGTCGTCGAAGCGCCAGAACCGCGTTCCGACGATCTTGGGGCATAATTGCTTCGACAGGGCGACGCTGTAGGCTTCGCTGGTACGGTCGGTATGGTCGGACCCGACGCCCACCAGCAGGCCGTCCGGCGACCAGACAAGCACGGGTTCGGCCTCGCCGGATGTATCATGGCCGACGACCTCGATCTCCTCGGCCTGCGTGAGGCGGTCGGCCGAAACCCGATAGAACAGCGGGGTGCGCGATGGCGGGGCCACGCCGATGGCGGCCAGTTCCTGGATATGGTGATCGACGTCCTGCCGGTCGCGGCCGGCCCAGCCGGCGATGACGACGCTTTGTACAGCAGGCAGGGATGCGGAATAGGTCTTCATGGTCTTGTTCCGAACTGGAGCGTTATCCGATGAGATGAACCGGCCTTGTCGCAGGCCGGGAAGCGCGCGTGCGTCCTGCCGTCAGGGATCGGCTTCGTCGCCAGCCGGTGTCTCGCGGGCCAGCAGCATGCCGGCGCCGCTGACCAGCAGCGCCGCGAGCGTGTAAAGCGAGATGGCGAGGGTCGAGGACGTTTCCCTGAAAAGGCTGGCCATGATCAGTGGCGCGAAGGCCCCCCCGCCGGCCAGGCTGCCGAACGTGTAGGCGATGGAGGCGCCGGTATAGCGAATGGCGGGCGGAAACTGCTCGGTAATGATCGCCCCCTGGACGGCATACATGGCGGCATGGATGGCCAGCCCCGCCGCCACGGCCAGGACGATCAACGCGAACTGCCGGGTGTCGGCCAGGGGAAAGAACGCGAACGCGACGGGAATCCCGCACAGCAGGCCGGCCGCGAAGATCGGGCGCGACCCGATCCGGTCGCTGAGATGCCCGTACAGCATCGTCATGACCACGCCGCAGGCGGACCCGGCGAGCAGCGCCGTCAGAATGACCCGGCGCGGCAGCCCGTCGATCTGGTTGACATAGGTGATGCTGAAGACGACCAGCAGCGCATAGAGCACGTCCGGCCCGATCCGCGAACTGGCGGCGACCAGCAGCCCGCGCTTGTGCCGGCGCAGCAGGAGGCTCACCGGCGTCCTGATGATGGCATCCCTGCGTTTCAGGTCCTGGAACATCGGCGTTTCGGCTATGGACCGGCGCAGGACCAGACCGAAAATGACCAGCAGGCCGCTGAGGGCGAACGGAACGCGCCATCCCCAGCCGACGAACTGGTCGTTGTCGAGCGTCGTCACCAGAAGGCCGATGACCGCCGACGACAGGATCGTTCCCAGCCCGGGGCCCACCTGCGCCCAGGACGCGTTCAGGCCGCGCCGGCCCGCGACGCCATGTTCCACGGTCAGCAGCACCGCGCCGGCCCATTCGCCGCCCAGCGCGATTCCCTGGGCCAGCCGCAGCAGGACCAGGACGATCGGGCTGGCGATCCCGATCGCGGCGAAGGTGGGCAGCACGGCGATGAGGCTGGTGGACAGCCCCATGACGATCAGCGTCACCATCAACACCGTGCGTCGGCCGATCCTGTCCCCCAGCCGGCCGAAGATGACGCCGCCCAGCGGCCGCGACAGATATCCGACCGCATAGGTGGAAAACGCCAGAAGCGTGCCGATCATCGGTACACTGGTCGGAAAGAACAGCTTGTTGAAGATCAGCGCCGCCATGGTGTTGTAGATCATGAAATCATACCACTCCAGCGCGGTGCCGATCATGCTGGCCAACGCCAGGCGCACGCCGCCGGATCGCCTGTCGGTATGGGGAACGATAGAAATATCCTTATGCTCCGTCTGGAGAAAGTCCATCCCGCCTGTTGCGGTGTCGTGCATCACTGGAACAGAGACGACAGTCTTCCGGCATGTATCGATGGAAACCGGGGCCACGGTAGCGGCCCGCCAACAGGCCAGGCAAGCAAGAATTCGAAGAGAGCGGTGATCATATTTCCTTATCGATCCAGAGGAACGGCGAAGCGTTCCCCCACGCGGATGCAATAGGCGCGTGTTTCCCGGCGCGCGGTCTCGACGACGGCGTCAAGGATCTCGTTCCCCGGTTCGGGGCGATAGCTGATCATGATCGGCAGGTGCGGCAGGCGCACATCGTCGGCGATCAGCGCGACCTGGCTGCTGTCCAGTTCCTGCTCGATCGCCGCCAGCGGCATCGAGGCGATGCCGATTCCCGCGTGCACCAGGCGCATGATTACCGCGATGGACGCGATGCAATGAAGCAGGTTCAACTGCGTTCCCGATTCGCGAAACGCGTCCAGGACGGAGGCATGGGGCAGGGATCCGTGCGGAAAGGTAATGATGGGATAGCCGGACAGCGCGGAAAAATCGGAGGGATGGCGGGCCGTGTCGGGATCGTGGCGGCGGATCCATCCCATCGGGAATTCGCACAGCATGTCGTTGCGGATATTGGCGTCGGTCACGGCGCTGGTATGCATGGCAATGTCGATGGCGCCGCGCTTGAGAAGATCCTGCAGGGCACGGCTGGGTTCGGACGTGATCTCCAGCGCCAGGCTGGGATAGGCGACCTGCAGCGCCTGCAGGATGCCCGGCAGAACCGTGTGGACGACGGATTCGATCACGCCGATGCGTACGGTGCCGTGCGGGGCATCGGTCTGGGCGATTGCGCGTTTCAGCTCGCGTTGCGTTTCCAGCATGCGTTCGCTGAAAATCAGCAACGTCTGGCCGGCCTGCGTCAGCCGCAGGTCGCGGCTGTCCCGGTCGAACAGGCGGTGGCCCATCTGTTCCTCGAGCGTGGCGATGCGGCTGGAAATGGCGGCCTGGCTGATGTTCAGCCGCGCGGCGGCGCGGCGGAAGCTGCCCAGGCGGGCAATCCAGACGAACGCCTCGAGAAAGCGGAGGTTCATGCGGGATCTCCTTGCCGTGCGAACCGACAGCGGGTCGGCGATAGTCTTCGTATCTTCAAGACAGCTTCTCTAGCCTTGCAGGATCCGGGCGAAGAGCGCGGCATCGACATTCCCCCCGCTGATCACGACCACGCTCGTCGTGCCCCGCACGTCGATCTTGCCCGACAGGATCGCCGCCAGGGGGGGCGACGCCCCCCGGCTCGGTCACGATTTTCAGATGCTCGAAACAGGCGCGCATGGCGGTGCGGACCTCGCTGTCGCTCACCACCAGCACATCGGTCAGCAAGGCGCGGTTCAGCGGAAAAGTCAGGGCGCCCGGCGTCGGGTCCATCAGCGCGTCGCACAGGGACTCGGCCCCGCCCGTATTCGACTGCCGTTCGCCCAAAGCCAGCGAGCGCGCCGTATCGTCGAAGCCCGCGGGCTCGACGGCGTAAAGGCGGGTGGCGGCGTTCAGCGCCCGCACCGCCGTGCCGGCCCCGGCGATCAACCCTCCGCCGCCGACGCCGGCCAGCACCGCATCGGGGCGCAGGCCGCGCTCGGCGCATTGCTGCATGATCTCAAGCCCCACGGTCCCTTGTCCCGCCATGATATCCGGATCGTCGTACGGATGGATGATCGTGGCGCCGGTCCGTTCCGAGATTTGCCGGCCGATCTCCTCGCGGTTCTCGATGGCGCGATCGTACAGACGCACGATGGCGCCCTGGGCCCGCGTGGCATCGATCTTCAGTCGCGGGGCGGTATGAGGCATGACGATCGTGGCGGGAATGCCCCGGCGCGCACAGTTCGCCGCCACGGCCTGGCCGTGATTGCCCGATGACCACGCCACCACGCCGCGCTGCCTTTGCGCGTCGGGCAGTTGCTCGATCCGATTGCACGCGCCACGGAATGTGAAGGATCCGGTATGTTGTAGCGCCTCCAGCTTCAGCAGCAGCCGCGCCTGCAGCCGCTCGTTCAGCCGGGGATTTTCCAGCAGGGGCGTGCGGACGATGAACGGCCCGATGCGTTCGGCGGCCTGGCGGATGCGCGCCAGTGTCAGGATTGGAGGCGTGCCGGACTCCGTGGATTTGGACGGCATGGGATTTCCCGGAATGATATGGACGAATTGTGATAAAATCGTAATGAATTCGCGATCGCGATCCGATTTCCAGTCGTGAATACGGTATGAATATATTTAGATAATGAAAAATTATATCGTTATTATTTATAGTTCGGCATGTTGTTTTTCGGATGAATGGAGGCGCCGTGTCGGCTTGGCGTTTCTGGCGCGACGTGGGGGCAGCATGATATAAATATGCTTTATCGGTTGGGGATCGTGAACGATGGATTTCAAGAGCCTCGAGGCGGTGCTGTGGATCGATCGGCTGGGCGGATTCAAGGCGGCATCGGAAGCCCTGCGCATGACGCAGCCGGCAATCTCGATCAGGGTGTCGCAGCTTGAAACCCTGCTCGGGGCCAAGATATTCCATCGCTCCGCCAAGCGCGTGGTCCCCACGCCGATCGGCATGACGCTGATCCGGTATGCCGAGCGCATCCTGGAACTGCGTGACGAGGCGATCCTGACCATCAAGGGTCATAGCGAGGAAAACGGCATCCTGCGGCTGGGCACGATGGAAACGGCTGTGCACACCTGGCTGTCGCGGCTGCTGTGCCGCATCGACGAGAAATATCCCAATATCACCGTCGATCTCGATATCAGCATTTCCGATGACATCCAGCGCAAGGTGGCGAAGGGCATGCTGGATATCGGGCTGTTCGTCGGGCCGGTCAATTCGCCGATGATGATCGAGACGCCGGTCTGCAGTTTCGATGTCGCGCTGATCGCGCCGCGCGCGGTCGTGGACAGGCGTACCGGGCGCATCGACCTGGGTAGCCTGCCGTCCCTGCCGATCATGACGTTCTCGCGCAATACCGTTCCACATTCGATGTTGCGCAACCTGCTGTCCCGGCAGGGGATCGGCCATCATCGCGTCAATGCCATGAGTTCGGTGCCGACCATCGTCAACATGCTGCTGAACGGCACGGGGCTGGCGCTGCTGCCGCCGGATGTCGTGCGATCCCATCTCGACTCAGGCGAATTATGCGTCCTCGACGCCGGCCTGACGCTTCCCCCGCTCAACTGCGTCGCGGGCCGGCTGATCAAGCATGGATCCAGCCTGGTGGAAGACATCGTCATCATGGCGCAGGAGGTCGCGCGCGAAGCCGACGGCCGGGCGGAGTGACGCATGGGCTACCTGGCCGGCGTGATGGAAAAGAGCGGTTGGTGATACCCCACCGGCGCGCCGTCTTCCGCCCGGCAAGGGCCGATCGTTCCGGCCAGCGGCGCGGTCACGGGCAACAGGGCGTCGTCGATCCGTACGGAGGCCCGGATATCGTCCTGGGCCACCGGCGTGCCTTCGGCGCCCCGGGGCGTGTCCTCCAGCGGGCGGCATCGCAGCAGCAGGCCAGGCTCGGGACTGACGGCCCAGATATCGGAAGGAATGTCGGACGGGACGGGTGGGGCCGGCCGGGGCGTCGCCCCGCTCTCTCCGGCGGGGGGCGCCAGCCTGATCCCCAGCCGGGACGTGCCGTCCTGGCATTCGAGGGACAGGACGCCGCGCGCGCGCATCAGGCGCACGATCCGGCGGCGGCGTTCGATGCTATCCACGCGCGTCATCCTTCGCCCCGGCGCGCGCGCAGGGCTTCCATGGATGGTCATGGCCTCGTCGCGAAAGGCGGGTCGTCCGTCAGGCGTCGATGCAGCGGGTCGCGGGGACGAGATATGCCTCGTATAGACGGGTGTCCATGCGGACGTCGAAACCGCCCGCCGGGCGCCATCGCGGGATCGTGCCGGGCGGCTGGCATGAAGGTGGTCGGATTCTCGGCATTGATCCGGCATTCGATGGCATGCCCGCTCGGCGCGATGTCCTCCTGGCGGATCCGCAGTGCCTCGCCCATCGCAATGCGGATCTGTTCCCGGACGATGCCGGTCGTCATTTCCGTCACCGGATGTTCGACCTGAAGCCGCCCGCGCGGCGTCGAGGAACAGGGCGGATTCGCGGTCATGCTCAGCCGGGCGGCATCGGGGGGCTGCGTCACCTTCGGGGCTCCGGGAAACAACGGGCGTTGGTCATGCGTAATGCCGATATCCTTGACGGGACAGGCGGGCATGACGCGGCCGTATGAAGGCCGAGCGTCGTGCTGCCTGTCAGCACGATACAATAAAGAATGCGTTTTGCATCACAAATAATAAAAAAACATTATAAAATATCATTATTTGTCGGTATTTATATAAATTATTTGCAATTGTCTGTCATGTATTCATATTCGTTTCTGGAATGCTATATTCCGCCGCGCGGGATTGCGCGCCCGCGGGGTGCACCATCATGAAAGGGACGCAGACCATGGCCCAACCCGGTCCAGCGACGTTACCCTATTTCAATGCCTCTCCCGCCGAAGTCCGCCGCCTCTGCCGAACGGGCCAGGTCACGGACATGACGGCTGGCATGGCCGCCGGGTATATCCAGGCGAACATCGTCATGCTGCCGGCGGCCCTGGCCGACGCATTCCATGAATTCTGCCTGAAGAATCCCAGGCCATGCCCGCTGGTCGGCATGTCCCGCCCTGGTGAATACGGCATTCCCGCGCTGGGCGCGGACCTCGATCTCCGCACGGACCTGCCGCGCTACCGGATATGGCGGAATGGCGTCCTGGTCGTCGAGGCCAGCGACCTGGGCGATTACTGGCAGGACGACCTGGTGACGTTCGCGCTCGGCTGTTCCTTCTCGTTCGAGAATGCGCTGACGGCCTGCGGGATCCCCATGCGCCACCTGCAGACGGGCAGGGGCGTGTCGATGTACCGGACGAATATCGCCTGCACGCCGGTCGGGCCGTTTTCCGGCCCCGTCGTGGTGTCGATGCGCCCCTTCCGGTCGCAGGACATCATCAAGGCGGTGGAGATCAGTTCGGCCATTCCTCTGGCTCATGGATCGCCGGTCCAGATCGGCTTTCCGGCGGAAATCGGCATCGCCGACATCGGCACGCCCGATTACGGCGACGCGACGCCGGTGGCCGAGGACGAACTGCCGGTCTTCTGGGCGTGCGGCGTCACACCCCAGGCCGTGCTGGCGGCCAGCATGCCGGAATTCGCCATCACGCACGCGCCCGGGGCCATGCTGGTGACGGACATGCCGATCGCGCATTATCAGGACCTGGTGGAGCGCCATCGCCGCGGAGTCATCTGACCGACGCGTTCTCAACAAAAGAAGGATCATCCGCTTGACCGATCGGGCTGTGCGTTCAACGGAGCATCTCGACGGCCGGTCGGCCGCTCGCCCCTCGGCGGAGGCCGCCCTTCCTCCGGCGGAAGCCCGTATCCTTCGGGCGGCCGCCTGGCGGATTATTCCGCTGCTGATCCTGTGCTATATGTTTTCCTACCTGGACCGGATCAATCTCAGCTTCGCGCGCCAGCCGATGGAGCACGACCTGAATTTCTCCGATGCGACGTTCGGGCTGGGGGCGGGCCTGTTCTTCGTCGGCTATATCGCCTTCCAGGTGCCCTCCTCGGTGTTGCTGATGCGCTTCGGTGCGCGGCGCACCATCGCCGCGATCATGATCGGCTGGAGCCTGATCTCGTTCCTGTTCACGATCGTGGACACGGTCTGGCAGTTCTGCGCCCTGCGCGTGCTGCTGGGCGTGGCCGAGGCGGGGTTCTATCCGGCCGTGCTGTACTACCTGGCGTTGTGGTTTTCCCGGCAGATGCTGGGCCGAGTCACTTCGGGATTCCTGATTGCCATCCCGCTGTCCGGCGCGCTCGGCGGCCCGGTCTCCGTCTTCATCCTGTCGCGGCTCGATGGCGCGATGTCCGTTCCCGGCTGGAAATGGATGTTCGTGATCGAGGCGCTGCCCGCCCTGCTGCTGGGCTTCGTGCTGCTTCGATGGCTGGATGACGGGCCGGCCGACGCAGGCTGGCTTGATGAGTCGCAGCGCCGTCTGCTCCTGACGCGTGCCCCGGCGGGGGAGGGCACGGGGCCGGCGGGGGCCGGGGGACGCACCCCGCGCGCGTTCACGGCCCTCACGCGTCCGCTCGTCCCCCTGCTGATCGTGATCTGCTTCTGCCAGGCCGTGTGCAATTACGGGATCGTCTTCTGGATTCCGACTTTCATCGCGCAGGTGCTGGCTGTGCCCCCATCACAGGTTGGCCTCTATACTACGCTGCCGTTCCTGACGGCGATCCTCGCGATGACCCTGAACGCGCGCAGTTCCGATCGACGGCAGGAACGGCGCTGGCATATGGCCGCGCCCTTCCTGGCCGTGTCGGTGCTGCTGGTCCTGGCCTTCCTGTTCCAGGGGCACGGCGCCGTGGCGCTGCTGCTGCTGACGGGCGCGCTGGCGGCGGCGCTGTGCGTAACGGCGATGATCTTCACCATTCCCGCGCTGGTCCTGGAAAAGGGCACGCTGGCAACCAGCCTTGCCTGGATCAACAGTCTCGGCGCCCTTGGCGGGCTGATCGGCCCATACGCAATCGGTTGGCTGCGCGTCCATACCGGCCAGCCGCTGGCCGGATTGTTCCTGGTGGCCGTCTGCGCCGGTGTCGGGGGCGTGGCAACGCTGCGCCTGCCGCGCTGACCGGCCAGGCGTGCGCCGCGTCAGCGATGGACCAGAGTTGAAATCAGGGCGTCGAGATGGGCGGGGGTGGATTGCCGGCCCGTCATCAGGCCCAGTTCCCGATAGAAGACGTCATCGCCCAGGGGCAGGGTGACGACCCCCGGCGGCATGACGGCGTCGTCATCGACGGGAATGATCGCGACGCCCAGTCCCGCTTCCACCATGTCGCGAATGGCGACGATGTCGTCCATTTCGACATGATCGTTCGCCACAAGATCGCATCGCCGCAAAAAAAGATCGACGGCGCGTCCGCCGAACGACGTCCGTTCATAGCGGACGAAGGGCTGCGTCAGGACCAGCGTCCGCCAATCGTCGCCCGGCATGTCCGCCGGCTTGATCAGGCGATAGCGCTGCCGGACGACGGGCGACCACGCCAGCGCCGATGGAATGCCGAAGGGCGGCCGCACCATCAGCGCGACGTCGATTTCACCCGTGTCCACCTTGTCCAGCAGACGCAACGAGATGTCGGGAACGATGCGCAGCTGGACATGTGGAAAATCGCGCCGGAACGTCTGCATCGCGCGCGTCAGCAGCCCGTGGGCGCTGGAGATCGTGCCGACCCGCAGCACGACAGGCGCCACATTCTCATCCGTCATGTCCGAAAGCTTCTGGAAGGCGGCGACAACGGTCTCGGCGCCGGCAAGGACGCGCTTGCCGTTCCGATTGAGCGACACCGCCCGTCCCGAGCGATCGAACAAGGGAAAGCCCAGCGCGTCCTCCAGCCGCCGGATCTGCCCGCTGACGGCCGATTGCGTCAGGTTGACCCGCGAGGCGGCGGCGGCAAACGACCCCAGTCGCGCGACATGGAGAAAGGTCTTGAGTTCGGTCAGCATCGATTCATCAGCAAAAAACGTTCTCAGGCGGAATATATAACATTTTTCGTTCGTGTGTCGTCGTTCTAGCAAGGGAATGATCCTTTCCGCCACGTCGCGAGCACGTCCATGACCGTCCAATCCGACCTTCGACCGTTTCATCTCGCCTTTCCTGTCCATGATATTGCGGCGGCACGCCGTTTCTACGGCGAAATCCTGGGCTGCCCGGAAGGACGCAGCGCGCCGGACTGGGTCGATTTCAACCTGTATGGGCATCAGGTCGTTGCCCATCTCGCCCCGCAGGAAGCCGGGCAGGTGCAGCGGAACGTCGTGGACGACCACGGCGTTCCGGTCCGGCATTTCGGCCTTGTGCTGACCATGCCGGAATGGGAGGATATGGCGGTGCGCATGAAGGCCGCCAATATCTCCTTCATTATCGATCCCTATATCCGCTTCAAGGGAGAGGCGGGCGAGCAGGCGACGATGTTTTTTCTCGATCCCAGCGGAAATGCACTGGAATTCAAGGCTTTTGCAAACATGGACATGCTGTTCGCCCGCTGAGGCGCCGGCGAATCCGGCTGCCGCGCCGGACCGGTCGAGGAAGTAATAGCACCCGAACGGAAGTATAGAAAAAATTGACAGGGGTATCCGCAATCCGATAGCCATCGGGCCGGGTTGGGGGCAGGGCGGTTCGCGCGGACGATGCCGCCCTGCCCCTTTTGTATTCATGCTTCGTTAAATAAAGTTAAATTCCGTCCGGTCGGCGTTGATTCGGATGCCACGGAATATAAAATGGAAGATGTCCGGCATCTGCCCAGGATATTCTGCCATGATTTTTTTAAAAAATTCAGGGAATTTCGATTTTCCAGTTGAAAAACCATGAACGTGCCGTTTGTTCGCGATCGTCGGGTGAATGCGGTTTTTTTTGGTAATGTTCCGTCCATGAGCGGGACAAACGGACACGATCGATTTCCTGATATCGGCCGACAGAGCATATTGGACCATGCGATAAAATAACTTATTTATTTCAATAATTTGGATCAATAAGAAAACATTATAATAACAGATAAGGAAATAATTATTCCCATGTGGAAACGTCGTCATTATGCTGAAAAGCAGATGACGGCCGTCCGCGAGAGAGGGGCCTGGCCATCCGGTTCGCCTTCATCCTGCGGTTTCTTTCTGTTCTGGAATTGAAAGATGGTCATACGGGACGTGAGGCTGTCGACGCGGTTTGCCTCTCCGGTTCCATGAGCGGAATATATGACAGGCCGCGGCGGAACGCCGGGATGGCTTGATAGATAAAAGTGATCAAGTCCATTTCTGAATTCTGTCTTGCCTGTTCTTGTAATAGACGGTTAATTTTCGATTTCGCATCGAAATGGATCCGGAACGGAGAGCGGTTCCGGGATGCAGTGCGGGCCGCTTCCGCCGATGGTCATGTGGATATTATCGTTATTTCATAAGCATGAATCTTTTTTGACCATGCGGTCGAGATCCGTCGCGCGGGACCTATCATGTTCGTTCCCATGCCGGACGCAGGGAAATTTCTGGAGAATGATATGACGAAACTATACCGGGCACATATGCGAGGTAAGAAAGAGTACGCCGCATCATGTGCGGTATGGGTCATGCTCGCTTTGTCAGGATATGCGGCGCAGGCGCAAACGCAGGCCGTCGCTTCGCGGAAGAAGTCGGCTCCGTCCGCCGCCCATGCGCCGGTTGCCGCCGCCCGGCGTGCGGCGGCCGCCAGGGCGCAGAGCGAGGCCATTACGGTGCAGGCCGCCGCCGTGCCGGGCAATTCCGTCCTGTCGCCCTCGACGCGGGAACACAGCACCGTCCAGGTCTATCGTTACAGCGCCGAGCAGTTGCATGAAACCGGACAGACCAACATCCTGGCCGCGATCGCCCAGCTTTCGCCGGCGGTGACGTCGTCGCCCTTTGGCGGGATCGGCGGAAACGGCTTCAACAAGACGATGCAGCTGCGCAATCTCGGCGCCGACCAGACCCTGATGCTGGTCAACGGCAAGCGCCGTCACGTGGATGCCAATTTCAACTATTATCAGGCCGGACCGAATTACGGCACCGATCCCGCGGACCTGTCCCTGATTCCGATGAGCGCGATCGACCATGTCGAGATCATCACCGAGGGGGCGAGCGCGCTGTATGGCCAGGATGCCGAGGCGGGCGCGGTCAATATCGTGCTCAAGGAAAATACGCAGGGCGGGACGCTCAATCTGCAGAACAGCGGCTATTATCCGGGCGACGGCCAGTCTTTCGACGGCAATGCCGATTACGGCATCCGCCTGGGACATTCCGGCGGTTACCTGAACTTCGCGGGGCAGGTCACCAACCAGCTGGCCACCAATCGGTCCGGCGATTATCCGGGCAATCTCTATTTCGCGGGCAATCCGCTGAACCAGACGGTCAACCGCGATGTCCAGCGCCTGGCCGGTACGCCGCGAACGCTGCTGGAAGCCGGCAGCATCAACATGGCGTATCCGCTGTCGCCGCAATTCGAGTTCTACAACACCTCGACATACGCTCACAAGGACATCACCGAGACGGAAACCTATCGTGCGCCGTCGAACGACAATGTCGTGCGCGCGCTGCATCCGAACGGCATGGAGCCGCTGTGGCTCGGAACGGAAAACGACTTCCAGGTCAATGATGGGATCCGGTCGTCCAATTTCCTGGACATGCAGTGGGACGCCTACGTGAATTACGGGCGCGACCAGATGAGCAACTGGATCACCAACACCGACAATCCCACCATGGGCGTTGCCAGCCCGACGACATTCTATACCGGCCAGTTCATCTCGTCCCAATTGTCGGTGGGCCTGAAATCGACCAAATTCTTCCACACCGCCCTGCTGCCGCGTCCGATCAACCTGTCCTATGGCTTCGAATATCGGCACGATATGTACCAGGTGAATCCGGGCGACGCGGCGTCGGTCCTCAATGGCGGCGTTCCGGTGCTGGATGGTCCTGACAAGGGGATTGCCGTCTCGGCGGGCGCTGTCGATAAATTCGGTGTTCCCGCCGCCGCGGGGGGGACGCTGTCGCGCAACATCTATGATGGTTCCGTCAATGTTGACCTGTACGCGACAAGGAACTGGGAGTGGACGTTCGGCGGACACGCGGTCGGGTACAGCGACGAAGGCGTCGCGGCGACGGGGTCAATCGGGACCCGCTACAATTTCAGCAAGAACTTCGCCCTGCGCGCCAATGCGAACACCGGCTATCGTCCTCCGACCCTGGCGGAGGAAGCCTTCTTCGCCGAAACGACCTATCCGACCTACCGGACGGCCCAGCTGCCGGTGAATTCGCCCTGGGCCAAGGTCCTCGGCGCGTCCCACCTGAAGGGCGAGCAATCGCGCAGCTTCAGCGTCGGCATGGATGCGACATTGCTGCCGAACTGGACCCTGACCGCCAACCTGTATCGTATCTCGATCAACGATCGCCTGTTCAACACGTCGCAATTCGGCGGGACGGATGTCGAGAACCTGCTGGCGGGCGCCGGTCTGCCGGGCGTGCTGTATGCGTCCTATTACAGCAATCCGGTCAACACGACCACGAATGGTGGTGACATCTCCACGGCATATACGTGGCACGGGGGGGGCGCCGGCACGTTCCAGTTCCGCCTCGGGGTCAATATCGCGGATACGGAAATCAGCCACTATCATGCGACGCCTTCCACCCTCGCCGACCTGGGGCTCAGCACGTTCAACCGCACGAACGAGGAATATCTGATCCATTCCGCGCCGAAGAACATCGAGAACCTGACGGTCGTCTGGAACAAGGGACCATACTCCGTCCGCGTGCAGGAGCAGCGGTTCGGGTCCTATACCTGGGTGGCCTCGCCCTCGCTGACGCAATCCCAATGGACCTATGCGGCCCCGTCCTACATCACGAATCTTGAACTGGGTTACGATATCTTCAAGCGCTGGCATTTCGCCATTGGCGCCTATAACCTTGGGAACCACTATCCGACCAAGGCCAATGCGGCATCCCGCGCCGCCCTGCAGAATTCCTTCATTTATGCGGGGAACTCACCCTATGGCTTCAATGGCGGTATGTATTACGTCAAGACCTCTCTGAAGTTCTGACGATCCCATCCGGTCGTCATGGGGCTCGTTTCACCGCTGTCGGTCCGCATCGCGCGCCGGCAGCCAGCGAGTTCGACAGTGCGGCCGGGTTGGTTTCTCGATGGCGCTATTGATGCCAGCTCAGGCCCTTCGGCACCATTGAGAAACCGCAGGCGCGCAGGGCGGTGTCCAGGCGCGTCATCCTGACCGGGCGGTCGTCAACCATTTCAAGCGTGAACATGAGATGCTTCTCGCGCTTCAGCGCGGCGGCGAGCGCTGCAAGGCTGGTGCTGAGCATGGGGGCGAGGGCGGGATCATCCGCATCGATATAAGTCAGCAGGTTACGGCCGCCCTGCGTAAGATAGAGTACGAGGCGGTCATCGGCGATCACGACGAACGCGCCGCCACGGCGGGTCGGGCGGATCGCGGATCGGTGCGGCGGCCATGGCAGAATCATGCCGAAGGGGTTGGCCGGATCGCCCGCCGAAAGCGCGACCGGAACGGGATCGGCGGAGCGCGTGTCTGCGAGTTCGCGGAGCCGGTACGGTCGCGCGTCCCGCGAACCGGGAGGCTCCCGGCCCTTCGACGAAGCGGCCGCGCACGATCTGCCCCGGGTTTACCGGAGAGAGATCTGTTCAGTGTTCAGGCTGCGATATCAAGTTTGTTCTGATCTGCATAGAAGGCCCGTTCGGCTTCGGCAGGAGGCCTGTAGCCGATTGGTGCCAGCAGGCGTTGGTTATTATACCAGTCCACCCATCTGAGTGTTTCCCACTCGACCTGCGCCATGGATTTCCATGGCCCCAGACGGTGGATGACCTCGGCCTTGTATAAACCGTTGATCGTCTCCGCCAGTGCGTTGTCATAGCTGTCACCGACAGTGCCGACCGAGGCATCAATGTCTGCCAGCGCCAAGCGTTCGGTATATCGGATCGATAGATATTGTGATCCACGGTCCGAATGATGGATCAGTGCTGTGTTTCCAGCGGGCTTTCGTTGCCAGATGGCCTGTTCAAGGGCGTCGAGCACGCACTGGGTGGTCATGGAGGTCGAGACCTTCCAGCCCACGATCCTGCGGGCGAACACATCAACGACGAACGCCACGTAGACCATGCCATTCCAGGTCTGGACATAGGTGAAGTCCGAGACCCAGAGCTGGTTGGGTGCCTCGGCCCGGAACTGCCGGTTGACCCTGTCATCGGGACAGGGGCGCGCCGTATCCGGGCGGGTTGTGGTGACCTGCCGGCCCCGGATCACGCCCTTCAGACCCATCTGCCGCATCAGGCGCTCGACAGTGCAGCGCGCGACCGGGTGGCCTTCCCGTCGCAGGCTGTGCCAGACCTTGCGCGCGCCATAAACAGCACGGTTATCCTGCCAGATCCGACGGATATGCTCCATCAGTTCCCCATCGCGTCGGGCACGCGGGCTGGCCCTGGTCGGATCTCTGGCTATGGCCGCCTGATGATAGAACGTCGACGGGGCAATCGGCAAAACGTGACAGATTGGCTCGACCCCGTAATCGGCTCGATAGGTTTCAATAAACGCGATCATTTGCGAAACGGGCGGTCGAGCTCCGCCTGGGCAAAATAAGCCGAGGCCTTCTTCAGGATCTCATTGGCCTGACGAAGCTCCCGAACCTCACGTTCCAACGCCTTGATCCGTGCCCTCTCGGTCGTGGTCGGTCCCGGTTGCGCACCCGCGTCTCGCCGGGCCTGCTTCCACCAGTCGTGCAGGCTGTCTCCCGAACAGCCAAGCTTGCCACCAATCTCACGACAGGCAGCAGAAATGCTCGGGTAATCTGATCGGTGCTCTTCCAACAAGCGCACGGCGCGCTCACGGAACTCAGGCGAATAACGCGATGTCTTCTTCTCTACCATAGGGCTCATCCTCCGAGAGTTTTACTCTCCGGTAAACCCGGGGCAGTTCATTCGTGGCAGTCCCGAAGGGACCTGGCCGCACGATGAGCAATGCGTCGTCGTATATGCACCTGACATCCAGCTAAGGAGTCTTGGCTATCCCCAGCCGTGAAACCGACGTTGATACGTCGTTGACACGTCGTTGACACATGGGTACTCGAAAACGTAGTATCGACGTCGTCGATACCTTATGGAGTTGGCAATGAAAGCCGTGGTTAAAAAGTGGGGCAATAGCGCGTCGATCCGCATTCCCGCGTCGGTCATGGCGGCTGCTGGATTGAAGTTGGATCAGCCGGTCGACGTTCGCGAGGAAAGCGGACGCGTGATCATCGAGCCGGTCAGCAACATGGAGTATGATCTGACGGAGCTGCTGTCGGGCATTACGCCGGAAAATCTCCATGCCGAAGTTGATTTCGGCGCTCCGGTTGGCAAGGAACGCCTCTGAAATGGCGGCATACGTGCCGGACGCCGGCGACATTGTCTGGCTCGAATTCTCCCTGCAGGCCGGCCATGAGCAGGCTGGGCACCGTCCCGCAGTCGTTCTCTCGCCGGCGACTTACAATCGGATCGGCCTACTTCTGTGCTGCCCGCTTACGACCAAGCGGAAAGGTTATCCCTTTGAAGTCGCGATCGACAACGACCGGCAGAGCGCGGTGCTCGCCGACCAAGTGAAGTCACTCGACTGGCGAGCCCGAGGGGCTAAGCGGAAGGGGCGGGTGTCGGAATCGGAACTCGCCGAAGTGCGTGCGAAGGCCCGTGCCCTGATTGGGAAATAATCCATCTAAGGAGCAGATCATGAGCAAGAATGAAAACGCCAAGTCGTCGCTGTCGGCCGAGAGCGAATTTGTATTCAGGACGGAGACGTCGCCCTTTGTGTTTCCGAAGATGTGGACGCCGAGGCGAGGCACACTCTGGTAGTTGGACCGACACGTAAGGGCATGTCCCAGCCATGGCTGGACGCCTGGCGGGCGGCTGGCCTGAATCAGCGGTCCAAGTAAGGAGAAAATCATGCGCGCCGCGAAAATACCGGGATTTGGCACGGTAATGGGAATCGTTAGCTTAACTTTCCAGGTGAGCGCATTGGGCGCGCTGGTGATCGCGATCGCTGCCGCCGCGACGCACGCCCTCGGGATGGCAATGATCTCTGCCACCTGGATGATCTTCGCACTTCTCTTCGTATTCCTCACCAACAGCTACTTCGAACAATCCACGTAAGAAGGTGTCATTTTGTCGAAAGCCGATTGTTCGCCCGGTCTTGCCCTGTTGTCCCTCGCCTGCGGGGCGTTCGCGATCGGGGTGACCGAGTTCACCCCCATGGGGTTGCTGCCCGTCCTGGCGGACGGGGTCCATGTTAGCGTGCCCAAGGCAGGCGGCCTGATCAGTGCCTATGCCTTCGGCGTAATGGGGGGCGCGCCCTTCGTCACCCTGCTGCTGGCGCGCTATCCGCGCAAATATGCGCTGATCGGGCTGATGATCCTGTATGCGATCGGCAACCTGACCTCGGCCGCCAGCGGCGACTACATGCAGTTGCTGCTGTCTCGGATCCTGACCAGCATGGCACACGGGGCGTTCTTCGGGCTGGGGGCCGTGGAGGCGGCGAGCCTGGTCGCGGCCAACCGCCGGGCCAGTGCGGTGGCCAGCATGTTCATGGGGCTGACGGTCGCAAATATCTTCGGCGTGCCGGCGGCGACCTGGCTGGGCGATACGCTGGGCTGGCGCAGCGCGTTCGCCGCCATTTCGCTGTTGGGGGTCATCGCGGTGGCGGCCCTGTCCTTCGCCCTGCCATTGGCGGAGGCCGGGCCCAGGCCGGACGCAGCAGCCGAGATGAAAGCGATCATGCGCCCGAATGTGCTGATGGCGCTGGGCATCACCGTGATCGGCGCCGGGGCAATGTTCGAACTCTATACCTATATCGTGCCGATGCTGGAGCATATCACCAAGGGGGGGGCGACCCTGGCGACGGTCGCGCTGATGCTGATCGGTGTCGGGTTTAGTATCGGCAATGCCATCGGCGGCCGGGCGGCGGACCGGTCGCTGGCCGGCACGTTGCTGCTCTTCTTCCCGATCCTCGGCCTGATCATGCTGGCCTTTCCCTTCGCGGCGCAGACGCCGGCCGGCGCGCTGGTCGGGGTCCTGCTGTGGGGGATCGCCAGCTTTTCCCTGATGCCGGCCTTGCAGATGCGGACCATGCAGGCCGCGCACGATGCGCCGGGGCTGGCGTCGTCGGTCAATATAGGCGCGTTTAATCTGGGCAACGCCCTGGGAGCTGCCTTGGGCGGGGCGGTTCTGTCGCTGGGGTTCGGCTATCCGATGGTCTCCGCCGCCGGGCTGGGGATCAGCCTGCTGGGGGTGGTGCTGGTCCTGCTCTCCCGTACGGGGCGGCTGTCGCCGCAAGCAAGATGAGGCGTTCGGACCGAGATCTCCTAAGTGTTTAGTTCTGAGGTGCCCCCTTCAGCCGAACACGCATGAGCCAGTGCCGCTCGAGGGCACGACCGTCCTCGTGAACGGCGCCGCTGGCGGCGTAGGGCACTTCGCGGTGCAAATCGCGAAGGTGAAGGGTGCGCGCGTCATCGCCGTGGCGTCGGGCAAGCATGAATTGCTGCTGCGTGATCTCGGTGCTGACGAATTCATCGATTTCACCAAAACGCCTCCCGAAGAGGTTGCACATGACGTTGATCTCGTCATCGACTCAGTTGGCGGACCGAAAACCGGCCGCTTCTTGCGCACGCTCAAGCGGGGTGGCGCATTGTTCCCGGTGTTCCCCTTGGGCTTCTCCGGTGCTGAGGACGCCGAGATCCGTTCGACCCGCTTATGGTTCACCGCCCAGCCGGCCGCATGCACCAGTGCCGTAATCCGCCGGTAGCCATAGCGCCCATATTGCCTGGCCAGGGCGATGATATCCTCAGTCAGTGCCTCTTCATCATCCGCCCCGCACGGCACCTTGCGCTGTGTCGACCGGTGCTGTCCCAGAACGCGGCATACTCGCCGCTCGGACACCGCCATCGTGCTACGAACATGGTCGATGCAGCGCCGCCGCCGCGCGGGGCTCAGAAGTTTCCCTTCGCCGCTTCCTGCAGAATAAGTTTGTCCGGCGTCAGATCCGAGACCGCCCGACGAAGCCGCGCGTTCTCCTTCTCCAGTTCCTTCCTCCGACGAGCCTGATCGGTTTTCAGGCCGCCACATTCTTTGCGCCAGCGATAATAAGTCTGCTCGCTGACCCCAATCCGCCGGCAGGCTTCTGCGGCCGTTCCGCCCTGGTCCAGAACAATCTTGACCTCACGCAGCTTCCCGATGATCTCTTCGGGCTTGTGCTTCTTCAAGGGCATCTGTCGTCCCTTCAGCAGTGAATTCCATCTTACTCAATGGACCGCCCTGAAGGGGGCACGCTCAATGCGTGATCGCACTTCCATGCGAGAACAGGGCACGCATCCAGGCCGATCAGCCGTCTGAACCATGACCATTGCAGCGCAGCATGTTGCAAGATCATCTGGAAGGCGTCTCGGCACCGCTCTCGCTCACCCGCGCGCATTTCGAGGAGAGTTTTTAGAACCGTTCGATCTGGTTCCGGAAATCGTTCAGGCGATCCAGTGTTGCCACCGTATGGTCGCGACGGGCGACCGACAGACCGAAGGCAATGGCTTCCAGAACGGCGACTGTCGCCGAATGCAGGGCGATATGTTCTTCCTTGCCGCGCATTGCCGACACGATGACGGTGCCGGGCGGCACGTCGGCTGCCGCGATCCGGTCGGTGACCAGCACGACCGGCAGGCCCATGCGTCGGGCTTCGCGAAACAGGAGCGCGATTTCGCGATACAGCGTCCCATAGGCCATGATGATGACGCCGTCGCCCGGATGCAGCGCGACCAGATCGTCGGCGAAGGCGCGGCCGGTGGTGCCGATCGGCAGGCTGGCAACGCCGTTCCGGTTCAGGACCCGGCAGATATAGTCCGCCAATCCATTGGAAGGGCCGATCCCGAAGACGACGATGCGCGGGCAGGGGTGCAGTGCCCGCACGGCATCGGCGATATGCCGCCGCGTGGCCGGATGTTGCAGGGTGGCCGCCATGTCCGCATGGGTCTGCAGGATGCCGCCCACCGCGTCGTCGAGGTCCGAACCGATATCCTCGATCGTCTTGGATAATGCCGATGCCGGGTCGCGCGCATGTGTCAGGCTGGCGATCAATGCGGCACGCAGGGCCGCCAGGCTGTCGAATCCGATGGCCTGCACCGAGCGGATCACGGTCGCGTCCGACGTGCCGATCCGTTCGGCCAGTTCGGCCGCGGAACTGGCCAAGGCCAGCGGACGGTTGGCGTGAATGAACTGTACCACCCGGCGCGCCATCGGGGTCAGTCCTGAATCGGGACGAAGGCTCTCGGCGATCGGGTCGGGTTTCAAGACGTTTCAGGCCTCCGGATTCGTCACGAACGCGCCGACATAGCAGGCGGGGCAGGTGGGGGCATCAAGTTCATCAAACCTTCATTCCGTAGTGTTTGCGACAATTCTATAGGGATCGTGTCGCATCGGCTACGGGGGCCCGGATCGGAATGGCGGGAAGGACATGACGGGCGTGCGTGTGGCCGCCGCCGCGCTGCTGCTGCTGGTTCTGTGGTGTCTGGCCAGCCTGGCGGGCGGGCGTGGGCCGGGGCTGGTCATCTACAGCTCGGTCGGCGCGGCACCGGCCGTCGTCGCCGCCTATGCCCGCGAAACCGGCCGGCCGGCGACTGTGCTGGTGATGTCCGGCGGCATGCTGCTGGCGCGCGTGTCGGCCGAGGCGCACCATCCGCGCTGGGATGCGGTGTGGTTCGAGGGTGATGACGGCGCCGTGGCCCTGGATCGGACGGGGCTGCTGGCGCACGGCATGGTGCCGGATCTGGACTGGACGCCGACCGGACGGGACCTGCTGCCGGCTGACGGATCGTACGAGGTGACCGGTTTCACGCTGGCGGGCGTCTTCCTGTCGCGCCGTGACCAGGCGCATGCGCCACGAAACTGGCGCGATGTCATGGGGGCCGCGCGCGTGGGGATGGCCAATCCGGCACTGTCCGGCCCGGCTTATCCGCTTCTGGCCGGGATGCTGGCGCTAAATGGAGGCTGGCCGGCGGGACGGGCGGCGTTGCGGCAGATGGTCGCGGGTGGGCTGCTGGTCGGGCCCTCCAACCCGTCGGTCCTGATGGCCCTGCGTGCGGGACGGATCGGCATCGCGATCGTGCAGAGCACGGCGGCGATGGCCCTGGCACGCGCCAATCCCGATTATGTCGTCGATATTCCCTCTCCGGCCTTCGTCCTGGCTGCCGTCGCGGCGGTGGCGGCGGACCGGCCATCGGGCCGCCGGCAGGAGGCCGCGTCTTTCCTGCGTTTCATCATGCGCCCCGATATCCAGTCCTGGCGCATGCGCCAGCCTGGTGCCGAGCGGCTGTTCTGGCCCGTGACCACCCGGCCCGCCCAGCCCGACCTGCCCGATGCGGGCGCGATCGCGCTGTCGCATCCGGACCCGGAGGTCTGGGGACCGCGTCAGGCCGAAGTGACCGGATGGTTCCAGCAGGAGATCATGCGGTGAGGGGCATGCGGCGTTTGATCGGGGCCGTGGGCACCTGCGGATCGTCGGCGCTCTTCGGTGCCGTCATCGCTGTCAGTTTCCTCTATCCGCTGGCGCGTTTCCTGCTGCTGCCGCTGATGCCGGACTGGGCGCCGCTGCCCGGGTTGGGGACGGTATCGGGTCTCGGTCTGTCGTCGGAGGCATTGGGGAATACGGTGCGGCTCAGCACCGAAGCCGGGCTGCTGGTGATTCCGCCGGGGCTGCTTGCCGGGTTCCTGCTGGAACGCCGGCGGTGGCGCGGTGCGGGCCTGCTGTCCGCCGCGCTGTGGGGCGTGTTCCTGATGCCCAGCTACCTGCTGACCATGGGCTGGCAGATCGTGATGGCCGCGCCGTTCCTGACCGATGGTCCTGTCGGTCGTCTGTTCTATGGCGAAGCAGGGATCGTTGCGCTGCTGACGGTCAAGGGGCTGGCCTTTTCGTCGGTGGCGGCCCGCGCGGGCTGGCATGCGGTCGGTGCCGACATGGATGCGGCGTCGCGGGTGCATGTGCCCGCGGCGTGGCGGCGCGCTTGGCTGACGCTGCGGCTTCTGCTGCCCGTGGCCGGCAGCATGTTCGCGATACAGATGGTGGCCGCGTCACAGGATTTCGGTATTGCGGCAACGTTGGGGGCACAGGCGCACATCCCGCTGGTCATCTATGCCATCTATCAGAATCTCTCGACCGTTCCGCTGGATTTCATCCAGGCTGCCCGGCTGAGCTGGGTTCTGGTGCTGCTGGCCCTGGCGGCTCTGGTGGTGCAGGCCGCGCTGGCGCGGCGCGGCACGACGACCGCCGGGGGGCATCGGCACCGTTCTGGTACCCTGGCCTGTGGCGGGGGTATGATCGTGCTGGCATGGTGTCTGACGGTGGGCGTCCTGCTGGCGGGGGTGGTGGTGCCGCTGCTGGCCCTGGCGGTGCAGGCCATGGGTGACACCGGCGCCGGCGATCGCCTGTCGATCGACGGGGACGGGTGGCGCGGGATCGGCCTGTCGCTGCGCTATGCATTCGTTTCGGCGGTCTTCGCCGTTCTGCTGGCCGCCCTCATCCTGGGCGGGCGCATGCGGGCCGATGGTTCGGGGCGTGTGGTGGCGCGCATGCTGCTGTGGCTGACATCGGCGAACATGGCGGTGCCGGGCGTCATACTCGGCGCCGCCTATGTGATCGCGTTCAATGGTCGTGTCCTGTCCCTGTACGGCACGCCAGCCCTGCTGATCCTGGCTTATACCGCTAGCCATCTTCCGATCGCTATCCGCTTTCTCGATGCGCCGTTCGCGCAGCTGCATCGCGGGCTGGGCGAGGCCGCGCGCGTGCATGGGGTGTCGCTGGCGCGGCGGGTGGAACGGATCTACGTGCCGCTGCTGCTGCGGCGGCTGACCTGGGCGTGGGGCATGGTGTTCGTGACCCTGTTCTTCGAACTGCCCTTGTCGGAAATCCTGTATCCCGCAGGCGGCGCGCCCCTGGGTGTCACGCTGCTGTCGCTGGATGATACACTGCATTACGGGGCCGAGGCCCGGCTGGCGCTGGTCGCGATGGGGATTTGCCTGGCGGCGACGGCGGTTGCGACGATCCTGGTGCCGCGTCTGGTGACGGGTTCCGGGCTGGAACGGACAGGTGGGTCCGGAAAGGCCCCGACCCTGGAGCAAGAGAATGTCTGAAAATATCCTGTCTCTGGATGGACTCATGAAATCCCATGGCCGGACAAGGGTTCTGCGCGGCATTACCCTCGATGTTCCGCGCGGGCAGTTCGTGCTGCTGATGGGCGGCTCGGGGTCCGGCAAGACGACCTTGATCCGCCTGGTGGCGGGGCTGGAGCGGCCCGATGCGGGGAGCGTGACATTGCGCGGCAGTCGGGTCGACAGCCACGCCGAGGGCGTTTTCGTGCCGCCGGAGCGACGCGGCCTGGGCATGGTCTTTCAGGATTATGCGTTGTGGCCGCATCTGACCTGTCTGGACAATATCGTGACGGCCATGCCCGGCCATGGGCGTGATCGGGGGGAGCGGGCCCGTGCGCTGTTGCGTGACGTGTCCTTGGCAGGACTGGAGGAACGCTATCCCGCGCAATTGTCGGGCGGCCAGCAGCAGCGGGTCGGCCTGGCACGGGCTCTTGCGGCGCGACCGGACCTGCTGCTGCTGGACGAACCCTTGTCGGGACTGGATGTCGAGGTACGCGGCCGCATGCGCGACCAGATCCGCCGTCTGGTGCGCGAGACCGGATGTTCCGCGCTGTTCGTGACCCACGATCCGGTCGATGTCTGGCGCCTGGCCGACCGTGTCCTGATGCTGGAAGGTGGGCGGATCGTGCAGGATGCCGCGCCGGACGGGCTGTACCGCCACCCGCTTTCGCCGCGCATCGCGCGCATGACCGGCGCCGAAGGCGCGTTGCCGGTCATGCTGCGCCGCCGTGACATGCGATGGGGGTTCGACGGTGCCAGCGGATTTCAGGACGTGACGCCGGTCGGTGTGGACAATGAGGGGCCGGCTTGCGCCTATCTGCGCCCCGAAGGCGTGCGGCGGGGGACGCGCGGCCATGCGGCGATCCGGATGGACATGACGTTCGAGGCCGGACGCTGGCGCACCCTGTGGCATCTGCCGTCCCTCGACTGGTCGGTACATAGTCTGGAGGCCGACCTTCCGCCCGAACATGCCTTCCTGAATTTCGATGGGCAGCATCTCTTCGCCTATCCGGCGTCCTGAGCATGCTGAACCGAACCGGTC
The DNA here is from genome assembly GCF_014174355.1 of Gluconacetobacter azotocaptans. Classification (GTDB taxonomy): domain Bacteria; phylum Pseudomonadota; class Alphaproteobacteria; order Acetobacterales; family Acetobacteraceae; genus Gluconacetobacter; species Gluconacetobacter azotocaptans. The sequence goes on from NZ_JABEQF010000006.1 coordinate 154,857, forward strand.
GTGTCAGCGTAATCGACGATATTTCCGTTCCGTCGGGCGGCGGCATCCTGCCCCGAGGGCTTTCCGTGCGCGCCCTGGGCAACGCCCATGCCGGGCCATTCGAATTCGACGTGCCGGCGGGCGCGTGCCTGGTCATTACCGGCATGTCCGGCGCCGGCAAGTCCGTGCTGCTGCGCATGATGGCGGATCTCGACCCCCACCAGGGGGACGTGGCGCTGGACGGGCGGTTCTGTTCCGCCATGCCGGCCCATCGCTGGCGGCGGCAGGTCGTGTACCTGCCGGCCGAGCCGGGCTGGTGGTCGGATTCGGTCCTGGACCATATCCCCGACGATGTGCTGACCCGCGGCCTGATGGCCAAGGCCGGCCTGCGCGCCGGGGTGCTAAACGATCCGGTGCATCGTCTGTCCACCGGCGAACGGCAGCGCCTGGCCCTGGTGCGCGGCTTGCGCCTGGCTCCGCGCGCGTTGCTGATGGACGAACCCTGTTCCGCCCTGGATGAAGCGACGACGCTGATGGTGGAGGCGATGATGCGCGAGGTGATGACCGGCGGGACCGCGATCGTCCTGGTGTCGCACGATTCGGCACAGGCCATGCGGATGGCCGACCTGCGCCGCGAATTGGCGAACGGGCATTTTGTCGGGGTGGATTCATGACGCCGATCCTGCTGAATACCGGCGACATGCTCATGGCGGCAGGGCTGATCGTCGGCTGCGCGGCACTGTCGCTTGTGCTGTCGCTGGGCATCCACCGCACGCTGGTTGTCGCCGCCATACGCATGGCGGTCCAATTGGTCCTGACCGGAAGCGTGCTGCTGTTCGTTTTCGGCCGGTCATCGGTCTGGCTGACCCTGCTTGTGCTGGCTTTCATGTTTTCAGCCGCGACGTTCGAGGTCGGGTCGCGCCAGGTCGCGCGGCTGACACCGGCGTGGCATTTCGGAATCGGCGGGTTCAGCACGATGACGGGTACCATTATCGTGGTGCTGGTCGGGCTGCTGACGGCGCTGCAGCCGCATCCCTGGTACCAGGCGCGCACCGCCATTCCGATGACGGGCCTGCTGCTGGGCAATGTGATGAACGCGACCAGCCTGTCGATGAACACGCTCCTGTCCATGGTCTCGCGCGAACGTGCCGCGATAGAGGCGCGGCTGATCCTGGGGGCGACACGCGCCGAGGCGATGAACAGCCTGATCCGGCAGTCGATCCGTACCGCGCTGATTCCGACCCTGAACCAGATGGCCGCCGCGGGGGTCATCACGCTGCCGGGGATCATGACGGGCCAGATCCTGGCCGGAATGGACCCGTTCGAAGCGTCGAAATACCAGATCGTGCTGATGAGCCTGATCGTCAGCGGCAACATGATCGGCGCCACCTTGTCCGCCGTTCTGACTTCGGCGCGGTTGAGCGACGCGCGGGGGCGGCTGCGGCTGGATCATCTGGCACGGTGAGCCGTGCCCGCTTGGGGTGGTGTAGCTGTAGCTACATTGGCGACTTTTTAAATCCCAGAGGTCTATTTTGATCAATCGTGGCATTTCTGCAAATTTTATTTGAGAATGCGAAGCAAGATACAAATAAAAAATATTTTCTTCATAAAAATGGAACATCAATTTCACGAAAATGATTTTGGGTGCGTGATAGAAGGCTGCCCGTGTCGTGATCGCTACGGGAGGTCCGAGGCGGCCGGCGGCTATTCCGAGGGTCCAATGCTACAACCTGTTCTTTTTCGTCAGCGATCGTCGCGCCGCCTGATGGGGCGCAAGGCACGTGGCTTGGCTTCTACTGCGCTGGTCTGCATGGGCATGATGTCTGGCGTATCCGTCACCCATGCTGCGCCGGCCGCCGATAAGTCGCGCGATACCATGCAGAAGAAAGGCCGGGTGACGTCGGGGACGGCGAAGAAAGACGGCAAGGTGGCGGCCTCCACCATCGCGCCGACGGGCGAGCAGATCGAGACGATCGGTCGGACGAAAGTCGATTCCGCAGCCTATCAGGCCCCGACCAAGGCACCGTTGGCAGCCTTCCAGCCGACATCGGTCATCAGCCAGCATTTCATCGAGAACAACATCCCGCCGTCGGGCAGTTACGACACCATGGTGGCGCTTGCGCCCAGCGTCATGACCATCGGATCGAACGGGCCAGGCCTGGCGGAAAACAAGGTGTCGGTCCGCGGGTTCTCGGATGGCCAGTATAATGTCCTGTTCGATGGCATCCCATTCGCCGACGGCAACAACTTCACGCATCACACCACCAGCTATTATACCGCACACGACCTGGGCGACATCAGCGTCGATCGTGGCCCGGGTGATGCCAGTACCATGGGCTATGCGACGTTCGGCGGAACCATTGCGGTCAACGGCAAGGCGCCGACCGACCGGCGCGCGGTCGAAGCCTATGGCAGTATGGGTGCCTGGAATACCTATACATATGGCGGCGAGTTCAATAGCGGCCGGATGAGGAAACTGAACAACGCATCGTTTGTATTCGATGCCGGCGGCGTCCAGAGCGACGGCTACCAGACCTATGCGGGGCAGCAGCGATACAATTTCTACGGAAAGTGGATCCAGCCGGTCAACGACCACACCACGCTGACCTTCATGGGGATGTACAACAACCTCGTCCAGTATGTGCCGCCCGGCGTGACGACAGGGGAGATCGCCGCCTATGGTGCCGATTACGGCCTGTCGAACAATCCGAATTCGCAGAACTACTATAAATACAATGTCGACACCATTCAGACCGACATGGCTTATATCGGGCTGAATTCGGATATCGGTGGTGGATGGACCATCGACAATAAAACCTATACTTATGCCTACTACCATCATGGTCATAACGAAAATGACGTGAACGGCACCACCCAGGCGCAGTATCTCGATGCCGCGCCGGTCTGGAAGGGGAATGTCGTCGCGTGCGGCGGAACGTACGGCGCCAGCAAGATGACCTATAATTCCGGCCCGGGTTGCGAATACGGCCAGGCGATGCGACAGGATTATCGCGCCTGGGGCGATACGTTCGCCGTCAAGCGCGATTTCGGCCTGGTGAAGCTGAATCTCGGCTTCTGGCTGGAACATCAGACCGACACCCGCCAGCAGGGCAACATCAATTGGGCGACCGGCCAGTTCACCAATCCGACGGCCCCCCTCAACCGTCTCATGACGCTGGAAAATCTCAGTGCACAGCCTTATGTGCAACTGACGTTCCGGCCCTTGCCGAACCTTGAAATTTCGCCGGGCTTCAAATACGCGCTGATGGTTCGCCAGATCAACGCGCCCGTCAATCAGAAGACCGGCACGCCGCTCAACTATGACCAGACCTACGGCGCGCCCATGCCGTCGCTGAATGTGCATTACATGGTCAACCCGAACTGGTCGGCCTATCTGCAGATCGCGCGCGGCTTCCTGGCGCCGGATGCCGCCTATTTCTACACACCCGATCCGGCGGCCAACAAGGTCAGTCCGGAAAACACCATGAACTATCAGATCGGCACGGCCTGGCAGAGCCGGCGCTTCACCCTGTCGGCCGACGTGTATTACATCAATTTCAGCAATTTCGTTACCAGCGCCAATCAGAACATTCCGGGCTATGGCCTGATGACGGTCTATTACAACCAGGGGGGCGTCAATTATTACGGGATCGAAGGTGAAGCGTCCTACCATCTGGGTGCCGGCTTCACGCTGTTCGCCAATGGCAGCCTCAACCAGTCCAAGACCCAGGGCACCGGCGCGCCGATCGCCAACGCGCCCGACGCCACGGCGGCGGGCGGCCTGATCTATGAACATGACGGGCTCTATGCCTCGGTGATCGATAAATGGATCGGCGCGCGGGCCGGCGTGATCAGTTCGGCGGGCAAGGCCATGAACGGGCTTGACCCGTTCAACCAGTTCGACGTCTCGATCGGCTATACGGTTCATGGCAAGGATCATTCCGTGCCACCGATCAAGTTTCAGCTCAGCGTAACAAACCTGGCCGACAGCAAAAAGATCTTTTCCTATTATGGGATGACGGCCGAGGGCGCGGCGCTGTGGAATACCCAGCCCGGTCGCGGTTTCTTCGGGTCGATCTCTGTGCCCATCGGGTTCTGATCGCCTGCCCGGAAAATCATGGTCCGTGAGACGCCGATGCGGCGCCCGTCATCGCGGTGAGGTTGTCATTGGCGCTGCGATTGCGGGTAATTTAAATAATCGCCAATGTTTTAAAAATTCAGCCACAATTGTTCTTCATAACCTTCACGCAGTTTTCCAATACGCTCGAATATAACACCTTCATTCATTTCGCAGTTGATCCGCTGTTGTCGCGGAGACCGCCTTTCCGGCGGTCCATGACTGCCGAACGGATGGGATGTTGTAGAAATGAGAAAAATGTTTCTTCTTGTGGGCACGGTTCTGGTCGGTTGCGGAACGGCTGTAGCCGCGCCGTTGAATGCCGACACCGGCCCGGTGCAATTCCTGCGCAGCACGCCGTTGCCCGAAATCACCGAAGGCGGCTTCGATCATTTCGCTGTGGACAAAAAGGATGATCGCCTTCTGATCATGGCGGAAAAACATGCGACGGTTGAAATGTTCCGTCTCAGCGACGGGGCTCACCTGGCTTCGGCCGGCGGGTTCGGTTTGCCGCATACGCCTGCTTATGTCGCCGACCAGCATCAGATGTTCGTTTCGGACGACAAGCTGGGCTGCGTCGTTGTCGACGTGCCGTCGCTGAAGATCGCCCACATCATTCCACTGCGTCAGGGTGCCGATGAAGCGATCTTCGACAAGAAGGCGGGCCTCTTCTATATCGGCAACGGCGGCAAGAAGGACAAGTCCGACAATTCGTCGATCAGTGTGATCGACGTCAAGACGTACAAGGAAGTCGCGCGGATCGCGATTCCGTCGTCCAATATCGAGATGATGGCCATCGATCACGCGCGCGGCCTGATGTTCGCCAACCTGCGCGACAAGAACCAGATCGCCGTCATCGATCTGGCGACGCGGACGCTGAAGACGATCTGGACCGTCCCCGGCCTGAATCTGATCACGCCGATGGCCTATGACGGCAAGACCCAGCGCCTGTTCGTCATCGGCCGCAGGCCGGGTAAGCTGTCGGTGATCGATGCGACCAACGGCACGCTGCTCTCTACCGCCGGTTCGGTGGATACGGCCGACGGCATCACCTGGGATGGCGGAAATGCCCGTCTGTATGTCAGCGGCAGCGAAGGGCTGAGCGTCTTTCACCGCGACGACGCCGATCATTTCACCGAAATCCAGCGCATCGACACCAAGACCGGCAAGGTCTCCGTCTATGTCGACAAGCTGAAGCAGCTTTATATCGCCCATGCCAGGACGCCGGCCGGTCCGGCGGCGCTGGACATCTACACCGTGGCGCCCGATCCGATCGCTCAAGCCGCCGCGAAGGCGGCCGCCGACGCCAGGAAGAAGCCCTGACATCCCGCTCGTCGCGCCCCGTCTCCGGGGTGCGGCGGCCCTGATATCCCGATTTTTCCCCGTCAAATCCAGCGAGGCCGCCCAGCGTGCCCGCACCGCCTGGAGTCGTCATTTTCGATGCGTATCCATCCGATGCTATGCCGCAGTACGCTTTTATGCCTGGCGACCGCGCTGGCCCCCGTCGGGGCGCCTCTTCTGTATGCCCAGGATGTACAGAAGGTGGAAAAGTCCCATCATGACGGGAAGAGGCACAAGGAAAACAAGAAGCACCACGGTGAGCGGGCGTCGCATGCCAATACCGGGCGATCTCATGGCAGTGACGCCGGACGTGGCGCACGGCACGCGGACGCGGTGCGCTCCTCCGCCCCCGAGCATCTTCAGGTCGTGGGGTTCAAGCGCCCGCCCAAGGCCAATGCCCTCGGCACCATCGAGGAAGCGCGCCTGGTCCAGAAAAACGCGCCCAACATCGTCGTTCTGATGCCGCAGTCGGAAATCGAGAAAATTCCGAACTTCGTTCTGGGTGATGCGATGCGCCGGATGCCTGGAGCCTCGATCATCTTCAAAAGCGGCGAATCGCGGGCTCTTCAGGTACGTGGCCTGGATTCCAGCCTCAACGGCGTGATGTTCGAGGACGTTCTGCTACCCGCCGGTTCGATGAGCAGCTCGGGCCGTGCCATGCCGCTGGATGCCATGCCGGCATCGCTGGCCGGCGCGCTGGAGCTTACCAAGACCAACCGCCCCGAGCAGGACGCCATCGCGCTGGGCGGCCAGATGAACATCCTGTCGCGCGATATTGGCGAAAATCAGGACCCGTTCCTGAAATTCCACCTTGCGGGCGGCTACCGCGATCCCAGCGCGACACCGGTCTTTCAGGGCACTCTGGCGGGCGGCATGCGGTTTGGCCTGCGTGGTGATCCCTTCAATCCCCATGCATCGGGCGACAAGCCGTTCAGCGTTTCGTTCTTCCTCAACGGTTTGACCGACTGGTTGAACATGGGGGACCTGCAACAGAAATTCGCGTCGGGCGATCCGGTCGGCAGCCAGGCGAACAAGGTCACGCAGGCATCGCAGGTGATGTATGCGGGGCACAAGGTGCGTTATTCCTACGGCGGCACGCTGGGCTGGGATATCGACCATAATAACAAGATCTATCTGAAAATGTTCGAATCGGCGATCTACGCGCCGGTCGTCAGGAATCAGCTGATCTATGCGTTCAGCCCCAAGACCGGTCTGGGTGATCCGGGGCAGGATGGTACCGCAAGCCTGACGCAGGGCGTGACCAATACCAAGACAACGGATCTGGAGCGGGTTTACAAATTCGGAGGCGACAGCCACGTCGGAAGATTCAAGCTGGACTATTTCGGCGCGTGGGCCGCCAACAATGTCGATCAGACTTCGTCCTATGTCTCCAATTTTTCTGGCCCGACAAATGTTCCAGTCAGTTATGACAATGTGACCAATCCCCTGCGCCCGACGGTCACCGTGCTGAACGGAGTCAACCCGCTGAACTATAATGCGTACAAACTATCGTCCTTGAGCAACCAGATCCAGCACGACAAGGATTACGAATGGACCGGCCATGTCGGGGCGTCGACGGAGCTGAACCTGTTCCGCGAACTCAAGGGCATGCTCAGCTTCGGCGGCGGTCTGCGCATGGAGCACATCCAGCACTATGACCCGACCTACACATATTCCAACCTGCCTGGCGTCACTGCCGGGCAGCTGGCGGGCAGCGACCGATGGACGTTCTTCGACGGGCTTTATAATATCGGCTACCCGGCGGGCCCTCACCAGGTCAACCAGCTGGCCAGCAGCGCGATCGATCCGCAAGTCACCAGCTCCGCCGGCACGACGGCGCAGCAGCAATATATCAACGATAACGAGAACGTCTATAATACCTATCTGCAATATCGGGCGACCTGGCGTCGCCTGGGTATCCTCGCCGGCTTCCGCTATGAAAAGACGGATGGTGTCTATCGCGGTACGCAGACGGTTACGCAGGGTAGTGTCACGACGCTCTCACCGCGCGCAGTGGGGCAGGAATATGCCAATTTTTTTCCCACCCTACAGTTGCGCTACAATATCACCGATAATCTGATCGGCCGCGCCAATTGGTCCACTGCCGTTGGCCGCCCCGGCTTCAACCAGGTAACGGCCAGCCAGACGGTCAATACGTCCACGAACGCGGTCAGTATCGGCAATCCTGGGCTGAAGCCGACCACCGGCAATAATTTCGACGTGTCGATGGAATATTACCTGCCGCATGGCGGAATCATTTCCGGTGGGGCATTTTACAAACTGTTCAAGAACTATATCGTCAATTACACGAATTATTGTACAGGGTGCTACAACCTTCCCGGCCAGGCCACCGTCAGCACCTACGCCAATATCCCCGATGCCTACGCCCGCGGATTCGAACTGAACTACCGGCAGCAATTCGAATTCCTGCCAGGAATTCTGAAAGGGCTCGGGGTCGGCGGCAATATGACCTACGTCAACTCGCGCGGCCAGCAGCGCAACGGCACGCAGGAGACGCTGCCCAATACCACAAGCCATATCTGGAATTTCGAAGCCTTCTATAATTATGGACCGGTCAACGTGCAGTTCAACGGCAATTACCAGGGGCTGACCATGACCGGTCTGGGCTCGGATCCGTCTCTGGACAGCTACGTGCAGCCGTTCCTGAATTTCGACATCGGCGCGAGCTACCGGATCAATCGCAGGGTCAGCGTCAATTTCCAGGCCCGTAACTTCACCAATACGATGCAGAACGCGACGCAGGGCATCTCCGCGAAGAGAATGGTCGAACTGCAATATTTCGGCTCGGCCTACATGTTCGGTGTCGATGTCTCTTTGTAAATTCAAATCAATAATTTCCAAAAAAATTCATGCTGGAACGACGTTTTCGTCCTTCTGGCGGGCCGGTCGGGGCGGTATGACGGGTTTCTGCAAGGAAACATGCCCCCCGCTATGTTTCACGGATGAAAAACAAGGTAGACATGACCAAGCGATCGATCTTCAGCCGTCTCGGCGCTGCTCTGCTCGTGACTTCGTCGTTCGCGGCGGCCCAGCAGGCTCATGCCGCGCGTCACGCGGCACCGGTGCTGGAAGGCGTGCCGCATTACGACAACATCATCGTCATCGAGATGGAAAATCGCCAGTATGGCGAAATCATCGGTGCCGATCCGGCCAGTTCGCCCCATATGACGGAACTGGCGCGGACCTATAATTCGGCCACTTCCTATTACGGGATCACCCACCCCAGCGAACCGAACTATATCGCCATGATGGCCGGCGACCAGGAAGGCGTCCTGGATGACGATGGCTGGTACTGCCAGGCCGACGGCACCCCGCTGCCGGCCGAAAGGGCGATCGTGGCCGGCAAGCCGGATGCGGCACCGATGAACCGGCCTTGTAACGGCATCAAGAAGAACAAGGCCTATGTCGCGCATCATTTCACGGTACCGAATTTCTTTGCGCAGCTGAACAAGGCTGGCATTTCCTGGTCGATGTACAGCCAGAGCATGCCCACCAATCCGCAGACCGGCGAAAGCATGCCGGAAATGCCCACCTATCCGGCATCGGACGATACCACTGCCGACGTGCGCGGCCTGTATGCGTCCAAGCATAATCCGTCGGTCAATTTCGACGATATTCGCGAGGCGGCGGATTTCCATGCGCATAATCGCGGCGAGAAGGCCTTCTTCAACGACCTGGCGGCGGGCAGGCTGCCGCGTTTCGCCTATTTCGTACCTGACCAGTGTCATGACGATCATGGTCCGTCCGGCCCCATGAACGATCACCCGGAGTGCAAGGGCCATGGCTATGGGCCGTCGCCGCTGCTGACGACAGGAGACAATTATGTCCAGACCCTGGTGCACCATATTCAGGCTTCGCCTCAGTGGAAGTCGAAGAAGAACGTGGCGATCGTGGTCACGTTCGATGAGGATGACAGCGGTGGCGCTGGTGTTCAGGGCTGCTGCGGCTATCATCCGGTTGCTCCCGGGCAGCCGCACAAGGGCGTGGTCAACCAGGGTGGCGGACGCATTCCCACGCTGGTGATCACCAATCACGGTGTGCGCGGCGTGCAGGACGACACGCCCTATAATCACTATTCGCTGCTGCGTACGATGGAAGATGCGTTCGGCATCGCCGGGCATATCGGCCACGCCAATGACGGGACGGCGGCCCAGCCGGCCGACGGCTCGTTCGTGCAGACGCCGGTCGTGCCGATGGTCAGGATGTTCGCCCTGGCAGCACATTGATGGCAGGCGGGTCGGGGCGCATGGGTGCGGCGACCCGGCCCGCCGGGCGGGTGGCTGGATGGTGCGTGCTGGCCACCCTGCTGGTCATGCCCTGGGGTGCCGGCACAGCGCGGGCGGCAGACGGGTTGTCGCCCGCCGCCCGGCTGGGTCGGCAATTATTCTTCGATCCTGGACTATCGGCCTCCGGCCGGCAATCCTGCGCCAGTTGCCACGATCCGGCCAATCACTATGCGCCCTCCAATGCCCGGCCGGTGCAGATGGGCGGTGCGGCCCTGGACCGGGCCGGAGTCCGGGCCGTCCCGACCCTGACATACAGGGATGAAAATCCCGATTTCTCGGAGTCTTTGGAGAATCCGGATGAATCGGCCAGCGGCCCTGGCGGCGGCTATGATTGGGATGGTCGCATGGCGTCGGTGGCGGCTCAGTCGGCCAGTCCACTGACCACGCCATTCGAAATGGCGAATCCCGACCTTGCGGCCGTCCGCGCGCGCGTGCGGCGCAATCCGGACTATGTGCGGATATTTACCAAATTATTCGGCGCGGACATATTCGCCACGCCCGATCGGCTGGTTCAGGCGATGGGGACGGCGCTGGCGGCCTTTCAGCATGAAGATACGTCCTTTCATCCCTACAGCAGCAAATATGATCTCTATGCGCGCGGCCTGGCGACACTGAGCGCACAGGAACAGCGGGGCATGGCGTTGTTCAACGACGCCGACCGTGCGAACTGCGCATCATGCCACACGGCCGGCCAGGGGCCGGGACGCGACGGCGCGACATCGGTGGGTCAGTTCACGGATTTTTTCCTCAAGGATATCGGTGTTCCCGCCAATCCGGATATCGCACCGGCCGGAAACGGGGCCTACGACATGGGGCTGTGCGGCCCGCTGCGCACAGATCTGACCCCGGCGCGCGACCCGGCCAATCGGGCTTATTGCGGGCTGTTCATGACGCCGACATTGCGCAACGTCGCCAGCCGGCATGTCTTCTTTCATAACGGGTCTCTGAAAAGCCTGCGCGACGTCGTCGAATTCTACGTCACCCGCGATACCGACCCAAGCCGATGGTATGGGCGGCAGGATGCGGCGCTGCCCTATGATGGGTTGCCACCTGATCTGCGCGGAAACGTGGACCGTGCGGACATGCCTTTCGCCGCCCAGACCCGCGGCGGCAGGCCGATCCTCTCGGAACGCGAGGTCGATGACCTGGTGGCCTTTTTGAAAACCCTGACCGATGGCTATCGGATTCCGCCGGTCCAACCGAAATGATCACGATGCAGAATTTTCCCTCCCTTTCCTATGATCCTGTGACGCGCCGGCTGCACTGGATCACCGCCGCCATCGTGATCCTGCAATTCGCCGCGGGCGAAAGCTGGGGCTGGTTCGGACCGGTCTGGAAAACGGCGGCCCGCAATATTCATACCAGTGTCGGGGTGGCGTTCGCGCTTCTTCTTCTGGTGCGTCTGTATTGGCGCTGGACACGCCGGGCCGGTATGCCGCCGGTGCATGGCCGGCTGGTGCCGGGGGTTCATGCGCTGTTATACGGGCTGCTGATTGCCGAAGTGGTCGATGGTATCGGCTGGCGATTGACGGGCACCCATCCGCTTTATGTCTTTGGCGCTAACATAAGCTGCGGCGCCTGCCGGCTGGATCGGTCCTGGCATAATGCCCTGACCTGGCTGCACCATTATGGTGCCTGGGTTATCATCGTACTGGCATGCGGCCATGCCGGCGTCGCGTTGTGGCATCATCTGGTGGGGCGCGATGATACGCTGGGGCGGATGCTGCCGCCTCTCCGCCCCCGGTGATGGTACGGATCATTTCCCGTCGGACAGGCTCTCCAGATAGGCCACGATATCCGCCCGGTCCCGATCATCCGTGATACCATCAAGCGCCATGCGTGTGCCCGGCGCGAAGGCGGCGGGGTTCTTCAACCAGGCGGAGAGTGTGTCGGCAGTCCAGACCTGCGGTTTGTGGGCCTGAAGGGCAGGCGAAAAGTTGAAATCGGCCATGGAGGCGATTGGCCGGCCCTGTACGGCATAGAGGTTGGGTCCGATCATTGCCGCGCCGCCGCGATCGAAATTATGGCAGTCGGAACACATGCTGTCCGCCAGATCGCGGCCGCGCGAACGATCGCCATGCTGCACCAGATTGGCGAACGGCGTCTCCGCGGCGTCGGACGTGGCGATTACGGGTCCGCCCGCCAGGGCAGACAGGGTCAGGAACAGGAACATTCTTTTCGACATCGCATGTCATCCTTTCGGCCTTTTTGTGTCGGAAGTTTAAAGGGGCGCATCGGGCATCACGAGAACATGTGTCCGGAATGCGAACGATATTCAAAAAACATTCACGGAATATAGAACTGTCGACGATTCGCCATTTTCGATGGTCCCTCGGGAGGGCTGTAGTAGCAATAAATTCTATCTTGGAATTGAGAAATTCTCATATTTGAATATATTTCCGAATTTCATATTGCAATTTTGTATATATTGTCTTCTATAAAGCAAGTTTAGTCATGATATTTTCTTCCGATGATAATTCATGCACGTCGCCCGACGGCAGGTGCGGACCATGCGCCGATTCCTGTTATCGATGCTGTCATTTCCTTGCATTCGAAAAAGGTCGTTTCCAGATGAAATCAGTATATATCGTGTTTACGTCCATGTTCCTCGCTGCCGGTACGGCCATGGCGGACACGAAGTCGCCGGTGCATTACGATCTGGTCCACGCCCCGACCGCGTAGACGCGCTTATGCATTAACAATTACATCGGACTACCCCATGGGGCTGCGCAGCAATCCGACTCTGGTCCATTTTCAGGCTCGACACCTTGATCGGCCTCCGGTTGCGGCCCAGAATCGTGCCAGCTTTCGCCGCTTCCAGATACCAGTCGCATATCTCGGATACGGTCATTCAGGCCCGCACAGCCCGGCCCTCGGCCGACGGGTCCTTTCCTTGCGCAACTTCGGTCAGTCGTTGCCGCGCCATGTCGCGGGCGATCTCGACCGTCAGCCGACTTCGCATTAGGCTTTAACGCATCGACGCTACGCTTTGTAAGCTTTGCCATTTTCTTCAACTCCGTTTCGATATCGTTCCTCGTTTGCTTCCCCGGCTCCGACGGCGGTGGCCGGGGAAGCAGGGGGGAAACAAAAGTGGACGATTCGGCAGTCTTTTTCTGTCTTTTCTGTGCTGACTGCCCGAGAGACATTAACCGTCGATGTGACCGTGCCGCGCTCGTTGCCACCGAGTGGACGAAACGCGGAGAGGGGCGGCTTCCACATAATCGGGGAGGATGGCGGCTATGCGTGGCGTGGGTGATCGCGCATGTGGGACGGAAGCTGGCGGTGAGCCGTGCAGCACGCTGGCGACGGCGGAAATCAAATGTGGTTTGACCCACGGGTGGAAGCGCTGAAGCACTTAGTCTCCGCAGACCGCCTGCCAACGCATCTGAGGCATCCTGCCCGCGCGGAAGTATTATCCTCGCGCGATTAAGGCCGCGAATTGCGTGATGTCGATATTCCCGCCGGACAGGATCACGCCGACCTTCTTGCCTGCCACCTCGACCGCACCCTGCAACGTAGCCGCGGCCGCGAGGCACCCTGTCGGCTCAACGATCTGCTTCATGCGCTCGGCGATCAGCCGCATGGTCTCCACCAGTTGCAAGTCAGTGACCGTCACCATCTGCGAGACGTGTTTTTGCATGAGCGGAAAGGTGAGCGACCCGAGCGCCGTCGTTTGCGCCCCGTCGGCGATCGTACGCGGGACCGGAATCGTCACGATCTCGCCACGCGTCAGCGATTGCTGCGCGTCGTTGCCCGTTTCCGGTTCCACGCCGACGACCTTGCAGCCCGGCGACAGCTCCGCCGCCACCAGCGCAGATCCTGCGATCAATCCTCCCCCGCCAACCGGCACCAGCAGGAGATCAAGCGGTCCGGTCTCCTCGAACAGTTCCAACGCGGCCGTGCCCTGACCGGTGATGACGTCGAGATGGTTGAACGGCGGGATCAGCGTCAGCCCTCGCTCCGCCGCCAGCCCGGCGCCAATGATGTTGCGGTCCTGCGTGTAACGGTCGTAGAGCACCACCTCGGCGCCATAACCGCGCGTGGCTATAATTTTCATTGCAGGCGCGTCCTCGGGCATGACGATGACCGCCGGAATGCTCGCCAGAGACGCCGCCAGCGCGATTGCCTGGGCGTGATTGCCGGACGAAAACGCCACCACACCTCGCGTTCGCGCCTCGGGATCGAGGGCAGCAATCGCATTCACGGCCCCTCGGAACTTGAACGCTCCAACCCGCTGCAGATGCTCTGCTTTGAAAAACAGTTCCGCGCCCGTGCGCGTGTTCAAGGCGCGAGAGGTCAGGACCGGGGTGCGGTGAACGACACCGGCGATACGCGCGGCGGCAGTTCGGACAGAGGAAATATTCGGTACGGGCATAGCTGTCCTACAATCGACGGAGAGAGAGAGAATAAATTATTCATCGGCAAGAAGAATCACACAAGACGCTGTTATCGAACCTATTTGACCCAACCCTATGCCTGAGCCGTTTTAATAACGCGGTGCCGCCTGAGAGCCTGTTTGAAAATGCGCGTCGGATCGCCGCCAGCGCGCATTTTCAAACAGGCTCTGAGTCCTGGGCCGTGAACTCATAAAATTGTTTGGTGTTTAACGGCTCGCGTGATCCAGGGCTTCGGACTGAGGGAGCCTGATGACGCGCTGCGGCTACGAACTCACCGGCCGCGAATGGTCTATGGCGGCATGGGAGGTTCCCGCGGCGGCCTCACCTGCTTCTCACGCTGGGTCTTTCGGCAAAGGAACCTCGTGGAATGCTTCTTCAAAACGATCGAACAGTTCCGAGGTGTCGCAACCCGATACAAGCGTCCCGATAACTATCTCGCCGCTGTAAAGCTCATCGCAGCGAGAAGCTGGTGTCGGTGTTTTATGAGTCGACGCCCTGAGCAACCAAAGCCCTGCTGGTGAGTAGCCCGCCTGTGACGAAGGAGACCGCCATGACGTTCACCCGTTCGCGCCCGTCTGTGCTGTCGACCCTGCTTGCGGCCGTCTTGCTTGCCGCTTCTGGTGCGGTTCGGGCCACAGCGCAGACCACGCCTGCGGCACCGCCTTCCAGCCATGCGGTGGCGACGCCGGATAACGCCATTCTGCTGACGATCTTCCTCAAGCACGATGAAAACCGGCCTTTGGGCGAACTGAGCGCCCAGCTCGAGCGGCAGGGATTCTACAAGGCGTTTCCGCCGAACGGCACAGAGGTTGTAAGCTGGTATGTGATGATGGGGATTGGGCAGGTCGTCACCCTGCGCCTGCCGGCGTCCCGGCTGCGCGAAGTGAACCGCGTGCTCGAGGACACCGCCTGGGGCGTCTATCATACCGAGTTCTTCCCGACCTACGATTACAAGGCGGTCGGAGTTTCACAGCATGAACACGCGAAGTGATCCCTTCCAAATTCCCTCTCTCACGTCTCAAGATGAGGCTCGGGGCAATGACAGGCAGGCGGTGAGCGAGATGCTGGCGCAAGGCGGGCAAAGTGGCGCCGGTGCGCGGACTGTTCCGGAGATTCTCGCCGCATCGCAATTGTCCGTGCTCAGATCGGCATCGTCCCGCCTGGGTCCGTATTGGGAACGCCGGCGCCATCCGCCTCGGGCGCTTCCTCCGGCAGCCGCTCGCCCAGCAGCGCGCGGCGCTGTCCGAGCCAGACGCCGTCGAGGAGATGGTCCCGGCGCGGGAACCGGGTGTTCGGATGGATCAGGACGCTCAGGCCCTGATGATTGAGCATCAGCCAGGGCACCAGCGTCGCGAACCGCGCGGTCTCGAAGGCGATCTGATACATCGGCAGCGTATGCGGCCCGACCGGAACCTCGTGCCAGCGTCCGAGCCGCACCACGAAGCGATCGGCGATGGCGGCGCGCAGGCGCTCGGCGGCCGCGCGCTCGTCCGGGCCGTCGAAATAGACATGGGCATGGTAGCTGCCGATCGTCCCGATCGGCCGGATCGGTGCGGGCATCGGCTTCATTTGGCCTTCCACTGCGCGGTTCGTTCGGGCCGCGCATCCGCGAGCGCCTGTTTTACGCCCGCTGCGTCCAGATCGGCGGCATCGACGGGCGTGCCGGGCTGCTGCCGCCAGGATTCGTCAAGCCCCCCGGCATCGACCGGATCGAAGCCGAGGTCATTCACCAGATCCCGCACGATCGCCTTCGCGGCAGGATCGTCGCCCGCGACCGGGAGGGCGATGCGTCCCGGTGTCCCTTGCGACTTGCCCTTCTCCAGCAGGTGGCGGGCGTAGATGTTGTTGAAAATCTTGATGACCGGATGTCCGATCGCCTTCTCGACCCAGCGGCTTTCCGGCAGGCCCATTTCGATCGCCGCGATCCGGCCGTCCCGCTGTTGCGGATAATAGTTCCCGGTATCGATGACCGGCACCGCGCGCGGTACATCCGCGAAGAGATCGTGGGGCAGGTCCGGAATGTTCTTCTCCGGGATCGTCACCACGATCAGGTCGACGCCCTTCACCGCTTCGCGCGGCGTCACGGCGGTCGCCCCGGTCTCTGCCTCGAGATCGCGCAACGTCGCCGGACCTCGGGAATTGGCGACCAGAACCGTGTGCCCCAGCGCCGTCAGGCGCCGGGTCAGCGTGCCGCCGATCTGGCCGGCGCCGATAATGCCGATCTTCATGTGCGTCCCCGTTGGCTGATCGTCCGTCGTATCCGTTGAGCTATGAACGATTCACCGGTGGGGCAAGGGCCGCCTGGCATCCGGCATTCCGGCCGAGGATGGCTCGCTGGCCGCAAATACCCAACGCAGCCCCGCTGTGCCCGCTCGACCGCCCCTGCTGCTGCCGGCCCGCGATGCGCGCCTCCGCGACCGACCATCCAAACTGGCATGCATCGGACCTGGCTGGCGCCCCAGGGCGTTTTCCCGGCTTATCGTCGGAGGAGCCAGAAGATCAGCGAAAGGACCACGCTGACCACGACGCAGGTTGCGATCGGGGCGTAGAAGGTGAAATTCGGCCTCTGGATCACGATGTCTCCCGGCAGTCGGCCAAGCGGCAGCCGCGACAGGACTGGCCATAGTACTCCGGCCAGGACAAGAACGACGCCGAGGGCGATGAGGGCTCTGGACATACTGGTCTGTTATCGCTGCGCGAGTTGGCCTGCGAGCTTTTTCTGCTGGGCGGCGACGCGAGCAGGAGCCTGCGCCAGTGCACCGAGCGGAGTGGGATCGAGGCCAGTCGCTGCGCAGGACGTTGCGCGCTTCCCGCATTGCCGGGCGAGGGAGAGGGCGGCGTCAGCCGCGCCGGGCCTGCAATGGCGGAGACCGGTTATTTTCCGCTGTGCGCCCACCATCGGCTTCAGCGGAGAAACGGGAAAATCCATAATCTCGGCCAGCCGATCGGAGGCCCATTGCTGCCGGTCAAGGCGAATGCCGGTGTCGATGCCGTAGAGCACCTTCATCGCGTCCGGCGACAATGCGCTGGTCGAGTCCATCAGATCCAGTCGCGAGGCGCGCGCCGCGATGGCGACGTTGCAACCACGGATCATCGATTCGAAGTCCCGTCGGCCAGCCGGTGACAGACAGCGTCGATTGCGCTGCCACACCATCCTCAACGGGTGGTTCAGTGAAACAAGAAGATGAAATAGTGCCTGACCGGGCCTGCCCGATCACGTACTCCCCAGCAGCTTGTCCAGCGTTATCGGCAGGTCGCGGATGCGGCGGCCCGTGGCGTTGTAGACGGCATTGGCGACCGCCGCGCCCACGCCGGTGATGCCGATTTCGCCGATGCCATGCGCGCCGAGCGGCGCACGGGGATCGGGGGTGTCGGTCCAGATCACGTCGATCTCGGGCACGTCCAGATGGACCGGCACATGATATTCCGCGAGGCTTGCGTTCATGATCCGGCCCGTGCGCTCGTCAAACAGCGTTTCCTCGGTCAGCGCGAGGCCAAGCCCCATGATGATGCCGCCGCGAAACTGGCTGGCGGCGGTGCGGGGGTTGACGATGCGGCCGGTATCGAACGCGCCGAGGAAGCGGCTTACCCGCGTTTCGCCCGTTACCGCGTTGACCCGGACCTCGCAGAACTGCGCGCCGTAGGAATGCATCGCGTATTTCTGGACCTCGAGGGGCATCGGCGCTTCGGCCTCGGCCGAAACCTGGTCGCGGTTTGCGCGCGACAGGATGGACACATAGCTTTCGAACCGGTCGGCGAGGGCCCTGTGGCCCAGGCCGCCGTCGCGGGCCACGATGTCGCCCGCTTTCAGGCCGGCCAGCGGCGAGGCATTGCCGACCAGCTTCAGCAGTGCGGAAACCAGCTTCTCGCCGGCGGCGGTCACGGCGGCGGCGATGGACGCCGTCTGTGACGAGCCGCCCGCGATGGTGCCCGGCGGCAGCGCCGTATCGCCATAAGCGAAGGTGACGTGCGTGAGGGGCAGGCCGAGCCGGTCGGCCGTGGCCTGTACCTGCACGGTGGCGGTACCCATGCCCATCTCGTGACTCGCCATCGCCACACAAGCGTGACCGGCGCGCGTCAGCGTGATCCGTGCGGTGCCGCCGGGCATGCGGTAATAGGGGTAGGTCGCGGTGGCGACGCCCATGCCGATCAGCCATTCGCCCTCGCGGCGCGCGCGGGGCGTGGGGCTGCGCGCCGACCAGCCGAACCGCTCGGCACCCCGCGCATAGGCGTCGAGCAGATGACGCGAGGAAAAGGGGTGATCGGATGTCGGGTCTTTCGCGGGTTCGATGCGGCGCCGCAGTTCGATCGGGTCCAGCCCCATGTCGTCGGCCAGCTCGTCGATCGCGGATTCCAGCGCGAACGTGCCGACGGATTCGCCCGGTGCGCGCATGAAGGTGTTGGCGACCATGTCGATGTCCGCCACCTTCTGCTCCAGTTTGAAGCTGCCGGCGGCGTAGAGATGCCGGGCAGGGAAGCTGAACTGTTCGGGGCAGTTGTTATAGGCCGTCATCGCGGCGATGCCGGTGTGGATCAGCGCCGAGAGCGTGCCGTCGGCCCGGGCGCCCAGCGCCACGCGCTGCCGCGTCGTGGTGCGGCCGCCGGAGACACGAAACACGCCTTCGCGCGACAGGGCGACCCGTACCGGCCGGCCCGAAAGCCGGGATGCGGCAATGGCCAGGATCTGGTGATTCCACAGCGCCTTGCCGCCGAACCCGCCCCCCACGAACGGGGAGAGGATGCGGATCTGCTCTTCCTTCAGCCCGAAGATGCCGGCGAGGGTCCAGCGCGTGCCGTTGAGCATCTGTGTCGCGTCATGGACGATCAGTTGCCCGTCCGCCTCCCACCACACGGTGGCGGCGTGGGGTTCGATCGCGGCATGGCTGTAGCGCGGGGTATGGTAGGTCCGGTCGATCTTGTGCGCCGCTTCGGCCAATGCCGCCTCGGCGTTCCCGATTTCGATCACCGCGGGTTCGCCCAGCACATTGTCGGGACGATGCGCGTGGGCGGCGGCGTATTCGAACGACGTGCTGGCCGCCTCCTCGGTGTACGTGACGCGCACCAGCGTGGCGGCATGGTCCGCCTGTTCCTGGGTTTCGGCCAGGATCACTGCGATCGGCTCGCCATTCCAGTGGATGGCGTCGTCCTGCATGACCGGCAGGCTGCTCGCGCCCGCCGCGCGCGGATCGGACATGAAGACGGCGGGCGGCGCCATGCGCGGCGCGTTGCGGTAGGTCATGACCAGCACGACGCCGGGCGCCGCCTGCGCCGCGTCCGTCTCGAGGGTCGCGATGTGGCCGCGCGCGATCGTCGAATAGACCAGCGCCGCATAGGTCATGTTCCTCGCCGGAACCTCGGCGGCAAAGGGCGCCTCGCCCTTCACCTTGCGCGGGCCGTCGACGCGCGGCACGGAACTGCCGATCGCGCCGTGCCGGCCGATCAGCGGGTCGGGCGTGCCGCCGGGCAGCCAGCGTTCCGGCGCGAGGCCGATGGCGGTCTGCATGATTTTCTGGGCGGCGTCCCGGATCGTGGTCATGCCGCCTCTCCCGCCAGCTCGTTCAGCACGGCGACAATGGTCCGTCTGGTAAGTTCGATCTTGAAGCCGTTGTCGCGCAGGGGGGCGGCGTCCGCGAGTTCGGCCTCCGCCGCGGCCCGGAAGCAGGCTTCATTCGTCGGCCTGCCGCGCAACGCGGCCTCGGCGGTGAAGGCCCGCCACGGCTTGTGCGCGACGCCGCCCAGCGCCAGCCGCACGTCGCGGACCATCCCGTCGTCGGACCGGTCGAGTACTGCGGCAACCGACACCAGCGCGAAACTGTAGCTGGCCCGATCACGCACCTTGCGATAGGTCGAGCGCACCGCGCAGGGCAGCTGCGGCAGTTCGATCGCGGTAATCAGTTCGCCCGGCTCCAGCAGCGTCTCGACCTCGGGCCGTCCGGCGGGCAGGCGGTGCAGATCGACCAGCGGCATGGTGCGTGCGCCGGTTGCGTTTTCAAGGTGGACGACCGCGCCCAGAGCGGCGAGGGCCACGCACATATCGGAAGGATGCGTCGCGACACAGGTGGGGGAGGCGCCCAGGATGGCATGGGCGCGGTTGAACCCGTCGATGGCATCGCAGCCCGCCCCCGGCGTCCGCTTGTTGCACCGCGCGGCGTCGTCGTAGAAATAGAGGCAGCGCGTCCGCTGGAGGATATTGCCGCCGACGGTCGCCATGTTGCGGATCTGCCCGCTGGCGCCTGCAAGAATCGCGCGGGCCAGCACGGGATAGCGTTCCCGGACCGCGCGATGCTCGGCCACGGCGGTGTTGCGGACCGCCGCCCCGATCATCAGGCTGCCGTCGCCGCGTTCTTCGATCGTGCGGGAAAGACCCGTCACGTCGACCAGCGTGTCGGGCCGTTCGATCGTCTCGCGCATCAGGTCGACAAGGTTGGTGCCGCCACCAAGATATTTGGCCCCTGCGGCGACCCCCAGATGGGTCGCGGCGGTGGTATCGCCCGCGCGGGCGTAGCTGAAGGGAGTCATGCCGCCGCCTCCGTCGTGCAGATTTCGGTGATCGCGTCGATGATGCCGTTATGCGCGCCGCAGCGGCACAGGTTACCGCTCATCCGCTCGCGCAGTTCGTCGCGGGTGGGCAGGATGGTTATGGCGGCAAGGTCGGGTGTGACGGCGCTGGGCACCCCGCGTGCGATTTCGGCCGCCATCCCGATCGCCGAACAGATCTGCCCCGGCGTGCAATAGCCGCACTGGAAACCGTCATGGTCGATGAAGGCCTGTTGCAGCGGATGGAGCGTGCCGTCGCGGGCCAGCCCTTCCACCGTGCTGATGGATCGGCCCTCGTACTGCACGGCCAGCGCCATGCAGGACAGGATGCGCTCGCCATCCGCCAGCACGGTGCAGGCGCCGCAGGCGCCCTGGTCGCAGCCCTTCTTGGTGCCGTGGAGTTCGAGGTGCTCGCGCAGCAGATCCAGCAGTGAGGTGCGCGGATCCAGCGCGACCTCCATGCCCCGTCCGTTGATGGTGATGAGCATGATGCCTCCGTCCGGAAAGCTGCCGCGATTTTAAAGGGCCGTGGCTGCTGCTGTCATCTGAATCGACGTCACAATCGCGCGTCGTCGAAACGGCCTGCGTCCGGGAACGTCTGGCGGCCCCCATTCGTATAGGGATCACGCTGAATTTCGGAATGGGGGATCGAGCATGAACGTCAGCGAATTCGTCTGGCATCGTCTGGGGGAATGGGGTCTGCGGCGCGTCTACGGCTATCCGGGCGACGGTGTGGGCGGCCTGGACGTCGCCCTTCAGAAGGCGCTGGAAAAGGGGACCGAATATGTTCAGGTGCGCCATGAGGAAATGGCGGCGTTCATGGCCAGCGCCCACGCCAAATTCACCGGCGAGGTCGGATTATGCTATGCCACGTCGGGGCCGGGCGCGATCCATCTGCTGAATGGCCTGTATGACGCGAAGCTGGACCATGTGGGGGTCGTCGCCATTGTCGGGCAACAGGCGCGTTCGGCCATCGGCGCCCAGTATCAGCAGGAAGTCGACCTGCAATCGCTGTTCAAGGACGTCGCCTCCGAATTCGTCGCCACGGCCTCGGTGCCCTCCCAAATCCGGCATCTGATCGACCGGGCGGTCCGGATTGCGGCGGCCCGGCGTGCGCCTACCTGCGTGATCATTCCGAACGACCTGCAGGAACTGCCCTATACCGAACCCCCGATGGCGCACGGCCACACCCATACCGGCATCGGCTACCCCGATGAAAGCAAGGTGCCGCCCGGCGACGGGCTGCGGCGGGCCGCCGCCGTGCTGAATGCGGGCAAGCGGGTCGCCATCCTGGCCGGCGCCGGCGCGCTGAACGCGACGGACGAGCTTCTGGCCGTGGCCGACCGGCTGGGCGCCGGCATCGCCAAGGCGCTGCTGGGCAAGGCCGCCGTGCCCGACGACCTGCCCTTCGTCACCGGTTCGATCGGGCTGCTGGGCACCGAACCGTCGTGGGACATGATGAAGCAGTGCGACACGCTGCTGATGGTGGGCTCGTGTTTTCCCTATAGCGAATTCCTGCCCGCACCGGGGGATGCGCGCGGCGTGCAGATCGACATCAACGGCGCCAACCTGTCGCTGCGCTATCCGATGGAGGTCAATCTGGTCGGGGATTCCACGGCAACCCTGCGCGCGCTGCTGCCGTTGCTGACCCATAAGGACGACAGATCGTGGCGCATGAAAATCGAAAAGAATGTCGCGTCATGGTGGAAGACGCTTGAAGGACGGGCCCTGCAGGCGGCTCGGCCGCTCAATCCGCAGCGCGTGTTCTGGGAACTGTCTTCCCGCCTGCCGGAGAATGCGATCGTTACCTGCGATTCAGGCTCGGTCGCCAACTGGTACGCGCGCGACCTGAAGGTGCGCCGGGGCATGAAGGGGTCGCTGTCCGGCGGGCTTGCGTCCATGGGCGCGGGCACGCCCTACGCGGTGGCCGCAAAGATGGCCTATCCCGCCCGGACGGTGATTGCCTGCATGGGCGACGGGGCGATGCAGATGAACGGCCTGAACGAGATGATCACCATTTCCAAATACTGGAAACATTGGGAAAATCCGCGCCTGATCGTGCTTGTGCTGAACAACCAGGATCTCAATCAGGTCACGTGGGAGGAACGTATACAGGGCGGCGCGGGCAAGACGGAGGCAACCCAGAGCATTCCGGACTTTCCCTACCATAAATACGCGGAACTGGTCGGCCTGCGGGGGATCTGCGTCGATGACCCTGCACAGGTCGGCGCCGCCTGGGACGCGGCCCTGTCCGCCGACCGGCCGGTGATTCTGGAAGCGCGCACCGACCCCAACGTGCCCCCTCTGCCGCCGCATATCACGCTGCAACAGGCGAAGGCCTTCCTGTCCATGCTGCCGGAGGAACCCGAGCGGGGCAGCGTTCTGAAAAACACCGCCAGGCAGATCATGGCGTCCCTGCTGCCGGCGAGGAAGGAATAGCCGCCGCACTGCATCGCGGCCCGGCAGCAACCCCATGGACGGCGGCTCGTTTCCCTTCAGAGGTTCACGACGGAGGGAATGACCATGAGGCACGAACCGCAAACGGCCGCCTGGCCATCGGGCGACGACGAAAAGCGCCGTCCGGCCCCGGGTGTCAGTTCGCCGCCCGAGGCCCAGCCGGATCCCGACGCCGAAGTTCCTCCGTCACCCAGGAAGGAACCCGAGGATCTGCCCGAACCGCTGACCCTGCCGCAGCATGACGGTGCGCGGGACAAGGCGGAAGCCGGCAAGGCATAGGCGCAGCAGATGGCAGCTATCGGAAAAAACGGTTCAACCTGACTGCTTTCCGCTCGTTTGGAGTGGATCCACAGCAGATCGCAGGAGACGAAGATGCCCACGCACGACGCACGCCCCAGCAATCCGCCATCCGGTCGCATCCACGACAAGGTTGCCGTGGTCACCGGTGCGGCCAGCGGCATGGGCCGCGCCACGGCCGAACGTTTTGCGATCGAGGGCGCGCGGCTGGTCCTGGCGGACCTCGATCGGGAAAAGCTGGAGGCGGTCGTCAAGGATATCCAGGCCGTCGGCGCCGAGGTTGTGGGCGTGCCCGGCGACGTCTCCAGCGAGGCCGACGTGCGGTTCCTGATGGGCGAAGCCGTGCGCCATTTCGGCGGGATCGACATCCTGATCGCCAACGCCGGGGTCATCCCGGAGGCGGATCTGGCGTCGGCCACCGTGGACCTGTGGGACCACACGATGGCTGTCGACGGGCGGGGCATGTTCCTGAGCTGCAAATACGCGGCGGCCGAGATGGTGAAGACCGGGAAGGGGGCGATTGTCTGCCTGTCGTCCATTTCCGCGTTCGCGGGGCAGAAAGGCCAGGCCGTGTATGGGCCGGCGAAATTCGTGGCGTCCGGGCTGACGAAGCATCTTGCCATCGATCTGGCCGACAAGGGCGTGCGCGTCAACGCCGTGGCCCCCGGAACGATCGATACGCCCGCCGTGGCCAAGCTGGGCAAGGAAGGCATCGAGAAAGTCATTTCGATGCACCCCTTGGGCCGGATGGGCAAACCGGAGGAAGTCGCCAGCGCGATCCTGTTCCTGGCGTCCGACGAAGCCTCGTTCATCACCGGCGCTGTCCTGCCCGTGGACGGCGGGTACCTGGCCCAGTAAACGGCCCCGCGTATTCGCCCCGGCAGGTTTCCCGCGAAACGCAGAGGAAACCTGCCCGACAGGGCGACCATTCCATTGAACGAAGACAAGCAGGACGCCTGCAGGGCCTGCTCTTGCCGCCGGCGGCGCGTGCCGCTCCGGCCATCGGATCATGCTGCGCCTGAATGACGAAGCGAGGAGAAGCCGTCTTGTTCCCATCGCGATCCACACCTGCCCTCATCTACCTCACGGGGGTTGCGCTGATCCTCCTGGGCGTGGCCCTCGCGGCCCCGGGCGTCTGGCTGATCGCGCTGGGTGACAGCAGTTACTACGCCGTTGCAGGGGCATTGATGGTCGCCAGCGGCATTCTGATTGCCCTGGGGCGGCGCGCGGGGCTGTGGGTCTATGCCGCCATGCTGGCCTATACCCTGATCTGGGCCCTGTCCCGCGTGGGCCTGGATGGATGGCGCCTGCTTCCGCCGCTGGCGCTGCCTTCGGGCATCGGTCTGTGGGTGTTCGGCCCGTGGGTCGGGGGACGCATGAACGACCCGAGCGGCCGTATCCGCGTCAACAGGGCGGTACTCGGCGGCATGGGCGGTTGCGCCGCGCTGTTCGCGTGCATGTTCGCCTGCGGATGGGCCATTACGGCATCGCGCACCATTCAGCATAATCCCTTTCCGGCGGATCGCGTGGGCGGTGCGCTGACCAATGCTGAATCCCTGGCGAACAATGAATGGCGATATATGGGCGGCACCTCGGCGGGTGACCGGTTCGGCGTTGCGACGCAGATCACGGCGAAAAATGCACACAATCTCAAACCCGCATGGATTTTTCACACCGGCGATCTGCCGCGCCCAGGCGAGAATGCACGTGGCCGCGAATTCAGTTTCGAGGCCACGCCGCTGAAGGTCGGCGACAATCTGGTCTTCTGCACGCCGCATCGCGATGTCGTGGCGCTGGATGCCACCACCGGAAAACAGGTGTGGCGCTACAGCCCCCATGGAAATTATGGGCAGAATATCTATCAGGCCTGCCGTGGGGTTTCCTATTTCGAGGCGCCTGCGGGATTGCTGTGCCCGCATCGCATCATTTCGACGGATTCCGGATCGCCGCCGACCTTGTTCGCGCTTGATGCCGATACCGGACGCCTATGTCCCGCCTTCGGCACCGACGGCATCGTCGATCTGCGGCAGGGCATGGGCACCATCCCGGCGGGATTTCATTTCATCACGTCTCCACCCATGGTGATGAATAATCGCATCATGCTCAGCGGCTGGGTTTACGACAATCAGACCGTCGACGAACCCTCAGGCGTTATCCGGGGCTTCGATGCCACCACCGGTCAACTGGCCTGGGGCTGGGATATGGGGCACACGCCGGCCAACCGCCCTTTGAATCCCGGTGAAATCTTCACGCGCGGCACCCCCAATGGCTGGGGCGTCTATACCGCCGATCCGGGCCTGAACATGGTGTACGTGCCGCTTGGCATCGCCACGCCCGATTATTACGGCGTCAAGCGCCGCGCCTTCGACGAACGGTACGACACGTCGCTGGTCGCGCTCGACATCACGACGGGCGAGGAACGCTGGCATTTCCAGAGCGTCCATCACGATCTGTGGGATTTCGACCTGCCCGTCGGCCCCTCGCTGGTCGATCTGCCGGACGGCAGCGGCCGGATGACGCCCGCGCTGGTCCAGACCACCAAACAGGGCGAGCTTTTCGTGCTGAACCGTCGCACCGGCAAGCCATTCTACCGTGTGGAGGAACGGCCGGTGCCGGGGGGCACCATTGCGAACGAACGGTACTCCCTCACGCAGCCTTATTCACCCGATATGCCGAATCTGCGCCGGCCCGACCCGTCGACGGACGATCTGTGGGGGATCACGCCCTTCGACCAGATGGCCTGTCGCATCGCCTTCAAAAGAATGAATTTCCAGGGCCTGTTCACGCCCCCCAGCCTGCAGGGCACCATCGGCTTTCCGGCGTTCGATGGCGTGGACGACTGGTATGGCGCGACGATCGACCCCACACGCGGCGTGCTGTACGTCAATACGACCTACATCCCGTTCACCATGCAGCTTGTCCCGCGCGAAAAGGCGCTGAAGGAAGGTCTGTTCAAGCCGTGGGACGGCTGGAACCAGCCTTATCCCGAGCCGCCTTTCGCGAATAATCCGCAGCATGGCCTGCCTTATGCCGCCGTCATCAAGCCCTGGCTGGGCTTCCTCGGCGCCCCATGCCTGGCGCCGCCCTGGGGCCGGACACAGGCCATCGACCTTGTGCACCATCGGGTGATCTGGGAACGCGCATTGGGTACGACCCGGAATGTCGGCCCCACCAATACCCTGCGCATGCCCGTGGGGCTGCCGACGGGCATCTTCAGCATGGGCGGCACGCTGACGACGCCGACCGGACTGGTGTTCATGGGGGCCACCGCCGACCAGGCGTTCCGCGTCCTGGACGGCCGGAATGGCCATATCCTGTATGAAACCGCACTCGATGCGGGCGGGAATGCGACGCCGATGACCTATATGGGCCAGGACGGGCGCCAGTACGTGGTGCTTGCGGTGGGCGGACACGGGGGGCTCAAGACCCGGAACGGCGATGAAATCGTTGCTTTCGCCTTGCCACAACAAGGCAAGTAAGCGGACCGCTCCTTACTGCCGCGAAGGTGCGGAAGGCGGGCCCGCCGAGGGCCCGCCTGTGCTGAAGGTCACTTCTTGTCGTGGCTGTGCTGCCCGCCCTTTCGCCCGGCCTCCGCCGCGCGTTCTGGATCGTCGGCGAAATTCCCCGAACGATGCTGGCCGCCTGTATGGCCGGATTCCGAGGCCTTCGCGGGTTCCTCCGCAGCATGCCCCGAGCGGTGTTGTCCACTCTTGTGGCCCGCTTCGGATGCTTTTTCCGGATTGTTGGCGAAATTGCCCGGATTATGTTCCTTGCCGCCACCCCCGCGGCTGTCGGCGGGAGCCATGGCGGAGGCATGGATATGCGGAATGCAGATACGATCGATCATGATCGTTCTCCTGGAAAATACATTAATATTATTGTGATTTTTATGATGTTCCTCATTCCCGTCAGGGCGTTCAATGAGGAAGAAGCCCAGCCGATCCGACCGGGATGGACTCAACGGTGCCCCCACGAGTTCCCCCGCAGGGGATGCGTCAGGTGCGCGACCATCGGCCAGGCAAACCACAGGCCGAACAGGATTGCGGCTACGGCGGTGGCCACGAGCGTTCCCGCAGTACCTGACCCGACGATGCGGGCAGCCACCACGTAGCTGTCCCCGGTCAGGCCGAGGGCCAGCGGCACCAGTGCCGTCGCCGTGATGTTGCCGCCAAGGTGCACAAACCGTTCGCTGTCCTGGCCCGCCCAGACGATGCGGTGCAACGCGGCGGGCATGACGAGCAGGATGACGGCCAACGCGACGCAGAACAGGGCGCCGCCGTGCATCAGGCGCGACAGGACGGGCAGTTTCTCGAACGCGGCGGTCAGGACAATCGCGAGTTGGAACCCCAGCAGCGCCTGCGCGCCCGGCAGGATCACCCGGGCCTCGGTCAGCATCTGTTCGACCCGCGCATGCAGCGGCGCGACCTCGCGCCGGTCCTGCCGTGCGCGCGCCGTGCGGTGCGCGGCGGCGGTCTGCTGCTTCATCACCATGCCCGCTCCATACCAGCCGGCCAGGGCCAGCGCGGTTATGCCCGCGCCGGCCGCCTCGCCTGCGCGGATGTCGCCACCCAGCATATGTTCGGCTGCGATCGCCACGTCGAGGCCGAAGGCGGCAGCGAACGGCAACAATGCAGCGGCCGCCAGGCGACCGGTCAGCAGTTGAATGCGCCCGGCGCTGCGGCCCTGCCCGGCGATGCGGTGGTAGGCGGATGGCGCGATCAGCAGGCCTGTTGTCAGCAGCATCAGGCCCAGTGCCCCGGTCGCCATGACGCGTGCGTGCCGGGGCAGCGTGTCGAACCGATCCTGAAAGGCAAGCTGGTATTGAAAGCCGAGCAGGATCTGCGCCCCCAGGATCAGGGTGCGCGTCTCGTCCAGCGCGGTCTTCACACGGTCATGCAATGCCATTTCCGGTTCCCTCGCCCGACCCGTCCCGTTTCGACAGTCGGCCAAGGAAGAAAGAGGCGACCGGGAACTGTGCCGCCGGTTGCCGGGGTGTCCCGGTTTTAGAAAGCGTCTCTCCGCCGACCGCCGATCGCACCGGACACGCAGGCTATGAATGCGCCGACCAGCATTGAAAAGAACGTGTAGAGCGCGAATGACGAGACGGCTTTACGGGCGACGTCGGCAATGTGCTTGGCTTTCGCGATGGCCTCCCTTTCGGTGGCGACCGCCTGATCGACCCGTTTTCCGGCGTCCTCGGCCGAAATGCCTGTTCGGGTGGCGATCAGCTGGGCCAGGTAATCATGGTCCGCCGGCGTGATTTCGCCCGTGGCGGCCGTGGCCAGGATCCGCCCCGCTTCGGTTTTCACGTCCTGGCTGGAGGACGATGTATCCGGCTGGGTGGTACGGAACAGGGTATCAAGCATATAGTCGCTGGGATTCGACGCGGATTGGCTGAGGGCGCCCGCGCCCAGCCCGGCGACCGTTGCAGCGGCGGTTTTCCCTACGCCGCCGGCCGCCGACCACGCGGTTGAACCTGCCAGCCCCACCACAAGAACGACCGCGACCGCCCAGGCGACGAAACCGGCCGCCGTATCGCGGAACATGACTTCATGGCGATGAACGTCACCTGCGGCCGGGCGCAGCCGGCCGGCAAGGTATCCCCCGAAGAACGAGGAAACCCATTGGACCACGATCAGCCAGATCGCGGTCATCACGGTAAACGTCATACCCGACGGGTTATTCCCCGAAACAGGCGAAACCCACGCGAGGCCAAGACCCGAGCCAAGCGACATCAACATGATGGCCACCGCCGTCGCGACGATGGCGCCACCAAGAACGGCTGCCCACGATATCCCCGCACGCGGTGATACGACAGCCACATCATCCCTCAATATGGGCATGGCGGATTCTCTCAATGATAGAGTAGAAGAATGAGAATGATGATCGGAATGGGAATGCCAAGGAGCCAGAGCAGAATTGGCATGATGTGATCCTTCTGTGAAGATTTCTGGAACGTGCCGCGTTCCGCGAAGTTCGCTGCAGAATGCCCGCTTTCCCGATAAGGGAAGCCGGTGTCGGCCGGATTCGGGAAAAAATCATCCGCGCTTCGACCTCGCCGGGCTGTCGCGAGAGAAACTCGCGGTGAGCAGAAACCATTCATGAAGACACGCGTAGTTTGAATGGGGTTCCCGACTGGGGGCCGTATCAGCGTTGGCGCTACGCGACACCTCACGCATGATCGTCGGGATATCGCGGATACGGGCGGACGCCTGCATGTGACGGCTGCGCGGGAGGCATCCCTGGCGGATGATGTTGCAAGGCCGGAGTGCATCGGCCGGCATCCCGCCGATACAACGTCGCTTTCTCAAGAAAAAATCGCAGACGTAAAGGCGGTCTTTCGGGACGATAGGCAGGTCGGTGCTCCAGCGGATATGATTTCCGCATCCGCCTCCGTCGGCCCGAACCCCGTCGGAATGATGTCTGCCGGCCCCTTGCGTGGCCGTAAATGGAAAGGAATTCATCATGGCGACCCAGGAAAAGACTCTGTCCGATGCGTTTTACGAGACGCTGAAGGACATTTATTTTGCCGAAAAGCAGATCTTGAAGGCGCTCAGGAAGTCGGTGCGCGCCGCTCATGATCCCGAACTCAAGGAGGCGTTCGAAACCCACGCAACCGAGACCGCCCATCACGTCGAGCGATTGAACGAGGTGTTCGGAATCATCGGCAAGGCGGCCCGCGGCAAGACCTGCGAGGCGACGCAGGGCATTCTGGCCGAAATGGAAGAAGATCTCGAAGACTTCGGGTCGACCGGAGCGGCGGACGCGGTCCTGATCGGGGGCGCCCAAGCCATCGAACACTACGAGATTTCCCGGTACGGCACGCTGAAGGCGTGGGCCGCCAATCTCGGACTGGCGGATGCCGAGAAATTGCTGGGGGAAACGCTTGAAGAAGAAAAGCGGACCGACGCTCTGCTCTCGGAAATCGCCGGCCGTGAGAGCAATCCGAAGGCCCAGCGCCAGACGGCATGACCCCACGCTGCCCCTGACGTCGAAGGGAGTCGCCAGACCGGCGACTCCCTTCGGGTATGAAAATATTATGTTACCCACAACAGGGATCGAGCCGAATATGAAGAATACAGCCCATGCCTGTCAGATCGACGATGTATCCGATCCGCCGTCACCCTACCCGCCGGAACAGCCGGCTCCGCCCCCGCCGCCGGGCCAGCCGCCGCCGATGCCGCAGGACCCTGGAAACCCGTTGAATTGAGACCCGCAGACCCTTCGGGCGATGGTCCGGATTCGAGCCGAGCGGGGACACCCGCCCGACTCATTCGGGGTCTCTACTGCCCCTGTGTCATCAAGGCTTCATGACGACCTTGATGCATCCATCGCGTTTGTCGCGGAACGTCTTGTAAAGTTCGGGTCCGTCTTCCAGCGTGGCCCGATGCGTGATGACGAAGGACGGGTCGATGTCGCCCTTGACGATCCTGTCCATCAGCATCGGCAGGTAGTGCTGTACGGGTGTCTGGCCCATGCGGAACGTCAGGCCCCGGTTGATTGCCGACCCCATCGGAATTTTGTCGAGAAGACCGCCATAGACGCCGACGATGGAAACAGTTCCGAAATTCCTGCAGCACATGATGGCCTGTCGCAGCACATGGGGGCGGTCGGTTCCCAGGAAGGTCGCCGTCTTGATGCGGTCCACCACCGCGTCGATGCCGCTCCAGGTGTCGGGCTCGGTGCCAACGGCATCGATGCATGCATCGGCGCCACGGCCACCTGTCAGGTCCTGGATGCGCTCGTAGACGTTTTCGGTCTTGAAATCGATCGTCTGAGCACCGGCGTCGCGGGCCAGGGCGAGCCGTTCGGGGATGGTATCGACAGCGAGAACCCGTTCGGCGCCCAGAAGAAAGGCGCTGCGGATTGCCATTTGTCCCACGGGGCCGCAGCCCCAGATGGCAATCGTCTGTCCGGGCTGGATATTGCAGAATTCCGCAGCCATGTAGCCCGTGGGAAAGATATCCGACAGAAACAGCGCCTGTTCGTCCGTCAACTGGTCCGGCACCTTGATCGGTCCGACATCGGCGTAGGGAACGCGCAAATATTCCGCCTGTCCGCCCGCATAGCCGCCCAGAAGGTGGGAATAGCCGAACAGGCCGGCCGGCGAATGGCCCCAAAGCTGCTCGGCCTTGGCATGGTCCGGATTGGTCCGTTCGCAGCCCGAGTAAAAGCCCTTCATGCAAAAGAAACATTCCCCGCACGCGATGGTGAAGGGGACCACCACGCGGTCCCCGACCTTGAGATCCCCGGCGTTTTTTCCGACCTCCATCACCTCGCCCATGGTTTCATGGCCAAGGACGTCGCCCCGGTGCATCTCCGGTATCATTCCGTCGAAAATATGCAGGTCCGACCCACATATTGCGCAGGCGGTCACCCGTATGATCGCATCCCGGCTGTTTTCAAGAATGGGGTCCCGGACGCTTTCGCAGCGGATGTCGCTCTTGCCGTGCCATACCAGTGCTTTCATGGATCATCTCCTTGCCGGGGCGGCGGGCCGCCCGGACGGCGTTTCCCACGGTCACAACATCGGCCGCCCCCCGGTGACGGGGACGATGGCGGAGGTCATGTAGCTTCCCTCGTCCGACGCCAGCAGGACGTAGGCCGGCGCGACCTCGGCCGGTTGTCCGGCGCGGCCCATCGGCGTGTTCTGCCCGAATGTCCGCACGGCCTCGGGCGGCATGGTCGAGGGGATCAGCGGCGTCCAGATCGGCCCAGGTGCGACGGCGTTGACCCGTATGCCCTGCGGCGCCAGAAGCTGCCCCAGACCGGCCGTGAAGTTCGCGATGGCGCCCTTGGTCGCGGCATAGGCCAGCAGGTGCGGAGACGGTGACGTCGCATTGATCGAGGTGGTGTTGACGATCGCGGCGCCAGGCTTCATGTGCGGCACCGCCGCCTGGCAGAGAAAGAACATGCTGTAGATGTTGGTGCGGAACGTCGAGTCCCACTCGGCCTCGTCGATATCTTCCAGCTTTTCGATGCTTTTCTGATGCGCGGCATTGTTCACCAGGATGTCGATGCCCCCGAAGGCGTCGACCGTGCGCTGGACGAGCATGATGCACTGCTGCTTGTCCGCCACGTCGCCGGGCAGAAGGATGGCCTTGCGACCGGCCTTTTCCACCCATGACGCGGTCTCGCGCGCGTCATCGTGCTCGTTATAATAGGCAATGGCGATATCGGCACCTTCGCGCGCGAAGGCGATCGCCACGGCCCGGCCGATTCCGGAATCCGCGCCGGTAATCAGGGCGCGCTTACCCGCCAGCCGTCCCGAACCGTGGTAGGAGGTTTCGCTGTGGCCGGGCTTCGGCCGCATGGCGTCGGTGCGGCCCGGTGGCTGCTGTTGCTGCCCGGCGAAGCTCTCGTCGCTGTTCTCTGTCATGCGGCCTCTCCATCGTGGTGAAGATGCGTCCGGCCGGTTTTCATGCCTTGCGTGGGGGCGGCCGATGACGTGCATGCCGTTCATCCCCGACCGCTATGTCGCGCCGAGGCGTGCTGTCTACGCGGCAGGACAGGAGGGGTTTCTCCATACCGTTCCAAGGATTTGGCAAAAGCAGGATGGTGCGGGGAACCGGTTGGGGCACCGCGCCGTTGAGTTCGTCCCGGCTGCATCCGCCGGGCTGCTTCCTCGTGGGACACCCGGAAGGGAATGAGGAAAAACGATGATATTACAACAATAATATGAGGATATATGAGGATATACGGGAGGATCGATCATGTTGATCGTATCTGTATCCAGCAGGCACGCTTCGCGCGCGAAGGCTCCCCCGACAGCCGCGGCGGAGGGGGCGGGCACATAATCCCGGAAAATTTCGTCAATAATACGAAAAAAGCGTCCGAACCCGGGCATAAGGAATGCCGCGTACAACCCCTTGAAGGCTTCGGCTCATGAAGGCTTCGGAGGCCAGCCGTAAAGGCGGCAGAGGCCGGACGAAAGGGCGGGCCGCCAGCCACGGCAAAGCTTGACATCCAGCGTCGGCGCAGCCCCCGGGGACCCCGTCTTTCTGCCGAATGCTCACGACACGACAATGGGGGCGCGCAGGGCATGCTTGTCGTTCCGTTGCCGCCCGACAGAGGACGCAAAGCACACAGGAGGCACAAGATGCTGACAGTCGAGCAGGCCGTGCAGGCCAAGGCCATCGCGTTGGGAAAACTGGCCGTTCGCGCCACCACCGCCGCCAAGGCCGGACACCCTACGACGGCATTGTCGCTGACCCATCTGGTGACGGAACTGCTGTATCGCGTGATGAGATGGGATCCGGCGGATCCGCGGGCTGCGGGATCGGATCGTCTGGTGTTGTCGGAAGGGCATGCGGTGCCGATCCTCTATGCGGCATGTGCCGACCTTGGCGTGACCATCACCCCACATGGGCAGGCCCGCCCGATGACGCAGGACGACCTGATGGCGCTGCGTGACATTGACAGCCCGGTTGACGGACATCCCAACCCCGAGCTGGGGTTTCCTTTCTTCGACGCGGCCACGGGGTCCCTGGGGCAGGGGTTGTCGGTCGCGGCCGGGCTGGCTGCCGCCGCGCGTCTGGATGGGATCGACAAGACCATCTACTGCATTATCGGGGACGGAGAATCGCGTGAAGGACAGATCTGGGAGGCGATGGATTTCATCGCGGACCATGAACTGACCAACGTCGTCGCCATCTTCAACTGCAACACCCTGGCGCAAAGCGATTATGTCTCGCCCGCGCAGGATTGGGTGCATTTACAGCACAAGGCCCAGGCATTCGGCTGGATCGCGCTTGAGATCGACGGACACGACCCGGCGAAGATCGACGACGTTCTGCGCAACCGGACGGCCCTGGCGAAGGGCAAGCCGCTTTGCGTCGTCGCCCGCACGGTGAAGGGCTGGGGAGTGCCCGACTTGGCTGGGATGGGCCATCACGGGACGCCTGTGAAACAGGAACAGCTTGAGGCTGTTCTGGCGGCTCTCGACAGGCTTGGGCGGGAATTTGGCGTAGACGGTGCCCCTGCGGAAGATATCGCGCAATTGCTTCGCATCACGCCCCCGCTCGAAGTTCCGCCCGCGCAGGTGGATGTCTCGACACCCGCGTCCCTCGGTGCGGTCGCGCAGGGGAATGCGAAGATTGCCTCGGCCCTGCGCGACAAGAAAATGATGTCGCCCCGCCGCGCCTTCGGCACGGCCCTCAAGATGCTGGGGGCCGCCAATCCACAGGTCGTGGCACTGGATGCGGACGTCAAGAATTCGACCTATGCCGAGGATTTCGCCCAGGCCTTTCCCGATCGCTATTTCGAGGCGCGGATTGCCGAACAGAACATGGTATCGGCGGCGGCGGGGCTGGCCAGCGGCGGAAAGATCCCGTTCGTCAGCACGTTCGGCCGCTTTCTGGAACGTGCCTTCGACCAGATCGAAATGGCGATCATCGGTGGCGCGAACCTGAAACTGGTCGGGACCCATGTGGGCGTGACGCTGGCCTCGGACGGTCCCAGCCAGATGGGGCTGGCGGACGTCGCCTTCATGCGTACCTTCGCGCATGTGCGTGACAGCCACGGCAACCCGGCGATGACGATCCTGACACCAAGCGACGCGGTCAGCGCCTATGGCCTGGTCCTTGCCATGGCCGAAACCTCCGGCGCCTGCTATTTGCGCGCGGTCCGGTCGGACCTGCCCGTCCTCTACCCGGAAGGTGAGAATTTTCCCCTTCGTTCGCATAAAGTCGTGCGGCCTGCGCTGCAGGGGAGTGCCGGTCGTCCGCTCGTGTTCGTGGCGTGGGGATATCTGGTGCATAGCTGCCTGAAGGCCGCTCAGATGTTGGAGGAGGACGGCGTCAGCGCGGCGGTCGTGGACGCCTATTCGTTGCCGGCGGACGTGCCGGCCATCCTGGCCCTGGCCGGAGATGAGGGCTGCATCATTGCCGTGGAGGACAATTATGTCGGCGGCCTGGGCAGCGAGCTTGCGGAAACCGCGGCCACGATAGAGGGCGCCCCCCCGATCTACCCGCTGGTCGTCGGAAGGATTCCCAAGAGCGGCCGGTCGGCGGACGACGTCCTGCATTATGTCGGCCTGGGGGTCGAGGATATCGTCGAGGCGGCACGGCACCACATGCACGTGGCGGGGTGAGAAACAGCTGCCCCGTCTTGTGGATCACGCCGGGACGCTGCCGTGGCGGTGCGGGAATGACGGCAGAAATCCGCCATTTTTGGAACCCGGCTGATGGCGCCTTATTGAAGAAGGTGCCGCGTCCTCACATCGCCCACGGGGCCGGAGACCGCGCCACGGCTCGCATGTGCCCGAACCGTCCGGAAGGCGCGCGGCAAACCGCGCGCAGGACGGCCCGCGGGCATTATGTCAATAAAATCAAAAGGGAAAATGGTGCCGACACTCGGAATTGAACCGAGGACCTACTGATTACGAATCAGTTGCTCTACCCCTGAGCTATGTCGGCTGGCCGACGAGGGCTATATCCGACCTGTGGCATGGCTGCAATATGCTGAATGACTATCTATCCCCCGAAATTGAATTATATGTGGGGGGGTGATGAGCGAGACGATCTCTGCCCGGACCTCCCGCCTGGTCCGCGGGGCCGGCTGGCCCCGTCGGAAGGCGGCTTTGCGCCATGTCTGGACCATCGACGGCCTGGTCGAATGCTCCGGATGCGGTCTGTTCCAGCGCATGCCGGCGCTGCAGCCGGGGCATCTGGCGTCCTGTGCCCGATGCCAGCAGACGTTGGAATGGCGGCGGCGCACGTCGCCTCTGCAGACCCCCCTGGCATTCTGCATCAGTTCCTGCGCGCTGTACCTGGCGGCGCTGGCGTCGTCGCTGATGACGCTGGACGTCTATGGCCGCGAACGGACCGTCAGCCTGCTGACCGGGCCGATGGAACTGCTGCACGAGGGCTGGGGCGAGGCCGGGTTGCTGGTGGGCATCGTCACCATCGTCGCGCCGGCTATCGTCATCGGCATGATGTTCGCGATCCTGTATGCCGCCAGCCGCCGGCAGATGCCGGACTGGGCGCCCCATCTGCTGATCTGGTACGAAAAGCTGCGTCCCTGGTCGATGGTCGAGGTCTATGTCCTGGGCATCTTCGTCGCCTATACCAAGCTGACGGACCTGGCCCATGTCGATGTCGGGCCGGCGGTCTACCTGATCGCGGCGCTGATGCTGACGATGGCCGCCAGTGATTCGACCCTGGATACCGAACTGATCTGGCAGCATCGGCGCGTGGATTCCATCACCCGGATGGAAAACGGCGAACGGGTGCGGGTCCGCCATGTGCGGATAGACGAGATTTCCATGCCGCCGGTGGACCATCTGGTGGCATGCCCCGCCTGCGGCCTGGTGGGCGAATTGAGCGCCCCGGTCAGCAACCTGCGGTGCGTGGGCGTGTGTCCGCGCTGCGACCACCGCGTCTGGCGCCGCGCGCCCCAGGCGCTGGCGCGGCCGACGGCGTTCCTGATTTCGGCGGTGATCTGCTATTTTCCGGCCAATCTCTTTCCGGTCATGACCTTCTTCAAGATCGGCGGCGGGGGCGGGCACACCATCATCGAAGGCGCGATCGAGCTGTGGCAGGACGGGATGGTGCCGCTTTCGCTGCTGGTCTTCTTCGCCAGCATCGTCGTGCCGATGCTCAAGATCGTCAGCCTGGGCTGGATGCTGATCGCGACCTGGCGGGGATCGTCCTTCGCGCTGGTGCAGCGGACGCGACTGTTTCACGTCGTTGACATCATCGGGCGCTGGTCGATGATCGACGTGTTCATGGTGTCGATCCTGGTGGCGGTGGTGCGGTTCAATTCGCTGGCCAACGTCACGGCCAACGCCGGGATGGTGTCCTTTGCCGCGGTGGTCGTGCTGACCCTGTTCGCGGCATGGAGTTTCGACCCACGATTGATGTGGGACGCGGCCGGAATGAACCGGCCGTCCTCGAACGGCGGGCAGGTGTCCGCGGCGGTGCGTACGCGCGACGGCCACGCCGTGGCGGCAACTGAGATGATGGAGCCAAGGCAGGCGTGACGGACGACCCTCAAGATCATACCGGCGGACGATCCTCCGTTCCGCCGGAAGCCTCGGAGAGGCGGTTTCGGTTCTCGATCGTCTGGTTCGTTCCCATCGTGGCGATCGGCATCGCCGGCTATCTGGGCTGGCGCGGCTTCATGGGGCGCGGGCCGGAAATCACGATCACCTTCGACACCGCCGACGGGCTGACCAGCGGCCAGACCCAGGTCAAGAACAAGGCCGTCCCGCTGGGCACGGTCGAGGCCGTCACCCTGACCCCGGACATGCGCCATGTCGAGGTCCGCGTGCGCATGAGCGCGCATGCGGCGCCGATCCTGACCGATCATGCGCGCTTCTGGGTCGTCCGGCCCCGGCTGAACGGCGCCAGCATCACGGGCCTGGAGACCCTGATGTCGGGGGCATATATCTCGGTGGATCCGGGCGAGCCCGGCGGCCAGCGCACCACCGAGTTCAAGGGGCTGGAATCCCCGCCGGGCATCCGTTCCGACCAGCCGGGCAATACCTATACCCTGATCAGTTCGACCCTGGGGTCGATCGGGCAGGGGGCGCCGGTCTTCTTCCGCGACATCGATGTCGGCGAGGTACTGGGCTACACCATGCCGCCGGGCGGCGAGGGGCCGATCCTGGTACAGGTCTTCATCCGCGAACCCTATGACCGCTATCTGCGGACCGATACGCGCTTCTGGAACGTCTCGGGCGTGCAGGTCGGGTTCGGGGCCGGCGGGCTGAAGGTCAAGCTGCAATCGCTGCAGGCCCTGTTCTCGGGCGGGGTGGCGTTCGGCCTGGCGGAGCGGCGCGAGGCGCAGGGCGTCCCCACCGCCCCCAAGAATTCGGTGTTCCGCCTGTACGAAAGCCAGGAAGCCGCCGACAACGCCGGCTATCGCGAACGGCTGTCGCTGGCGACCTATCTGACCAGTTCAGTGTCCGGCCTGGCGGTCGGCGCGCAGGTCACGATGTTCGGCATCCAGGTCGGGACGGTCACCAGCGTGAAGCTGGACCTGGACCCGAAGGTCGGCACGGCCCGCGTCCGCGTGGGCATGGAGATCCAGCCCGAGCGCATTCTGGAAGAGGACGAAATCCATCACGACGCCATGGCCGGCATGGTCCAGGCGCTGGTGGACAACGGCCTGCGCGCCTCGGTCGATACCGCCAGCTTCCTGACCGGCGAGTCGGTCATCGGCCTCAATTTCGTGAAGAACGCCACGCCGGCCGTGGTGCAGGCCGAAGGCACGACGCTGGTCATTCCCGGCAAGGCCGGCGGCATGGGCGGCATCATGGATTCGCTGTCCACCGTCGCGGACAAGATCGCCGCGATGCCGCTGACGCAGGTGGGCGTGAACCTGAACAATCTGCTGGCCCATTCCGACGCCCGGATCAACAGCCCCGAGGTGCGGCAGGCCATCGCCGCCCTGCGGGATTCGCTGCGCAGTGTCCGGGGCCTGGCCGGCGACGCGCGCACGGGCATGCATCCGCTGTTCCAGCGCCTGCCGCAGATGAGCGACCAGTTGGACAAGACGCTGAAAAACGCCAACGTCCTGCTGGCCAGCTATGGCGGGGACACCGATTTCCACCGCGACCTGCAACATATGCTGGTGCAATTGGACGAGGCCGCGCGGTCGCTACGCTTCCTGACCGATTTCCTCAATCGCCATCCTTCGGCGCTGCTTACGGGACGCTAGTCGATGACATTGCCTGGGTACACATCGAACCTCCGCCCCGCGTCGCGCCGGGCGGTGCTGGGGCGCGGTCTGGGCCTGCTGGCGGTCGCGGCGGTCGCCCCGCTGGCCGGCTGCTCGTCCGACCCGGCCTTCTATACGCTGGCCCCCTGGCCCGGCCCGGCCCAGGGCGGGGCGCCCGCGGTGATCGAGGTCCGGACCCCCACCGTTGCGCTGTCGCTGGATCGTGACCGGATCGTGGGCAGCGACGGCGATTATCGCATCAAGCTCAGCAGCGGCGATGCCTGGAGCGAATCGCTGCCGACCATGATCGCCCATGTGCTGACCGCGAACCTGCAGCAACGCCTGCCCGGCAGCGCGGTGTTCGCGCAGAACGATTCGGCGGCCGGCGTGCCGCTGGCGGTGGTGGAACTGGATGTGACGCGCTTCGCGCGCGACGGCGCGGGGCGTGCCGTGCTGGCGGGCAGCCTGGCCGTTCACCCGGTCGGCGCGCCCGGATCGTCCAATGTGCTGGCCCTGACCCTGCCGGTGCAGGGTGGGGGGACGCCCGGCATGGTAGCGGCGCTGAGTGGCCTGCTGGGGCAGGTGGCCGATGAGGCGGCAGTGCGGCTGCGCACCCTGGGCGCAGGCCTCAGGGCTCTGCCCTGAAACCCGCCAAAGGGCACTGCTCTTTGGAAACCCGGTCGTTTCATTCATGATCGGGGTCCAGGGCCTCAGGCCCTGGTGGGCTCGGGCAACGCCCGATTTTTTACGCTCGACGCAGCGGAAATGAAGAAGGGCGCCGCAAGGCGCCCTTCGTTCGTCCGGGATCGTCGGGGACGATCAGAGCTTCTCGACCTGGCTGTATTCCAGATCGACCGGCGTGGAGCGGCCGAAGATCGAGACGCTGACCTTGAGGCGCGCCTTTTCCTCGTCCACTTCCTCGATCGTGCCGTTGAACGAGGTGAACGGGCCGTCGGAGACGCGCACCTGCTCGCCGATCTCGAAGGTGACGGAGGGACGGGGGCGTTCCACCCCTTCCTGCGCCTGCTTCATGATCCGCTCGGCCTCGGCGTTGGGAATCGGCGACGGACGGGTCTTGCTGCCCAGGAAGCCGGTGACCTTGGGCGTGTCCTTGACCAGATGCCAGGCATCGTCGGTCAGTTCCATGTTGACCAGGACGTAGCCGGGGAAGAATTTCCGCTCGGAACTGACCTTCTGGCCACGCCGGACCTCGACGACCTCTTCGGAGGGCACCAGGACGTCGCCGAAATGGTCGGACAGCCCCTTCTGGGCCGCCTGCTCCTTGA
The DNA here is from genome assembly GCF_014174355.1 of Gluconacetobacter azotocaptans. Lineage (GTDB taxonomy): Bacteria > Pseudomonadota > Alphaproteobacteria > Acetobacterales > Acetobacteraceae > Gluconacetobacter > Gluconacetobacter azotocaptans. Next base: position 195,238 of record NZ_JABEQF010000006.1, read on the forward strand.
TGTGCTGGGCGATCTTCTTTTCGAAACCTGAATAGACGTGAACGACGTACCAACGTTTTGCCATGGTCCGTTCCTCAGCCTCCAAGCCCAAAAAGTTCACGTACGCCGAGGCCGATGATCTGGTCGACGACAAAGAAAAACGCCGACGTCAGGGCGGCCATGGCCAACACTGCCCCGGTCGTCACCAGCGTGGCGCGACGCGTGGGCCATGTGACCTTGCCCGCTTCCGCACGGACCTCTTGCACAAATTTCGCGGGACTGACCGACACGAAACACCCTTCTTGTAACACCACGCCACCGTCCATCCGGCGAGAATGGCGGACGGGGCTGAAAAACGCCTCAACTGCATGTCGGGGCACCGTAATGCACCGCACGGGGTCAACCCGAACGGGGCGGTTGGCAGGGGTGGAGGGTCTCGAACCCGCAACCTCCGGTTTTGGAGACCGGCGCTCTAGCCAATTGAGCTACACCCCTGCATGCCGCCTTCGGCGCCGACCAAGAGATAGCGGAAAGCTGTCCTCTTGGCCACCCGTGCGAACCCGGCGCAGGCAGCGGAAAAAAGTATGCCCGGCCGGCAAAGTCAAGGGGGTGCGTGCGATTCCCGTGACCGGGACCCCGATGGCAGGGCGGCGGCGGCGTATTGCGCGCGGGCAGGGACTTGCCGCGGGGCGGGGTTCGGCGTTATGAACGTTGCCATGGGCGGGCGTAGCATAGTGGTAATGCAGTAGCCTTCCAAGCTTCTGAGGAGGGTTCGATTCCCTTCGCCCGCTCCATTCCCTTATCCTGAAAAATGATCCCGGTGTGGTGGTGCGGCAGGCTCGCGCGTTCGTGCGCCGGGGAAATTGTCGGGGCCGCATGTCCGATTCGCCCCTTCGCCCCAACGTGGTCCTGGCGACCTGTTGCCTGAGCCTGCTGCTGGTGATGATGGACGTGACCATCGTCAACGTGGCCCTGCCGTCGATTCGCGCCGATCTGGGCGGGCGGTTCTCGACCCTGCAATGGGTTGTCGACGCCTATACGCTGGTGGTGGCCAGCCTGCTGGTGCTGGCGGGGTCCACCGCCGACCGCATTGGCCGCCGGCGGGTCTTCGTGACGGGAATCGCGACCTTCTGCACGGGCTCGGTCCTGTGCGGCCTGGCGCCGTCCGCGCTGGCCCTGGTGCTGGCGCGGGGGTTCCAGGGGCTGGGGGGCGCCATGCTCAACCCGGTGGCGCTGTCGATCATCGCCAATGTCTTTACCGCCCCCGGCGCGCGGGCGCGGGCGATCGGGATGTGGGGCGCCATGTCGGGCGTGGCGCTGGCGCTGGGGCCGCTGGCGGGCGGCGTGCTGACGACGTACGCGGGGTGGCGGGCGGTATTCTGGGTCAACGTGCCGGTCGGCCTGCTGGCGATCTGGCTCAGCCTGCGGTTCATCCCGGAATCCCGTGCCGTACGGGCGCGGGCGATCGACGTCCCGGCGCAGCTCCTGGTCGCGCTGACCCTGGCCGCCGTCACGGCCGCCCTGATCGAGGTGCGGGATTACGGCTGGGGGGCGCCGGCGATCGACGCGGGCCTGGTGCTGGCGGGGCTGGGCGTGGCGGCCCTAGTCGTGGTGGAACGGCGTCGCGCGCAGCCGCTGCTGGATGTCCGCTTCTTTCGCGCGCTGCCGTTTACCTGCGCGATCCTGATCGCGATCTGCGCCTTTGCGATCTTCAGCGCCTTCCTGTTCCTCAACACGCTGTACCTGCAGGACGTGCGGGGCCTGTCCCCCCTGCATGCCGGCCTGTGCACGCTGCCGTTCGCGCTGGGGGTCATGGTCTGCGCGCCGCTGTCGGGCCGGCTGGTGGCCGCGCGGGGCGCGCGCCTGCCGCTGCTGCTGTCGGCGGCGGGGCTGGGGGGCGGGGCGCTGCTGCTGACGGGGCTGGCCGATGCGACGCCGCTGGGCCTGCTGGCGGTGTCCTACGGGCTGTGCGGGTGTGGATTCGGCCTGTGCAACGCGCCCATCACCAATGCCGCGGTGTCGGGCATGCCGCGCGACCAGGCGGGGCTGGCCGCGGCCCTGGCCTCGACCAGCCGGCAGGTTGGGGCGCTGCTGGGGATCGCGGTGTCCGGCACAATGACGGCGTCGGCGATGGCCGGCGCGGGCATGGGGGCCGGCGGCGATCGGGTCGCCATGACCCTGCTGTCGCTGGCCAGCCATCGCGTCTGGTGGGGGGTGGTGGCCCTGGCCGGCTTCATTGCCTGGCTGGGCCTGCTGTCGACCGGTGCGCGGGCCCGCGCCAGCGTTCTGGCGGTTCGTGCGGTGCTGGAGAGCGGGGCACCCCCCGCCCGCGGCATCCGCCCCGGTCAGAGGACCGAGAGCACGCCCCCGTCCACATAAAGCGTCTGCCCGTTGACGAAGGACGAGGCGTCGGAGGCCAGGAAGACGGCCGCCCCCTGCAATTCCTCGACCTTCCCCCAGCGGCCGGCGGGGGTCCGCTTCTTGAGCCAGGCGTTGAAGTCCGGGTCCTCGACCAGCGCACGGTTCAGCGGCGTCTCGAAATAGCCCGGCCCGATGGCGTTGATCTGCAGCCCGTGCCGCGCCCAGTCGGCGCACATGCCCTTGGTCAGGTTCTTCACCGCGCCCTTCGACGCTGTATAGGGGGCGATGCCCGGCCGGGCGAGTTCGCACTGCACGCTGCCGATATTGATGATCTTGCCCTCGCCGCGCGGGATCATGTGCCGGGCCACCGCCGTGCCGACATAGAAGACGCTGTCCAGGTTCGTGCGCATCAGTTCCGACCAGTCCTCGGCCGAAAAGCTGTCCAGCGGCGCGCGGCGCTGGATGCCCGCGTTGTTGACCAGGATGCGGATGGGGCCCGAGGCCTCTTCCAGCCGGCGCACGCCGTCCTCGACGGCCAGGCGGTCGGTCACGTCGAACGCGCTGGTCAGGATGGTGCGCTCCACCCCCTTCGGGGCCGCCTGGCGCAGCAGGGCGGCGGCGTCCTCCAGGCGGGCGGCGTCGCGGCCGTTCAGCACCACGCGCGCGCCGGCGTCGGCCAGGCCGGCGGCGATCGCCAGGCCGATGCCGCCGCTGGATCCCGTCACCAGGGCCAGCCGTCCGGTCAGGTCGAAAAGGGCAAGAGAAGACATGTTGGGCGGTTCCCGTTCCTGTTCTTGATCTACCGGTCCGTATCGGGACAGGAACATGGCGGCCTTGTCCATATTTCCGGCGTCCGTTTCGTCTGCCCCGGACTATAAGTTTCCGTGAACGATTCGACGCGGGCAGGCAGGGGGAGGGCGGGCCGGGGCATGGCAGGCAGGACGCGGACAGGGGCCGGCGCGGCCGGACAGGCGATCGAAATTTCCGCCCTGTCCCCCGTGGCCGGGGCGCGGGCGCCCGGCGGGCGCCCCACCATCATGGATGTCTCGGCGCGCGCCGGGGTGTCGCGCATGACCGTGTCGCGCGCCCTGCGCGCGCCCCACCTGGTGCGCGAGGACACGCGCCGCGCCATCGAACGCGTGATCGCCGAACTGGGCTACGTGCCCGATCGGGCGGCGGAGGCCCTGTCCACCCGTCGCAGCGGATTCGTCGGCCTGGTGGTGCCTACCCTGACCAACACCAATTTCGCCGATGCCGCGCGGGGGCTGACGGAAGTCATCCGCCGCGAGGGATATGAGTTGCTGATCGGGTATACCGACTATGATGAAAACGCAATGCTGCGCCATGTGCGCGACATGCTGGCCCGCCGGGCGGAGGCCCTGGTGCTGCCGGCGGGACCGCGCGGCCCCGCCCTGCGGGGCCTGCTGGCGGCGGAGACGATCCCCATCGTCCAGATGGCGGGGCTGGCCAGCCGGCCGGTAAACCGCATGGTCGGCTATTCGAATCGCGAGGCCGGGCGGATGGCCGCGCGGCACCTGATGGCGCTGGGCCACCGGCGGATCGGCGCGCTGGGGGCGGCGGGCGACGGGCTGTCCTGCGACCATCGGGGCGGCGAGCGCCTGGACGGCTTCACCGAGGCGCTGCGCGAGGCCGGGCGGTCCGACGCGCTGGTGCTGCGCATGGGCAATCCGCCCGTCTCGTTCACCCACGGTGCGCAGGCCATGGGCCATCTGCTGGACCAGGCCCCGGACCTGGAGGCGGTGTTCGCCGTGTCCGACCTGGTGGGCGTCGGCGCACTGATGGAATGCCACAGGCGCGGCGTGCGGGTGCCGGACGATGTGTCGCTGATCGGATTCGGCGGGTTCGAGGTGGGGCGGCAGATGGTGCCCGCCCTGACCACCGTCGCGGTCGATTTCCGCGCATTGGGCGAGCGGACGGGGGGCATGGTGCTGGACCTGCTGGCCGGCCGGCCGGACGTGCCCCGGGTCGTCGACCTGGGCGTGACGCTGGTCGAGCGCGAGACGACCGCTTTTCGTCCCGCGGCGTGCGCGCCCCCTTGACAGCCGGCCGGCCGGCCGGCCGGATAACGATGTGGGCAATCGTCTCGGTTGCGTGACGCGGGGCAGCGTGCTAGACGCGCCGCCAGCGGCAACGGGTGCGTTCCGGGGCCTGCCGGCCTGCAGTGGCGACCAAGATCTGGGATGGAAAAACCGACCGTGGTTTCGGGTGGAACGACAACAATACCGATCGCCTCCGTTGCCAATGGCCTGCCGGGTCGTTACGCAACGGCACTCTATGAACTGGCCGCCGACCGGTGGCTGCTGGACGAGGTTCTGCCGCAGGCCATTGCCCTGCGCCGACTGATCGACCGCAGCGCCGACTTCCGGGCCGTCCTGACCGACCGCACCCTGGACATCCGGGATGGCACGCGTGCGGTGCTGACGGTGCTGGAAGCCCAGGGCTTCGGCGAGACCATTCGCAATTTCGTGGGCGTCATCGCCCGCAACCGCCGCCTGTCCCGTCTGGCCGACATCCTTGACGCGCTGTCGGCGATCGCCGCCGCCAAGCGCGGGGAAGAGGTGGCCGAGGTCGTTTCGGCCCAGCCCCTGACGGACTTGCAGCGCATCCAGCTTCAGAGCCGCCTCGCCGAGGCCGGCTATTCCAGGGTCAACATTCAGGAGCGTGTCGATGCGGCGCTGCTGGGCGGTCTGGTCGTGCGCGTCGGCGCGCGGCTGTACGATACCAGTCTCAGATCCCGCCTGACCCGCCTGCACCACGCCATGAAGGGAGCCGCGTGATGGAAATCCGCCCCGCAGAGATTTCGGATATCCTCAAGCAGCAGATCGCCACGTTCGACACGCCTGTCGATATCGCCGAGACGGGAACGATCCTGTCGGTCGGCGACGGCATCGCCCGGGTCTACGGGCTGCAGAACGTGCAGTCCGGCGAGATGGTCGAATTCCCGGCGACCGGCCAGCGCGGCATGGCGCTGAACCTTGAAAACGACAACGTCGGCGTCGTCATCTTCGGCGATGACGCCGACATGCGCGAAGGCGACCCGGTGTCGCGCACCGGCGCGGTCGTCGAGGTGCCCACCGGCAAGGCCCTGCTGGGCCGCGTGGTCGACGGTCTGGGCAACCCGATCGACGGCAAGGGGCCGCTGGTCGGCGACGTCACCATGAAGCGCGCCGACGTCAAGGCGCCGGGCATCATGCCGCGCCAGTCGGTCAGCGAGCCGATGCAGACCGGCATCAAGGCCATCGACGCCCTGGTGCCGATCGGGCGCGGCCAGCGCGAACTGATCATCGGCGACCGCCAGACCGGCAAGACCGCCATCCTGATCGACACCATCGTCGCGCAGAAGTCGGTCAACGCGCTGGGCGACGACAAGAAGTCGCTGTACTGCATCTATGTCGCCATCGGGCAGAAGCGCTCGACGGTCGCGCAGCTGGTCCGCACGCTGGAGGAAGCCGGCGCGATGGAATATTCCATCGTCGTCGCCGCCACCGCCTCGGAACCCGCCCCGCTGCAGTACCTGGCCCCCTACGCCGCCTGCGCGATGGGCGAGTATTTCCGCGACAACGGCATGCACGCGCTGATCGTCTATGACGATCTGTCCAAGCAGGCCGTGGCCTATCGCCAGATGTCGCTGCTGCTGCGCCGTCCGCCGGGCCGCGAGGCCTATCCGGGCGACGTGTTCTTCCTGCATTCCCGTCTGCTGGAACGCGCGGCCAAGATGTCGGACGCCTATGGCGCCGGCTCGCTGACCGCCCTGCCGGTCATCGAGACGCAGGCCGGCGACGTGTCCGCCTACATCCCGACCAACGTGATTTCGATCACCGACGGTCAGGTGTTCCTGGAGACCGACCTGTTCTACCGCGGCATCCGTCCGGCGGTGAACGTCGGCGGCTCGGTCTCGCGCGTCGGCTCCGCCGCGCAGATCAAGGCGATGAAGCAGGTGGCCGGCAAGATCAAGCTGGAGCTGGCGCAGTATCGCGAAATGGCCGCGTTCTCGCAGTTCGCCTCGGACCTCGATCCGGCGACGCAGAAGCAGCTGGCCCGCGGCGCGCGCCTGGTCGAGCTGCTGAAGCAGCCCGAGACCTCGCCCCTGGTGGTCGAGGAGCAGGTGGTCGTTCTGTTCGCGGGCACCCGCGGTTTCGTCGACGCCGTGCCGGTGGACAAGGTCATCGCCTACGAGCGTCAGTTGCTGGCCGAGATGCGCACCGCCGGCAAGGAGATCCTGGCCTCGATCCGCACCGAGCGGCAGATCACCAAGGAAAACGAAGCCCGTCTGACCGAATTCCTGACGTCGTTCGGCCGTCAGTTCGCGGGCTGAGGGACAACAGGCACCCATGGCTTCCCTCAAGGAACTCCGCGCGCGGATCGGAAGCGTCAAATCGACGAAGAAGATCACCAGCGCCATGAAGATGGTGGCAGCGGCCAAGCTGCGTCGGGCCCAGACCCGCGCCGAGGCCGCGCGCCCCTACGCCACGGCGATGCGCCGGATGCTGTCCGAACTCGGACGCAGCACGAAGGGCCAGTCCGGCCAGCCGGTGCTGCTGACGGGAACGGGGAACGACAAGGTCCACCTGCTGGTCCCGATGACCAGCGACCGGGGCCTTGCGGGCGCCTTCAACGCCAATATCAACCGCGTGACGCGGAACCTGATCCGACGTCTGCAGGCCGAGGGCAAGACCGTTCGCCTTCTGCCGGTCGGGCGGAAGGGGCATGATTACCTCACGCGCGAATTCGCGGACCTGATCGTCGATCACATCCATGGTTCGGGCGGCAAGGAAATCCCGTTCTCGGCCGCGGCCGAACTGGGCGAGGCGATCACCAGCCGGCTGGAAAAGGGCGAATTCGACGTCTGCACGGTGATCTACAACCGCTTCAACAACGTCATGTCCCAGACGCCGACCGAGTTGCAGCTGATCCCGCTGGCGATGCCGGAGAACGACGACGTCGCCGCCGCGCCGGACGCCCCGGTCTACGAATTCGAGCCCGGCGAGGAAGAACTGCTGTCCCGCCTGCTGCCGCGCAACCTCCAGGTCCAGCTCTATGCGACCATGCTGGAGAGCGCGGCCGGCGAGCAGGGCGCACGCATGACCGCGATGGACAGCGCCACGCGCAACGCCGGCAAGGCCATCGACCGCCTGACACTGACGTACAACCGTACCCGTCAGACCAACATCACCAACGAACTGATCGAGATCATCTCGGGCGCCCAGGCTGTCTGAGATCGGGTCTCCTCGCCGCAGGAGCTGACTATGTCGGAAACCACACAAAACGAGGCTCCTGCCGCCGCGCAGGGCCAGCCGCAGAAGAGCAACGTCGTCGGGCGCGTGACCCAGGTGAAGGGCGCCGTCGTCGACGTGCAGTTCGAGGGCACGCTGCCGCACATCCTCGACGCGCTGCATGTCACGTTCAACGGCCAGACCCTGGTGCTGGAAGTGGCGCAGGAGATCGGCGAGCATGAAGTGCGCTGCATCGCCATGGATTCGACCGACGGCCTGGTCCGCGGGACCGAGGTGGTCGACACCGGCGCGCAGATTTCCGTGCCCGTCGGCCCCGGCACGCTGGGCCGTATCCTGAACGTCATCGGCGAGCCGATCGACGATCGTGGTCCGGTCAAGTCCGACAAGCGCTACCCGATCCATCGCAAGGCCCCGGCGTTCGACGAGCAGGCCGCCGCGACCGAGATCCTGGTCACCGGCATCAAGGTCGTCGACCTGCTGTGCCCGTACCTGAAGGGCGGCAAGATCGGCCTGTTCGGCGGTGCCGGCGTCGGCAAGACCGTCATCATCCAGGAACTGATCAACAACATCGCCAAGGCCCATGGCGGCGTGTCGGTGTTCGCCGGCGTCGGCGAGCGCACGCGCGAAGGCAACGACCTGTATTACGAAATGCAGGACGCGGGCGTCATCAAGCTGGGCGAGGACACCACCGAGGGGTCGAAGGTGGCCCTGGTCTACGGCCAGATGAACGAGCCGCCGGGAGCCCGCGCGCGCATCGCCCTGTCCGGCCTGTCGCTGGCCGAGTATTTCCGTGACGAGGAAGGCCAGGACGTCCTGTTCTTCGTCGACAACATCTTCCGCTTCACGCAGGCCGGCGCCGAAGTGTCGGCGCTGCTGGGCCGCATTCCCTCGGCCGTGGGCTACCAGCCGACGCTGGCGACCGAGATGGGCGCGCTGCAGGAGCGCATCACCTCGACCAAGAAGGGCTCGATCACCTCGGTCCAGGCCGTCTACGTGCCGGCCGACGATCTGACCGACCCGGCGCCCGCCGCGACCTTCGCGCATCTGGACGCCACGACGGTGCTGAACCGCTCCATCGCCGAGATGGGCATCTACCCGGCCGTCGACCCGCTGGATTCGACCTCGCGCTCGCTCGACCCCAAGATCGTCGGCGAGGAGCATTATCAGGTCGCCCGCGACGTGCAGCGCATCCTGCAGACCTACAAGTCGCTGCAGGACATCATCGCGATCCTGGGCATGGACGAACTGTCCGAGGACGACAAGCAGGTGGTGGCCCGCGCCCGCCGCATCCAGCGCTTCCTGTCGCAGCCCTTCCATGTCGCCGAAGTCTTCACCGGCGCGCCGGGCAAGCTGGTGTCGCTGGAAGACACGGTGCGTTCGTTCAAGGCGATCGTTGCCGGCGAGTACGACCATCTGCCGGAAGGCGCGTTCTACATGGTCGGTTCGATCGAGGAAGCGGTGGCGAAGGCCGAGAAGATGAAGGAATCGGCCTGAACGGTCGGATCCGGCGCAAGGAAGACAGCCCATGCCGATTGAGGTCGAGATCGTCAGCCCCGAGAAAGTCCTGTTCTCGCGTGCTGTCGATATGGCGGTAATGCCGGGCCTGGAGGGCGATATCGCCGCCATGCCCGACCACGCGCCGATGATGCTGCTGCTGCGTGGCGGCGTGGTGGAACTGTATCAGGACGGGTCGGTGACCGACCGCTTCTTCGTGGCCGGCGGTTTCGCCGACATGACGGCGACGCGCTGCACCATCCTGGCCGACCAGGCGACGGCGCTGTCCGACCTGTCGGTCGATGCGGCCCAGACCCGCCTGACGGCGCTGGAGGCCTCGTACGAGGCCGCCGACAAGATGAACGTGCCGGCGCTGGACCTGCTGATGGAAAAGATGCAATCCGCCCGCGCCGAGATCGAGGCCGCCGGCGGCCCGGCCGCCTGAGCGGGCCGACGGCGATCCGGACGACTGGAACAGCACCCCTCGGGGTGCTGTTTTCGTATGTAGAAGTAAGGTCGGGCTCTGCCGGAACCCGGCAAGGGCCTCGGCCCTTGCATCCCATTCGTTTATAAAGTCCTGGGTTTCCAAAGGGCTAGGCCCTTTGGTGGGGCAAGGGCAAAGCCCTTGCCTTACCCTCATCCCCGTCCGCGATAGCCGGGCACATCCTGGGGCGGAATCCACACCCCCTGGGGCGGCTCGCCGCTCTGCCAGAACACGTCGATGGGCATGCCGCCGCGCGGATACCAGTAGGCGCCGATGCGCAGCCACACCGGCGACAGCAGGTCGACCAGCGTGGTCGCGATCTGGACCGAACACGATTCGTGGAACGCGCCGTGGTTGCGGAAGCTGGTCAGGAACAGCTTCAGCGACTTGCTTTCGACGATCCACTGGTCGGGGACGTAGTCGATGACCAGATGCGCGAAATCGGGCTGGCCGGTCACGGGGCAGAGCGAGGTGAATTCCGGCGCGGTAAAGCGGACCAGATAGCGGCGGTCGGGATAGGGGGCGGGAACGCGCTCCAGCGTCGCCTCTTCGGGGCTGGCGGGCTGGGTCGTGGCCTGTCCAAGCTGGGTCAGCGTCTGGCTGCCGTCATCCGGGCGGGGGGGTGCGCTCACGTCGCGTGTCCTTTGTTGCCGAGGGGCGGCAGGGCCGCCATGTCCGGACCGGGTGATGTCAGAGCGGCGTTCCCGCCGTCAAGCGGCAGTTTTTCGCCCGCCAGAGCCTTCGCGCCGGTATCGGGCCATGATAACAGGACGACATGGCACGCGCATCCTCAGCGGGTTTCCCCGATCCTGTCCTCATTACCACCACCGATGAACTGACGGCCGTCGTCGACAGGCTGCGGCAGGAGCCCTTCGTCACCATCGACACGGAATTCGTGCGCGAACGGACGTACTGGCCCGAACTGTGCCTGGTGCAGCTGGCCGGCCGGGACGAGGTGGTGGTGGTCGATACCTGCGCCCCGGACCTCGACCTGACGTCGCTGGGCGTGCTGCTGGACGACGCGCAGGTGGTCAAGGTCTTCCATGCCGCCCGGCAGGATCTGGAGATCTTCCTGCATATCTTCGGCCGTCTGCCCGCGGCGCTGTTCGATACGCAGGTGGCGGCGATGGTCGCCGGCTTCGGCGACCAGGTGGGGTACGACAATCTGGTCGCCTCGCTGGTGGGCGCGCATATCGACAAGGCGCACCGGTTTTCGGACTGGTCGGCGCGGCCGCTGTCCGCCGCCCAGATCAACTACGCCGCCGCCGACGTCACCTACCTGCGCACCGTCTACGAACTGCTGCTGGACCGTCTGGAGCGGGAAGGCCGGATGGGGTGGGTGTCCGCCGAACTGGCGGTGCTGTCCGACCCCGCGACGTTCCGCCCGGACCCCGAGACCCTGTGGGAAAGGATGCGGCCCCGGACGTCGAACCGGCGCATGCTGGGTACCCTGCGCGCGATCACCGCGTGGCGCGAGCGCGAAGCCCAGCGGGTGAACGTGCCGCGCCAGCGCCTGCTGAAGGACGAAAGCCTGCTGGAAATCGCCGCGACGGCGCCCGCCGACGCCGACGCCCTGGCGCGCATCCGCGGCGTGTCGCGCGGCTTCGCCGAGGGCCGCAGCGGCGCCGGCCTGCTGGAGGCCGTGGCCGCCGCCCGGGCGCTGCCCGACGCGGCCCTGCCGCGCCAGGCCCGGGGCAAGGACGGCCCCCGGCCGTCGCCCGCGCTGGTGGCGTTGCTGAAGGTGCTGCTGGCTGCGTGCTGCGAACAGCATGACGTGGCCCCCCGCCTGGTGGCCTCGTCCGAGGATCTGGACCGCCTGGCGCTGGAGGCCGAACCCGACCTGCCGCTGATGACCGGCTGGCGCCGGGAGGTCTTCGGCGAGGACGCGCTGGCGCTGAAGGCCGGGCAGATGTTGCTGGGCGTCGATGGCAGCCGTGTGAAACGCATTCGCCCCTGACGATCCGCACACCGGTTTTACCGGGGTTGTGAACAGGTTATGCCCAGCCTTGTCCACAAGATTTTGTGGTCGAATAGTTGAGTCGACCACAAGATAAGCCTAATTTCCGCTTATTCTTCGTCAGGAGAGGCGGCATGGCAATGGAATGGACCGAGGAGACGATCACGCGTCTCCGCGAGCTCTGGCAGCAGGGACTGTCGACGGCTGAAATCGGTCGGCAACTGGAAGTGACGAAGAACGCGGTGGTGGGCAAGGCGCATCGCCTGGGCCTGCAGGCGCGTCCATCCCCGATCCGCAGGCCGGCGGCATCGGCCCGTCCGACAGTCAAGGCGCCTGCGACACCGGCTGCTTCCGTCCCCACCCCGGCGCAGGAGGTGACGGCCGCGTCTGTTTCGACGCCGGTAGCGCCCGTTGCGGCGACCGACGTGCCGTCCGTGCCGTCCGTGGCGACCCAGCCGCCGCAGCCGGTGGCCGAGGTCCGTCCCGTGGCGGCCGCCCCGGTTCCGCCGGCCCCTCCGGTCGTCGCTCCTCCCGTCGCCGCGCCGCGGGCCGAAGCCCCGGCTGCCTCCGCGGCGGACAAGGAAGCCGTACCCGCTGCCCGCGCCGAGGTCCGCGTGCCCCTGCGCGCCGTCGCGCCGCCGGCCCCGCGCCGCAGCGGCCTGACATGCTGCTGGCCGCTGGGCGATCCGGGAACGCCGGGCTTCCATTTCTGTGGCGCGACGCCGGTGCCGGGCAAGCCCTATTGCGTGGAGCACGCCCAGCTTGCTTACGTGAAGCTGCGCGACCGGCGCGACAACGTCGCCTGAAGATGTCTTCCGCCCCGGTCGGGGCGCGGAATGAAAAAAGCCGTTGCGGATTCCGCAACGGCTTTTTTTTGAGGCGCGGCGTCGCCCGCCGGCGGACCGGCGGGCGAAATCGGGTCAGGGAGTTGCCGGCTCGGCCGGTTCGGGTGAGGCGGTCACCGGGGCGGGGGCGGTGTCCACGCCGCTGGGCAGCGGGGTGGCGCCGGTGATCATCTCCAGCTGGCCGGTGACCTGGCCGCCGTCCTCGACCTGCAGGCGGCGGCACTTGGCCTTGCCGATCAGGCGTCCGGTGGCGCGGATGGTCAGGCTGCCCCGCACGGTCAGCGTGCCGTCGATGGTGCCGGCCAGGTCCGCGTCCTCGACTTCGATCTCACCCCGGAACATGCCGCCCTGGGCGACCTGAAGCTCCGTCGCGTGGATCATCGAGGATTCGACCGTGCCCTCGACGACCAGGCGCTCGGCGTCCTGGATGGTGCCCTGCACGCTGATGCCGCGCCCGACCACCAGTGTCCGGCGCTCCACGCTGTCCTTGCGGCCGGTCGGGGACGCGCCCGGACGGGCCGGGGGCTGCGCGCCGGGGGTGCCGGGGGCGCCGGGGGCTGCGGGGGACGGGGCGGGCGGGAACGGGGCGCGGGCCATGGGGGCGGTCTCCTTGGACGGAACGGAAGAGGGGAATGCGGCGGCGGGACGCGGGGACGGAGTCCCCGACGGCGGCGGCGGGAAACTCGTCTGCGGATTGGCCGGGCGGACCGGTTTCTCGTCTTCGGGCTTGCGTCGTTTGAACAAGGGTACCCCGCTGAATGAATTCTGTGATGCTGCCGGGCGGGGCCCGGACGGGCTGGGACATTAGGTTTCAAAAACCGCTGAGCGGTACAATTACACGCACGAGTCGGGGTGGAACAAGGGCGAAGCGCCAAGTTTACGGACATGAAATGTCCGCCATTGCGACCGTTCCGCCCCGGTGTTAGCGAAGGGGCTTGTGATTGACGATATTGGTTATTTGATGGCGCGGCGACCGGAAAGATTCGGGCCGCCGACAGGGGGAACGAACATGAACGCGATGGACGGTGGCGCGGGGTCGGAATGCCGTTTCGACCTGCTGGGGATCGGGAACGCGATCATCGACGTCCTGGCCCCGGTCGATCCGTCATTCCTGCTGGATCACGACATGGTCCCCGGCAGCATGGCCCTGATCGACGCGGCGCGGGCCGAGACGCTGTACAACCTGATCCACCGCGAAAAGGAAATGGGCGGCGGATCGGCCGCGAACACCTGCGTGGTGGCGGCCAACATGGGCGCGCGGGTGGCGTATCTGGGCAAGGTCGCGGATGACGCGCCGGGCCGGGCTTTTGCCGCGGATCTGCAGGCGTCGGGCATCTTCTTTCCCTCCAGCTTCCTGACCGGGCATGCCGCCGACGGCCAGCCGACCGCGCGCTGCCTGGTGCTGGTGACGCCGGACGGGCAGCGGACGATGAACACCTACCTGGGGGCCTGCGTCTCGTTCGGGCCGGAGGACGTGCTGGCCGACCTGGTGGCCAGCGCCCGCGTGACCTACCTGGAAGGCTATCTGTTCGACCCGCCGCACGCGCAGGACGCCTTTCGCCGGGCGGCGTCGCTGGCGCACGAAGCCGGACGGCAGGTCGCGCTCTCGCTGTCCGACCCGTTCTGCGTGGCGCGCCACCGCGCCGCCTTCCGCGACCTGGTGCATGGGCATATCGACATCCTGTTCGCCAATGAGGAGGAAGTCTGCTCGCTGTACCAGACCGAGGATTTCGATGAGGCGATGGAACATGCCGCCGCCGACACGCACTTCGCGGTCCTGACGCGGTCGGGCAAGGGCAGCGTCGTCATCCGCGGCGGCGAACGGATCGACGTCGCGCCGGTGGCGACCCAGGTGGTGGATACGACGGGCGCGGGCGACGCCTATGCCGCCGGCTTCCTGGCCGGATGGACCTCGGGCCGTTCGCTGGCCGAATGCGGCCGGCTGGGCAGCGTCGCGGCGTCCGAGATCATTTCCCATTATGGCGCGCGGCCGCTGGTCAACCTGCGCCAGGACATGGAACTTTAAGAGCCTGAGCGGAAATGCGCGCTGGCGGCGATCCGACGCGCGTTTTCTGCGCTCCGCTTCGGTGCTCGAAGACACACGCCGGGCGCTTCACTGCGTTCCGCTCTCGCTCGCCAGCCCATATTTCCACTCGGGCTCCAACATGTTTTCCGTAGGCTGATCCGTCCCGGGATCAGCTTCCGCTGGAAGCATGGCGCCGTACCGCGCGGTGCCAGTACAGCAGCATCGCCCCCAGGAAGACGAACCCCAGGCCGGGGGCCAGGGGGGCCAACGCGGGCGGCGGCGTGCCGGGGCGGTCGAGAATGGCCAGGACAGGATAATAGGTGACGGCGCCCAGCGGGACGATCCATGTCATCAGCACCCGGAACCATCCGGCATAGAGGTCGAACGGATATTGTCCGGCCTCGACCCCGCCATAGGTCAGCACATTCGCGATTTCCAGGCTTTCGAGCGTGCGGAACGACAGGGCGGCCTGGCCGATCAGCACGCCCAGGAAGAAGGCGACGCCTCCGCCCACGGTCCATGCCAGCATCGGCACGGTAAACAGGGCCGGCCGTACCGGCGTCGCCGCCAGGCCCAGCGCCAGGACCGCGTCCCCCTGCGCCAGCCGCGCCAGGGGGCGCAGGCGGACCTCGTGCCCCAGGATCTGCAGCACCGTCCAACGCGGGCGCAGCAGGATGCGGTCGAATTCGCCCGTGCGCAGGAAGGCGTCGCCGAAGATCTCGAACCCGCGCCCGACCATTTCGGCGACGGCGAATTCGATATTCACCAGCCCGTAGAACAGCGCGACCTGTCCGACCGTCCAGCCATGCAGGGTGCCGAACCGGTGGAACAGGATCCAGATGCCGGCGAACGCCATGAGGGTGGTGGCGAAATGCCCCGCCAGTTGCAGCAGGAAGGCCCCCGGATAGCGAACCTGGCCGGCCAGCGACGCGCGGGCGTAGCGCAGCCACAGCGACAGGCCGGTCATCCCCCCTGGACCTCCAGCCGCCACAGCGTCCGGCGCAGCGCCAGCCGTCCGCCCCAGGTCAGCGCGACGATCCAGGCGATCTGCTGCGCCAGGGCCGCCGCCGCCCAGGGACCCTGCAGCGTGCCCAGCCAGAACCGGCAGGGCAGGTCGCCCAACCCGGCGAAGGGTTGCAGCAGCAGCACATGCTGGGCGGCGGCGGGAAACAGCGCCAGCGGCAGCATGTTGCCCGACAGGATCAGCGACAGCGGCGTGATGACGGCATTGGCGCCCAGCGGCGACAGCGTGCGCACGGTCGCGACGTTCAGCAGCACCGTGATGCAGGCCGACAGCACGAGGCCCAGGACGATCGAGGCGGCGAACAGGGCGGCGTCGGCGGGGGCCGGCGGCGGATGCAGCGCCCAGTCGTCCAGCCCCGCCAGCGGCAGGACGATGCCGGCGAACCCCGCCATCAGCAGCGCCCGGGGCACCAGCCGCCCCAGGATGCGGGCCGCAGCCCGGCAGAACCACCACCACCACGGGTCGACGGGGCGCAGCAGGTCGTGCGCCATCGCGCCGCTGCGCACCGCGTCGGCGATGTCGGGGTCGCATCCCCAGGGCATCAGCGCCAGGGTGCCCTGCATGATCCAGACATAGGATATCGTCTGGTTCAGGTTCAGCGGGGCGGGGTGCGCGCCGTCGTAGAACGCCGCGTAGACCATTATATTGATCGCGCCCCACCAGATCTGGGTCACGATTCCGGCCAGCGCCGCCGCGCGGTACTGCAAGGTGACCTGCCAGCGCGCGCGGAACGCGGACAGGTAGGCCGTCATGTCCCCAGGCCTCATCCGACGGCCCCGTGGCGTTCATAGAACCGGCTGATGACGTCCTCGATCGACGGGCGGGTGATGCTGACGTCGGACAGGACCACGCCATGCGTCCCGGCCCCGGCCGTCAGGACGCGGATCAGGTCGGCGGCCGCGATCCGCGCCGGATCGAAGCCGATTTCCAGGTTCTGCCCACCTTCCGACAGGCGCGTCGCCCCCTCGGGCAGCGGGAACGGCGGCACCGGGCCGTCGAATTCCGCCGTCAGCCGGCGTCCCGACAGGGTGGTGGCGCGCAGCGTCTCGAACGGGCTGTCGGCCAGCACCCGCCCGTGGCCGATGACGATGACCCGCTCGGCCAGAGCCTCGACATCGTGCATGTCGTGGGTCGTCAGCAGGACGGTCGTGCCCTCGGTCCGGTTCAGTTCCCGGACGAAGGCGCGCACCGCCAGCTTGGACGGCGCGTCCAGCCCGATGGTCGGTTCGTCCAGGATCAGCAGGGGCGGCGCATGCAGCAGCGCCGTCGCCAGTTCGGCGCGCATCCGCTGGCCCGGCGACAGCTGGCGTACCGGCTGGTCCAGGATGTCGTGCAGGCCCAGCCTGTCGACCAGCCGGTCGCGGCGGGCGCGGAACCGGTCGGGGGCACGCGGTAGATGTCGCGCAGCAGGGCGAACCCGGCCGCCACCGGCAAATCCCACCACAATTGCGACCGCTGGCCGAAAACTACGCCGATTCGCCCCACATGGAGGATCCGGTCGGCCCAGGGCACCAGCCCGCCCACCGTGACATGGCCGGCGCTGGGCCGCAGGATGCCCGACAGGATCTTGATCGCCGTCGATTTCCCCGCCCCGTTGGGGCCGATCAGGCCGGTGATCGTGCCGGGTTCGATGACGAAACCAACCCCGGCCAGGGCCTCGATGCTGCGCCAGGCGCGGCGCGCGAACGGCCAGCGGCGGGGGGCGGACCCGGCCCGGGTGGCGATACGGTAGGTCTTATGCAGGTCCTCGACGACGATGCGGGCAGGGGGTGTGGACATGGGCTCCTTCACGGGATGGCGGGGCGGGCAAGGGGGTTTCGCGCGGGCCGCTGCGCGCCGGGCGCGCCCCCGCCGGGCGGTGGGGGCATGAAGTTTCGCGTGCAATCCGCGTGCGTCCCCTCTATCAACCCCGGGAATACGGAATCATCTGTCGGTCCTGTCCGTGACGCAAGGGCGCCCGGGCCGGCCGGCGCGCCCGTCGGGTGCCCCGCGAAGGAAGTCAGGTCACACACGTTATGGATATCCGCAATATCGCCATCATCGCTCACGTCGACCATGGCAAAACCACGCTGGTGGACCAGCTTCTGAAGCAGTCGGGCTCGTTCCGCGAGAACCAGCACGTGGCCGAGCGCGCGATGGACAGCAACGACCTGGAGCGTGAGCGCGGCATCACGATCCTGGCCAAATGCACGTCGGTCGTCTGGAAGGACACCCGCATCAACATCATCGATACGCCGGGCCACGCCGATTTCGGCGGCGAGGTCGAACGGATCCTGAGCATGGTCGACGGCGCGGTCGTGCTGGTCGACGCCGCCGAGGGCGCCCTGCCGCAGACCAAGTTCGTGGTCGGCAAGGCCCTGGCGCGCGGCCTGAAGCCGATCGTGGTCGTGAACAAGATCGACCGCGGCGACGCCCGCCCCGACGAGGTGCACAACGAGATCTTCGACCTGTTCGCCGCCCTGGGCGCGAATGACGAGCAGCTTGATTTCCCGATGCTCTACGCCTCGGGCCGCCAGGGCTGGGCGGATGAGGAGCTGGAAGGCGCGCGCAAGGACCTGTCGCCGATGTTCGACCTGATCGTGCGGCATGTGCCCGCGCCGAAGGTGGACAAGGACGCGCCGTTCGCCATGGTCGCGACCATCCTGGAAAACGACAACTTCCTGGGCCGCGTGCTGACCGGCCGGGTGGAGCAGGGCCGCGCGAAGGTGAACATGCCGGTGCGCGTGCTGCGCCCCGACGGGTCGGTGGTCGAGACCGGGCGCCTGACCAAGCTGCTGTCCTTCCGCGGCCTGGACCGGGTGCCGGTGGACGAGGCCGAGGCCGGGGACATCATCGCCGTCGCGGGCCTGTCCGAAGCCACGATCCCCGAGACCATCGCCTCGCCCGAGGTGACCGAGCCGCTGGCCTCGACCCCCGTCGATCCGCCGACCCTGTCGATGACCTTCCGCCTGAACGACGGCCCGCTGGGCGGCCGCGAGGGCAAGAAGGTGACGTCGCGCCAGATCCGCGACCGCCTGTTCAAGGAAACCGAGGGCAACATCGCCATCCGCGTGACCGACAGCCCCGAGAGCGAGGCGTTCGAGGTTGCGGGCCGTGGCGAACTGCAGCTGGGCGTCCTGATCGAGCAGATGCGCCGCGAGGGCTTCGAGCTGACGATCGGCCGCCCGCGCGTGCTGTTCCGCACCAACGAGGAGACCGGTGAGCGCGAGGAGCCGTTCGAGGAGGCCCTGATCGACGTGGACGAGCCCTATTCGGGCGTCGTGGTCGAGAAGATGGCCATGCGCAAGGGCCTGATGCAGGACATGCAGCCGTCGGGCGGCGGCAAGGTGCGCCTGACCTTCCTGATCCCGTCGCGCGGCCTGATCGGCTATCACGGCGAATTCCTGACCGATACGCGCGGCACGGGCATCATGAACCGCCTGTTCGCGGGCTATCAGCCCTGGGCCGGGCCGATCGAGGGCCGCCGCAACGGGTCGCTGATCTCGTCGGAAGACGGGGCGACGACGCAGTATTCGCTGTACTCGCTGCAGGACCGCGGGACGCTGTTCGTCGATGCCGGCGAGAAGGTCTATGTCGGCATGATCATCGGCGAGCATTCGCGCGAGAACGACCTGGACGTGAACGCCGTCCGCGAGAAGAAGCTGACCAACATCCGCGCCGCCGGCAAGGACGAGGCGCTGCTGCTGACGCCGCCGCGCAAGATGAGCCTGGAGCAGGCGATCGCCTATATCGAGGACGACGAGCTGGTGGAGGTTACGCCGTCGGCGGTACGCATCCGCAAGCGCTACCTCGACCCGCATGAGCGCAAGAAGCGCGGCAAGGGCGTTTCCAACTGATCGGACGGCCAGCCAGACATCATTCGTAATGTTTCAGAAATTGCGATTACGTTGCAATTAAGGCACTAGAAGTTAGGCTGGCTTCAGATTTACAGATTTTAATGCGAGACGCACATGGTCCGGCATGCTAGCAAAAGCATGCCAGACCGTGTGCGGCATCGTGCTTCCTCGAATCGGGAAGCGTCTCCGGGCATCGGTATATAGGCATTGGGATGACGTCCTGATTTCTGGAGAGATTCTATGATTGTTTCGACTCGTCGGTTCCTGGCCGCCCTTTCGACTGTTGCCCTGATGGGCGCAGCCGTTCCGGCGATCGCGCAGGATGCTCCTGCTCCGGCGGCTCCGGCTGCCCCCGCGGCTCCGGCCGCGCCCGAGGCCACTGCCCCCGCAGCTCCGACCGCTCCGGCCGCCCCCACCGAGGCGCCGAAGGCGAAGAAGCATCACAAGCACCACAAGAAGACCACCACGCCGCCGGCCGCCAACTGATCGGTCGCCGACGACGGCCGGCCGGGATTTCGGTCCCGGCCGGTACGAAAAAAAGGGCGGAGACGGGGTAACCCGGCTCCGCCCTTTTTTGTGCCTACGACGCGTAGCGGTCGATCGACAGGTCCAGATGCGGGATGTTGGGTCGCCTGCCCGCGATCAGGTCGGCCAGCAGCCGGCCCGAGCCGCAGGCCATGGTCCAGCCCAGCGTCCCGTGCCCCGTATTGAGCCACAGGTTGCCGAAACGGCCGGACGGCCCGACGATGGGCGTGCCGTCCGGCGTGTTCGGCCGCAGGCCGGTCCAGTAGGTGGCGCGCGACAGGTCGCCGCCGCCGAACAGTTCCGAGAAGGAAAGTTCCAGCGTCTGGCGCCGGTCGGGGCTGAGCCGCAGGTCGTAGCCGGTCAGTTCGGCGGTGCCGCCGATGCGGATCCGGTCGCCCAGCCGCGTCATCGCCACCTTGTAGGTCTCGTCATTCACCGTCGAGACCGGGGCGCGGCCTTCATCGGTCAGCGGCACGGTCAGGGAATAGCCCTTGACCGGATAGACCGGCATGCGGATGCCCAGCGGCCGCAGCAGCAGCGGCGAATAGCTGCCCAGCGCCAGCACGTAGGCGTCGCCGGTGATGCGGCCGGCCGTGGTCCGCACGCCCAGGATCTCGGTTGCGCCGGCATCCAGGGCCTCGATGCCCGTTTCGTAGCGGAAGGTGACGCCCAGTTCCTCGGCCTTCTGCGCCAGACGCTGGGTGAACATGTGGGCATCGCCCGATTCGTCGCCGGGCAGGAACAACCCGCCCTTCAGCAGATGCCGCGCCTGCGCCAGGCCGGGCTCGCGCGCGATGATGCGTTCGACATCCAGCAATTCGTGCGGCACGCCGCTTTCGGACAGCAGGCGCATGTCGTCCTGGGCGTGGGCAACCTGTTCGTCGGTGCGGAACAGCTGGATCAGCCCGCGCTGGCGGTCATCGTAGGTGATCCCGGTTTCGTCGCGCAGCGCGGTCAGGCAGTCGCGGCTGTATTCCGCGATCCGCAGCATCCGGGCTTTGTTGATGTCGTAGGCATGTTCGTTGCAGTTCAGCAGAAGCTGGGTCATCCAGCGGAACATCGCGAAATCGACGCGCGGGCGGATGACCAGGGGGCTGTGCTTCTTCAGCATCCAGCCCAGCGCCTTGCGGGGTAGGCCGGGCATCGCCCAGGGCGTGGAATAGCCCGGCGAGACCTGTCCGGCATTGGCGAACGAGGTCTCCATCGCCGCTGCCGGCTGGCGGTCGATCACCTCGACCTCGTGACCCAGTTTCGCCAGATACCAGGCCGAGGTCACGCCGATGACGCCCGCCCCCAGAACGATGACCTTCACGCGCTTGATCCTTTCTGCATGTCGTCGATGACCGCATCGTCGCCGACGTGGACGCGGTGGTAGCGCGCGCCCAGGCCGGTCAGCAGTTCGTAGCCGATGGTCCCGGCGGCGGCGGCGGCCGGGTCCAGCGGGTTGTGCGGGCCGATCAGGTCCAGTGCGGTCCCGGCTTCCAGCGGGGCTTCGCCCAGGTCGGTCACGTCCACCGCCAGGCAATCCATGGAAATCCGCCCGATGACCGGCAGCTTCACCGCCGGGCGGCTAGGCAGGATGGCGATGCCGCGTCCGCCCAGCGCGCGGGGGAACCCGTCGCCGTAGCCTACGGCCAGGGTTGCGATGTGGCTGGGGCGGTGGGCGATGAAAGCCGCCCCATAGCCCACCGCCGTGCCGGGGCCGATCCATCGTGTCTGCACGACGCGGGCCTGCAGGCGCACCACCGGGCGCATGGGGTTCGGGTGGTCCGGGGTCGGGTTGATGCCGTACAGCGCCGCGCCGGGGCGCACCATGTCGAACTGCCAGTCGGGCCCCAGGAACAGGCCCGACGACGCGGCCAGGCTGGCCGGGGCGTGGGGCAGGCGCCGGCGCAGCCGCAGGAAGGCCGTGCGCTGGGCCTGGTTGGCGGGGTGCGCCGGGTCGTCGGCGCAGGCCAGGTGGCTCATGACCAGCAGGGGGGTGATGCCGGCCAGGGGGGCGGGCCGTGCCATCAGCATGTCCACATCGCCGCCCGACAGGCCGAAGCGCGACATGCCGCTGTCGACCTGCAGGGCGGCGGGCAGCGGGGTTTCCAGCCGGCGCGCCAGATCCTGCCACCGCGCGACCTGTTCCACGCTGTTCAGGACCGGCACCAGGCCCAGCCCGTGCAGGTCGGCCTCGGTCCCCGGCATGGCGCCGTTCAGGACGAAGAGAGTGCAGTCGGCCCCCAGCAGCGGGCGGATGGCCGCCCCTTCGGCCAGGTGCGCGACGAAGAAGACGCGGCAGCCGGCGGCGGCCAGAACCGGGACGATCCGCTCCGCGCCCAGCCCGTAGGCATTGGCCTTGACCGCCGCGGCGCAGGTCGTGCCGGGCCCGACCCGGTCGCGCAGCAGGCGGTAATTGGCGGCGACGGCGCCCAGGTCGACGGTCAGCAGGCCACCGGCCCACGCGGCGGGCGGATCGGGGCGGTACTGTCGCGCACTGGGATGCATCGCGGCCTCCGAAAGGGAGAGAGCGTCATGCTATAACAGGAGCGCGAGGGGATGCCACCCCGTAGGGACGATCCGGATGCAGAACGAGTCCGCATGCCGGGTTGGGGTCCTTACGCCCGGTCGGGGACGCCCTTGCTGGTGGAATATTCGAAATGCAGCGCGGTGTCGGGCCGCACGATCGGGTGGATCGCATGGGCGGCCATCGCGCCCTCGCTGAAGCCTTGCAGGATCAGCTTCAGCTTGCCGGGATAGGTCGCCACGTCACCCACCGCGAACACGCCCGGCAGGCTGGTTTCGCAGGTCGAGGGCACGACGGGGATGGTGCTGCGCACGGAATCCATGCCCCAGTGCGCGATGGGGCCGAGGTCGGTCGACAGGCCGAAGAACGGCAGCAGGCGGTTGCCCGGCAGGATACGGGTGTCGCCGTCCAGCGTCGCGACCTCCACCCCCTCAAGCGCGCCGGCGGCGCCGTGCAGGCCGTGCAGCTGGTAGGGAACGATCTTCTCGATCAGGCCGGCCGCCACGGCCTCGTCCAGCTGGCGCAGGCTTTCGGGGGCGGCGCGGAAGCGGTCGCGGCGATGCACCAGCCAGATCTTCTCGGCGACGTCCTTCAGCGACAGCGCCCAGTCGATGGCGGAATCGCCGCCGCCGGCGATCACGATGCGCGTGCCGGCGAAATCGGCGCGGCGGCGTACATAGTACTGCACCGCGCCCGTGGCCTCGAACCCCTCGAGCCCGGCCAGCGGCGGGCGGTTGGGGCCGAACGCCCCGGCCCCGGCGGCGACGATGACCGCGCGGGCGCGGATGGTGTCGCCGCGATCGGTGCCCAGCACGAAATCGCCCCGGTGGCCGGTCAGGCGCTCCACCCGCCGGCCCAGCAGGCGCGGCACGTCGAAGGGCGCGATCTGCCTGTCCAGCGCCTCGACCAGTGCCGCGCCTTCGATCGCCGGATGGGCGGGAATGTCGTAGATCGGCTTTTCGGGATACAGCGCGGCGCACTGGCCCCCGACCTCGTCCAGGGCGTCCAGCAGCACGCAGTTCAGCTTCAGCATGCCGCATTCGAACGCCGCGAACAGGCCGGTGGGGCCGGCGCCGATGATGGCGACATCGGTCGAAAGGGAAGAGGCGTCCGTCATGGTCGAAATCCGTACTCCGGGGCGGGTCGATACTCGGCAAGGGTTGTGCGGCCTGCGCGGGCCGAGCGCAAGCGTGGCCCTTGTGCCGGCGGTGGCGCCGCGCGCAGAATGCGGGCATGAAACCGCTTGTCATCATGCTGCCCGACCAGGGGGCGACCGAGGATCTGGCGCGCGCCGTCGCCGGGGTGTCGGCGGCCGGTGACGCCATCCTGCTGTCGGGCGTGCTCGGCGCGGGCAAGACCGTGTTTTCCCGCGCCTTCCTGCGCGCGGCCTGCGATGACGCGGACATGGAGGTGCCCAGCCCGTCCTATACGCTGGTGCAGACCTACGATGCGGCGTCGGGTGCCGTTTCGCATTTCGACCTCTGGCGCCTCGACGGCCCCGACGCGCTGCACGAACTGGGCTGGGACGATGCGTGCGAGGGGATCGTGCTGGTGGAATGGCCCGATCGGCTGGCGGAACTGACGCCCCCCGACGCCCTGCGGATCGAGATCCGGGTCATGGACGATGGTGGGCGGCAGGCGGTGCTGGAAGGCTGGGACGGCCGCCCCGTGATGGCGGCCCTGGCGGCGGCCCAGGGGGAAGGGCGGACAGGCACATGAGCATCCCCGTTCCCGATCGCGCCATGGTCTTCGCCGCCGGGGTGGGCGGGCGGATGCGTCCGCTGACCGAGACGACGGCCAAGCCGCTGCTGCAGGTCGACGGGCGCAGCATCCTGGACCACGTTCTGGACCGGCTGGACGGCGCGGGCGTGCGTGACGTCGTGGTCAATGTGTTCTGGCAGGCCGACCGCGTGGCGGCGGTGCTGCGTGCCCGCGCGGCCGCAGGTTCTGGCCCGCGCGCCGCGATCCGGCGCGAGGACGCCTTGCTGGAAACCGGGGGCAGCGCCGCCGCCGCGCTGCGCGAGGGGGATCTGGGCCCCGATCCGTTCTTCCTGCTGAACGGCGATTCGGTCTGGTTGAACGGCCCGGTTCCCGCCTTGCGGCGGCTGGCGGCGGCCTTCGATCCGGCGCGGATGGACGCGCTGCTGCTGCTGGCGCGGGTGACCCGCGCGGTGGGCGAGGTCGGGCGCGGGGATTTCACGCTGGACCCCACCGGCATCCTGGGCCGTCCGTCCGAAAGGGCGATGACGCCTTATGTCTTCACCGGCGTGCAGATTGCGACACCGGCCCTGTTCGCGGATGCGCCGGCGGGGGGCTTCAGCATGAATGCGCTGTGGGACCGGGCGATCGGGCGGGGGCGGCTGGCGGGCATCGTGCATGACGGGCTGTGGTGCCATCTGTCCCGCCCGCAGGACCTGGAGGCCGCGACGCACGCCCTGCGCACCGCGCGCGACCCGGACGCGGCGAACAGGGATGGGGCCGTATGACCCGTGTGGTCACGATCCCGCCGCATGTCCCGTTTCTGGATCAGGTCGCGGCCCGCTGGATGGCCGAGGTGGGGGATGACCCGCAGCGCACCGGGCTGGGGCTGATCCTGCTGCCCAGCCGGCGCGCCGCCCGTGCGCTGACCGAGGCCTTTCTGCGCCGGAGCGACGGCCGCGCCCTGCTGCTGCCGCGTATCGCCGCGATCGGTGCGCTGGACGAGGCCGGACTGGCGCTGTCGGGGCTGGAGGCCCTGGATCTGCCGCCGCCGGTCGAGCCGCTGCGCCGCCTGACCACCCTGACATGGCTGATCCTGCAAGTGGGCCAGGCGTTCGGCGACGTGCGGACGGTGGACCAGGCCTGGCCGCTGGCCGAGGCGCTGGCCGCCCTGATGGACGAGGCCGAGTGGGCGGAATGCGACCTGGCCGAGCGCCTGCCGGCGGCGGCCGAGGGCGATTTCGCGGAACATTGGCAACAGACGCTGAAATTCCTGGCGATCGTCACCGACGTCTGGCCGGCGTGGCTGGCGGAACAGGGGGTGATGAACCCGGTCGCGCGCCAGGTGGCGCTGCTGCACGCGCAGGCGCGGCGGTGGCATGCCGCCCCCCTGCCGGCGGACGAACGGGTGTGGGCCGTGGGCTTTACCGACGCCATGCCCTCCGCCGCCGCGATGCTGGGCGCGGTGCTGGCCATGCCGTCGGGGCGGCTGGTGCTGCCCTGGGTCGATCTGTCGCTGGATGAGGCGGTGTGGTCGGCCCTGCCGGACGGCCATCCGCAGGCCGGTACGGCGCGGTTGCTGGCCGAAATGGGGCAGGACCGCACGGCCCTTGGGGTGTGGGACGACCCGCCGGGCGGCGGCGCGCCGGGGTGTCCTGTGGTCCGGGGCGACGTGCTGGGCCGCGCGCTGCTGCCGGCGGAGGCGTTGGGCGCGTGGCTGCACGACCCGGCGCCGGTGGACCTGACGGGCCTGTCGATCCTGCGCGCCGCCGACCAGCAGGAGGAAGCGGCCGCCATTGCGCTGGTGCTGCGCCAGGCGATCGCCGTGCCCGGCCGGCGCGCGGCGCTGGTGACGCCGGATCGCGGGTTGGCCGGGCGCGTGGCGGTCGAACTGGCGCGCTGGGGCGTGGTGGCCGACGACAGCGCGGGCGAACCGCTGGGCGCCACCCCGCAGGCGGCGTTCCTGCGCCTGGTCGTGCGGGCGGTCACGGCCGGCCTGTCGCCGGTGGCGCTGCTGTCGTTGCTGAAGCACCCGCTGACGGCCTGCGGCCTGTCGCCGGGGGCCTGCCGCGCCTCGGCCCGGTTGCTGGAGCGCGTGCTGCTGCGCGGGCCGGCCCCCCGGCCCGGCATCGGCGGGCTGCGCGAGGCGCTGGCGCGCGGGCGCGACGACCCGCACGGGGCGCTGGCCGACCGACCGGACGCGCCGGAAGATCTGGGCGGATTCCTCGAGCGCGTGGAACGTGCCCTGGCGCCCTTGCAGGCCTGCGTCGAGGGGGGCTCGATGCCGGTCGCCGACATGCTGGCCGGGCTGGTGGAAGCCGCCGAGGCGCTGGCCGGAACCGAGGAGCAGATGGGTGCCGACCGGCTGTGGTCGGGCGAGGAAGGCAATGCGCTGGGGCAGCATCTGGCCGGGCTGATCGCGTTCTGCGACATTTTGCCGCCGCAGCGCGCCGACGTGCTGGATGGGCTGCTGGCCGCGTCGATGGCCGGGCTGGTGGTGCGGTCGCGCCGGGCCCTGCGCGGCCGGAACGAGGCGGCGGTGCATCCGCGCATTTTCATCTGGGGCCTGATGGAGGCCCGTCTGCAGGCGGTGGAGCAGGTCGTGCTGGGCGGCCTGGTCGAAACCGCCTGGCCCCCCGCCACCGACCCCGGCCCGTGGATGAGCCGCCCGATGCGCGCGCGCGCCGGCCTGCCGTCCCCCGAGCGGGCGATCGGGCAGGCGGCGCACGATTTCGTGGCCTGCGCCTGCGCGGCGCCGCAGGTGGTGCTGTCCGTCCCCGGCCGGCGCGAGGGCGCGCCCGCCGTCCCCGCGCGCTGGCTGGTCCGGCTGGAGGCGTTCCTGTCGGGGCGGGGGCAGTCGGTGCCGGCGCATCCGGCCCTGTCGTGGCTGTCGCGCCTGGACCGGCCGGTGGGCGCGCCCCGGCCCGTCGCGCCGCCCCGGCCGTGCCCGCCCGTCGCCTGGCGTCCCCGCGTCCTGGCGGTTACCGAGATCGAGACCTGGATGCGCGACCCCTATGCGATCTATGCGCGGCGGGTCCTGGGGTTGCGGCGCCTGCCGGACCTGGAGGAGGCGGCGGATGCCGCCGATTACGGCACCATCGTCCATGACGCGCTGGACCGCTGGTTCGCCCTGGGGCCGGAGGTCTGGGCCGGCGACCCCGAGGACGGGCTGCGGCGGCTGTTTCTGGAGCATCTGGCCGACGCGCGGCTGCGCCCGGCGCTGGCGGCATGGTGGGCGCCGCGCCTGGCGCGCATCGCCGGCTGGGTGGCGCGCGAGGAAGCCGCGCGCCGCGCCGACGGCCCGCCCGAACTGGTGCGGACCGAACAGAAGGGGCGCGTGGTGCTGAAGGGTTTTGCCGGGGGCGACTTCACGTTGCAGGGCCGGGCCGATCGGGTCGACCTGGACCGGCAGGGGCAACTGGCCCTGTTCGATTACAAGACCGGCACCCTGCCCCGGCGCAAGAGCGTCATCGCCGGCTGGTCGTCGCAACTGGTGCTGGAGGCGGCGATGATGGAACGCGGCGGTTTCGGGCCGGACCTGACAGGTCGGGCCGGGGAACTGATCTATTGGCGGCTGACCGGCGGGTACGAACCCGGCGAGGCGCTGCCGGTGGCGTCGGGCGAGGAACTGGCCGATCTGGTCGCCGCCTGCTGGCTGAATCTGCGCGGCATGATCGCGACCTATGACGAGGTGGAACAGCCTTACCTGTCCCATCCGTATCCCGACGAGGGGCCGCGTTTCGCCGATTACGCGCAACTGGCCCGCGTCGCGGAATGGAGCGCCGCCCGCGACGAGGGCGGGGCATGAGCCCGCGCGACGCCATCGAACTGGCCAACACCCGCCAGGCCGAGGCTTCCGACCCCGAGGCCTCGGTCTTCGTCTCGGCCTCGGCGGGCAGCGGCAAGACCAAGCTGCTGATCGACCGGCTGCTGCGCCTGATGCTGCCGCGCCTGACGCCCGACGGCACGCTGGCGGCGGGGTCCGACCCCGCGCGGATCCAGTGCCTGACTTTCACCAAGGCGGCGGCGGCCGAGATGGCGATCCGCCTGCAGAATCGCCTGGGAAAATGGGTCACCCTGTCCGACGCGGCGCTGGACGCCGAACTGGCCGGCCTGTCGGTCCCGCCGGGCGAAGACACGCGGCAGGCCGCGCGGGAATTGTTCGCCCGGGTGCTGGACCTGCCGGGCGGGATGCGGATCGGCACGATCCATGCCTTCTGCCAGTCGCTGCTGCGCCGCTTCCCCGTCGAGGCCGCGATCAGCCCGCATTTCACGCTGGTCGAGGATACGGACGCCCGGCTGGCGATGGGCGAGGCGGTCGAGGCCGTGGTGGGCGATGGAGGGGAGGCGGTCGCGACCCTTGCCGGGCAGATCGGGGCGGCGGATTTCGCCCGGCTGGTCGGCGGCCTTCAGGCGCGGCCGCGGCAGATGCAGCCGGTCATCCAGGCGATGGACGGCGATCGTGCCGGGGTGGACGCCGCCCTGATGCGGGTGCTGGGGGTGCGGACGCGCGACGCCGCCGCCCTGCGCCGCGCGGCCTGTGCCGATGTGCCGGACGAGGGCGGCCTGCGCGACATGCTGCGGATCGTGGCGGAGCAGGGCGCGGCCACCGTGCGGCGGGCCGCCACGGCCATGCTGGACTGGCTGGCCCTGCCGGTCGAGGTGCGGGCCGCGCGCTGGGACGTCTGGCGCACGGCCCTGGTGAAGCAGGACGGCGAGCCGCGCAAGCGCGGCGGCCTGAACCCCAAGCTGGACGACAGCCGGCCCGAGATCGGTGACGCCCTGCTGGCCGAGGCCGCGCGCATCATCGCGGTGGACGAGGAATGCCGCGCCATCGCCATCCTGCGCGTCAGCGCGGCCCTGCTGGATGTCGCGGCCCCGGTGCTGCGCCGTTATGCCGAGCGCAAGCGGGGGCGCGGGCTGGTCGATTACGACGACCTGATCGAACGGACGCTGGACCTGCTGAAGGATCCGGGCGCGGCGTGGGTGCTGTACAAGCTCGATGGCGGAATCGACCATCTGCTGCTGGACGAGGTGCAGGATACCTCGCCCGACCAGTGGGCGATCGCGGGCGGGCTGACGTCCGAATTCTTCGCCGGCGAGGCCACGCGCGATGCCGCGGCGCCCCCGCGCACGCTGTTCGCGGTGGGCGATTACAAGCAGTCGATCTATTCGTTCCAGGGCGCGGACCCGGCGGCCTTCCGGCACTGGCGGCAATTGTTCCGCCAGCGGGTGGAGCAGGCGCGCTGCCCGTGGAAGGAACCGGCGCTGACCGTGTCCTTTCGCTCCACCGCGCCGGTCCTGAAACTGGTGGACAGCGTGTTCGCCCTGCCTGACGCCGCACGCGGGCTGGTGGAAGGCGACGCGGGCGTGCCCGGCCATCTGTCCGCCCGGCCGGGGCAGGGCGGGCGGGTGGAACTGTGGCCCCTGACGCCGGTCGAGGACGGGGCGGAGGACGCCAATCCATGGATCGCCCCGCTGGAAAACGGGGGCCAGTCCACGGCGGCGCAGCGCCTGGCCGACAGCCTGGCGGCCTGGGTCGTCGCCGAATTGCGGCGCCCCCCCGCGGCGGGCGAGGCGCCGCTGACGCCGGGCGACATCCTGGTGCTGGTGCCGAAGCGGTCGAATTTCGTCCGGGCGCTGATCCGCGCGCTGAAGACGCAGGACGTGCCGGTGGCGACCCTGGTGCGCACCGGACTGGTGGACCAGGTGGCGGTGCAGGACCTGATGGCCCTGTGCGACGCGCTGCTGCTGCCGCAGGACGATTTGACCCTGGCCTGCGTCCTGACCTCGCCGCTGGGCGGTGTCGCGGACGACAGCCTGATGGAATTGTCGGCCGGGCGCGGGGGGCGGCCGCTGTGGGCCGTGCTGCGTGAACGGCACGGCGAGCGGGCGGACTGGCGGGCGGCCTGGACGATGCTGGACCGCCTGTTCCGGCATGTCGATTACGCGTCGCCCTACGGCCTGCTGTCCGAGGCGCTGGGACCGCTGGGCGGCCGGGCGCGCCTGCTGGCCCGGCTGGGCCCCGAGGCCGCCGAGCCCGTGGACGAACTGCTGTCGGCGGCTCTGCGGTATGAATCGCTGCATCCGGCGTCGTTGCAGGGCTTCCTGCACTGGCTGCGCGCATCGGCCGAAACGGTGAAGCGCGAGCCCGACGCCGCCGCCGACATGGTGCGCGTCATGACCGCCCACGGCGCCAAGGGGTTGCAGGCGCGGCTGGTGATCCTGCCCGACACGGTGGGCGTGGCGAAATTCGACGGCGGCGTGGTCTGGGCGCGGGACGAAGACAGCGGGCTGGATGTGCCGCTGTGGGTGCCGCGCGCCGAAATGGCGACGGGCACCACGCGGGAGTTGCAGCAGACCCTCCGCGCGGCGGCGATCGAGGAATATAACCGCCTGCTCTATGTCGCGCTGACCCGGGCCAGCGACCGGCTGGTGATCTGCGGCTGGCAGCAGAAGCGCACCGTGGCGGACGATAGCTGGTACGCGCTCTGCCGGGCCGGCTTCGTGCAGGCGGGGGCCGAGGAACGGCCCTTCGACCTGGACTGGGGCGGCAGTTGCCTGGTGTTGGAAGAGGTCGCATCGGCGCCGTCCAGCGAACGCCCGGCGGAGCGCGGCGATATCGCCCCGGTCGATCTGCCGGAGTGGATGGGGCGCGCGCCGGACTGGGTGGCCCGGCCGCCGGCGCCGGAATCGCCGCTGTTGCGTCCGCTGGTGCCCAGCCGGCCCGATGACGCGCCCCTGGGGCCGCAGCCCGCCGTCCGCTCGCCCCTGGCGGTGGTGGGCGCGCGCCGGCCGGCCGCGCGCGAGCAGGCCCTGCGCCGGGGGCAGCTTGTCCATGCGCTGCTGCAATATCTGCCCGACCTGCCGGCGGCGCGGCGCGCGGAAGTGGCGCGCGGCTGGCTGGCGCGGCCGGGCAATGCGCTGGACCGGGCGGACCAGCAGCGGATCGTGACGCAGGTTCTGGCGGTGATGGACGATGCGCGGATCGCGCCGCTGTTCGGTCCGGGCAGCCGGTCGGAACAGCCGCTGGCCGGGGTGGCCGGCGGGTCGGTGATCGTGGGGCAGGTCGACCGCATGGTGGTCCGCCCCGACGCCGTCTGGCTGTGCGATTTCAAGACCAACCGTCTGCCGCCCGCCGACGTCGCCGCGACGCCGGTGCTGTACCTGCGGCAGATGGCGTCGTACCGTGCCCTGTTGACGGCCCTCTATCCGGGCCGGCCGGTTCGGTGCACGCTGGTCTGGACCGAGGAGGTCCGGATTACGATCCTGCCCGATTCGCTGCTGGAGCGTCATGCCCCCGGCGCCGGGGGGCCGGACGCCGGCAATCTTGAAACAGGACCGTCAGGCTGCCATGTCCTGACGAAGTCGTCGGAACCCGAGGAGTGATGTGATGAGTGAAAATACCGTGGCCGTCAGCGACGCCACCTTCAAGGACCAGGTGCTGGAGGCCGACGGGCCGGTGCTGGTGGATTTCTGGGCCGAATGGTGCGGGCCGTGCAAGATGATCGCCCCGGCGCTGGACGAGATCGGCGCCGAATTCAAGGGCAAGCTGACTGTCGCGAAGGTGAATATCGACGACAACCCGACAACGCCGAACAAATATGCCGTGCGCGGCATTCCGACGCTGATCCTGTTCAAGAACGGCCAGCCAGCGGCGACCAAGGTCGGCGCGATGCCCAAGAGCCAGCTCAAGGACTGGGTCAAGAGCAGCCTGTAATCCGGTCCCGGCATGGTGTGTCAGACACCATGCCGGCCGTCCTGGACAGGGTCGTGAACCGGCCGTCTATTTCTGCGGATAGGCGAACGTGAATTTCTCGGTGATCGTGTCCCAGAAGCCCGGCGTGCCGGTTTCCGTGTCCACATGGTGCAGGAAGCCGTTTTTCTCCGGCGAGTTGTAACGCAGTTCGACCGTGTAATTCCCCGGCCCATCCATTTTGACGTTGTTGGCGTAATGCGGGCCGTCCTTGGCGGTCATCGCCCGCATCGTGCCCGAGACCTTCCAGTCGGTGCCCACCTTGGACAGCGTGTACTCGATCGTCAGATAGGGAATCCAGGCGCCGTCGGGGTAGCCCCAGACGTTGTCGGCCGTGGCATGGACATCGGTTTCCAGGTGAATGACGTCAGGGCCCATGGGCATATCCGCCGGCATGGGTGCAAGATCGATCCCGACCAGGTAGCTGGCCGCGATTTCCATGTCGTGGGCCTGGACCGGGCCGCCGATCGGATACTCACGGGCCAGCGCATCCGGCGCAACGGCAAGCAGACCCGCGCCGGCAAGAAGGGCGGAAGCGATATGCCTGTTCTTCATCGTTGGACTTCCATGTGGGGGTAGAGGAAAAGCGGCCGGCCGGTGGGTCAGGACGCCCGCGTCGTCCCGGGTGGGGTCCGATGGCGAACCAGATGGCCGCTGACGATCAGGATCAGACATGTGCAGACCCATGCGAGGAGCTGAATGCCTGTCGGACGATCCGAATAGCCCACCAGCGCCTTCGCCGCCCGGCCGATCATGCTGCCGTCCGACAGCAGCCACGAGGAATCCCAGATGTCGTACCCCAGGGCGGGCAGCAGGTCGTCATTGGCCAGCAGTGCCGCGGCCTGACTGGCCATGCCGGCCGCCATGAACGTCACCAGCAGGCCGGTTACCGCGAACAGGTGATTCAACGGAATGATCACCAACCCGCGATACAGGGCCCATGACAGGCCCGCCCCGGCCAGAACCCCCAGAATGCCGCCCGTCAGCATCGGCGCCGGACCCGTGTCCGTGGAAATGGCGATGCCGTACAGGAACAGCACGACCTCCATCCCTTCACGCAGCACGGCCACGGCGACGACAACCGCCATGGCGAACAGCGACCGGTTGCCGCTGGCGACCGCGGCCCCGACGGCTTTCATGTCTTGGGCCATTTCGCGGCCGTGCCGCGCCATCCAGACGATGTGCCAGCTCAGCATCACTACCGCCAGGCAGAGGATGGTCGCGGAAAAGACATCCTGACCATTGCCCGACAAAGCCTGGGACAGCGCCCCGGCGAACAGGGCGACGATACCCGCCCCCACCACGCCGGCGCCGATCCCGCCTGCCACCCAGCGCCCGCGAGAGGGAATGCCCTGGGTCGCGGCCATGACGATTCCCACGATCAGTCCGGCTTCCATGACTTCGCGGAAGACGATGAGAAGGCTGCCCAACATGTCAGGGGGCCTCCGTCACGGTGACGGTGCCGGTGGCACTGTCGGGGTGGTAATCGTCGAAGAACTTGTACGTGCCGGGGTGCAACGGGCCGGCATGAACCGAGATCGTACCGCCGGGCACGACGATTTTTTCGAATTTCAGGTCGTAGCTCTCGAATTCGTCCACCGTGTCGTCATGATTCGTCAGTTCGATCACGAACCGTTGACCGGCGGGCACGGTAAAATGGTCGGGGATGAAGTGATGGCTTTTCACTTCCAGTCGAATCGGGTCCTGCGCGTGGGCGATGCCGGTGTTGGCCATCGTGGAAGACATCAGGATTGTAAGGGGGAGTGCAATTCGCATGGGTCATCCATCGGATAATCTCGTTTTCATTAGTGCGAATAATTTGCATTGTCAAATCGAGAGGCGCAGGCCTGTCACTGATTCACAGTCTCAGTTATGTCTGGCAAGAGTACCGAACCGGAGTACGAAAAAATTATGATTTCTCATCCTCTGGCGTTCATGCGCCTGCCATATGACGTGCTGGTGGCCATGGACAGCAGGATGTATCACTACTGGATGCAGCCCGTGCATTATCTGGTGCGGACGCTTCATATCCTCAGTATGGCCGGTTTTTTCGGAATGGATCTGCTGTTCGGCATAACCCTGTGCCAGAACAGAGAAAAGAATATATTGGCAGCCGTATCACGACTGCTTGTACGGTGGGTTCACAGCCTGTTCGCCGTGGCCATGATCACCGGCGTGGCGCTGTTTTTCTATGATCCGGTCCATATCGGCAGCCGTGCGTACCTGACGCCGAAGCTGCTCTTTATTGTCCTGGCCATGGGATTGGCCGCAATCGGCCATCGGCGGGTGTATCTGCCCGCACTTGCGGGGCGCGGCGGGGCCAGCACCCCGGCCCGCGTGGTGGCCGTCGCTTCGGTCGTGCTGTGGTCGGCGGTCATCGTCGCCTCCTGCCTGAACAGTGAAGGCGTGCCGAAAGTATTCCTTCGTTAACATTATAGCCGCGGCAATCATTTGCGCGGCACATGGCGCGCGATGCAGCCGGTTGCGGGCGCAGCAAAGGATATTGCCCCGGATCGGCCGACGGGGGTATGGCAACGTCAGCCGTTGGGTTCGGGACCGAAGGAGGCCATAACGAGACCCGATTTCGGCATGTCCGGCACTGCCATGTCCTGCCCGTCATATCTGCCTCCGCCCCCTGACGGCTGTCCGGTCCGTTGTCATAAAAACGAAACACAGACGGCAAAAAAACGTCATCTGCTGGTCCATCCAGGAAATTCGCCGCCTCGCCATGAGACTTGCCCGAAAATCGCAACTGCCGGACTGGTCCAAAAGGCGCCGGTATGGGAGGAATGCGCCCGAAGGAAAGACCTGCGGCTTGTCAGGAACGAGAGCGTGCCCGGTAACGGAAAATTTCCGTCAATGAGACAAGGTCTCAATCGCAGCGGTGTGGGATGATTGCCTCCTTCCTTTCGCGTGGGTTCCGTTCCGTATTATTTCAGATACGGAACGAATGTTCCCGTCCTTCCGCATCGCTGCAATCAGCCGTTCTTCACGGATCGTATATCCTGTGCCTGGGAATTGC
The DNA here is from genome assembly GCF_014174355.1 of Gluconacetobacter azotocaptans. Lineage (GTDB taxonomy): Bacteria > Pseudomonadota > Alphaproteobacteria > Acetobacterales > Acetobacteraceae > Gluconacetobacter > Gluconacetobacter azotocaptans. The sequence goes on from NZ_JABEQF010000006.1 coordinate 230,012, forward strand.
GTTGCCGGCTGCCGGCTTTGCCCAGCCCCAGACCCAGATTGCGCAAGATCGTGCGCGCCTGGGCAATTCCACACCGCTGCTGAACCAGACCGATCCCGCCACGGTGCGTGATTCCGAACAGGCGCCGCAAAAGGCCCCGGGCGACGGCGACAAGCCGGATACCAGCGGCAACCTGCTGGGCAATATGTGGGGTGGGCGATCCTGGCTGTATAAATATGGCATTACGCTGGACATTCAGGAATTCGACGAACTGTGGGGCAATGCCACCGGCGGCACGCCGTCGAGGATGGATGGCAACGGCGGTACCGGGGCGGGCACCGGTCCGGCCTATGACGGCGTGACCATGCCGACGCTGACGGTCGATCTGGACAAATTGTTCGGCCTGAAAGGCGGCATCTTCAACATCAGCGCCCTGCAGACGCGCGGGCGTTCGATAACGCAGGATCACCTGGGCACTTTCAACCCGATCAGCGGGTTGGAGGCCGATCGCTCCACCCGCCTGTTCGAGCTGTGGTACCAGCAATCGTTCCTGAGCGACACGCTGGATGTGAAGATCGGTCAGCAGGATCTGGATACCGAGTTCCTGATCAGCGGTTACGGCGCGATGTACCTCAATGCCAATTTTGGCTGGCCCATGGGGCCGTCGGTGAACCTGTATGCGGGTGGCCCGTCCTGGCCGCTGTCGTCGCCGGCCGTGCGCCTGCGCTACCGGCCCAGCCACCAGTTCACCTTCATGTTCGCGGCCGCCGACGACAACCCGCCGGGTAACCGGTACAATACCTTCTGCATCCAGGATGGCGGTAACTGCGCGGATCCGACAAACCAGACCACGAATGACGGCAGCGGCACGCGGTTTAACATGGGAACCGGCGCGCTGCTGATGACCGAACTGCAATATGCGATCAATCCGCAGCCGGCGGACCTGTCGAAGGCGACGAAGGATCCCGGCCTGCCGGGTGTCTACAAGCTGGGCGGCTTCTACGACACCGCCCTGTTCCCCGATTACGGTCGGGGGGGGGCGCCGGGCGGCCCGAACGACACCACCATGCCGCGTTGGGACCGGGGCAACTGGATGGTCTATGGCGTCGTCGACCAGATGGTGTGGCGACCGTCCCTTAACGCGGCGCGTTCGCTGGGCCTGTTCGTGCGCGCTACCGGCAATGGCGGCGATCGCAACCTGATCAGTTTTGCCATTGATGCCGGCCTGAACCTGAACGCGCCGTTCAAGGGCCGCGGTAACGACACGATCGGGTTGGGTTGGGGCATTGGCCGCGCCAGTTCTGGCCTGCGTCAATATGACCGCAACACCGGATCGCTTGTGCAGGGGAACGAGAGCCATCTGGAAGTGACCTACCAGGCGCAGGTGATGCCGTGGCTGGTGTTGCAGCCGGACTTTCAGTACGTCTGGCATCCGGCTGGCGGCATCGGCGACTGGAGCGGCGTTCGCCGGATCGGGGACGAGGCCGTGTTCGGATTGCGGAGCAACATCGTGTTCTGATCATGACGGCGCGCGTTTCGTGCGCCGTCGGCCGGTGGCGATGGCATGGCACCGGTGAAATCATGATGACACGGCCTTGAGGTGGCGGCGCCGGACGGAGCTTGGGATATTGAGCGAATCCCGATATTTCGCGACGGTACGGCGCGCGATGTCCACGCCATCCCGGCGCAGGCGGGCGACGATCGCGTCGTCGGACAGAATGGCGTCAGGCGGTTCCGCATTCACCAGTTGACGAATGGTATGTCGGATGGACTCCGAACTATGGGTCTCGCCGTCATGTCCGTTCAGTGCCGTCGTGAAGAAGAATTTCAGGGCAAATGTGCCGCGCGGGGTCGCGATGTATTTGTTCGATGTAACGCGGCTGACCGTACTTTCATGCAGTTGCACGGCATCGGCGACGTTCCGCAGGGTCAGGGGGCGCAGGCAGCCGACACCGTGGGTGAGGAACGCTTCCTGCCGCCGCATGATCTCGCCGGAAACTTTCAGAATGGTCATGCTGCGCTGTTGCAGCGCGCGGATCAGCCAGTTGGCGTTGGACAATTGTTCGGTCAACCCCGTCTGGTCGTCCCTGCGTTGGGCATGCAGGGCGATGCGCGTCTGCAGCGCGCTGTTGAGCACAAGGCGCGGTGTCGTGTCCGGGTTGAGTTCCAGCATCCATTCGCCGGACGCGGCGCGATAGGTCAGGATGTCGGGGACGACCGACGCCACGGTTTCGGATGCGGCTTCGACGCCGGGCTTGGGGTTCAGGGCCCGCAATTCGGCAATCATGTCGGCCAGGTCTTCGGCGCTGACGCCGCAGGCGGCCTGCAGCCGCTTCAGGTCCTGCCGCGCCAGCATATCCAGATTGTCCAGCAGAGCCGCCATCGCGGGGTCGTAGCGGTTCTTTTCCATCAACTGGGCCGCCAGACACTCCTGCAGGGATAGGGCGAACAGACCGGGGGGGTCGAAGCGCATCATGCGCTGGCGGACCGCCTCGACCCGGGCGGGCGATATATTCAGCACGCGGGCGATCTCGGCCGGGTCGGTGCCCAGGCGGCCGGCGGGGTCCAGCGCCTCGATCAGATGCGCGCCGATCAACCGGTCCTGGGGACCGGCGGGGGAGAGGCAGAGCTGCTGGTAGATCTGGTCGCGCAAGGGGCGTTCGGCCAGCGGGATGTTGCCGGTGCCGCCCTCTTCGCGGGTAGGGGCGGCGCCTGATGCGCCCGAGGACCGCGGCGCGCTGTCCCCGTAGACGCTCCGCCCTTCGTCCATGCCGGCCTCGCCGGACCCGGTCTGGACGGCGGGAGAGAGGGTGTTGGGATCGTCTGCCGGCCGGTCGGTGGGCGGCTGCGTGTCGGGCTGGGCGCGTTCGAGCAGCGGATTGAGATCAAGCTGTTCATCGACATAGGATTGCAGGTCGAAATTCGAAAATTGCAGAAGCCGCAGCGACTGACGCATCTGCGCCGTCATGACCAGTCCCTGCGTCTGGTGGAGTTCCTGTCTGACGTCAGCCATGGCGTCTCTCCCCCCAATGGCCGGACCTGTCCTCCGGCTGCTGACAGATGCGGGTGGCATCCGGCCCGGACCGGCCGGCGCGTATAACGAAACCATCGACGAATCTTATGATTTCGCTGGAAATTTCCAAAATCTCGTCACTGTCGTGACTGACGTACAAAATCGGTATCGGCAGGCGCTTCAGAAACGAAACGACGGTGTTCTTGCGGTCGCGATCCAGCGCCGAGACCGGTTCGTCCAGCAGCAGGAACGCAGGCGCCGCCAGCAGGGCGCGCCCGATGGCGACGCGCTGCTGCTCGCCCCCGGACAGACCGGTCGGCCTGCGGTGCAGCAGGCCGGCAAGGCCCAGCACGGACGTGATTTCCTCCAGGGTCGGCATGCCTGCCCGGGCGCGCGCGCCATACAGTAGGTTCTGCCGGACCGAGAGATGGGGCAGCAGGCTCGGTTCCTGAAAGACGTAGCCGACCGAACGCCGATGCGGCGGCACGAACACGCCGGGCTTCTGCCAGACCTCGTCGCCCAGAGCGCAAAACCCGTTGTCGAAACGGTGCAGGCCCGCGATGGCCCGCAGGATCGTGGTCTTGCCGCAGCCGGACGGACCCGTCAGGGCGGTCACGCCATGGCCGGGAACCGTAAAGGCAAGGTCGCACCGGAACGCCTGCAGCCTGCCCTGAAACATGACCGTCAGATCCCGGGGCGTACGCGTCATCGATACCTCCCGATCCGTCGGCGCAGCAGGGACATCAGGAAGATGATCGCAAAGGAGAAGATCACCATGCCCTCGGCGATGATATTAGCCTCGCGCCACTGGCTGTTTTCCACATAATCATAGAGCGCGACGGACAGAACCCGCGTCCGGCCCGGAATGTCGCCGCCGATCATCAGGACGATCCCGAATTCGCCGACGGTGTGGGCAAATCCCAGGATCGCGCCGCTCAGGATACCGGGCCAGGCCAGAGGCACGGCGACGGTCCAGAACGCGCGCCACGGGGATGCGCGCAGCATTGCGGCAACTTCCAGCGGGCGGGGGCCGATGGCCTCGAACGCATTGTGGATCGGCTGCACCGCGAACGGAAGGGAATAGAGGACGGACCCCAGGACCAGGCCCCAGAACGTAAAGGCCAGTGTCTGCCCGGCCCCCGAAACGCGGGCCAGCCATCCCCCCGGACCCGATGGCCCGAGCAGCAGCAGCAGGTAATAGCCCAGGACGCTGGGGGGCAGCACGATGGGCAGCGAGACCGCGGTAAAGATGGCGTCCTTCCACAACGAGGCGCCCCGTGCCAGCCAGTGCGCCAGCGGCAGGCTGATCGCCAGCAGGAAGAGCGTGGCCGTGGCGGCCAGCCGCACCGTCAGCCACGCCGCCTGCCAGATGTCGGGGGGAAGCGACTGCATCGCGTCTAGTCTCCACCGGGAAGGCGATAGCCCCGGCTTTTGATCAGGGACCGGATGGCGGGCGATTTCATGAATGCCGCGAAGGCCAGCGCGACGGGGTTGTCTGCCGCCGTCTTCAGCAGCACGGCATCCTGAAGGATGGGTGTGTAAAGGGTCGCGGGAACGATCCAGCGGGACCCGCCTTCGTCGTGCCGTATCTGGGACAGGGCGACGAAGCCGCTGCCAGCGTTTCCGGATTTGACGAACTGATAGGCCTGGGCCACCGACTGGCCTTCGACGATTTGCGGGCGGAGCGCGTCCAGCACGCTCAGTGCGCGCATCGTTTCGATGGCGGCCTGCCCGTAGGGCGCGGTGCGCGGGTTGCAGATGGCGATAAGGCCCGGGTGGCCGGACTTCAGCACCGCGCCGTCCGCCACCACGCCGGGGCGATTGCTCCACAGCACGAGTTGTCCGATGGCGTATGTGAAGAGGGACGCCGGCACGCCCAGCCCCTGCCGGACCAGCATTTCGGGGCGTGTGTGATCGGCGCTGAGGAAAACGTCGTAGGGCGCCCCCTGGACGATCTGGTTATAGATCTGCCCGCTGGCCCCGGAACTCAGGACCGCGGTGTTTCCGGTCGCGGTATGGAATGCGTCGGCGATGTCCTTTGCGACGTCTGCGAAATTGGCGGCGACCGCCACGCGCACGTCCGCGGCGACGCAGCCTGTGGCCTTCAGGGTCATGAATACCGCGGCTATGACGGCCAGGCGGAAGATCCGGATCGGCGCCATGAGGTGACAACTCCCTGCTGTCCGGACGGGCCGGGGCGTGCGGGTTGGTCCGCATCGGGGCTTCACGCAAGAAGCGTGCCATGTCTGCGGGCAGGGTGTCTCGGGATCGTGAACGGCGTGATCCTCGGCGCTCCTTTCGGAGCGGACCGCATTTGAATTGGGCCTCGAATGCGCAGAAATATAATACAAAACAAAGGATTGTCTCTGGGCTCTTGCGGGCATCCATTCCTCTCGGCGGCGGCATCGGTCGCCGCCGCGTGGCCTTCTCTCGCCCGAGGGCAGGCTGTCACGGCATGCTTCTTGCGGGATGCCGGGATGGTCCCGTCACGCCTGGCGTCGCCGCGATCGCTTCGGCTTTGCGTTCGGCATCGTGGCGAAGGGCCGTCGTCCGGGCATGGGCCATCAAGGGAGGCATCCATGACAGTCACCGCTATGCGTCAACCCGCTCTGCCGATTGCAACGCTGCTTCAGGATGACCGGGCCGATCTGCCGGCCGTCCTGACGGACGCCGTCGCCGCCCTGAAGGCACGGGGCCAGTGTGTCGGCGGGGTGGTGCAATATTGGGGGCGGCCGCTGCCCAACGGGCGTCATGAAATGTTCGTGACGGACGTGGTATCGAACGAGCGGATGCGCCTGGACACGCCAGGCGGCGCCGACGCGACCGCGTGCTCGCTGGATATCACGGCGTTCGGCCGGGTTTCGGCGGTTCTGCGGGACCATATCGCCCAGGCCCCCGACATCCTGATGATCAACCGGTTTGGCCTGCGCGAGGCCGAAGGCCACGGGCTGCGCGCTGAAATTGCCGAGGCGATCATGGAAGGCATTCCGGTCGTGATCGTTGTTCCGGCACGTTTTTTTGCAGCGTGGGAAGTCTTCCTGGGCGGGGCGGCGCATGTCGTGGCGCCCAGTGCCCAGGCCATTCTGCGCTGGAGCGATATGGTGCGGGGGCCGTCTCGGGCAATAACGATGCCGGTTGGTCCACGTCATGGGCATGGGACATCTATATATACGTAAATATAGACATAGAGCGACTAGGACCTCGGCATCGTGACGTGTCGGATATATTTCCGCATCGTAAATGAATGTTGAAGTTTTCGGTGTGGAGTGTCACATTTCCTTCATGGTGGGTGGTCATTTGTCGGAACGGCCGGATAGAGGCAGGGTTTGAGATCATGCCTACGGAAAATTTTGCGAACAAATCGGGTCTTTCGGAGCATGGTTCAAGCTGGGCCCATACCGCCCTGTTCGGACTGCATGAAATCTCCAAGATCCTGTGCGCCCCGATCGAGACGACAGACGCCATCAGGCGCGTGCTGACGGTCCTGGAAAGCTTCGTCGACATGAACAACGGCGTCGTCGTCCTGTTCGACGACGCGCAGCGGGTGGATGCGACCATCGGGGCGCCGGCCAACCAGATGGAGGCGTCGCCCTATTTTTCGTCCATGCCGGAACAGGCGATCGGCCATATCGTCACCAGCCGCATGCCGCTGGTGGTGCCGGATGTCGCGCTGGACCGCGCGTTCGGGTTTTCCGTCACCCCGGCCTGGGGCGTGGCCGCGGGGAAGATCGGACTGATCGGCGTGCCGGTCATCGATCGGGGGCGGGTGACGGGAATATTGATCATCGACCGGCCGGCCATGCAGCCGGATTCCCAGATCACCGATCTGGACGTCAGGCTTCTGTCGATGGTGGCGGGACTGATCGGCCATACCGTGCGCCTGCATCGCATGGTGCGGCAGGACCGCGAATACCTTCTGAAGGCCGCGTTGACCAAGGAGCGCAAGTCCGAGGCCGTGTCGAACGCGGGGACCGGCATCATCGGCGAAAGCGCCGAAATCCAGTCCGTCATGGACAAGATCCAGCGTGTGGCGAAGCGAAACGTCACCGTCTTGCTGCGCGGAGAATCCGGAACGGGGAAGGAGCTGTTTTCCCGCGCGATCCATGCGTTTTCTCCACGCAACACCGCGCCTTTCGTCACCCTGAACTGCGCGGCGCTGCCGGAAAGCGTGCTGGAATCCGAATTGTTCGGCCATGAAAAAGGGGCGTTCACCGGCGCGTTGAGCATGCGCAAGGGCCGGTTCGAGATGGCGGATGGCGGCACCCTGTTCCTGGACGAGATCGGCGAGATTTCAGCCAGTTTCCAGGCAAAGCTGCTGCGCGTCCTGCAGGAGGGCGAATTCGAGCGGGTCGGCGGCACCCGGACGCTGAAGGTGGATGTGCGGATCGTCGCGGCGACAAACCGCAATCTGGAAGATGCGGTCAGCAAGGGGCTGTTTCGCGCCGATCTGTACTACCGCCTGAGCGTCATACCCATCTTCCTGCCCCCGCTGCGTGACCGGCCTTCGGACATTCCGTTGCTGGCTGAGGAATTCCTGCGTCATTTCAACGAGGAAAATCATACGGGACTGTCGATTTCGTCCGACGGGCTCGATGTGTTGTCGAAATGTTATTTTCCGGGAAACGTCAGGGAACTGGAAAACTGCATCCGGCGCACCGCGACGCTGGCGAATGGTCCTTCGATCACGGCGCAGGATTTTTCCTGCAGAAGCGACGGGTGCCTGTCTTCGATCTTCAGCGGTGCGCGGCATGACGACCCCGCGCCGATTCCGAGCCGGGCGCCGGTTGCCGCGCCCGAGGAGGAGTTGCCGCTGCGTCCGGTCGCCAGTCCTGCCGAGTGTCCCTCGTCCGCCACCTGTGCGCTGGGCGGCGGGGAGCGTCCGTCGCAGAAGCAGGAACTGATCGACGCCATGGAAACCGCCGGCTGGGTGCAGGCCAAGGCCGCGCGGATCCTGGGCATGACGCCGCGCCAGGTCGGTTACGCCCTTCGCAAGAACGGAATTTCCATCCGCAAATTCTGATGCCGGCGGGTACCGGCAGCGGCGTTATGTCGGACATCGGACATTCCTTGTCCGTATCGGACATGTCCGAGGCGCCTTCCTGCGGAAAATCCCCGTGGCACATGTCTTGCTTCTGTCTGGAGGAAGACAGCTATTCCGGGGGAAATGGTCATGGCGCAGCTTGTTGGTCTCGAAACCCTTATGCCGGCCGGGGCGCAGGATATGCGCGCCGCCCTGGACGGGCAGGGATGTTCGTCTTCCAGTTGTGGCAGTTCGTCCGGCCCGTCCGACATGCCGGCCGAGATCTGGGAAAAGGTCAAGGACCATCCCTGTTACTCGGAGGAGGCGCATCATTATTTCGCCCGCATGCATGTTGCCGTGGCGCCAGCATGCAACATCCAGTGCAATTACTGTAACCGCAAATACGACTGCGCCAACGAAAGCCGGCCCGGCGTCGTGTCGGAAAAGCTGACGCCCGTGCAGGCGCGGCGCAAGGTCATTTCGGTGGCCAACGAGGTGCCCCAGCTTTCGGTCCTGGGCATCGCGGGGCCGGGCGATGCCTGTTACGACTGGCGCAAGACGCGCGAGACGTTCGAACTGATTTCCGCTGATATTCCCGACATCAAGCTCTGCCTGTCGACCAACGGCCTGATGCTGCCCGATCGCGTCGACGAGATCGAGCGCATGAACATCGATCACGTCACGATCACCATCAACATGGTCGATCCGGAAATCGGCACGAAGATCTATCCGTGGATCTTCTATCAGAACCGCCGCTGGACAGGCCTCGATGCCTCGAAAATCCTGCACGAGCGGCAGATGCTGGGGCTGGAGATGCTGACCGCGCGCGGCATCCTGACCAAGATCAATTCGGTCATGATCCCGGGCGTCAATGACCAGCATCTGATGGAGGTGAATCGGGTCGTCAAGGGCAAGGGGGCGTTCCTGCATAATATCATGCCCCTGATTTCGGACCCCGCCCACGGCACCCATTACGGCCTGACCGGACAGCGCGGCCCGCGCGCGATGGAACTGAAGGCGCTGCAGGACAAGCTGTCGGATGGGACCAAGCTGATGCGCCATTGCCGGCAGTGCCGCGCCGATGCCGTCGGTCTGCTGGGGGAAGATCGCGGCCAGGAATTCACGATGGATCTGGTGGCCGACGAGGTCGAGTACGATCCGACAAAGCGTGAGACCTACCGCGAGGTCGTGGCCGAGGAGCGCGGGCAGCATGTCGCGGCGCGGCAGAAGGTCGATGTGGCGCTGGCCTCGGTCGATGCCGACGAAGCCATGCTGGTGGCCGTGGCGACCAAGGGCGGTGGCCGGATCAACCAGCATTTCGGACATGCGAAGGAATTCCAGATCTACGAAGTATCCCCCGCCGGCGTGACCTTCGTGGGCCACCGGAAAGCCGAACAATATTGCGAAGGCGGGTGGGGCGAGGACGCGACGCTGGATGGTGTGATCGCGGCCCTGGAGGGTGTGCGCGTCATCCTGTGCGCCAAGATCGGCGACTGCCCGCGCGAAAGCCTGTCTGCGGCCGGGATCGAAGCGACCGATGCCTTCGCGCACGATTGGATCGAGGCCGGGATTTCCGGTTGGTACGCCCGCGAGCATGCCAGCTACGCCCGCCAGATCGCCTGATCGATATTACTTTTCCAACGAGGAGAACCGTCATGGCCTACAAGATCATCACCTCGCAGTGCACCGTGTGCGGCGCGTGCGAATTCGAATGCCCGAATGCGGCGATTACGCTCAAGAACGACCTGTACGTGATCAACCCCAAGAAATGCACCGAATGCGCGGGGCATTTCGACATGGCGCAATGCGCCGCCGTCTGTCCGGTGCCCAATACCTGCGTGCCTGCCTGATCGCTGGAGCCGCCGTCATGGGCGAGCATTCCGCGGATGGGCAGGACATGCGCGGCGATGGCATGACCGAGTCCGTGGACTGGCTCGGTCGTCCCGTGCTGTGTCACGAGTGCCGGCACGAGCCGATGCATCGTGAAGGACTGTGCCGCCGTGGCCTGATTTGCGTACGCGACCGTCGTGCAAGGCGCGTCGATCGCTTCTTTCGTGAAAACGGCGGCATGGCGGATGCGTATCTCGACCATCCGTATTTCGAGGTGCGCGCGATTGCCGCGCGGTTCTGCTCGCTGTTCCGGCTTCCGCCCCTGCTGCGGGACCCGGAGCCGGAGGTTCGGGCGGCCGCCGCGTCACGCCTGCCCGTCGTCCGCCTCGAAGCGCTGGTCCAGGATCCGGATCCGCGTGTCCGGGTGGTGATCGCAAGCAAAATGACCGGCCGGTCCCTGTTGCGGTTTCTCGACGATCCGGACTGGTTCGTCCGCCTGGTCATGGTGCGGCGCCTGCCGGCCGACCTGCTGCCCGCCGTCGTCCACGATGTCGAACCCGATATCCGCCGTTGGGTCGCGCGGCGGTTGCCGCCGGCGCAGCTGTGGCGGATCGAGGCCGATCCGGAACCGACCGTGCGGCGCTGTGCCGCCGAACGGGCGACCGCCGGCCGCCTGGAAGCGCTGGCGCGTGATCCCGACATCCGTGTCCGATATGCTGCAATCGAACGCCTGCCCCGTCGGGCTCTCGACGCATTCATCGACGACGATGAAACGATCATTCGTGAACTGGTACTGCGGAGGCTGTCCGACGCATCCGAAAGGGAGGACGATCATGGGACTGGGACGTGAGGAAGAGATCGAGACCCGCGGCAAGCCGATCTTCATGCCGGGCACCAAGGTCCGTGCGAACCGGTACGTCAAGAATGATGGAACCTTCGCGGGCCGCGAGATCGGCGAGATGCTCGTGCACAAGGGGGACGTCGGCTATGTGCGCGATGTCGGCGTCTTTCTGCAACGATACTACATATATGCCGTGGAATTCATCGACCGGGGCACGGTCGTTGGCATGCGCGGCCGGGAACTGAACCAGGAGCCGGAGCAGGCACGATGAAGATCATGATTCGCCGTGAGACGCGGGGGCTGTCCGTTTACGTCCCCAAGAAGGACCTGGAGGAGTTCGTGGTCGAACAGGAACACGACGAACTGTGGGGTGGATGGGTCCGGTTGAAGAATGGCTGGGTGCTGGAGCTTCCGCCGATGGCGGCCGATACGCGCCTGCCGGTCACCGTCAACGCGCGTAAACGCGGTGAGGAGATCGACGCATGAGCATGGCCGAAGATCTGATGGAGGGGATGCGCGCGGGGCGCCTCGTCCCCTATCTGGGCCCGGGCGCCACGGCGCTGGCGGCGGGCGAGGGTGTGCCGGTCACCCCCGAGGGGCTGGCGACATTCATGGGGCAGCATGTCGCCCTGCCGCGGCGCGCGCGGGGCAATCCGTGGGCCGCCGGCCAGTACATCGAAAGCAGCCGCCACCGCGCGACGCTGATCGCACTGATGGACAAGGCCTATGAAAACCCGGTCCCGCCGGGGTCGCTGCATCTGACGCTGGCCGGGCTGCGCCCCACGATGATCGTGGATACGTGGTACGACGGCGCGATGCGCGCCGCCCTGCAGGCGACGCCCGGGGAAAGCTGGGGCGAGATCCAGGGCATCACCCGCGCCGGCATCGGCGAGGCCCGGTGGTTCCGCGCCTATCGTCCCGACGGGACCGAGGCCGATATGGCCGAGGCCGAAGGATGGCACACGATCCTGTACAAGCCCCATGGCGGGGTTACGCCGGACCATAATTATCTGGTCGCGGATTCCGATTATGTCGAGGTTCTGACGGAAATCGACATCCAGACGCCCATTCCCGACATTGTCCGCCGTCGCCGGACGGACTGCGGGTTCGTGTTCCTGGGCTGCCGGTTCAACGACCAGATGCTGCGGATCTACGCGCGCCAGATCCTCAAGCGCTCGGCCGGCCCGCACTATGCGATCGTCGATCCCGGCGAACTGACGCGCAACGAGCTGCGTCTGTTCGACGACCTGGGCGTGACGCTGGTGCCCATGCCCCTGCCGCAGGTGCAGGCACTGCTTGCCGCCGGCTGATCCGCCTGCCGCCTTATTGTTTCCGGCTGAACCCGCATCGAAAGATGCGGGTTTTTTTTCCCTTACATATCCTGTCGTCTTTGTCGCGCTTCCAACAAAATCTTCCCGATCGCGACCCGCCACCGGCCGCATTCGCGAAATGTGCGGGCCCCTGCGTCTGGCACGGCCCTTGCGACAAGGGGAACGCAGGACCGTCGGTCTGCATCATGCGTTTCACTGGGACAGGGACGTTACCATGAGCAAGCTTCGCCAAATCGCTTTCTACGGCAAGGGGGGGATCGGAAAGTCCACGACCTCCCAGAACACACTCGCAGCCCTGGTCGAGATGGATCAGAAGATCCTGATCGTCGGATGCGACCCGAAGGCCGACTCCACGCGCCTGATCCTGAACTCCAAGGCGCAGGACACGGTGCTCAGCCTGGCCGCCGAGGCGGGCTCGGTCGAGGATCTGGAACTCGATGACGTGCTGAAGCTCGGCTACAAGGGCATCAAGTGCGTCGAGTCCGGCGGGCCGGAACCCGGCGTGGGGTGTGCCGGACGCGGCGTCATCACCTCGATCAACTTCCTCGAGGAAAACGGCGCCTACGACGATGTCGACTACGTGTCGTACGACGTGCTGGGCGACGTCGTCTGCGGCGGCTTCGCGATGCCGATCCGCGAGAACAAGGCGCAGGAAATCTACATCGTCATGTCCGGCGAGATGATGGCGCTGTATGCGGCCAACAACATCGCGAAGGGCATTCTGAAGTACGCGCATTCCGGCGGCGTGCGCCTGGGCGGGCTGATCTGCAACGAGCGTCAGACCGACCGTGAGTACGACCTGGCCGATGCCCTGGCCAAGCGCCTGAATTCCAAGCTGATCCACTTCGTGCCGCGCGACAACATCGTGCAGCACGCCGAACTGCGCAAGCAGACGGTGCTGGAATACGCGCCGGACTCGCAGCAGGCGCAGGAATACCGCACGCTGGCGCGGAAGATCCATGAAAATTCGGGCAAGGGCACGATCCCGACGCCGATCACCATGGAAGAACTCGAAGAAATGCTGCTGGAATTCGGCATCATGAAGACCGAAGAGCAGCAGCTTGCAGAACTGGCCGCGAAAGAAGCGGCGAAGCAGGCGGCAGCCGTCGCCTGAACGGCGTAACGCCCGCAGGACGATCCTGCGGGCACCACCCACGCTTCCGATGATGAGGACAAGGAAGATGAGCCTGGACGAAGAAGACAACAACGATCGCGAGCTTCATGCACGCCTCATCGCGGAAGTGCTGGAGGCCTATCCCGACAAGGCGAAGAAGCGTCGGCAGAAGCACCTGACCGTCGCCAAGGCCCCGGATGCCGAGGAAAAGGCCGAGGGCGGGCTGAGCGAGTGCGACGTCAAGTCGAACGTGAAGTCGGTCCCCGGCGTGATGACGATCCGCGGCTGCGCCTATGCGGGGTCGAAGGGCGTTGTCTGGGGGCCGGTCAAGGACATGGTCCATATCAGCCATGGTCCGGTCGGGTGCGGCCAGTATTCGTGGTCGCAGCGTCGCAATTACTATATCGGCAACACGGGCGTCGATAGTTTCGTCACGATGCAGTTCACCTCCGATTTCCAGGAGCGTGACATCGTGTTCGGCGGCGACAAGAAGCTCGAGAAGATCGTCGACGAGATCAACGAGCTGTTTCCGCTGGCCAAGGGGATTTCGATCCAGTCGGAATGCCCGATCGGCCTGATCGGCGACGATATCGAAGCGGTCGCGAAGAAGAAGAAGCAGGAAAGCGGCAAGACCATCGTGCCCGTGCGCTGCGAAGGCTTCCGCGGCGTGTCGCAGTCGCTGGGCCACCATATCGCCAACGACGCCATTCGCGACTGGGTGTTCGACAAGAACGACAACCACGCCGATTTCGAGACGTCGCCCTATGACGTGAATGTCATCGGCGACTACAATATCGGTGGCGACGCCTGGTCCTCGCGCATTCTGCTGGAGGAAATGGGGCTGCGGGTGGTCGGCAACTGGTCGGGTGATGCGACCCTGGCCGAGATCGAGCGCGCGCCGAAGGCGAAGCTGAACCTGATCCATTGCTACCGGTCGATGAACTATATCTGCCGGCATATGGAAGAAAAGTACAACGTCCCCTGGATCGAGTACAATTTCTTCGGTCCGTCGCAGATCGCGGCATCGCTGCGGGCGATCGCGGAACGGTTCGACGACCGGATCAAGGAAGGCGCGGAACGGGTCATCGCGAAATACCAGCCTCTGGTCGATGCCGTGATCGAGAAGTTCCGCCCCCGGCTGGAGGGCAAGAAGGTCATGCTGTACGTCGGCGGCCTGCGTCCCCGCCACGTCGTGAACGCCTATCACGACCTGGGCATGGAAATTACCGGCACCGGCTACGAATTCGGCCACAACGACGATTATCAGCGTACCGGACATTACGTGAAGGAAGGCACGCTGATCTATGACGACGTGACGGGATACGAACTGGAACGCTTCATCGAAGGGATGCGTCCGGATCTGGTCGGTTCGGGGATCAAGGAAAAATATCCGGTCCAGAAGATGGGCATTCCCTTCCGCCAGATGCATTCGTGGGACTATTCCGGCCCGTATCATGGCTACGATGGCTTTGCCATCTTCGCGCGGGACATGGACCTCGCGATCAATAACCCGGTCTGGGGCATGTTCAAGGCCCCGTGGAAAAGCGCGGCCTAGCGCCGCATGGACGTGCATGCCGTATGGCGCATGCACGTCCGCCCAGGAAAGGGGGACCAGACAATGCCACAGAATGTGGACAAGATTCTCGATCACGCACCGCTGTTCCGCGAGCCGGAATACAAGCAGATGCTGGCCGAGAAAGCCAAGCTCGAGAACATGCCGTCGGCCGAGACGGTGACGCAGATCGCCGACTGGACCAAGAGCTGGGAGTATCGCGAAAAGAATTTCGCCCGCGAATCCCTGTCGGTCAATCCGGCCAAGGCATGCCAGCCGCTGGGCGCGGTGTTCGTATCGTCCGGCTTCGAGCGGACCATGAGCTTCGTTCATGGCTCGCAGGGCTGCGTCGCCTACTATCGTTCGCACCTGTCGCGTCATTTCAAGGAACCGTCCTCGGCGGTGTCCTCGTCCATGACCGAAGACGCGGCGGTGTTCGGCGGCCTGAACAACATGGTCGACGGGCTGGCGAACACGTACAAGCTGTACGATCCCAAAATGATCGCGGTTTCGACCACCTGCATGGCCGAAGTCATCGGTGACGATCTGCATTCGTTCATCAATACGGCGAAACTCAAGGGGTCGGTGCCCGAATCCTTCGACGTGCCGTTCGCCCATACGCCGGCCTTCGTCGGAAGCCACGTGACCGGCTACGACAATATGCTCAAGGGGATCCTGGAGCATTTCTGGAAGGGGCAGACCTGCACCCCGAACATTTCGATCAACATCATTCCCGGCTTTGACGGCTTTGCGGTGGGCAACAACCGCGAACTGAAGCGCGTGCTGGGCCTGATGGGCGTGAAATACACGATCCTGTCCGATGTGTCCGACCAGTTCGACACGCCGTCGGATGGCGAGTTCCGCATGTTCGACGGCGGCACGTCGCTGGAAGCCGCCCGTGAGGCAGTCAATGCCCGGGCCACGCTGTCGCTGCAGGAATACTGCACGCCCAAGACATTGGAATATGCCCAGTCCTTCGGTCAGGACACGGCGTCGTTCCATTATCCGCTGGGGGTGCAGGCGACGGATGAGCTGCTGCAGAAGATCTCCGAGCTGACCGGCAGGCCGGTTCCCCAAGAACTGGAACTGGAACGCGGCCGCCTGATCGATGCGATGGCGGACAGCCAGTCCTGGCTGCATGGCAAGACCTACGCAATCTATGGCGACCCCGATTTCGTCTATGGCATGGCCCGTTTCATTCTGGAAACCGGCGGCGAGCCGAAGCACTGCCTGGCGACCAACGGCAGCAAGGCGTGGGAAGCGCAGATGCAGGAGCTGTTCGCCTCCTCGCCCTTCGGCGCGGGCTGCAAGGCGTGGGGCGGCCGGGATCTGTGGCATATGCGTTCGCTGCTGGCGACCGAGGCGGTCGATCTTCTGATCGGCAATTCCTATGGAAAATATCTGGAACGTGACACGGATACGCCGCTGATTCGTCTGATGTTCCCGATCTTCGACCGCCATCATCATCATCGCTTCCCGGTCTGGGGCTACCAGGGCGGACTGCGTGTGCTGGTGACGCTGCTCGACAAGATCTTCGACAAGCTCGATGCCGATACGATCGAACCGGGCGTGACCGATTATTCCTTTGATCTGACACGATAGCAACGGAACCTCCGGGCGGGTCGCTCCCGCCCGGAGGCATCGCACTGGCGTCTGTCCGGGGGCAGCATGAGCGAATCTCTGAAGGCAAAGGTCACCGAGCTGTTCAACGAACCCGGATGCGGCAAGAACGTCGCCAAGGGGGAGAAGGACCGCAAGAAGGGATGTTCCAAGCCGCTGACGCCAGGGGCGGCGGCGGGGGGGTGCGCGTTCGACGGGGCCAAGATCGCGCTGCAGCCCATCGTCGATGTCGTGCATCTGGTGCATGGCCCGCTGGCCTGCGAGGGCAATGGCTGGGACAATCGCCATGCCGCCAGTTCGGGCCCCACGCTGTATCGCCTGGGGGTCACCACCGACATCACGGAAATGGACATCGTGATGGGCAGTGGGGAGAAGCGCCTCTACAAGGCCATTCGCGAGGTGGTCGCGCGCTATGCGCCGCCGGCGGTGTTCGTCTATTCCACCTGTGTGCCCGCGCTGATCGGCGATGATGTCGCGGCCGTCTGCCGCCATGCGACGGACAAGCTGGGGACGCCCTGCATTCCGGTGAATGCCCCGGGGTTCGTCGGATCCAAGAATCTGGGCAACAAGCTGGCCGGCGAGGCGCTGCTCGATCACGTGATCGGCACGATGGAGCCCGAGGTCAGTACGCCGACCGACATCAATATTCTGGGCGAATACAACCTGTCGGGGGAGTTGTGGCAGATCCGCCCGTTGCTGGACCGGCTGGGCATTCGCCTGCACGCCTGCATCACCGGCGATGCCCGTTATCGCGAGGTGGCGTCGGCGCATCGGGCACGCGTGAACATGATGGTCTGTTCCACGGCGCTGATCAACGTGGCGCGCAAGATGGAAGAACGCTGGGGGATCCCGTACTTCGAAGGGTCTTTCTATGGCATTGACGATACGTCGACGGCGTTGCGCGCCATTGCGCAGTTGCTGGTGAAGCGGGGCGCGCCGGCGGACCTGCCGGACCGCACCGAGGACCTGATCGCGTCGGAGGAAGCCCGCGCATGGCAGCGGCTTGCGCCGTATCGCGACCGCCTGGCGGGCAAGCGGGTGCTGCTGTACACGGGCGGCGTCAAATCATGGTCCATCGTATCGGCCCTTCAGGAGATGGGCATGGTCGTTGTCGGCACGTCGGTCCGGAAATCGACCGACAACGACAAGAAGAAAATCTCGGATCTGATGGGGGGCGACGCGCATATGGTCGACAATATCCCCCCGCGCGAGATGTATGCCCAGTTGCGGCGCGGCGATGCGGATATCCTGCTGTCGGGCGGCCGGTCGCAGTTCGTCGCACTGAAGGCCCGGGTGCCGTGGCTGGATATCAACCAGGAACGTCACCATGCCTTCGCCGGATACGACGGGATGGTGACCCTAGTGCGGGAACTGGACAAGTCGCTGTCCAACCCGATGTGGCAGCAGGTGCGTAATCCCGCCCCGTGGGAGGTCGGCGATATCGACGCCTTCCTTGACGACGCGCCGTTTCTCGTCCCGATTTCCTGAGAGGACGTCATGGCCAAGATCATCCAGCGCCGCCGTGCGGTGTCGATCAATCCCCTGAAATCCTCGGCGCCGCTGGGGGCGGCCCTTGCGTACCTGGGCATCGACGGGTCGATCCCGCTGCTGCACGGGTCACAGGGGTGCACGTCTTTCGCGCTGGTGCTGCTGGTGCGGCATTTCAAGGAAACCATTCCGTTGCAGACGACCGCCATGGAGGAGGTCGCGACGATCCTGGGCGGATCGGGCAATATGGAGGAGGCGCTGCTGAACCTGACGCGCCGGGTCAAGCCGCGCTTCATCGGAATCGCCTCGACCGCCCTGGTCGAGACGCGGGGCGAGGATTATGCGGGCGACCTGAAGCTGATCATGGATCGCCAGCCCGAGCTTGCGCATACGCG
The DNA here is from genome assembly GCF_014174355.1 of Gluconacetobacter azotocaptans. Lineage (GTDB taxonomy): Bacteria > Pseudomonadota > Alphaproteobacteria > Acetobacterales > Acetobacteraceae > Gluconacetobacter > Gluconacetobacter azotocaptans. The sequence goes on from NZ_JABEQF010000006.1 coordinate 248,195, forward strand.
GGTCGTGTTCGCCTCGACGCCCGATTATGCGGGCGCGCTGGAGGATGGGTGGGCCAGGGCGGTCAGCGCCGTCATCTCGTCCGTCGTTCTGCCGTGGTCGCCCGCCGTCACGTCGTTCCGCCAGGTTAATATCCTGCCTGGCGTGCATCAGACGCCCGCCGATATCGAGGCGCTGAAGGACATGGTCGAGAGTTTCGGCCTGTACCCCGTCGTCCTGCCCGACGTGTCCGGATCGCTGGACGGCCATGTCGCCGATGCCTGGATTCCCACGACGATGGGCGGGGCGCGGCTGGAAGAAATCGAACAGATGGCGCGGGCCACGCATACCATCGCCATCGGCGAACATATGCGTGCGCCGGCCGAACTGCTGGGCAGCCTGACCGGCGTGCCGCTGACCGTGTTTCCGACGTTGACCGGTCTTGCCCCGTGCGACCGGCTGGTCGCGTTGCTGTCGCGCCTGTCGGGCAACGCGGTCCCCGGCCGGTATCGTCGGGAACGCAGCCAGCTTGTCGATGCGATGCTGGACGGACATTTTCATTTCGGCGGCCGCAGGATTGCCATCGGCGCCGACCCCGACCTGCTGTTCGCGCTGTCGCATTTCTTTGCCGGAATGGGGGCGGAGATCGTGGCGGCGGTCGCTTCGACGGGCAATTCGCCCAGTCTGGACGCCATTCCGGCCGAGACGGTCATGATCGGCGACCTGACGGACCTGGAAGACGCGGCGCGCGCGCAGGGTGCGGACGTGCTGGTGACGCACAGCCATGGGCGGCAGGCGGCGCATCGGCTGGACATCCCGCTGATACGCGTGGGGTTTCCAATTTTCGACCGGCTGGGCACCGCCCATACGCTGTCGGTCGGCTATCGCGGCACGCGGGATCTGATTTTCCGTGTGGCCAATCTGTTCATGGGGCAGATGCACGATCATGTACCGGCGGATTTCGCCGACGTGCTGCCCGCCCCGATTGTGGAAGAGAGCAGCCATGTCAGTCCGCCTGCAACTCATTGAACCCGAAACCGGAGGGGACAAGGCGGATGCGCCGAAGGTGAAGCTGCGCATCGCCGTGGCCACGCAGGACATGAAGTCGATGAACGCGCATTTCGGCTCGGCCCTGCGGTTTGCGGTCTGGGATGTCACCCCGACCGATGCCCAGTTCGTCGAAGCGGTGGGCTTCGACGACGTATCGGATGAATCGGGCGCGCATCAGACGGATGTCGACGACAGGATCGGCCCGAAGGTGGATGCCCTGGCCGGGTGCAATCTGCTGTTCGTTCTTGCGATCGGCGGCCCCGCGGCGGCCAAGGTCGTGCGCGCGCAGATCCATCCGGTCAAGCTGTCCGCGCCCGAGACCATCGCCTCGGTCGTGGCGCGGGTGCAGGCGATGATGGTCGGCAATCCGCCGCCGTGGCTGCGCAAGGTCATGGGGGTGCGCACCCGTTCGATGGATTTTCTGGATGAGGAGGACTGAGAATGTTTGATACCCTGGCAACTGCCGAAACCGACCCGATGGACTCGCCCTTCGTCCGGGCGCTGATCAGCCGGATCCGGGCCGACGACATGTACGGCGCGTGGGAAAACAAGAAGGACAGCGCCCTTCTGCGGGACTATATCGTCACGAAGGAGGAACGCCGGGCCATTCCCATGATCGGCGATCCCGACCCCGATACGCTGTCGCGTGTCGAGCATTTCTATCAGGCGGTCGGCCTGGCGGTGGAACAGGTCACGGGCCTGATGGCGTCGCCGATGATGAAGATGAGTCATGAGGGGTTCGGCCGCGTGATGCTGACCAGCGGAAAGCTGGTCGTCTATTCCAGGACACTGCGCGACATGCACCGCTTCGGCTTCGAGGACCATGCGGCGCTGGCGCGCGAGGGCATGAAGGCGGTACAGGCCGCCGTCGCGGCTATCGAGGAATTTCCGGAAGTGGCGCGGGCATAGGGGGCATATTCCATGGGCGATATCGAAACGCTCAAGGCCGAGTTGAAGAAACTGTCGGCACGGGCGACCAAGGCGAAGATGGACCTGCACGACCTGTCCGAAGACCTGCCGGTGAACTGGCAGTCGATCACGGAGGTCGCGGCGCGCGCGCAGGCGGCCTACGCCGAACTGACGGAAAAGCGCGAGGCCCTCAAGGTGCTCGAAGAACGGGTGGAGCATTAGGACATGACGGCGGTAACGCGCGACGGACGAAACTGGACCCCCGATTACCTGCTGGCCATCGACGCCACGGTCTGCATCGGGTGCGGCCGGTGTTACAAGGTGTGCGGGCGGGGCGTCATGACGCTGCGTGGTGTGGACGAGGACGGCAACCTGGTCGATGCCGACGACGATGACGATGGTGATATCGATCGGCAGGTCATGGCGATGGCCGACGCGGGCGCGTGCGTCGGATGCGGCGCCTGCGCGCGGGTCTGCCCCACCAACTGCCAGACGCACGGCGCCGCCTGAACACGGGCGACAGACAGACGGGGGGAAGGGATCATGGAAGCGGCGGACGTACATGCCTGGCTGATGGCCGGGGGAAACGGCGGGATCTGCGACAGGTTCGATGCGCATGTCTTCGCCTCGATCCTGTCGATCGGCCTGTGCGAATCCAGTCGGCGCGCCTGCCCGGTTCCCGATACGGTGGGGCTGGACGGCGACACGCTGGTGGAGGTCGCCGCCCGCATCTTTCCGCATGCGTCGTCGCTGTTCGGGCGTCTGGCCGGGCTTGCGGGACCCGATTGCGGCGAGGACGAGCAATGTCTGCGCGACCTGCTGCGCAATTGCACCACCGAGGGGTCGACGACGGAATTCTGGCTGGCGGACATGATGGCGCGGCGTGCGATGGCGCCCAATCATCTGTGGCAGGATCTGGGCCTGCGGGGCCGGCGTGAATTGTCCTGGATCATGGAGCGGCATTTCGAACCCATCGCACGGCGCAACACCGCCGACATGAAATGGAAGAAATTCCTGTTCAGGACCATCTGCCGTGACGAGGGGTTCCGCCTCTGCACGGTACCTGTCTGCGACGAATGCGACGATTTCGACGCGTGCTTTGGCGACGAAAGCGGCGAAAGCCTGCTGGCGCGGGTCCGCCGCGACACCCACTGACCTTCCGGGGCGACAATACAGCGCTGACGCACCCGGCGGGTAGCCCCGCCGGGGCGTTCGTGCGCCTGTGGGGTCATATGTCGCATATGCGCCATCGCCGGCGTCCGGAAGGTGACAACGGTGCCGCCGGATTATGGAGCGGTTGCGCAATAAAATACCTTTGATGGCCACGGGCCCCTGGCACGGTGCTTGCGTCCTGTTCCGACGGGATAACGGTATCGACGGGAGGTCGCAATGATCCAGTTGACTGATACGGCCTGCGAGGCCGTCCGCTCGGCCATCGCCGGAGCGAAGACGCCGGTTGAGGGCATCCGCATCATGGTCCAGTCGGGCGGATGTTCGGGATTCAAATACATGATGGGCCTGGTGGCCGCGCCCGAACCCGATGACATCATCGTCGAGTTCGACGGGGTGAAGGTGTTCGTGGATGCGGAAAGCGGTCCGCACCTCGACGGCACAACGGTCGATTTTGTCGTCAGCCTGGAGCAGTCCGGGTTTTCCTTCGACAACCCGAACGCCGCCTCGAAATGCTCCTGTGGAAAGTCATTCAGTTGACGGCAGGGCGGGTCGCGGCGCGGGCGATGTAAAGCCCGACGATAGCGGGCGTTCAGGTTGGTTGGTTCGGTACAGGAGGCAGGGCAGATGTGGGAATATTCGGAAAAGGTAAAGGATTACTTCTTCAACCCCAAGAACGCCGGCGTTCTGGAAGATGCCAGCGGCGTGGGCGAGGTCGGTGCGATTGCATGCGGCGACGCGCTGAAGCTGATGATCAAGGTCGACCCCGAGACCGACCGCATCACGGAAGCCAGGTTCCAGACCTTCGGATGCGGTTCTGCGATCGCGTCGTCTTCGGCGCTGACGGAAATCATCATCGGCAAGACGCTGGACGAGGCGCTTGCGATCACCAATCAGGACATCGCCGACTTCCTGGGCGGGCTGCCGCCGGAAAAGATGCATTGTTCCGTCATGGGGTATGAGGCCCTGCGATCGGCGATTGCGAATTATCGAGGTGAGGTCTGGGAAAACGACCACGAGGAAGGCGCGCTGCTGTGCAAGTGCTTCGGCGTGGACGAAGGCATGGTCGAGCGCGCGATCCGCAACAATGTGCTGACCACCATGGAGCAGGTCGCCCATTTCACGAAGGCGACGGGCAGCTGCGGCACCTGCGTCGAAGGCATTGAGGAGGTGCTGGAACGCACCAATGCCGCGATGGTCGAGGCCGGGGAACTTGCCGCGTCACAGGCCTTCGTCGCCGGGGCGACACCCGTGGTGGGGCGGAAGGCGCCGCGCAGTTCGCCCGTCGTCGCGCCGGCACCCCCGCCGGCCGCGAAAATGACGATGCTGCAGCGTATCAAGCTGATCGAGGCGGAGCTGGAGGCGCTGCGTCCCGCGCTGCAAAGTGACGGGGGAGACTGCGAACTTGTGGATGTGGAAGACAACAAGGTCATGGTGCGTCTGTCGGGCGCCTGCGTGAATTGCCAGCTTGCGTCCGTGACGGTGCAGGGCATCCAGAGCCGTCTTGCCGAACGGCTGGGCACGCCCGTGCGTGTCATTCCTGTTCCCTCCACGCATTGACAAGGGAGAATGACGATGGATCCGGTCTACCTCGACAACAATGCGACCACCCGCGTCGACGCGGCCGTCGTGTCCGCAATGCTGCCCTATTTCACCGAGCAGTTTGGTAACGCATCATCCATCCATGCCTTTGGCGCCGAGGTCGGCGCCGGGCTGCGCACCGCGCGCCGCCAGTTGCAGGCGCTGCTGGGCGCCGAATTCGATCATGAGATCGTCTATACCGGCGGCGGCACGGAATCCGACAACACGGCGATCCTGTCGGCGCTGGAAACCCGGAGTGGACGGAACGAGATCGTGACCAGCACGGTCGAGCATCCCGCCATCCTCAGCCTGTGCGCGTGGCTGGAAAAGACGCGGGGGGCCAAGGTACATTATATCGGCGTGGATGCGCGCGGGCGTCTGGACATCGATGCCTATCGCAAGGCGCTGGGCCCGCGCACGGCCATCGCGTCGATCATGTGGGCGAATAACGAAACCGGCACGATCTTCCCCGTCGAAACGCTGGCCGCGCTGGCGCACGAGGCCGGGGCGCTGTTTCATACCGACGCGGTGCAGGCCGTCGGAAAAATCGCGATCGACCTGTCCGGTTCGGACATCGACATGCTGTCGCTGTCCGGACACAAGCTGCATGGGCCGAAGGGAATCGGCGCGCTGTATGTCCGTCGCGGCGTGCGCCTGCGCCCGCTGATCCGTGGCGGCCATCAGGAGCGGGGGCGGCGTGCGGGCACGGAAAACGCGCCGGGTATCGTCGGCCTTGGTGCGGCCGCCGCCCTGGCGCAGGAGCATATGGAGGAAGAAAATACGCGTGTGCGTGACCTGCGCGACCGGCTGGAGCGCGGGCTGGTCCAGCGCATCAGCCATGCCGTCGTCACGGGCGATATCGAAAACCGCCTGCCCAACACCGCCAATGTCGCGTTCGAATATATCGAGGGCGAGGCGATCCTGCTGTTGCTGAACAAGGCCGGGATCGCCGCATCGTCGGGTTCGGCCTGCACGTCGGGCTCGCTTGAGCCGTCGCATGTGCTGCGCGCGATGAAGGTGCCCTATACGGCCGCGCACGGCGCGATCCGCTTTTCGTTCTCGCGCGAAAATACGGACGCGGATGTCGACAGGGTGCTGGAGGTCATGCCCGGCATCATCGCCCAGTTGCGCCAGATGTCGCCGTTCTGGGACGGCGAAAGCAAGACGAGGACCGCCTTTACCCCGACCTATGCGTGAACTCCGGCGGAATTTGCCTGGAATGGAGGATCTGGCATGTCCGAAGCCGCACGCCTGATCGTCAACGACACGACCCTGCGCGATGGCGAGCAGGCCCCCGGCGTTGCCTTTACGGTGGTCGAGAAGCTGGCCCTGGCGCGGATGCTCGATGACGCCGGTGTCGATGAGATCGAAGCCGGTGTCCCGGCGATGGGACCGGCCGAGGTCGAGACCATCGCCGAAATCGGCCGGATCGTGACGCGCGCGCGCGTCATTCCCTGGTGCCGCATGACGCGCGCCGATGTCGATGTGGCGCTGAAGACCGGCCTGAAGACCGTGCATCTGTCCGTTTCGACCTCGCCGGCGCAGATCCAGGCAAAATATCGGACGTCGCCCGGCGCGGTCGTGAAGATGGCGGCCGGCGTGATTGCCTATGCCCGCGACCGGGGACTGGACGTTTCGGTGGGGGGCGAGGATGCCAGCCGCGCCGTTCCGTCGTTTCTGGTCGATCTGCTGGGCGCCATCGGCAATGCGGAGGCGTTCAGGTTCCGCTTCGCGGATACGCTCGGCGTGCTGGACCCCTTCGCGACCTATGAGGCGATTGCGCGTCTTGTTCAGGCCGTTGACTTGGAGATCGAATTCCACGGTCACGACGATCTGGGCCTGGCGACCGCCAATACGCTGGCGGCGATCCGCGCGGGTGCCAGCGGGGCCAGCGTGACGGTGCTGGGTCTGGGCGAGCGGGCGGGAAACGCGCCCCTTGAGGAGGTGGTGGTCGGCGCGCAACGCCTGCTGAGGCGGCAGACGGGGGTGCGTCTGCGATCTCTGCCGGGGCTTGCCCATGCGGTGGCCGAGGCCACGGGCCGTGCCATCGGGCCGGACAAGTCGATCGTGGGCGAGGCCGTCTTCCGTCATGAATCCGGAATTCATGTATCGGGCCTGCTGCGCGACGCCGCGACCTACGAGGACCTGGATCCCGCATTGTTTGGCCGCCAGCGCGAAATCGTGTTCGGCCGCCATTCGGGGCGTGCCGCCATGAACCATGCGCTGACGATGCTGGGGCTGGAGGCCGATGACGGATTCGTGGCCGATCTGCTGAATGCGGTGCGTCTGCGTGCGCTTCAGAACAAACGGACCGTCGGCCTGGATGAGGTCGGCGAACTGTATGCATCGTTGCGCCCGCGCCGGATCATGCCACGGAATGCAGGCAGTGTGTCGCCCGATATCACCACATCCTGTCGATGAGGAAACAGACATGACTGTTTTGGACGAACTGAAGCGGCTTGCCGCCGCCGAGGATTTCTTTCGCGTGCTGGGGGTGCCCTACGATCCGCAGGTGCTGAACGTCGCACGCCTGCACATCCTGCGGCGCATGGGCGCCTACCTTGCCGACACCGCGGCGCAGGACGAGGGGGACGCGACACGGCAGCGCGAAATGTGCCGCGCCCAGTTGCAGCGTGCCTATGACGATTTCACGCGTTCGACCCCGATTTCCGAGCGTGTGTTCAAGGTGCACAAGGATGCGGTGCGGCCCGCCCATTCGGGATTTGTCGGCCTGTCGGAACTGACACAGCCGGGTGACGAGACCTGACCAAGCCTGTCGGCTTGCGGACAGGCGCATGGCGGCGTGCCCGTGGGTGCCGATGGAACGCCGGGTTTCGGCCCTGGTGATGACTGGCACGATGCTTGCGTTTGAGGAGGCAGGCCGAAATTGCCCCCGCAGGGCGTGCCATCGGAAGCAAAGCGCAATCGCGGAGCAGGAAGAATGCGAATATTCGTGTGCATAAAACAGGTTCCCGACAGCGCGCAGATCCGCGTCCACCCGGTAACCAATACGATCATGCGCCAGGGCGTGCCCACGATCATCAATCCTTACGATCTGTTCGGTCTGGAAGAGGCGCTGCGCCTGCGCGATCGTTTCGGCGGCGAGGTCACGGTGATGACCATGGGGCCGCCGATGGCCTCCGACAGTCTGCGCAAGGCGCTGACCTACGGCGCGGACCGGGCGGTGCTGCTGACCGACCGTTTCTTCGCCGGGTCGGATACGCTGGCGACCAGCTATGCGCTGGCCAATCTGATTCAGAAGGCCTCCGACAACTGGGGAAAGCCGGACATCGTGTTCTGCGGCAAGCAGACCATCGACGGCGACACGGCCCAGGTCGGCCCGGGCATCGCCCGCCGACTGGGGTTGACGCAATTGACCTATGTCTCGTCGATCGACGCGATCGATCCGTCGCATGGCACCATCACGGTACGGCGGCGCGCCGACCATGGCGTGCAGGTCCTGCAGTCGCGGCTGCCCGCCATGATCACCATGATGGAAGGCAGCAACGAGATCCGGCGCGGCCGGATCGAGGACGCATTGCGCGCCGCCAGCGCCGAGGTCGTGCAGTGGAACGCGGCGGCGGCGGGCATCACCGATCTGGGTCATTGTGGGCTGCGGGGCTCGCCGACGGTGGTCAAGAAAGTCTTCGCCCCGCCCTCGCGCGAGGAAAAGGCGACGCTGGTGGGCGAGGGGGCGGCAAACCCCACCGCGGTCGCGAACGACCTGATTACGCAGATATTCGCCCGCCAGCCCGTGCTGGAAGGCGATCTGATGCACGCAGCAGCCAGGCATTGAGGAGCAAGGCGTCATGAATAGTTCTGCACCCCGGCCTGCTGCCGCGGCCGGCAGCCGGGCCGGCATGAAGAAGGAACTGCCGGAACATTTCCGGTCGTACAAGCATGTCTGGGTCTTCATCGAGTTCGAACAGGGCGAAATTCATCCGGTTTCCCTGGAACTGCTGGGCGAGGGGCGGAAGCTTGCCGACCAGTTGCAGGTCGAACTGGCCGGCGTCCTGCTGGGCGGGTGTGGCGCCGCGCTGACCGGGGCGGCGGGAATCTGCCACAGCTACGGCGCGGACGTGGTCTATGTGGTCGCCCATCCCGTATTGGCCGATTACCGGAACGAGCCGTACACGCGCGTCATGACCGACCTTGTGCGCAAGTTCGAGCCCGAGATCATGCTGCTGGGGGCGACCGTGCTGGGGCGCGACCTGGCGGGTTCGGTCGCCACGACGCTTCAGACGGGACTGACGGCCGATTGTACCGAACTGGCCATCGACGACGAACGCTCGCTGGCGGCGACACGTCCGACGTTCGGCGGGTCGTTGCTCTGCACCATCCATACGCTGAATTTCCGGCCGCAGATGGCGACGGTGCGCCCGCGCGTCATGCCGCTGCCGGTGCCCGACACCAGCCGCACCGGGCGGATTGTCGAATATCAGGCGGAACTGGAGGAGTCGGATATCGTCACCAAGGTGATCGACTTCCTGGCCGACCGGAATTCGGAAAGTGCGCAGCTTGCCTTCGCGGATGTGGCGGTGGCCGGCGGGCTTGGCCTGCGTTCGGCGGAAAACGTGTCCCTGGTGCGCGATCTGGCGCAGGTCCTGGGCGGGGACTGGGGCGGGTCGCGGCCGCTGGTGCAGAAGGGCTGGATTCCGTCCGACCGTCAGATCGGCCAGACCGGCAAGACCATCCGGCCCCGGCTGTATATCGCGGCCGGCATTTCGGGCGCGATCCAGCATCGTGTGGGCGTCGAGGGATCGGATCTGATCGTCGCGATCAATACCGACCCCAACGCACCGATTTTCGAATTCGCGCATCTGGGGGTCGTCGGCGATGCGACGGTCCTTCTGCCCGCGCTGACCGAGGCATTTCGTTCGCGCCTTGCCGTCAACCGGCTGGCTGGCTGAGGAGCATCGTCAATGACACGGAACCATTTCGATGCCATCGTCGTGGGGGCGGGGCCTTCGGGCAATGCTGCCGCCTACATGCTGGCGCAGAGGGGGCTGAACGTCCTGCAGATCGAACGCGGGGAATATGCCGGTTCGAAAAACGTGCAGGGCGCGATCCTGTATGCCGATGCGCTGGAAAAGATCATTCCCGATTTCCGCGACGAGGCGCCGCTGGAACGTCACATCGTCGAACAGCGGGTGTGGATGATGGACGATGCCGGGCATACCGGCATGCATCATCGCAGCGACGACTACAACGAGGACAAGCCGAACCGCTATACCATCCTGCGCGCGCAGTTCGACAAATGGTTCAGCCGCTGCGTGAAGGAGGCCGGGGCGACCGTCATCTACGAAACGACGGTGACGTCACTGATGCGCGATGCGTCCGGCTGGGTCGTCGGTGTCCATACCGATCGCAACGGCGAGGGGATCACGGCGGATGTCGTCATCCTGGCCGAAGGCGTGAACGGCCTGGTCGGTCGCGCGTCGGGACTGCGGGAGGAGCTGAAGCCCGAGAACGTGGCGCTGGCGGTCAAGGAAATGCACTTCCTGCCCCAGGAGGTCATCGACGCCCGCTTCAACCTGAAAGGGGATGAGGGCGTGGTCATCGAGGCCATGGGGACCATTACCGAAGGGATGGTCGGAACCGCGTTCCTGTATACCAATCGGGAATCGATTTCAGTGGGCATCGGCTGCATGGTCAGCGACTTTACCGATGTCGGACAGGCGACACCCCATGGATTGCTCGACCGCTTCAAGGCGCATCCCAGCATCCGGCCCCTGCTGGAAGGCTCGGAAATCAAGGAATATGCGGCGCATCTGATTCCGGAAGGCGGATACAAGGCTATTCCGGAACTGGTCGGCAACGGATGGCTGGTGGTGGGCGACGCGGGGCATTTCGTCAATGCCGTGCACCGCGAAGGGTCGAACCTGGCGATGACGACCGGGCGTCTGGCGGCCGAGACCGTGGCCGATATCATCCTGTCCGGCGGCAGCTGCTCCCGCCACAATCTGGCTGCCTATGTCGATGCGGTGAAGGAGTCCTTCGTGATGAAGGACATGAAAAAATACAAGGACATTCATGGGTTCCTGAAAAAGGGGCGTCATGTCGTCGACCTGTATCCCCGCCTGATGAACCGCGCGGCGCAGACGTGGTTCCGCGTGGATGGCGTGGACAAGAGAAGCAAGGAATCCACCATCATGCGCGAGGCATGGCGCGCGCGGGGAATCGGTGGGTTGATGGGTGACGCATTCAAGCTGATGAGGGCATGGAGATGAGCGATCGCGTTGAAAACCGGCTGTTCCAGAACCGGTATGTGGTGGATGTGGGACGGCCGCATATTACGGTCAAGCCGCATGTCAATCCGTCCGATGCCTTGGTCGCCATGACCCGCGTCTGCCCGGCCGGCTGTTACAGCCGTAATGACCAGGGCCAGGTGGAAATCGTGGCCGATGGCTGCATGGAATGCGGCACCTGCCGGGTCGTCTGCGCGCAGACGGGCGAAATCGAATGGAGCTATCCGCGGGGTGGCTTCGGCGTGCTGTTCAAGTTCGGCTGAGCCGATGTATGGCACACCGGCCGGACTGATCGACGCGCTGCTGGCCGAGGATGCGGCGTTCGGCGATCTGACGACGCGGACGCTGGGGATAGGGGCCTGTCCGGGCCGGATCACCTTCGTCGCCCGGGACGATCAGGTGGCCTGCGGGACCGAGGAAGCGGCGGCGCTTCTGCGGCATCTGGGCGCGGAGACGGTCTATATCCTGCCTTCGGGGAGTGCCGCGCCGGCCGGGACATTGCTGCTTGCCGCCACGGGGGCGGCGGCGGCCTTGCATATGGGATGGAAATCCGCACAGACGCTGATGGAATGGGCATCGGGTATCGCCACGGAAACACGGGCGATCGTGGCCGCCGCGCGGGTGGCCCACCCGGATGCCGTCGTGGCCTGTACGCGCAAGATGCCACCCTTGACGCGGGTTCTGGCGGTCCGTGCGGTGCTGGCCGGTGGTGGGGTCATGCATCGGATCAATCTGTCCGAGACCATCCTCATCTTTCAGGAACATATGGCGTTCATGGGGGGGAAGACCGAAATCGGCGCGGCGATCCGGCGCATGCGTTCGACGGCGCCCGAACGGAAGATCGTGGTCGAAGTAACGGACCCGGTGCAGGCGATCGAGGTCGCCGGCCATGCCCCGGATGTGCTGCAACTGGAAAAATTCTCTCCTCAGCAGCTTCGGCGCGTTCATGATGCGTTGTTGGAGCGGGGCGTTTGTCCGGTCCTGGCGGCCGCGGGTGGGGTCAATCGCCTGAATGCGGCGGCTTATGTGTCCGAAGGTGCCCGGGTTCTCGTGACGTCGGCGCCTTATTTCGCCCCGCCGCGCGACGTGCAGGTGACCCTGGATCGCGCATGAGCGATTGGCAGCGTTCTGCTGCCCGGGCCTTTGGCGGGAGCCAGGGCACCCCCTGAGACGCCGGCCGGGCGGCAGGAAATGCTGAGCGTGTTCCAGGAATTTCCGTCATGCATGACTATATGCGAACAATAACCCGGCGCTGGAAGAAGAACTGGACATATCGATATTCATCCGGAATATTCGAACAGGACAATCGGCAGGTCCGGTCTCTCGTCACCCCTGACACCGAAGGAGGGTTGCCTGGGCAACCCGATGCACGACATGACAGACACGGAACATTCTTGCGACGAGACGAATGATGTGCGGGCGATCAAGGAACGCCTGCGTTTCATGCGGATGACACCGGATTCGGGCGTGGCGCTCCGGTCTCTGAAAAGACTTGTCGATCGGGAACTGCCCGTCGCGCTCGACAGGTTCTACGACCAGGTACGCAAGACGCCTGAAACCCGGAAGTTCTTTTCTTCCGAAGAACAGATCGCCCATGCCAAAGGTGCGCAGACCCGTCATTGGGTCCACATCTCCAACGGGAATTTCACCGGGGACTATGCCGCCAAGGTGCGCACGATCGGTACGGTTCATGCCCGTATCGGCCTGGAACCGAAATGGTGCATCGGGGGCTATGCCGTCGTTCTGGACCATCTGATCAACGCCGCCGTCGAAGAAATGTTTCCCAGGACCGGCCTGTTCGCGAAACAGACCATGACGGCGGCCGATTTCGGCAAGGCGCTGGGCAGTCTGGCCAAGGCCGTGCTGCTGGACATGGACCTGGCGATTTCCGTCTATCTGGAAGAAGCCGAAAAGGCCAAGCAGAAGGCGCAGGCCGAGGCGATCGCCAGCGAGCAGAAGCTGGTGTCCCGGAGCTTCGGCAACGCGATGGCCAGCCTTGCCGACAAGGACCTGACCTGTGAGATAGAAGGCGAACTGCCTGTCGCGTACCAGCCGTTGCGTACCCATTTCAACAATTCCATAGAAACCCTGCGGCAATCACTGCTTTCGGTCGAGGCGGTGTCCTCTTCGGTCGAGATGGCAACTTCCGAGATCAGCACTGCAGCCGACGACCTGGCCTATCGCACGGAACGGCAGGCGGCGTCGGTCGAGCAAACGGCGGCCGCCCTTGACCAGATCATGACGACGATGCGCACCACGGCGGACAGGGCCGAGGAGTCCGGCACCCTTGTCGCACGCGCCAGGACCAGCGCGGAGAATTCCGAGACCATCGTTCAGCAGGCCATCGCCGTCATGGACGAAATCGCGCGTTCGTCCATCGAGATCGGCGCGATCACCGACCTGATGGACCAGATCGCCTTCCAGACGAACGTGCTGGCGCTCAATGCCAGCGTCGAGGCCGCCCGTGCCGGCGACGCGGGCAGGGGCTTTGCCGTGGTCGCGCAGGAAGTGCGCGTGCTCGCCCAGCGCGCCGCCGAGGCCGCAAAGGGGATCAAGGGCCAGATCGCCAGGTCGGGCCGGCAGGTCACGTCCGGCGTGGCCCTTGTCGGCGAAACCAGCGCGGCGCTTCAGGCCATCATTGGGGATGTGAAGGACATCAGCCAGCATGTCTCGGCCATCGTGGATGCGGCGCGCGCGCAGTCGACGGGACTTCAGGAGGTCAATACCGCCGTCGCCATGATCGACCAGGGCACGCAGCAGAATGCCGCCATGGTCGAACAGACCTCCGCCGCCAGCCGCAGCCTGGCGTCGGAGGCCGCGCGGCTGAAGGACCTGCTGGCCACCTTCCACCTTGAAAGCGAAAGCGAAAGTGAGGTGTCGATGGCGTCCTATGCCGCCGCGCGGAGAAGCCTGCCGGTTGCTGCGTCAAGGAGAATCGGCATGGGGGCCTTGCCGAGGCAATGGCGGCCGGTTGCGCCCCAGGGGGCATGATCGCTCGGCACCCGGCCGGCGCCACCCGGGGTCCCGGTTTCCCCAGGCCCGGTTCCATCCGCTCCAGCCGCCGCCCCACGGCCCCGGGTCCCCCGGTTCAATTGGGCACCCCGATAATCCATCGCCGTGCAGGTCGCGGACTCGAATGGGTAGCGATTCCTTATAAACCAATAACCTGTCGGAGCCGGGCGTTCGACGGGGGCTCACCCCGGTCACGGCAGAGGCGGCAGGGCTGTTGCTGCCTCGTTGCGTTTCAGGGGCTGGGCGCCCCCCCTGGACCGCATGACCGGAATCGCACAAACGTGTAATAATTGTCATAAACTATTTTTTGGATCCCACGTTCAGAGCGCTGCAAGGACGGGGAACTGTTGCACGTTGCATAACCGGTAAAAATCGACTGAAACAATAAGATAAAAGATTTATACAATATAGATTCGGTTTCCCGACCAATAATGGGGCCGCATCAATATCCCACATCTACCAGTTTTCGGGAAAAATGAATAAGGCCCTCTGTGCGTTATTTTTGTTTCTGAAATATAATGTGGATCGAGACTGCCGAAAAACGTCCCCAATAAAAAGAAAATAAAGAAAAATGAAAACAAAACACCATCTTTTTCATGCAATGCCACGCAGCGCATTGCTGTCGGCCTGCACCGGTCTTGCCCTGTGCGCCGCAACCGGGGCGGTTGCGCAGACCTCTCTTAACCCGAGCATCCGGGTCGGAACTCCGCTGAATCAGATCAATTTCGGTGAGACGTCGGTGCCGCCCCTTCCTCAGCCCGAGGCCTTGTGGCCCGACCCATTCGGCATGAACACCTGGCTGCGCGATAGGGGGGTGGCGTTCCTTCTGGATAATACAAACGAATTTGCGGGAAATATAGGCACCGTGACGCCCGGTTACGGCCTGCGCAAGGGAAGTTCCAATGCGGGGCAATACGGGTTTGAAAACGATACGGACTGGGAGCGCCTGGCGGGGCTGACCGGCTTCAGCACGCATGCGGTGTTCGTCGGCCGTTACGGTATTCCGGCCAGCCGCATGTTCGGCGACAATGTGGCCCCCAGCCAGGAAATCTATGGCGCCGGCGGCAACGTGGCCGTACACTTCGTCTATGCCTATGGCGAAGAGACGTTATGGCACGGCCGGTTCGATGTCGCCGCGGGCCGTATTCCGTTCCTGAATGATTTCTCGTCCAATCCGCTCTATTGTAATTTCATGAACAATGCCTTCTGCGGAAACCCCAAGGCATCGTCCGACAACACCGCTCATTCATCCTATCCGGATTCGGTCTGGGCCGTCCGGTTTCGCGTCCGCCCCAGCGTATCGACCTATTTCCAGACCGGCGTCTATTTCAGCCAGGAGGGCATTTACGGGGTGCAGCAATATCGCACCGGCTTCAAGCTCAATGGGGCTGACATCAACGGCGAAGCGATCCCCATCGAATTTGGGTGGGAGCCGATTTTCGACCACGGCACATTGCCTGGGCATTACAAGCTCGGCTACGCTCGTGATACGGTAGACCATCAGGATGTCTATTTCGACGGCAACGAAAACCCCTGGGCATTGACCGGGCTGCCGCGGCGCAGGGATCATGGGGCGAACGCGGCATGGGCCCTGGTCGACCAGATGCTTTATCATTTCAAGGGCGGGGCGAAGGACGCGGGCATCACGTTCCTCGGCGGCTTCTATTACAATGACGAGAAAATCTCGATGCGGTCGCAGCAATATGAGGGCGGATTCCTGGGGCGGGGATTCTGGGCGGCGCGGCCGAAGGATGGTATCGGCATCAATTTCTCCTATATTCGTGAATCCGCGCTGGCGGCGAAGACTCAGGAATTGCAGCTTCTTCAGGGGGTGCTGCCGGGGAACCTGCTGAATGGCGCGTATGGTCCACAATCCTATGGCATGAACCTGGAAGTGAACTATCAGATCCATGTCTATCGGGGCATGACGTTCGCGCCCGATTTTCAGTATTACTTCAATCCGGGCGGCCAGCGCACGCTGCGCGATACGGCCATGCTCGGCTTCAAGACCCATATCGAACTTTTCTGATGTCCTGTCCGGGAAATTCTTACGAGAATTTCCCGGACAAATCGTCCTGTAGCCCGGCGTTCCGGCTGATCGATTGAAGGGCCGGATAGAGGTCACGGAAACAGGCATACCGTTCGTCATAGAGTGGCATCGCATCGCGGTCCGGGACGATGGTTTTCTCGACGGCGAAGGGTGGCGTGGCGTCCGCCATCGGCCAGCCGTCCGCGACCATCGCCAACCGGGCCGCGCCGATGGCGCAGGCATGTTCGGCATGGCGCGGCACGACCAGTTCGCGCCCCAGGATCGTCGCTATGATGCCGGCCCATTCGGTGCTGCGCGCGCCGCCCCCGATCAGCGCGACCGGGCCCGCTATCGGCTGCTGCCCTGCCAGAAGATCCTGGCCCTGGCGCAGCGAAAACGCTACGCCTTCCAGTACGGCCCTGGCCAGATCCACCGCGTCGCACGACGCATCGAGGCCGATGAACGCGCCGCGCGCGTCGGTATCGTGATAGGGCGTGCGTTCCCCCCGCAGATAGGGCAGGAACAGGACGCGGCTTGGCCGCATGCCACGGCCCTGTACCCGCCGCAGCAGGGCGGGGATATCGCTTTCGTGGCACAGGGCGGCAACCCATGCCAGGCAGCTTGCCCCGTTCAGCATGGCGGCCATCTGATACCAGCGCCGGGGAATGCAATGGGCGAAGCTGTGCAAGCGGATTTCGGCGTCAGGCGCGTAGCCGTCCTGCACGGTGACGTAGACCGCCCCCGTGCCCAGCGAAATGAACGATTGCCCCGCCTCGACCTGGCCCAGGCCGACGGCCCCCACCGGGGTGTCTCCGCCGCCCGTGGCGACGGTCACGCCTGGTGCCAGCCCCAGATCGCGCGCCACATCGGCACGCAGCCGGCCGGCGCGGTCGGTGCCCTCGCGCAGGATCGGCAGACGATCGGTGCCGAGCCCCAGATAATCGCATATCGGATTGTACCAGGTGCGGTTTTCCTGATCGAAAAGTTGCGATCCGGCGGCGTCCGACATGTCTGTCGCCAGTTCTCCGGTCAGCCAGAGCCGCACGTAATCCTTCGCCCACAGCACATGCCGCATGGCCGCGAATGCGGCGGGGTCGTTCTCGCGGATCCACAGCAGTTTCGCCGCGCTGAAACTGGCCATGGGGCGCACGCCCGTCGCGCGGCCCAGGCCCGGCACATCCTGTTGCAGGCGGCCGGCCTGCGCCTGGCCGCGCGTGTCGTTCCACAGCAGGGCAGGGCGCACGGGCCGCAGCCGGTCGTCCAGCAGGGCGATGCTGTGCATCTGCCCTGAAAGGCCGATCGCGCGGATGGCGGCATAGGGTTCCGGCGCGGTGGTCCTCAGCCGCGCCAGTGCCTGGCGGATGCCGTCCACCCATGTTTCGGGATCCTGCTCGCTCAGGCCCGGTCCGGGCTGGTCGATGCGCGACGGAACGGTGGCGGTCGCCACGACCGATTGCCGTTCATCGACGAGGATCGCCTTCGTCGCGGTGGTGCCGATATCGAGTCCCAGATAGGTCATAACAATCCGTGTCATGGTTCCATGGAAAAGGAAGGTCGGGCTCTGCCCGAACCCGGCAAGGGCCTAGGCCCTTGCATCCCATTCGTTTCATGAAGTCCTGGGTTTACAAAGGGCGATGCCCTTTGGTGGGTCAAGGGTGAAACCCTTGCCTTTGCTTACCAGACGGTGAAGCCGCCATCGACATTGACGATCGCCCCCGTCATCAGGCTGGCCGCGTCCGAGGCCAGGAACTGGACCACGGATGCGACCTCGTCCGGCTGGCCGACGCGATGGATCGGCGTGCCCTCCAGCCAGGCGTCGTACAGTCGCGGCTGTTCCATGCCGAAGCGCGTCAGCGTCGTTTCGATATAGGTGGGCGCGACGGCGTTGACGCGGATGCCGCGCGTGGCCCATTCCGCCGCGAGCGAGCGCGTGTATTGATGCACGCCGGCCTTCGACGCGTTATAGGCGGCCTGTTCCTGCGGCTTGTTGACGATCAGTCCCGACATCGAACCGATGTTGACGATCGCGCCGCCGCCCTGGTCCAGCATGATGCGCCCGAAGGCCCGGCAGCAGCGGAAGATGCCGTTCAGATTGATATCGACCTGCTTCAGCCACTGCGCATCCGTCATGTCCTCGGCCTTGACCTCGGAAATGCAGATGCCGGCATTGCAGACGAGGATGTCGATATGGTCTTCCTCGGCCCGCAGGCGCGATGCGACGGCATCCACCTGTTGGGTGCTGGTCACGTCCAGCCGGGTGCCGGCCACGTTCAGGCCCTCGGCGCGCAGGGCTTCGGCGGCGCTGGTCGCCAGTTCCTCGTCCAGGTCGGCGATGATGACGCGCGCGCCGAATTCGGCCAGCGCCGTTACGCAGGCCAGGCCGATATTCTGGGCGCCGCCCGTCACAATGGCGGTGCGGCCGTCAAGGCGGAGCTTTTGCGTATACATTCCATTGGCATCCCAAGCATGTCAGCCGGTTGAAAAGGGGCTACGACCCGACCTGCAACGGGTGCGCGGCCAGGCGATCCAGCGCGGCGCCGTCGGCGTCGAACAGGTGGCAATGCGCGGGATCGGGGGTTACGCCGACCGCGCTGTCGGGGGCGTTCATGTTGTCGCCGCCGGTCTGCACCACGATCTGCCGCCCGTCGGACAGGCGCACATGCAGCAGCGTCGCGGCGCCCAGACGTTCGCTGATCTCGACCAGGCCCTGCGGCGCACCGGCCACATCCAGCCCGATATGTTCGGGGCGCACCCCCAACGTGACGGCCGCCCCGGGCTGCAACGACCCCGCATCGACGGGCACGGTCACGGTCAGCGGGCCGGTCGTGACCGTCGCCGCGTGATCGGTGACCGAGACGATATGCGCCGGCAGCACGTTCATCGTCGGCGACCCCATGAACTGTGCCACGAACAGGTTGCGCGGCCGGTGATACAGGTCCAGCGGGGTGCCGATCTGTTCGACGACACCCTTGCGCAGGACCACGATGCGGTCGGCCATGGTCATGGCCTCGACCTGGTCGTGGGTGACGTAGATGGTCGTGGCCCCCAGCCGCCGGTGCAGGGTCGCCAGTTCCACGCGCATCTGCCCGCGCAGGGCGGCGTCCAGGTTCGACAGGGGTTCGTCGAACAGGAACACCTTGGGGTTGCGCACGATGGCGCGCCCGATCGCGACGCGCTGCCGCTGGCCGCCGGACAACTGGCCCGGCTTGTGGTCCAGATAGGGTTCCAGCTGCAGGATGCGCGCGACGTCGGCGATGCGCTGCCGCCGCTCGGCCACGGGCATGCCGGCCAGCCGCAGGGAAAATTCCATGTTCCGATAGACGTTCATATGCGGATACAGCGCGTAGGACTGGAACACCATGGCCAGCCCGCGCTCGGCCGGCCCTTTTTCGTTGGCGCGCACGCCGTCGATCAGCAGTTCGCCGGCGCTGATGTCCTCCAGCCCCGCGATCATGCGCAGCAGGGTCGATTTGCCGCAGCCGGACGGCCCGACGAAGACGACGAATTCCCGGTCGTGGATCGTGAGGGAGACCCCCTTGATGATCTCCTCGTCCGAATAGGTCTTGCGAATATCCCGCAATTCTACGGTCGCCATGACGCCTCCCTTGCAATCCTGTATGGTTCAGATCGTCCGGCTATTTCACCGCGCCGAAGGTCAGGCCGCGGACAAGCTGTTTCTGGCTCAGCCATCCGAAGACCAGGATGGGTGCGACCGCCAGCGTCGACGCCGCCGACAGCTTGGCGAAGAACAGGCCCTCGGGTGAGGAAAACGAGGCAATGAAGGTCGGCAGCGGGGCGGCGGCGGAAGACGTCAGGTTCAGCGACCAGAACGCCTCGTTCCAGCACAGGATCATCGACAGCAGGCCCGTCGATGCGATCCCCGGCAGCGCCAGCGGCAGCAGCACCTGGGTGATTTCCTGCCAGCGCGTGGCGCCGTCCATTCGCCCGGCCTCCAGGATCGGGACCGGTACCTCGCGGAAGAAGGTGTACAGCATCCAGACCATGATCGGCAGGTTGGTCAGTGTATAGATCACGACCAGTCCGGTGCGCGTGTCCAGCAGGCCCGTGCTGCGCGCCAGCAGGTAGATCGGCACCAGTACGCCCACCGGCGGCAGCATGCGGGTGGACAGCATCCACAGCAGCGTGCCGCGCGTGCGCCGCCCGGGCAGGAACGCCATGGCATAGGCCGCCGGGATCGACAGCAGGATGGCCGCGATGCTGGCCAGAACGGAAATGGTGACGCTGTTCAGCGCGAAGTGCCAGTACGTCTCGCGCGCGAAGACCTCGCGATAGCTGGACAGGGTCGGATGGAAGATCAGGTGCGGAGGGGTCGAAATCGCGTCGGGTTCGGTCTTGAAGCCGGTCAGCACCATCCACAGGATGGGAAAGAACACCCACAGAGCGACGGCCCATGCCGCCCCGCCGATGGCAATGCGCTGCAGGCGCGCGCGTTTCCGGGTCATCGGCGTCAGGCCTCCAGATTGCGGGCGACGGCGCGCAGCAGGAACGCCGCCACGATGTTGGCGATGACGATGGCCACCACGCCGCCGGCCGATGCGCCCCCGACATCGAATTGCAGCAACGCGCGGGAATAGATCAGGAAGGCCAGGTTCGTGGACGCAACGCCCGGACCGCCCGCCGTGGTGACCGAAATCTCGGCAAAGACCGCCAGCAGGAAGATCGTCTCGATCATGATCACGACCGTGATGGCGCGCGACAGATGCGGCAGGATGATGTAGCGGAACTGGGCCAGGGGCCCCGCGCCGTCCATGCGCGCGGCCTCCTTCTGTTCGGCATCCAGCGACTGGATCGCCGTCAGCAGGATCAGGATCGCGAACGGCAGCCACTCCCACGACACGATCATGACCAGCGTCGCCAGAGGATAGCGCGACAGCCAGTCCACCGGCGTCAGCCCCACCGCCCGCATCATGGCGGAATAGACGCCGTAGATCGGATGCAGCATCAGGTTCTTCCACAACAGGGCGGACACCGTCGGCATGACGAAAAACGGCGAAATGACCAGCACCCGCGCGATCCCGCGCCCGAGAAACGACTGGTCGAACAGCACGGCCAGGAGCGTGCCCAGCCCCACGGTGATGACCAGAACGCCCCCCACCAGGATGGCGGTGTTCAGCAGCGCGGTGATGAAATCAGGGTCGGTCAGCAGGTACACGTAATTGCTGGCGCCCGCGAACCCGACCTGCGTGGGGTCGACCAGATTGTAGCGGCGCACCGAGTACCACAGCGTCATGGCCAGCGGCACCAGAGACCATATCAGCAGAAGGATGACCGCAGGCGACAGCAGCAGCGCCCCCCCGGTGCGCCGGGCATGCGACGGCCTGCCCACAGGCGCCGCGACCGGGATCCGCCGTGCCGCCTGGTCCATCTGTCCCTCCTACCGCATCAGCCCGGATTGGCGCACGGTGCGTGTCACCGACGCCTGCGCCGTCGTCAGGGCCTGATCGACGCTGGTCTGTCCCGACAATGCCGCGGCGACGATCTGTCCGACCTGGGTGCCGATGGCCTGGAACTGGGGAATGGCGACGAACTGCGCGCCGCCATAGGGGCGGGGCTGCTTCGTCGGCCCGTTGGGGTCGGCGCGGTCAATGGCGGTATGGACAAACGACGCGAACGGGGCTGCCTTCTGGTATTCCGCACTGTCGTATGTCGAAAGGCGTGTGCCCGCGGGTACCGCGACCCATCCGTGCGTCCTGGCCACCAGCCGCACATATTCCTTCGACGTTGCCCACGTGACGAAAGTCTGTGCGTCCGCCGTGTGGCTGGACGAGGCCGGGATGGCCAGGTTCCAGCTCCACAGCCAGGTCGGCCCTTTTCCATACGGCCCCAGAGGTGCCGCGGCGAAGCCGACGTTACCGGCGACATGCGATTGCGCCGGGTCGAACAGCAGGCCGCCGGCCACGGTGGAATCGATCCACATGCCGCAATGGCCGCTGCCGAACAGGGCCAGATTCTCGTTGAAGCCGTTCGACGTCGCGCCGGGCGGCCCGTCGGCTTTCAGGGCGCCCACGTACCAGGTCAGCGCCGCCTTCCATTCGGCGGAATCCAGCATGGGACGCCACGCCATGTCGAACCACTGGCCGCCGAACGTGTTCACCAGCGAGGTGACATAGGCCATGTTCTCGCCCCAGCCGGGCTTGCCGCGCAGGCACAGGCCGTAGACCTGGTTTCCCTTGTCGGTGATCTTATCGGCGAAGGTCCGGATCTGGTCGTACGTCGGGGCGTCGGGCATCGTCAGGCCGGCCTTGGCGAACAGATCCTTGCGGTAATAGGTCATGACGCTTTCGGCATAGAACGGCAGGGCATACAGCTTGCCGTCGACCGTCAGCCCCGCCTTGACCGACGGCAGGATATCGTCCGCGTCATAGGCGGCGTCGGGCGACAAGGCCGCCAGCCAGCCCTGTTTCGCCCAGATCGGCACTTCGTAATTGCCGATGGTCAGGATGTCGAACTGGCCGGACCGGGTCGCGATGTCGGTGGTCACGCGCTGGCGCAGGACATTTTCTTCCAGCGTGACCCAGTTCAGATGGATGTCGGGATGGCTTTTTTCGAATTCGCCGGACAATTGCTTCATGATGACCATGTCGGCGTTGTTGACCGTGGCAATCGTCAGCGTGCTGGCCGCATGCGCCGGCCCCGCCGCCAGCACCAGCATGGACAGGCCCGCGCAACGCCGCAGAGCCTGTTTGAAAATGCGCGCTGGCGGCGATCCGACGCGCATTTTCTGCACTCCGCTTCGGTGCTCGAAAACACACGCCGGGCGTTCACCAGCCCATATTTTCAAACAGGCTCTCAGAGTGGTGGAATGCACCATGTTCTAACCCTTTTTTTCATTCCGCCCTTGTTGTCGGGTGACGCCGTGTTGGGCGTCCTGGCGGGCGGTTCGGTATGTCGTGGTCGGAAAGAAGCGCTATCGGGACATGATGTCCCTGTACTGCTTCTGGTTGGCGTACATCTGGCGGAAGACCTGGAACTTGGCGTCGTGGAACCCTCGGCTCCGCGCGTCGGGCAGGATTTCGGCGCCGGTGCGGCTCATGGCCGCCATCCCGTCGCCGATCGACGGGTAGACCCCGCCGGCCACGGCGCCCAGGATTGCGCTGCCCAGCAGGACGGCATCGGGCTCCTCGGGCAGCAGGATGCGGCAGCCGGTCGCATTGGCGTGTTCGCGGACGAAAACCGGATTCTTCGTGCCGCCGCCTGTCGCAAGGATCGTGTCGATGGCATAGCCCTGCCCATTCAAGGCATCGATGATGTCGCGGGTTCCGTAGGCCAGGCCCTGGATCGTCGCCAGGTATAAACACGCCAGATCGTCATCGGTTGCCGACAGGGCCAGCCCGCTGATCATGCCGCGCAGATCGGGGTCGGCGTGGGGCGAGCGGTTGCCGTGGAAATCGGGCATCACGTGCAGATCGCGCGTACAGGTGCCGGAGGGGTGTCCCTGTTCCAGACCGGCCAGGATGTCGTTCAGCGCCTGGTAGATCGTCCGCTCGTCCTGCTCGGCCTGCCGGCGCAGCGCCGGGGTGGCCGGATGGCTTGCGATCACGAAATCGACGAGGCTGCCGGTGGCGGACTGGCCGGCCTCGTTCAGCCAGAGGCCGGGCAGCATCGCATCGAAATACGGCCCCCAGACGCCCGGCACGAAACGCGGCGCGGAGGACACCACCATGTGGCAGCTCGACGTTCCGCCGATCAGCGCAAGGCGCCGGTCGAACGACGCGCCGCCCGGCGCCGGTGCCGCGCCGATGAGGCCGATGCCGCCCGCGTGCGCGTCGATGGCCGAGACCGCGACCGGCGTCCCCTGCGGCAGCCCCAGGTCCTCGGCCGCCTGCGCGGTCAATCCTGACCCGACCTGCCCGCCCAGCGGGCGGATATCGGTGCCGATGCGGCGATGGCCCTCGTCCACCAGACGGCCCAGGCCGATGCCGCGGAAATAGGAATCGTCCCACCGGTCCTCATGCGCCAGATAGGTCCATTTGCAGACCGTCGAACAGCGCGACCGCGAATCGGACCCGGTGGCCCGCCAGGTCAGGAAATCCGGAAGATCGAAAAAATAGCCGGCATGGTCGAAGATATCGGGGAGGTGATCCTTCAGCCACAGCAGCTTCGGGGTTT
This sequence comes from Gluconacetobacter azotocaptans, assembly GCF_014174355.1. Lineage (GTDB taxonomy): Bacteria > Pseudomonadota > Alphaproteobacteria > Acetobacterales > Acetobacteraceae > Gluconacetobacter > Gluconacetobacter azotocaptans. Next base: position 272,301 of record NZ_JABEQF010000006.1, read on the forward strand.
CCATCTCGGGCGAGATCACGCCGCCGACATAGCGCAGGACCTCATATCCCCCGGCATTGATCCGCGCCGCCTCGGCCATGGCGCGATGGTCCATCCACAGGATGACGTCCTGGCCCGCCGCGCCATGCGCATCGACCGACAGCGGCGCGCCTTCGCCGTCCAGCACCACCAGCGAGCATGTGGCGTCAAACCCGATTCCGCGCACATGCAGCGGCGTGCCGGCGCGTTCGGCGGCGGTGGTCATCGCGTCGGACACGCTGGCGCACACGGCCCGCCAGATATCGGCCGAGGATTGCTGGGCGATATTCGCACGGGGATGCCATGTCCGGGTCGCGCGGCTGGCCGCCCCCAGCTTGCGGCCGTCGGCGGTGAAGACCCCGGCGCGGGCGCTGCCCGTTCCCACGTCAATTCCCAGAACGACATCCATGCCCTGCGTCCTTCCTCAGGGCGCTGCCCTGAAACCCGCCAAAGGGCAGCGCCCTTTGGAAACCCGGTCGTTCATTCATGGTCGGGGTCCAGGGCCTCGGGCCCTGATCCGTTCTGCCCCGCCGTGTATTACGCGCTTTCCTTATGCAACTGGAAATGCTGGTATTCCCGCCGCACGATCGTCATCAATTCGGGAACCGACGTCGATCGGGCGTCGCTTTCGTAAGTAACCTGGCCACGCTGCATCAGCATGATACGGTCCGCGATATCCAGCGTCTGGGCGTAATTGTGCATGATCATGATGATCGACATGTTGCCCTCGGCCTTCAGCCGCAGGATCAGGTCGATGATCAGGGCGGCCTCGCGCGCGCCCATCGCGGCCAGCGGTTCGTCCAGCAGCAGGATGCGGGCCCTGGCGTGCACGGCGCGGGCGATGGCGATCGCCTGTCGCTGCCCGCCCGACAGCGCCCCCACTTCGGCATCCACCGAGGGAATATAGACGCCGATTTCCTCCAGGCACCGGATGGCCTCGCGCCGCATCGCCCGGTTGTTGAGGATATGGAAGCCGGGATAGAGGATTTCGCGGTTCAGGAAAATATTGTGATAGACCGACAGCGAATTGGCCAGCGCCAGGTCCTGGTAGACGCATTCGATGCCCAGGGCCCGGGCGTGGTCGACCGACCGCAGCACGGTCTCGGCGCCGTCGATATATAATTTTCCCGACGTCTGCGGCTGGTAGCCGGTCAGGATCTTCATCAGCGTCGATTTTCCGGCGCCGTTGTCCCCCAGGATGCCCAGGATCTCGCCCCGGCGCAGCCGCAGCGACACCCCGTTCAGGGCGGTGACGGGGCCGAATGTCTTGACGATGTCCTCGGCCCGCAACAGGTCCGTGACGGCGATCTGTTCGGCGCCGTCGAGGGCGGCGTACGTCATCTGGGTCGCGCGGAGGCCGGCGATGGGGGTATGGGTCATGATACAGCCATCCTGCGCCGGTACCGGCTGATGAGGATATTGCAGAGCATGGCCACCAGGATGGCCCCGCCCAGGATAAGGTCGAAGGTAAAGGCGTTGATCCCGATGAGGGTGAAGCCGTCATTGAGGATGCCCAGCACCATGGCCCCGATCATCGCGCCGGCGATGGTCCCCGACCCGCCGGCCAGCGGCGTCCCGCCGATGACCGCCGCCGCCACGGCCAGGAACATGATATGCGTGCCCCCGGCCGTCGGGTCGATCGACGAGATGCGGAAGGCCTCGAGTATCCCGGTCAGCCCGGCCAGCGCGCCGCTGATGACGAAATTGACCATCTTCAGTTCCCGCGTGCGGATGCCCGCCTCGCTGGCCCCGGTGGGGTTGGCCCCGGCCGCGATGGTGTGCAGCCCCCAGCGGGTGTTGCGCAGCATGAAATGCATCACCAGCACGATCAGCGCCGCCCAGACGAATTCCGCATAGCCGCCCCGGCCCATGATGAAGGCCAGGGTGGGGCCGGCATCCACCCCGACCGGGGTGCCGCCGGAAAGGGTCAGCGTCAGCCCGTTCAGCAGGAACAGCATGCCCAGCGTGGTGACGAATGAGGGCACCTGCAGCAGCACGGTCACCATGCCGTTCACCGCGCCGACCGCGGCCGCGCCCGCCAGCGCGCCCACGATGGCCAGGGGCGCGGGCAGGCCGGCGCGGGTCAGGAAATACATCAGGAAGGGGGTCAGGGCGTAGACCATGCCGGCCGACAGGTCGATCTCCCCCCCGATCATCAGGACCACCTCGCCGCACGCGATCAGCGCGACTGGGGCGATGAATTGGGACAGGTTCTGCAGGCTGGCGTTGGAGAGCAGGAAGTTGGCGTTGGCGATCTGGAAATAGACCGCCAGCACCACCGCCACGACGATGACGCTCAGTTCGCGCCATTTCAGCATTGTATTGAGCGTTCTTGCCATGAGGTCGCATCCTTGTCGCACGGGGCCTAGGACTGGATGGGGCCTGACCGCGGGATGAACTGCGCCTCGCTCGAACTGCCCTCGAAGCGGCTCTTGGTTGCGAGATAGGGCGCGACATTGGCCTTGGTCACGAATTTCAGGCCGGTATTGATCTCCGCCGGCCCCACCAGCCCGCCGGACATCAGGTAATTGTGCATTTCCATGACCGTGTAGTAGCCCTGCAGGTAGGGCTGCTGGTCGATTGTGAAATCCAGGTGTCCGCCCTGGATCAGGCTGAGCGTACGCGGCAGCAGGTCGAAGCCGCCGCCATGCACGCCCTTGGCGGCCAGGCCGTACTGTTCCATCGTCTCGGCGACGCTCTGGGTGGTGCCTCCATCGACCGAAAACATGCCTTTGACGTCCTGATGGCCCAGATAATAGGCTTTGACCTTGGACAGTTCCTCGTTCACCGTGGCGCCGGTCGCGACAACGTCGATCTGGTAGGACCGGCCGCTCTTGTCCAGGACATCCCGCGCGCCGTCGATGCGGGGCTGGATGTTCAGCTGCCCGGGGGTGGCGATCATCAGCGCCACGCGCCCGCCGGGCACCAGGTCCAGAATCCGCCGGCCCATCATCTGCCCGGCCTTGAACAGATCCTGCCCGATATAGGCCAGACGTTTGTTGCCCGACCCCGCCGGGACGTCGGCGTTATAGGCGAACACCGGGATGCCGGCGGCCAGGGCGCGTTCCACCGGGTCATTGAACGCATGCGGGTCGACCAGGCTGACGGCGATGGCGCTGGCCTTGGCGGCGATCGCGGAATTGATCGCGCTGATCATCTCGGCCGCGATGCTGTTTTGCGACCCGGTCCATTGCGTATCCGCGCCGACCAGGGCCGCCGCGTCGCGGAGGCCGTACTGCGTCGCGGTGAAAAACGGGTTTGTCGTCACATGATTGACGAAGACAAACCGAAATCTGGGATGGCTGGCCTCCTGGGCGGCGGCGCGGCGTACGTTGCCCAGCACCGCCAGCGAGGCGCCAAGTGCCGCAGTCTGCATGATTCCTCGACGACCGACGCCATTTTGCATCGGCGCGAAAGACCTGTTCCACATCGTGTCCTCCAGACAGGGCCGCCTTTTCAAGGCGATCTTGCATTCTTTGTCCGTCATGTTGTCGGAATGCCTGGGAAAGATGCGCAGTGCAGCCGGGCGGGAACCCGATTGAACGGCACCTGCTGTCGTTACTGCCGACGGGCATGGAAACAAAGCATTTCCCGGTGACTGCCCGATCAATAAAGCGCGATAGAAATCGGCATTGTATACACCGTTCTTTTACTTGCGCCTGCTGGAACCCTTGGGTCTTTATTTCAACGTCGACATTCCCGACCCCTCTGCAAACCCGCCGCGCGGGCATGGCGGCCGGCAGACGGCATGCCGTGCGTGAAATACCGGAGCGTGTGTGAAACTCGTCGCCAGGATGGCAGTTTGCGTTACCGATGCGCCCTTTCCGGGCGCCTTCGTCGTACTGCCTTGCCCCTGGACATGTAACACGGCCGGACACCTCAAAAAAACAAGAGTCGATAATCAAGGCTCGAAAAATGGTGTGCTCATGAATTCCACAACGTTTCAGCCCATGGCGGCCGATGGCGCCGCCCCTGCAATGTCCGCCGAACATGCCAGACCGGTTCTGGAAATGTTCGGAATTTCCAAAAGTTTTCCTGGCGTCAAGGCCCTGCAGAATGTGCAGCTTGCCGCCTATGCCGGCGAAGTGCTGGCCCTGATGGGCGAGAACGGCGCGGGAAAATCGACGCTGATGAAGATCCTGTCGGGCGCCTATGTCGCCGATCCGGGCGGCGAAATCCGGATCGACGGACAGCCGGTCAAGCTCGGTAACCCGGCGGCGGCGCGTGCGGCCGGTATCGCCATCATCTATCAGGAACTGGCGCTGGCGCCGAACCTGACGGTGGCCGAGAACATCCATCTGGGCTCGGAGCTGGGCCGGGCCGGATTGATCGACCGCGTCGCGATGAACGAGGCCTGCCGTCCGCTGCTCGAACGGCTGGGTACGCCCTTCCGGCCCCAGACCCTGGTCGCCACCCTGTCGGTCGCCGAGCAGCAGCTGGTCGAAATCGCGCGCGCGCTGTATCGCCGCGCCCACATCCTGGTGCTGGACGAACCCACGACGGCCCTTTCGGCCCGCGAGACCGACCGGCTTTTCGCGCTGATCCGCCAGTTGCGCGCTGAGGGCATCGCGCTGATCTATATCAGCCACCGCATGGCCGAGATCGACGAACTGGCCGACCGCGTGGCGGTGCTGCGCGACGGCACCTATGTCGGCATGCTGGAGAAGCAGGAGATCAGTTCGGCCTCCATCGTGCGGATGATGGTCGGCCGCGACCTGTCGGGCTTCTACGTCAAGCAGCGCGGGGTCAGGCCGGTGTTCGGGCCGCCGGTGCTTGAAGTCGACGGGCTGACCGACGGCGCGCGGGTGCAGCCCAGCAGCTTTACGCTGCATCGCGGCGAGGTGCTGGGGATCGCGGGGCTGGTGGGCGCCGGACGGACCGAACTGGCGCGGCTGATCTTCGGCGCCGACCCCCACCCCAGCGGACGGATCAGGCTGGACGGCAAGACGATCGAGATTCGGTCCCCGCGCGAGGCGCTGGATGCCGGCATCGCCTACCTGACCGAGGACCGAAAGGCGCTGGGCCTGTTCCTGGACATGTCCTGCGCCGGGAACATCAACATGGGCGTCATCGGACGCGATGCCCATGGCGGCGTGCTGGACAACCGTCGGGGCCGGTCGCGCGCCAGCGGCGCGTTCTCGATGCTCAAGGTCCGCGCGGCCAGCACGCTGGTGTCGGTCGGCGGCCTGTCGGGCGGCAACCAGCAGAAGGTGCTGCTGGGCCGCCTGCTGGAGACGGGCCCGAAGGTGCTGATCCTGGACGAGCCGACACGCGGCGTCGATATCGGCGCCAAATCCGAAATCTACCGCCTGATCGGCGATCTGGCGGCGAAGGGCCTGGGGATTATCGTGATCTCCAGCGAAATGGCCGAAATCGTCGGCATCTGCGACCGCGTGCTGGTGATGCGCGAGGGCGTGATCACCGGCGAGGTCGGCGGGCCGGACCGGCCCGACATCACCCAGGAAGCCATCATGGCCTATGCCGCCGGCGTTGCGGCCTGAGGAACACCACACCATGTCCAGCGCACTCGTCCCCCCCCTCGGCCCGGCGGAAATCCCGTCGTCCGTCCGCACGTCCGAACGGCTTCGCAGCGTCATGCAGGCGGCCGGCATGCTGCCGGTGCTGGTCCTGCTGGCCGTCGGGTTTCATTTTTTCGGCGGCCACCGCTTTCTCAGTGGCCAGAACCTGTCGATCGTCGCCCAGCAGGCGGCGATCAACGTGGTGCTGTCGGCCGGGATGACGTTCGTCATCCTGACGGGCGGCATCGACCTGTCCGTGGGTTCCACCCTGGCATTCTCGGCCATGGGGGGGCTGATGGTCTCGCTGGTGCCCGGGCTGGGCTGGCTGGCCATCCCGGCCTGCCTCGGCGCAGGGCTGCTGATCGGCCTGCTGAACGGGTCGCTGGTGGCGGGGCTGAAGATCCCGCCCTTCATCGTCACCCTGGGCACCCTGACCGCCGTACGGGGCCTGGCCCGGCTGATGGGCGAGGACCGCACCATCTTCAACCCGTCGCTGTCCTATGCCTGGATCGGCAACGACGGCATTCCCGTGACCTCGACGCTGGTCATCCCGTGGCTGGCGGTCATCGCGCTGGTCGTCATCGTCGCCTGCTGGTTCGTGCTGCGGCGCACGGTGCTGGGCGTGCATATCTACGCGGTGGGCGGCAACCCCGCCGCCGCGCGTCTGGCGGGCATCAACGTGCCCGCCGTGCTGATGTTCGTCTATGCGCTGTCGGGCCTGCTGGCGGGGCTGGGCGGCGTCATGTCCTCGGCCCGCCTCTATGCCGCCAACGGGCTGCAGCTCGGCCAGTCCTACGAGCTGGACGCCATCGCCGCGGTCATCCTGGGCGGCACGTCCTTCGTCGGCGGCATCGGTTCGGTCTGGGGCACGCTGGTGGGCGGGCTGATGATTGCCGTGCTTTCGAACGGGCTGATCCTGATCGGGGTGTCCGACATCTGGCAGTTCATCATCAAGGGCCTGGTCATCATCATCGCCGTGGCGCTCGACCGCTTCCGCCAGCCTGCCGCGCGGACCTGAATTCCGCCGGTCTCCTCCTTCTTCCTTCCCTCTCATCGGACCTGTCATCATGACGTTCAAATCCGCGCTTTTCGCCGGCCTGGCTTTCTTTGCCCTGGGTGGGGCCCTGGGTGGGAGCCTGGGCGCCGCCCCGGCACAGGCCAAGACGATCACGGGCATCGGCATCTCGCTGGGCACGCTGGGCAATCCCTATTTCGTGGCGCTGGTCAAAGGCGCCACCGCCCAGGCGGCGAAGCTGGCGCCGGGGGCGCGCATCACCTCGGTTTCGGCCGATTACGACCTGAACAAGCAGTTCTCGCAGATCGATAATTTCATCGCCTCGGGCGACAATCTCATCCTGGTCAACGCGGTCGATCCGCAGGCCATCCTGCCGGCCATCAGACGCGCGCGGAACGCGGGCGCCGTGGTGGTGGTGGTCGACGTCGGCGCGGTCGGCGCCAGCGCCACCGTCCAGACCGACAATGTCGCGGCCGGCCGCCTGTCCTGCACGTTCCTGGCGCAGCAGCTGGGCGGCAAGGGCAACGTGGCCATTCAAAACGGCCCGCAGGTGTCCTCGGTCATCGATCGGGTCAATGGCTGCAAGGAGGTGCTGGCCAAGAACCCCGGCATCAAGATCGTGTCCGACGACCAGAACGGCCAGGGCTCGCGCGACGCCGGCTTCGCCGTCATGCAGGGGTATCTGGTGCGGTTCCCCGACCTGAACGGCGTGTTCACCATCAACGACCCGCAGGCCGTGGGCAGCGACCTTGCCGCCCGGCAGGCGCATCGTTCGGGCCTGGTCATCACCTCGGTCGACGGTGCGCCGGAAATCGTCGTCGCCCTGAAGGACAAGACCTCGTCGATCCTGGCATCCTCCAGCCAGGACCCGTATCAGATGGGCATCGACGCGGTGACGGCGGGGCAGAACCTGCTGGACGGCAAGATGAAGGACGGCACGGTCCAGCTGATCACGCCCAAGCTGATCACCCGCGACAACGTCGCAAGCTACCAGGGCTGGACCAGCCACTGAACCACCCTCAGGAGGCCCAGTTTTCCTGGAAATCCCCATAGAGCGTCAGGCCGCCATCGACGAACAGCGTCTGGCCCGTCACGTAGGCGGCCTGATCGGACGACAGGAACAGGATGGCATCCGCCACCTCGCCGGCGCTGCCGGGGCGGCGCATCGGGATATGGCGCGAGACCGCCGCGCGCTGGCGCGGGTCGGCGGTCCATGCCTTGTTCATCGGCGTCTCGATGGCGCCCGGCGCGACCGCGTTCACGCGGATAGCCCGGTCGGCATATTCCAGCGCCCAGGTCCGCACCATGTTCCCGATCGCCCCCTTGCTGGCGGAATAGCCGAGGTAACCCGGCTTGGGGATGATCTGGTGCACCGAACTGGTCACCACGACAATCCCCGGCGCGCCGGCCGTCAGCCAATGGTGCAGGGCCGCGCGGACGCACAGCATGACCCCCGTTACGTTGACCGCCAGGACCTTGGCAAAATCGTCGGTCGTGACCGCCTCGGACGGACTGGGGATCTGGATTCCGGCGTTGCACACCAGGATGTCCAGCCCGCCCATCTCCGCGATCGCGGTGCCGAGCAGATCGGCCACCGTCTCCTCGCGGGCGACATCGCCCGGCCGGGCCAGGTGGGGGCCGGCGCCGGCGGGGGGCAGGCCGGCCATTGTCCGCCGCAGCGTTTCGGGGTCGAGATCGTTCAGGGCGACGCGCGCGCCTTCGCGTGCGAAGGCCATCGCGGTTGCGGCGCCGATGCCCTGGCCGCCCCCGGTGACGAACACGCGGCGACCGTCGAAACGGGTCTGATCGTGGGATGCCATGGCGCTGCCCTTTGAATGCCCCCCGAAGGGAGGGGGAAGTGAAAACCGGAGATTCTTATGGCAGGCTGTCGCCTGCGTCTGCGGCGCGCGCCCGCAACCAGGCTTCCACGGTCGCCAGTTCGTCATATGGGCGTACTTCGTCGACGGTGATGCGTCCCTCGTAGATGCAGCCGCTTTCTCCATCGAGCGTGATGTCCGCCCCGCTGTCGAAACGCCTGCCTGCGATCAGGCAGCTTTTCCTGTCGGGCGCCACCGCAAGATCGGCGCATCCGACAATGGCGACCTTGCCGAGTTCGCGCGCCACGACCGCGGCGTGGCTGGTACGGCCGCCATGCGCCGCAAGCAGTCCCTCGGCACTGGCGATCCCTTCGATGTCCTCGGTCAGGACGTCATTGCTGACCAGGATGGCCGGCCGCCCCTGCTGGGCAAACTGTCGTGCGACGTCCGCGCTCATGGCAATGGCGCCCGTTGCGGCGCCTATCCCGGCCGGCGTGCCTTTGGCGATCGCCTGGCCATGCGCGCCCACCACGCGCCGGCGCGTGATCGCGGTGTAATTCAAACCTTCCAACTGCCGCAGTGCCTCATCGACGCCGATCAGGCCTTCGCGCACCATGTCGACGGCGATCTTCAGGCGCGCCCACGCGGATCGTTTGCCCGCGCGGGTCTGCAGCATGAAAAGCCGCCCGTCTTCCACGGTGAATTCGAAATCCTGCATATCGTGGAATCTGTCTTCGATCTGCCTGGCGAAGTGTTCCAGGCTCTGTGCGACCTGCGGCATGATGCGGGCGAGCGTAGTGGCGGGGGTGACACGCCTGCGGCCCGAAACCACGTCGTCGCCCTGCGCATTGAAGGAAAAATCCAGATAAAGCCGTTTCTCGCCCGTCGCCGGGTCGCGTGTAAATCCGACGCCCGATCCCGATTTCGGTCCCGAATTGCCGTAGACCATGCGCTGTACGGTCACCGCGGTGCCGGGAAGGTCGGTCAGATTCCTGATCCGCCGATAGGTCTTCGCGCGATCGGACTCCCATGACCGGAACACCGCGTCCACCGATTGCACAAGCTGCTCCATGGGCGTGTCGGGGAAGGCACGTTCCGACATTTCTTCGAAAATATCGAGATATCGCAACGCCAGGCCGCGCAGGGACAGGGTATCGAGGTCGGACAGGGTCCCGGCCTGCCCGGCCAGCAGCGCGCTTGCCGATGCGTCCTCGAATGGCGCGGGGTCCAGGCCGTGCACGACCTGCCCGTACGAACTGACCAGTCGCGCATAGCAGTCCCAGACAAGACGGGGATCGCCCGTCTGCGCCATCATCCCCGGCAGGGTCGCGCGCGTCAGCCCGACATTCAGGACCGTGTCGAGCATGCCGGGCATCGAGATCGGGGGGCCCGAGCGGACCGCAACCAGCAATGGCCGCCGCGCGTCGCCGAACGCCAGGCCGGTCGCCTGCTCCAGACGGCTCAGCGGGCCGGCGACGCGCGCCCGGAACTCTTCCATCGGCGGCGGGCCGTTGGCGATCCATTGGGCGCAGAGCGAAGTCGGCAGGACGAAGCCGGGTGGCACGGGCAGGCCCATCGCGGCCAGAACCACGAGGTTGAAGGCTTTCCCGCCAAGCAGGGACACCGCGCCTGCGGGGGGCGGCAGTACGCCTGCTTCGATGATCTGGATGGGGTCAGGTTGCAAACCACTCTCCCACGGCATGATCCGACACGAGGCGGCCCGCATTCAGCAACGCGTCCGCCACCTCCTCCAACCCGTCGGCAACGGCGGTCGTGACATGGAACACCCGGGCGTCGACATCCGCGTGCATCAGATGCGTGAACAGGTCGCGCTGGATGTCGTCCGTTGCGTGTTCATGCTCGTGCAGCCGGTCGAGAAACGCCATGAACGCGCGCATGTCCTGCCGCGCGATGGTCTGGTGTTCGTTGCGCAGCGCGCACAGCAGGCGGACATAGTCCCTGACCGCCATGATGGCGCCTTCGACCAGAAGCAGAAATCGCTCGCGCAGTTCGACCGGCAGGTCGCGGGGCAGAAATTGCAGAAGAAACGCGACCTCTTCGAATTTGTCGGCGGCATCGTCGGCCTCCGAGGCGATCATGCGCCAGGCGCGCACCTTGCCGTCGCGGGACAGGTCGCAGATGCGTCCCACCTGCCGGTCGGCAAGTGCTTCCCAGAGCTTGGCCCGCGTAGCGGCCCCACCGAGATCGGCGACATTGTCCAGCAGCGTGGCATGCACCAGGTTGCCCAGGTCAAGGATCAGCGCGGCATGGTCCACGGCATCATCGAGAATGCGATCGGCCACGGATCCGACGCGCATCATCAATTCCGCCTGCAACAGGTCACGGATGACGAAGGGCGATCGGCCGCCGCGCAGATTTTCGCTGGCGATGCGCAATGTCTCACGCAAAAACGTCGTCGTGTCGTCCTTGCCGAGGGCGCGCTGCAGAGAGGTATAGGAGACGCCGGTGATCCGCGACACGGTTTCCAGCAGATCGTCGATCATGACCTCGCCGCCGATTTCCAGATAGGCGCGATGGCCATATTCGTGATCGGCGGCCCAGTCCAGAATGGCGACAGCTTCCCGGCGTGGGACGAAGCGGCCGAGGCTTTTCCGCGCCTTGTTCCAGTCGATGAGAAATACGAGTGACGCGCCCAGCTCCTCCAGCGCGGCATCGAGCGTCGCCAGGTCGGGGGCGTCGAACGTTCCAACCGTGACAAGGAAAACATCGTCCTCCATGCCCTGCGCGTGCCGGTTGGAGACGGTCCACGAAAACCGGGGCAGGCGTCTTTGGAAAAAATCGAGACGTTGTTTATGAATATCGCTGTGGATGATGTTCAGGCGGAGGTTCTCGACCTGGGCGATCAGAACATGCGCGTCAGTCGTGCCCAGATCGTTCTGGATGATCATGCGGGCGCCGTCGCGCATTGCGTTGGTGGCCAGCCCCGGGTGGTTGAACTTCAGGGGCGCCGTTCGGTTCAGCCCATGCATGAATGCGACAAGGCGGTCCCTGTCCGCCTGGTCCAGGAGGTAGGCGCGGGCGCCCGCAACGTCCGTTTCCGCCAGGCCGGCGGCGATGTCGTTGATGGCTTTGTGCATCTCCATCACCAGGCCGTGGAACGACGCCTCGTCGCTGCCTGAAAGGCGCGACAGCCGCGACACCAGGCCAGGGGTCAGGACGTCGCCGTCGAGATGAAGGGATGCGCGAAGCGCCTGCTCACGTCCGCGGAACGTGGCTGCCGCCGCGCGGTCGAAGAGGCCTGCGGTCACGCCCGCCTCCACGGCCGCGCACATGTGCGACAGGTCGTCCAGCAGGCGCGACATCACCGCGCCGATCTGTGGCACCCGGACGCCGTCGCCGGTTCGCTCCAGCAGGGCGGGAGGATCGTAAAGCGGGTTATGGTCGAGCCCGGCCAGGGCCCGTTCGGCCCCCAGATCCGCAAAAGGCGTACGATCGTCCCGGCCGGACGATGCCTCGATGGCCTGCAGCCAGCTCAGGGCGAATTTTATGCGGGCATTCGCGGCCAGTCCGTCCGCAATCAGGTTGGGCAGAAGCAGCGCGCCCTGCGCGAGCTCGGCAACCACGGTCTCCTTCTGGATGGTCATTCTGTTTTCCCTCCCAGGGGGCCGGCCGGGCCATTGACCATGTCGGTCGCGGGATGACGGGGAACATGGTCCCTAAACGCCGTCGCGGTGTGCGGTTGCATCATCACGAATCCCGGAGTGCGATTGCAGGGGGGGCGGCGCGCGCGCATCTAGGGTCACCGGGTGTCCCGCAGGGTGGACGCTCGAAACATTCATTCGGTGGCCTGCCGATATCCGGCATTTACCCATCACGTCCGGGGGCGGGACGCTACGCATCGGAGACCGCGTGTCATGCAGGTCAAGGACGTCATGACCTCGCCGGCAATCTGTGTCGAGCCAACGCAATCGGTCGCGGACGCCATCCGGCTGATGGTGGCTCATAAAATCAGCGGGCTGCCGGTCATAACCGAGAAGGGGCATCTGGTCGGCATTCTGACCGAAGGCGACCTCATGCGCCGGAGCGAACTGGAAACCGCCGGGCATTCGTGGTTCGGGGACCTGTTCCGGTCGTCGGGGCGGCAGGCCGAGGACTATGTCCACAGTCATGGCCGCAAGGTTGCCGATATCATGTCGGAGCGGCTCGTGTCCGTCGGGCCCGAGACGCCGTTGCGCGACGCCGTCGCCACGCTGATGCTGCAGCATATCAGGCGATTGCCGGTCGTGAAGAACGGCCAGGTCGTGGGCATGCTGTCGCGCGCCGACGTGCTGCGCGCGTTGCTGCCGCTGATGTCGGGCGCGTCTGCGGTGTCCGACGACCAGAGCATCAGGCAGTCCATCCTGGAGGAATACCAGAGCGAATTGCACCTGGGCGCGCGGAGCGCCATCAGCGTGGATGTCAGGAACGGGGTGGTGGACCTTGGCGGTACCGTCACCGACGACCGGCTGCGCACCGCGGCCCGTGTGGCGGCGGAAAACGTGAAGGGGGTCGTTTCCGTCGTGGACCACATTACCTGCGTCGAACCGTTCGCGGGCGTCACCATCCCTCCGCCCCCGTTGTAAGGCGCCGCGGCGTTTCGCGGCCAGGAAGAGGGAGCGGGCGTGATGACGGACTCTTCGGAATCCCTGCGATGGTTCGAAGATGTCGGACTTGGGGATGTTCCCCTGGTGGGCGGCAAGAATGCCTCGCTGGGCGAGATGTACCGGGGGCTGGCGGCGCAGGGTATCCTGGTGCCCAACGGGTTCGTTCTGACGGCGCGCGCCTATCGCGACGCGCTGGACGCGGCAGACGCTTGGCCGGCCCTGCATGCCCTGCTGGACCCTCTGGACCCGACCGACATCGCCCTGCTGGCGCGGCAGGCGGCCCGGGCGCGCGACCTGGTTTATGCCGCCACCGGCACCGGGACGCTGCACCGGCTTGTCGGCGATGCCTATCGTCTTCTCGAAGCGCAATATGGTCCGGATGTCGCGGTCGCGGTCCGCAGTTCCGCGACGGCGGAGGATCTTCCCACGGCCAGCTTCGCGGGCCAGCACGAGTCCTACCTGAATGTCAGCGGGATCGAGGCGATCTTCGAGGCATGCCGCCACTGCTTTGCCTCGCTCTTCACAGACCGGGCCATCGTATATCGCGCCGATAACGGCTTCGACCATTTCAAGGTCAGCCTGTCCGTCGGGGTCATGAAGCTGGTTCATGCCGATCGCGCGTCCAGCGGCGTCATCTTTACCCTGGATACCGAATCCGGCTTCCGCGACGTCGTCCTGATTACCGGGGCCTACGGGCTGGGCGAAAACATCGTCCAGGGCACCATCGATCCGGACGAATTCTATGTCCACAAGCCGACCTTTCGCCAGGGACACCGTACCGTGCTGCGGCATGTCCTGGGACGGAAGCAGCTGACGATGGGCCTGGAGCCGGGTCCCGGCGGATCGCGCGTCCGCAACGCGCCGACCCCGCCGGACCGGCAGAAGCACTTCTGCATCAGCGATGCCGAAGCCCTGTGCCTGGCCGACCAGGCGCTGCTGATCGAGGATCATTATTCGCGACAGGCCGGCCACCCGGTGCCGATGGACATCGAGTGGGCCAAGGATGCCGATGACGGCCGGCTCTATATCGTTCAGGCGCGACCCGAGACCGTGGCCTCGCGCAGGGGCGCGGCCATGCTGGAAACCTATACCCTGACGGGGGACGGGGCCGTGCTGGCGCGCGGCCGGGCCGTGGGCGAGAAGATCGGGGGCGGTCCGGTCCGCGTGATTTCCACCCGGGACGAACTTGAATCCTTCCAGCCCGGCGACGTCCTGGTCGCGCCTTCGACCAATCCCGACTGGGAGGCGGTCATGAAGACCGCGGCCGCCATCGTGACCGATCACGGCGGCCGTACCTGCCATGCCGCCATCATCGCGCGCGAACTGGGGGTTCCGGCGGTCGTCGGGACCGGCGACGCGACGCGGGTCCTGCGGTCGGGACAGCGCGTCACAGTTTCGTGCGCGGGGGGCGAGAGCGGGGCGATTTACGAGGGCGAGATCCCCTTCACGCTCACCCGCACCGACGTCGGCAGCCTGCCGCGCCCGCGCACGCCCGTCATGGTCAATCTGGGCAATCCGGAACTGGCGTTCAGGACGGCGATGATGCCCTGCGCGGGAGTGGGGCTGGCGCGCATGGAGTTCATCATCAGCGAATCCATCGGCATCCATCCGATGGCGCTGGCGCACCCCGAACGCCTGGCGCCCGACGACCGGCGGCGGGTGGCCGAACGCACGGCGGAGAGCCCGTCGCCTGGAGACTATTTCATCCGCGCCCTGTCGGAGGGGATCGGCACGATTGCCGCCGCCTTCCATCCCAGGCCGGTCATCGTGCGGCTGTCGGATTTCAAGACCAACGAATATGCGGCCCTGATCGGCGGCGCGACGTTCGAGCCGCACGAGGAGAACCCCATGATCGGCTTTCGCGGCGCGTCGCGCTATGCCCACCCGGCCTATGCCGACGGCTTCGCGCTGGAATGCGCGGCGCTGTCGCGGGTGCGGGGGGAGATGGGGCTGACCAACCTGATCGTCATGGTGCCGTTCTGCCGCCGGGTGGTGGAAGCCGAACGCGTGCTGGCCGCGATGGGCCGGAACGGCCTGGCGCGCGGCAAGGACGGGCTGGAGATCTACATGATGTGCGAAATCCCCAACAACGTCATCCAGATCGATTCCTTTGCCGCGGAATTCGACGGATTTTCGATCGGATCGAATGATCTGACCCAGCTTACGCTGGGTGTGGACCGCGATTCCGAAATCGTCGCGTTCGATTTCGATGAAGGCGATCCGGGCATGCGCGAAATGCTGCGCCTGGCCGTGACCGGCGCCCGGCGCAACGAACGCAAGATCGGGATCTGTGGCGAGGCCCCGGCGAACGATCCGGATATCGCCCGCTTCCTGGTCGCGATCGGCATCGATTCGATCAGCGTCAATCCGTCCAGCCTGCTTCGCACCATGGATGTCGTCCGCCAGGCCGAGGACGCCATGGCCTGAAGGGCGCGCATCGCCCCCTGCGCGGGATCACCTGACATGTCCCAGATTATTGCGACATTGACGCTCAACCCCGCCGTGGACGTCGCCTGCGTCGCGGCGGAGGTGCGCCCGACGCAGAAGATCCGCACGGCGGACGAGCGGCTGGACCCCGGCGGCGGGGGGATCAACGTCGCCCGCGTCATCCATGAGCTGGGCGGCCAGACCCTGGCCGTGATCATGACCGGCGGCGTGACCGGGCGCCTGGTCGAGGAACTGCTCGACCAGGCCGGCGTGCCCTGGAAGAGCCTGCCGATCGGGGGGCGGACCCGCATCTGCCTGAACGTGCAGGAGCGCGCGAGCCATCTGGAATACCGTTTCGTGTCCGAGGGCCCCCTGATCGACGAGGCCGAATGGCGGAACAGCCTGGCGATCCTGGAGACCCTTGATGCCGGCTGGGTCGTTGCAAGCGGCAGCCTGCCGCGCGGGGTGCCCGACGATTTCTATGCGCGGGCGGCCGCCGTGGGGGCGCGGCGGGGCTGGCGCCTTGCCGTCGATACATCCGGCGCGGCCCTGCGCGCGGTCGTCGGCCAGGGGGTGGACCTGCTGAAACTCAGCCATGGGGAATTCGAGTCCCTGGTCGGCCATCCGGTCCAGGGACAGGATGCCCTGGCGACGGAGATCGGGCGGGTGCTGCGTGCCGGCGCGGCCCGGATGATCGCCGTCAGCCTCGGGCCGGACGGGGCATGGCTGGGATCCGCCGCCGGCCTGACGTACCTGGCCGCCCCGCCGGTGCAGGTGCGCGGCGCCGTCGGCGCGGGCGACAGTTTCATGGCGGGCCTGGTGCTGGGCCTGACACGCGGCATGCCCCCCGACGAGGCGCTGGCCCTGGCCGTCGCCGCCGGGTCCGCCAGCGTCGAATTCTATGGCACGGCCCAGGCCCGGCGCGATACGGTCGAGACCCTGTTCCGGCAGATCAGGGCGAGCGCTCCGCCCAATGCAAAGGGATCGAACGGTGGAACCACCGCAGGCACGACCCGGCCGGCAGGCTGACCCCCTGGCGGACGCCGCCATTCGCCTGTTCGCCCTAGCCGGCACCGACGCGCTGGGGCACGGGGTTGCCCGGCACCTGGGCCTGACGCTGAGCCGGCACGAGGAACGCGATTTCGAGGACGGCGAACACAAGACCCGCGCGCTGGACCCGGTGTGCGGCGCGGATGTCTATCTGCTGCACAGTCTGCATGGCGATGCGGCGGGCAGCGCCAATGACCGGCTGTGCCGGCTGCTGTTCTTTATCGGCGCCTGCAAGGATGCGGGGGCCGCGCGCGTGACCGCCATCGCGCCCTATCTGTGCTATGGGCGCAAGGACCGGCGGACGAAGCCGAACGACCCGGTGACGACGCGCTATGTCGCCACGTTGTTCGAAGCCGTCGGAACCGACCGTCTGGTCACGATGGACGTGCATGACGAGGCGGCGTTCGAAAACGCCTTCCGCCGGCGGACGGTGGCGCTGACGGCCGTCCCCCTGCTGGTGACGTCCATCCGCAGCCTGACCGCCGACGCCGGGCGTCTGTGCGTCGTTTCGCCGGACCTTGGCGGGGGCAAGCGGGCCGAACGCCTGCGCGGGGCGCTGGAGGAAGCGACCGGACGCCCTGTCGGCACGGCCTTCGCCGAGAAGCACCGCAGCGGCGGGCAGGTCTCCGGCGACCTGTTCGTGGGGGATGTGGCGGGCGCGACCTGCATCGTCATCGACGATATGGTCAGCACCGGCGGAACGCTTGCCCGCGCGGCCCGCGCCGCGCGCGGCGGCGGGGCGCGGCAGGTGGTGGCCTGCGTCACCCATGGTCTGTTCTCGGCCGGCGCGGAGACCGTCCTGGCCGAACCGGCCATCGACCGTATCCTGATGACAGACACGGTCCCGCCCGTCCGGTTGCCGGACGGGCCGGCCCGACGCAAGCTGGAGGTCGTGTCCGCCGCGCCGCTGTTTGCCGAAGCCATTCGCAGGCTGCACCGCGACCTGCCGCTGTCGGACCTGTTCGTATTCTGAGATCAGGGGGCGGGCAGGGCGGCATTTTCAAGCCGGTCTAGCTTCAGCGCGTCGAACAGGGCCAGACGCAGGTACGCGCGCGCCTGGCGCGGCCATTTTTCAGGCGTGCGCGGCCGGGTGTCGCACAGGTGCATGATCGCCAGCCGGGCCCGCAGCATGGCGCGATAGCTGCGATAGAACAGCGGCAACCCGCCGACATGTCGCCCATGCAGGGCGGACCGCAGATGCCGGCCGATCCTCTCGCCCGCCCAGGCCGCGCCCAGGCGCGTGCATTCGAGCTGCAGGAAGGCGATTTCGTCCAGCGGATCGAGCGCCCGCAGGGCCGGGTCGAATTCCAGGCGATCGATGATGCTCACGCGCCCGTCCAGCCAGATATGTTCCGGGCGCAGGTCCCCGTGCGCGTCGACGATGCGGCCGGCCCGCGCGCGCGCCAGGATCACCCCGAACCGCCGGTTCAGAAAGCGTGTCTGGATCCCATCCACACGCGCCACCATTCCGCGCGGCAGATGGAAGCGGAGGTCCTGCAACACACGCCGGTTGCGTGACAGCGCCTTCCGCCACGACATCCGCAAGGCGTCCGCGGATCCCCGGACCGAAAGCGGGGACGCATGCGCGTAGAAGGACGCCAGGACGGCGGCCAGCCGGTCGAGCTGCGACGGCTGCACCGCGTGCGCCGACAATGCCGACTGGAGAAAGCCGCCGTCGTCGAGGCGCCGCATGACGACCAGCCAGTCGACGACCCGCCCCGCCCCCCCGATGGCAAGGCCCGATGCCCCCTCGACCAGAGGGACGACGCCCAGATAGACATCCGGCGCCAGCCGGCGGTTCAGGCGGTCTTCGGCACGGCAGGCGTCGGCCCGACGATCGAGGGTGGAGAAATCCAGATAGGGAAAGCGCACCGGCTTCTTGAGCTTGTAGACGCGCGGCCCGGCCAGGAACACCCAGGACATATGCGTCTCGCGCGCGACGACCGTCTCCGAGGCGCCAGCATAGCTTTGCGGCCGGGACAGAAACCGGACCTTGCGCTCCAAGGAGACAGGCGCCCGCATGTCCAAGGCGTCGTGCGCCATGGCGGCCGAGCGTGCCGGGGTGTGCCGGCTATCGGCCGATGCCGCCTTGCCCGGGCGTCCGCGCGGACCCGGGCTGCTGTTCCGTCCCGTCCCCTTCAGCCGGTTGCTCGGCGCCGGCAGGCGGGCGATCGGGGCCGGCGGGGTGTTCCTGTCCCGCGGGGGCATGCCCGGCCCCGCGGTCGCGCGTCGCGCGTGATGTTCTGCTGCCACTTGGTGTCGGCGGAGTTTTAAACGACATTCCACCCTCCCTTTTCCTAGCACATGGGGCGGAAAGCCGGGTCCGAAAGAAGGGTGCGGAAAAGTTCATCGACGGCACGGATATATTTCGTGACTTTCTTGCTGTGGACTTGTTTTATGCAAAATCCGTCCCGCCATCACGTTCTCGCGCAGGCGATTGAAACGCCTGTCGGCATCCCCAGCTTCGACTGCCGTTCTGATGGGAGAGCGACGATGAAACCGTCTGTGAAACCGGTTCCGGAAGCGGCCATGGAATTGGTGGACCGTCATGGTGACGAGGCCGTGCACGTGGCCCGCATGCACCGGGACGAGGCGCAGGAGGCCGACGACGCGGCGGGGACGGCATATTGGAATGCCATATTGGAAACGCTGCAATATCTTCTTGAGGAAGATCCCAGGCGCGTATCGTGAGCCGCCTCCCGACACAGGGCAATCCCGTGATCGGGGCTCAGACGATGCCGCCGTTGGCGCGCAGCGTCTGGCCGTTGATCCATGCGCCGTCGGGGCCGGCCAGGAAGGCGACGGCGGCCGCGATGTCCTCGGGCTGGCCCAGGCGTTCCAGCGGGGCGAGTTTCGACAGGCGCTCGATGAGTTCGGGTGATTTTCCGTTCAGGAACAGGTCGGTCGCGGTCGGGCCGGGGGCGATGGCGTTGACGGTGATGGCGCGACCGCGCAGTTCCCTGGCCAGGATGGGGGTCATCGCCTCGACGGCGGCCTTGGTGGCGGCATAGACGCCGTACCCCGGTTGCAGCAGGCCGACGACGCTGGACGAGAAATTGATGATCCGTCCGCCGTCGCGCAGCCGCCCGGCGGCCTCGCGCAGCGTGTTGAACGTACCCTTCAGATTGACGGCGATCTGGCGGTCGAACGCGGCGTCGTCGGTGTCGGCGATGGGCGACAGCGTCATGATGCCGGCGTTGTTGACCAGCACGTCGACGCCGCCGAACGTGGCCTGCGCCGCATCGAACAGGCCGCGCACGGCCTGCGGGTCGCTGATATCGGCCCGGGCGGTGAGGGCGCGGCCGCCCTGGTCCTCGATGCCGCGCGTCAGGGCTTCCGCCGGGGCGGCATCGCCGGAATAGTTGATGACGACGGTCAAGCCGTCCCGCGCCAGACGCACGGCGATGGCCGCGCCGATGCCGCGCGACGCGCCGGTGACGAGGGCGACTTTCGGGGTGTGCTGGGTCATGGTCGGTCTCCTGTTTGGGGTCATCCGCCGGGGATGTAGGGACCATGAACCTTTTCCTGTTCCGGATAATCACTCATGATCCGGCATCACAATCCGGAAGATGCGAACAGACTGATGGACCGATTTGACGCCATGCGGGTGTTCACGCGGGTGGTGGAGCGCCGCAGCTTCACACAGGCAGCCGGCGACCTCGGCCTGCCGCGCTCGACGGTGACGGACGCGGTCAAGCAGCTCGAGGCCCGGCTGGGCGTCCGGCTGCTGCAACGCACGACGCGCCATGTCAGCCCGACGCTGGATGGCGAGGCGTATCACCGCCGCTGTCTCGCGCTCATTGCCGACCTGGAGGACGCCGAGGCGGCGTTCAGCGGTGCGAAGCCGCGCGGCATGCTGCGGGTCGATGTGCACGGCACGCTGGCGCGTCATTTCGTGCTGCCGCGCCTGCCGGACTTCCTGGCCGCCTATCCCGAGATCGAACTGACCATGAGCGAGGGCGACCGGCTGGTGGATCTGATCCGCGAGGGGATCGATTGCGTGCTGCGCGTGGGCGACCTTCAGAACAGCGACATGGTGGCGCGGCGGGTGGCGATGCTGGAGGAAGTGACCTGCGCGGCGCCATCCTATGTCGCGCGGTTCGGCATGCCGGGGGATATCGCGGCGCTGGACAGGCATTGCATGGTGGGGTTCCGGTCGTCGGCGACCGGCGGCCTGTTGCCGCTGGAATTCATGGTCGGGGGCATCCTGCGCCATGTCACCTTGCCCAGCCCCGTGACGGTGAACGGGGCCGAGAGTTTCGTCGCGTCGGCCAGACTGGGACTGGGGCTGATCCAGGTGCCGCGCTATCACGTCGCGCAGGATCTGGAGCAGGGGACGCTGGTGGTCGTCCTGCCCGATTGTCCGCCGTCGCCGACGCCGGTTTCGCTGCTTTACCCGCGCAACCGGCAGCTATCGCCCCGTGTGCGGGTATTTATCGACTGGCTTGCAAGGGTATTCGCGGCACAGTCCGGCGGACCTTGTTCTTTCTGAGAACGGGGATCGGCGTTACGTGCCGATCCGCACCGGCGAGACCATGTCGCGCAGGCAGGCGATGATGGATCGGGAGGTTAGCTGGCCGCTGCGGGGGTTTTCCGGATTGGGGACGATGTCGATATGACAGGTGAAGCGCGCGACGGCGGATTCGACCGTGATGGTATGGATGTTGCGGTCCACCGCCGGGTCGGCGATCACCCGGATTTCGGTCTTGCGCGGCCCCAGCCCCGCCAGGGCCAGCGCCGCCGCGACGTTGGTGTTGGCAGGGAAGGCCAGGGCGGCTTCCTCGGCGGTGCCGCTGAAGATGGTCGTGGGCGCGCGCAGGGCGTGCACGTCGATGCCCTGCTGCGCCAGGTACGGTGCGCCGGCCAGGCTGGCGGGGGATTTGCGGGTTTCGATGGTGATCGACGCCACCGGGGCCTCGCACGCCGCGCGGACGGCATCCAGCCCCAGGATCGCGCCGCTGGGGACGATGATCCGCCCGCCCGTGCGGCGCGCGACATCGACCAGATCCATATGCGACAGCAGCGCGCCCGCCGACGCCACCACCAGGGTTGCGCCACGTTCCAGCGTCGGCCGGGCGATGTCGGCGAAGGCGCGGGCCGGCAGCATCTCGACCACCACGTCGGTGTCCGACAAATCGGCCAGAGTGCCGATGCGCGGCAGGGCGCGGAAACCCGCCAGGTTCTGACGGGCCTTTTCCCGGTCCGAGGCCGCCACCGCGACCAGTTCCAGCCCGTCGATCCCGGCATCGAGCTGCCGTGCGACCTGCTGGCCGATCGATCCCAGGCCCGCCAGCCCGATCCGAAGGGGCCTTTGTCGCATCGTTGCCCCGAAATGCATCCGATCGTCCTTCCTGTGTCAGGCTTCTCGGGCTCCGCCCGAGTCCGGCAAGGGCCGAGGCCCTTGCATCCCGTTCGTTTTATAAAGCCCTTGTCTTCGCCCCGGCCTACTGCTTGGCGAACAACAGCCCCATGTCACGGAGCGCCTTGAATTCCAGCGCGTTGCCTGCGGGGTCGAGGAAGAACATCGTCGCCTGTTCGCCCGGCAGGCCCTTGAAGCGGATCTGCGGTTCCATCACGAACGCCACCCCATGGCTGCGCAGGCGGTCCGCCAGGCTGGTCCAGCTTTCCATGTCCAGCACGACGCCGAAATGCGGGATCGGCACGGCATGCCCGTCGACCGTGCCGGCGCAGTTCGAAGGGGGCTGGGGCGCGTGGGTCAGATGGGTGACGATCTGGTGGCCGAACAGGTCGAAATCGATCCAGCTTTCGGAACTGCGGCCTTCGGGGCACCCCATGACGGTGCCGTAGAACGTGCGGGCGGCATCGAGATCGTCGACCGGAAAGGCAAGATGGAAGGGCGAGGGCACGTCACGTCTCCTTTATATACAAATTTAGTTACAAATATACAATGACAGGATCTGGAAGTCCACTGCCCGTCACGCCGTCACCTTGAAGACATCGGGCCGGAAGGGCATGCGGTCGGGCCGCCGGCCGGTGGCCTGCAGCAGCGCCTGCGAAATGGCCGGCGCCAGCGGGGCGACCATGATTTCGCCCACGCCCTGCGGCGGCCGGTCGCTTTCGACGATGATCGGCACCACGTCGGGCATTTCCCCGATCGACAACAGCGGATAGTCGGTGAAATTCGATTGCTCGGCCCCGCCGCGATTGAAGGTGATCTCGCTTTTCAGGGCTGAAGTCAGGGAAAATCCGATCCCGCCCTGAATCTGCGCGACGAAAGTGTTGTGGTTGACGACCAGCCCGGCGTCGATCGCGCAGAACACCCGCGCCACCCGCCAGCTGTCACCCTTGCGGACCAGTTCGACGATTTCCGCGACGTGGGTGACGAACGACCCGCCGCGCCCGTGATAGGTGTCGAAGGAAATGCCGCGTGCCCTGCCGGGGGGCGGCGGCGTGTCCCACGACGCGGCGGCGGCCACGGCGTCCAGCACCTTCAGCGCGGCGGGGTTGTTGCGCAGCAGGTGGCGGCGGTAGTGGTACTGGTCGATCCCGGCCTTGTGCGCCAGGTCGGTGATGAAGCTCTCCCAGAACAGCACCCCGGCGCTGGAGCCGACCGACCGCATGAAATAGACCGGAATCGGCAGCGGCGTCTGGATCACGTCGACATGGAAATTCGGAATCTTGTAGCTCTGGTTATAGATTCCATCGACCATGCTCTCGTCGTAATCGCCCAGCGGTGTCCTGGTCAGCCAGTTCGGCCGCGTGGTGGCGAACAATGACTGCCCGCAGACGCGCGCGTGCACCGCGATGGGGTAGCCGTCCTTATCCACCACCGCGCGCAGCCGCCCCTTGTTGTTGGGGCGGAAATGATCGTGCTGGATGTCCATCTCGCGCGTGCGGATCAGCTTGACCGGGCGGCCGACCGCCATCGCCGCGCGGACGGCCTGGGCGACGAAATCGGGCGCGATCTTGCCGCCGAAGCTGCCGCCCAGAAAGCCGATATGCAGATGCACCTTGTCCTCGGGCACGCCCGAGATCTTGGAGATGACGGCGACCGAGGCGTCGGTGCTCTGGATCGACCCCCACACGTCCACCCGGTCGGGCTGGACATGCACCGTGGCGTTCATCGGCTCCATCGCCGCGTGGGCCAGGTGCGGGACGCTGAAGCGGCTTTCGATCACCTGGTCCGGGTTCTGGCCCAGGATGCGCGGCGCGTCGCCGCGCGCCAGCGCCGTCACGCCGATTTCCGCATCCAGCCCCGAGTCCGCCAACCGGTCGATCAGTTCGGTCGACAGCGCACCGTTCTCGCCGGGCGAGAAGGTGGCGTCGAGCATCTGCACCGCCCGCAGCGCCTGCCAGAAG
The DNA here is from genome assembly GCF_014174355.1 of Gluconacetobacter azotocaptans. Taxonomy (GTDB): domain Bacteria; phylum Pseudomonadota; class Alphaproteobacteria; order Acetobacterales; family Acetobacteraceae; genus Gluconacetobacter; species Gluconacetobacter azotocaptans. Next base: position 296,071 of record NZ_JABEQF010000006.1, read on the forward strand.
CGGTCGGCCACCACGATGACCCCGTCGTCCAGCCGGACGATGGCCCGTACCCCCGGCTGCTGGCGGATTTCGGCCTCGTTGTTGATGCGCACCAGCCAGCCGCCGATGGTCGGCGACAGGGCGATGGCGGCGTTGAGCATGCCCGGCACCTCGGCATCCAGCCCGTATTTCGCCGACCCGTCGGTCTTGGCCGCCGTGTCGCGGCGCGGCAGCGCCTTGCCGATCAGGCGGAATTCGGCGGGCGTCTTCAGCCGGGGCGTGGGCGACAGCGGCAGGCGCGCGGCTTCGGCCGCCAGCGCGCCATAGGGCAGGGCGGCGCCGGTGCGGATGTTGCGCACCATGCCCGATTCCGTGGCGCAGTCGCTCACCGGCACCTGCCAGCGCGCGGCTGCGGCGCGCACCAGCACATCGCGCGCCGCGGCGCCTGCGACGCGCAGCCGGGCATAGAATTTGGTGGTCGAGGTCGAGGCCCCTTCCTTCTGCGACGGCTTTTCGTTGCGGAACTGGAGCTTGTAGGCGTCGCGGCCCATGACCCAGCGCACTTTCACCGCCGGCCAGTCGGCATCCAGCTCGTCCGCCAGGATCGCCGGCAGGGCGGTGTACGACCCCTGGCCGACCTCGGGCTGGCACAGGCCCAGGGTGACGCCGCCCTGCGCGTCGATGAAGATCCAGTCCGTCAGTTCGATGTCGGCGTCCGTGCCGCCTTCTGCCGCCACCGTCGGGTCCAGCGGTACGGCCAGCAGCGCACCGAACGCGGCCGCGACCTCGAGGAAACGGCGGCGCCCGATGGACGGCGCCCCGGACCGGGTCAGGCCCTTCATGATTTGAGCGACCGGGCGGCGGCGTGGATGGCCTGACGGATGCGCACATAGGTCGCGCAACGGCACAGGTTGGTCATCCAGCGGTCGATGTCCTGGTCGGTGGGGGCGGGGGTGTCGGCCAGCATCGCCGTCGCCGTCATGATCATCCCCGACTGGCAATAGCCGCATTGCGGCACGTCCAGATCGTTCCACGCCTTGCGCACGGCGTTGTCGGCGTCGGCGGCCACGCCCTCGATGGTGCGGATGGCGCGGCCGCGCACATTGCCCACCGCCAGCACGCAGGTGCGGCTGGCCGCGCCGTCGACATGCATGGTGCAGGCGCCGCACATGCCGATGCCGCAGCCGAACTTGCTGCCGGTCAGGCCGAAATGTTCGCGCACCACCCATAGCAGGGGGGTGTCCTCGGGCCCGTCGAAACTGACGGGCCGGCCGTTGAGCTGGAACGGAATCGACATGGGTCCGGACTCTCCTTTCGCGACGGACCGGCCCCTGCCGGGGGCCGGCGGTGGTCAGGGGGTGGGCATGAATTCGGGCTGCCGGGCCTGGCTGTCGTGGTGCGAGCGCAGCAGTTGCAGCACGCCGGCGGCCAGGCGCGCGTTATGGTCGCGCATGACGGTGTAGGCGGCCTCGGGGTCGCCGGCGACGATGGCGCGCACCACCGCGCCATGGTCGTCGCGCGACCGGTTCAGCCGTTCGCCGTGCGCCAGCGGCTGCGCCTGGCGGAACGGGGCCAGACGGGTGCGCAGGTCCTGCATCAGCCCGGCCAGCGTCTCGTTATGCGCGCCGCGGCCGATCAGTTCGTGGAAGCTGCGGTTGATCGCCCAGTACGCGGTCTGGTCGCCGCGCTGCGCCGCGTCCTTGCCCTGTTCGTACAGGCCCTGGAGCATGCTTTTTTCCAGCGCGTTCATCTTCTGCGACGCCAGGCGGGCGCACAGGGCCTCGATCTCGCATTCGGCGTCCAGCATGTCGGCCAACTGGTCCAGGCTGATCTGCGTGACGATCGCCCCACGCCGCGGCACGAAATCGATCAGCCCGCGCGTTGCCAGTTCCTTCAGCGCCTCGCGCACCGGGGTGCGGGACACGTTGAAGGTCGCGGCCAGGCTCTGCTCGTCCAGGCGTTGGCCGGGGCGCAGCTTGCCGTGCAGGATCTGTTCGGCGAGATTATTATATATATCTTCGGCGTAGGTCGACACGCATGGTCTCCTTGCATTCAGGTGGCCGCTTTTTGTTCCGCCAGATCCGGCAGAACGCCCCCCTGAATATACGTAGCGACATAATTTTCGAGCAACGCTTTCTGGGCCAGGCGCGCCTGTGGCGACCGCCCGGCCAGATGCGGGGTCAGGATCACGCGCCCCGTTTCCAGCAGCGCCGGGGGAACCGCGGGTTCACCTTCCACCACGTCCAGCGCCGCGCCCGCGATGTCGCCGCGCAGCAGGGCGGCGGCCAGGGCGTCGGTATCGACGACGCTGCCCCGCCCGACATTGACCAGGAACCCGCCCGGCCCCAGCGCGCACAGCACGGTCGCATTCACCAGGTGCCGCGTCCGCGGCCCGCCGGGGCAGGCGACGACCAGATAGTCGGCCTGGCGCGCCATATCGGCCAGGTCGGGCACATGCCGCGCGTCGGGGTCGGGGTAAGGCGTGCGGGTGTGATAGAGAATGGTCATGTCGAACGCCCTGGCCCGGGCCGCGATGGCTTGGCCGATCCGGCCATAGCCCAGCAGGCCCAGGGTCGCGCCGCTGGGCGTCGGGCGCGCCTGGCGCACCGAATCCCACATTCCGTCGCGCACCGCGCGGTCCAGGAACACAAGGTCCCGCGCGATGGCCAGCATCAGCGCCAGCGCATGGTCGGCCACCGTGCGGTCGTTGGTGCCGGGGGCGTTGGCGACGACAATGCCCCGGGCGCGGGCGGCGGCCAGATCCACCCCTTCGTACCCGGCCCCGGTGCACAGGATCAGGCCCAGCGCCGGCAGGGCCGCCATCGCCGCCGCATCCAGGCCGATCGACCCGTTGGTGACGACGATGCAAATGGCGCGGCAGGCGGCGGCATCCTGCGGGATCGCCCCGTTTCCCGGACCGGACAGGTCGTGCACGCGCGCCAGGCGCGCCAGCGCCGCCACGCTGTCGGCGGGCAGCGGCGCACGCAGCAGGATGCCGCCTGCCCGGCCGGGGACGGGGACGGGCGTCATGCGGGGGCGCCGTCGCCTGCCGGGGTGACGTTCTTGACCGCGCCGCGCCAGCCGCTTTCGGTCATGTCGAAGACGATGCCCTCGGGCGTGCTGTACTTCACTTCGTAGAAGACGTTGGGATCGGTCTCCTTGCGGCCCGTGACATAGGCCCCGCCGGCCTCGATCACCCGGGCGCCGGACTTCTCCAGGTCGTCCACCCAGACGCCGAAATGGATGATGCCGTAATAGTTCTTCTTGTCCTCGAAGCCCGGAACCGGCTCGTCGCCGAAATTCAGCAGGGCGACGTTCACCGTCCCGTCGGACATGTACACGCCGCGCATGGCGCGGCCGGCGCGCGTCATGCCGAACGCCTGTTCGAAGAAGGTCGCGGCCGCCTCGGGGTCCGGCACGGACAGGGCAATGTGTCGCAGTTTGCTCATGTGATGGCTCTCCGTTTGCACCGCGTGCGCTCCTGCCGCACGGCGTGCACACACTATGCACATGCATACAGAAGGATGCTACAAAATACTTTGACTTTGGATTGTATTTATGATGAGTTTCTGTGCACGGCAGGCGTAACCCCCATCGTCCCCGTCATGGATGACCGCATATGCATCATTGTGACTGCAAAATAGGCACGATTCGCCGATGACCGCGCGCCATCCGGCTGTCGTCGCCGCCGTGTCCTCCGCCGCCGATCCCTTGGGGGACGAGGTGCCGTTCAGCGGCCTGCCGCCGGCCGACCGCGCCCGGCTGCTGGCGCTGGGGCCGGTCTGGAACGACGATATCGTCGGCCACCGGGCCGAGACCGTGCGCTGCTACACCGATGTACTGGCGGGCAGGGACCAGGCCCCCGGCGGCGTGGTGCGTGACCTGCCTTATGGCGCCGCGCCGCGCCAGGTGCTGGACATCTTCACGCCCGCGCCCACTGCCTCGCCTGCCCCGGTGGTGGTGTTCGTCCATGGCGGGGCCTTCACCCGCGGCGGCAAGAGCGCCAACGGGCATGTGTATGACAATGTGCTGCACTGGTTCGCCCGGCACGGCTATGTCGGGGTGAATGTCGAATATCGCTTGGCGCCGGATATCCTCTATCCCGACGGCGCGCGCGACGTCGCCCTGGCGCTGGAATGGGTGGCGGCGCAAATCGCCGACTGGGGCGGGGATGCGGCGCGCGTGCACGTCATCGGCCATTCGGCCGGCGGCACCCATGTCGCGTCGCTGGCGGTCGATCCGGCGGTCGGGCGGGCGATGCCGCCGGGGGTGCGGACGCTGGCGCTGATCAGCGGCCGGTTGCGGATCGACGCCCTGCCCGACAACCCCAATGCCCGCCATGTCGCGGCCTATTGCGGGGACGATGCCGGGCTGTATGCCGAACGCTCGCCCGTTACCCATGCCGCGCGCTGCCCCCTGCCGGTGCTGGTGGCGGTGGCGGAATATGAAAACCGGCATCTGGACGCCTATGGCGCGGAATTCGCCGAAGGGGTGCGGGCGGCGGGGCAGGTGCCCGTCCGCTTCCTGCGTCTGGCGGGCCACAACCACACCTCGATCGTCGCCCACATCAATTCAGGCGAGGACCGTCTGGCGCGCGCGCTGGACGTCTTCTTTCGCGACCATGACGGGTCGCCCCAAGCAGGAGCAGAGTAGAATCCGATGTCACAGCACGTCATGATCGTCGGCGCGGGGCCCGTAGGCATGGTCTGCGCCCTGGCGCTGGGCCGGCAGGGCATTTCTGTCACGGTGGTCGAACGCGAACCCGGCCCGGTGATGGACCAGCGCGCGGCTTCGCTGCATCCGCCCACCATCGCCATGCTGGCCGACCTGGGCATCGCCGACACCATTATCTCCAAGGGGCTGATCGCGCCGAATTTCCAGTACCACGACCGGGTGGCGGGCGAGATCGTGGCCGAATTCGACCTGGGGCTGATGAAGGACGAATTCCGCTATCCCTTCGTGCTGCAATACGAACAGTACAAGCTGACCGACGATGTCAGCACCCGCTACGCGGACGAGATCGGCTTCGCCGTCCGGTTTTCGACCGAGGCCACGGACATCGTCCAGAAGGACGACCATGTGCTGGTGACCCTGCGCCATGGCGACGAGGTCGAGACGATGCGCGTCGATTACCTGATCGGCGCCGATGGCGGGCGCAGCACGGTGCGCAAATCGCAGGACATCGCCTTCGAGGGTTTCACCTACGACGAATGCTTCGTGAAGATCGCAACCCCGTTTGATTTCGGAGCCGAAAAGACCGACTATGCGTTCCGGAACTATTTCTCGGACCCCACGGAGTGGTGCAACCTGTTCAAGGTCCGCGGTGCGGACGGCAAGGGGTTATGGCGCGCCATCTTCCCGACCCGCCTGGGCGAGACCGAGGACGAGGCCCTGAGCCATGCCGGCCTGCAGGCCAGGCTGCAGAAATTCTTCCCGAAGGAAGGGGAGTACGACATCGCCTATTCCAACATGTACGCCGTCAACCAGCGCGTCGCCGCAACCTTCCGGCGTGGCCGCGTGCTGCTGGCCGGTGATTCGGCGCATGTGAACAACCCGATCGGCGGCATGGGCATGAACGGCGGCATCCACGATGCGGTCAATCTGTGCGGCAAGCTGGGCGCCGTCCTGCGCGGCGAGCAGTCCGACGACGTGCTGGACCTGTACAGCCGCCAGCGCCGCCACGCCGCGACCACCTTCGTCCAGGCCCAGAGCATCCAGAACAAGCGCCTGCTGGAAGAACGCGACCCCGCCGTGCGTGCGGCCCATCTGAGCCAGTTGCGCGCCACCGCCGCCGACCCCGAACGCGCCCGCGCCTTCATGCGCCGCGCCTCGTTGCAGGACAGCCTGACCGACGCGCAAAGCGTCACGTAAAACCCCCGCCAGAAGGACCGCGCGATGCCCCCCGCCGCAGATGTCGATTCCTCCCGCGCCGATCTGGCCGCCAACAGGGCCGCCGATGGGCCGGCCCGCGCCCCGCTGCGCGCGCCGGCCACGCCGTTCGCCTGGTTCCGCGCCCTGTCGCGGGTCGAGAAGATCACGTTCTGGAGCTGCTACGGCGGGGTCGCGCTGGACGCGATGGACCTGCGGATCTTCAGCTTCCTGATGCCGGCGCTGATGAAGGCGTGGCACGTTTCGCCCGCCCAGGTGGGCTTCCTGGGCAGTGCCGCGCTGTATGCCGCCGCCGCCGGGGGCTGGATCACCGGCCTGCTGGGCGACTGGTTCGGGCGGGTCAAGGCGATGCAGTTCACCATCGTCATCTATTCGCTGTTCACCTTCCTCAGCGGTTTCGCCACCTCGTACGACCAGTTGTTCGTCTGCCGGACCATCCAGGGGTTCGGTTTCGGCGGCGAGATCACCGCGGGGGTGGTGCTGATGGCGGAAATTGTCGGCGACCGCAGCCGGGGCAAGGCGGTCGGCTGCCTGCAAAGCGGCGTCGCCGCCGGCTGGGCGCTGGCCGCGATCATCGCCAGCCTGGCGCTGGCCTGCCTGCCGGAATGGGTCGCCTGGCGTGCGGTATTCTGGTCGGGGATCGCGCCCGGCCTGTTGCTGATCGCCATCCGCCGCTATGTCGACGAACCGGAAATCTACAAGGAACAGCGCGAACAGGCGATCACCCATGCCGCGCGGATGAAGATCCACGACATCTTCCGCCCGGGCGTTGCGCGGACCACCTTCCTGACCACCCTGCTTGCACTTGGGGTGCAAAGCAGCGGCCTGGGCATTTCCACCTGGCTGCCGGCGTACCTGACCATGTCGCGGCACCTGTCCCACGGGGCGGTAGGGCTGTATGTGATCGTGCTGACCGCCGGGGCCTTCGCGGGCTATATCGCCAGCGCGTACCTGGCCGACGCGCGCGGGCGGCGTCCGAACTTCCTGTTCTATGTGACCGGCAGCCTGCTGACCTTGCTGGCCTATCTGTGCCTGCCGATGCCGCCCTGGCTGCTGCTGGTCGCCGGCGTGCCGCTGGGGTTCTTCTCGCAGGGGTTGTACGGCGGGATGGGCACGTTCTTTTCCGAACTGTTCCCCACGGCGGTGCGCGCCAGCGGCACCAGCTTCGCCTACAGCGCCGGCCGGCTGGGTGCGGCGTCGGGCGTCGCCTTCGTGGGCGTGCTGGCCCATGGCTACGGCATCGGACCGGCCCTGCTGGCGGTCTGCCTGCTCAGCTACGTGCTGGTGCTGGTGGCGACCCTGCTGCTGCCGGAGACCCGTGGGCGCGGGCTGCGCTAGCGGCCCGGCCGGCCGGGTGAGGGGCGCGGTTCAGCGCCCATTCCAGTCCTGTATTTGGCGAACATCGTGATCCGATCGGTCGATTTCATCTGATCGGATGATGCGGCCCGTGGCGCACCACAGCGGCCTTACCCGGCTGCTGCCGGGCGCATTCGTATGCCAAATTCAATCTCTGTGCACAGAGAAAACCATATTCATACATTTTCGTTAAAAAAAACTCGTGACATAATCAAAATAATATCGGCAAACTGATTCAAGATTCGATGCCCCCCCATCACACTCGAAAGAGGATTTCAGGTATGCCTACCATCGGGAATGGCTCACGTGTTTTCGGATTGCGCATTGCCTTGTTGCTGACGGTGTCTCCGGTGTTCCTGATGTCCCCGGCGCTGGCGGCCGGGGCGGCGTCCCCCGCGGCGGACGCGTCCCCGGCCGCCGACGCCGGAACGGCCGGCACGAAGGCCGCCACAGACGTCGCTTCCAAAAAAACATCTGCCAAACAGGAAAGTGACGGGATCGAGCAGGTCACGGTGTCCGCCACGCGGCGCAGCACGGACGTCCAGCACACGCCGATGGCCATCAGCGCCATCAGCGCCAAGACGTTGCAGCAGACCCACGCCCAGACGATTGCCGATTACTTCATCCAGGTGCCGGGCCTGAGCATGCAGGACCAGGGGCCGGGGCAGAAACGCTATGCCATCCGCAATCTGACGGCGGCGGGCGAACCGCAGGTGGGGCTGTATCTGGACGAAATCCCGATCGCGGGCTTCACCGGAGAAAATACCGATTCCGGATCCGCGCAGCCCGACGTGAAATTGTGGGACATGCAGCGGGTCGAGGTCCTGAAGGGGCCGCAGGGCACGCTGTACGGATCGGGGTCGGAAGGGGGCACCATCCGCATCATCTCGGAACGGCCGGACATGACCAGGCTGGGCGGCACCGTGAACAGTTCGATATCGACCTATGCCACCGGCGGCTTCAACAATTCGCAGAGCGGCACCGTCAATGTGCCGATCGTCAAGGACAAGCTGTCGATCCGCCTCAGCGCCTATCGCGACAGCAATGCCGGATGGATCAAGCAATACTACCTGCAGCAGAACGGCACCAACAGCACCGACGATTACGGCGGCCGCCTGAACATCCGTTATCGCCCGATGGACAACTGGACGATCGATTTCATCGGCTATTACCAGAACGCGAACACCGACGATCTGTCGAACCTCAACCCCATCTTCGACAGCGTGGCGCACAGCAAATGGGCGGCGGCCAGCTTCGTGCGCCAGCCGATGCGCGACGAATTCCAGGCCTACAACCTGATTTCGGCCTACCACATGTCCTGGGCGACGCTGACGGCCATCGCGTCGTGGCAGCAGCGCAAGATGCATTATACCCATGACACGTCGTTCAATTACGGCGTCGATTGTACCAGTGGCGATTTCGCAAGCTGCTATCCGCTGGACGTGTTTCAGCAGCGCCTGGCCGCCGGCCAGATCAACGCGGTCGACGACCGCCAGCGGGTAAGCGCCTGGACGGCCGAGGTGCGCCTGTCCTCGCCGGCGCAGAGCAAAATCCAGTGGACGGTCGGCAGCTTCTATCAGATCCGGAAAAACACGTTCCAGCTCTATTACGGTGGGGTGGATTCGGCCGGGTTCTTCGACTTCGATTCAAACGGCAACGCGCCGACCACGATGTTCGCGCGCGCCAACTGGGACCGGACGGAACAGATCGCGGGCTTCGGCGAAGCCACGTACCCGATCCTGAAGAACCTGAAACTGACTGGCGGCGTGCGGGTGTTCACCGCCGACCGCAGCCTGACCTCTCTGGCGATCATGCCGTTCGGCGAGACGAACGCCATCCCGACCTTCTATCCGGGCTCGTCCTCGAACGAGACGTCGGCCACCGGCAAGGCGCTGCTGTCGTATGACATCACGCCGCATGCCATGGTCTATGTCCAGGCGGCGGAAGGCTACCGGATCGGCGGGCCGAACCTGCCCGTGGGCTTCACCGTCACCACCCCGGCGCCCTACGCCCCCGACACGGTGTGGGATTACGAATTCGGCTGGAAGACCGGGTGGCTGCATAACCGCCTGACCTTCAACGGCGCGGTCTACCGCATGAACTGGTCGAACATCCAGCAGCAGGGCACCGACCCCTCCGGCGCGTTCGATTTCATCACCAATGCGGGTTCGGCGACCGCCACCGGGGTCGAGGCCGAAGTGGCGGTACGGCCGATCCGCCCGCTGCAACTGGGAATGGGCGCCAATTACACCGACGCCCATCTGGTGGGCCGGCAGCCCTACCAGCCCCTGCCGGTCAACCAGACGCAATCCGGGGATGATCTGCCCTACGTGCCGCGCTGGACGCTGAACGCGAACGCGACCTACAGCTTCGACGTGCTGGGCCTGCCGAGCTGGGTGCGCGGCGACGTCGCCTATCAAAGCGGCCGCACCACGGCCTTCAACCGCGCCAGCCCGAACTATGCCTATATCGGCGGCTGGTTCCTGGCCAACATCAATGTCGGGACCAAGATCGGGCGTTACAGCGCGCAGATCTACGCCAACAACGTCCTGAACCGGCAGACCCGCGTTTCGGGCCGCCTGAACTCGGTCCAGCCGCTGGTCATCAACTCGGCCCCGCCGGCGACGATCGGCCTGAGCCTGACGGCGGAGTTCTGAGGGGAAAAGGAAAGGCCGGGCTTTGCCCGAACGCACCCGTTATCCATGATCGGGGCCTGAGGCTCTGGACCCCGATCATGAATGAAACGACCGGGTTTCCAAAGGGCGATGCCCTTTGGCGGGTTTCAGGGCAGCGCCCTGAGACTTGCTCGCGCGAAGCCCTGGCATTTGGCATTTACGGCGCCTCATGGAGGGGCTTGCTCATGTAGACGGTAAAGCCGTCCATGAATGGTTCCTCGCGGTCCACGCGATAGCCCAGCCGGGTATAGAGCGCGATGTTCTCGGCAAAAAGCCTGTTGGTGTAGAGGCGCACCTCGCCCAGGCCGCGCGTGGCGGCAACCGTTTCGGCGTGCGCCAGCAGCCGGCGTCCATATCCGCGCCCCTGGAACGCCGGCAGGACGGCCACATTCTCGATCAAGAGATGGTCGGTGTGGGGAACCATCTCGATCAATGCGGCCAGGCGGCCTTCGGTATGCAGCAGGTCGATGACATGGTCCCGCGCCCTGTCGTGATAGTCCACCGTCATCGGCGTCGGCGCGCGGCCGAGGACGGGAAGCCATTTGGCATAGGCCGCGTGCGTCAGGTCGCGGATGGCGGCGGCGTCGGAGGGAAGGGCGCGCCGCAGGATCACGTCCGCAAACAGCCGTGGCGGCCCGATCTTGAACCAGGCCCTGGCGATCACGCCGTTTTCCACCTCGTAGATGGCCACGACGTCGATTTCGCCGGCGCCGTCGGGGAAGGTGCGCGTGACCGTCTCGTGATCGACCACCATGTTGACGACCACCATGCGGTTGACCAGCCGCCCGTGCAGGTTGGGCTCCTGGAAGCGGACCAGGTGGCGTTCGCGGATTTCGGCCGCGCCCCGGGCCAGAAGGCGGTCGGGAAATTCGTAATACCGACAGTCCTCGGCCCAGTATTGCATGAAGGCGTCGATATCGCGCGCGTTGTACGCGTCGAGCTGTTTCTGCACCGGACGTGCGATGTCGGGGACGCTGCTGCTGGCCATGATATGTCTCTCCAAATGCAAAAAACCCCCGCGACGGGTGTCGCGGGGGGTGGAAGCGTGTCTCGAACGAGCCGTGGCTCAGATGACGGTTTTATCCTTCACCCGCCGGGCCGGAGTCCGGCAGACACGACGAACCCGCCGCGATTGCTGCGGCGTCGGCGTCGGTCAGCGCTGTTCCGGGTCTGGCACATTGCCCGATCAGACTGCCCTTTTCTGGTTCGTTGCGTCAAGCGTTCCAGGTCGGCGCGGGCTCGGCCCTCAATGCCCATGGGGCGCCAGGCCCCGGCCGACGATGCTGGAATCCATGTAGGCCTCGCCGAAGCGCGATACGTCGGCGCCGGTATTGGGGTCCACGCCATCGCGCGCCATCCCGCCGAGGCAGGCCCGCATACCGATCTTTCGCCCCAGGACGGAAAACCGGATATCCTTGCAGTTCGGCCCGTCCGCGTCCGCCACCGGGGCGACGGGGGCTGCGGTGTACCGGGTGCGCCTGCCCTGAACCGTGATGTCCTCGGGCCGGGGGGCCGGCCGGTCGAGCGACGACAGAGGAATCAGGGTGGAAATGGTGCCCCGGTGCGGCGGCAGGCGTTTCACCTCGCGGGGGCTGGGGGGCCGGTCGGGCCCGGCCGACAGGTCGTAGGTGCCCACCTGCGCGAACGCCGGGGCAGGGGCCGCGTGTTGTCCGGCTATGTCGCGCGGGGCCGCACCGGTCCCGCGGGCTCCGGCCAGCCCCAGCATCACGGCGCATGCGGCCGGCAGGACGATTGGCCGGGACCGGTGCCGGCGGGCGAGTAAACACGCGAACAGGGGCATCTCCCGGGTCCTAGTGCCGACGGGCTTATTCTCCTCCCATACTCTCCACCGGCATGACCGGATGTCAAAGACCCCGGCTCTTGCCTCCGCTCACGATCGGGGTGCACCGCGCAGCAGGCCGATCACGCGCGGCTCGATATGCGGCCACATCAGCGCGAGCACCATCATGAGTGTCGCGAACCCCATGAGCGCGAGCGTCAGACGGGCCGGAATACGTCGGGTGGCGTAGCTTTGGCGGGCGATCCACAGCCAGCCCGCCGTCACGGCCAGCACGGAGAGGGGCGTCAGCCACCTGTAGGCCTGGGCGAACCACGAGAGCATGCCCCCGACCGCGCCGAGCATCACGGCCGGCAGTGCGAACGGCAGCACGCAACACACGCCGCAGGCCAGCGCCGCGGTCGAAGCGGTAACGGCGACTGTGCCGGCGGCACGATTGCCGGAGGCATGCATCCCGGCCGTCATGCCCCGCATCCCGCCCGGCAACCGCACGCCGCGACCGCGGCATCGGCGCTCCGTCGCGCGAACGGTTCGAACAGGGCCTCGGCCGCCGCGCGCGCGTCCTCGGGCGCTGTAATCGTCACGGTCACGGCGTCGGTCCGCTCGGTCACGTCGAACAGCAGGAACGCGCAGCAGCTCTGCTCGCCCGCCACCATCCGGCGCACGTCATCGCCCGTGGACGGATCGTAGGTGAGAGTCAGCCGGAGGTCGTCCCGATGCGACGCCAGCAGCGCGCGGCGATTGAGATCGGCAATCCACGCCAGCCTTTCCTTGAGGCTTCCGGCATCCAGCGTGCAGGCGATGGGGGTGATATCGTCGGTATCGGGCATGCGTGTCTCCTGCCTCGCCGATCGCGATTGCCGGCGGCGGAGCGCATCCTTACAAGTTGAAGCCACTTGAGGTTCAAGCCCTTTTTCGCGAGGCCTGCATGTCCGGATACAAGATCGGGGAGCTTGCCGAGCGCACCCGCACGACTGCGTCGACCATTCGCTACTATGAGCAGATCGGACTGCTGCGGCGTCCCGATCGCCAGGAAGGCAACCAGAGGCGCTACGGCGAGGACGATGTCGCACGGCTGACCTTTATCCGCCGCGGTCGGGCGTTCGGGTTCTCGATCGAGCAGGTCCGCACGCTTGCCTCCCTGGTCCAGGACCGGTCGCGGTCCTGCATGGAAGCCCGCGACATTGCGCAGGCCCACCTTGCGGACGTGCGCGCCAAACTGCGTGAACTCAAGGCGCTGGAAAAAAGCATCGCCGTGTTCGTGGCCGCCTGCGATTCGGAGTGCGCGGGCGGCCCCGGCCCCGACTGCGTGATCCTTGACGACCTGTCCGTGAGCGGTCCCGCGGACAGGAGTGGCTGCTGCAAGGCCCCATCCGCGTGATGCCGCGCCCTGGCTTGCGCCTGGGGGGGAATTGGGGTGTGATCGGCGTCCTTTCTTCGGGGGCGCGCGGACCGGCGCGCCTCAACCGGCCAGGGATCACTGCATGAAATATTCTCGTCTCTGGCTGGTGGGCGGGGCGGCGGCCATCGTGGCGTTGACCGCCGGGTGCTATGGGCTGGTGCTGCAGCCGGAGAAGGCGACGCTGCCGGTCGCGGCCGGGACGGGGGCGCATCCCGTGCTGCCGCCGCCCAACAAGACGTTCATGCCGACGGTCAATATCGCGACCCCCATCGGCTGGAAGGGGGCCGAGGCCCCGCATGCCGCCGCCGGCCTGGCGGTCAGGGCGTATGCCACCGGCCTGGACCATCCGCGCTGGCTTTATAAACTGCCCAATGGCGACATCCTGGTCGCGGAATCGAATTCGCCGGGCACCGATATCCAGACCTTCAAGAACTGGGTGGCCGGACTGGTCATGGGGGCCGTGGGCGCGGGCGAGAAGAGCCCGAACCGCATCACCCTGCTGCGCGACACCGACGGCGACGGCGTCGCCGACCAGCGCACGGTCTTTCTCGATCATCTGTATTCGCCGTTCGGCATGGCGCTGATCGGCGATGCGCTGTATGTCGCGAACGCCAACGCGCTGATGCGCTTCCCCTACCATGAGGGGCAGACCCGCATCGACGATCCGGGAACCAGGCTGATCGACCTGCCGGCGGGCTACAACCATCACTGGACCAAGAACATCCTGGCCAGCCCCGACGGCGCCGCGCTGTACGTCACCATCGGGTCGAACAGCAACGTGGCTGACCTGGGCATGGCGGTCGAGGAAGGGCGCGCGCGGATCGACCGCTACGACATCGCCAGCGGGACGCTGCGCCCCTTCGCCACCGGCCTGCGCAACCCCAACGGCCTGGCATGGGAACCGCAGACCGGCGCGCTGTGGGCGGTGGTGAACGAACGCGACGAAATCGGCAGCGACCTGGTGCCCGACTACATCACGGCTGTGCGCGAGGGGGCGTTCTATGGCTGGCCCTACAGCTATTACGGGCAGCATGTCGATGTCCGCGTGCAACCGCCCCGCCCCGACCTGGTCGCGCAGGCGATCGCGCCCGATTACGCGCTGGGGCCGCACACGGCGTCGCTGGGCATTGCCTTTTCCCAGGCCAGCAGCCTGCCCGACGCCTGGCGGCACGGCCTGTTCGTCGCGCAGCACGGATCATGGAACCGCCGGCCCAAGAGCGGTTACCGCGTGATCTACGTGCCCTTCGCCGACGGCCGTCCCTCGGGTGTGCCGCAGGACGTGCTGACGGGCTTCCTGGCCGACGACCAGAACCATGTCCACGGCCGCCCCGTGGGGCTGGCCCTGGACGGCAAAGGCGCGCTGCTGGTCGCCGACGATGTGGGCGACGTCGTCTGGCGGGTGACCGGGGCGGCCGCGCCGTAGGCGGCCCCGGCGCCGCGCGCCGCGATAGCGGGAACGGATTTCTCCGTTCCCACCCCGGCGGTCTCAGAAGCGTGCGCGCAGCGTTCCGAAGAACTGGCGCGGCGCGCCCGCGAACATGGATTGACGGTCGCCTGCAATCGGGTTGGCGCCGATCGAGCTGATATATTCCTGATTGAACAGATTGTAGATGCCAAGCGAGAAATTCAGGTCCGCGACGTGCGGGACGTGCTTGAAATCGTACGATGCCGTCAGGTTCGCGTTCCAGTACGGATCGACCGACGTGTCGTTCATGTAGGACAGGTACCGCCGTCCCATGTAATATACGTTGAAGTTCAGCGTCGCGTTTCCATAGGTATAGGCCACGTTCGACTTGTACATGACAGATGGGTAATTGACCTCCATCTTGCCCTTCAGGTCGTAATAGGTGCCGGCGTTGTAGATTCCCTGGCCGTAGGTCGAATGGTTGTAGCTGATGCTGTTGAAGATCTCGAGGTGCGGCAGCGGCCGGACGGTGACCCCGGCATCGACGCCCCACATCGCCATCGACCCGACGTTGAGGAAGGTCTGGTTGGCATTGACCAGCGTGCCGCTGGTGATCGGCGCCAGGCGGTTCGAATAGTCCGAATGGTACAGGTTCAGCACGCCATCGACATATTTCGAGTTGTAGCGGTAGCCGATCAGGTAGTTCCAGGTGCTTTCGGGCTTCAGCGTCTTGCGCAGGTCCGAGAATATGGCCTGGTTGTCGACGCCCCAGGCGACGGGCGAATTCCATCCGCCATAGGAATAGGCGCGCATGTCGCGCGACACGTCGAAGAACAGTTCGTGATGCCGCAGGAACGTCCAGTTCAGGCTGACATGCGGCAGGAAGGCGCCGGCCGTCGTCAGGCTGCCGCTGGGCAGCGCGCTCTGGCCGGTATAGGTCTCGTTATTCTCGAATGCGCCGCCCGCCGTCGTGACCAGCAGCGACTTGAAGCCGGCATGCAGGCGCAGGTTGGGCAGGATGTGCCAGGCATCCTGCAGGTAATACTGGAAGGCGTTGGTGTTTATCTGCACGCCATAGCGCGTGGCGAACGAATTTTCGTAGGGGCCGGTGCCCTTGCGCGGCGTACCCTCGCCCAGCAGGGGCTGGCTGTACAGCCGTTGCGAATAGGTGAAGTCGTTGTTTTCGTACCAGACGCCGGATTCCAAGTCGTGATGGCCTAGCGTGTATTGCAGCGCCAGCGTGCCGCCGACGCGGCGGAACCACTGGTGATCGGCCTGCTGGATCATCGGCGCGCCGTTGGGTGACGACACGTACGGATTGGTGAATTCGTAATCTCCGCCCGAGACCTGCGCATACAGGACGCTTTTGACCCGCAGCCGCGACGTCAGCTCGTAATTGCCGTTCAGCCCCGTCAGGTAGTTCCTCTGGTCCTGCGCGGCGTCGTAGTACGCGATGTCCGTGGGGCTGGACACCTGGTCCCAGCCGGCGGGGAAAATCCCCTGCGCGGCCAGGTAGGCCCCCTTGTAGTCGGGGTAGAAATAGTCCGTCCTGGACCCCAGCTTCTGTTTGATCTCCAGGCTGATATTTCCATAATTATACTGATTGAATTCTGAATAATCGAAAAAACCGGTCAGCCGCCCGCGTTCGCCCAGGGGCTGGACGAACTTGAAATTGGCCTGCTGTTCGTACTGGTTGCCATGGCCCTTCCATTTCTGCGCATCGGTACGCGCGTAGGACGCCATGAATTTCGTGCCGGTCCGGTTCAGCACACCGCTGTGGAACCGCCCGAACGTGCGATAGGTGCTGTTGCTGCCGAAGGTCTGCGAGATATCGGCGCCCAGCGTGTCCCGTGGGTCCAGGGTGTAATATTGCAGGGCGCCGCCCAGGTTCGCGGTCGATGCGACATCCAGCGCGCCGCCGCCCTGCGACATGTCGATGCGCGCGATATTGTCGGGGGTGACGGCCTCGTTGATATCCAGGCCGTTGGTGTTGATGAACCCCTGGTCGCCCAGGGGAATACCGTCCAGCGTGACGCCCAGCTGGCTCTGATTATAGCCGCGGATATACAAGGAATTGGCATAGGTATCGAGGCCCAGCGCATCCGCCGTGGCGAAGCTGACACCCGGCGTCGTCGCCCCCAGCACCTGAAGCGGGCTGGTCCCGGCCACGAAGCGGTTGAGGGTCTTGCGTGTGATGGTCTGTTCCATGCCATGGGACGTCTCGTGCGATCCCACGACCGAAAACGCCTCGGCCGTGCGGGACTCGACGGCCGGCGCGCGATGGGCGGCGGGTTTGGCCGTGCGCCGCGCAGGCCCGTGGGTGCCATGGGCCGCTGACGGCTGGGCCTTGGGCGTGCCGCCGGCCTGAGCGGCCTGGGCCGCCTGCGCGCGGGCATCGTGGCTTGCCAGCGGCGCCAGCACGGTTGCCCCCAACGCGCCCAGGGCCGTTGCCAGCGTCAGCCGGCGACGGCGACCGACGGGACGCATATCCCCCCATGTCCGGACGGCCGGGGCGGTATTCGAACGACATTCATCACATTTTTGCATATCTGACCCTCAAAATCTGAGGGCGAAACATACCGAATGCGTTATGACCGGTGCGTTCGTTCTTCACCAAAAATGAAGGGGAACGGCATCAGCACGGAGACAGAAATGAACGATCCTTTCATTTTTCCCTGTATCACCGAAAAGTGACACAGTTTGACATAGATGCGGTCGACCGGCGAATCCTGCGGGTTCTCAGCGTCGACGGGCGCATATCGATCACCGACCTGGCGCGTCAGGCGGCCACCAGCACCGCCACCTGTTTCCGGCGCGTGCAGCGCCTGACCGAGGACGGCGTCATTACCGGATTCCGGGCCGATATCGCCCCGGCATCGGTCGGGCGCAGCGCGGTCATCGTCATGGGTGTCTGTCTGGACCGGCTGAACAAGCAGGCCTTCGCGGAATTCGAGGCCGCGATCCGCGACCATCCGCTGGTCGTGTCGTGCTATCTCGTCTCCGGCGAGTTCGATTACCTGGTCATGATCAGGGCGGCGTCGATCGACGAATTCAATGCGATCTATGGCGACTGGCTGGTGTCGCTGCCGGGAATTCGCCTGACCAGGACGTTCTTCTCGATGAAGGAGGTCGTCCAGCGGACGTATCTGCATTTCTGACAGGTTCGGCGTCCTGCCTTGCGGGCGCCGGCATAAGCGGCCCCGGGACGAGACCAGCGGGGGCATGGGAAACTTCGCCGTTACAAAGCCGTTACATGCCGCGCGTAACGGTGCGTGGTCGTTTCGTTCCATGGCCGAGGCAAGGATGCGACCATGGCGAAGCGCGTGTTTCATACCCTGGACGGATTGCGCGGCCTGGCCGCGGCGGGGGTCGTTCTGGGCCATATCAACATGATATTTCCCACGGCCTGGTACGTGACGGGCGGCTATCTGGCGGTCGACCTGTTCTTCGCCCTCAGCGGCTTCGTCCTGGCCGAGGCCTATTCGGCCCGGCTGGATGCCGGGTTGCCGTTTGCCGCGTTCATGCGCAAACGCATCGTGCGCCTGTGGCCGCTCTACGCGCTGGGGCTGTCGATCGGCACGGTGGCGACGGCGTTGCAGGTCGCCCTGCATCTGAAGCCGCTGTCCGTGCTGGCGTCGCTGCCCGCGGCGGTGTTCTACATTCCGTGGGTCGGCCCGCACGGCGAACTCTATGCCCTCAACTTCCCGGCCTGGTCGCTCTTCTATGAACTGGTGGCCAATATGGTCATGGCCGCCGCGTGGCCATGGCTGACGACCCGCAGGCTGATGGCGGTGGTGGGCCTCTTCGTGCCGGGCCTCATCGTTTCGGCCTTTAGCTGGGGGACGCTGAATGTCGGCATGTTCTGGTCCGGGGCGCCGGTCGCGGTGTGCCGGGTCGGTTTCTCGTTCTTTCTGGGGATCCTGTTGTGGCGCGTCCGGCGCGAAAGCCCGGTGCTCAACGCCTGGGTTCCGATGGGCCTGCTGGCGTTCGTCATGGTGTTCGACACCCCCGCGATCCCGCGCCCGGTGATCGACCTGGTGGCGGTGTTCGCGATCTTCCCGGTCATCGTCTGGCTGGGGGCATCGTCGCAGCCGAAGGGCCGCAGCCTGGTCGTCTTCCAGGCCGCGGGGGGTGCATCCTATGCGCTGTATGCCACCCACGCCCCGTTGGTCTGGTGCATCGGCGGGGTGCTGGGCAAGGGGTTGCACATTCCCCTCGCCACCGTTCCGGCCTGGATCGCGCCGGTGATGCTGGTCGGGCTGTACGCGCTCGCCTGGTTACTGGACGGTCTGGACATGGCCGCCCGCGCCCGCTTCGATCGCGCCATCGACTGGATGAGCCGGCGCGCGGTCAGGACGGCGCCGCTGGCCTGACCGCGCGCCGGGCCCCTCACGAGCGGAACGCCCAGCGGACGGTTTCGGCGAGCCCGAAGGTGGTGGCGTGCACAAGCGGCGTGGCGGGGCCGGGTGCCGCAAACCCATGCATTCGTCGCGCCCAGGGCGGAAGCAGGTCGATGCCGGCCTGCATC
The DNA here is from genome assembly GCF_014174355.1 of Gluconacetobacter azotocaptans. GTDB lineage: Bacteria > Pseudomonadota > Alphaproteobacteria > Acetobacterales > Acetobacteraceae > Gluconacetobacter > Gluconacetobacter azotocaptans. The sequence continues at coordinate 315,103 of NZ_JABEQF010000006.1, forward strand.
ACCAGGCGATGGGCGTGCCTGCCGCCGGGGAACGCCGCCGGGCGCGTCAGCAGGATGTCGCATATCTCGCGGGTGCGTTCGCTGACGGCCAGCGCACCGCGCATCGTTTCCATCTGGCGGTATGCCGCATATTCGGTGTGTGGCACCGGCGCGGCCCCCAGCGCCTCCCCGATCCGCGCCATTTCGTCGAAATACTGGTTGCGCCGGTGTTCCGGCATCAGCGGTTCGGCGAAGCGTCTCCAGCCGGCAAGGAAGCTGGTCGTCTCGGTCAGATGAACCCAGGCCAGCAGCGACGGATCGTTCGCATGGTAGGGCGTGCCGTCGGGCAGCAGGCCGTTGACCCCGTCGTGGATCCGGCGGACCCGTGCGATGGCGGCCATGGCGTCGTCGCGGTGACCGTAGGTGGTCTGCGCGATGAAGCGCGCCGTGCGCCGTAGCCGCCCGTGCATGTCGTCGCGGAAGCGGGAATGGTCCCAGACGCCGGCCAGGACCGAAGGATGCAGCATCTGCAGCAGCAGGGCCGCGATCCCGCCGGCCAGCATGGCGACGACGTCGCCGTGCACCTGGCGGACCACGCTGTCCGGCGCGAACAGCCCGTCGGCCTGGCGGACGACCGGCGCCTCGCCCCGCGCCCGATCGTTGAAGACGTCTGTCACGCGCGCGGCGAGCCGGCGCTTCAGCCAGGCGCTGCCCGGCGGTGCCGGCAGGCGGGGAAAGAGATGGGGCAGAGCCATGGCGCCTCCCGTCAGCGGTCACGGATGGACCGGGACGAGCATAACACGGCCGAGGCGCGCGGGATCCCTCCGTTCGGCGATCAGCCGATCGCCATCAGCGATGCATTGCCCCCCGCGGCGGTGGTGTTGGTGCTGACCAGCCGTTCTTCCAGCAGCCATTCCGGCAGGGGGCCGGTCGCGGTCAGGACATGCACCGGCACCACCGGCCCGTCGCCTTCGCCCAGCGCCGCCAGCACGGCGTCCAGGTCGGGGGCGTCGCCTTCGGCCAGCAGCACTGCCGGGCGGGCCGCCGCGGCCTGGGCCAGGTCGGCCACGCGGCAGACCCGCGCGCGCAGGGCGGGGGGCAGGTCGGCGACCCAGCCCGCCGTCGCATCGTCGGCCAGCAACGCCACCTCGTTGCCCGCCGCCAGCGCCATGCCGGTGGCCCGCCGCGCCCCGGCCTCGGTTCGTGCCACGCACAGCACCGTGCCGCGCGGGGCCAGCGACCAGATATTGGTCTCGCCCACCGGCCCCGGCATTGCGACGGACAGCCCGTGCAGGGCCGGGCCGGTCACGCCGTCGGGCAGGCCGCTGCCCGCCGACCAGGCCTGCCATTCCCGCGCGGCATCGGGCAGCGCGGCACGCGCGCGCGCGCCGTCGGCCGGGGTAGGCGGCACGAAGGCGGGGCAGGCCGCCAGCAGCCGCCGCAGGGTCAGCGGACCGCCGGCCTTCGGCCCGGTGCCCGACAGGCCGCGCCCGCCAAAGGGCTGCACGCCCACCACCGCGCCGATGGTGTTGCGGTTGACGTACAGATTGCCCGCGTCGATCCGGCCGGTCACATGGTCCACCGTTTCGGCGATGCGGGTGTGCAGGCCGAAGGTCAGGCCGTATCCGGTGGCGTCGATCGCGTCGATCAGCGCGTCCAGATCCGGCCGCCGCCAGCGCAGCACATGCAGCACGGGGCCGAACACCTCGCGCCCGATTTCGGCGATGCTGTCGATCTCGATCAGGGTGGGCGGCAGGAAATGGCCGCCGGGCACCGCGTGCGGCGTGGCCGGCGCCCACATCCGGGCGCCGTTCGCGCGCATCCGCGCGATGTGGGCGGCGATGCCGTCGCGGGCTTCGGCGGTGATGACCGGGCCGATGTCGGTGCGGAGTTGCGCCGGGTCGCCGACCCGCAGTTCGGCCATCGCGCCGCGCAGCATCGCCAGCACATGGTCGGCGCAATCGTCCTGCACGCACAGGATGCGCAGCGCCGAACAGCGCTGCCCCGCGCTGTCGAAGGCCGAGGCGATGACATCGGCCACCACCTGTTCCGCCAGCGCCGAGGAATCGACGATCATCGCGTTCTGCCCGCCGGTTTCCGCAACCAGCGGCACCGGCTGCCCGCCCGCGCCGATGCGCCCGGCAAGCTGCCGCGCGATCAGGCGCGCTACCTCGGTCGATCCGGTGAACATGACCGCGCCGATGCGCCGGTCGGCCACCAGGGCCGCCCCCACATCGCCCGCGCCGGGCAGGAATTGCAGCGCGCCCAGCGGCACCCCGGCCTCGTGCAAAATGCGCACCGCGCAGGTGGCGATCAGCGGCGTTTCCTCGGCGGGCTTGGCCAGCACCACATTGCCGGCGGCCAGGGCCGCCGACACCTGGCCCAGGAAGATCGCCAGCGGGAAGTTCCAGGGGCTGATGCACACCACCGGCCCCAGGGGAACGTGCGTGGCATTGTCGAAATCGCGGCGGATGGTGGCGGCGTAATAGCGCAGGAAATCGACCGCCTCGCGGATTTCGGCCACCGCGTTGGGGTAGGATTTTCCGGCCTCGCGCACGATCAGCCCGATCAGTTCCGCCTGCCGCGCCTCCAGCAGCGCGGCCGCGCGGTCCAGGCAGGCGGCGCGGTCGGCGGGCGGGCGGGCGGACCAGGCGGGCAGGGCATCGGCCGCCAGGCCCACGGCGCGCGCGGCGTCGTCCGGGGTGGCGAAGCGCGCGATGCCGGGCCGGTCGTCGGGGCGCGCGGGGTTGGGCACGTCGCGCATCGGGGCGTCCGACGGCGTGCCGTCGGCCAGCATCGGCGCGGCCTGCCAGGTGCCGGGGCCGTCGTCCATGCCCTGGGCCAGGGCGTGCAGGCTGGGCTCGTCGGCCAGGTCCAGACCGGCGGAATTGCGCCGTTCGCTTCCGAACAGCGCGCCGGGCAGGGCGATGGCGGGATGCGGCGCGCCCAGCGTCACATCCTCGGCGGCGGCAAGGGCCCGCGCCGTCTGCACCGGGTCGGCGACTAGTGTCCCGACGGGCACGGACTCGTCGCCGATCTGGTTGACGAAGGATGAATTGGCGCCGTTTTCCAGCAGGCGCCGCACCAGATAGGCCAGCAGCGTCTCGTGCGAGCCCACGGGGGCATAGATCCGGCAGGGCCGGTCCATGTTGCGCGGGCCGACCACCGCGTCGTACAGCCCCTCGCCCATGCCGTGCAGGCACTGGAATTCATATTGCCCGTGGGTGAAGTCCGGGCCGGCCAGCGCGTGGATGCTGGCCAGGGTGCGGGCATTGTGGGTGGCGAACTGCGGGAACACCGCATCGGGCGCACCCAGCAGCAGGCGCGCGCAGGCGACGTAGCTGATGTCGGTGTGGCATTTGCGGGTGAAGACGGGGAAGTCTTCCATGCCGTCGACCTGCGCCTTCTTGATCTCGCTGTCCCAGTAGGCCCCCTTGACCAGCCGCACCATGATGCGATGGCCGCTGCGCCGGCCCAGGTCGATGATCCAGTCCAGCACGGCGGGCGCGCGTTTTCCGTACGCCTGCACGACGAAGCCGATGCCGTTCCACCCGGCCAGGTCGGGGCGCAGGCACAGCCCTTCCAGCAGGTCCAGCGACAGGTCCAGCCGCTCGCTTTCCTCGGCGTCGATGTTCAGGCCGATGTCGTACCGCCGCGCCAGCCGTGCCAGGCGCACCAGCAGCGGCAGCAGTTCCTCGATCACCCGTTCGCGCTGGGCGCGGGCGTAGCGCGGATGCAGGGCCGACAGCTTGATCGACAGGCCGTTGCGGTCATAGACGTCGCGCCCGTCCCGCGCGGCCTGGCCGATGGCGTGCAGCGCGGTCTCGTAATCGCGGAAATAGCGCACGGCGTCGGCCTCGGTCAGCGCGGCCTCGCCCAGCATGTCGAAGGAATAGCGGAAGCCCCTGTCGTGGCGGGCGCGGCTGGCCTGCAGCGCAGTTTCGATGGTCTCGCCGCAGACGAACTGCTCGCCCATCATGCGCATGGCGACGTCCACCGCCCGCCGGATCAGCGGTTCGCCCCCGCGCGCCACCAGCCGCAGCAGCGCCCCGCCCAGCCCGTGCTGGCGTTCCGGCCCGACCAGCCGGCCGGTGACGACCAGCCCCCAGGCGGCGGCGTTGACGAACAGGGGCCGCCCCCGGCCGACATGCGCCAGCCAGTCGCCGGTGCCGATGCGGTCGCGGATCAGCGCGTCGCGCGTCGCCATGTCGGGGATGCGCAGCAGCGCCTCGGCCAGGCACATCAGCGCCACGCCCTCGCGCGACGACAGGGAAAATTCCTGCACCAGCGCCTCGACCCCGCCCGGGCGCCGCCCGGTGCGCAGCGTCCGGGTCAGCCGGCGGGCGGTGGCGTCGGCCTGGGCCTCCTGCGCCGGCGACAGGGTGGCGTCGTCGATCAGGGCCGCGACGCAGGCGGGCTCGGCCCGGCGCAGGGCGGCGGCGATGCGCGCGCGCCAGCCGTCGCGCGCGGGCAGGGCGACGGCCAGGGCGGATGTGGGAATGGCGGCGGTCGGCGGGGTCGGGGAGGGGGTCATGGTCTTGGGTCCGCTGGCCATGGGTGGGACGGGGTCGCTTGGGGCGGGGCGCGGCCCCTTGCGGAGGGCGACGGCCTCTGGACCGATCCCCTATCATATCATATACGATTAACAAGAGCGTATATGATCCGGACCAACAGCGGATCGAGGGGGACAGCCATGCTGCCGGCGAGCATCTACACACACGCGGGCGCCGAACCGCGCGGCATCGCGTCCGAGGCCGTGGGCAACGCGCTGCGCGAGGCGATTCTGGACGGGCTGCTGGCCGAGGGGCAGGCGCTGCCGCAATCCGAACTGGCCAGCGGGTTCGGTGTCAGCACCATTCCGGTGCGCGAGGCGCTGAAGCAACTGGAGGCCGAGGGGCTGGTCGCGTTCCAGGCGAATCGCGGCGCGATGGTGACCGGCCTGTCCGAGGCCGACATCATCGAATTTTCCGAGATCCGCGCGATGCTGGAAGAACGTGCCGCCGCCCAGGCGGTCGCGCGCATGACGCGCCTGGATCTGGCCCGCATCGAGGACGCCTACGACGCCTTCGTCGCCGGCACCAGCGACGCCCCGGACGGCATGGCGCGCTCCGGTCCGCTGAACTGGGCCTTCCATGGCGCGATCTATGCGGCGGCGGGCCGCCCCCGCCTGCTGGAGATGATCGAGGCCCTGCATCGCCGCGTCGATCGCTATATTCGCGGCCATCTGGAAATCGCCGGCCGCAAGCATGTGACGGACGCCGAACATCTGGCCCTGCTGGACGCCTGCCGCCGCCGTGACGCCGACGCCGTCGCCCGCCTGACCCGCCAGCACATCCTGGATGCCGCCACGATTTCGGTGGACGTGCTGCACCGCCATCGCGCGGCGGTGGGCTAACACCTCCCGACCCTTTCGGAACGCGGGGCCGGGCCCCCCGCGCCCCTGTCCGGGGGCTACGGACGTGCCTGGGCCGCCGTGTCTTCCAGCGTGTCGCAGGGCGGTTCGTCCGGCGGCGTGCCGTCCGTGACCAGCGGGTAGATCCGCTTGCGGGCCATGTCCGCGCGCAGCATGGCGAAGGCGAAGGGCTGGTCGGTGCGGATGCACAGGGCCTTGCGTTCCCCGGTCACGTCCAGCGCCTCGCAGCCCGGCAGGTCCAGCCCCGCGACCAGCGCCGCGTCGCCATACAGGATCCGCCCGCCACGCATCACCAGGTCGACCGTCGCCGGACGGCTGCGCACCACGGCGTCGAACGGGTCGTTCCCCGCCGGCCCCGCCGGACGGAACAGCACCAGATCCGCGACACGTCCCGGTGCGATCGCGCCCAGCATCGTTTCGGCATGAACCGCCCGCGCGCCGTCGGTGGTGGCCATGCGCCACAGGTCGCGCGCGCTCAGCGCCCCGTCCAGGTGCTTTCGGTCGTACCGTGTGGCGCAGGCGAATTCGCGGCTCATGTTCATCGATCCGGACGGCAGCCAGTCGGTGCCCAGCGCCACCGGGATGCCCAGCCGCCGCGCCGTCACGACATCCAGGGTCCGGCCGTAGAGTGCGAGGTTGCTGCGCGGCGACCAGACGATGGCCCCGGCCTGCCGGCGTAACGTCTCCAGGTCCGCCGTCGTCAGCCCGACGCCGTGCAGGATCGTCATGTGCGGCTGCATCAGGTCCTGGCTGATCCCGCCGCCGCCGGGCTGCGGCACGCGGTCATAGGTCGTGGAACTCAGGCACCGGAACTCGTTGCGCGCGGCGTCGCCGGTTCCCTCGGCGACATGGGCCAGGAAGGCCGCGCCCGATGCCACCTCCGCCGGGTCGGCGGGGTGGGGGCCGTAATTGCAATCCCGGGTGCGCATGATCCCGGATGCGTCGTCCAGCGGGAAGATGCGGTAGGTCACCGGCCGCATCGACAGCCCGTCCAGGCCGGTACCGAAATCCATGTTGCGCACCAGCCCGGGCGCCATGTCGCCGCCGACCATGGCGGTGATTCCGCTGATCAGGAAACGCAGTTCCCCCCAGGCGATGACCTCCGGGTCGTGATCGGGCGGGGCGTCGCGCATCGCGTGTCCGTCCAGCCCCATGCGCCATTCGTGGCGGTGGACGAAGCGTTCCCCATTGTCCGGCCGGGGGGCGTCGCCGGTATAGGCGATATGGTCATGCGGGTTGATCAGCCCCGGCGACAGGCTGTCCGCCGGGCAGCGGATCACGCGCGGATGGGCCATCACAGGGCAGGTCGCGCCCACGCATGCGATCATGCCCCGTGCATCCACGACCACCCGCCCTGGGCGCGGATCGGCAGTGTCGGTCAGGATGACGGCCTCGATCACGGTTTCCGGGCCACCGGCCGTCACCATGCAGCCTGCCGCACGGGCGCCCCCACCCGAGACCGCCATCAGGGCCAGAAGCCCCAGCAGACCGCTCATCCGTCCGATCCCGTTCACCCTGTCCGCTTCCTCTGACTGCCCGCGCCATGCGCCCGCGTCCTTCCTAGCCGCCCCGGATGCGTTCCAGAAGCCCCGCCCCCGGCGGCGGCGCGGCGGGTTTCGCGCGCCGGCGCTTGCATTCGTTTGGTCCGCTGCGTATCGGCGTAGGCGGGACAGCGAAGGGGCGGCACATGGACAGCGCGGGCGTGATCGACATCGATGGGGGGCAGGTCGCGCCCCCCGTCCGCTACAGCCGTGAGACACGCTGGCTGCATTGGGCCACGGCGTTGCTGATCGTGGCGCAATTCGCGCTGGGCGAGGTCTGGATCCGCCTGCCGCGTGCCGATCGCGCGCCGCTGGTGTCGGCGCATCTGTCGCTGGGCGTGCTGCTGGGAGCGGTGTTCGTGGCGCGGGTGGCGTGGCGGGTGACGGGCGGGCGGGCCATCCGCTTCGCCTCGGCGGGCGCGGTGGCCGACCGGGTGACGCACGCGGTGCACGGGCTGCTTTATGTCATGATCGGGGTGGAACTGGCGCTGGGGTATCTGGCGCGCTGGTCAGGCGGTCGGCCGGTGGTGGCGTTCGGCGTCCCCATCAACTCGCCTTTCGGTCCGTTCGATCACGCGACGCACCATCTGCTGGGTCAGGCGCATAGCTGGCTGGCCTGGGGCATCATCGTGCTGGCCACCGGCCACGGGCTGGCGGCGTTCTATCACGCGCGGGTGCTGCGGGACGGCGTTTTCCGCCGCATGTGGGCCTGAGCGCCACGCATTGCGGGCGGCCCTCTACCCACGGATCGGGGTCAGGGCCTCGGCCCCCCCGACGTATCGTCATGAACAGCGTCGCGGCCGATAGGCGACCGTCCGGTCCAGCAGGGTATCGAGTTCCGGCCGCCGGCAGGGATCGACGCAGGTGGCGACGAAGGTGCGGGCGCGCTGCCTGATGGTGTCGACGACGCGCAGGTTCATGTCGCCCGTTCCGCCCTCCGCGATCATGTCGGCGATGGTCAGGGCGCGCGTGAAGGCGGTTCTTGCGATCTTGAAGGCCAGATCGTTCACGATGGTCTCGAATTCCGTCCGGCCGAACGACGACTGGCAGACCGAACGCTGCGCACAGGCTTCGGCATAGAGCTGCACCACGGGCCGGGTGCCGGCACGATGAAAATATCGCTGATGCCAGGTGCGGGCCCAGGCGTGCTCCCGCTCGGCGGCGAGGTGCTCGGGCAGGGTATCGCAGGCGGCGGCGCCGGGGGTGCCGACGGTCCGGGCCGCCAGCCAGGCGCTGGTAAAATCCGAATAGCTGTGGCGGTACCATGCGATGTCCGCGCCGTTCGTCTGAAAGGCGAAGCGAAACCCCCTCTGCCCGTCCAGCCCGTAGAGCAGGGCGGGCACGGCGCCATCCCGGCCCAGGACCAGGATATGGCCCGCGTCGTTGGCGTGCATGTGACGCTGCATGGTGAACAGGTCGAAGAACGATTCGTCCTCGGCCACGCGGGCGGCGTGCGCCTTCACGTAACTCAGAAACAGCGGATTGCGCACATCCGTCAGGCCGCGGGGGCAGAAATCGAACCCCCACCAGCGGGACATTTTCACCAGATGAAAGGCCAGGGCATTGCGCAGGTGCGTCAGGGGCGCGTCGCTCTCTCCGCCGTCGCACAGGGCCTGCACATCGCGAAACCGGCTGACAAGGGGATTGATCTGCCCGGCGAATCCCCGGGTGGGGTCGAAATAATCAAGCAGATCGGCAGGCCGCGAATGGGCAAGGTGCCAGGTGGAATCGCAGCCGATTGTCTCTGTCATCGTTGGACAGCCTCCCGGGTGGATCGAAAGAAAGGCGGCGGCATCGAAGGGCCGGAATGCCCCTGATGCCGCCTGAAGGCTCCACGGGTCGGGTTGGGAAATCGACACTCGGCTATCTGTCGTGGCCCGTGGGTTTTTCCCCTATATTGCGATCGACTCTCAATTGCAACATCGGAAAAGGGGAGAGGTGCCGGCCCTGTCGTCCCTTGCGGGAGGGCGTTATGCGGGGTGATGTTGAGATGGATCATGGCCGGGCCGCAGGGCATGGGGCCCAGTCTTGATCCGTCAATAGATCGTCCGGGGATTCCGGACGGTATTCAGGAGGATCATCATGACCACGAAAGCGAATGCGAGTGCGGCGGGCGAGGCAGAGGTGCGGTCGCATCTCGGGACGCCGACGGACCTGAAGCAGGCCGCGGTGCATGAGATTTCGGCCGGGCTTCGCGCCGTTCTGGCGGATGTCTTCGCGCTGTACATCAAGACGAAGAACTTCCATTGGCACATGAGCGGCCGGCATTTCCGCGACTACCACCTGCTGCTGGACGAGCATGGTGACCAGATCTTCGCGATGACCGATCCGCTGGCCGAGCGGGCGCGCAAGATCGGCGGCACCACGCTGCATTCGGTGGGCGAAATCGCCCGGCTGACGAAGGTGGCCGACAATGACACGCTGTATGTGACGCCGGAGGACATGCTGTCCGAACTGCGCGAGGACAATCTGGCGCTGACCGCGCGGCTGCGCCAGGTGCATGGCGTGTGCGACGAGGGCGGCGACGTCGCCACCGCCAGCCTGCTGGAAAACTGGATCGACGAGACCGAACGCCGCACGTGGTTTCTGTTCGAAGCCACCCGACCGGCTTTCGGCAGCAACAGCTAAGCGGCTTCGACCGAAAGCGCTATCTGTCGAGGTTTTTTCTGATGCGGCGGGGGAAGGGCGCGCCTCAGGGCGCTGCCCTGAAACCCGCCAAGGGGATTGCCCCCCTGCGTCGCCCATGCGTACGGCGAGATGGCATGCGCATGCTCCGAGGACCAGAGGGCCCGGGCGGTCAATCTGCATGGCGTCTTCCTGCTGAACAGGATGTTTTTTCATATCTGGTGAGGAAGAGAGAAAACAGGCCCGCTACCGCAAGCAGTCCGGCCGCGTAGAGAATGACGGAGGGCCATCCTCCCCGGGTCCAGAACAGGCCGCCGAGCGAGCCGAAGACGCTTGATCCCAGATAATAGCAGAGAAGATAAAGCGACGAGGCGTGCCCCTTGTTTTCCAGCGCCAGGCGGCCGACCCATCCGCTGGCAACGGAATGGATGGTGAAAAACCCGGTCGTGAATACGACGATACCGAAAATGATCGCGGGCAGCAGGGCACTTGAGGTCAGCCCCATGCCAAGCGCCGTCATCGCTATGCCTGCAATCATGACAGGCCCACGGCCGATTTTATCCGCGACCGAGCCCGCGACCGGCGATGCGATCATGCCGCATACATAGGAGAGGAAGATAAAACTGATTTCCGGCGGCGAGAGGGAAAACAGTGGTGTGGAAAGGCGAAAATCGATGTAATTGAAAAGCGTGACGAATACGCCCATTGCGAGGCTGCCCATGCCGAACAGCAAGGCAAGACGGACATGAGAGACATGCGTGATCCAGGCGCTGGCATGATATCTGATGTCGAAACTGTCCTTCCTGATGAAATTTCGGGAAGATGGAAGAAAAATTCCAAACGCCACGGCCGCCAGAAGATCGACGCAGCCTAATAGCGCAAGGGCGGTCGGCCATGTCGCCAGACCGGTCAGAATACCGACGGCCACACGTCCGAACATGCCGCCAAACGCCGTGCCTCCGACATACAGGCCCATCGCGTAGCCCAGGTCCTCCGGGTGGATTTCTTCGGACAGATAGGCCATGGCCACGGCGGGCACACCGCCCAGCACGACGCCTTCCAGGGCCCGGGCCGCCAGAAACAGCGGCCAGGAGGGCATCAGGGCGGCCAGAATATTCAGGATGGCGGCGGACATCATGGAGAAAAACATGATGCCCTTGCGCCCCAGACTTTCGGCGGCGGCGCCCGAGCAGAAGATTGATACGGCAAGACAGCCCGTCGTCAGGGACAGCGCCAGGGAACTTCCGGTCACGCCGACATGAAAGCTTCTGGCCAGTTCGGGAAGAATCGGTTGCACGCAGTACAGAAGGGAAAACGTGACAAAGCCGACAAGAAAGAGCGAAAAGCTGGTGGACCGATAGGTCCGGGACCTGCGTGTCGTCCAGATTTTGGCCTCTTCATGTGCGGGTATGATCTTCTGGCCTGTGATCGCAGGCGTGGCCCCGTCGCGCGCACGGCTTCTTGCACCGTCCATGACTGCCTCCGGAATTCGGAGGACTATGGAGCGGTGCCTGCCATCTGTCCAAGAGCCTGACCGGAAATGCGCGCTGACGGCGATCCGACGCGCATTTTCTGTGCTCCGCTTCGGTATTCGGCGTTATGAGGAATTTTTGTCTATATTGTGATGCATTGGTCTTTGTTTGGGTAATACTTTATTCATTCTTATCGACACTTCCTGCTGATCTGTTCAATATCTTCATGGGGTGATTGCGCGGGGTGCGTGTCCAGTGCTTCGCAGCCCGGCAGGGGCGTCCGGCGATAACGGTGCGGTGATCATTTTAATATTGAAAATGCGAGTCGATCGCAATTAGGGTAAGGCGACAGCAACAGAGCGGTGGAAGTGCCGGTCAGGAGTGCCCATGACCCACGCAGTGCTTTTCCTCAACGATTTTTCCTGCAGCGAGAAAATGGCGGTCTGGACGATCCGTCGCCTTGTCGGGCGACAGGCACCGGCCTGTCCGCAGGGCCCGGCCGAGGCGCGCGGCCTGTATGTGCCGGGCTTGCGGCGGGAATTCGAAGGCGTCGCGCGCGCCTTTCGCGAAGGGGTCGCCCGCATGGCCGACATGGGCATCGCCGGTCCGGATGTCGGCATGACGGGGCAGCAGGCCGTCAGCCGGACCGAAGGGCAGTTCCTCGAGGCCATCGCCGCCGCCCAGAACGGGGACGAGGCCGGCGTGCGCGGTGCTTTGCGGTCCGTGTTTCCCCATCGCTACGTCCAGTCGCGCTTTGCCGCCGCCGTCACGTTGCTGGGCGCCTACCTGGCCGTCGCCGGGCACTGGCTGCCCCGGCGGCGCGAAGCCCCCCGTCGTCCGCGCCGGGATGTGACGCGGCTGCGCCGTGTGTGGGAACCCGATCGTGACGACCGGCGCAGGCCGGACGCCGACCCGGATATGCCGGCGGAAGGCCACGCGCCACGCCCGCACATCGTCGGTGCGGGATGCCTGGGCGCCATGGCGCGCTGGCATGAACTGGACATGGGGATGACCCATGTGCTGTGGCCCCATCCGGAAGGTCTGGATGCCCCTCAGAGGCACTGATTTCAGACGATTGGGATCAAACCCGCGGGCGAGGAGGTTCTCATGCTCTTCTCCGTTTTCAACGATTTCCGGCGTCGGGCCGCACGGCCGGTCGTCGACGCCGTCACCCGATGCGTCGAGCGCCTGTTCAGCGAACTGGAGATCACGTCGCAGGACCTGCTGGACGTCCTGGCCTGCCAGGACGGCATCGAGACGCTGAACAGGCGTTAGCCCAGCTTGTCCGGCCCGGGATGTGGGATTCGTAATCCAGACGGCCACGCGCCGGTCTTGCAGCCTGCCCGGCCTGGGAGTACCCCCGATTCCGGACGATCGGGGGGCGTGGTGATGGGCACGGATACGGATAGGGCCACGGGAGCGCCGGCGTCGGCACGCGGCCCCTGGCGGGTGCTGATGCTGCTGCCGCTGGCCGGGGTGTTGCTGCTGGCGGCCTGCGGGCCGGATTACGGTGATCGCGGGACGCGCGAATTCCGGGGCGACGGCTACGGCAATCTCGGATATGCCCGCGGCAGCTACGGCTTCGAAGGCCATGGCTATTAGGGACCGGCCTGAACCCCACCCTGCTGGCGATCCGACGCATTTTCCCTGTTTTGCCGCAGCCGGCAGGCAAGCCCTTCGATGCGCGGAAACACGCGCGCGGCGTCTTCGGCCGTTCGGGAGTGACCTGGAAATCAGTTTATTGAATTTTAAATAAAAAATGGTGCCCAAGGGCGGATTCGAACCACCGACACTGCGATTTTCAGTCGCATGCTCTACCAACTGAGCTACTTGGGCACCGGGCCGTTTCCGGCGCGGGCGGTCTGCCTGAGGCAACCCGCCGTTGGGGGTGTGATCTATCCCACCTCATCGTCGGGATCAACCCGTCTCGGGTCGTTTTCCTCGAAGATTTGTGCGTCTTCGTCCCGGACCGGGACGCGGTACTGTTCCGAAAACCAGCGGCCCAGATCGACGTCGGCGCAGCGTTTCGAGCAGAACGGTCGAAACGCCGCCACGGCCGGGCGGCCGCAGGTGGGGCACGGGGGGAGGGGCGTGGACGGCGGCGTGGTGGGGTCGGTCATGGTCGGTTCTCCGGCCCCGACAGGCTCCAGCCCAGGGGCGGCAGGGAGGGGTCGAGCTGCCGGGCCGGCACATGGCCCGACAGCTGTGTCGCGTCCGCCTCGGCGCCGGGATCGCGGTCCAGCGCGCGGGCGATGTCGGTGCCGACCCGCAGCGGGGCGGCGGTGCCCGGCGTGCCGCGTGTGGCGCGGACCCAGTGGCGCAGGGCGCGCAGTGCCTGGCCGTGCGGGCCCGACACCAACTCGTGCAGCGGCGGGCGGATGCGTGGCCGCAGGATTTCGGCCAAGCCCAGCGCCGTGAAGCCCAGGAAGCGCGGGCGCAGCGGGTCGCGCGCCAGCGATTCCTCGAAAACCGGGCGCAGGGCCTGGCGCTTGCGGATGGCCAGGCCGGCGACGTCCAGCACGATGGCGCCCGACAGATTGCGCAGGCGGATCTGATGCAGCAACGCCGGCAGCGCGTCGCGGTTGGTGGCGAATTGCGCGGTCTGTTTGGCGCGGCGGTCCGCGCTGGCCGCGCCGCCATCCATGTCGATCGCCACCAGCGCGGGGGTGGGGGTGATGGTCGCGCGCACCCCGCCGGGCAGCTCCACGGCCGGATCATCCAGGGCGTCGGAGGCGGCCTCGGTCGCCGAATCGAAGGCGGCGGCCACCCGCTGCACGCGGTTGCGCAGCGCGGGCGGCAGTCGCGCGCCGACCGATGAATCGTCGATCAGGATCGGGGCGTCGGGCCAGGCGGCGGCCAGCACCTCCAGCGGTGACGGCCCGCGCGCCAGAAGGGCCGGGGGGCCGGTACGGTCGGATACGGGCACGGCATCGGCAGGGCAGGCGGCCAGGCGCGCGCCCTTGCCGCCCTGGGCGCTGCGGGTGATGCGGACCAGGGCGGCATCGCCTTCCGTCAGGCCGGCAGCCCCGGCGGAATCGGGCAGGAAGCCGCTGGTGCCGTCGGCCAGATCGACGAATGCGCCGCCCATGGCGGGCATGCGGGCGGCCACGCGGCCGCGATGCACATCGCCGATGCCGTCCGGCGCCCCGGGCCGCCACAGCGCGTACTCGATCAGGCCCGCGCCTTCGGTATCGTCCGCGTCCACGCGGGCGTCATCGGTGACGGCGATGCGGATTTCGCCCGGGGCGCTGGCGGCCCGGATCCGGACGGTCACCGGATCCAGTCCCCTTTCTGGCCGCGCAGCATCTGTGCGACCTCGAACAGCGGCAGGCCGACCACGTTGGAATGGCTGCCGGACAGGAAGCGGATGAAGGCGGCGGCGTGGCCCTGGATGGCATAGCCGCCGGCCTTGCCGTCCCAGTCGCCGGCATCCAGCAGCGCGTCGATCTGCCGCGCCGTCAGGCGCGAGAAGGTCACCGTGCTTTCGACCAGCCGTTCGGCCGGGCGGCCGTCGGTCCAGGCGGCGGTGGGGCGCAGGGCGATGGCGGTCAGCACCGTATGACGTCGCCCCGACAGCAGGGTCAGGCAACGCCGTGCGGTGTCGCGATCGCAGGCCTTGGGAAGGATGCGCCGGCCGACTGCGACGACGGTGTCGGCGCCCAGCACCAGGGCGGGTTCCGTCAGGCCGCCGGCGACGGCCGCCGCCTTGTCGCGCGCCAGCCGCATGGCATACAGGCGCGGCAGTTCGGCCGGGCCCGGCCGTTCGTCGATGTCGGCGGCGATCACATGCCGGGGCACGAGCCCGATCTGCGCCAGCAGGTCGCGCCGGCGGGGCGAGGCGGAGGCAAGGACGAGTCCCGGCCCCGGACTCTCGGCATCCGGGCGGGTGGCCGACCCGGGGGGCTGTCCGGTCACGGGGCGCGCGGCCTTACTTGAAGCGGAAGGTGATGCGACCCTTGCTCAGATCGTAGGGCGTCATTTCGACATTCACCCGGTCGCCGGCCAGCACGCGGATGCGGTTCTTGCGCATCTTGCCGCTGGTATGCGCCAGGATCATGTGTTCGTTGTCCAGCTTGACGCGGAACATGGCGTTGGGAAGCAGCTCGGTCACCGTGCCGCTGAATTCGATCATGTCTTCCTTAGACATCGTGTCCTTCGATCATCTTGTTGGCCGTCGTCCGTTCGGCGGTCATGGGCGGGCGAAACCGCCGGAGCATTCCCTCTGGGGGGATGCCCGGTGGCCCTGGAAATGGATTGCAGGCGGATATGTGCGGATTGTGGGCGCCGCGGTCAAGTTCTGTCCGCATCCGGGCCCAGCGCGTCCAGCCGCGCCGACACGCTGAGCGCATGCGCGTCCAGCCCTTCGGCGCGCGCCAGGGCGACGGCGGCCGGCCCGATCCGGCGCAGCGCGTCCGGCCCCGCACCGATGAAGGTCGTGCGCTTGAGGAAGTCGAACACCGACAGGCCGGAGGCGAATCGCGCCGTGCGGCTGGTGGGCAGGACATGGTTCGGGCCGCCGACATAATCGCCGATGGCCTCGGCGCAGTAGCGGCCCAGGAACACCGCCCCGGCATGCCGCACCTTGGCGAACAGGGGTTCGGGGTCGGCCAGCAGCAGTTCCAGATGTTCCGGCGCGATCTCGTCGATCAGGGCGGCGGCCTCGTCCTGGTCACGGACGGTGATGAGGGCGCCGTGGCCCGACCAGCTTGCCCCGGCGATGGCGGCGCGGGGCAGGGTGCGCAGCTCGGCCGCCACCGCAGCCGCCACACGCTCGGCCAGGTCGGGGTCGGTGGTGATCAGGATGGATTGCGCCAGGGCGTCATGTTCGGCCTGCGCCAGCAGGTCCAGGGCGACGATGCGCGGGTCGTTGCCGCCATCGGCCACGACGACGACTTCGGACGGGCCGGCGATGCTGTCGATGCCCACCCGGCCGAACACCTGGCGCTTGGCCTCGGCGACATAGGCGTTGCCGGGGCCGACCACGCGGTCGACCGAGCGGATGGTCGCGGTGCCGTAGGCCATGGCGCCGACGGCCTGCGCGCCGCCGATGCGGTAGATTTCGCTGACGCCGGCGCGGCGGGCCGCCGCCAGCACCAGCGGGTTCAGCACGCCGTCGGGCGTGGGCACGCACATCGCCAGCCGCCCGACGCCGGCGACCCGGGCGGGCAGCGCGTTCATCAGCACCGATGACGGATAGGCCGCCGTGCCGCCGGGCACATACAGCCCCACGGCATCCAGCGCCGTCCAGCGCATGCCCAGGCTGACGCCGTCCGCATCGACATAGCGCAGGTCGGAGGGCATCTGGGCGCGGTGGAAGGCCTCGATCCGCGCGGCGGCTACATCCAGCGCCGCCAGCAGGGGAGCGGGGACCGCGGCGCAGGCCGCTTCGATCTCGGCTTCGGTGATGCGCAGGCCGTCGGGCGTGACCGTCATCCGGTCGAACCGCGCGGTATAGGCGCACAGGGCCTCGTCGCCCCGGGCGCGCACGTCGGCCAGGATCTCGGTCACGGGGGCGTCGACGCGGGCGGTGTCGCCCTCGCGGTCGGCCAGAAGGCGGGTGAACGCGGCCCGGAAATCGGGCTGGGTGGTGTCCAGGCGCTTCATGCCGTCGCGGCCTCGTGCTCGGTGGTGGCGGACAGCGCATGGCGGAAGCGGGCGATCAGCGCGCCGATCCGTTCCGGCTGGGTCTTCAGCGCCGTGCGGTTGACGATCAGCCGGCTGGTGACGCTGGCGATCGTCTCGGTCTCCTCAAGCCCGTTGGCGCGCAGGGTCGATCCGGTATCCACCAGGTCGACGATCAGCTGCGACAGGTCCAGCACCGGGGCCAGTTCCATCGCGCCATGCAGATGCACGATGTCGGCGTTGATGCCGCGTGCGGCGAAATGGCGGCGGGTCAGCGCGGGATATTTCGTGGCGACCCGCACCCGCGACCAGTGGGCGGGAATATCGGTCGTTCCATGGCCCACCGGGCGGGCGACCGAGACGCGGCAGGCGCCGATCCGCAGGTCCAGCGGGGCGTAGATCTCGGGGTAGTCGAATTCCATCAGCACGTCCGCGCCGCAGATGCCCAGCTGCGCGCCGCCGAACGCGACGAAGGTCGCGACATCGAACGAGCGGACGCGCACGACGTCCAGCATCGGGTCGTCGGTGGGAAAGCGCAGGCGGCGGCTGCCTTCGTCCAGGCAGTCGGCGGCGGGGGTGATGCCGGCCCCGGCCAGCAGGGGGGCCGCGGCCTTCAGGATACGCCCCTTGGGCAGGGCGAGAACCAGCGGCGTGTCCGAGGTCGGGGCGGTCATGCGTTCTCCAGGTACAAAGCGCGCTGCGCCTTATCACATTCCGGCCCGTTGCAGGAAGGGTATGTGACGCGGGGCAGGGTCGGCCGGGCGTTGCCCCTTGGGCCGTCTCAGTCCCGCACGCGCTCGATCTGCGCCCCGCAGCGGGCCAGTTTCTGCTCCACCGCCTCGTACCCCCGGTCCAGATGGTAGACGCGGCTGAGGATGGTTTCGCCATGCGCCGCCAGGCCCGCCAGGATCAGCGAGAACGATGCCCGCAGGTCGGTCGCCATGACCGGCGCGCCCGACAGGGCGTGGACGCCCCGGATGATGGCCGACGACCCGTGGACGTTGATGCGTGCGCCCATCCGGTTCAGTTCCGGGACGTGCATGAAGCGGTTTTCGAAGATCGTCTCGGTGACCATCGAGGCCCCTTCGGCGACCGACAGCAGGGCCATGAACTGCGCCTGCATGTCGGTGGGGAAGCCCGGATAGGGTTCGGTCATGATGTCCACGCCGCGCAGCGCGCCGGTGCGGCGGACGCGCAGGGCGTCGTCTTCCTGCAGGACTTCGACGCCCGCTTCCTCCAGCGTGCGGACCACCGCGCCCAGATGCTCCAGCCTGCCGCCGACCAGGCGCAGTTCGCCGCCGGTGATGCCGGCGGCGCAGGCATAGGTGCCGCATTCGATGCGGTCGGGCATGACATGGTGCGTCGCGCCGTGCAGGGCCTCGACGCCCTCGATCGTCAGCGTGCCGCCGCCCGTGCCGGTGATGCGCGCGCCCATGCTGTTGAGGCAGGCGACCAGGTCGCCGATCTCGGGCTCGCGCGCCGCGTTGATGATCTCGGTCCGGCCGCGCGCCAGGCAGGAGGCCATCAGCAGGTTTTCGGTGGCCCCCACCGACGCGAACGGCAGGACGATGCGATCGCCCACCAGGCCGCGCGGGGCGCGGGCGTTGATATAGCCGTTTTCCAGCGTGATCTCGGCGCCCAGCGCCTCCAGCCCCTTGAGGTGCATGTCCACCGGGCGGGTGCCGATGGCGCAGCCGCCGGGCAGCGACACCCGGGCCTCGCCGCAGCGGGCCAGCAGCGGGCCCAGCACCAGGATCGAGGCGCGCATCCGCGACACGATGTCGTACGGGGCCTCGGTGTTGGTAATGGCGCCGCCGACCGCGAGCGTGCCGCCTGTGCCGTCCACATCCTCGACCGTCAGGCCGTGCTGTTCCAGCAGGCGGCGCATCGTGGCGATGTCGGCGATGCGCGGCACGTTGTGCAGCACGAGGCGTTCCGACGTCAGCAGGCCCGCGACCAGCAGCTTGAGCGCCGCGTTCTTCGCGCCGCCGATGACGATGTCGCCCCGCAGCCGCTGGCCGCCGCGAATGATGAAACGGTCCATGCGCCGGCTCCTACATCCGGGGCGTGGCGACGCCGCGCTGCCCCATGTATTTTCCCGCCCGGTCGGCATAGCTGACCTCGCAGGGGGACGCCCCCTGGAAGAACAGGAACTGGCAGATGCCTTCGTTGGCGTAGATCCGCGCCGGCAGGGGCGTGGTGTTGCTGATCTCGATCGTCACCTGGCCCTCCCATTCCGGCTCCAGCGGGGTGACGTTCACGATGATGCCGCAGCGCGCATAGGTCGATTTGCCCAGGCAGACCACCAGCGTGTCGCGCGGGATGCGGAAATATTCCACCGTGTGCGCCAGCGCGAAGCTGTTGGGCGGAATGATGCAGATCGGCCCTTCGCGCGTGACGAAGCTGTTGGCGGCGAAATTCTTGGGGTCGACGATGGCGTTGTCGACGTCGGTGAAGATCTTGAATTCCGACGCCACGCGCGCGTCGTAGCCGTAGGAGGACAGGCCGTAGGAAATCACGCCCTCGCGCGTCTGATGCTCCACGAAGGGTTCGATCATCCCGGCCTCGCGGGCCATGGTGCGAATCCAGGTGTCGGGCATAATGGGCATGTATCTTCGGCCTCCGTCGCGTGGAGGGAAACGATCCTCCCCCTGTGCCAGCCCGACCACTAGCGAAGGGCGAGGCGAACCGCAATCACGCGTTTGCGTCGCCGCCCGGCTTGCCGTTCCCATCGTCTTTCCCGGCCGCATCCGTATCGGCGCGGGCGCGCGACTGCTGCTTGCGCCGGCGCAGATTCTCGCGCAGGGCCGCCGCCGCGCGGGCATGGCGGTCCTGCCGCGCGGCCTCGGCCCGTTCGGCGGCGGTCGCGGAGGGCGGTGTGGGAGGGCGGGTCATGATGCGTGACAGTCTAGCAGCAGGCTGTGCCGGGCGAGAAGGGGTTCAGGAGGAGCCCGACCTTCGTTCTATCGGCGGCGGGCCGCCCAGAACAGGCCCAGCGACGTCGCCATCAGCACGGCCCCCACGACGTCCAGCCCCAGGATGGGCCAGCCCCGCCCGATAACCGGCCAGTGCCACTGGGCCTGGCCGATTTCCAGCAGGATGCTGCCGCCGAAGCAGAACAGCGCGATGCTTTGTGTCCACGACACCGCCCGGGGGGCGGGGCGGCGGGAGCGGAAGGGATCATTCTGCATGGTTGGAACCTGTCGTATCGGGGAGGTCGGCGCCGGCGGCGAAGTGCCGGGCCAGGGCGGAGCCCAGCACCTCGTCATAGACCGCCAGCGTGGCGTGCTGCATGGCGGCGGTGGTGTAATGCGCCAGGACGTTGGCGCGCGCCGCCTGGCCCAGGGCCGCGCTGTCCTGCGGGGACATGGACAGGAGGTGGTGGATCGCCACCGCCAGCGCGTGGGCGTCGCCCGGGGGGACGGTCAGGCCGGTTTCGCCGTCCGTCACGGTTTCCATCGCCGCGCCGTGGGCGGCGACGATCACCGGGCGGGCCATGGCCTGGGCCTCGACTACCACGCGGCCAAACGGTTCGGGGTGCAGCGATGGCACGACGACGATGTCGGCCAGCGCGAAGGCCGCCGGCATGTCCGCGCAA
The DNA here is from genome assembly GCF_014174355.1 of Gluconacetobacter azotocaptans. Lineage (GTDB taxonomy): Bacteria > Pseudomonadota > Alphaproteobacteria > Acetobacterales > Acetobacteraceae > Gluconacetobacter > Gluconacetobacter azotocaptans. Next base: position 335,353 of record NZ_JABEQF010000006.1, read on the forward strand.
TGGCCGGCGAAATGCACCCGCCCGTGCAGCGCCGGGTGCGCCGCGACGGCGCGCAGCAGCGCCTGGCCGTGGCGGTCGCGTGCGCGGGCCGGCCCGACGAAGACGCAGGCCCACGCGCGGCCGCATCCGCCCGCGGCCTCCATGCGCGCCAGGGCGTCCAGCAGCAGGGCCTGGCCCTTCCACGGGGTGATCCGTCCGGGCAGCATGATGATGGCCGCGTCGTCGGGCAGGCCCCATTGCTCGGCCAGGGCCTGCATACGCGGGCCACGGACCGAATCGGGATCGAACCACGCGGTGTCGGCGCCGCGCGGGATCAGCCGCAGGCGGTCGGGGCCCACCCCGTAATCGTGCGCCAGTCGCCGGGCGATGAAGGCGCTGATGGCGATGACCCGGCGGCCCGACGCCATGACGGCGTTGTACCGGTGCTTGCCGGGCACGTTCTCGCGATACACGCCGTGCCAGGTGGTCACCAGCGGGACGCCGGAGCGCCGGCAGGCCAGCGCCGCCGACCAGCCGGGCGCGCGCGAGCGGGCATGGACCAGCGTGACGCCGTGATCGGCGATCAGGCGCGCCAGCCGCCGCGCGTTGGCCAGGATCGTCAGCGGGTTCTTCGAGCGCAGGTCGAGCGGCAGGTGCCGCGCGCCCACATGGTGCAGGCGCGGCACCAGCCGGCCCGGGGCGCTGGCCACCAGGGCGGTGCCGCCGGCCCGGACGATGGCGTCCGCCATTTCGATGGTGCCCTGTTCGATGCCGCCGGCATCCAGCGCGGGCAGGACCTGAAGAATGACGGGACGATGCGGCGACTCCATGCGGCCGGCTTAGCATGAACGGACCGGAAACGCATCGTCCCGCCGGGGCGGCCTTGACCGCCTTTCCGTCAGGGGCCCCAATGCGTGTCATGACATCATCCTTTCTCCAGGCCGTGCGGCAGGGGTCGGCCCCGGCCCTGCTGGCCGGCTGGTTTGTCGCGGCGGCGCCCGGGGACGGCCAGGCCCGCGCGCCCGACCTGGCCGCGTGTCTGGCGCGGCTGCCCGACGACCCCGACGGCGCGCGCGACTACGCCGCCGCATGGCAGGCGCGGGG
>NZ_JABEQF010000007.1 GCF_014174355.1 Gluconacetobacter azotocaptans
GCCGCCCACGCCTGCGCCCCGCCCCAGGCCAGAACCCCGATCAACCCGCCCATCAGGACAAGGATCAGCCACCCCGACAGCCGCACTACGCCCGAAAATACCGCGTCCCCGGAACGTCCGGGCACGCGGCGCGCGGCCAGCGGCGCGGCCGGTGGTACTGAATTATTCATGCGGGACACGATCCATGCGGGCTCCGGCCAGATATGGCGCTTCGTCAACCATCCCGGGTCGCGCCCGGCCTGTGCGGCCCGGGCGGCAATCAGACCCGCGTCGGCAGTCTCCTACTGGACCGCCCTGCCCCCCTGCAACCTTCGATCGCCACATGCAGGCCGCTGGTCACGCCGGACGAAGGCGCGACAGCCTGTCGATCACCAGATTGAAATAGCCCTCGGCATCCACCCTGTTCAACACCAGTGCGTTGGGCTGCCGCTCGGTCACGCCCCACCAGTCGATGACCGTCATGCCCCGCGTCAGCTCCCCATGGCATTCGATCCCGACATGGGCTAGGCGGCCGCTGAACAGATGGGGCTGCAGCAGGGCCGCGATAACAGTGGGGTCGTGCAGCGGGCCGCCGTCGGTGCCCCACTGGCGTTCGTTGAAGGTCTTGTTGAAACGCAGCAGATGATAGAACGCCTCGGCGACCGGCGTGCCGATCGCGCGCAGGCGCGCCATCCGCGCCGCCGTCGTCAGTGCGCGGTGCGTGCAATCCAGCGGGATCATGGTGATCGGCACGCCCGAGGCGAACACGCGGGCCGCGGCTTCGGGGTCCACGTGGATGTTGTATTCGGCGGCGGGAGTGATGTTCCCGCCTTCGGAGCGCGAACCGCCCATCAGCACGATGCCGTGCAGATGACCGGCCAGCCGGGGCTCGCGGATCATCGCCAGTGCGACATTGGTCAACGGCGCGAGGCAGCAGAGCGTCACGCTGCCGGCCGGCCGGGCCATCACCAGTTCGACGATCCGGTCGGGGGCGAAGCCCTCGGCGGCGCGCAGGGCGGGTTCGGGCAGATCGTAGCCGTCGAATCCGGTGACGCCATGCACATGTTCGGCCGTCCGCAACGCCCCCGCCAGCGGTCCGGCCGCCCCGGCATAGACCGGCACGTCGCCCCGCCCTCCCAGCTCCAGCGCCATCAGCGCGTTGCGGGTGGTCAGATGCAGGGGCACGTTCCCGCCGACGGTCGTCAGTGCCAGCACCTCCAGCTCACCAGGCGACGCCAGGGCCATCAGGAACGCCACCGCGTCGTCCGGCGAAGGATCGGTATCTATGATGATGGGGCGGATCATGACGCGGCCTTCCTCGATCGTTGCGGGGCCCTGTCGTCCCCCACCACATCTTCTCAGTCAACCACGCTGTCGGGCACCCAGTACAGCAGCCGCGCCAGCAGCCGGTCCACGCCCCACCACAGCAGTATCGTCATCGTCGCCAGCACCAGCAGGGCGGCGAACATCAGGTCGGTCTCGAATCGCGTATTGGCCGTCTGCATCAGGAACCCCAGGCCCGACGAGGCGCCGACCCATTCCCCGACCACCGCCCCGATCGGCGCGATCGCCGTCGCCACCCGCAGGCCCGACCCGAAGGCCGGCAGGGCCGCCGGCAGGCGGACATGCACCAGCACCCGCCACGGCGCGGCCCCCATCGTGCGCGCCAGATCCAGCCAGTCCGGCGGCGTCCGCCGCAGGCCGTCGAAGAACGACGAGGTGATCGGAAAGAAGATCACCAGCACCGCCATCACCACCTTCGACGCGATTCCGAACCCGAACCACAGCACCAGCAGCGGCGCCAGCGCGAAGACCGGCACTGCCTGGCTGAGCAGCACCAGCGGCATCATCCAGCGCCGGATGACCCCCGAGGCGGTCATCGCCAGCGCCAGCGCAGCCCCGCCGAGCATGCCCAGGCCCAGCCCCAGGACGGTTTCCAGCAATGTCGTGCCGGCCGCATCCGCCAGAAGCCCCCGCTGCATCCACATCGTGCGCACCACCGCGTCCGGTGCCGGCAGCAGGTAAGGCGGCACACCACCCAGGCGCGCTACCCCCCACCACAGGGCCGCCAGCCCGGCCAGCGTGACCAGCGGACGCACCGTCCGGGCCGCGACCCGCCGCGCGGTCACGCGGCGACCCCGTCCAGCAACCGCCGCATCAGGTGCCCCTGCCCGCGCAACACGCCGGGATCGTCCGCCGGGCGCGGCGTGGCGCCATCGGGCGCCGGGACCGACGACAGGCGGGCCGGCGATCCCGCCAGCAGCAGGATCACCTGCCCCAGCCGGCAGGCCTCCAGCGGATCATGGGTAATCAGCACCACGGTCCGGCCCCGCAGCATGTCGGCGGCCAGGTCCTGCATGCGGGCCCGCGTCACGCTGTCCAGCGCGGAAAAGGGTTCGTCCATCAGCACGACGGGACGATCCTCGTACAGCGTGCGGGCCAGGGCCACCCGCTGGCGCATGCCGCCCGACAGTTCCGACGGCAGGGCCGCGAGGCGGTCGCCCAGCCCCACCCGGCGCAGCAGGGCCTCGGCCCGGCCGCGCGCAATGGGCTCGCCGCGCAGGCGCGCACCCATCGTCACATTGTCGATGACCCGCGCCCACGGCAGCAGCAGATCCTGCTGCCCCATCCAGGCGATGCGCCCGGCCAGCGAGGCCCCGTCGTCTGCCATCACACGCCCCGCCGTGGGCCGGTCCAGCAGCGCGATCGAGCGCAGCAGGCTGGTCTTGCCCACGCCGCTGGGGCCGAGCAGGACGCTGAACGTCCCGGCGGAAAAGGTGAAATCCAGCCCCTCGAACACCGGGCTTCCCGCATAGGACAGACCCAGCCCCTCCAGCCGGATCGCCGGGGGGGCCGCCGGGCGGGCCTGGGTCACCGGCCGCGAACCGGGTAGGCGATCCCCAGTGCATCGCGCGCGGCGGTGGCAAGCCGGTCGACACGCTCGTTGTTCTCGTCGCCCGAATGGCCGCGCACCCACCGCCAGCTTACCTCGTGCCGGGCGCTGACATCCAGCAGGCGCCGCCACAGGTCCATGTTGGCGACCGGATCGCCCGAGGCATTGCGCCAGTTCCGGCGCACCCAGCCGGTATGCCAGCGCGTGATGCCGTTGCGGACATATTCGCTGTCGGTATGCAGCACCACGCGGCACGGGCGCTTCAGCGCCTCCAGCGCCTCGGCGGCCGCCGTCAGTTCCATGCGGTTGTTGGTCGTCTCGGCCGCCCCGCCCGAGATCTCGCGTTCCTGCCCGCGAAAGACCAGCAGGGCCGCCCAGCCGCCCGGCCCCGGGTTGGGCTTGCAACCACCGTCGGTCCAGATTTCGACAAGCCCGAGATCCGTTTCCGCATCGGCCTCGACCGGCCGGTCAGGATCAGAGGCCATAAGCCGCCCCCCCGTCCCGCACCGCGCGGTGGAACCGCAGGCGGCGCAGATAATCCAGCGGGTCCTTGCGGGTGACCATCGCCCCCGCCGGCGTATTCAGCCAGTCGTACAGCCGGGTCAGCAGGAAACGCAGCGCGGCCCCCGAGGCCAGCACCGGCAGCGCCCGGCGTTCGGCCGCGGACAGGGGACGCACGCTTTCGTATCCGGCGATCAGCGCACGCGACTTCGCGACGTCGAACGACCCGTCGGCATCGAAGCACCAGGCATTCAGGCAGATCGCGATGTCGTAGGCCAGGAGATCGGTGCAGGCGAAATAGAAATCGATGATCCCCGAGACCCCGCCATCCAGGAAGAAAACATTGTCCGGGAACAGATCGGCATGGATCTGCCCGCGCGGCAGGTCGGCATGCCCGCCCTGCCCCGGCCATGCCGGTAGGATGTCGGCCAGCGCCGCGTCCAGTTCCGCCATCAGCCCGGGCTGGAACGAGTCCCCGTCGGCCCGGCAGGCCGCCACCAGCGCGGGCCACGCAGCAGGCCCCAGCGCGTTGGGACGCACCGCGTCATAGCCCCGTCCCGCGGCGTGCAGCGTCGCCAGGGCCGCCCCCACGGGCGCACAATGGGCAGGCAGGACCTGCCGGGGCCAGACGCCCGACAGGAAGGTCGTCACCGCCGCCGGACGGCCGGCCAGGGTACGCAGCGCCGCCCCGTCGCGCGCCGGCACCGGACGCGGGCAGGACAGGCCATGATCCGACAGATAGCCCATCAGCCCCAGGAACCACGGCAGGTCGCCGGGATCGACCCGACGCTCGTACAGCGTCAGGATAAAATCGCCGCCCGTCGTGCGCAGGACGAAATTGCTGTTTTCCACCCCTTCGGCGATCCCCCGGAACGCCGTGAGGTCACCGATCTGGTACTCGGACAGGAACGCGCGCAGCGCCCCGTCCGAAACATCCGTGTAGACGGCCATCGATAAGGGGTCGGCTCAGCCCAGGGGGGCCGGCAGGCGGAACGTCACGTTTTCTTCCTTGACGGTCCGTTCCTCGATTTCAAGCGTGTAGCGCTTGGCCAGGGCCGCCACCATTTCCTGCACCAGCGCCTCGGGCGCCGAGGCGCCGGCGGTGATGCCCAGCGTGTTCACGCCGTCCAGCACGGACCAGTCCAGGTCGCTCAGGCGCGGCACCAGCAGGGCGCGCGGCGCACCGGAACGTTCCGCCACCTCGCGCAGGCGCTGCGAGTTCGAGGAATTGGGCGAACCGATCACGATCACCAGGTCGCATCCCGGGGCGATGGCCTTCACCGCTTCCTGCCGGTTGGTGGTGGCGTAGCAGATGTCCTCGCGCTTCGGCCCCTCGATCAGGGGGAAACGGCTGCGCAGGATGTCCACGATCTCGGCCGTGTCGTCGACCGACAGCGTGGTCTGGGTGATGAAGGCCAGGCGCGACGGGTCCGCCGGCTGGACGGTGCGGGCCTCCTCGGCATCGTTGATCAGGGTCACCGCGCCGGCCGGAAGCTGGCCCATCGTGCCGACGACCTCGGGGTGGCCGGCATGGCCGATCATCAGGATGTGGCGGCTGTCGGGCCCGCCATCGGCGAAATGACGCTCGGCCTCGCGATGGACCTTGGACACCAGCGGGCAGGTCGCATCCAGATACAGAAGGTTGCGGCGCTCGGCCTCGGCCGGGACGGTCTTGGGCACGCCATGCGCGGAAAAGACCACATGGCCGTCGGGCGGAACCTCGTCCAGTTCCTCGACGAAGATGGCGCCCTGGGCCTCCAGTTCCTCGACGACGGTGCGGTTATGCACGATCTCGTGCCGGACGTAGACCGGCGCGCCATAGCGGCGGATGGCTTCCTCGACCACCCGGATGGCGCGGTCCACGCCGGCGCAGAACCCGCGCGGGCCGGCCAGCAGGACCTTCAGCGAGCGGATCGACGCATCGACAGGGACGGAATCGGGTGTCTGAATCATCTGGTCGGGCATGGTGTTCCCCAAACGTCCGGCGGGCGGTATAGGATACGAGCCGGGGGCAGCTTACCGGCCGGCCGCGCATCCTGGTGCTGGTCCGGCCCTACGCAAACCGGGACCATGGCGCAAGCCATTTTCCTGCGACCCTGGTGCATTTGGACTTACCCGTCCGGCCGGAGCCACACAAGAAATCCGTCCATCGGCGGAGCCGCGCCACCATGACCGAGAACGAGACCCCGGAACCCAGCATGACCATCGCCATCCCGAACGGCCTGCGCCGCCTCTGCCGTCCCGTCGCCTTTCGTGGAGTGGCGCTCCGATTGGCGCTCCTGTCGCTCGCCCTCCTGCCCTCGGCCTGCCAGATGGACGATCCGAACGCGTTCGCGCCGGCCTGCCCGGTCGTCGAGGTCCCGGGCGAGGCCGCGGACCTGGTGGCCTATGCCGGCGATGCGCACGACATCGCCCACATGACGACGCGCGTCGGCCTGACCCGCGTCACCGGCAACTGCCAGCAGGGCAGCCGCGGCGGCAAGGGCCGGGCGCGGTCGATCACCACCAATATCAGCATGGGCATGGACGTCACGCGCGGCCCGGCGACGAAGGGCCGGAGCGTCGAAATCCCGTATTTCATCGCCGTCGTCTATGATGGCGAGATCAAGAGCAAGAAGCAGTTCGTGGAAACCGTTACATTTCCGCCGAACGTGACGCACATGCTGACGCACACGCGCATCGTCCCCATCGACCTGCCGGTGTCCCATCGCGTCACGATCGACGGCTACCATATCGAGGTCGGATTCCAGCTGACGCCGGACCAGCTGGCCTACAATCGCAGCCACCTGATCACGCCGTCGTTCCACCCGCTCTGACGGGTTCGCCCGGCCCCCTCCGGGGCCGCCGCGGGGGGCCGGCCTGTTATCCGGCCCCGTTATTCGACGCCGTTATTTGACGTAAATGCTGTCGAATACCCCGCCGTCGGCAAAATGGGCCTTCTGCACCACCGTCCATCCCCCCAGGCTGGCGATGTCGAACGTCTTGACCTTGGGGAACAGGTCGCCGGTCCCGGCCAGGATCGCCGGGTCCACAGGCCGGAAATAATGCTTCGCCCCGATCCGCTGGCCTTCGGGGGTGAACAGGAATTCCAGATAGGCACGCGCCACCTCGGTGGTGCCGTGGGCAGTGGCGTTGCGGTCCACCACCGCCACCGGCGGTTCGGCCAGGATGGTCTGGGGCGGCACGACGATATCGAACGAATCCGGCCCGATATCCCGCGCCGCCAGCAGGGCCTCGTCCTCCCATGCCAGTAGCACGTCACCCAGGCCGCGCTGCACGAAACTGTTGGTCGCGCCGCGCGCGCCGGTGTCCAGCACCGGCACATGGGCGAACAGCGATTTCAGATAGGCGCGGGCCGAGGTCTCGGACCCGCCAGGCTGGTTCACCGCCCAGCCCCACGCCGCCAGATAGTTCCAGCGCGCGCCGCCCGAAGTCTTGGGGTTGGGGGTGATGACCTGCACCCCGTCGCGGATCAGGTCGGGCCAGTCATGAATCCCCTTGGGGTTGCCCTTGCGGACCAGGAAGACGATCGTGCTGGTATAGGGCGTGGAATTATGCGGCAGGCGCTTCTGCCAGTCCGCCGCCAGAAGCCCGTGCGTGGCCAGCACGTCGATGTCATAGGCCAGCCCCAGCGTGACCACATCCGCCGGCGCCCCCTCCAGCACCGCGCGCGACTGGGCGCCGGACCCGCCGTTCGACGTCCGGACCGCAACCGCGGCGCCATTGTGGCTTTTCGCCCATGACGCGGCGAAGGCGCGGTTGATGTCGGCATAAAGCTCGCGCGTCGGATCGTACGACACGTTCAGCAGCGTGTCCGCCGCCTGGGCCGCCCGGGGCCGCAACCCCACGATGGAGGCCGCACCCGCGACCGCGGCGCCGGCAAGAAACGTCCGGCGCGACGAAGAGAAAGGCGTGTTGGTCATGATACCACCCTGTTGCAAGCCGATCGCGATGCGGCAGGAGACTCGATCGCGAAACGAGGTGCGTTGAGACAAAGGCTCGGCACGTGCGTGACCGGTCCGGTCACACCACGCCCGAGGGTCCGGTTGAAGACGCCGGAAAGATCAGAAGGCCGCCTGGATCCGGCCCGCGACGGCATTGCCGGTCCGCCCGAAGACATTGACGCCGCCCGAGACGCCTTTCGAACGGCTGACGATGAAATGGTCGTAATCCAGCATGAACTTCACATGCGGGTTCGGGTACCAGTTCAGCCCGCCCTGCCAGACCGTCTGCTGGTTGCCGTTGATTCCCGTTCCACCCTGGCCCGCGACATCGTCCAGGTCCGTCACGCTCCAGCGGCCGTTGAGTTCCAACGCGCCCCAATGATCGTGCAGCGGATCGAAATCGTACTCGACGCCGGGCGTCGTGAAGGCGGCGATCTTGGAGTTATAGACGCGCGGCTTGCCGAACAGGGTATAGTTGGCCGCGACATACCAGCCGTCGAAACCCAGAGACGGCAGCGGGGAAGCGCCGGCATCATGACTGCGCTGCACGCCGATATGGTAATATTCGCCCTTCAGCAGGAAGCGCCGCCACCGGAAGCCCAGCTGCGGACCGGCGGCCCAGATCTGCGAGACGTTGGTCAGGGCGCCCGATGTCAGCAGCGACGTCTCGCCCAGCGGGATTTCGACATTGTCGCTGAAGGTATAGCTGCGCCCCTTCGAATTCTCGTTGACCTTGAAGGCGCTTGTCGCGCCCGCGCCGACATGGACGTCGATGTCTTTGCTGACATAGGGGCGCCCGGCGACGCGCACCACCCCGCCGGTCTGGCTGTCGGTGATCGTCGTGTCCTTCGACCGGTCGCCGAACTTCTGTCCGGTGAAATAGGCCGCCGCGAGCCAGCGCTTTTCGTAATGCTCGCCCCCGACGCTGAAGCGCGCGACGCCGCCGGCCAGATTGCGCACCAGGTCGACGATCGTCGGACGTTCGAGGAATTCGAACGCGCCGGAACGCTCGGCGCTTTCCTCTTCCATGCGCGGCTGGAAATAACCGGCGGTCAGCGTCGTGTTGCGCAGCCCGGTATAGTTCAGGTTGGCCTCGAACAGTCCCACCGACCCGTCGACCGAACTGGAGCCGAAATCGGGGGTGACGTTGGCCACCCAGTCCTTGTACCGCCAGGTGAAGTACAGACGCAGCCGGCGCGCATTCTGGGTAAAGTTGTTGAAATTACCCCTGGCCTCGCCGGCTTTCGGGCCGGCCCCCATAAAGCCGCCGATATCCTCCTGCGCCAGCAGGCCGACCGAGAAGCTGTATACCCCGTCATCCGACGAGATGGTGGGGCGGCCGGACGGGAAACCGATGCGGATGCCGCCGATATGAACGCTTTCGTCCTTCTTGGTCGCGGCCTTGAATTCCTCCCACGAGGCTATCGATCCTTCCAGCGCGGCCAGGCGTGAGTCGGCGTCGGATCGCAGACGGTGCGGGCCGGCGCCCTGGGGCTCGCCGATCGTGGGCAGGGGGCCGGTCCAGGGCTGGTGCTGGGGCCGGGCCTGGGCGTGACGCACGTCCTGCGCGGCGGGCGTGTGCGCATGCGCCGTGCGGGCATTGCCCTCGGCCCGGGCGACGCGCGCGCGCAACTGCCCGATCTCGCCCAGCATGTCGCGCCGCATCTCGGCCATTTCGCGGCGCAATGCGCGGATCTCGTCATCCTGCGGCGATGCCATGGCCGCTTCGGGCACGGCAACACTGCTCATAATGGTTGTCAGAAGCATGGCATCCCGCAACCGCGCACGAAAACGCATCCCAAACCGATCCCTTCAGGCCGACGCATGACTGGTGAAACCGCCCACCCTACCCACGCCGGCTCGGTGATATGATATTTCACCGTATAAAAAGTTTATTTTTGAAATCAACACCACATCGAATCGGTTGTCAATTGCACCATCAAAATGCGCAACATAAATTGAACATTTGTTGTACGTGATTTAGTCGCTCCGGTTCCCCGCCCGCTGGCACAACCGGTCGACAGGCAGAAAACAATCACGTCTCGGGGCCGGAACGACGACCGCTGACCGACGTCCAACGATGGTCTAGGGTACCGGCGAACGATACGGCGACATCATGACGAATATGACATCCACCTCTCCCTCCTCCCCTGCATCCCAGCGGGAAATGACGATTCGGGGCCTGATCCTGGGCGCCCTCATCACCGTGGTCTTCACGGCCTCGAACATCTATCTGGGCCTGAAGATCGGCCTGACGGTCGCATCCTCGATCCCGGCGGCGGTGATTTCGATGTCCGTCCTGCGCATGATGGGCGGCGCGACGATCTTGGAAAACAATCTGGTCCAGACCCAGGCCTCGGCGGCGGGCACGCTGTCATGCGTGTTCATCTCGTTCCCGTGCCTGGTCATGATCGGCTACTGGCAGCATTTCCCGTATCTGGAGACGATGCTGCTTTCGATGGCCGGAGGAATGACGGGGGTCCTGTTCACGGTCCCGCTGCGCCGCGCGATGGTGACGCACAGTTCCCTGCCCTACCCCGAGGGCGTGGCGGCGGCCGAAATCCTCAAGGCCGGGTCCGAGACCGGCGACCCCGACAGCCTGAAGGCCCTGCTGACCGGCGGCCTGGTGTCTGCGGTGGTGACGCTGGCCACGGGCGGGTTGCGCCTGCTGGCCGACGGGGCCGCCATGACGGCGACATGGGGCGGCGCCATCTTCAGGGCCTCGACCGGTTTTTCGCTGGCGCTGCTGGGGGCGGGCTATCTGGTCGGCATCGCCGGCGGCATCGCCATGCTGCTGGGCGCCATCATCGCATGGGGTGTGGCCGTCCCGGTCCTCACCACCATCCTGCCCAACCCCTCGCACCTGGCGCCGGCGGATTTCGCCACCGCGCTGTGGGCGCAGAAGGTCCGCTTCCTGGGCGCGGGCACGATCTCGATCGCGGCCGTCTGGACGCTGGCGGTGCTGGCCCGCCCGGTGGCTGCCGGTATCCGCGACATGCTTCGCGCCGGGGCGGCGATCGGCGACGCAGGCGACGACCGCGACCTGGCGCCCCGCACGCTGGGCCTGCTGGCGGGGGTGCTGTTGCTGGTGCTGTTTGGCCTGTTCATCGTCTTCCAGATGCCGGCGGCGACGAACGGCCATGCCATCGTCACGGCGGCGCTGGCCGCCGTCGCGTTCTGCGCGCTGTTCGGCTTCCTGGTGGCGGCCGCCTGCGGCTACATGGCCGGGATCGTGGGGTCGTCCTCGTCGCCGCTGTCGGGTATCGCCATCATCGCGACGGTCATGATCGCCTCGTTCCTGCTGCTGCTGGAGGGGCTAGGCCTGCTGCCGGCCGAAATGGCGGCGAACAACCATCACCTGGCCATCGCCTTCGCCCTGTTCCTGCTGTCGGCGATCGTCGCATCGACAGCCATTTCCAATGACAATCTGCAGGATCTGAAGACCGGGCAACTGGTGGGCGCGTCCCCCTGGCGGCAGCAGGCCGCCCTGCTGGTCGGCTGCGCCAGCGGCGCCATCGTCATCCCGCCGGTGCTGGAACTGCTGTACCAGGCCTACGGCTTCGTCGGCGCGATGCCGCGCCCCGGCATGGATGCCAGCCACGCCCTGGCCGCGCCGCAGCCCGCCCTGCTGGTGACGCTGACGACCGGCATCTTCCTGCATCACCTGGACTGGACGATGATCCTGCTGGGGGTCGGGCTGGGCATTGCCCTGATCGCGACCGACCTGCTGCTGCGCCGGCGCGGGGGTGCCCTGCCGCCGCTGGCGGTCGGCATCGGCCTGTACCTGCCCCCCGCCGTCAGCGTGACGCTGGCGATCGGCGCCGTGCTGGGATGGGCCTGCACCCGGCAGCCGCAAGGCGGCCGCAGCACCCATGCCGAAACCGGAGCCGGCACCATGCTGGCCTCGGGCTTCATCGTCGGCGAAAGCCTGACCGGCGTGCTGCTGGCCGCGATCGCCGGGGCGACGGGACGGGACGACACGCTGTCCATCCTGCCGGCGGAAGCCGGCATGATGCCTGCACTGCTGGGCTTCGGAGTGTTCGTTGCCATATGTATCTGGTTCGGCCGCAGCATACGGCGCGGGTGATCGCGCAAGACATCGCGCAAGAACTGGCAAAGGACTGATCCGGTGATTCCCTTCTCGGTGCTCGACCTGTCGCTTATCGTCCGAGGCAGCGATGCCGCCACGGCGTTCCGCAACAGCCTGGCCCTGGCCCGGCATGCCGAGGCTCTGGGCTTCAACCGCTACTGGGTGGCGGAACATCACTCCATGCCGGCCATCGCCTCGGCCGCGACGGCGGTGCTGATCGGGCACCTTGCGGCGGGGACGCGCACCATCCGGGTGGGCTCGGGCGGGATCATGCTGCCCAACCACGCGCCGCTGGCGATCGCCGAGCAGTTCGGCACGCTGGAAAGCCTGTTCCCCGGCCGCATCGACCTGGGGCTGGGCCGCGCGCCTGGATCGGACCAGGAGACGATGCGCGCCCTGCGCCGCGACCCGGCCAGTGCCGACCGCTTTCCGCAGGACGTGGTGGAACTGCTGCATTATTTCGACCCGCCCGCCCCCGGCCAACGGGTGCGCGCGGTGCCGGGCGCCGGGCTGGATATTCCGGTCTGGCTGCTGGGGTCCTCGCTGTTCTCGGCGCACCTGGCGGCGTCGCTGGGCCTGCCCTTCTCCTTCGCCTCGCATTTCGCGCCCGACCAGATGGAGGAAGCGGTGGCCCTGTATCGCCAGCGCTTCACCCCGTCCCGGCATCTGGACGCGCCCTATGTCATGCTGGCGCTGAACGTGGTGGCGGCCGACAGCGACGACGCGGCGCGCCTGCTGTTCACCTCGCACCAGCAGCAGTTCGTGGCCCTGCGCCGGGGCATGCCGGGGCAGTTTCCGCCCCCTGTCGCCTCGATCGAAGGGTTGTGGACGCCGGCTGAACAGGCAGGCATCGACCGGGCGCTGGCGTGTTCGGTGGTGGGCGGGCCGGCGGCCGCGCGCGCGGGCATCCACGCCTTCATCGCCCGGCATCGCCCGGACGAACTGATGATCGTCGGCGCCATCCACGACCAGACGGCGCGCCTGCGCTCGTTCGAGATCGCGGCATCGGCCCGGCAGGACTGAACACCCCCTTGCGGGTCAAAGACGATGATGGACGGCCTGACCCGGCGATGCGATGATCGGGGCATGTCCATCCAGTTCGAAGACCTCGATTTCCCGTCGCCCACGGCCGACAGCCTGGCCACCGCCTTCGCCCGCGTCACGGCCCTGCTGGACGACGGCCGGCGGGGCGATGCCCTGGCCCTGTTCGACACCCAACGCCGCGCCTACGACAGTTGGGCGTCGCTGGTCGCGCTGCGGTTCGCGCAGGATACGACCGATCCAAAGGCAAAGGCCGACCGCGACCTGGCCGACAGCCTGACGCCCCTGGTCACCGGGCACGAGGTCGCGATCAAGCGCCGCCTGCTGGACGATCCCGACCGGCCCGGCCTGACGGCGGCCATCGGCACCCACGCCGTCAAGCTGTGGGAAACCGACATCACGACCTTCGACCCGCGCATCCGCGACGCGCTGGAGGAAGAAGCCCGGCTGGGCGGCGAATACACCGCCCTGCTGGCCTCGGCCCGCGTGACCGTCGCGGGACAGACGGTCAACCTGTCGGGGCTGGCGCCGTTCGCCGAAAGCCTGGACCGCGCCACCCGGCACGAGGCCGAACAGGCGCGCTGGGCGTTCTTCGCCCAGCACGGGGCGGAACTCGATTCGCTGTACGACCGGCTGGTCCATGTCCGCCACGGCATGGCGACGACACTGGGCTATGACAGCTATACCCCGCTGGGCTACCGGCGGATGCGCCGGGTCGATTACGGCCCGGCCGAAGTCGCCCGCTTCCGCGACGACGTGCTGAATCATGTCGTGCCGCTGGTGCAGGCCATCCTGGAAAACCGGCGCCTGACCATGAACTGGGACCGGCTGCGCGCCTGGGACGAACCGCTGATCGACCCGTTGGGCAACCCCAGACCCGTCGGCGATCACGATGTGCTGGTCGCGCGCGCCCAGACCATGTTCGACCGGCTGGGCGGCGATCTGGGCGGATTCTACCGCCAGATGGCCGAGGGCGGGTTCCTCGACCTGCGCAATCGCGCGGGCAAGGCCGGCGGCGGGTTCTGCACCGCGTTCCCCAGCATGGGCATGCCGTTCATCTTCGCCAATTTCAACGGCACGCAGCACGACATCAACGTCTTCACCCACGAAATGGGGCACGCCTACCAGAACTGGAAAAGCCGGGACCTGCCGGGCATCGACCTGCTCTGGCCGACGATGGACGCGGCCGAGATCAATTCGATGGCGCTGGAATTCCTGACCTGGCCGCAGATGGACCTGATGGTCGAGGACGGGCTGGCCGACCGCTTCCGCCGCATGCACCTGATCGGGTCGCTGTCCTTCCTGCCCTACGGCGCATGCGTCGATCACTTCCAGCACGAGATCTACGCCAGGCCGGACATGACGCCGGACGAACGCCATGCGACGTGGCAACGGCTGGAAAAACTCTATCTGCCCTGGCGGGACTACGGCGACCTCGCCTGGCCGTCCAAGGGGGGCCGGTGGCAGGCGCAGGGCCATATCTACCGCTCGCCCTTCTATTACATCGACTATACGCTGGCGCTGTGCTGCGCGATGCAGTTCTGGCTGCGCAGCCGTACCGACCACGCTGGGGCGATGGCGGTCTATACCGACCTGTGCGCGCTGGGCGGCTCGCAGCCCTTCACCGGACTGGTCGCCGCCGCCGGCCTGGCCAGCCCGTTCGAGCCGGGCACCTTGGCCGACATCGTGCAGGAGGCCGAACGCGTCCTGCAGATGCGTTGACGGCGAGACCCTGGCGGAGGGTGGACGCGCGTTATCGCGCGTCCCATTCGACCAGCAGGTCCACCACCGCCTGCGCCGACATATGCCGTGCGTCGCCCAGCGCCAGCGCCCCGTCGGGGTTCAGCAACCGGCCCTGCGGCGTGACGACCAGGACGGTCGGCACGGCCTTGATCGTCACGCCATAGCGCTGCGCGATATCCAGATTGGTGTCGATACGCCCGACATTGATCGCCACCGTGACGAAACGCGAATCGATCCACGGCGCGACCTGCGGCAGGCGCAGCACGCCGGCCATCAGGCGGCAATCGGGGCACCAGTTCCCCCCGAAATCCAGCAGCACGTTCTTCCCGCTGGCCTGCGCAGCGCGAAAGGCGGCCGCGACCTGCGCCTGGGCGTCGGCGGGCGGGCCGTAGGGGGCGGCAACGGCGGTCGGCGTGGCCTGCCCGACCTGGGGCACCGGCATCGGCGGCACGGCGGCCCGCGCCGGCAGGGCCATGGCAAGGCCCAGCAGGGCGGACAGGGGCAGAAGGCGACGCAGGGGCATCATGACCAGGATCCGATGACGAAGGGTGAACGAGGCATAATGTCGCGTTAACATGGACCATAGGCAAGGGTCGCCATACAGGCCCTCATTCCGGCGAACGCGCGCCCGACACGAAGAAGGATTCATCCCCCGCATGACAGTGGCCCCGCAGCCCAGCGTCGCACGCACCCTGATCAAGACCCTGGCCCTTGTCACCGTGACGGGCGCGCTGATGGCCAGCCTGCGCTTCAGCGCCGCCGTGGCCGGCTGGGTCGACCGGATTGCCGGAACCCGGCTGTGGAGCAGCCTGTACAGCCTGGCCGGTGCGTCGGACGCGCTATCGCGCGAACGCCTGATCCTGATGGGCGTCGCCGTCGCCTGCTTCCTGCTGGCGCTTCCGATCGTCCAGGCCGGCGAGTGGTGCGTGGACCGCGTCCGGGACCGCCGGAGTTAGGACGGATCGCGCTCCCAGAAGAATGTCAGCTCGTGCTTGTTGTGCCACAGATGCAGCACGTGGCCGCCCGGGATCGCCGCGAACGCCTCGGCGGTCTCGTGGTCGGTTCCGCCCTGGAACTTGATGGTCATCACGATGCGACGGGCGGTCCCGGCCGCGACCCAGCGCCGCGCCAGCGCCAGCAGGCGCGGCGGATAGGCGATGATATCGGAAAACATCCAGTCGACCGGCCCCAGATCGGCCGGCTCGATCCCGAAGGCGCTGTCCCGCCGGGCCGCCACCCCCGGCATCGCGGCGACACGGGGGTCGAGGTCGGCACGATCCACCGCCGTGACCCCTGCCCCGCACTGCGCGATCGCCCATGTCCAGCCACCCGGCGACGCGCCCAGATCGACGCAGGACTCACCCGGGCATGGCCAGACGCCCAGCCGGGCGCAGGCCTCCCACAGCTTCAGATAGGCCCGTGACGGCGGCCCCACCCGGTCCTCGATGAACTGGACCGTGCCGTTGACGAAGGGCGACGTCTTGCGCGTCGACAGCAACATCATGTCGGGGGCGAGCAGTGTCCACGCCCCCAGGTGCCCCGTCGGCGCCGCCGCCGGAAACACCAGCGGCCGCGCACGCACCGGCGGCAGCCGCGCCTCGATCAGCGCCGCCCGGCGATGATGGGCGACCGCATGGCAGGCCCAGTTCCGCTGCCGGGCACGCAGCAGCGCGGCGGCGGCGCCGATCGACGGCACGGGGTGCAGTTCGGGCTCCAGCCAGGTATCCAGCGCCCAGACCGCAGCAACCGGCGAGGTCGAGGACAGCGCCAGCCGTCCGTGCCAGCCCATCGGCGCGACACCCTTGCGGCGCAATTCCTCGGTCAGGGGGGCTTCGAATCCCTCGGCCGCCAGATAGGCGGCGCGGACGGGGTGCGGCAGCACGAGCGGCGATGCGCCCGGCTGTTCCGATGAGGGTATCGTCGTCATGCGGTCAGGCGCGCATCGCGTCCACGGCCAGCAGCAGCCATGCCAGCATCAGCGTGCTGCCGCCGATCGGGGCCATGGGTCCGAGATGAACGCCCGTCACCCCGGTCCAGGCCACCGCCCCGCAGAACAGGACGGTCCCCGCCCCGAATCCGAACCCCGACAGCAGCAGCAGGATGCGCCGTCCGCGCTGGGCCAGCAGCACGCCCACCGCCAGCAGCGCCAGCGCGTGCCACATGCCCATCTGCACGGCCTCGCGCGCCAGGGTGCGGCCACCGGGGGCGAAGGCCGGGTCGGGCAGGTGCGCCGCCAGCGCGCCGCCGGCGGCCGACAGTAACCCGGCCAGACCGCCGGCAGCCTGGAACGACCGGGCGGACCGGGGCGGAGAAAAGGGAAAAACAGGCAGAAGCGTCATGATGCGCCACAGTGTAGCCGCGCCGCCCGGTTGACGTATAGTCGCCCCATGCCACGCCATGATCTGTTCCCCGACATCGCGCCCTACGAAAGCGGATACCTGTCCGTCGGCGATGGACATGAAGTGTACTGGGAGCAGGCAGGCAACCCCAGGGGCCGGCCCGTGCTGTTCCTGCATGGCGGGCCGGGGGCCGGGGCCGGGGCTGTGCACCGGCGCTTCTTCGACCCCGCCTTCTGGCGCGTGATCCTGTTCGACCAGCGCGGCGCGGGGCGATCGCGCCCCCACGCGTCGGTCACCGCCAACACGACCCCCCATCTGGTGGGTGACATAGAAACCCTGCGCCGTTTCCTGGGAATCGACGACTGGATGCTGTTCGGCGGGTCATGGGGGTCGACCCTTGCCCTCATGTATGCGCAGACCTACCCCCAACGGGTGCGGGCGATGGTCCTGCGCGGCATTTTCCTGGGGCGAGCGCGGGAACTCGACTGGTTTTTCCACGGGTTGGCCAATGTCTTCCCCGACGCGCACGACGCCTTCCTGTCGCACCTGCCGGTCCACGACCGGCACGATCCGCTGGCCGCCTATATGCGCCTGCTGTTCGACCCCGACCCGCACGTCCACCTGCCGGCGGCCCGGGCCTGGTCGGCGTACGAGGGCACATGTTCCACCCTGATCCCCGCCCCGGCCGCCGTCGCGGGATTCGCCCATGACCGCGCCGTCGTCGGCCTGGCCCGGATCGAGGCCCATTATTTCCGCCACGGCCTGTTCCTGCCGCCCGAGGGGTTGCTGGCGGGCATGTCGCGGATCGCCCACATCCCCGGCCGCATCGTCCAGGGGCGGTACGATATGGTCTGCCCCAGCCAGTCGGCATGGGAACTGGCGCGCCACTGGCCCCAGGCCAACCTGGCGATGGTGCCCGATGCGGGTCATTCGGCCCTGGAACCAGGCATCCGCCGCCGGCTGGTCACCTGCGTCGAGGAACTGCGCGACACGTGACGGTTGCACGGCCGGCCCGCGCATTGCCGGGCCCGGCAAAACCAGCGATGCTCCAAAACGTTCGGTAGCGGTTCATCCACCTCCCCCTACCGGGCCATTCTGACTGGAATCGCGTTCATGAAGACATACGCACGCTGGCTCTTCGCCGCATCGGTCCTGCCCCTGGCGGCCTGCGCCGGGGCGCCGAAGGCCCCGCCCGCCCCCCCTCCGCCGCCGCCGTTCGCCCAGGCCGACGCCACGTTCGTCGAAAAGGCATCCGCCACGAACACCTTCGAAATCGCGACCGCCCGCCTGGCCGACACCCGGTCGCACAATGCGAAGGTCAAGGCGTTCGCAACCCAGTTGGTGTCCGACCATAGCGCCAACCAGGACAAGCTGAGCGCCATCGCGACGCAGCACGGCGTGACCCTGCCGACCGACCTCAGCACCGACGAGGAAAAGACCATCGACGAACTGAAGGCCGAAACCGGGCGCAAATTCGACCGCGATTTCCTGGCCGTGCAGGTACAGGGCCATACCGACGCCCTGCCCCTGTTCCAGACCGAGGCCCAGAACACCACGGACCCCGACCTGAAATCCTACGCTGCCGAGACCGCGGCGGCAGTGCAATCCCACCTGAACATCGCCAAGAACCTGAGTTCCCCCGCCCACCCCCATCGGGGCCGGCGCCACCCCCACTGACGGCACGGCCCACGCCGCGCCAATCGTAACGAAACGGACGACGAACGACCTATGAGCATCAGAATCGACCGGATCGTCACACGCGGCGGCGACGGCGGGCGGACATCGCTGGGCGACGGCACGCGCGTCGACAAGACCTGCCCCCGCATCGAGGCGCTGGGGGCGGTCGACGAGGCCAACGCGACGATCGGCGTTCTGCGCCTGCATGTCCGCCCACCGTCGCCCGACGCCGCGTGCCTGGCGCGCGTGCAATCCCTGCTGTTCGATATCGGCGGGGTGCTGTGCGTTCCCGAACCGGGCGAACCGGACGCCGAGGCCGACAATTTCCGGGGTGGAGACGACGCCGTCGCCACCCTGGAAGACGCGACCGAACGCCTGCGTGCCCGCCAGGAACCACTGCGCAGCTTCGTGCTACCCGCCGGCAGCGCGGGGGCGGCCCACGCCCACCTGGCCCGCACCGTGGTCCGCCGTGCCGAACGCCGTGTCCTGGCGCTGCGGCGCGAGGCAGCAGTCAGCCCGTCGGTCCTGCGCTGCCTGAACCGGCTGTCCGACTATCTGTTCGTGCTGGCCCGTCACCTGAACGATGACGGTCGCCAGGATGTCCTGTGGGAACCGGGCCGTTAATGCACCCCCGTGTGTCCTGACGATTTTCGGCCCGACGCCGGGCCGTTCATGCCGGCCACCCGCCAGCCGCCGGCTCCGCTTCCAGCCCCGAAGACGACGCGCAACCTGTCGCCCATCCTGGTCGTTTCCGGCGCCCTGCTCGCCTATGCCATCGTCCTGTTCCACCCGGCACTGCTGAACGACGGCGACAGTTTCTGGCATATCGCGGCAGGCAACTGGATCCTGCATCACAGGGCCGTTCCGCACGCCGACCCGTTTTCCGCCACCTTCGCCCAGCACCCCTGGGTCGCGCACGAATGGCTGTCCGAGCTTCTGATGGCTGCCGCTTTCGACGTGGCCCGATGGGACGGGGTGCTGGTCCTGACCGGCCTGGCCTTTGCCCTGACCTGCGGCATGGTCGCCGCCTTCGTCGCGCGCCGGGCCGGCGGATTGGCCGCGATCGTCACCACCATGCTCGCCATGGCCTGCACCTTCCCCAGCCTGCTGGCCCGCCCGCACCTGCTGGCGCTGCCCTGCCTGGCTGCCTGGACGATCGCTCTTCTACGCGCACGCGAGAGCGGAACGGCGCCTCCGCCGCTTTCCGTCCTGACGGTCATGCTGCTGTGGGCGAACCTGCACGGCAGCTTCGCCTTCGGGCTGGCCCTGGCCATCCCCTTTGCGATCGAGGCGGTGATCGACTCAAGAACTGATCCGGAGGCCGATCCCATCCCGACAGCCCTGCACTGGGGCCGGTTCATCCTGCTGTCAACCGCGACAAGCCTGGTGACGCCGAACGGCCGGCAAGGGCTGCTCTTTCCGTTCAGGCTGGTGCGGATGCCGCAGCTCGCCGGCATCGGGGAATGGCAGCCCATGCATTTCGCCACGATCCAGCCGCTGGAATACGCGCTGTTCGCGATACTGTACGTGTCCATGACACGCACCGTCCGGGTGCCGGCAATCCGGCTGCTGGTCCTGATGGGCCTGCTGTATCTCGCCCTTCGTCATGAACGCGACCAGATGGTGGCCGGGGTCGTCGGTGCGTTGATCCTGGCGCGGCCCCTGGGCCGGGCCGTCACGCATGACAGCACCACCAGTGCGGTACCCCGTGCCGCACGCCCCTGTCTTTTCGCCGGCACGATCGCCTTCGCCCTGCTGACGATGGGCCGCACGTTTCATCCGTTCGTCCTGAGGGACAGGCAGTCCGCCCCGGTTTCCGCCCTGTTGCACGTGCCCGCCGATCTGGCCCGCCAGCCGGTGTTCAATTCCTACGCCTTCGGCGGGTATCTGATCTTCAGCGGCATCCGGCCGTTCATCGACGGCCGGGCCGACATGTACGGCGCCGCTTTCATGACCGCCTACCAGGCGGCGATGGATATGTCGGACCGGGACGCCTTCGCGCGGATCGTCGCCCGCCATGGCATTCGCTGGACGATCCTGCCGCCCGGCGCGCCCCTTGTCGGCCTGCTGGATACGCTGCCGGGCTGGCGCCGCATGTATGCCGACAAAATCGCCGTCATCCACGTCCACGCCGAGGCCGCGCCATTGCCCGGCGCGGCGCCCTGACGCCGGTCAGGCCCGCGTCAGCGGATGGCCCTCGGGCGCCAGATCGCGCAGGGCCTCGTAGGCTGCGTCAACCAGCCGGCTGCGGCCGGCCGTCACGTCGAGTTCCAGCAGCACCTCGCCGTCGTCCGGTTCCTCCAGCGCGTCGAACTGGCTGTCCAGCATCGTCGACGGCATGAAATGGCCCGTCCGCTGCCCCAGGCGCGGCGCGATGTCTTCTTTCCGGCCCTTGAGATAGACGAAGCCGACCTCGGGATTCCCGCCCGATATGACTTCGCGATAATGCCGCTTCAGGGAAGAACAGGTCACGATCCCATACCCGCCCGAGGACAGCCACACCCGTGCCACCTCGGCGATCTTTTCCAGCCACGGGGCACGGTCGTCG
Source organism: Gluconacetobacter azotocaptans (assembly GCF_014174355.1). Classification (GTDB taxonomy): domain Bacteria; phylum Pseudomonadota; class Alphaproteobacteria; order Acetobacterales; family Acetobacteraceae; genus Gluconacetobacter; species Gluconacetobacter azotocaptans. Next base: position 20,756 of record NZ_JABEQF010000007.1, read on the forward strand.
TCGGTCAGGGGGATGCCGGCGCTCATCTTGGCGATATTCGTCTCGGGGTGCAGTTCGTCGCCCTCGACGATCGGCCAGCCCAGCCGGCGGGCCAGAAGCTGCGCCAGGGTGGATTTGCCCGACCCCGAAACCCCCATCACGACCAGAACGCGCGGTGCGCCGACCTGCTTCATGCGAGTCGACGGTTTCGCGAGTGGAACAGGTGGCGCCGCGAACGAGGGCGCGACAGTAGGCGCGGTAAGGGGGGCATGTTGTGCCATGATGAACGTTTTTCCTTTTTTAGTTTTCTTGATTATCGGCTGTCCGGTCAGAAAGCCGGCCAGAGCCGCCGTCGCGCTTTTTGTGGCGCCTATGGACGGGGCAATACCGAACTACCCCTATAGTGGTGTCCCCGCCACCCGGGCAGAGCAAGCATTCAGGCAAGATATCACATAAAAGTGAACCTGCTATATGGGTCTGCCGCGCAGCGATCGGACGCCGATCACCATATGACAACCCAGGGTCAGGAATAGAATCACGGTTAACGAAAAAGAATGACTTAGGCCGTAACATTGCCTCGATCATCCGATAACGGTTTCTTCGTTTTTCGTCATTTGCGCAATACCCGACATACGCGCGCGCCGTTCAATACACAAAGCCCACGACGCCCAACCTGTCCAAGCTGTAATGACAGATCAGATATATCCCGTTCACATGTCAAAGACACTGCCCCGGCGGGCGCTTGGGTACGTGTTTCAACATATAAAAGCTACTGAACCAAGAATTTCCCGCACAATGGCCTTGCATTTTCTTTCCGAAAGAGGCTATGCAAAACAAAATCAATTATACATTTCGATTCTGAGCCCCCGCTGAAAGCCAGACCGACACACGCTGACATGCAAATGTAATGTTCAGTCCGGGACAAAACCCGAAGTCGTTTGTCCTTTCGTATTTTTCGAGAGTTCTTGCCGTGTCCGTATATAACGAATCGCTTCCCTTTTCCGGCGAGACGGAACAGGCCGATACTGATAACCGCGACGAAGTCAGCGAACAGGCCTTGCGCCTGGCCCTGTCGCGACTGGGGTCGAAACGGGGCGCCGCCTCGCCCTCTCCCGCGCCGGCGGCCTCCACGCGCCTGCCACGCGCCCACGATCCCGCGCAGCGGCGGCGAAAGTTCGTGCAGGATGGCGAGGTTCGCGTCGAGCACCACGCCATGTCCCGCCCCACCCCCCGTACGCTGCATGTCCAGACGGACGACGGCGGGGAGGTCGAACGCCTGCGCCAGCAGATCCGCCACGAACAGAAGCTGCGCGAGGATGCCGAACGCGCCAGCCATGACGCGCACGCCAGCCTGCGTTCGCTGGAAACGCGCATCGGTCACGCCGACATCATCCTGGCCGAAGCCAAGTCGCAGATCGAACACCGTGACGACGAAATCCACACGCTGAAGGCTGCCCTGCTGACAGCCCAGGCCGAGACGACGAGGCTGGAGGCCGAACTGGCCCAGCTCCGCAGCCGGGCGACGACGACGCCTGCGGCTCCTCCCGGCCCTGCCCCCCTCCGCCGCACGCGCAGGACCGTCGCCCGGGTCGAAGAGCCTGAGGACGAGCCCGAGCCCGTGAAATGGTGGATCAAGAAGAAATAATCGGCGAAACATCCGGCCTGGTTCCGGCACCATGTTCGACCTGCCCGTCTCCACGGGCCGGATTGCGCAGGCGATCGTCATCGCCAGCATGGGCTGCGCCATCGCGGTCCTGATGACGGCGCCGCTGATCGGTGGGTTGTTCGTCCTGTTACGCGACGTCTTCGGCGCGCTGACCCTGCCGTTCTCGCTCCTGTTCGGCATGGCGGGCCGCGACGACCATGCGGCGGCGCTGGGCCATGTGGTCGGCGCGATGGGATCGGACCTGCTGCGTCATCCGGTGCGTGCGCTTTGCGCGGCTGCCTTGTGCGGCGCCAGCGCGGTGCTGTTCATTCTGGCCCGCGGCCGGGGGGCGCGGGCCATGCTGGTCGGTGCGGCGACGGCCAGCGTCGGGGCCGCGTGGCTGGGCGGTTATCCGGTGGCGCTGGTCCTCGCGCCCGGATTCGTCACCGAATGCCTGTGCGCCGTCCGGCCGGCCGCACGCTGACCCACAGGGGCATCGGCTCCTAGGGGCTTCCAGCCGCCCGCGAAAACATGATAACGCGGCATGTACCCGCGCTCGACAGAAGCGCGTTCTCACTGACGACCATATAAAAATAACAAAAACGGCAATCACGTCAGCAGGACCCAGGACATGGCAGGAACGCAGTCTCGCCCGGCGGCTTTCGGTCGCCCCGTGGCGTTGAATCGGGCAGCCCCACACGCCCCCATCATCACCGACATTCCGGCCCGCCTCGATCGCCTGCCCTGGTCGCGTTTCCATGTGCTGGTGGTCATCGCGCTGGGCATCACCTGGATCCTGGACGGGCTGGAGGTCACGATCGTCGGGTCCGTGGCCCCCGTGCTGCAACGCAGCGACACGCTGGGCCTGTCGGCGGAAGGTGTCGGGGCGGCAGCATCATCCTATGTGGCGGGCGCCGTCATCGGCGCGCTGCTGTTCGGGTGGATGAGCGACCGGCTGGGCAGGCGGCAGATCTTCACCGTGACGCTGGGGCTGTATATCCTGGGCGTCGGCCTGACCGCGCTGTCGTGGAACCTGGCCAGCTTCGCGCTGTTCCGCCTTATTACCGGGCTTGGGATCGGCGGCGAGTATTCGGCCATCAACTCCGCCATCGACGAACTGATGCCCGCCCGCCTGCGCGGCCGTGTCGACCTGATCGTCAACGGCACGTTCTGGGCCGGTGCGGCGCTGGGGGCGGCAGGGTCGATGCTGCTGCTGCAGGGGACGGTCCTGCCGGTCACGCTGGCGTGGCGGCTCATCTTCGGCATCGGCGCCCTCATGGGGCTGGGGGTCATCGCCCTGCGTCGCTGGGTTCCGGAAAGCCCACGCTGGCTGATGACCCATCGGCGGGTCGAGGAAGCGACCCGGATCGTGGTGCAGATCGAAGCCCGGCATGGCGGATCGACGGTCCGGCTGACCGAGACGCTGGATACGGTGTCCATCCACCCCGCCGGCACCTTCGGGCTGCGCGAGGCCCTGAGGGTCCTTTCCGGCCCCTATCGCGGCCGGGCAGGGTACGTCCTGGTCCTGATGATCGCGCAGGCGTTCCTGTACAATGCGGTGTTCTTCACCTACGGGCTGGTCCTGACCCGGTACGACCATGTGGCGGACGCCTCGGTCGGGCTGTATATCCTGCCGCTGGCCGTCGGCAATTTCCTGGGGCCGCTGGCGCTGGGCAAATGGTTCGACACGCTGGGCCGGCGGCGCATGATCGTGCTGACCTATAGCCTGGCGGGTATCCTGATGTTCGTCGTGTCCGTGCTGTTCGCCGCCGGGATGCTGGATGCCCGCCTGCAGACGACGCTGTGGGTGGTGATCTTCTTCTTCGCCTCGGCGGCGGCCAGCGCCGCCTACCTGACCGCCAGCGAGATCTTTCCGCTGGAAATCCGCGCGCTGACGATCGCGCTGTTCTATGCGCTGGGCACGCTGTTCGGCGGGGTGGCCGCGCCCTTCCTGTTCGGGTGGCTGATCGGCCGGGGCAGCCTGCTGTCGCTGGCCACCGGCTATGGCGCGGCGGCGCTGCTGATGCTGATAGCCGCCGCCGTGACCGCCCGCTGGGGCGTCGACGCCGAAGGACAGTCGCTGGAGCGGATCGCGCCCCCCCTGTCGTCGATGATGTGATAGACTGTCCGGATTACAGCATGAGCCCGCATTCCCCAGCGCCAGCGGCGTACCACACGCTCGATACCGACGGTATCCGCGCGTTCCTGGCCGGCGTGCCCGCCCTGGCCGCGCGCCTGGGCGGCCCCGCCGCGCATTGGCGCATCCGTGAGGTCAGCGACGGCAATCTGAACAACGTCTTCCTGATCGACGGCCCCCAGTGCGGCGTCTGCTTCAAGCAATCCCTGCCTCATGTGCGCGTGGACCCGGCGTGGAAGATGCCGCTGGACCGCACATTCTACGAGGCCGCCTATCTGCGCGAAATCCGGCCCTGCGTCGGCGCGCTGACGACCGACATCCTGCATTTCGACCCGGATCTGTACGTGCTGGTGGTGGAAAGCCTGGACCGGCACGTCGTCCTGCGGCGCGGCCTGATGGCGGGCGGCGACTGGCCCGACGCCGCCCGCGCCGTCGGCGAATTCGTGGCGCACGGCACCTTCCGCACGTCGCTGCTGGCCGCCCCGTTCGAGGAGATCACGCACCGCCTTGACGTGTTTTCGGGCAATCGTACCCTGACGCGGATCACGGTCGACCTGATCCTGACCGACCCGTACCGCGACCATCCGCGCAACCACTGGATCAGCCCCGAACTGGACAGCATCGCAGCGGAAATCCGCACCGATCCCCGTGTCCGCCGACGCGTGGGCGCGATGCAGGCCCGCTTCCTGACCTGCCGGCAGGCCCTGCTGCATGGCGACCTGCACACCGGTTCGATCATGGTGTCGGACGACGATACCCGGGTCATCGACGGCGAATTCGCATGCCCCGGCCCCATCGGCTTCGATTGCGGCCTGTTCATCGGCAATCTGCTGCTTCATCTGTTCGCCTGCCGCGATTCCGGCGGACAGGACCGTGCGGTGCGGAACATCGTCCAATTCTGGACCAGCTTCCACGACACGTTCCTGGAATTATGGCGTACCTCTGCCCGGCAGGACGGGAATGGCGACGCCTATGCCACCACCTTGTTTCGCAACGACCCGTCCGGCCTGCGGCAGGCGCAGGCGGATTTCATGCAGGACGTAACGACCGACACGATCGCCTTCGCGGCGATGGAAGTCATTCGTCGCCTCGTAGGGTACGCCCACGTGCCGGATTTCGACACGATCCCCGACCTCGCCGCCCGCGCCGGCCGACAGGGCGCGGCCCTGGCGCTGGCGCGCGACCTGCTGGCCGACCCGGGCCTGGTGACGTCGATCGCGGATCTGGCGTCGTTGGCCCGGGATCGCACCGGTTAGGAAAAAGGAAAGTCGGGCTCTGGCCCGAACCCGGCAAGGGCCTCGGCCCTTGCATCCTCTTCGTTTTATAAAATCCTCTGGTGGGTCAAGGGCGAAGCCCTTGCCTTCAGGCCAGCCCATCCACGAACGCCGCGATGCGGGCGCAGGCTTCGCGCAGGGTCTCGTCATCCGTGGCGCAGGACAGCCGCAGATAGGGCCCTTTGCCGAAGGCGCTGCCGTGGACGCAGGCGACATGCTGTTCGTCCAGCAGGGCGAAGGCGAAATCCTCGTCCGTTTCCAGCATGCGGCCGCCCCGGCTGGTCCGGCCCAAGCAGGCCGCAATGCCGGGATAGGCGTAGAATGCCCCCTGCGGCATCGCGCAGGTCACGCCGGGAATGGCGCGCAATGCCTCGACCACCATAGTGCGGCGGCGGGCGTAGGTGTCGCGCATTTCGGCGATCAGTTCTGCCGGACCGTCCAGCGCGGCGGCGGCGGCGGCCTGGCTGATGGAACACACGCCCGACGTCGCATTCCCCTGCACCCGCGTCATCATGCGGATCAGCCGTTCCGGCCCGCCGGCATAGCCGACGCGCCAGCCGGTCATGGCGTAGGATTTCGACACGCCGTTCAGCGTCAGGACCCGCGATTTCAGGTCGGGCGCGACAGCGGCGATGGAATGGTGCCGTGCCCCGTCGAAGACCAGATGTTCGTAGATCTCGTCGGACAGGATCCAGATCCGGGGATGCCGGCGCAGCACGTCGGCGATCGCTTCCAGATCGGCCAGGGTGATCACCGCACCGGTCGGGTTGCTGGGGAAATTCAGTACGACCCAGCGCGTGCGGGGCGTGATCGCGGCCTCCAGCGCAGCGGCGGACAGGCGGAATCCGTCCTCCTCGCGGCAATCGGCGAAGACCGGGACACCGCCGAACAACCGGGCGGCCAGCGGATAGCTGACCCAGTACGGCGCAGGGATGACGATTTCATCCCCGGCGTCGATCGTCGCCATGAAGGCGTTGAAGATCACCTGCTTGCCGCCGTTCGACACCATCAGTTCCGCCGGCGCGTAGGTCAGGCCGTTTTCGCGCGCGAATTTCCGCGCGATCGCGGCCTTCAATGCCGGGGTGCCGTCGACGGGCGGATATTTCGTCTGCCCGTCCAGCGCCGCGCGATGCGCGGCCTCGATCACCGCCGGGGGCGTGGCGAAATCGGGTTCGCCCAGCGCCAGCGACAGGACCTGATGCCCCTGGGCGCGCAACGCGCGGGCGCTGACGGCCATGGCGATGGTGGCGGGTGACGTCAGCCGCTCGGTACGGCCGGCGAAACCCGGTTCGATCCCCGTCATCGTCCCCACCCGTCAGCGCAAGCCGGCGCAGAAGCGCTGGATGCGCGCGCAGGCCTCGCGCAGACTGTCGGTGTCGGTGGCGTAGGAAATGCGGAAATGGCCGGGGAACATGAAGGCCGCGCCGTGAACGGCCGCGACACCTTCTTCCTCCAGCAGGGCCGTCACGAAGGCTTCGTCATCGACGATCGCCGTCCCGCCGGCGCTGGTCTTGCCCAGGCACCCTTCCAGCGACGGGTAGACATAGAACGCGCCTTCCGGCTTCTGGCACCGCAGGCCCTTCGCCTGGTTGAGCATGCTGACCACCAGGTCGCGCCGCCCCTGATAGGCCTGCACCATGTCGCCGATGAAATCCTGCGGGCCGGACAGGGCCTCCAGCGCCGCCGCCTGGCTGATCGAGCAGGTACCCGACGTCGACTGGCTCTGCAATTTGTTCATGGCGCGGGTCAGGACCGCCGGCGCGCCCGAAAACCCGATGCGCCAGCCCGTCATGGCATAGGCCTTGGACACGCCGTTCATGGTCACCGTCCGGTCGCGCAGGCGGGGTTCGACCTGCACGACCGTCGCCGGGACGAACCCGTCATAGACCAGCTTGTCGTAGATATCGTCGGTGAAGATCCAGATATCCGGATGCCGCAGCAGCACGTCGCAGATCGGCCGCAGGTCTTCGGCCGAATAGGCGGCCCCGGTCGGATTGTTCGGCGAGTTCAGGAAGAACCATTTGGTGCGCGGCGTGATCGCCGCCTCCAGGTCCTCGGCCCGCAGCTTGAACCCGGTTTCGGCGGGGCACGGCACGATGACGGGCGTACCGTCGGCCAGCGCCACGATATCGGGATAGGACACCCAGCAGGGGGCGGGAATGATCGCCTCGTCCCCCGGGTTCATCGTCGCCACCATGGCGTTGAAGATCACCTGCTTGCCGCCGGTCGACACGATGATCTCGTCGGGCGTGTAGTCCAGGCCGGAATCGAGGCGGAACCGTTCGGCCACCGCGCGGCGCAGCGGCAGGGTGCCGGCGACGTCGGTATATTTGGTCTGCCCTTCGGCGATCGCGCGAATCGCGGCGTCCTTGATGTTCTGCGGCGTGTCGAAATCGGGCTCGCCGGCGGACAGGCTGATGATGTCCTTTCCTGCGGCCTTCAAGGCCCGCGCCTTGGTCGAAATGGCGATGGTCTGGCTGGGGCTGACCTTGTTCAGACGGGCGGCGATAAGATCCATGACACCGAAGATCCAGAGAAGCGGAAAACAAAGGGGCTACACCGTAGTGCGAACCGGCGGGCGAGGAAACCGCAGATCGGCGTGCGGCGCAAACGGCACGCCGATCCTACGCTGATTGAGGCGCAGGCCGGCCCAGCGCCGCGTCCCGGACCGCGTCCGGCGTCATGCCCGCCGCGCGCATCGCGCGCAGCGTCAGGGCGCGGTCGCGCTTGGCCAGGCGCCGCCCCTCGCCGTCCAGCAGCAGCGCGTGATGAACGTATTCGGGTTCGGGCCAGCCCATCAGGATCTGCAACAGGCGATGGATCGCCGTGGCCGGCCGCAGATCCTCGCCCCGGCTGACCAGGGTGACGTCCTGCGCCGCATCGTCATGGGTGACGCAGAGGTGATAGGAGGCCGGGATATCCTTGCGGGCCAGCACCACGTCGCCGAACAGGCCCGGCCGTCCGGTCTGCACGCCCTGGCCGCGCTCGCGCCACGTTACGCAGTCGCCCCCCGCGATGTGCAGCGCCCGTGCCATGTCCAGGCGCAGCACGTACGGCCGGCCCTCCCGTATCCACTCCGCGCGCTGCCCGGGCGACAGGGCGCGGCAGGTACCGGCGTAGGCCAGCGTGCCGTCCGGCGCGCGATGCGGCGCATGCGCGGCCTCCTGCGCCTCTCGGGCGATGGCGGCGCGCGTGCAGAAACACGGATACAGCAGGCCGCGCGCCGACAGCGCGTCCAGAACCCGGCGATAGTCGGGCAGATGCGCGGACTGGCGGCGGACGGGGCCGTCGGATGTAACGCCGATCCAGGCCAGATCCTCGACGATCGCGTCGATGTAGTCGGGGCGGCAGCGCACCGGGTCGATATCCTCGATCCGCAGCAGGAACCGCCCACCCGACTCGCGCGCCAGACGCCAGCCCGCCAGGGCCGACGCAGCGTGGCCCAGATGCAGATACCCCGTGGGACTGGGGGCAAAGCGGGTGACGATTCCATCCTTTATGCCCTGAAAACAGGATGATGCCGCCATTACCTGGCCTCCCTTGGCTGCGCCCCGCCGCACGAAGGCGACCACGCGACGGTCACGCCCTTGCGAGAACGGGGAATGTTTGCGATATAGGCGGCAGGTTCTCAACGGCGCATATCATTCGGCGTTCGGTTCTGAGTACAACGCCAAATGATGGTGTGGCGGCATCGCGAAAGGATGCGCCCCTTGCTTGCTGGCAGTCCGCACTATCCGGCCCTGGTCCTTAATGCCGATTTCAGGCCACTATCCTATTTCCCGCTGTCGCTGTGGTCCTGGCAGGACGCGATCAAGGCGGTCTTCCTCGACCGCGTCTCGGTCCTGAGCGAGTATGACGAGGAAGTCCGCTCGCCCAGCCGGGCGCTTCGCCTGCCCAGCGTCATCGCCCTGAAGGACTACATCCCCACCGCCCGGCGGCCGGCCTTTACCCGCTTCAACGTCTTCCTGCGCGACAATTTTTCCTGCCAGTACTGCCACGACCGGCTGCCCACCCACGACCTGACGTTCGATCACGTCATTCCGCGCTGCAAGGGCGGCCGCACCACCTGGGAAAATGTCGTCACCGCCTGTAGCCCGTGCAACCTCATCAAGGGGTCGCGCATGCCGCACGAACTGCACATGTATCCCCGCCGCCCCCCGTCCCAGCCCTCGACATGGGAATTGCAGGAAAACGGCCGGTCTTTCCCGCCCAACTACCTGCATGAAAGCTGGCGGGACTACCTCTACTGGGACAGCGAACTGGATACCTGAGACCCCGTCCTACTGCCGGTAGCTGTAGCCGTACTGGTCGGCCAGCTTCTGCAGATCCGGCGCACCGCGCAGATTCAACGGGATCGGCTGCGGGTTCTTCGATCCGATGACCACACCATGATCGGTCATCCTCTGGCAGGTGTTCGCCGCCAGCGGGAAACTCAGCTTCAGATCGGCCCCCATCTGGGCGCGCAGGCACGAGACGTCGCTGTCCCACGGACGCCGCCCCATTTCCGACGAACACCCCGTCAACAGGACCGCGCCACACGCGATCATACCCAGGCCCGCCCAGTTCTTCCGCTTCATCTCGACCGCCGTCAGGGTTCCCCGCAAAGCGAGGCCGCCCACCACATCACCGAATCCGGATGCGGCGCCCTGTTGCCGGGGCGCCACCCGCTCTACCGGCGCAACCTGCCATGGATCGCCACCTGACGATAGACCGCCGCCCCCGGGTGCCCATCCCGCCCGGTGCATGACAGGGTACACTCGCCCCGGGACCATCCGGCCACGGCGGTTGACGGCACCCTGCCCCGGTCGCATTTTTCCAACGGTTCCATAGCCGGAGGGCGCGTCATGGACATCAGCATCGGGCGGGCGGTTACCCTGCCGATCGACGGCATGACCTGCGCCGCCTGCGCCACCCGCATCGAAAAAGTGCTGACCCGCCTGCCCGGCGTCACGCCCCAGGTCCATTTCGCGGCCGGGACCGCGACGGTGGGCCTGCCGGACGACCCGGCATCGCTGGACAACGTGATCGGCGCGATCCGCAAGGCCGGATATGACGTCCCCGCCCGCCATGTCGGCCTGACGGTCGAGGGCATGACCTGCGTCGCCTGCGCGACCCGGATCGAGAAGGTGCTGAACCGCCTGCCGGGGGTGGACGCCCATGTGAATTTCGCCAGCGGCCGGGCCGAGATCGACTACATCCCCGGCCTGGCCGACCCCAACGCCCTGATCGGCCAGGTCGAAAAGGCGGGATACGGCGCCAGCCTGCCCCGCGACGAGACACCGGACGATCAGACGGCGCGCCATGCCGCGACAGGGCGGCGGCAGATCCGCCTGTTCGTCCTGTCCGCCATCCTGACCGCGCCCCTGCTGGCCGGGATGGCGGCCATGCTGGCGGGCGTGCACGACCTGCTGCCGCTGTGGCTGCAATGGGCGTTGGCGACGGTGGTGCAGTTCGTCTGCGGCCGGTCGTTCTATCGCCATGCCTGGAACGCGCTGCGCGGCGGCGGGGCGAACATGGACGTGCTGGTTGTCCTGGGCACCAGCGTCGCCTGGCTGGCCAGCACGGCGACGCTGGTGCTGTCGCTGCCGGGGCCGGTCTATTTCGAATCCGGCGCCACGGTCATCACGCTGGTGCTGCTGGGCCGGGTGCTGGAATCCCGCGCCCGCGACCGCACCCGCGCGGGCATCGAAGGCCTGATGCGCCTGCAACCCCAGATCGCGCATGTTGAAGTGGACGGCACGGTGGAAGACCGTCCGGTGGCGTCCCTGCGCGTCGGCGACCTGTTCGTCGTCCGGCCGGGCGAGAGCATCCCGGTGGACGGCACCATCGTCGACGGCCGGTCGGATATCGACGAATCGATGCTGACCGGCGAGGGTATCCCCGTGGGCAAGCAGGCGGGCGATGCGGTCTTCGGTGCCACCATCAACCGCGACGGCGTCCTGCATGTCCGCGCCCGGCGCGTCGGCGCCGACACCACCCTGTCGCGGATCGTCCGCATGGTGCAGCAGGCGCAGGGCACCAAGGACCCGGTGCAGCATCTGGTGGACCGGGTCTCGGCCGTCTTCGTTCCCGCGGTGCTGGCGATCGCGTTGCTGACCTTCGTCGCCGGCTGGGTGGCGACCGGCCATCCGGCCGGGGCGCTGACCGGCACGATCGCAGTGTTGGTGATCGCCTGCCCCTGCGCGCTGGGCCTGGCGACGCCGACGGCGATCATGGTGGGCACGGGCCTGGGCGCGCGGGCAGGCCTGCTGTTCCGCACGGCCGAAGCCCTGGAACGCGCCCACACGGTCACCACCCTGATCATGGACAAGACCGGCACCCTGACCGAAGGCCGGCCCGGCGTGACCGACATCGTCCCCGGCGACGGCATATCCGCCGGCCGCCTGCTGTCGGCCGCCTACGCGCTGGAACGGGATTCGGAACATCCGCTGGCCCGCGCCATCGTCGCCCACGCCATGGAGGCAGGTGCAACGGGGGATGCGGTCCACGATGTGCGGGCCATACCGGGGCGCGGCGTGCAGGGGATGAGAGCCGATGGCGCGGGTGACGTGCTGCGCCTGGGTTCGCCCCGTTTCCTGGCCGAGGGCGGCTGCACCGGCGATATAGCGACCGTCGAACGGCTGGAGCAGCAGGGCAAGACGGTGATCGGGGTGGCGGACGGCGCGACCATCCTGGGCTATATCGCCCTGGCCGACCGCATCCGCCCGGATGCCGCCGCCAGCGTGGCGTCCCTGCGGGCCCGGGGGCTGCACCTGGTGATGCTGACCGGCGACAATGCCCGCACGGCGTCGGTCGTGGCCGGCACGCTGGGACTGGACGACGTCATCGCCGGCGTCCTGCCCGAGGACAAGGCGCACGAAGTCGAAAAGCGTCGCGGCCCCGGCCGGATCGTCGGCATGGTGGGCGACGGCATCAACGACGCGCCCGCGCTGGCCGCCGCCGATATCGGCATCGCGATGGGCAGCGGATCGGATATCGCGCTGGATACCGCCGAAATCGTACTGATGCGCAGCGAACTGGCCAGCCTGATCGACGCGATGGATCTGTCGCGCGCCACGCTGGGCAAGGTGCGCCAGAACCTGTTCTTCGCCTTCGTCTATAACGTGCTGGGCATTCCGCTGGCGGCCCTGGGCCTGCTGAACCCCGCCATCGCCGGGGCGGCGATGGCCATGAGTTCGGTGTCGGTGGTGTCCAACTCGCTGCTGCTCAACCGGTGGAAGCCGGCCTTGCGAAAGGCCCCGCCGGCGCATAGCTGAAGGAACGGACGACCATCCGAACCGGCGACAGGAACAGGAACGGGAAAACGATGATGGAAACGGCAACGCTGAAGATCGAGGGCATGACCTGCAACGGCTGCGTCAGCGCGGTGAAGAAGGCATTGGAACGTACGGACGGCGTCTCATCCGCCGATGTCGCGCTGGACACGGGGAATGCCCGCGTCACCTACGATGCCACCCGCACCACGCCGGCGCGCCTGCGCGCGGCGGTCGAGGACGCGGGCTACGACGTCGCCGCCTGAATATGGCCCCCCGGGGGCCGCCATGCGGCCCCTCAGCCGAATACCGCCGCATAAATCTCGGGTTTGAAGCCCACGGTCAGCGCGCCGTCCACATCCAGCACCGGCCGCTTGATCATCGACGGCTGGGCCAGCATCAGCGTCACGGCCCGCCCCTCATCCACGTCGGTCTTGTCCGCATCGGGCAATTTGCGAAATGTCGTGCCGGCGCGGTTCAACAGCGTGGGCCACCCGACCTGGCGCACCCAGCCCTCCAGCACGTCCCGCGCGATGCCCTGGGTCTTGTAGTCGTGAAAAGCGTAGACCACACCATGCGCGTCCAGCCATGCACGGGCCTTCTTCATGGTATCGCAGGCCTTGATGCCATGGATCGTAACCAAACGCGGCATAGGCTCGCCTGCTCCTGCTTCATGATCGACGCGAAATCGCGCCATGTGCCGATTTTGACATCAAGGCGATGCTACCTTGATAGCGAAAAAACAAACATAATTCAAGCCTTGAAATGACGCGCCCAACAAAATATCTTTGTGCAAATAAAATATATTATGAATTTCTTCTCATTGTTATTCCGTTTCAGGAGAATATATTGACTTATCCGACACTTACACCCTCATCCTCATCCCCCATCCCGTGTGCTGACGGAAAGATTAGTCTCGTTATATTTGATTGTGATGGCGTCCTTATTGACGGAGAACGCCAGTCCACAGCCCTCATGGCGCAGGAAGCTCGGAAATACGGCTGGGACCTGACGGACGGCCAGGCCCACCGGATTTTTACCGGCGGCGAACTGGCAAAGATCGGCGAACTGATCGGCCAGAAGACCGGGAAGGACATTCCTGCCGACTGGGACATGATGATGCAGAACCGCATCGTCGACATGATGAAGACCGACGCCGAGACCGTCGACGGGGCCGAAGCCATGCTGGAGTCCGTCATTCAGCTCGGCCTGCCCATCCGCGTCGGGTCCAACTCGTCGGGCGCTGAAATGGACGCCAAATTCCAGAATACGGGCCTGGACGAGGTTCTGGAAAAGGAACGCATCCATTCCGGACGCGACCTCGACATGCCCAAGCCGCGCCCCGACATCTATCTCCATGCCGCGCAGGCCGAGGGTGTGGCGCCGGAAGAATGCATCGTCCTGGAAGATTCCGATGCCGGTGTCGAAGCTGCCCGCCGGGCGGGAATGGCCTGCGTGCTGCTGCGCGCGCCCGACAAACCGGGGCCGGAATGGCCGGGCCTGTTCCGCATCGCGCACCTGTCCGAGTTTCCCCCGCTGCTGGAAACGCTCATGGATCAGAAGCAGGCAGCCTGATCCCTTCCCTGTCCGCGACATTGTCGCAGGCAGGGCGATTTCCCAAATCATGATCCGCGTGGGGGGTGGCAACCCCGGTTGCCGCCCCCCCCCCCCGCCACACGCCGGTGCGGGAATCGACAGGCTGGCCCGGGGTTAACCTGGCCCGTTTCCGGTCATCCGATTACGATTAATTGTGCCCCGCGACCAGCGCATCCCCCGATCCATGATGGACGTGCCGCCAATGGTCTCGGCTACACTATCGCCGGGAAATGGACCCACCACATGCGCAGGAGGCACGGATGCCCCAAAATGAGGGAAGGTTCCACGGCAGAACCGCTCTGGTCACGGGTGCCGGGGGCAATATCGGCCTGGCGACGGCCCTGCGCCTGGCCAGCGAAGGGGCCGCCATTGCTCTTGTCGACATAGATCCCGACAAACTCTCGCAGGCGAAGGAAGCATTCGCCGCGCATGATGTCCGGGTAGAGGCCTATACCTGCAATATCGCAGATCGGGCGGCGGTAGCTGCGATCGTGGATCAGGTCATTGGCGATTTCGGCGCGGTGGACCTGCTGTTCAACAATGCGGGCTTTCAGGGCGCATTCAGGCCCATCCATGAATATCCCGAGGACGACTTCGAAAAGGTCATGAAGATCAATGTCTTCGGGGCGTTCTATGTCCTCAAGGCCGTCTCGAAGCACATGGTGGCGCGCCGGTTCGGCCGTATCGTCAACACGGCCAGCATGGCCGGTGTACAGGGGCCGCCGAACATGCTCGCCTACGGCGCCTCCAAATTCAGCATCGTCGGCCTCACCCAGATCGCATCCAAGGATCTTGCGCCCTACAACATTCGTGTGAATGCGATCAGCCCCGCCTTCATGGGGCCTGGCTATATGTGGGACCGCCAGGTTGAACTCCAGGCCGAAGCCGGCACGCAGTACTTTTCCTCGGACCCCGCGGAAGTGGCGAAGCAGATGATCGCCAGCGTCCCTATGCGACGCTACGGCGACATTTCCGAAATACCCGGTGTCGTCTCATTTCTTATGAGTGACGATTCCAGCTACATGACGGGCGTCAATCTGCCGATTGCCGGCGGAATTCTCTAACCGTCTGTCAAAAAACGATTTTCTCTGCACGCGCGTTGCCGAGCACCGAAACGGAGCGGCCCTGCGGCCGCCTCCCCGATACAAACAGGCCGCAGAGAAGAAAAGACTGCCGAACCTCTTGTGATCCGCCCTGTGCAACCGTGCGGGCAGGCCCCATGCTGAGCATCCGGTCCAACCCGCCCCCACGGGAAGGATCGGGCTGGCGCCCCAGAATCTCCGCAAGAGGATAGAGTCATGATCGAACCCAGATGGCGCCAGATGATCGCCGGGTTGGCCTGCATGGCGGCCATATCCTCCCCGCAATATGTCTGGACCCTGTTCACACCGATGCTGAGGACGGAATTCGGCGTCAGCGCCGCCGCCCTTCAGGTCACCTTTTCGCTGCTCATCATCCTGCAGACGCTGTTTTCACCCGTACAGGGATGGATCGCGCGGCATGTTCCGTCCCGCAGCCTGATCATGGCGGGGATCGTGCTGACCGGTCTGAGCTGGGTCGCCGCGGCGCAGGCGCACAGCCTGACCATGCTCTATCTGACATATGGCGTGGCAGGCGGGATCGGCACCGGCACGGTCTATGTCGGCGTGGTGTCGCTGTTGATGCAATGGTTTCCGCAACGCCGGGGCATGGCGGCCGGCGCGGCGGCGGCCGGGTACGGCATGGGCGCGATGCTGACCACGTTTCCGATCTCGCACATGCTGGCGGGGTCGGGGTGGCGGGGCACGATGACCGCATTCGGCGCCCTGATCGCCGTCGCCGGCATCATGGCGGCCTGGTTCCTGCGCACCCCGGATGCCTCTGAGGACATCGCCGAGAACGCTAGTGGCTATCCCACGTCGGTGGCCGTGAAAACGCCTGTGTTCTGGGTCATGTTTTTCATGATGGCGACGATGGCGACCTCGGGCCTGATGGTCACCTCGCAACTCGCGCAGATCGCCAGCGATTTCAAGGTGGCTCATCTGACCGTCGCCGGCATGGCGGCACTGCCGCTGGCCATGACGCTGGACCGGGTCGCCAACGGCGTGACACGGCCCCTGTTCGGCTGGATATCCGATCTGATGGGGCGCGAACGGACGATGGCCCTCGCCTTCACGCTCGAGGCCGTGGCGCTGAGCTGTTGGCTGGCCCTGGCGCACCACCCGGTGGCCTTCGTGCTGCTTTCCGGGGTCGTGTTCCTGGGCTGGGGCGAGATCTTTTCCCTGTTTCCGGCGACGCTGACCGATATTTTCGGCACGCGGGACGCCGCGCGCAACTACGGGATGCTGTATATCGCCCAGGGCGTCGGCGCGGTGCTGGGCGGTCCGCTGGCCGCATGGCTGCATCAGGCCAGCGACACCTGGTTTCCAGTCTTCGCCTGCGCCATCGGCGGAGACCTGCTGACCGCGCTGCTGGCAATTGCCCTGCTGCGCCCGATGCGCCGCCGCTTCGCGCGGCGACGGGACGCGCAGGCTGTTTCAGGCGTGGGCCTGCCAATGCGTCCCGCGTGACGGACCAATACCTCGATCAATACAAGACAAGAAGTGTGCCACTTCAAAATGAAACGACAAAACATTCCTGGGGAATAATATCCGCCCCGATATAGACAAATGGCCGAAATCGTCTATATCCGTCTGTATATCGACAAACGGCAGGCGGCGGGAGGCGCACGATATGAACTGGAAAGAGCGCAAAAGCGGGCAGCCCTTTACTATTGCTGGAGTTGGCCTCGTCCTGCTGTCATCTGCCTCGCACGCTGCTGAAAATAAACCTGCCAACCCTTCCCGCCCGCCCGTGTCAGGTCCGCAACAGCATGCGCCTGCCTCGCAATACACGCCTACTGCCCAGCATATTCTCGTAACGGGGCGCAATGTCTCAGGCGCCGTGGCCGATTATAACAAGAAGTCGGCCTATCTCGGCCCCCTGGGCAACAAGAGTGCCCTGGATACGCCGATGTCGATTCAATCTGTACCACACGACGTCCTCGTCAATCAGCAGGCACGCAACCTGAATGACCTGATGGGTTATATGCCTTCGGTACAGTTGGAAGTCCGCGGCGACCCGAATACCAGCCGTCCTCAATCACGCGGCTTCGAGGCGGACGTCGTCGCGAATACCCGTATCGACGGGCTGAATATGACCTCGACCACGCCGTATGCGGCGGAAATGTTCGAGGATGTGCAGGTTCTCAACGGCGTGGCCGGCGCACTATACGGGGCGCAGAACCCGGCAGGCACATTCTCCTATACGGCGAAGCGGCCGACAGACACGCCGATCAACCGCCTGGTCGTTGGCGTCGATTCAATCGGACAGTTGATGGAAAATGCCGATGTGTCGGGCCGGATCGGCAAGAACAAATGGTTTGGATACCGGATCAATCTGCTGCATGGCGACGGCACGACCTATGTCCAGGACAGCTGGATGCGCCGAAATCTCGTCAGCGCCGATTTCGACATCCATTTCGATTCCAAGACGGTCCTGGAGCTTGATGCCAGCCACTATACCTATGTCCAGCGCGGCACCGCTCCCGGCTTCAATATCCCCTTTGGCATGACCTACCTGCCAAAGGCGCCCGATCTCAGCAAGCCCCATCTGGGCCAGGACTACGCCGGCTACAATATGGAAACAAATATGTACCTGGCGAAGATAAAACATACCATCAACAAGGACTGGAGCTTCACCCTAGGCGGCCTTTATGAGGATTCGCTCCGGCAGAGCTTCGGCAATACGAATGCCTTGGCTGCGACCGGCCCCGTCGGCCAGTATACCCAGACCATCGCGGCCGCGACGACCGCGAATGACTTCCGGGTGGGCAGCAACCTAGCCTATATCAACGGGCATTTTCATACAGGCTTCATTTCGCACGACATCGTTATCGGTACAAACGGCTACATGATGGGGAATTACAACCCGACCTCGGGCCAGAGCTTTACCCTGGGCAAGTCCAACATGTATGCGCCCACCGTTCTGCCCGGACGGCAGCCCTATTATCATGGGCGCTATGAATCGGCTTACGTGCGCAACCAGGCGATGATCCTGGGCGATACCCTGCATTTCGACCGGCACTGGTCCATCATGGGCACGCTGACCTGGAACTGGCTGAGCCAGGATAACCGGCTCTCGAAAGCCACCTCGGTAAAGGATGGCAACACCTCATATTCGTACACGACGCCACTTGGCTGGAGCAGCAAGCACATTGATGCCGCGTTCAGCCCCATGGCCAGCCTGCTTTACAAGCCGGTCGATAACCAGACAGCCTATTTTACCTATGGCCGCGCTATCCAGGCCGGCGTTCAGGCGCCCGTCTCGGCCACGAATGCGAACCAGATGACCCAGCCTTTCCGCAGCGAGGAATATGAAGTCGGCTACAAGGTCAGCTACCGGAAGCTGCTGTTCACCGTCGACGGGTTTCGCATGAACCGGCCTTATGCATTCATGAACGAGGCGGGAGAATTCGGCACCTTCGGCATGCAGACCAACTATGGTGTCGAGGCTATGGTGCAGGGATATATTACCCCGCGCCTGTCGGTTCTGGCTGGCATGACCTGGCTTGACGCGCAGATCGGCGATACCGGCAATGCCGCCACCGACAACAAGCAGGTCGTAGGCGCGCCGCCCATTCAGTCGAACATTCTGCTGGATTACCGGTTGCCGATACCGCACGGTGCATTTGCTTCGGGCCTGGCGGTCAATGCAAACGTCCATTACGTGGGCCGTCGTGCCGCCACCGTGACGAATTCGGCATTCGCCGATTCTTACGTCACCCTTGATCTCGGCACGCGTTATCCCTTTTTCGTGGCACGCCACCCCTGGGCGGCCCGCTTCGGCGTGAGCAATGTCACAAACGAGCAGTACTGGTCGTCCCTCTATCCTGCGACCAACAACGGCTCGCTGAGCACCACGCAAGCAGGCAGCAGCGCTTACGCCGGCCTGCCGCGCACGTTTCACTTCACGTTAGAAGCCGACTTCTGACGCCATATCCATCTGCGTCCCTCGGGAACAGCCCGACGAACTGCTGAAAACGGGAATAAGCGCCGTCGGCACCTGACGGCATTCTGAGTAACATTTCCACGCGATGGCTTTGCGAGACCGTCCGATGAAAGAGTGCATGTCATGGATCTCGCGGTCTCGTTGATATCGTCAAAAGAGCCATCAAAGACGTCCGCTGCCTTGCCACTCCACGATGTCGGCCGCCGTTCGGACGCGCGTCACCATCCCTTGTAGGAGGCGACATTCTTGCGATCGACGAGTTGTGGCGCCAGCAGTGTCACAGTCTGCGCGGGTTTCTTCCCGTTCATGAGGCCGTAGCCCGTCTGAACGCCCAGGGCCCCCTGTTCGGCCGGACTTTGGCTGGCGGTGGCCTGAATCAAGGTATCGGTCTTCAGCGCGTTGACGACGTCCGGCGAGCCGTCGACCGACGTGATGACAATACCTGTCCGCTGCAACTGGCGGGCCGCAAGATTGGAGCCGATCGCCTGCGGATCGGATACGGTAAACAAACCCTGAAAATCAGGGTAGCGCGTCAGAGACCCCATCATGACATCCATTCCCCCGTCGCGGGAGATCTTGCCGTTCTGGTTGTCGGACAGGATCTTGATATCCGGATACTTGACCAGGGATTCCTTGCATCCGCTGACGCGCTCGATCACCGACGAGGTCTGCGGGCCGTTCTGGATAATGACATTTCCCTTGCCCCCGATGGCGGAGGCAAGATAGGCGCATGATGCCCTTCCCGCCTGCGTATTGTCGGTCTGGATCGTGGCGTCGGCGCCATCGGCCTCCACATCCACCGCCACCACGACGATCCCGGCCGCCTTCGCCCGTTTTACCGCCGCGTTGACCGCATGAGGATCGGCGGCAGCCAGCAGGATGAGATCAACGCCGGAGGCAATGAAATTGTCGAGTTGCGACGCTTGTTTGCCAAGGTCGTAATCCGACGATACCGCCGACACCCGCGCGTCCGGATTGATCTTGTGCGCGGCATCAGTTGCCCCCTTCACAAGGGACAGGAAATACGGATTACCCAGCGAACCGACCGACACCCCTACGGTGCGCAATTCCTTGGCATTGGCCATATGCGCACCGCAGGCCAGCATCGTTCCAATCAGCGCGATTTCTTTCAGGCACTTCATGTTTTTTCTCTTATCCTTAGCGCCGCAGAGTGCGACGCGTGATTGATGCCGCCACGCGGCAGATCAGAGGGTCTTGAGCATGCCGCCATCAACAAAATAGGTGGAGCCGACGCTGTAGCTCGCCTTCTCCGAACATTGGAACACGAAGAAATTCGCCAGTTCCTCCGGCGTGCCAAAGCGCTTGATGGGCGCGTGCTCGTTCGCAACGCCCTGGAGATAGGCTTCCCAGTCGCCACCCGATTGCGCCGTCAGCTCCTTGGCCGTCTTGATCCAATCGGGTGTCAGAATCAGGCCCGGATTTATGCAATTGACGCGGATATTGTCGCCAATAACCTCCGTAGAGAGCGTCTTGGAAAACATCTGTAATGCCGCCTTCGTGACATTGTAGATCGGCTCGTACCACAGAGGCTGCGTCGCACAGATCGACGCATTATGAAGAATGACGCCCCCGCCGCGTCTTTTCATGCCTGGTACAAGACCGCGCGCCAGACGTACGGCAGCCATGACATGCAGGTCCCAATAGAATTGCCATTTCGCATCTTCCGCCTCCATGACCGTTTCATTGGAGCCGGTACCCGCGTTGTTGATCAGTATGTCCGTGCCGCCAAACCCGTCGTCGACGCCCCGAAGAACCGCATCGACCCCCTCCGCGGTCGCCACATCCGCCGCTATACCTATCGCCCGCACGCCGAAATCCGCAGACAATTGCCCTGCCGCCTCGTCCAGCCGGTCCTTGTGCCGCGCTACCAGCACAAGGTCGACGCCTTCAGCGGCCAACCCCTTCGCTACAGCCAGCCCGATACCGACACTGGCGCCCGTAATGACCGCAACCTTACCTTTCAGGCCCAAATCCATAATAATTCTCCTGATTTTCTCTATTGCAGGTGCTGGCCGTGCACGCCGGCCGACTTCTCGCCGTGGATTTCGCCTGATCCCGCCTCATGTTTCATCAGGCGACGGACGTCTCGCCTGTATCGTGAAGGGGTTGTCTGGCGAAGCTGGAGAAACTGCCTGTTAAAATTGGACAGGTTACTGAACCCGGTGGCCGCGCTGATGTCGGAAACCGATTGGTCCGTTGTCATCAGCAACTGACATGCCCTTCCGATCCTCAGCTTTTTCATAAAAGATACGAACGTGTCGCCAGTGGCGCGCCGGAACTGCCGAGAGAACGCCGACGCGGATAGCCCCACCTCTTTCGCCATTTCGGCTTGATTATAGAAAACGACGTTATTCTCTATTATGTTCCTTATTATCAAATCTATTTTTTCTGTCTCCATGTTATCCAAAGACAGATTCAGTCCTGCGCTGCATAATGTTCGACGCGGGCACCGGGCCAGATCGAGCAACAGATCGATAAGGGCAGGAATCCGCGCGGCATCATCCATCGTGCCGATTTCGATAAGGCGCGTACCAAGGCAAGCAACCGCCGGGCCAAGGAATTCGACCCCATATCGTGACGCCGAGAGAAGATCCTGCAGGACATCAAGTTCCGGGCAGAGCGTCATAAGCCCGTCAAACCATGAACGGCTGACCTGCAGAACCACATTGCGGTCCTGCACGACCTCGCCCGGTGTCACGTCACTAAACCAGCCGTGCGGCACATTCGGCCCGATCAGAACAAGATTTCCCGGCGTGAAAAATC
The DNA here is from genome assembly GCF_014174355.1 of Gluconacetobacter azotocaptans. GTDB lineage: Bacteria > Pseudomonadota > Alphaproteobacteria > Acetobacterales > Acetobacteraceae > Gluconacetobacter > Gluconacetobacter azotocaptans. The sequence continues at coordinate 42,452 of NZ_JABEQF010000007.1, forward strand.
CGAAATAGTCGCCAACCACATACTGACCACCTCCCTTGGTGATCAGATGCAGTTCATATTCGGGGTGATAATTCCATCGGGCACATGGCGCCGGATAATCATGCGTATGCCAGACAAAGCTATTGCGCGGCTCGCGACGCACAATTTCAAATACAGGTATCTCCGCACGCGCCTTTCGGGCCGAAGAAGTGCTGTATACCATTGTTTCTGTTCTTCTTCCCGAGCACAGGATAGATTTCGATGGGCGTTTTCCGGTTACGGACCCTACATCATCCGAATCTGCAACTTCACATCCGCAGGTCGGCCAGACGCCGCGCGCTCGAACGCCTCGATCGAGTCCGCGAAATTGTAGGTCCCTGAAATCAGCGGCTTCAGGTCGACCTTGCCCGACGCGATCAGCGCGATTGCCCGGTCATAGACATTGGCGTAGCGGAACACGGTCTCGATTGTGATTTCCTTGGCCTGGGCGGCAACGATGTCGAATGACACCTTGTCCACCGGCATCCCCACCAGCACCAGCGTACCGCCGGGATGCACGACGGCCAGTGCATCGTCATAGACGCGCGGGCTGCCGCTGGCCTCGAACACCACGTCCGCGCCCCAGCCTTCACCACATTCCGCCCGCACGGCATCGCGCAGCGAACTTTGCGCGACATTGACGGGGATGATGCCGGCATAGCGTCCCGCGATTTCCAGCTTCGGGGCCGCAATGTCCGACACGATGACTTTGCCTGCGCCGGCGCCAAGGGCCGCCAACGCCACCATTATCCCGATCGGCCCGCAGCCCGTCACCACGCAGGTATCGCCGGGCTTGATCTTCGCCTTCACGGCGGCCTGCACGCCGATCGCAAAGGGTTCGACCATCGCACCGTCGGCAAAGCTGACATTGTCCGGCAGGCGGTAGGTGAAGGCGGCAGGGTGCACCACCAGCGGGGTGAGACATCCATGCACCGGCGGCGTCGCCCAGAAGGTGACGGCGGGATCGACGTTATAGATACCGAGCTTCGATGCGCGCGAGGTCGGGTCGGGGATGCCCGGCTCCATGCAGACCCGATCGCCGACCTTCAGATTTGTGACCGCCGCGCCGATCTCCACCACGACGCCCGAGCCCTCGTGGCCCAGCACCATCGGTTCCTCGACCACGAAATGGCCGATCCGGCCATGGGTGTAATAATGCACATCACTGCCGCAGATGCCCACCGTGCTGATCTGCACCCGCACGTCGCGCGGCCCTAGCGTTTCGGGAATGTCGATGTCGCGCAAGGAGAGAACGTCCTTGCGTTCGAGAACGAGAGCGACGGCCATCATCTTTCCTCCCGCGGCCTTTTCGACGGGTCTGTCGGGGCCGCTTGTTGTTGCCCCAATTTAGAGACGAGCGCCGACGCAGGCGTCTAGATCGTTTTCTTCCGACGGCTGATACTCTTTTGCGTACTCCTCAAATCGTGATCCGGAATGGAAATTCCGTTCGGTTTGACTACCGCTCCTGGCGGGATCGTCGCCGCAGATTTGGAACATCGGGAAGTAACCCGCCCCGGAATTGCCGCGGCCTGTCATCTCGAATGATGCGGCCCTGCGGACCTAATCCAACAGGGCTACAGGGAGGCACAGAAGCCTGGCGCAGGATCTCGTGGACCTGCCGCCACCCCTGAGGCGTCGAGGCATAGTTCGCGCACGCGCGAATAACAGTCCAATTGGACCGGACTTGCCGAATGCAACGGTCTCGCGCCATCCGTTCATCGGATAATCCGGCCGTCAAAGGGCATTCATATCCTGCAGGTATTCGGCAAAGTCGGCTGTTGCAACAGAGAAGCGCCCCGTCAGGAAATATGTCGGCGATCTCTTCCATCCGATGGTCCACAAACCCCATCGGATGGATTGTCATGAGATATCAAATATTTATGCGCCGCTCCCGGACGGGACAGGGTACTCGGGGATCGGCAAGAATCACTCCACTCGATGGTCAATGGGTTTGAGTGCGCGTTGTAAGTATTGAGCTTTCCGCCCTCGCTCCAAACCCATACCAACTGCGATACCACCAGGGTAAGGGCGCTGGATTCGTGGATTCTATATGGTGATCCTTCCCATCATAAACGTGCGCGCATTGTAAACGAGCTTCGCGAGAATGCGGACCATAGGGCTGAGCTTCGCGGTGAGCCCGATCCGACAATGGGTTAGAACCATATCGTGGCCCCTATGACTCCAACAATGACTGTGAGGATCATCCGGTAATTCCTGGTGTCGAGGCATCAGGCGGAGGGGGCCAGGGCGACCCGATTGCAGTGGTCGTCGCGGCCGTCGTGACGGTATTGGCAGCCGGTTGAGCTTGACCCGTCAACCTCGCTAATGCCTCACGCCTTTGGAGGTCTTCGATTTGACGTTGCTGTTGCAGTGCATTTGGATAGTAGACGCGACTAAAATCATCCATCCGCAACTGATCCGCTATGCCGAGATCGATGGCCATCTCGCGGAGCAATTTACGGATGCGCTCATCCATCACATGAGGCGGAACATTGGGGGCACCCAAAGCTTGGAAAAGCTCCGCCCAGGCTTCACGCACTGCCGTAGAATGCGCAAACGCCACGTCAATCGAATTTAGAGCTCGCACCGAATCGTCAGCGTAGATTGTCGCGCGCGCCTGCATGATGGTCGTGAAGATATTGAGCTTAAAGCGGCGGACATCCTGGGCAATATCGCCCACCCGTCGCAGCGTCTCCGCCATTTTCGCGGCGGAAAGTGGGGCTCGCCAAGTGGCAATGGCTGCCGCGACGGCAGCGATGGCGCTAAGCCCCGCCGCAATGACGGCCGGATCGTTCCAGCTCATGTTAGCTTTCTCGTGTTAGAGACCGCATCTTTTTCAGCTTGACATTGACAGGACCAAGCGGCGTCTCGATTTTCAAGAAATCGAGTTGTTCAAACTCGCGCACCAGCGCAAGCGGGACTTCATAACTCATCCCCGACGGCCCCGACGTACCCCCTGGATAACGGTGCCATTGGGCGGCACCCGCACGGTGACTTTGCCGGTTATCGGCTCCGAGTCAGCACCGGGTAAATATTCACCGTCATAGAGCACTCCGAGCGGGTCAGCACCAACGATGATCCCACTTTGAAAAACGAACATCGCAAAGCCCTGTCCATTAGCGCCGGTCATGTAGGCCGCATACACGCCGTCAATCATTTTGGTCATGCGTGCTCTCCTGATTTCAGCCGAGACCTTAGCACCCCTTCATGCCACTTTCCCGAGCCCGGCTAAGACCTGCCGGAAGCTGGCCAACCCTGCTTCAAGGTTCTCGATGATCTCTTCAGCCAGCTCGTCCGGCTCGGGGAGGTTGTCGAGGTCGGTGAGGCTCTTGTCCTTGAGCCAGAAGACATCGAGGCTCGTCTTGTCGCGTGCGGTCAGTTCGTCATAGGTGAACTTACGCCAGCGGCCTTCGGGGTTCTTCACCGCATCCCATGTCGCCTTGCGCTTGTGGCGGTTCTGCGGGTTGTAGCATTTGATGAATTCCGCCAGATGCTCGAAGCGCAGCGGTTTCTTTTTCAGCGTGTGATGGATGTTGGTGCGATAGTCGTAATACCAGACCTCCTTCGTCCAGGGGGCTTTGGCTGCCTCGCGGTTGTCGAAAAAGATCACGTTGGCCTTCACGCCGTTGGCGTAGAAGATTCCTGTCGGCAGGCGCAGGATGGTGTGCAGTTCCGTGGTCTTGAGCAGGTTCTGACGCACGGTTTCGCCCGCCCCGCCCTCGAACAGCACGTTGTCGGGCACGACAACGGCGGCGCGGCCCGTGGTTTTCAGCATCGTGCGGATGTGCTGAACGAAATTAAGCTGCTTGTTCGAAGTCGTGGCCCAGAAATCCTGTCGGTTATAGGTGAGGTCGTCCGTCTCCTCCTCGCCAGCCTCGTTGGTGAAGCTCATGGAGCTTTTCTTGCCGAAGGGCGGATTGGCGAGCACATAGTCGAAGCTCTGCGCGCTGGGCGCGACCAGGGCATCGTTGGGCGAAATCAACACATCGCCGTCGATCTCGCCGATGTTGTGCAAAAACATGTTCATCAGGCACAGGCGGCGCGTGTTGGCGACGATCTCGTTACCGTAAAAGGTCTTGTGCTTGAGGAAAGTTTTTTGATCCCGATCCAGCCTGTAATTCGCGGGGTTGGTCAGGAAATCGTATGCGGCGAGGAAAAATCCGCCCGTGCCGCAGGCCGGATCGGCGATGGACTTACCCGGTTCCGGCCGAACGCATTCGACCATCGCCTTGATGAGCGCGCGCGGCGTGAAATATTGCCCCGCACCGGATTTGGTGTCCTCGGCATTCTTTTCGAGTAGGCCCTCGTAAATGTCGCCTTTGACATCGGCTCCCATGCTCACCCACTGCACCTCGTCGATCATGTCGATGAGGCGGTAGAGCTTCGCCGGGTCCTGAATCTTGTTCTGGGCCTTGGTGAAAATCTGCCCGAGCACATCCTTGCGCGTACCCAATTCGCGCAAAAGCGAAAGATAATGGGTTTCCAGCTCCGCCCCGCGCTTGGCCTTCAGGTTCGGCCAGGTGTATTGGGGCGGGATGCCCACATCGCGCTTGTAAGGCGGCTTGGCGTATTCATCCGCCATCTTCAGGAAGATCAGATAGGTAAGCTGCTCCAGATAGTCGCCATAGCCCACGCCATCGTCGCGTAGCGTGTTGCAGAAGCTCCAGACCTTGGAGACGATGGGGGCGGTGCTCATGCGGCCTCCTTCTTGCCGTTCTTGTTGGCAGGCTGCTTCTTCGACTTCAACCTAATAGCCTGTTCGCGTATCCGGCTCAGAAGCTCAGAGGCTGGCTCATCTCGACTATCTTGAGCGACCAACCGCCCCGAAAACGCCCTCTTGAATATCGCCAAGCGTAGCATTTCGTCTCGTTGAAGCCCGGCCTGTACCTCATCTTCCAGCCGCTCGATAATCGAAATTTTTGCCGCTAACTCATTGACGATTTTCTGTTGCTCTTTAACGGGAGCAAGCGGAAGCGTTATGTTTGAGACGCGCTCTTTATTAAGGGCTTTCTGATTATTCCCTGAGCCTAACGTGCGAGTGACTTGGTATTGGTATTGTAGATACCAAAATAAATATTCAGGGACGCAGTCGGTCTCAGAGATGCGGATGGCAGCGGTATTTTGGTTGTGGCACGCTGAGATGTCTAGAATAGCGGCCTGCCCACGTGTCTTACCTTCACCAATCATGGCAAGCATAACGGTACCAGGGGGGTGGACCACGGTCGATGTGTGGGCGAGGCCGAGATCGGTAATTTGCTCTTTGGTCTTTTGAATTCGCTCAAAGCGAACTTCACCACTGCTCACCCAGCTAACACTGCCGCCCCAAAACTCACTTCGGCTGCGACTTGGCGTCGCCCCAACGTATACGTCGAAAAGCTCGCCGAGCCGAATCCAAGCCCATACATCCGGCAACGTTGTAAGCTTTTCACGTTCTTCAGTAGACAAGGCATCCGTGTCCTTCGGATTGCGCGCGGCCTTACGGGTGCTCAGGCGCTTCCCTTGTCTAGGGGCACGCTCAGCCTGTATGCGAGCCACCAGCTCTTGGGCTGTCTCGAAAGCAGAGTTCTGATGAGTCCGCCATTCTTTCGTGAGTTCTCCCTCATAAGCAGATCGTAACACTACATGCCGATACAATTTTAGCTGCTTTTGTGCTAGCAGGAGAGCGTCGCGCGCGCTGTCCTGCTGGGTTAGAAGAGTCTCAATTCTTTCTACGATCCGACGCTGTTCATTTATCGGAGCAATCGGGAAAGCATAATTCCACAACAAATCAGGGTCGACATGTGGTGTTCCGCTGCCCTTTGCCCTTGAATTTATCTCAAGGTATTTGGATTGAAGAAAATAATAAGCGTAATCATTGATCATTCCGTCAAATCGGATTCGCACTAACGTGCTGCCAAGCGCACCCTTTACTCCTCGTCCAACCAACCCGGACCGGGAACCGTCCCACACCATGAGGAAGTCGCCCTCGTCGCAGAACCTGCATTCGTCACCGTCGGTCCAACTCTTCACCTTACCTTCTTCAAAGGCCGCAATGTCGATATAGGGAAAGCGAAAGCGCTCGTTTGGTTGTTCACTTTCGCGCTTTGGCTTCTTCCCCTTTTCGCTTTGCACAAACTCGCCAAGGCGCACCGTGGCCCAGGACGTCGGGAGGAGTTTGTGCGCTCCTTGCTCGGAATTCATACCGCTAACGCTTCGTTCAATTCGTCGATGACGCTATTCATGCCCGCACCGAAAAGCTGATACATTTTTCCAAGGCCGCCCTTGGCGTCGAAGGGCGACATGTCGAGGTCGTCGTGCTCGACATGGAACGATGTGGCGATGTGGTCGCGGACCATGCGCAGCCAGTCCATCTGCTCCTCGGTGAATTTCTCGCCCGCACCGCTGTGGCGCTTCAAAATCCAGTTCTGGAAGTTGCGTCGTACCTTGTCGGCATAGGGCGCGAGCTTGGCGTCGATCCCACAGACACGGCGGATCAGCGCCACCAGCGCGGTCAGTTCGTTCACCGGATCGCTGCCTTTGTATTCGTCGAGCAGCGCATAGGCCCGCCAGACCCGGAGCGGAGCAAGTTTGGGCCGGTCGGTTTTGAGCGCATCGAGGACAGCCTTAACCATCGCGTAGGTGACGTGCGAGCGGCGTGCCGGCTGGCTGTAGAAGATGGTCAGCGCCTCAATCGCGTCGCGATGCTCCGCAAGATAATCGGCAAATTCCTTGGCCATCGCCTCGGCGTTTTCCTTGGCGTCGCCGTCCCAGCCCTGGCCGATCACGGTATCGAGATTGTCGTGGTCGATGGTCTGTTCCTTCTCGCGGCGGATGCCGTCGATCAGGTTGATGAGCGGCCCGGTGAACACGTTTGCCGCCTGTCCAACGAGCTTGTCCCGGGCCTGTTCGCGCTGCGCGTCGGTCGGCTCACCACCCGCCGCTTTGACCGCCTCTTCCTCAATGCGGTCGGGGTCGATGGCGTCGAACAGGCGGCGCACGATTTCATGGAGGGGGACGCCGCCCGCCGTTTCCGCGATACGGGCCTGTTCCTTGTCGTCGAGCTGCTTGTCGAGCCGCGCCAGACGACCCGCCAGTGAGCTTACGGTGTCCTCGTCGCGAACGCCCATCATCACGCCGGTGGCGAGGTCTTTCAGGGGCACATGGGGCTTGGTGATGATCGGCTCGCTGGCCGTCTTGCAGGATTTGGTGACGCCGATGGCATCGACGATGACGTAGTGCGTCTTGGCGGTCTTGGCCGACGGCGTAACCTTCTTGAGGCTGTCGGCGTCAAGGGTGCGGGTGCCGCGTCCCTTCATCTGCTCGAAGTAGTTGCGACTCTTCACGTCGCGCATGAAGAGGAGGCATTCGAGTGGCTTCACGTCCGTTCCCGTGGCGATCATGTCCACGGTCACGGCGATGCGCGGGTTGTAGTTATTGCGGAACTGCGCGAGGACGGATTTCGGGTCTTCCGTGGCCTGGTAGGTGATCTTCTTGCAGAAGTCGTTGCCCTGCCCGAACTCCTGGCGGACGATGTTGATGATGTCGTCGGCGTGGCTGTCGGTCTTGGCGAAGATCAGGGTTTTGGGAACCTCTTCGCGGCCGGGGAAGATCACGGGCAGGCTGTCGCAGAAAGCGCGAACGACCGTGCGGATTTGGTCGGGGTTCACCACGTCGCGGTCAAGCCGGGTGGCGCTGTATTGCTCGTCTTCGTCCTGACGCTCCCAGCGCTTCTGGCGCGTCAGGCGTTCGCGCTTTTCGACCTGCTGCTGCGCCTTGATCTGCGCGCCCTGGCGCGTGATCTGCGTATCGATGACATAGACCTCGTTGCCGACATTGACGCCATCGGCCACGGCGCGTTCGTGGCCGTATTCGCTGACAACGTTCTTGTGGAAGAAACCGTAGGTGCGGTTGTCCGGTGTGGCCGTGAGGCCGATCAGCGTGGCGTCGAAATACTCCAGCACCTGCCGCCATAAATTGTAAATGGAGCGGTGGCACTCATCGATGACGATGAAGTCGAAGAACTCCGGCGGAATCTTCGGGTTATAGACGACCGGCAACGGTGCTTTGCCGCGCACGAGGCGTTCGGCAGGGTTGCCTTCCTCGACGCTTTCATCCAGCGGCTCGTCCTTGAGGATGGAATACATCCGCTGGATGGTGCTGATGCACACTTGGCTGCTGCCCGCGATGAACGGCGAGCGCAGGCGCTGCACGTTGTATAGCTCGGTGAACTTCCTGTTGTCGTCGTTCGGAAGGTAGGACATGAACTCCTGCTCGGCCTGTTCGCCGAGGTTTTTCGTGTCGACCAAAAACAGAATGCGCTTGGCGTCCGCGAACTTGAGCAGGCGATAAACGGACGTGATGGCGGTGAAGGTCTTGCCCGATCCGGTCGCCATTTGCACAAGCGCACGTGGGCGGTCTTCCCGGAACGATTTCTCCAGATTCCGAATCGCCGTGATCTGGCAATCGCGCAAGCCTGCGGGATCAAGCGGCGGAATGTCGTGCAGCCGTGCCCGCAGGGATTTGGGCTTGGACAGCCATTCGGCCATTGTCTCGGGCCGGTGGAAGGTGAACACTTCGCGCGAGCGGGGCTTGGGATCGCGCCCGTCCGTGAACCGCGTGATGACGCCCGTACTTTCGTACACGTAAGGCAGCGGTTCCTTGTTGTTGACCCACTTGAGCTTGGCGGAGGCGTAACCGGACGATTGATCCTCGACTGTCGTGATCTTGTGGCCCCAATCCTTGGGCTTGGCCTCAATCACGCCGACGGCACGGCGATCCACAAAGAGCACGTAATCGGCGGGGCCGGTGTCGGTCTGGTATTCCCGGACGGCGATGCCCTGACCGACGGACCAGTCGAGGTCCTTCATGTTCTGAACATGCCAGCCCGCATCGGCCAGGTGCTTGTCGATCTGGTCGCGCGCGAGCTGTTCCGGGTTCTGGTTGGCGGCTGGCGTCATCGTCCCCGCAACCCGTCAAGAAGCAGGCGCACGGTGTAGCCGTCCGTAAGCGGCCGGCCGGGGTCCTTCAAAAGCTGGCCTATCTTAACGCGCGTGAACGCTTCACTGGCCACCTTTCGACGCCCCCTTGGCCCTCGTTTCCCCCTTGTCCGTGCGCCCAGAGTGCATGGAAAGCCGTTCATATTCTTCTGCCGAGACGACCACCACAACGCCGCGCCCGTGCTTCTCGATCAGCACCGGCTCCGCGCGCGCGGTGTCGATCAGCAGCCCAAAGCCGTTCTTAGCATCGCGTGCCGACATGGTTTTCATGGTCCGTCCCGCCGCAAACCGATAACGCATTTAGGCTAAAGTAGCTCTTATTGGCAATGCTGACTTTGGCGACGTGGACATAGACCGCAAAAGGATGTCGCTGCGCTACGCGGGGTTTCGTGCCGCCCTTTCGCTACCGCAGATCTGCATGGTGATGACTCGGCGAGTCGCAGCATCATATCGGAAAACCGGTCTTGAAAGCGGAGTTTTAAGGATGATCCGATGTAGGCGGTCCCTTCATTGATCTTGGAGGATGGTTTTTAGATTGTACGAAACGCTAAGCGTGACTTAGCTAATATCGAAAAATATGAACTCGACATCGGTTTAAAAATATGCCAGAATGTCAAGCATGAGTATACGTTCTGGCGGCAAACTAAACCGACTCCAGCAGGAACTCCCCGAGGGTCTCCTGGCCGACGCCGCCTGGATGGAGGCTCACGGCTACTCGTCGGCGCTGCGCAGCCAGTATGTTCGCGCGGGCTGGCTCGATAGCCCCACCCGGCGGGTCTATCGCCGCTCGCGCACACCACTCACCTGGCAGCAGGTGGTCGTCTCGCTCCAGACGGTGCTGGACCTTCCGCTCACCGTTGGCGGGCGTACCGCGCTCGAACAGCAGGGTTACGCCCATTACCTTTCGACAGCCATGCGCGAGATTCATCTTTACGGGCCGAAGCGTCCGCCGACCTGGCTGGCAAGCCTGCCGCTCAACGTGACCTTTCATTGGCACAACAACCTGCGGCTGTTTCCCGGCGACACCGGCGCACCGCCCGAGCCAAGCCCCGTCATGGTCGGCGCCGGCGGCCTGATCCTGCCACTCCGCTATTCCAGCAAGGAGCGCGCCGTTCTCGAATTACTCGACGAACTGCCCGAGCATGAGAGCTTCCATCAAGCCGATGCCTTGATGGAAGGGATGAGTGATCTGAGCCCGCGCCGCCTGCAAACGCTGCTGGAGGCTTGCGCCAGCGTGAAGGTGAAGCGGCTCTTTCTGTTCTTCGCCGACCGCCACCGCCATGCGTGGCGATCCCGGCTCGACATGTCCCGCGTCGATCTGGGTTCGGGCAAGCGCGTCCTCGCCAAAGGCGGCAAGCTCGATACGCACTACAACATCACCGTGCCGTCCGACCTTGGAGGCCCATGAAGTTCATGGCCTTCCTGGAGACATATCGGCAGCAGGTCGCCCTGCTCATTCGCGTCCTTCCTTTCGTCGCGGAGGAGCGGGCTTTCGCGCTCAAGGGCGGCACCGCGATCAACCTGTTCGTGCGCGACATGCCACGCCTCTCCGTGGACATCGACCTGACCTATCTGCCGGTTGAAGATCGAGCCACATCGCTCGTGGCAATCGACGCCGCCATGCTGCGGATCAAGGAACGGATCGAACGAGTCCTCCCCGCCGCGAGAGTCAATGCTTCGCGTTCCGCCGATGAGAAGATCGTCACCAAGCTGATCGTTCGGGCGAGCGGCGTGCAGATCAAGATCGAGGTGACGCCGGTGCTCCGCGGTGCGGTCTATGATCCCGTCGTAATGAGCGTGGTTCCCGTTGTCGAAGACGCCTTCGGCTTCGCCGAAATGCAGATCGTGTCATTCGCCGACCTCTATGCGGGCAAGATCGTGGCGGCCTTCGACCGACAGCATCCGCGCGACCTCTTCGACGTGCGCGGCCTGTTGGCGAACGAGGGCATCAATGACGAGCTGCGCCGCGCCTTTCTGGTGTACGTCATCAGCCACAACCGTCCGATGGCCGAAGTTCTCGCCCCGACCCGCAAGCCGCTGAGCGAGGAGTTCGCGCGGGGTTTCACCGGCATGACGCAGGAGCCTGTCGCGCTTTCGGACCTTGAGACCGCGCGGGAAGCGATCATCGCCGCGATGGTCGCCGCCATGCCCGAGGATCATCGGCGCTTCCTCGTCGGTTTCAAGCGAAGCGAGCCGGATTGGGAGCTTCTCGGGATACCCGAAGCGCGGCATCTACCCGCCGTCATGTGGAAGCAGCGTAACCTCGCCAAACTGACCGCTGCAAAGCGACGCGAGTTGATCAATGCGTTGGAGCGTGTGCTCTTTCCCTGACCGTAACGCCCACCGAAGAGGCGTGTCCGTTGGCGACGCCGATGCTCACTTCTCCTTGAAAGCAAGTCTTCCCTTTCCGGCCCAGATTTCCCGCGCGCGTTCGCCGTCCTCGCTCTGGAGCTTATCGGCCATCCAGAGGAGCGCGCCGTAGATCATGGCGCGGTTGTCGCCGGTCAGCTCCACGATCCCGGCCTTGACGACGAGACCGCCGAGCTCGATCAGACGGTGCGTGCGGTGGCGACGCTTGATCTGCCAGTCGCGCATGTCATGCCTCGCCTGCGCTGCCTGGTGTCGGTTGCACGCCGCCCGGTTGCGTTTGAGCGCTGCCAGCGTCGCGGTCAGGCGCTTGCGCCGTTCCGCGCGACCGGCGCTGAAAGAACGCGGCGCCTCGCTTCGCCCATGCCTCCCTCTTTCCGGCCTCTTTCGTTTCGGCCAGCACGATCAGCGCGCCCGCCAGTTCGTCCGCGCTGAGAGCATCGGCGCCAGTCGCGATGACCAACTCGCCAAGCTGTTCCACCTTTCGGGCTTTCAAGTCTCGCGCCTTGTCCTCCAGCGCCTTCAGGTCCGCGTCGAAGTCCCGTGGTTTGCGCATCCTATCCTCCATAAGCTGTCGATGGAGTAATGATAGTTGAGCACCCGACGAAATGCTGTAAGGTCGCCGGGACAGCGTGGCACGACCCGATCCCTCCTGAGAATTTTTCGAGGGAGGGCACGCTTCTCCTTAACCTCGTCGCACAGGCGTTTGAGACGTTGCGGCGTTACCTCCCTCAACTTGAGCTTCGACAACGCGCCCGCGATAGCGCGATCATAGACCGATCGGCGCATCGCCAGGGTGCTGTCGGCAAGTTTCTCGGCCCCAGACTTGGGATCGGCTTTGTGCTTGAAATAAACTTCCGCCCATCCGCCAAACGTCAACGCCTCGGCTGAGGCAGTGCGCTTTTCCACCTTGGCTTTCGACGGCGACTCACCCCGCTCGACCTGACGCCGGGCGCGCGCAAGCAACGACCTTGCCTCCGCAAGCGACACCTCCATGCCGTATTCCAGCACGTCGGGCGCCCGTGTCAGCTTGCGCGCCGCCTCGGCGCTATATCGGCCAATGGTCAATACCTCTTGCCGCCCGTTCACCCGGTACTGATACCGGAACGAGATGACGCCGGTCGGCGTGACGGCGGCGTGCATCCCGTCGCGGTCCGTCACCTTGTAGAGCTTGGCCCTCGGCTTCAGATTTTTCACTTCTTTATCAGTAAGATCGCCCATAAATCCGCATCCGGTCGGAGGGCGAACGGATACCAACAAGAGGGGATGTTGCTAGCGAAAGCCCGTTTCTCGACCATCCTGCGCCATACCAACATCGCTACCAACAAAGTGGCCAGGTCGGGGTGACATGCAGCGATACGGGGTAGGAAAAATAATCCTTACTAATCAAATGGATCGTGCGATTTCCGGCACGGAGCGGGATGGTCTGAAACGACCCTAGATCACTCCCACTCGATCGTGCCGGGCGGCTTGGAGGTAATGTCGTAGGTCACGCGGTTCACGCCCTGAACCTCGTTGACGATGCGGCTGGCCACGCGGTTCAGGAAGCCGATATCGAAGGGGAACACGTCGGCGGTCATGCCGTCCGTGCTGGTCACGGCGCGCAGCGCACAGGCGTAGTCATAGGTGCGCCCGTCCCCCATGACGCCGACCGTGCGTACCGGCAGCAGCACCGCGAAGGCCTGCCAGATCGCATCATACAGGCCCGCGCTACGGATTTCCTCGAGGAAGATCGTGTCCACCCGGCGCAGCAGCGCCAGCTTGTCGCGGTCCACGGCGCCGGGAATGCGGATCGCAAGACCCGGCCCGGGGAACGGATGACGCCCGACGATATGTTCGGGAATGCCCATCTCGCGGCCCAGTTCGCGGACTTCGTCCTTGAACAGTTCGCGCAGCGGCTCGACCAGTTGCATCTTCATCCGATCGGGCAGGCCGCCGACATTATGATGCGACTTGATGGTCACCGACGGGCCGCCGGTGAAGCTGACGCTCTCGATCACGTCCGGGTACAGCGTGCCCTGCGCCAGGAAGTCCGCGCCGCCCAGCTTCGCAGCCTCTTCCTCGAACACCTCGACGAACAGGCGGCCGATGGTCTTGCGCTTGATCTCGGGGTCCGTGACGCCCTCCAGGGCCGACAGGAACAGGTCCGACGCATCGCGATGGATCAGCTTGATATTGAAGCGGCCCCGGAAGGTCTTGACCACCTCCTCGGCCTCGCCGGCGCGCAGGATGCCCGGATCGACGAAGATGCAGGTCAGCTGGTCGCCGATCGCCTCGTGGATCAGCACGGCCGCGACCGAGGAATCGACCCCGCCCGACAGGCCGCAGATCACCCGGCCCGACCCGACCTGCTCGCGGATGCGGGCGATTTCCATGTCGCGGAACCCGGCCATCGTCCACGTGCCGCGGCACCCCACGACATCATGGGTAAAGTTCCGCAGCAGGGCAGCGCCGTGGGGCGTATGCACGACCTCGGGGTGGAACTGCACGCCATACAGGCGCCGGCCTTCGTCAGCGATGATGGCGAATGGCGCACCCTCGCTGACCGCGACGGCGCGGAAGCCGGGCGGCAGCTTCGTCACGCGGTCGCCGTGGCTCATCCACACCTGCTCGCGGCCGCCGCGCGCCCAGGTGCCGCGGAACAGGGCGCAATCCTCGATGATGTCGATATGCGCACGCCCGAATTCACGATGCTCGTGCGTTTCCACCAGGCCGCCCAACTGGTGGCACATCGCCTGCTGTCCGTAGCAGATGCCCAGCACGGGCACCGCCAGGGCGAAGACGACATCGGGGATGGCGGGCGCGTTTTCGTCCAGCACGCTGGCCGGGCCGCCGGACAGGATGATGCCCCGGGGGGCGAAGGCGCGGATCTTCTCGGGCGCCGAGGAGAACGGCCAGATCTCGCAATACACGCCGCTTTCGCGCACGCGCCGGGCGATCAACTGCGTCACCTGGCTGCCGAAATCCAGGATCAGGACCCGGTCCCCATGCAGCGCACCGTCCAGGGCAGCCACGTCGCCCCCCTGTGCGGTCAGATCGGATCCACCAGCTTTCATATCATCGCTCATCATCGGTCTTTCGGTCGCGGCGCTACGGTCACAGGGCTTGCTGCATGAGCCGGGCGGGCAATGCAAGCGCGGGATATGCGTCGCGGACGAGCATAGCGCAAGTTCGCACCCGGCGGGACCCTATGGCCCACGGCGACGCGCGCGCCCATATTGGGGTCCGTTCCCTTTCGTCACGGAGCATGAACTTGACCCTTCCGACCGCGCCGCGCCACGGCGGACGCGCATGGGCCCTCGCCCTCGGCGTTGCCCTGTCCGTCCTGATGCCGGCCCCCATATCCCCCGCCCGGGCGGCCGGCAGCGCCGCGGACGACCCGATCGGGATCTGGACCGGCACGCTGGTCGCCGATCGCGGGATCTGCCCCGAGACGCGCGCGCCGTCCACCTTGCAGATCGGCACCAAAAGGATCGCCTTCACCCCCGCCGACGGGGCGCAGACCCTGCATGGCACGCGCGACGGCACCCCGGGGAATTTCCACGCCCAACTGGTGTTGAGCGACATGAACCACAAGCCGTTCCCCATGGTGTTCGAGGCCCGCCCCAGCGGCGCCACGATGGCCGGAACCTACGGCACCCCCCGCTGCCGCGCGCATGTGGTGATGACACGGCCCGAAAGTCATGGCCTGTCCCATTTCCTGGGGCATTAGGACGGGGTGACAGGGCGGGGGCCGGTTGCCCGATCGTCCCGGGTGCGACATGGTCCGACACCATCGTCATCAATGGCCGCCGGGCATGGCGGACCCGCAGGAGCACACGGCTTGACCCTTCCTTCCCCCCGCCCGGCCGGGGCACTTGCCTTCCTTGTTGCCCTGACGCTGGCCGGCAGCATCGGCCGGGCCGCCCCCGACCCCGCGCTGACAGTCCAGACCGGCAGCGACATCCCCGCCCACGTGACCTTCCCGACCGACAATCGCGACTACATCAAGCGCGACCTCATGATCCCGATGCGCGACGGCGTGAAGCTGCACACCGTCATCGTCATCCCCAAGGGCGCGCATGATGCGCCGATCGTGCTGACCCGCACCCCTTATCACGCGTCCGAACGCCTGAACCGCGTGGAAGACGCGCCGAGCATGCGCGCGCTGCTGCCCCAGGGCGACGACGTGTTCGTCGGCGCCGGCTATATCCGCGTCTTCCAGGATATCCGGGGCAAGTACGGGTCCGAAGGCGATTTCGTGATGACCCGCCCCGTTCGTGGTCCGCTGAACCCGACGAAGACGGACGAAGTCACCGATGCGTGGGACACCATCGACTGGCTGGTCAAGAATATCCATGAATCCAACGGCCGGGTCGGCATGCTGGGCTCGTCCTACGAGGGGTTCACGGTCGTCATGGCCCTGCTGGACCCTCATCCGGCGCTGAAGGTCGCGGCCCCCGAAAGCCCGATGGTCGACGGCTGGATGGGCGACGACTGGTACCATTACGGCGCCTTCCGCCAGGGCGGCCTGGATTATT
This sequence comes from Gluconacetobacter azotocaptans, assembly GCF_014174355.1. GTDB lineage: Bacteria > Pseudomonadota > Alphaproteobacteria > Acetobacterales > Acetobacteraceae > Gluconacetobacter > Gluconacetobacter azotocaptans. Next base: position 58,332 of record NZ_JABEQF010000007.1, read on the forward strand.
TCACCGACCAGATGACCGTGCGCGGCGAAGGCAGCAGCATTCCGCGCGTGGATCGCGACGATTACACGAACTTCCTGCGCGCGGGTTCGGCCGAGGATTTCGCCCGCACCGCCGGCTTGGACCAGTTCCCGTGGTGGCAGCGCATGCTGGCCCATCCGGACTACGATTCCTTCTGGCAGGAACAGGCGCTGGACAAACTGATCACCCGGCGTCCGCTGACCGTGCCGACCCTGTGGGAACAGGGCCTGTGGGATCAGGAGGACATGTGGGGCGCGATCCATGCCTGGCAGGCGCTGAAGGCGGCCGGGACCCATGTGCCGAACGTGCTGGCGATGGGCCCGTGGCGGCACAGCCAGGTGAATTACGACGGGTCGGAACTCGGCGCGCTGCACTGGAACGGCGATACCGCGCACCAGTTCCGGCGCGATGTCCTGCTGCCGTTCTTCAACCAGTATCTGCGGCCGGGGTCGCCGGCGGCCAACCTGCCCGAGGCCATCATCTACAATTCCGGCGAAAACCGCTGGGATCGCTTCGCGCACTGGCCTCTGGCCTGTGACGGCGGGGCCTGCGGCCACCCCAGCACGGCACTCTACCTCCAGCCCGGATACAGCCTGTCCTTCGACCACCCGGCGGCCGAGGGCCAGGACTCCTACGTGTCCGACCCCGCCCACCCGGTGCCCTTCCTGCCGCGTCCGTTCAACTTCGCCACCGACGAGGCGCGCTGGAAGACCTGGCTGGTCGAAGACCAGCGCCAGGCGGAAAGCCGTCCGGACGTCCTGACCTACGAAACCCCGGTGCTGGACCATGCCGTGCGCGTCAGCGGCGTACCCGTGGCCGACCTGTTCGCCGCGACTACCGGCACCGACTCGGACTGGGTGGTGAAGCTGATCGACGTGCAGCCGGCAACGGACGGCGACCGGCCGGCGATGGGCGGATACGAACTGGCGGTGTCCATGGACATCTTCCGCGGCCGCTATCGCACGGGCTTCGCCCACCCCACCGCCGCCGTCCCCGGTGCGGTGGCGCGCTATCGCTTCACCCTGCCGGCGGTGAACCATGTGTTCCAGCCGGGACACCGGATCATGGTCCAGATCCAGTCGTCGCTGTTTCCGCTCTACGACCGCAACCCGCAGACCTATGTCCCGAACGTGCTGCGTGCGACGGCGAAGGATTATGTCGCCGCGACGCAATCCATCCATCGCGGCGGGGCGCAGGCGACGGCGGTGTGGCTGCCGGTCGTTCCCTGACGCCGACGCAGGGACTGGCGGGGCCGGTTCTTCAACTGTCCGGCACGATGGTGGTGATATGCGCGGGGCCGCGTATAATGCGGCCATGTCCGCCTGTCCCCCGGTTTCCGCCGCGATCCTGTCCGTTGTCGTCCGCGCGTCGCATGTGCTGCTGATCCGGCGGGCCAATCCGCCGGATCAGGGCCTGTGGGGTTTTCCCGGCGGGCGGATCGAACGCGGCGAGACGATCATGCAGGCGGCCGAGCGCGAACTGCGCGAGGAAACCGGCTGCGACAGCCAGGCCCAGGGCGTACTGACCGCCTTCGACGTGCTGGACAGGGACGATGCCGGCGCCATCCGGTTCCATTACGTCATCGTCGCCGTGCGCTGCGCCGACACAGAGGACCAAACGCTGTGCGCCGCCGACGACGCGCTGGACGTCGGCTGGTTCACGCTCGAACAGATCCGCGCCGCCCCCGGGCGGATGAGCCCCGGCCTGCTGGAACTGGCCACGCTGGCCCTGTCGGACCGGGGGATCGCCCCCTGGCCCACTCCGGCAGGCCGACTGCACTCCACCCACACCCCTCCTCAGATCGCCCCTGTCATAGGGAATACCGCATCGTGACACCGCCACCCCGCCACATCCTGCTGGTCGAGGACGAATCCGCCATCGCCACGCTGATCGAGACCGCGCTGGGCGCGTCGGGGTTCCGCGTCACGCTCTGCACGGGCGTGCGCGCGGCGGAACAGGCGCTGGACCACGGCACGGTCGATCTGGCCATCCTCGACCTGACCCTGCCCGACGGCCCGCCCGACCTGCTGGTGGAACGGCTGACGGGGCTGTCGGTCCCGCTGATCGCCATCAGCGGCGACCCGGCCCGGCTGGCGCGGTTCACCGCCGGCCAAACGCTGGAAAAACCATTCCGGATCCGGGCCCTGCTGGACCGGATCAAGGCCTTGCTGCCGCCCGTCTGACCGCAAAGGCTCAGGGACGGCCGGACGGCAGGACCACGGCCACGCCATCCCCCGATGCCGGCGGGGCCAGGACGACGCGGAACACGGCATAGCGTTCGGCCACACGCCCCGCCCGTCCGCGCGCCACGGTGCCGACCCGCGTGATGCGGGCGAAGGCCTGGGTATCCAGGTCCCGCACCCGCCGCATGCTGCACAGGAACACGCCCTCGCCCCTCGTGGCGCGCGGCAGGTCGAACAGGGCCCAGCGCGATTCGATCCCGATCACCCGCCGGTGCGGCAGCACCAGCGCCAGTTCCGATGCCATGCCGTACTCGTCGGCCGCCACGAACCCGCCGGGCGGAGTCATGTCGTCCACCGCGCGGGCCAGATCCGGCCAGCCCGCCATCTGCCGCAGGGTGATGTCGAGATGCGGCGACAGCGAAAACGGCGCCAGCGTGGATTGCACATAAACCACTGCCCCCAGCGCCAGCCCCAGGGCCGACGCCCCCATCCAGCCGCGCCACGCCAGCGACGCGGCCGCGATCGCCAGACCGGGATAGAGCAGCACCGGCCAGTTCGCCTGCACCCGGTCGCCCAGCGCGTGCTGCACGAACACCACGATCGGCAGGATGGTCCAGCAGGCCAGCAGTGCGGATACGGGCGCCTGCCGCGCATGGCGCACCGCCCGCCACAGCCCCCCGGCCATGAACACGAAGACCAGCGGCGTCGCCAGGCCGACCTGCCCGCCCGCCAGTTCTCCCAGGAATTGCGCCGCCCGCGCCGGACGCCAGTCTCCGGCCCGCCCGCCCTGGCGGACGAAGCTGGCCCAGTGATGCCCCGCGTTCCACAGGACAACGGGCGTGAACAACGCCAGCACCAGCAGCCCCGCGCACCACGGATAGGGCGTGCACAGCCACAGCCGCCCCTGCCGGCTGCCGAACAGCCACAGCGCCAGCCCCGCCCCGGGCAGGACGGCGGTATATTTGCTGTCGCAGGCCAGCCCCAGCGCAATGCCCACCACCAGCCACCAGGCCCCGCGCCCGGTGGCCATCAGCCGCCCCAGCGCCCACAACGCCAGCACGATGAAGAACAGCAGCGGCGTATCCGGGGTCATGGTCACGGCGCCGACCCCCAGCGCCAGCGTGGCGTTCAGCAGCACGCCCGCACGCACCATCCGCCCGGCCGCCGCCCCGTTCCCCGTGGCTGCAGTGCCCGCCGGGCCGGCCGCCAGGTCCCGCGCGGCGGCGGCGACCAGCAGGGTCCCCATCGCCGCCGCAAGCGGCGCCAGCAGCCGGATGCCCAGCGGCGTGTCGCCCAGCAGGGCCGTGCCCGCCCTGATCCACACCGCCACCATCGGCGGATGGTCCAGATATCCGGCCGCCGGCACCCGCGACCACACCCAGTAATAGGCTTCGTCCGGCGATAGCGGGGCCTGGGCGGCCACGATGCACCGCACCAGGGTCAGGGCCAGCAGGGCAACCCCGCCCCACACCCGCATGTCTACCCGCCCGCCCCAGGAATGGTTCAACGCACCCGCCAGATCAGGGTGGACGACACGGCATAGTTCCAGACCACGGCAATCGCCGCCCCGGCCGCGCCCGCCTGGTTCCACCGGCCGTCGTTGCTGAACATCGCGCGGGCGATGCCGATATCGGCGACCGCCCCCACCGAACAGATCAGCAGGAACAGCACCAGCCCGCCCCACATCCGCCCGCCGCGCAGGCGGCAGTCGCGGTAGGTCAGCGCATTGTTCATCCAGAAATTCGCGACCATGGCGACGAAGGTCCCGATCCCCTGCCCCTCGGCAAAGCCGACGCCGCACCGGTGCGCGATGCCCAGGACCGCCAGATTGACCAGGATGCCGACCAGCCCGACGCAGCAGAAGCCGAGGAAGCGGATCGGCAGGAAGCCCCGGCAGAACTTGTCCAGCATCATCGCCAGGAACTGCAGCAGGACCAGCGCGTCCAGCTTGCTTTCCCCCGCCGCGCGGGGGCGGAAGATGAAGGGCACCTCCAGCACGCGCGGCCGTTCAGCGGCCGACAGGAACACGTCGAGCAGGATCTTGAAGCCCGTCCCCGACAGGCGGGGCACTGCGCGTTCGAACACATCGCGCCGCATCGCGAAGAAGCCGCTCATCGGGTCGCCCAGCCGCACCGGCAGAAGCGTCTGCACCAGCCGGATGCCCCCATCCGACAGGAACGTCCGCCAGCCGTTCGCCAGCCCCGCATTGTCACCACCCGGGACATGCCGGCTGCCGACGGCGATGTCGTACCCGTCCCGCGCCACCGCATCGATCAGCGCGCCCAGGCAGGTTTCGTCATGCTGCATGTCGCCGTCCATGACGGCGACGATCGGCGCCGAGGACGACAGCACCCCCTCGATCACCGCCGAGGACAGGCCGCGCCGGCCGATACGCAGGATACCGCGCACGCGGGCGTCCATTTCGGCAAGGGCACGGATTTCGTCGATCGTACCGTCGGGCGAGTTGTCATCGACGAAGACCACCTCCCACGACCGGCCCCGCAGTGCCACCGACAGGGCGGCGACCAGCGGCCGGACATTCGCCCGTTCGTTGTAGCAGGGAACGACGATGCTGATGTCGACGGGCGAGCGTGCCGTGTCCGCCGCCCCGTGCCCCCCCCGGGGGTCCACGTCGCGCCGCATCCCTGCGGTCGGATCGTCGACCATGGGAGGTACGATTGCCGTCATGGCATCGCCATGCCGTGCGGCGACACCGGCACCCCCGCGCGGCTGAGCGAGGTCCGGATGGTCTGCAGGGTCTGCACCCGGCTGACATGCGGGCTTTCGGTCAGGCGGCGGGTCAACTGGTTTTCATGCGCGGCGTCGCGCGCCACCAGCCGCACCAGGAAATCGCCGCCGCCCCGGATCATGTGGCATTCCCGGACTTCCGGCCAGTCGGCGACCTGGGCCTCGAAGGCCGCCAGGACGCTTTCCTTCTGGCTGTCCAGCCCGATCAGTGCGAACAGCGTGATCGTCCACCCCAGCAGCGCGGCATCGGTATCGGCATGATAGCCGCGGATCAGCCCTTCTTCCTCCAGCCGCCGCACGCGGCGCAGGCAGGGCGGGGCGGAAATCCCGACCCGGCGCGCCAGTTCCACGTTGGTCATGCGGCCATCCGCCTGGAGTTCGGCGACGATCCGACGGTCAATCGCATCCAGGTCCATCACTTCAGTCATTTCCGTCTCAAACATCCAGACGGCAGGATATTGCAAGCGTCCCGCCGGGAAAAGGCCACCCCGAAACGTCATTCGTCTTGTGCCCCGCGCATTGGGCGGCCATATCCCCTGCATCACGATCACATCGACGCCGAGTCAATGACCCAGACAATCTCCACCGACCTGCTCGTCATCGGGGCCGGACCCGCCGGCTATACGGCCGCGATCTATGCCGCGCGCGCCAACCTCAAGCCCGTCCTCGTCGCCGGCCTCCAGCCCGGGGGGCAACTGATGATCACCACGGACGTGGAGAATTATCCCGGCTTCGCCCGCGGCATCCAGGGCCCCGAACTGATGGAGCAGATGGCCGCCCAGGCGGCCCATGTGGGGACGCGGATCGTCCACGACATCATCACCGAATGCGACATGAAGGGCCGGGGCGGCCCGGATGCGCCCTTCCGGCTGACCGGCGATTCGGGCGATGTCTACCTGGCGCGGTCCGTCGTCATCGCGACGGGCGCGCAGGCCCGGTGGCTGGGCATCCCCGGCGAGTCCCGCTATCAGGGCGCCGGGGTTTCGGCCTGCGCCACCTGTGACGGGTTCTTCTATCGCGGGCGCACGGTGGCTGTGGTCGGCGGCGGCAACACCGCGGTCGAGGAAGCCCTGTACCTCACCCATCACGCCAGCCACGTCACGCTGATCCACCGTCGCGACCATTTGCGCGCCGAACGCATCCTGCAGGACCGGCTGTTCGCCAACCCCAAGATCTCGGTGAAATGGAACACCGTCGTCGACGACATCGTCGCCGACGCCACCCCCGCCGTCGTTACGGGGCTGAACGTGCGCGACACCGTGACCGGGCAGCGCGAACAGCTGGCGGTGGACGGCGTCTTCATCGCCATCGGCCACACCCCGAACACCGCAATATTCCGCGATCAGGTCGAAACAGACGACGAAGGGTATATCGTCACCCCGCCGGGCGGCACGCGCACCTCGGTTCCCGGTGTGTTCGCGGCGGGCGACGTGCAGGACCGCATTTTCCGCCAGGCGGTGACCGCCGCCGGAACGGGCTGCATGGCGGCGCTGGAGGCGGAACGTTACCTGGCGGGAATTTCGGACTGAATACCTTAATTCCTTGACCCGACCTTTTACTTCCGTCACCAAGATACATTGAATTCGCCAATGGCGCAGACAGAATCGGAGTAAATGCGTGGACTGGGACAAACTCCGGATTTTCCATGCGGTGGCCGAAGCCGGGTCGTTCACCCATGCGGGTGATGTGCTGAATCTGAGCCAGTCTGCGGTTTCCCGTCAGATTTCGGCGCTGGAGGAAGCCCTCCAGGTTCCCCTTTTCCACCGGCACGCGCGGGGGCTGATCCTGACGGAACAGGGCGAAACCCTGAACCAGACGGTGCGGGAAGTCTTTTCCAAGCTGGCGATGACCCAGTCGTTGCTGACCGAAAGCAAGGAAAAGGCCGCCGGCCGCCTGCGCGTGACCACCACGTCCGGCTTCGGAACCTGCTGGCTGACGCCGCGCCTGCACCGCTTCATGGACGCCAATCCCGACATCATCATCACCCTCATCCTCGAGGACAATGATCTCGACCTTGGCATGCGCGAAGCCGATGTCGCGGTGCGGATGCATCCGCCGCGCCAGCCAGACCTGATCCAGCGCCATCTGGCGGATTTTCCGCTGCCGATCTATGCCTCCCCCAGCTATCTCGAGGAATTCGGCACCCCCACCACGCTCGACGACTTGTCGAAGCACAAGCTGGTCCTGTTCGGCGGCTATCACCCGCCGGTCCCGCACATCAACTGGCTGGCCGAGGCCGGCGTTCCGGCGGACGAGAAGCGCCCCGCACGGGTCGAGGTCAACAGCCTCGCCGCCATGGCCTCCGCCATCGCCACAGGCGTCGGAATCGGGTCGATTCCCCTGTATGCGGCGGCGCAGCACCCGAATCTGGTCAAGATCCTGACCGAGGTCACCGTGCCGACGGTCGACGCCTATTTCGTGTATCCCGAGGAACTTCGCACCTCCAAGCGCGTCGCCGTCTTCCGTGATTTCCTGCTGGCGGAAATCAACGGGCGCCACTGAACGGCGCAGCATCACACGGTCTGAAGAAAGGGCGACCGCATCGGTCGCCCTTTTTGTGACTGTTCGACCGAAGGCCGTCTCAGGGCTCTGCCCTGAAACCCGCCAAAGGCCACGGGCCTCTGGAAACCGATCTGTTATCCATGATCGGGGGCCAGGGCCTCGGCCCCCTACAGCGGCCGATGTGCCCGGTCCATCAGGCGGCGCCAGCCGGCCTTGATCTGCACCAAAAGCGGGTTCGGCCGCGCCGCTGCCGCAACGACGATCTTCTGGTCGTCCTTCTGGGTCAGCCATTTATCCAGGCTGACCCCGGCCTTGGCGGCGCGCCGCGCCTCATATGCCTGCTTTCCCATACTGCCCTGCGCGCGCTGATCGGCCATCGTCCGTCTCCCTCACACCGTCAAAACAGGCCGCGTCCAGGCCTCGCCCCAAAGGCAGGTACGGCCCGTCGAACCATCTGAAGAGGCTTCATAAAACAAAAAACCAGAGAGCACACGTCATGGATCATGCCCGTCGCGGCGCGTCCCCGGGTACCTGACCTAGCTGTGGCGGTGACCGGTCCGCTTGAGCTGACAACGGCGCGAAAGGTCGCGATAGAACATCGCCTGCCCGATCGGCGCGAAGTAACGATGCCGACCGATGACACGCAGCTTGTGGCCCGGCGCCGCGATGACGGCATCGTGGCTCGCGCACAGATGCGCGGCCAGACCCGACCTGTGAGTGTGGACATGCCGGACCTGACCTGCCCACGCCGGCCCCACGACGCCCACCGCCATGACAGCAATCATAAGAAGAACCGAGATCACGTCCCGCACCCCGCGCCCTTTCATGGCCCAGCCTCTTCCATAGAAAAGGATTCATAGCAGCAGCAATGGGAACATACCAAGAACATTCATGGGGAAAGCAGCCCCCCCGGAACCGTTACCGGAAAGGCTCAGGGATCGGTTCCAAATTCGTTTCTCAGCAGGCTTGTTGAAGCGGCCGCTCACTCATCCGTCGAGAGGGTCTGATGATTCACCCTCTCGCGCAATTCCTTGCCGGCCTTGAAGAAGGGGACGAGTTTTTCGTCCACCGACACCATGTCGCCGGTGCGGGGATTGCGTCCGGTGCGGGCATCACGCTTCTTGACCGTAAAGGCACCAAAGCCCCGCAATTCCACCCGATCACCCCGGGCCAGGGCGGCGCTGATCTCGTTGAAGATCGTCTGGACGATCAATTCAACGTCACGACCGAGAAGGTGCGGATTCGCCGCCGCAAGTTCGGCGATCAGCTCCGATTTGGTCATCCATCCCTCCCGAATGCGGCTTAAGGTTTCCAGATCGCAACGGCCCCGTCAAGCGCAACGCCTTGCGAAAGCACACTTCCTGTCCACTCGTCATCCAGAATCAAACCCAGCATACCACCGATCGCACGGCGCAGCCACGGCCGTGCCGAACGGATCCTCAGATCAGTAACGGCGACGGCCTCCGGCAGATGCAGCGTCTTGATCAGCCACGCCTTCGCATCGGCCTCGGTCCCGATCTGGTCGACCAGACCCAGCGCCAGCGCCTGCCGCCCCGTATAGGGACGGCCATCCGCCAGTGCCCGCACCCGCTCGACCGGCATATGGCGGCCCTGGGCCACCATGGTCACGAACTGGTCGAACAGATCGGCCACCACGCCCTGAAGCATCTGGCGCCCTTCGGGCGACAGCGGCTGCACCGCAGAAGGCTGCCCCTTCATCGGCCCGGACACCAGCTGATCCACCTTGACGCCGACGCGGTCCAGCAGGCCCGAGACATCCGGCGCCTCCATGATCACGCCGATCGACCCCGTCAGCGTCGATTGCGCGGCGAACAGGCGCTGGCCGGGAACCGAGATCATGTACCCCGCCGACGCCGCGACTCCTCCCATCGAAACCGCCACCGGCTTGCGGGCGGCGAACCGGGCAATCGCGTCATGCAGGGCTTCGCCCCCGCTGACCGACCCACCGGGACTATCGACGACCAGAATCATGCCCCGGACCGACTTCTCGGTCGTCGCACGGTCGATCAGGTCCAGTTGCTTGCGATTGTCGGCACCGATCACTCCGGTGATTCGCAAGCGCACAAGACGATCGCGCTGCACCACGCCGCCCGCATGGAACAGCGAATGGCTGCCGGCACCGACCAGCGCCAGCACAAAGGCGGCGACGGCCGCCACCCGCCACACCAGCAGGCGCCGTTTCAGGCGCAACCGGTCGACGACAAGGTCGGGATCAGGCGCCATTGCGCCCGATCCCTCCCAGGACCTGCCCAACGCGCATCGCGATTACTGCGCGGCGGCCTTGCGGCCGCGCCGGGCCGGCTTGCCCACATCCTCGGCGGCCGGAGCCTCCTCGGTCACGGCGGTGATCTTGCGACCCAGCCCGATTTCGCGCGCCAGGGTGGACCGGCGCTCGGCATAGTTGGGGGCGACCATCGGATAATCCGAGGGCAGGCCCCAGCGCTCGCGATACTGTTCCGGCGTCATGCCATAGGCGCTCTGCAGATGGCGCTTCAGCATCTTCAGCTTCTTTCCATCCTCCAGGCAGACGATATAGTCGGGGAAGACCGAACGCTTGATGGGTACCGCGGGCTGCAGCTTCTCGGGTTCCGGCGCCACCTGGCCCAGGGATGTCAGCGCCTGGTAAACCTGCCGGATCAAGTCCGGAACCCCGTCGGGCACGACAGTGTTATTCGAGACATGAGCCGACACGATCTGCGCCGTAAGCTCCAGCAAGGGGGCATCCTGCTCAATTTCAGACATACTGTTTTCCATTCTGTTATTCTGTTTAAAGTTTCTTCGTATTGAAATTTTTTGTGGTCAACTTTCAAATTGTATCAACACCAAATAATTAATACAACGCCCTTTCCTGATTGCAGCGGATTCCATGATAACCATACCCCATCCTGAAAGTATAAATCCACCCTTGGTTGTATTCGGCAGCGTCAATATCGACGTAGTGGCGCGCCTGAAGCACCTGCCGGCCCCCGGCGAAACGCTGCACGCCCTGGGCGCGCATCTGGGGCTGGGCGGCAAGGGCGCCAACCAGGCGGTCGCGGTCGCGCGCCTGGGGGCCTCGGTCGTGCTCGCCGGCCGCACGGGGGACGACATGTTCGCCGATTACGCGCGTGCGGCCCTGCTGCGCGAGGGCGTCAATTCCGACCATCTGCTGCGCACGCCTCAGGACATGACCGGTCTGGCGATGATCTGCACCGATGCCGCGGGGGAAAACAGCATCGCCGTTGCCGGTGGCGCCAACATGACCATGGACGAATCGGACGTCGAGCGGCTGGTTCCACTGTTGTCGGCGAACGCCGTCGTGCTGATGCAATGCGAAATCCCGATGGATGTCATCCTGGCCGCCGCCCGCCGAATCGCCGCGATCGGGGCGATGCTGGTGCTGGACCCGGCGCCGGTCCCCGCCGCCGGCCTGCCCGACGCGCTGTTCGGGCTGGCCGGCGTGATGACCCCCAACGAGACCGAGACCGAATTGCTGACCGGCCTGCGCCCGCATGATGTCGACAGCGCGCTGGAAGCCGCGCGGCGCCTGCATGCGCGCGGCCTGGAACGCGCCATCGTCAAGCTCGGCGCCCGGGGCGTCGTGTTCTCCGACGCCGGGGGGCACGGATTCGTCCCGCCGTTCCGGGTGGCGGCCATCGACAGCGTGGCGGCGGGGGATTGCTTCAATGGCGGGCTGGCGGTCGCCCTGTCACGGGGAATGGACCTGGGCCACGCGACGCGTTTCGCCGCCGCCTGCGGCGCCCTGGCCACCACCCGCAAGGGTGCATCCGAAGCCGCCCCCACCCTGGCGGAAGTCGAAGCCCTGCTGGCCGGTCAACCTTGAAAGGCCGGCTTTGGCAGGGGGCGCCGTTTGGGTACATGATCGCCGCCTGACACACCGGAAGCCTGCCGCGGCAGGCGTCAGGAGGCATCATGATCGACCTGTACTACTGGACCACGCCCAACGGCCACAAGATCACGCTGTTCCTCGAGGAAACCGGCCTGCCCTACCGGCTGTTCCCGGTGAACATCGGCAAGGGGGAACAATTCGCTCCGGACTTCCTGAAGATCGCACCGAACAACCGCATTCCCGCCATCGTGGACAATGACCCGGCCGATGGCGGCCCGGCGATCCCGATGTTCGAATCCGGATCGATTCTCTATTACCTCGGCCGCAAGACAGGCCAGTTCCTGCCCACCGGCCTGCGCGCGGAAACGGAAACCATGACCTGGCTGTTCTGGCAGATGGGCGGCCTGGGCCCCATGGCCGGGCAGAACCACCATTTCCGCCTCTATGCGCCCGAGAAGATCCCTTATGCGATCGAACGCTACACCAAGGAAACGCAGCGCCTGTACGGCGTGCTCGACCGCCATCTGACAGGCCGCGACTTCATCGTCGGCGACAGCTACACCATCGCCGACATGGCCTGCTATCCCTGGATTCTGCCGACGAACCAGGGTCAGGACCTGACGCAGTTCCCCAATCTGCGCCTGTGGCACGAGCGTATCGCGGCCCGCCCGGCGACCCGGCGGGCGTACGGCCTGGTCGATGCGGTGCGCAACGGCACGCCCCCGGTGCGCGACCCCGCCGACCGCGCGGCGATCTACGCCACCCTCGACTGATCCCACCCCCGGTCGGGCGGGCTGCCTTGCCCGCCCGACAAACTCCTGCCCCCTTTCCGCGTCATGATCCGCATCCACTTCGGCTCCAGGGCACATGCCTGGACGCAGATGACTGATGACTGATATGCGCGCCCGCCATCGTTACCGCCCGACGCCTTCTGTTCTATCACCACATGTCCCCCGTCGTGCCGGAAGCCGTGCATCGTGCCTGTCGCCCAGAGTTCCGTTTCCGCCTTGTTGCTTCGCCTGTCACTGTGGCGTCCGCGTACCATCCGTCCACCGGGCCATGACCGGTTGAACCGCCTGAAATGGCTGTACGCCCCCAAGGCCGACGCCCTGGGTTTTGCCATCCGGACCACGGTCGCGGCGCTGCTGGCGCTGGTCGTGGCGCTGTGGATGGAACTGGACAGCCCGCAATGGGCACCGATGACGGTCTGGATCGTCGCCCAGGGGTCGCGCGGCGAAAGCCTGTCCAAGGCGCGCTGGCGTCTGGTGGGCACGGCCGTCGGCGCGGTATCGGCCGTGGCCCTGATCGCGGCCTTCCCCCAGGCGCCCTGGCTGTTCTTCCCGGCCATCGGGATCTGGATCGGCCTGTGCTGCGGGCTGGCGACGCTGGTGCGGAACTTCCGGTCCTACGCGCTGGTCCTGTCGGGCTATACTTGCGCCATCATTGCGCTGGATGCGATTCGCAGCCCGGACGACGTCTTCATGATCGCGATGTCGCGCTCGACTTACATCATCCTGGGCCTCGTCTGCGAAAGCCTGATCGCGGGCCTGTTCTCCCACAATCTGGCCCAGACCGCGCGCCGCAATATCCGCGAAAAGCTGCAGACCGCGCTGTCCAGCGCGTCGGTCGCCATCGCGGACCTGCTGGCGGGGGACGAGCAGGCTTTCGTCCGATCCCGCGCCCTGTTCGGCGCGCTGCTGTCGATCAACGACCAGATCGAGTTCAGCGAGATCGAAATGGGCCCGCACGGGCACGAGGGCGACCATGCCCGCGCGGCGCTGGCGGCCGTGTCGGTCCTGCTGTCGCGCGGGCTGGGCATGACGGCGCGCATGAAGGCGCTGGGCGCGCCCCCCCAGGCCTTCGTCGAGACGTCGCTGCTGGTACGGACCTTCCTGCTGGCCCTGGCGCCGCGCCTGCAAAATGACGACGACGTTCCCCTGGTGATCGAGGATCTGCGATCGTTGCGCGCCGTCTGCCGCCAGCAGGTCGTCAACGCCCTGACCGAGGAGGCCAACGGCCAGCATCCCCCCGCCAGCCCCGAAATCCAGGCCCTGCTGGACCTGCGCATCCTGCACAGCGCCCTGGAAGAACTGCTGGCCGAACTGCAGCAGGCGATCGAGGAATTCGACGCCAGCCAGCACACCATACGCGGCGATCATTTCCATTTCCGCCTGCAATCACACCGCGACCTGAAGGAAGCGGCGCATAACGGCATTCGCGCCGCCATCGCCATCACCTCGGCCGGCCTGATCTGGGAGGTCACGTCCTGGCCCAACGGCCTGGGCTTCATCACCATGGTGGCCGTCACCTGCGGCCTGTTCGCAACGCGCGAAAATCCGGTCGTCGGCACGATGAACTTCCTGCGCGGCGCGGTCTGGGCCGTGGGGGTCTCGTTCGTGCTGGTGATGCTGATCCTGCCGCGCCCGGCCGAATATGAAATGCTGGCCGCCTGTCTTACGCTGCCGATGATCGCCGGCGGCCTGGCCACCCGCAACCCCGCGACCGCCGGCGCGGCGGCGGCCTACACGCTGTTCCTGCCGAACCTGGTAGGGCCGTCCAACCAGGGGCGCCTGAACGAAATCGCGTATTTCAACGCCTCCTTCGCCCTGCTGTGCAGCATCGGCTTCGCCGTTCTGATCTTCAGGACCATCCTGCCGTTCGACAGCGCCGACGAACGGTGGCGGATGCGCAACCGCAACCTGCACGATCTTCGCCACCTGGCGTCGGCGACGCCCGTGCCGCATGTCCGGGACTGGATCGGCCGCAACACCGACCGGTTTTCGCGCCTGATCCGGCATGCCGGCCCCACGCCGACGCCGACGATCGAGGCCTATCTGCAAGGCACCCTGTCGGCGATGACCATCGGCCTGAACATCATCCGGCTGCGTACCGTACTGGCCCGGGACCAGTTGCCGCTTCAGGCGCGTCGCCCCCTTCTGCTGGTCCTGGGCCGCATGGCGCAGTTCACCGGCCGCTACGGCCGGACCGCCAGGACCGCGCGCGCCGCCACGGCCAGCCTGCGCCGGATCGAAGCGCGCGAGACCAATATCAGCGCACGCATCGAAATGACCCGCGCCATCGCCTACCTGCTGGTGATTTCGTACGAACTCGACGCCAATGCCGCCTTCCTCGACGCCTCCCGCCCCTATCGCCTCACCGGGGCATGACGCGGCTTTCGCCGGGTCGCTGAAACGGGCACAACCCCTTCATCGCCGATCCAGCGCCGAGCCCCACAGATGACCCAGCCCCCGCCGTCCCGCCCCGCCACCCGCGCCCTGCGCGGACGGGCCATCACCTTCCGCGCCGACCCGTTCCTGGACGACCCTGCCCACGCCCTGGTGCACGAGGCCGACGCCCTGATTCTGATCGAGGACGGGCGGATCAGCCGGTTCGGCCCGTTCGAGGCCCTGCGCCATACGATCCCCGCAGGCACGCCGGTCACCACCTATGCCAACTCCATCCTGTCGGCCGGATTCGTGGACACGCACGTCCATTACCCGCAGTTGCCGATGATCGCGGCTTATGGCGAACAGCTTCTGGAATGGCTGGAACGCTACACCTTCCCCACCGAGGCCAAATTCGCCGATCCGGCCCATGCCTGCACCGTCGCCCGCCGCTTCCTGCGCGAACTGCTGCGCGCCGGCACCACCACTGCCGCCGTCTACTGCACCGTCCACCCGCAATCGGTCGAAGCGTTCTTCGCCGAATCGGCGCGCCTGAACACGCGCATGGTGGCCGGCAAGGTGCTGATGGACCGCAACGCTCCCGACAATCTGCGTGACACCGCGCAGGGGGGATACGACGAATCACTGGCGCTGATCGACCGATGGCACGGACGCGGGCGGCAGATGTATGCCGTGACGCCGCGCTTCGCCGCCACCAGCACCGAGGAACAGCTCGACCTTGCCGGCACCCTGCTGCGCCAGCGCGAGGGCCTGTTCATGCAGACCCACCTGGCCGAGAACACGGCCGAAATCGAGTGGATCCGCCAGTTGTTCCCGAACCGGCGGTCCTATCTGGATGTCTACGCCCATACGGGCCTGGTGGGGCCGCGCAGCGTCCTGGGCCACGCGGTCCATGTCGCCGAGGACGATTTCTGCACCTGCCACCACGCCGGCAGCGCGCTGGCGCACTGCCCGACCTCCAACCTGTTCCTGGGCAGCGGGTCGTTCCGCCTGTTCGACGCCGTGGATGCCCGGCGCCCGGTGCGCGTCGGCCTGGGCACCGATATCGGCGCGGGCACAAGCCTGTCGCAGCTCGGTTCGCTGAACGAGGCGTACAAGGTCGCGCAGGCGACCGGGCGCAAGCTGCATCCCGCACAGGCTTTCTGGCTGGCTACGGCGGGGGGCGCGCGGTCGCTGTACCTGGACGACCGGATCGGCACCCTGGCGGTGGGCATGGAGGCCGACCTGTGCGTGCTTGACCCGAAGGCGACCCCCTTGCTGGCCCAGCGCGCCGAGACCTGCGAGACGATCGAGGACCTGCTGTTCGTGCTGATGATGCTGGGCGACGACCGCAGCGTGCGCGCCACCTACGTGGCCGGCGAACTGGTCCACGACCGGGACGACCCTCAGGCCAGCGGGTTGGCGAGACAGTTATAAAGCCGTGTGGAGAGACGCCGCCGAACCATCAGGCGGACGGGTGCGCGCATCCATCGGGTACCGTCTCGCACAGTTCCAGACCCAATCGCGATTTAAGGTCGGCTGCCGCAAAACCCGCACACCGGCGTTCGCCTGCCTCCAGCAGAGGGCGGCGAATAAGCAGCGGCTGCTGCAGCATCGATGACAGGGCGGCTTCAGCGGTCAGCGCTTCGGGCCGCACCGTCCCCGATTTGACGGCCGGTGCGGACATGTTGAACCATTCTTTTACCGGCAAATCACCGAAGAAGAGGCGCAAACGCGCGGCTGTCCAGGGTTCGGCCAACAGGCTACGGGGGACGACCTTGTATCCGGCTGCACATAAAGCCGCCTTCTGACGGGCATTCCCCCCGCAACCAGGCTTTTCGAAAAAAACGATCTCCACGTCCCCTCCTGCAGCGTGCTGAATCGTGTCGCCTCGTCACGCGGGACAACTATATTCTCATAGGGCCGACCGCGTTTCCGCTTTTATCCTGCCATGGGTCGTCCACCCCACGATAGGGCGCCCCGCATGACAGAACAGCATGGCCTGTTCACATCTTCATGAATTCACTGGCGACCTTCAGGTTTAAGCCACAATATACAGTGGCGAAATTGATCGCCTAAGAGAATAATCGGGACGGAAATTCCTCAAATACGGGTTTCCGCCCCTTGCGCATAGGTGCCATTACGCATGGCCCGGATGACAGATCCGGATCCGTCTGAAAAAAATACTCATGTCTGCGACACGTCATTGACCGAACGGGCACATAGTGCCTGCCGGCATTGCTTCCACTTCATTCCGCTGCGCTCAGGTTCGCGCAGATCGAGGTGTCAGAAATGAGAATACTCGCCGTCCATCCCAGCGCCCTGATGTACACGAAGGTTTTCCTGCGCCTGGAACCGCTGGGGCTGGAACTGGTCGCAGGGGCGGCGCGGCAGGCCGGTCACACCGTACAGATCATCGACCTGCAGGTGGAGACACACCGCGACTATTGGCGGATGATCGAGGAATTCCGGCCCCACGCCGTCTGTTTTTCCGGGAGTTACCTGGCCAACATCCCGGAAATCGTCGATCTGTGCCGCGAGACGCGCGCCCGCATGCCCGGTGTTTTCCTGTTCGTCGGCGGCCATTCGGTATCGTTCATCGCCCGCGACGTACTGACCCTGGCCGAAGGCGCCATCGACTGCATCCTGAAAGGCGAAGGCGACGCCACCATCGGACGCCTGCTGGACGCGCGGCAGGCCGGGGAGGACATCACCACCGTCCCCGGCGTCGTGACCATGACGGGCGAAGGGCCGCCACCGGTCTTCGTCTCCTCGCTGGACGAGATCAGGCCGGCACGAGACCTGCTGCGGCACCGGCGGAAATATTTCATCGGCACGCTCGACCCGGCGGCGTCGATCGAATTCGCGCGCGGATGCCCGTGGGATTGCACCTTCTGCAGCGCCTGGACCTTTTACGGCCGGTCCTACCGCACCGCCAGCCCGCGCGTGATCGCCGACGAACTGGAGGCGATCCGCGAACCGGGCATTTTCATCGTCGACGACGTGGCCTTCGTCCATGCCGAACACGGCATGGCCATCGGCGAGGAAATCAGGCGCCGCGGCATCCGCAAGGAATATTACCTGGAAACCCGCGCCGACGTGCTGCTGCGCAACAAGGAGGTCTTCCGGTTCTGGAAGGAACTCGGGCTCAGCTACATCTTCATCGGCATGGAGGCCGTGGATGAGGAAGGGTTGAAGCATTTCCGCAAGCGCGTGTCGCTGGACCGGAATTTCGAGGCGCTGGAATTCGCGCGGTCGCTGGGCCTGATCGTCGCGATCAACATCATCGCCGATCCGTCGTGGGACCGGCAGCGCTTCGAAGTCATCCGCCAATGGTGCCTGGAAATTCCGGATATCGTGAATATCTCTGTGACGACGCCGTACCCAGGCACGGAAATCTGGCATCGCGAGGCCCGGCGCCTGACGACGCGGGATTATCGGCTGTTCGACATCCAGCACGCGGTGCTGCCCACCACCCTGCCGCTGGAAGAATTCTATGAGGAGCTGGTAAAAACGCAGCAGGTGCTGAACCAGAAGCATCTGGGCTGGAGCGCGATCAAGGACACGATGGGCATCGCCCTGCGCCTGGCCCTGCGCGGACAGACGAATTTCCTGACCATGATCTGGAAATTCAATTCGGTCTTCAATCCGAAGCTGCAACTGGCCGACCATCGCCGCGTACCGCGCTATGAAATGCCGCCGCAGCCCGAGGCAACGGAAAAGATCGACCGCAAGGCCCTGTACGTCCACGCCCCCGTCGGACGGCGCAGCCGCACCATCGACGATGCGACCGAGCGGTTCGTAGACGAAACCCGCATGACGCCGGCCGGATAGCGCCGACCTCGCGAGTGCTGGACATTTCATGAAAGACCGTCATCGTTCAGGGCGAAGACGACAATTGATCGATCAGACCGATGAAAGGGGCATGCCGCATGACCATTCCGGATCTCATCCTCAATGACGACACGACCGTTCCTGCGCTTGCCTTCGGGACATACAGGCTGAATGGCGCGTCCGGCGCGGACAGCATCAGGGGCGCGACAGCGGCATCGCGCGACAGGATCTGCGGATCGCCTCCAAGCTGCCCGGACGCCATCACGCTTTCGACGAGGCCATCGCGACGGTCGAGGAATCGCTGTATCGCGCCCAGCTCGACTATTACGATCTCTATTACATCCACTGGCCCAATCCGGCGCAGGATCGTTACGTCGAGGCCTGGCGCGCCCTGATCGAGGCCAGGAAGCGCGGGATGATCCGCTCGATTGCGGTGTGCAATTTCCTACCGGACTACATCCAGCGCCTCATCGACGAAACCGGCGTCGCCCCGAGCATCAACCAGGTCGAACTATCGCCTTATTTCCCGCAGAATGAATTGCGCGCCTGGCATGCCGCGCACGGCATCGCCACCCAGGCCTGGAGCCCGCTGGGGCGCGCCAACAAGCTGATCTCGGATCCGCTGCTGGGGGACATCGCCAAACGTCTGGGCAAGTCGATCCCGCAGGTGCTGCTGCGCTGGCATCATCAGGTGGGCGTGATCCCGATTCCCAAGGCGGCGTCACGCGCGCGGCAGATCGAGAACATGTCGATTTTCGATTTTTCGCTGACCGACGAGGACATGGCATCCATCGCGACGCTGGCCCGTCCAGACGGGCGGACGTTCGACCAGGATCCGGCACGGTACGAGGAATTCTGACCCGGGACGGCGCTGATTGCCGGCGCTTCCGTGCCGTCCTGCGTACGCCAGAGCCGATAGCCTGGCCCGCCCGACGCATTGATATAAAGAAAAATTATGGCGGAGAGGGTGGGATTCGAACCCACGGTACGCTTGCACGCACAACGGTTTTCGAGACCGCCCCGATCGACCGCTCCGGCACCTCTCCATTGGCAGCGACGATGGATCGGGCTTATAGGGTGGGTCCGCACCACGCGCAAGACACCTTGGGGCGTTTTTTCCGCATAATGCGCCCTCGCCCGCCCCGCCCGGCAAAAGCGGGTTGACGCGGACGGGGCGGTGGCCGTAAAAGCCGCACCTCGCCCCCGCGCAGACGGGGGGCCGCCATGTCCGCATGGCCAAAGATAAAAAGCGACTGGGTTGCGTCGCCTGCTCCACACGGGGCCGCACGCGCCGAGAGATCGGAAAGACAGGTAAGATGTTCGCAGTCATCCGCACTGGCGGAAAGCAGTATCGCGTTTCCCCGGACACCGTGCTCAAGGTCGAGAAGCTCGACGCCGAAGCCGGTTCCACCGTGACCTTCACGGAAATCCTCGCCGTCGGCGGCGAAGGCGGCACCACCATCGGCGCCCCGATTGTTGCCGGCGCGACCGTCACCGCGACGGTCATTGCGCAGGACCGTCTGGATACGGTCATCATCTTCAAGAAGCGCCGCCGGCAGAACAGCCGCCGCAAGAACGGCCATCGCCAGCCGGTGACCGTGCTGCGCATCGCCGCGATCAACGCCGCCTGAATCCGCCGCGGGGCGCAGTGACGCCCCGGACAGGATCATCAGGTCAGACCAGATTCAGGAGTTCAGGCAATGGCACAAAAAAAGGCAGGCGGTTCGTCCCGCAACGGCCGCGATAGCGCGGGCCGACGTCTCGGCGTCAAGAAGTTCGGTGGCGAGAGCGTGATCGCCGGCAACATCATCATCCGCCAGCGCGGCACGAAGATGAAGCCGGGCCGCAATGTCGGCCTCGGCCGCGACCACACGATCTTCGCGCTGGTCGACGGCCAGGTGAAGTTCGAGCGTCGCGCCGAAGGCCGCGTGCACGTCTCGGTCGAAGCCCTGCCGATCGCCGCCGAATAAGCACTCCCGCTTTCGGGACCGCTTTCGACCCGGAAAGGGCCGGTCCTCGTGACCGGCCCTTTTTGCGTCCTATATACCGGATGTACGCGGCCTGCGCCGTTTCATCCCGACCGGATCAGTGACGATGAAATTCCTCGATCAAGCCAAAATCTACGTGAAATCCGGCGATGGCGGCGATGGCGTCGTCGCCTTCCGGCGCGAGAAATACATCGAATTCGGCGGTCCCGACGGTGGGCGCGGCGGACGCGGCGGCGACATCGTGTTCGAGGCCGCGGATAATCTGAACACCCTGATCGATTTCCGCTACACCCAGCATTTCCGCGCCCGCAAGGGCGGCAACGGGGCAGGCTCCGACCGGACCGGCGCAGCCTCGCCGCCGGTGGTGATCCAGGTGCCGATCGGCACCCAGATCTTCGATGAGGACCGCGAAACCATGCTGGCCGACCTCGACCAGCCCGGCAAGCGCATCGTCCTGTGCCACGGCGGCGACGGCGGCCACGGCAACGCCCATTTCAAGACCAGCACCAACCGCGCCCCCCGCCGCGCCGACAAGGGATGGCCCGGCGAAGAACGCTGGGTCTGGCTACGGCTGAAGCTGATCGCCGATGTCGGGCTGGTCGGCCTGCCGAATGCCGGGAAATCCACCTTCCTGTCGGTCGTGTCCGCCGCGCGGCCCAAAATCGCGGATTACCCCTTCACCACCCTGCACCCCCAATTGGGCGTCGTACGGCTGTCGGTGGCCGAGGAATTCGTGATCGCCGACATTCCCGGCCTGATCGAAGGCGCGCATGAAGGTGCCGGGCTGGGCGACCGCTTCCTGGGCCATGTCGAACGCTGCGCGGTCCTGCTGCATCTGATCGACGGGGCTGCAGGCAATGTCGTGGAGGCCTGGCGCACCATCCGCCACGAGCTGGAAGAATATGGCGGCAACCTGGCCCACAAGCCGGAAATCATCGCCCTGAACAAGACCGACGCCATGACGCCGCAGCAGATCAGCAGCCGCCGCCGGGCGCTGGAAAAGGCCAGCGGCCAGCCGGTGGTCACTCTGTCCGGCGCCACCCACCAGGGCGTGGACGCCGTGCTGCGCCTGCTTCAGGACCGCGTCACCGCCACCCGCGCGGCAGAACGCGAGGCAGGCACCGCCCCCGGCACCTCGGACCATGCCGCCACGGACCACGGCGCCGCGACATGACGTCCCCTGCCCTGCCCGAGCTGAAGGCCGCCCGCCGCGTCGTCGTGAAAATCGGCAGCGCGCTGGTGGTCGATCCCGAGCAAGCGGCGCCGCGCACGGCATGGCTGGACAGCGTCGCCCGCGACATCGCCGCCCTGCGGGCCAACGGGACGGATGTCATCGTCGTCTCCTCCGGCGCGATCGCGCTGGCACGGCACAGCCTGGGTCTGACCCGCCCCACCCTGCGGCTGGAGGAAAAGCAGGCCGCGGCCTCGGTCGGACAGATCCGCCTGGCCCAGGCCTGGGCCGACGCGCTGTCGACCCATGGGCTGGTCGCGGCCCAGTTGCTGCTGACCCCGGGCGATACCGAGGACCGGCGCCGCTACCTCAATGCCCGCGCAACGCTGGATACACTGCTGGGCCTGGGCTGCGTTCCCATCATCAACGAGAACGACGCGATCGCGACGACCGAGATCCGCTTCGGCGACAACGACCGCCTCGCCGCCCGCGTGGCCGAGATGACGGGCGCCGACCAGCTGGTCCTGCTGTCGGACATCGACGGGTTGTATACCGCCGACCCCCGCACCGACCCCGACGCGCGACACCTGCCCGTCATTGCCGCGCTGACCGACGAGATCGAGGCCATGGGCGGCGCGCCGCCGCCGGGCTATTCCTCGGGCGGAATGCGGACCAAGCTGATGGCGGCGCGAATCGCGACGCAGGCCGGGTGCGCCATGGCCATCACCATCGGCAAGGATATGCGGCCGCTGGCGCGCCTGCTGGACGGCGCGCGCTGTTCGTGGTTCCTGCCCGCGCCCGACGGACGATCGGCCCGCAAGCGCTGGATCGCGGGTGGGCTGACCCCGGCCGGACGACTTGGAATCGACGAAGGCGCATGCCAGGCCCTGGCGGCCGGATCATCCCTGCTGCCGGCCGGCGTCCAGACCATCACCGGCACGTTCGACCGCGGGGACCTGGTGCTGGTGACGGATCGCGACGGGCGGGAGGTCGCACGCGGCCTGTCGGCCTACAGCGCCGCCGACGCCCGCCAGATCGCAGGCCACCGTTCGGACGATATCGAGGGCCTGCTGGGCTGGCGCGGCCGCGACGAAATGATCCACCGCGACGATCTGGTCTTGAGATAGCCCCTACCTGCCTACGCCGACGAAAACCCGGCAGAACAGGTCGGACGTTGCCCGAACCCACCAGGGCCCGAGGCCCTGGACCCCGCTCATAAATAAACGACTGGGTCTCCAAAGGGCGCTGCCCTTTGGCGGGGTTCAGGGGCGCGGCGGCCAGCGCAGGGTCGGCTCCGAGCGGGGGCGCCGCGCGGCCCATTCGTCATCGGCCCGGGCGCGATCGACCGCCTCCCGGCCAATCTGCCTGGAATCGATCGGCCTCGGTTCAGCGTGCCGGGGGTCGACCCCACGATCGGCCATTGGCGCGCGCTCGACCGGCGGGGCCGGGCGGGCCGGCGGCGGAGGTTCGCGCGGCGGAGCCACCGGCCGGTCGTGCCAGGGCATGGGCCGGGCGTCGTCCAGCGGGGCCCGGATCACGGGGCGCGGCGGCGTGGCCGGCGGGGGTTCCACCGGTGGCGTGCGTGGGGCCTCGGGTACAGGCGGGGGATCGAACCGGGTGGGACGGGGCGCCGCCGGACGTTCGGGGCGTGGCGCGTACGCATCGCTGGCCCGGCCGCCGACCGGGGGCTCGGCCGGGCGCGTCGGCACGGGCACGGGCTCCACCACCGGGGCGGGGGCCGCGCGCGGCGGGGCCGGCATTGCGGAGCGCCTGTCCTCGGGCGGCAGGGCCAGGACCCGCAATTCGGCCTGCAGATCTTCAAGCTGCAGCGCGATCGCATCCAGCCGGCCTTTGAGGCCGAACACGGCGAAGGGCATCAGCAGCCAGACGAACGCGAACAGCGCACCGCCAATCAGAAGCGCCAGTTGTAGCCACCAGGGCATCCAGTCGGAAAACGGGAACGGCATCGGCATACGACCAGGAAATGAACGGATCCGCGCGTCAGCCTGACCAGATCAGCCTCGCCCGGCGCAAGGATCCCGTTGAACGTCACATGCCCAGAATGTCACATTCCCAGGGCGCGACGATAGATATCCAGCAGGGTCTCCTGCTCTTCCACCTCGGCGGGCTCCTGCTTGCGCTGGCGGATGATCTGGCGGATGACCTTCACGTCGAAACCGGCGGACTTCGCCTCGGTGAAGATGTCCTTGATGTCGCCGGCCAGGGCCTTGCGTTCTTCTTCCAGGCGCTCGACCCGCTCGATGATGCTGCGCAGCCGGTCTGCCGCGATTCCACCGACCGCAGCCTTGTCGTCGCCTGCAAAATTTTCCGCATCCATGGAACCGCATGCCTCCAGCATCGTGGTTGGAACCTCGCCCGTCCGGCCCGGCAGGCATGAAAAACCAGGCCGGGCGCGATGGGAACGGCGGGCTTATCGTGACGGTGGCGGCCGGTCAATGGCAACTTGACAGCCAAGGGGGGCTCGGCCCAAACCGGACAAAGGCAGGTCGTCTCCACGGCAAGGGTGCCGGCCTACGCGCGCCCGCGCGCCGCCCAATTGCAACAATCAGAACCTTGCAGGAGGCCGCTTCGATGGCTCAGCTCCCACCCGTGGATATTTTCGACTACATCGTATTCGGGGCCACCGGCGATCTGACGATGCGCAAATTGCTGCCGGCGCTGTACTACCGGTATCGCGACGGACAGGTCCCCGATGAGTCCCGCATCATCGGCACCGCGCGCTCGCCGCTGTCGCGCGAGGACTATCGGGCCCGCGCCGAGAAGGCGCTGCGGAGCTTCGTCAAGCCGGACGATCTGAACGAAGACACGGCGCGCCGTTTCCTGGACCTGGTCCATTACGTCAGCCTGAACGGCGCCGAGGCCGACAGCACCTGGCCCGCGCTGAAATCCCTGCTGGCCGACGCGCCCGAGGACCGGATCCGCGTCTACTACCTGGCGACCGCGCCCGGCCTGTACGGCCAGATCTGCGAGAACCTGAGCAACCAGGGCCTGGTGACCCCGCAGTCCCGCGTGGTGCTGGAAAAGCCGATCGGCACCGACCTGACCAGCGCCGACGCCATCAACGACGGCGTCGGCAAGCACTTCCCGGAAAACCATATCTTCCGCATCGACCATTATCTGGGCAAGGAAACGGTCCAGAACCTGATCGCGCTGCGCTTCGCCAATCCGGTGTTCGAGCGGCTGTGGTCCAGCGATGCGATCGAGTACATCCAGATCACGGCGGCCGAGACGGTGGGCGTCGAGGGACGCGGCCCGTACTATGACAAGTCCGGCGCGCTGCGCGACATGATCCAGAATCACCTTCTGCAGGTGCTGTGCCTGGTGGCGATGGACCCCCCGGGCTCGCTGGAAGCCGACAGCCTGCGCAACGAGAAGCTGAAAGTGCTGCACGCCCTGCGCCCCATCGCACCCGAGGACGTCGCCACCTATACGGTGCGCGGCCAGTACGCGCGCGGCCGGAACGGCGACAAGACCCTGCCGAGCTACTTGGAGGATCTGGGCCAGGACGCGACCAGCACCACCGAGACCTACGTCGCCATCCGGGCGGAAATCCATTCCTGGCGCTGGGGCACGGTCCCGTTCTACCTGCGGTCCGGCAAGCGGATGGCCGAGAAGTGCAGCGAGATCGTCATCCAGTTCAAGGCCGCCCCGTGGTCGATCTTCCCGACCCGCCCCGACGCCAACCGGCTGGTCATCCGCATCCAGCCCGATGAGGGCGTGACCCTGTCGGTATCGACCAAGGACCCGACGCCGACCGATTCGCTGGCCCTGCGCCGGGCCGACATCGACATCGCCTTCGAAACGGCGTTCAGCACCCGCTATCCCGACGCCTACGAGCGACTGCTGCTGGACGTCGTGCGCGGCGACCCGGTGCTGTTCATCCGCCGTGACGAGGTCGAGGCCGCATGGCGCTGGGCCGATCCGATCCTGAAGGGCTGGAGCGAGGACAAGGTGCCGCTGGAACTCTATCCGGCCGGTAGCTGGGGCCCGGCGGCGGCGACCGCGCTGCTGGCGCGCAGCGGCCATCAGTGGCACGAGGACATGGTATAACCGGCATGGCCCGCGACCCTGCCCTTTCCGGACGGCGCCCGCGCCTGACGATGCGCAAGCGCATCATCAGGCGTGTGTTGATGGTCGTGCCCCTGGCGCTGCTGGCGATGATCAGCGCGCGCATGGGCTGGCTGGACCAGGCGGCGGACCAGATCACCTTCCGCCATGCCAACTGGTTCGACGACACCGCGCTGGTCGAACATTTCCGTACCGTGGTGACGCATAACGGCATGACCGACACGCGCGGGGATTGCCTGCTGTTCATCGTCAACGGCAGCGACCCGCCGGACGCGGTGCGCTTCGACGTGATGGAAAAGCATTCGGGACACTGCCCCGGCCCCAAGGGCACGCTGCCCAAGCTGTTCACGCTGAAGATCGACCGGCTGGGGCAGACCGCGCAGACCGACTGGGGCTCGCCCGGGCAATTCCACGCCCTTCCCCGCTAGCTTCGACCGCCCCCCTTGCTGCGGGGGCGGCGAGACAGTTACCTAAGGGGCGTTGCCCCCGACATACGGCTTGCAGGACATAGATGACGACGACCGGACAGACCCGGACCGGACCGCTACCGGCCGACACCGCCCCCGCCGCCGGGCGGCGCGATTTCCTGGCGCTGGTGACGGTGGCCACCGCCGGGGCGGGGGTGGCCGCGTTCGCCTGGCCGTTCCTCGACAGCCTGCGGCCGGGCGACGCCGCCGCCGCGCACGCGCCGATCGACGTCGATGTCTCCAAGCTGCCGCCAGGCCAGCAGATTACCGTGGTATGGCACGGCAACCCGGTTTTCATCACCCACCGCACGCCGGAGTCCCTGGCGCGACTGCAGGAAGCCTCGCTGAAGGGCCGCCTGCGCGACGGGGCGTCCGGCATGGTCCAGCAGCCGCCCTACGCCACCAACTGGCATCGTTCCATCGCCCCCGAATTCGGGGTCGTAGTGGGGATCTGCACCCATCTGGGCTGCGTGCCGACCTACGCCCCCACGCCGGACCCCAGCACGCCCATCGCCAACTGGCCGGGCGGTTATGCCTGCCCCTGCCACGGGTCGAAATTCGACCTGGCCGGACGGGTCTTCATCGGCGCGCCCGCGCCGTACAACCTGCCCGTCCCCCCTTATTCGATGCCCAACCCGACAACGATCCGCATCGGGCAGAATCCGCCCGGATCGGATTTCGATTTTTCCAGCATCCTGCAGATCTGACGCGCCGGATCGCCGACAGACCGACTTTCAGGACCGGTTCGGAGCGAAGGCGGCGCGCAACTGCCTGCCGCCGAAACGGATGGCCGCCTTTCCCCACGGCATGACCGAATACAGGTTCAGATAGCCGTGGATCGTGCCGGGAAAGCATCGCACCGTCACGGGCACGTCCACCGCGCGCAGGGCCTCGGCATAACCCGTGCCCTCGTCATGTAGCGGGTCGCACTCGGCCGGCACGATCACCGCCGGCGCCACCCCCGACAGCGACGGCGCGAAAATCGGCGCGACCAGCGGATCGCGCAGATCGTCGGGCGTGCGGACATATTGCTGCGCGTACCATTCCAGCAGCCGGGTCGTCAGCATATAGCCATGGCCGTA
Source organism: Gluconacetobacter azotocaptans (assembly GCF_014174355.1). Lineage (GTDB taxonomy): Bacteria > Pseudomonadota > Alphaproteobacteria > Acetobacterales > Acetobacteraceae > Gluconacetobacter > Gluconacetobacter azotocaptans. The sequence goes on from NZ_JABEQF010000007.1 coordinate 85,428, forward strand.
GGTCTGGCGCGACGGCACATCGCGCGCGCCATATAAGGACGGGTAGTACAGCAACTGCATCGCCAGGTCGGGGCCGCCCCCGTCGCGCGCCAGCAGCGCCAGAACGGCCGCCAGATTGCCGCCCGCGCTGTCGCCCGCGACCGCCACGCGCCCACCCCAGCGCCAGGCTTCGCCCGCCAGCCACGCCAGCGCGGCCCGGCAATCCTCGACCGCCGCGGGAAAGCGATGTTCGGGCGCCAGGCGATAGTCATATGACAGGACCGCGGCCCCCGAGGCCCGCGCCAGGCGACAGCAGATCCCATGATGCGAATTCAGCCCGCAATGGACGAATCCGCCGCCATGCATGAACAGGACCACCCCCCGGACGCGCCCATGGGGAATGTAAAGCCGCGCGGGCCGCAGTTCGGTCGCGCCGGGCACGCGCAGATGCAGCACGCGACGCAGCGGCAGGCTGGACAGGCGTTGCGGGAAGCACGGACGGTCCAGCAATCGCCGGATACTCTCCAGCGAATGGGGCACGCGTGCGTGCGTGGTGGCCCGACTGGCCAGATGCCGCAGCAGAAGGCGCGCCACAAAGCCGGGCCCCGCGCGCCGTTCCGGTCCGAGAGCCATTCCAGCACCCCTCCATCCCGTTACCCGTCCTTGATGCGGCGCATTCCCCCTTGACGCAAGCCGACGGCATCGTCAGTTTCCGCAGGCCAGATGGTCGGGCGACCGCTGTTGCATGGATTTTCCATGCGATGGAGGAAAGTCCGGGCTCCACGGAGGAACGGTGCCGGCTAACGGCCGGCGGGGGCGACCCCAGGGAAAGTGCCACAGAAAACAAACCGCCCCCACGGCATTCCGGTTCGCCGGAGATGGTGCGGGCAAGGGTGAAACGGTGCGGTAAGAGCGCACCGCGCGTGCGGTAACGCAGGCGGCAGGGCAAACCCCACCGGGAGCAAGACCGAATAGGAACGACAGACGGGTCGCCTTCGGGCGGGATCGTCGGGGGTCTCCGCCCCGTCGTTCGGGTTGGTCGCGTGAGGCGTGCCGCAAGGCGCGTCCCAGAGGAATGGTCGCCCCCCTTCGTCAGAAGGTGGACAGAACCCGGCTTACAGACCATCTGGCGTTTTTCTCCCTTTTCCCCTTCCCTTTTCAGGCCCGGATACCGCGTTATCCGGGCGTTCATAAATAGAACATAACGTAAACATCCGTATTCGCGGCACCCCGATCCCGTCTGGACGCACCATAATTTACGGGGTTGAGACGGGAACTTGCCCGACCAGCGAAAAACAGCGGTTTTCCGCCAGAATTTCGGTGTGTTTAATTTGACGTCCCATAAAATCCCATGATATCCCATGAAAACCCGGACGACAGCCGCAGCGCGCGACGCGCACGGAATTGACGCGCCGCGTCGCACGACATCAGCCAAGGGGGGCATCGCGTAGCGTGAGTGTGTTCCTTGGCACCCACCAGAACCGCCTCGACGCCAAGGGGCGCGTCTCGATCCCCGCGAGCTTCCGTACGGCGTTGCGTGCGCAGGCCGCCGCCGGCGAGTCCCTGGTCATCCTGCGTCCCTCGCATCAGCATCCATGCATCGAGGCCTGGCCGCCCGCCACCTTCGCCGCCCTCAGCCAGCCGCTCGACCGGCTGGACATGTTCTCGGACGACCATGACGACATGGCCGCGGCGCTGTACGCCGACGCCTATCCCGCGGATTCGGACCGCGAGGGGCGGATCGTCCTGCCCGACACGCTGAAGGAACATGCCGGCCTGACCGACAGCGTGGCGTTCATGGGGCTGGGCCGCATCTTCCAGATCTGGGAACCCGCCGCCGCCGAACGCCGGCGCGCCGAAGCCCGGACGCGCTCGCGCCAGGTGGCGCTGCCGGCACGGGGCGGCAACGGAGAGACGGCGCAATGACCGCCCTGCCCACCCCTGGCCACATCCCGGTCATGCTGCCCGAGGTGCTGGACATGCTGGCCCCCCGCGACGGCGCGACCTATCTGGACGGCACGTTCGGCGGTGGCGGCTACGCCCGCGCCATCCTGTCGGCCGCGCGCTGCACGCTGTGGGCCATCGACCGCGACCCGGCCGCCATCCGACGGGGCGAGGCGCTGCAGGCCGAACTGCGCGCGCCCGACGGAACATCGCGCCTGCATATGGTGCAGGGCGGCTTCGGCGAGATGCGCGACCTGCTGGCGCAGCGCGACGCGCCGATGCTGGATGGCGTCGTGCTGGACCTGGGCGTGTCGTCCTTCCAGCTGGACGAGGTCGAGCGTGGGTTCTCGTTCCGGACGGACGGGCCGCTGGACATGCGCATGGGCGACACCGGCCCGACGGCGGCCGACATCGTCAACACCATGGCGGAAACCGACCTGGCGAACATCATCTATGAATATGGCGAGGAACGACGCTCGCGCCGCGTCGCCGGCGCCATCGTCGCCGCGCGGGCCGAAGCCCCGATCCTGACCACGTTCCGCCTGGCCGAGATCATCCGCTCGGTCGTGCCGGGCGACCGCTCGGGCATCGACCCCGCCACACGGTCGTTCCAGGGCATCCGCATCCATGTGAATGACGAACTGGGGCAGATCGTCTCGGGCCTGGAACAGGCCATGGAGATGCTGTCGCCCGGCGGCCGGCTGGTCGTCGTGTCGTTCCATTCGCTGGAAGACCGCCTGGTCAAGCGGGCGATGAACCGCGCCGCCGGTCGGGTGCCCGCGCCCTCGCGTCACGACCCCGGCGCCATGCGCGCGGGGCAGGAGGTGCCGGAATTCCGGCTGCTGACCACCAAGGCCCTGCGCCCCACCGACGCGGAATGCCGCGCCAACCCCCGCGCCCGCAGCGCGCGCCTGCGCGGGATCGAACGCCTGCCGACTGCCGAGAGTCTGACATCAGCCCCCCTGAGCACGGAACGCCGCCCATGATCCGGTCCTTCACCTTCCTCTGCGCCGTGATGGCCGGTCTGTCCGGGCTGTTCCTCTATTCCAAGAAGCATCAGACGACCCTGCTGGACCAGCAGATCTCGCACATCGTCGCCGACACGCAGCATATCCGCGAACAGACCGCGATGATGCGCGCGGAATGGGCGCTGCTGAACCAGCCGGATCGGCTTCAGACGCTGTCCGCCCGTTTCCTGCCCGGGGTCCGGCCGATGGCGCCGACGCAGTTCATTCAGATGGCGTCGCTGGCTGACCGCCTGCCCGCCCCCGGATCGAAGCCGCTGCCGGTGGCCAACCCGCGGGCGACGATCGGCGCGACCCTGGCGGCGGCCGCGCCGTCGCACGCACCGGCCGAAGCGCCCGCACGCATGGCCGCGGCCCAGGCCGCACCCGCGATTTCGGCGGCGCTGCCGCCCGCGGCGCATGCGCCCGTCGCCGAACCCGTCCGCGTGGCCGCCGCTCGTCCGGCCCGGCCCGAGCGCCCGGTCATGATGGCCGAGGCCGCATCCCCCCCGGTGCAGGAGGTCGCGTCGCGCGCCGCGCCTCATTCTGCCCGGCCCGCCGCCATTTCGCCCGATTTGGCGCATAGCATCGACCACCGTGCCGCCCTTACCGTTGCCCGTGCCCAGCGCCCCGTGCTACCGCCTGCCGCCCCGGCCACCCGGATGGCGGCTTACCATCCCCCGCATCCGGCGCCCATCGCCGTGGCGGCCTGGCGACCGGCCGCCCCCCCAGCCCCGTATCAGGAGGCAAGGGGGTATGGCATGGGGTCCTCGCTGGGTTTCACCCGTTCAGGCGCCCTTCCTCCACCCGTTCCCGTCAGCAACTGATGACCTAACGCAAACCGCGCAGGCAACATGATCAACGGCCCGACCGACACACCAGATACCAGGCGGAACGGGCCCTCCCGCCCCCCGCGGATGGACGTGCGGGTCACGGGCGACGATCTGCGCACCCGCACCGCGCGCGAACGAACGCAGACGCGCCTGCTGGGTGTGTCCGCCGGTTTCTGCGTGCTGTTCGGCGCCGTGGCGCTGAAGCTGGCGGCCGCCACCGTCCTCATGCCGATGGCGCCCGAACGGCGGCAGATCGCCCCGCAGGTCCCCGACATCCCCAAAAGCGACCCCAAGGGCATGATGGCCGGCGATTTCGCGTTGCCGCAGGTCCATCGCGCCTCGATCATCGACCGCAATGGCCAGGTCCTGGCCATTTCGCTGCCGGTGGCCCAGGTCTACGCCAACCCCCAGGAAATGATCGAACCCGAGGACGCGGCGCGCAAGCTCAAGACCGTCCTGCCCACGCTGGACGTGACCGAGACGATCCGCCGCCTGTCGACCAAAAAACAGTTCATCTACCTGGCGCGCGACATCACGCCGATGCAGGAAGTCGCGATCAATAATCTGGGGATTCCCGGAATCTATTTCGAACCGGGCGAGCGGCGTCATTATCCGCTGGGCAAGGTGGCCAGCCACATCCTGGGCGCGGTCGACATCGACGATCACGGCGTCGCCGGGGTGGAACGCTTCCTGGACAAGCGCCTGGATGGCGACCGCACGCCCTTGCGCCTGTCGCTGGACGTGCGGATCGAGGCCGTGGTGCGCGACGAACTGGCGGCGGCCAAGGACACGTTCCAGGCCATCGGCGCCAGCGCCATCGTCATGGACGTCAACACCGGCGAGATCGTCGCCATGGTCAGCCTGCCGGACTACGACGCCAACGATTTCGGCCGCGCCGACCCCGACGCGCGCTTCAACCGTGCCGTCACCGGCATGTACGAACCCGGTTCGACCTTCAAGCTCCAGACCGCCGCGATGGCCCTGCAACTGGGCGTCGCCCATATCTGGGACCGGTTTTCCAGCGTCCCCATCCATATCGGCCGCTTCACCATCTCGGACATGAAGTCGGACCATTTCTCACCGTGGCTGTCCCTGACCGAGGTGATGGCCTATTCGTCCAACCCTGCGGCGGCGCATATCGCGCTGGATGTCGGCGCCCAGCGGCAGCAGGACTGGCTGCGCGCCATGGGGTTCTTCGCGCCGGTACCGATCGAACTTCCGGAATCGGCCCACCCCATCGTGCCCGCCCTGCGCAACTGGGGCATCGCCACGGTCATGACGGTGGGGTTCGGCCATGGCATGGCCGAGCCGCCTCTGGCGATCGTGCGCGGCACCGCCGCGACGGTGAATGGCGGCATCCTGGTCCGTCCGACCCTGCTGTCACGCGACGCGGCGCCTGCGGAGAGCGGCCCGCAGGCCACGCTGGCCAGCCTGGGCCCGCAGACCGCCCAGCCCGGCGCCCTGCCGGCCACCGCACCGGATGCCGCATCAGATGCCGTGCCCGCGCCGGAAGGCCGCCGTGTGATCTCGCCCGAAAATTCGGCGCTGCTGCGGCGCATGCTGCGCCTGGACGTGACCAAGGGCACCGGCAAGACGGCCGAATCCCCCGGCTATTTCGTTGGCGGCAAGACCGGTACCGCCGAGAAGATCGGCCCGCACGGCGGCTATCTGAAACATGTCAACATCGCGGCTTTTACTGGAATCTTCCCGATGAACGCACCGCATTACGCGGTCTATGTCATGCTCGACAGCCCCAAGGCCACGCCGCAGACCCATGGCTGGACGACAGCGGCATGGAACGCCGCGCCCACTGTGTCGAAGATCGTGACGCGCATCGGCCCGATGCTGGGCCTGTTCCCCGATACGGCCAACGCGCAGGCCGTGGACGACGCGTTGGCCATTCCCATGGAACCGGCGGTGCCGCGCGGTTATCGCCCGCTGGGGCCGGGCAACGATCCGGGCGATCCGCGCAACCTGCCGAAACCCGAGAAGAAAGGCCGCCGGCATGGCGACCTGACGGTGGCCGATGCCCCGCCGCGTGCGCGCCTGCACACCGCGCGGGCCGAGCGGCCCGAACGCGCGGCCCCGGCCGATATCGCGGAGTCGCGCGGATGACCCGCCTGTTCCAGTTGCTGGCCAAGTCGGATTTTTCCATCGCGACCCCCGCCGACGCGGCCGATCCGGCGATTTCGGGCGTCACCGCCGACAGCCGCCGCGTCGGGCCGGGCACGCTGTTCGTCGCCATTCCCGGCACCCGGGCCGACGGCCGCGCCTTCATTCCCGCCGCCGTCGCCGCCGGGGCGGCCGCGATTATCGCCCCGCGCGACACCGTCTGGCCGGTGGACGTGCCGGCGCGCCCGCTGATCCGGGTGGACGACCCACGCCAGGCCCTGGCGCGTCTGGCGGCGTCGTTCGCCGGGGCCCAGCCCGGGCATGTGGTCGCCGTCACCGGCACCAACGGCAAGACCAGCACCGTCGATTTCCTGCGCCAGATCTGGACGCATCAGGCGCGCCAGGCCGCCAGCATCGGCACGCTGGGCCTGATCGCCGGCGTTCCCCTGCCCGATTGCGGCCCGGCGCTGACCACCCCGGACAGCGTCGGGCTGGCGACCGCCCTGGCCGCGATGGCGCAAGGCGGCGTCACCGACGTCGCGATCGAGGCCTCGTCGCACGGACTGGAGCAGTGCCGCCTGGACGGGCTGCGCCTCGCGGCCGCGGGCTTCACCAACCTGACGCGCGACCATCTGGATTATCATGGCACGCTGGACGCCTATCGCGCCGCCAAGCTGCGCCTGTTCGACACGCTGCTGCCCGAAGGCGCGCTGGCCGCCGCCAACGCGGACATGGACGGCGCGACACTGGACGCGCTGCGCGACGTCGCGACCCGCCGCCGGCTGAACTTGCGTCTGGTCGGCGAGGCCGGCGACGCGATCCGCCTGCTGGACAGCAGCCCGCTGCCGGAAGGCCAGCACCTGCGGGTAGCGGTGGGCGGCACGGTGCGCGACATCGTCCTGGCGCTACCCGGCCGATTCCAGGCCGACAACGCCCTGCTGGCCGCCGCCCTGGCCGCGCCGGGGGCCGAAGGGCTGGCGCGTGCGATCGATGCACTGTCGGCCTTGACCGGCGTGCGCGGCCGGATGGAGCGCGCCGCCCTGCTGCCGAACGGGGCGGCGGCCTATGTCGATTATGCCCATACACCCGACGCGCTGGCGCGGCTGCTGGACGCGCTGCGGCCGCATGCGACGGGCCGGCTGATCGCCGTCTTCGGCGCCGGCGGGGACCGCGATCGCGGCAAGCGCCCCCTGATGGGCCAGGAGGCGACGCGGCGCGCCGACATCGCCATCGTGACCGACGACAACCCCCGCACCGAGGATCCGGCCTTCATCCGGGGCGAGGTCCTGGCCGGCGCCCCCGGCGCCCTGGACATCGGCGACCGTGCCCGCGCCATCGCCGAGGGCCTGTCGATGCTGCGCGCCGGCGACGTGCTGGTCGTCGCCGGCAAGGGCCACGAACAGGGCCAGACCATCGGGACCACGACCCTGCCGTTCGACGACGTGTCGGTCATCCGCCATCTGGCCGGCGTGCCGGCATGACCGTGTTGTGGACCCGTGACGCCTTGCAAGCGGCGACAGGCGGCACGTTCGCAGGCGACACCGCCATCGCCGCGACCGGCGTGTCGATCGATACCCGCACCCTGGCGCCGGGCGACCTGTTCATCGCCCTGGTCGGCGAGGCCAGCGACGGCCACGCCCATGTCCGCACGGCGCTGGACAAGGGCGCCGCCGCCGTGCTGGTGCATGATGCCACCGGCATCGACGATCCGCGCCTGCTGCGCGTGGCCGACACGATGACGGCCCTGCACGACCTGGGCCGCTTTGCCCGCGCGCGCTTCGGCGGGCGCATGATCGCCGTCACCGGCAGCGTGGGCAAGACCACGACCAAGGACATGCTGCGCCTGGCGCTGGCGGCCATCGGCCCGACCCATGGTGCGGTCGCGTCCTACAACAACCATTGGGGCGTCCCGCTGACCCTGGCGCGGCTGCCGGCCGACGCGATGTTCTGCGTGGCCGAGGCCGGAATGAACCATCCGGGCGAAATCGCACCGCTGGCCGCCCTGATCCGGCCCGAGGTCGCGATCGTCACCACCATCGCCGGGGCGCATCTGGGCCATATGGGCAGCCTGGACGCCATCGCACTGGAAAAATCCGACCTGATCGCGGCGTTGCCGCCCGGCGGCACGGCCATCGTCCCCGACGACGCGACCGGCCTGCCCGTCTTCGCCGAACGGGCGGCGCAGGCAGGCGCGCGCCTGTGGACCAGCGGCGCGCAACCGGGCAGCGATGCCCGCCTGTCCGACCTGCGGCTGGCCGCCGACGGCAGCGACTTCACTGTTACCCTCAGCAACACCATGGGCGGCCGGCCGATGCCGGTCCGGCTGAACGCGCCGGGGCGGCATCTGGCGCGCAACGCCACGACGGCCCTGGCGGCCGTCGCGGCGCTGGGCGCGGATGTCGCCCGTGCCGCCACAACGCTGGCCGATTTCCGGCCCGGATCGGGGCGCGGCGCGCTGGCGTCCATCCTGGACGGCCGGGCCGCCCTGCTGGACGAAAGCTACAATGCCTCCACCCTGTCCATCCGCGCGTCGCTCGCGGTACTGGGCCTGCTGCCCGCCGCGCGGCGGGTGGCGGTGCTGGGCGATATTCGCGAACTCGGCGCCTTCGCCCGCGCCGAACATGAATCCCTCCTTCCCGCCCTCCTTGACAATGCGGACCTCGTTTTCTGCGCCGGCCCCAATATGAAATATCTGTTTGACCTGACCCCTCCCTCCCGCCGGGGCGCATGGGCGCCCGATGCGGCGACGCTCGCGCCTCTGGTCCGTGACGCGCTCGGCCAGGACGATGTCGTCCTGGTCAAGGGCAGCCTCGGCAGCCGCATGCGCGACGTCGTCGCCGTCCTTTCGGCGCGAGGCGCGGCCTGATGCTGTACAACCTGATCCAGCATCACGCCGCGGCCCACGTCTCCATCCTGAACCTGTTCCGCTACATCACCTTTCGCGCCGGGTCGGCGTGCCTGACGGCGCTGCTGATCTCGCTGGTGCTGGGCAACCCGCTGATCGCGCAACTGCGCCGGATCCAGCGCGAAGGCCAGCCGATCCGCGCCCTGGGGCCGGAACGGCATATCCTGGAAAAGGCAGGCACCCCCACCATGGGCGGCGTACTGATCCTGGCCGCCCTGTTCGGCTCAACCCTGCTGTGGGCCGACCTGACCAGCGGCTATGTCTGGGCGGTGCTGCTGGTCACGCTGTGCTTCGGCGCCGTGGGGTTCGCCGACGATTACCTGAAGCTGTCGCGCCGCAACACGGCGGGCGTATCCAAGCGGATGCGCCTGGGCTGCGAATTCGCGGCGTCGCTGGTCGGCGGTTTCTGGCTGCAAAGCCTGATGCCCGCCGACCTGGCCAACCATCTGGCCTTCCCCTTCCTGAAGGACTGGCTGCTGCCGCTGGGCTTCGCCTTCCCGCTGTTCGCCATGATCACGATCACGGGCTTCGGCAACGCGGTCAATTTCACCGACGGGCTGGACGGGCTGGCCATCGTGCCGGTGGTGATCGCAGCCCTGGTGTTCGCGCTGATCGCCTATCTGGTCGGCAACCATGTCTTCGCCGATTACCTGCAACTGCACGCCGTGCCGGGGACGGGGGAGCTGTGCGTCTTCTGCTCGGCCCTGGTGGGGGCCGGCCTGGGCTTCCTGTGGTTCAACGCGCCGCCGGCCGCCGTGTTCATGGGCGACACGGGGTCGCTGTCGCTGGGCGGCGCGCTGGGCGCGGTCGCGGTCGCGGTGAAGCACGAGCTGGTGCTGTGCATCGTCGGCGGCCTGTTCGTGGTCGAAACCCTGTCGGTCATCATCCAGGTCTTCTGGTTCCGCCGCACCGGACGGCGGGTGTTCCTGATGGCGCCGCTGCACCATCATTTCGAAAAGAAGGGCTGGCAGGAACCGAAGATCGTGATCCGGTTCTGGATCGTCTCCATCGTCCTGGGGCTGTGTGGCCTTGCCACGCTGAAGCTGCGATGACCGCCTTCCCCCCCGACCTGTTCGCCGGACGCCGCTTCGCGGTCCTGGGCCTGGGCCGCAACGGCGCGCCCGCCGTCCGCGCGCTGGTCGCGATGGGGGCCCGGGTCCAGGCCTGGGACGACGGCCCCGCCGCCCGCGCGGCGGTGGACGATGTCGCCGGCGTCGGGGTGGCGCCGTTCGATACGCTGGCAGGGTTCGACGCGCTGGTGCTGTCGCCCGGCATCGCGCATGTGCTGCCCCAGCCCCATCCCGTCGCCCTGATGGCGCGCCAGGCCGCTATCCCCATCCTGTCGGACGCGGAACTGCTGTTCCAGGCCGTGCGCCGGGCAGGATCGCGCGCGCGCTTCGCCGGCATCACCGGCACGAACGGCAAATCCACCACCACTGCGCTGCTGGCCCATATTCTGCTGGCCTGCGGCATTCCGGTCGCGGCCGGCGGCAATCTGGGCCCGGCCGCCTTGTCGCTGCCGCTGCTGCCCGACGACGGCGTGTATGTGCTGGAAATGTCGTCCTACATGCTCGAACGGCTGCACAGCCTGCGCTTCGACGCCGCGTGCCTGCTGAACCTGACGCCGGACCATCTGGACCGCCACGGCGACATGGACGGCTACCGGCGTGCCAAGCTGCACATCTTCGACCGGCAGACAGCGGACGACCTGGCGGTGATCGGCACTGACGACGTTTCGGATACGGCGCTGCGCGACGAACTGGCGGCGCAGGGCATTCCGACGATGACCGTGTCCGGCACCGTGGCCGCCGACCTGACCGGCGCGGGCGGCCTGCTGCGCGACGGTGCCGGCCCGATCGCGACCCTGGCCGACGCCCCTTCCCTGCCCGGCGCCCATAATGCGGAAAACGCGGCGGCCGCCGTGGTCATGGCGCTGTCGCTGGGCGCGCCGCGCGCGGACATCGCCGCCGCCCTGCGCAGTTTCCCCGGCCTGGCGCACCGGCAGAAGCTGATCGACACCATCGACGGTATCCGCTTCGTCGACGACAGCAAGGCGACGAACGCCGACGCGGCGTCGCGGGCGCTGGGATGCTACGACCGGCTGGTCTGGATCGCCGGCGGCACCGCCAAGGCCGGCGGGATCGAGGATCTGGCGCCGTTCTTCCCCCGCATCGCGCATGCCTTCCTGATCGGCCGGGACGCCGCCGGACTGGCCCGGACGCTGGCCGCGCATGGCGTGCCGCACACCATCGCCGAGACGCTGGACCGCGCGGTGCCCGGCGCCTTCGCCGCCGCGCGCGCGGGCCATGTGCCGGCGGTTCTGCTGTCGCCCGCCTGCGCCAGCTTCGACCAGTTCAGAAGTTTCGAGCATCGCGGCCAGCATTTCGCGGACTTGGTCCGCAAGCTGCATCCGACAGGGGAGACCGAATGATGGCCGGCATGTCGCGCGTCGACACGTCCTATCTCGCGCGCTGGTGGCGCAATGTCGACCGGGTGACGCTGTGCTGCGTCGGCGTGCTGATCGGCTTCGGCTACGTGCTGATGCTGGCGGCAAGCCCCGCGGTCGCCACCCGCATCGGCGCGTCGCGCGACATGTTCATCCTGAAGCAGGTGGTCTTCCTGACTCTGGCGGGGCTGATCGTGACGGGTACGTCGCTGCTCTCGCCCCGGGGGGTCAGGCGGCTGGCGGCCGTGGGGTTCGTCCTGGCCGTCGCCGCCACCGCGCTGACGCTGGTCCATGGGGTGGAGATCAAGGGTGCCCGGCGCTGGATCGCCCTGCCGATGATGTCGGTCCAGCCGTCGGAATTCCTCAAGCCCTGCTTCGCCGTCGTCACCGCGTGGCTGCTGACCGAACGCCGCACGCGTCGCCTGTTCCCCGGCATGCCCATCGCGCTGGGCCTGTTCGCCGCCATCCTGCTGCTGCTGAAATCGCAGCCCGACATCGGCATGCTCAGCGTCATCACCACCGTCTTCCTGGCGCAGCTGTTCATCGACGGGCTGAACCTGTTTTTCGTCGGCGCCGGCGTCGGCTGCATGATCGCGGCGTTCCTGGGCGCCTACATGGTGTTTCCGCATGTGCGCTCGCGCGTGGAACGCTTCCTGCACCCCAATGTCGGCGATCATTACCAGATCGACACCGCACTGCGCGCCTTCGGCAACGGCGGCCTGATGGGACGCGGCCCCGGCGAAGGCCGGGTGAAGGACCTGCTGCCCGACGCGCACGCCGATTTCGTCTTCGCCGTCGCGGGCGAGGAATTCGGCATGCTGATCTGCCTGTTCATCATCGGCGTGTTCTGCCTGATCGTCGTGCGGACCCTGCTGAAACTGCTGCGCGAGGACGATCCGTTCGTCGTGGTGGCCTCGACCGGGCTCATCACGGGCTTCGGCCTGCAGGCCTTCGTCAACATGGGCTCCACCCTGCATCTGATCCCGACCAAGGGCATGACCCTGCCGTTCATTTCCTATGGCGGGTCGTCGGCGATGTCGGTGGCGCTGACCATCGGCATGGTGCTGGCCCTGACGCGCCACCGCGTGGGCGAAAGCCGGATTCCGCGCGGCCGCGTGGCCCCGATCCCTGCCCCGGGGCTGCGAAGGGCCACGGCATGAGCGCGCATCCGGATATCGCCACGGGCCGCCGCCCGATCGTCATCGCCGCCGGGGGAACCGGCGGCCATTTCATCCCCGCCGAGGCCCTGGCACGGGAACTGGCGTCGCGCGGCCACGCCATCGCGCTGATGACCGACCGCCGCGCCGGCCAACGGACCGAGGGCGTGTTCGCCGGTGGCCCGCAATTCGTCCTGCCGGGGGCCGGCATCGCCGGGCGCGGCCTGTCGCGCGGCCTGCGCGCCGCCGTGGCGCTGGCGCGCGGCGCGGTGCAGGCGCGGGCGATCCTGCGTCGGCTGGATGCCGCGGCGGTGGTCGGGTTCGGCGGCTACCCGTCGGTCCCGCCGCTGCTGGGCGCGCGCCTGCTGGGCCGGACACGGCCGCTGATCTTCATCCACGAAGGCAACGCGGTGCTGGGGCAGGCCAACGCGATGCTGGCGCGCTTCGCCGACGGCATCGCGACCTCGTTCGCGCGGGTCGCCCGGCTGCCGGCCGGGGCCGCGCCGGCGCTGACCGGCATGCCGGTGCGCGATGCGATCGCGGCCCTGCACGACCAGCCCTATGTCCCGCCGGGCGAGGCCGTGCGGCTGCTGGTCTGGGGCGGGTCGCTGGGCGCGCGGGTGTTCAGCGACGTCGTGCCCGCCGCCCTCGCGCTGCTGCCGGCCCCCCATCGCGCGCGCCTGCACGTCACCCAGCAGGCCCGCGCCGAGGATGTCGATCGGGTCCGCGCCGCCTATGCGGACCTGGGCATCCCGGCCACGGTCTCGCCGTTCTTTTCGGACGTGGCCGGGCTGCTGGGGGCCGCGCATCTGGTGATCGGGCGCGCGGGCGGTTCGTCGGTCGCGGAACTGGCCGATGCGGGGCGCCCCGCCATCCTGGTGCCGCTGCCGATCGCGGCCAGCGACGAACAGGGCGCCAACGCCGCCGCCCTGGTCGAGGCCGGCGCCGCCTGGATGATCCGCCAGCCCGATTTCACCCCCCCGGCCCTGGCGGCGCGGATCGGCGCCCTGCTGGACGAACCGGACGGCCTGGCCGCCGCCGCCCGCGCCGCCCGCACCCTTGCCCGCCCCGATGCCGCGCGCCTGTTCGCCGACCTGATCGAAGGATGCTTGCATCCGCAGCCCCGCCCCGCCTATCCGACAGGCGCGAAGACGGAGACCCACGCATGAGAGCCCTGCCCCTTTCCATCGGCACCATCCATTTCGTCGGGATCGGCGGCATCGGCATGTCCGGCATCGCCGAGGTGCTGCACATGCTGGGCTATGCCGTCCAGGGCTCGGACATCGCCGAGAATGCCAATGTGCTGCGCCTACGCGCGGCCGGCATCGCGGTGACCATCGGCCATGACGCCGCCAATCTGGGCGCGGCCCAGGTCGTGGTGACATCGACCGCCGTCCGCCGCGACAACCCCGAAGTGGTGGCGGCGCGCGCGCGCCTGATCCCCGTCGTCCGCCGGGCCGAAATGCTGGCCGAGCTGATGCGCCTGCGCTGGTCGGTGGCCGTCGGCGGCACCCACGGCAAGACGACGACGACCAGCCTGGTCGCCGCCGTGCTGGAAGCCGCCCACCTGGACCCCACCGTCATCAACGGCGGCATCATCGAGGCGTACGGCACCAACACCCGCATGGGCTCGGGCGACTGGATGGTGGTCGAGGCCGACGAAAGCGACGGATCCTTCCTGCGCCTGCCCTCGGTCATCACCGTGGTCACCAACATGGACCCCGAGCATCTGGACCATTGGGGCACGGCCGAGGCAATGCAGGCCGCGTACGACCAGTTCGTGTCCAACATCCCGTTCTACGGCTTCGCGGTCCTGTGCATCGACCATCCGGCGGTGCAGCAGATGATCCCCCGCCTGTCGGACCACCGGATCGTCACCTACGGCTTCTCGCCCCAGGCCGACATCCGCGCGGAAAAGATCATCACCGACAAGCTGGGCGCGACGTTCGAGGTCGTGGTGACCAACCGCACCCGCAACCGCACCCGCCGCGCCGGGCCGTTCCGCCTGCCGATGCTGGGCCATCACAACGTGCAGAACGCCCTGGCCGCGATCGCCGTGGGGGTGGAGATGGAAATCGACGACGCCACCATCCGCTCGGCCTTCGCCGGGTTCCGGGGCGTCAAGCGGCGGTTCACCCGCACGGGCGAAACCGGGGGCATCACCATCATCGACGATTACGGCCACCATCCGGTGGAAATCGCCGCCGTGCTGAAGGCCGCGCGGCAGGCGGGCGCGCGCAACGTCATCGCGGTGGTCCAGCCCCATCGCTATTCCCGCCTGCAAACCCTGTTCGGCGAGTTCTGCACCTGCATGAACGACGCCGGCACGGTGGTGGTGGCCGACGTCTACGCGGCGGGCGAGGCCCCGATCGCGGGCATAGACCGCGACGCGCTGGTCGAGGGCCTGCGCGAACGCGGCCATCGCTCGGTCGTGCCGCTGCCGGGCCCGGAACATCTGGCGGAAATGATCCACGCCGTCGCCCGCCCCGGCGATTTCGTCGTCTGCCTGGGTGCGGGAAACATCACCAACTGGGCGCAGGCCCTGCCGAAGGAACTCGCGGCCCTCCAGGCGCCGGCCAGCCCAGGGCGAAAGGGGGATTTCGCGGCATGATGGCGGGATTGCGCGCCCTGCTGCCGGACCTGCGCGGCCGCCTGGCCGACGACGCGCCGTTGGGTCCGCGCACCTGGTTCCGCGTCGGCGGGGCCGCCGAGGCGCTGCTGCAACCGGCCGACGCGCGGGATCTGGCCACCTGCCTGGGCCATTTGCCGCCCGACATGCCGGTGACCGTGCTCGGCGCGTGCTCCAACGTCATCGTGCGCGACGGCGGCATCGACGGGGTCGTCATCCGCCTGGGCCGCGGGTTCTCGGACATCGTGGTCGAGGACAACGGGCTGGTGGTCGGCGGCGCCTGCCTGGACATGACCGTTGCCGAACACGCGGCGGACGCCGGGCTGAAAGGCCTGGAATTCCTGGCCGGCATCCCCGGCTCGATCGGCGGGGCCGTGGCGATGAATGCCGGGGCCTACGGGTCGGACATCGCGACCGTACTGGATTGGGCCGACATCGTGACGCGCGACGGCAACGGCGTACGGCTGTCCGGGCCCGCGCTGGGCTTCGGCTATCGCCGTTCGGCCCTGCCGGCCGGGTCGGTCGTCACCCGCGCCCGCCTGCACGGCACCCCTGCCGCGCCGGCCGCCATCCGGCAGGCCATCGCCCAGATCCGCGACTCGCGCGAGGCCGCCCAGCCCACGCGGGCCCGGACCGGCGGGTCGACCTTCCGCAATCCCGACGCCGCGATCTCGGACCGCAAGGCGTGGGAACTGATCGACGCGGCGGGCTGCCGGGGCCTGACCCTGGGCGGCGCGCAGATCAGCGAGAAGCACTGCAATTTCATGCTCAACACCGGTTCGGCGACCGCCGCCGACCTGGAAACGCTGGGCGAGACCGTCCGCCGGCGCGTCCGCGAACGGACCGGCGTGACGCTGGACTGGGAAATCAAGCGGATCGGCCGCCCCGCCGCCCCGACGACAGGAGACGCGCCATGACCGCCCCGCACCCGGCCCGGAGCATCACCGTCCTGACCGGCGGCCTGTCCGCCGAACGCGAGGTCAGCCTGTCCAGCGGCCGGGGCATCAGCGCCGCCCTGCGCGAGGAAGGCTACGACGTCCGCGTGCTGGACGCCGGCACCGACCTGGGCGCCATCGTCGCCGACCTGACCGCCCACCGACCCGACGTCGTGTTCAACGCCCTGCACGGCCGCTTCGGCGAGGACGGGTCCATCCAGGGCGTGCTGGACTGGATGAACATCCCCTACACCCATTCCGGCGTCCGCGCGTCCGCGGTGGCGATGGACAAGGCCGCCGCCCGCGCGGTGTTCACCGCCGCCGGCCTGCCCGTCGCGGCGGGCGGCGTCATCGACATCGCCGATTTTCCGGCCGCCGACCCCCTGCCCACGCCCTACGTCATCAAGCCGCTGAACGAGGGGTCGTCGGTGGGGGTGGACATCGTGCGCCCGGGCTCCAACCGCCGCGCCGCCATCGCCGACGCCTGGACCTATGGCCCGAAGGCGCTGGTCGAGGAATTCATCCCCGGCCGCGAACTGACGGTGGGCGTGATGGGCGACCGGGCGCTGACGGTCACCGACATCACGCCCAACCCCGGCGCCGCGCACGAATTCTACGACTATGCCGCGAAATACCAGGAAGGTGGCTCGCGCCACGTCCTGCCCGCGCAGATCCATCCCGATGCGTTCGCCCAGGCCCTGCGCATCGCCGTCGTCGCGCACCAGGCACTTGGCTGTGCCGGCGCGTCGCGCACCGATTTCCGCTATGACGACACCGCCTGCGGCGACGGGCCGGGGCGGCTGGTGATCCTGGAGGTCAACACCCAGCCCGGCATGACCGCCACCTCGCTGCTGCCCGAACAGGCCAATGCCTGCGGCATTTCCTACGGCACGCTGTGCCGCTGGATGGTCGAGCACGCAACCTGCCGCACATGACGCGCCACGGGGACAATCGCAATGACCGGCCGTCACGGCTGTCGATCTTCGTCCGGCGGCAACGCCGGATGGTGCGGCCGGTCCTGCTTGTCCTCGTGCTGGCCGCCGGTGCAGTCGGCGCCGCCGCCGTGCTGCGCGACATGCGCTCCGAAGAGCGCTTCGCCCCGATCCGCGCGAAGCTGGTCAGCCTGCTGCCGCTGCGCATCACCGCGATCACCATCAGCGGCCGCAACCTGACGACCGAGGCCGCCTTGCAGGACGCGCTGGGCGTGCGGGTCGGCGATCCCGTGCTGGGCTTTTCCGTCGAGGCCGCCCGCCGGCGAATCGACGCGCTGCCCTTCGTCGACCGGTCGGTGGTCGAGCGGCATCTGCCCGGCACCATCGTGGTGCGCCTGACCGAACGCCGCCCCTTTGCCGTCTGGCAGAATCAGGGCCGCTTCATGCTGATCGACCGTGCCGGCGCCCAGGTGCGCGACCAGGGCATGACCGGCAAGGACGCGCAGGCGTTCCTTCAGCTGCCGCTGGTGGTCGGGCCGGACGCCAACGTCGCGGCGGCCGCCCTGTTCGACGCGCTGACCGCCCAACCGGTGGTCCAGAGCCATGTCACCGCCGCGATCCGCGTCGGCCAGCGCCGCTGGAACCTGCTGCTGCGCGACGGCACGACGGTCCTGCTGCCCGAGGGCGAGGAAATTCCGGCCCTGCGCCGCCTTGCCGATTTGCAGGCCGGCATGAAGCTGCTGGACCGCCCGGTCATCAGCATCGACATGCGCCTGCCGGACCGCCTGGTGGTGCAGCAGCCCCCCGCCGACGCCGCCCCCGGCCCCGACGGAAAGCCGGCCGCCGGCAAGACGGCCGACGGCGCGGCGCCCCCCACCGCCCCGAACCCGCCGCCCGCCGGCGCCGATCCCGCCCCACGGAGGCGCACATGAACGATCTGATCGTCGCCCCCCCGACCTCGGAGCAGACGCCGACGCGGCCCGCCCGCCGCCGCCGCGCGCGCCGCAAGGACCAGCAGACCGCCCTGGTGGCCGGCCCTGCGGGCGGCCGGGTCATCGCCCTGCCGCCGCCGGACGAACCGACGCCGCCGCGCATCTGGCGGCCGGGCACGTTCGGCGTGCTGGATATCGGGTCGACCAAGGTCATCTGCCTGATCGGCCGGGGCGAGCCCGACGGCACGCTGCGGGTGCTGGGCCATGGCTGGCGCCGGTCGCACGGCGTGAAGTCGGGCGGCATCGTCGATCTGCGCGCGGCCGAGGGCGCCATCCGCGCCGCCGTCGGCCAGGCCGAGGACGCGGCCGAACGGCGGCTGGACAAGATCTACGTCAACCTGTCCAGCGGCCACCCCGAAAGCCGCCTGTTCAACGTCCGCTGGCCGGTCGGCGGGCGCGAGATCACGGAAGCCGACGTCCGCCGCGTGGTCACCGAAGGGCGGATGCGCGCGATGAGCGAGGGCCGCTCGACCATCCATACGCTGCCGCTCGATTTCTCGGTGGACGAAACGGCCGGCGTCGCCGATCCACGCGGCCATCTGTGCGACCAGCTGACCTCACGGCTGCATGTCATCGACGCCTCGACCACCGCGCTGCGCAATCTGGAGACGGTGCTGTCGCGGGCCGAACTGAAGATCGAGGAACTGGTATCCGCCCCCCTCGCCTCGGGCCTGTCGGTGCTGGACGCCACCGAGCGCGACCTGGGCGTGACGGTGGTGGACATGGGCGGCGGCACGACCTCGATCGCCATCTTCGGCGAAGGGCAGCTGCTGCACACCGCCTGCCTGCCGGTGGGCGGGCAGCACGTCACCCGCGACATCGCGCATGTGCTGTCCACCTCCATCGACAGCGCGGAATGGCTCAAGACCATGTACGGCTCGGCCGAACTGTCCGCCGACGACGATCTGGACCTTCTGCCGGTGCAGCTGATCGGCGACGACGACCATCAATTCGTCAATATTTCCCGGTCCAAAGTCGTTTCGATCATTCGACCGCGAATCGAGGAAACGCTTGAAATGGTGCGCGACAGGCTGGAATCCGCCGGCGTGGGCCGAGCCACCGACGGGCGCGTGGTGCTGACGGGCGGCGCATCGCTGCTGGATGGCGTGGGCAACATGGCCGCGCGCATCCTCAACCGCCAGGTCCGCCTGGGCCGGCCGACCGGAATTCGCGGCCTGCCCGAAGACCCGGCGGCCTGGCCGTCCTTCGCCACGTCGGCCGGCCTGCTGGCCTGGGCGGCGGGCGGCGGCGGCGCGCTGGGCGACATCGATTTTTCCGAACCGCGCGCGCCAGGAATGCTGCGCCGCATCGTCGAATTCATACGCGACAGGGTATAGTAAAATCCTTCAGACTGTTGCCCTTAAAAACGCGCGAATCGGTAACCGTACTCTTACGACTCGTCCCGGGAGACGCCCATGACCCTTAACCTCTCCATCCCGCAGCAGAATCATTCCGACTTCACGCCGCGGATCACCGTGATCGGCGTCGGTGGGGGCGGCACGAATGCGGTCGACAACATGATCCAGTCCCAGTTGCAGGGCGTGGAATTCGTGGTGGCGAACACCGACGCGCAGCAATTGTCCCACAGCAAGGCCGATCGCCGGATTCAGCTCGGCCCGCATCTGACGCAGGGCCTGGGCGCCGGGGCGAAGCCTGAAATCGGGCGCGCCGCGGCCGAGGAAGCGGCGGACGAACTCGCCCGGCACCTCGACGGCGCGCACATGGTGTTCATCACCGCCGGCATGGGTGGCGGCACGGGCACCGGCGCGGCCCCGGTGATCGCGCGCATGGCGCGCGAACGCGGCATCCTGACGGTGGGCGTCGTCACCAAGCCCTTCACGTTCGAAGGCGTGCGCCGTTCCAAATCCGCCGACAGCGGCATCGCGGAACTGCAGCAGTATGTCGATACGCTGATCGTCATCCCCAACCAGAACCTCTTCCGCCTGGCCAACGAGCGCACCAGTTGGAAGGATGCGTTCAAGATGGCCGACAACGTCCTGTACATGGGCGTGCGCGGCGTGACCGACCTGATGATGGCGCCGGGCCTGGTCAATCTCGATTTCGCCGACATCCGGACCGTGATGGCCGAAATGGGCAAGGCGATGATGGGCACCGGCGAAGCCGAGGGCGAGAACCGAGCCATTTCCGCCGCCGAGGACGCCATTTCCAACCCGCTGCTGGAAGACACCTCGATGGCCGGCGCGCGCGGCCTGCTGATCAACATCACCGGCGGCGAGGACCTGACGCTGTACGAGGTCGACCAGGCCGCCAACCGCATCCGCGAGGAAGTCGCCGACGACGCCAACATCATCTTCGGCTCGGCGATCGACCCCTCGCTGAACGGCAGCATCCGGGTCTCGGTCGTGGCCACCGGCATCGACACCCCGGTGATCCGTACGGCCGAACCGATTCACCCCGAGGCCGCACCCGAGGCGGCGCAGGCCGCCCCGGCGGCCCCTGATGCCGCCACGCACCATCCCTCGGCCGAGCCCCCGCAGGCCCCGCCGCGCCACCAGACGCCGAACTTCGTCAACGCGGCGCCGGTCGGCGCGCCTTCGCCCCATTCGGTGCCGCCCCAGGTGGCGCAGCACGGCGCCCGCCCGTCGCCGCGTTCGCCCCTGTTTTCCGAGGCCCCGCGTCCCGAAGACACGCAGCCCGCGCCCCAGCGCGGCAACAGCCTGTTCAACATCGTCACCGGCGTACTGCGCCGGGGCGGCCCCCCGGCGCCGGAGGCCCCGCGCGCCGAGCCCGCCCTGCCGGAGCATGAACCCGCCCCGGCCGTGCGGCAGGCCACGGCCGACGAGGTCGGGCTGGACATTCCGGCCTTCCTGCGCCGCCAGCCCTGACCCCCGTCTTGCACCCGCAGTGCCCACCTTGGGCATTGCGGGTTTATCTCGTTCTTTATCAGTATGTTACGCCGTAACAGACGGCAATAATGATTGACTGGCCGCAGCCCTCCGTTCCCGTTAGAGATCAGACTGTCGTTCCTGTAACGACTAAACAATAATCAACGCAGGGGACGCAGATGGACGGTATGCTGGCAACCTCGGTGGCGCTCCCGAACCGTGGCCCGACGCCTCCCGATAGCCCTACGGCCGACATACCGGGCCGTGAGGGCGCCAACCGCCCCGTGTCCCGCACGGCGCGCCAGCAGACGCTGCGTCAGTCCATTTCCTGTGTCGGAACCGGGCTGCATACCGGGCGACGGATCACCCTGGCCCTGCATCCGGCGCCGGAGCATACCGGCATCGTCTTCCGGCGCACCGACATGGACGGGCGCGGCATTCCCGCCCGCTTCGACCGTGTCGCCGACACCCGCCTCAGCACCGTCATCGCCGATCCGCACGATCCCGCCCTGCGGGTCGCGACGATCGAACATCTGATGTCCGCCCTGTCGGCGGGCGGCGTCGACAATGCCTATGTCGATGTCGACGGGCCCGAGGTTCCGGTCTTCGACGGATCGGCCGCCGATTTCGTTTTCCTGCTCGACTGCGCGGGGCATGTGGAACAGACGGCCCCCCGCACGGTCATCGAGATCCTGCGCCCGGTCCGCGTCGCCGACGGCGACGCCTTCGCCGAACTCCGCCCGGGGCGCGAGGCCGGATTGTCGATGACGATGACGATCGATTTTGCCGCCTCGGCGATCGGCGCGCAGACCTTCGCCATGCGCTTCGACCCGCAGGTGTTCCGGCGGGACATCGCAAATTGCCGGACCTTCACCCTGCGTCAGGAAATCGAGGCGCTGCACGCCGCCGGCCTGGCGCGCGGCGGGTCGCTGGACAATGCGATCGTGGTGGACGGCGATACCGTCCTCAACCCGTGCGGCCTGCGCCGTCCGGACGAATTCGTCCGTCACAAGATGATCGACGCGGTCGGCGACCTGTACCTGGCCGGTGGCGTGCTCACCGGCGTGTTCGCGGGCCATAAATCCGGCCATGCCCTGAACAACCGGCTGCTGCGGACATTGTTCGCCGATCGCGGTGCATGGCGCGTCCGCACCCGCCCCCCCCAGGCGCAGGCCCTGCGTGTGGCCGCATGACGGGCAAATTCGGCCACGCTGGCAACGAAAACGACGACACGGCCTTCACCCCGGCCCGCCGCATGATATAAGGCAGACCGAACTGGAAGAGCCGGCATGTCATTGCGCAGATTTCGATCCCCCTTCGCTGACCGTCCGACGGGCCGCAATGCCGTCCGACTCGCCTCACTTTCCGTCATGCTGTTGCTTGCGGCCTGCGCCGGCAAGAAGTCGGCGGACGAGATGGTGTCGCACATGGCGTCGGCCGACACGCTCTACAATAACGGCATCGACGCCCTGCGCAGCCAGCGTTACGCGCTTGCCGCGGCCGAGTTCGAGGTCCTGCAGCAGAATTATCCCTATTCGGGCTACACGGCCAACGCGCAGCTGATGGAAGGCTATGCCGACTATCTGCAGGATAAATACCCCGATGCCGTGCAGCAGCTGGACCGCTTCCTGGAACTGCATCCCACCAGCCCCGACGCCGCCTACGCCTTCTACCTGCGCGCCCTGTGCTACTACGAACAGGTGGCCGACGTGCAGCGCGACCAGCAGGGCACCATCGAGGCCATGAACGCGCTGGAAGAAGTCATCACCCGCTTCCCGCAGTCGCCCTACGCCCGCGATGCGCAGCTCAAGGTCGATCTCTGCCGCGACCATCTGGCCGGCAAGGAAATGCTGGTCGGCCGCTTCTACCAGCAGCAGCGCAATTACGAGGCCGCGGTCAATCGCTACCAGCGCGTGATCCAGGATTTCCAGACCACCAACCATGTCCCCGAGGCCCTCGAACGGCTGGTCGAAGTCTATCTGGATCTGGGCCTGACCGAACAGGCGCGCCGCTCGGCGTCGGTGCTGTCCTTCAACTATCCTGGCAGCAAATGGTACCGCTACAGCTACAACATGCTGCGCAGCGAACATCTGCTGGCGGCCAACATGCCGGCCCCGACCTCGTCGCAGCACGATGGCGGCACACCCGCGCGGCGCGGCTTCTTCTCGCGCGCGTGGCACGCGGTCTTCTGACCCGCGTGCGGCCCCGCCCCCTCTCGCGCGCGCCCTTCCCATGCTGACCCGCCTCTCGATCCGGGACGTCGTTCTGATCGAGAAGCTCGATCTGCCTTTTTCCCCCGGCCTGACAGTGCTGACGGGCGAAACCGGCGCGGGCAAGTCCATCCTGCTGGACAGTCTGGGCCTGGCGCTGGGCGACCGCGCCAGCGCCAGCCTGGTCCGCGCCGGCGCCGAGCAGGCCAGCGTGTCGGCGTGCTTCGAAATCGCGCCCGACCATCCGCTGCACGGCCTGCTGGGCGAACAGGGCATCGTGATCGACGACCCGCACGAACCGATCGTCCTGCGCCGGATCGTCGCCGCCGACGGCCGATCGCGCGCCTATATCAACGACCAGCCGGCGGGCGTGAACCTGCTGCGCCGGGCAGCGGCGCTGCTGGTCGAAATCCAGGGCCAGCACGAACAGATGGGGCTGGCCGACCCGTCCACCCATCTGGACCTGCTGGATGCGTTCGGCGTGCCGCAGGCGCTGCGCGACGACACGGCCATCGCCTACCGCGCCTGGATCGAGGCCACGGCGGAACTGGCCGCCGCCCGCGCCGCCATGGAAAGTGCGGCGCGCGAGGAAGACTGGCTGCGCCAGGCGGTGGACGATCTGTCCGCCCTTGCCCCGCAGGACGACGAGGAAACGCATCTGGCCGGCCTGCGCCAGTCCCTGCAACAGGGCGAACGGCGCGCCGAGGCCATCGCGGCCGCCTTGGCGGACCTGACGCCGCGCGACCGGCGCGCCAGCGGGCCGGCGGCCGCCCTGCGCAACGCCAGCCGCACCTTGCAGCGCCTGCTGCCCGCGCCGGGTGCCGGCGATGGCGGGCACGACCAGCCGGGCGCCGAACAGCAGGCCATGGCGCAGGATGCCCTCGCCGCACTGGAACGCGCCGAGGAAGCCCTGGCCGAGGCCGAGACGATGCTCTCGCGCCTCGCCGCGGAGTCCGAAGGCGACCCCCGCCTGCTGGAACAGACCGAGGAACGGCTGTTCGCCCTGCGTGCCGCCGCCCGCAAGCACGGCGTATCGGTCCCCGAACTGCCGGGATTGCTGGCCGCCTTCGCCAGCCGGCTGGCGGCGCTGGATTCGGGCAATGCCCGCATCGGCGCGCTGGAGGCCACGATGCGCGACACCCGCGCCCGCTTCGAGGCCGCGGCCCAGGGCCTGACCGCCGCGCGCGAGAAGACCGCCCGCCGCCTGGAACAGGCCGTGACGGCGGAACTGCGCCCTTTGCGGCTGGAACGCGCACGCTTCATCATCTCGCTGGTACCGCTGGCGCCCGAGGCCTGGAACGTGCGCGGGCGCGAACAGGCGGCCTTCCAGATCGCCGCCAACCCCGGCCAGCCCCCCGGCCCGCTGGCAAAGGTCGCGTCGGGCGGCGAATTGTCGCGCCTGATGCTGGCGCTCAAGGTCGTACTGGCCGGGCGCTCCGCCGTGCCGACCCTGGTGTTCGACGAGGTCGATTCGGGCGTGGGCGGGGCAACGGCCTCGGCCATCGGCGACAGGCTGTCCCGGGTCGGTCAGGACGTGCAGGTACTGGTCGTCACCCACAGCCCGCAGGTCGCGGCCCGTGGCAACGCCCATCTGCGCATCAGCAAATCGGTCGTGAAGGGGCGGACGGAAACCCGCGCCGAGCCGTTGCCGGCAGAAGCGCGCCGCGAGGAAATTGCCCGGATGCTGGCCGGCGACATCATTACCGAGGCCGCGCGGGCGGCCGCCGACAGTCTTCTGCAAGGGTGAGAACGCAATGTCCCCCGACACCGCCTCGGATCCGGCCACGCTGGACCCCGCCCGCCTGAGCGAGGACCAGGCCCGCACCGAACTGGAGCGCCTGGCCCACGAGATCCGCCGCCTGGACCGCGCCTATTACGAAGAAGACGCCCCCGAGGTCACCGACGCGCAGTATGACGCGCTGCGCCGCCGCAACGATGACATCGAAACCCGCTTCCCCGGCCTGCGCCGCGACGACAGCCCGTCGCTGCGCTTCGGCGCGGCCCCCGCCGCCGCATTCGGACGGCACCGCCACCTGGTGCCCATGCTGTCGCTGGACAATGTGTTCGACCGCGCCGATTTCGAATCCTTCGTCACCCGTGCCGCCCGCTTCCTGGGGCTGGACGAGGACCGCACCCAGGCGCTGCGCTTCGTCGCGGAACCCAAGATCGACGGGCTGTCGATCAGCCTGACCTATGAAAACGGCCGCTTCGTCCGGGGCACCACGCGCGGCGACGGAACCGAGGGCGAGGACGTCACCGCCAATTTGCGCACCCTGCGCGACCTGCCCCTGCGGCTGAAAGGCGACGCGCCCGCGCTGATCGAAATCCGGGGCGAGGTCTTCCTGTCCAAATCCGCCTTCCTGGCCATCAATGCCGACCAGGCCGCCGCCGGGCACAAGCTGTTCGCCAATCCGCGCAACGCGGCGGCCGGGTCGCTGCGCCAGCTTGACCCCGCCGTCACCGCCCGCAGGCCGCTTTCGCTGTTCGCCTACGCGCAGGGGTTCGCCAGCGGCCGGGTGGCCGGCACGCATTGGGACTATCTGGCGCGCCTGCGCCAATGGGGATTTAGCGTCAATCCGCTGTCGCGCCTCGTCGAAAGCGCCGTCGCCGCCGAATCCTTCATGGACCACATCGCCCGCGAACGGTCGGGCCTCGAATACGATATCGACGGCGTGGTGTACAAGATCGACGACCTGGCGTTGCAGGATCGCCTGGGCTTCGTCGGGCGCGCGCCGCGCTGGGCCATCGCGTGGAAATTCCCGGCCGAACAGGCGATCACGCGCCTGCTGCGCATCGGCATCCAGGTCGGCCGCACCGGCGCCCTGACCCCCGTCGCGACCCTGGAGCCGGTGAATGTCGGCGGCGTCATCGTCACCCGCGCCACCCTGCATAACGAGGACGAGATCGCCCGCAAGGACATCCGCGAGGGCGATCTGGTGCAGATCCAGCGCGCGGGCGACGTCATTCCGCAGGTGCTGGGGGTCGTGCCGCCGGGCGCCGACGATCCGCCGCGCGAGGAACCCTTCGTCTTCCCGCACGAATGCCCGATCTGCCACTCCCGGGCCGAGCGCCCGCCGGGCGAGGTCGTCTGGCGCTGCACCGGCGGCCTGACCTGCCCGGCACAGGTGGTGGAACGGCTGATCCATTTCGTGTCGCGCGACGCCTTCGACATCGACGGGCTGGGCGCACGCACCATCGTCGAATTCCATACCGACGGGCTGCTGAAGACGCCGGCCGACATCTTCCGCCTGCCCGACCATGAAGAAGAGATCGCCCGGCGCGAGGGCTGGGGCCCGCTCTCCGCCCGCAACCTGACGGCCGCGGTCCGGGCGCGGCAGACCATTGGGCTGGCGCGCTTCATCTATGCGCTGGGCATCCGCCGGATCGGCGCCAGCAACGCGCGCCTGCTGGCGCGGCACTACGGGTCATACGCCAACTGGTTCGAGCAGATGCGGCGCGCCACCACCGTGGGGTCGGACGAACGGCTGGCGCTGGGGTCGATCACCGGAATCGGATCGGCCATCGCCGACGAACTGGCGGCCTTCTTCCTCGAAGACCACAACATCGCCACCCTGCATGACCTGACGGCGATGCTGACGCGCATCGAGGATGAGGAAACCCCGGCCGAAGGCACCCTGTCCGGCCGCACCATCGTCTTCACCGGCACGCTTGTGACCATGTCCCGCCCCGAAGCCAAGGCGGTGGCCGAACGCCTGGGCGCGCGCGTAACCGACAGCGTGTCGAAGAAGACCGACCTTGTGGTGCTGGGCGCCGATGCCGGATCGAAGGCGCGCAAGGCGGCGGAACTGGGCATCGACACGCTGGACGAGGCCGGGTGGCGCGAATTGGCGGGCCTGCCGCCGGCATAGTAGATCGCACAAGCGCCCGCGCCGACTGGCGGCAGGGGTGAAAGATGCGCTATGCTGTGTGCCGCATGCCTCATTCCGTCGCCGGGACCGTCCGTCCCCCCCTTCCGCGCCGCCCCGTCCCCTCGCCCGCGACCGGGCGTGGCGGCATTCGGGGGGCACGGTCGTGATCCTGCTTGTCGGGCTGGTCGCCATCGTCCTGCTGATTGCCGTCAGCATCCTGATCTCGCTGTCCGAAATCTCGTTCGCCGCGGCGCGCGATGTGCGGCTGCGCACCCGCGCCGAGGCCGGCGATACCCGCGCGGTCAATTTCCTGCGCCTGCGCCGCAACAGCGGCCAGGTGATGACCGTCCTGCAAATCTGCCTGAACGCGGTCGGCGTGCTGGGCGGCGTCATCAGCAGCGAACTGATCACGCCGCCGCTGGGGCAGATCCTGCATTCGTTCGGCCTCGAGGACACGCTGGCCGGGCATGTCGCCTCCACCGTCTCGTTCCTGGTGGTGACGGGCCTGTTCGTGCTGTTCGCCGACCTGCTGCCCAAGCGGATCGCGATGAACGCGCCGGACCGCGTGGCCCTGGCCATCGGCTGGTTTCCCGCGCTGGCGCTGCGGGTGCTTTATCCGGCCGTCTGGATCTTCTCCAAAATCTCGGACGTCATCCTGCGCGCGCTGAAGATCCCGGCCTCGTCGGCGGTCGATCCCGTCACGCCCGAGGATCTGCGCGCCATCCTGGCGGCCGGCACGGCATCGGGCATCCTGCTGGAGCAGGAACACCAGATGATCCAGAACGTGCTGGGCCTGCAGGACCGTTCGGTCACCTCGGCGATGACCCCCCGGGACGAGATCGTGTTCCTCGACGTGCAGGAAAGCGCCGAGATCCAGCGCGACAAGGTTCGCGTGCGCCCCTATTCGCGCTACCCGCTCTGCGACGGCGGCCTGGACAATGTCATCGGCTCGATCCGGGCCGAGGACGTTCTGGCGGCGGTGGTCGAGGACGGGCCGGTCAGCGAGCCCGCCGGCACCAGCCTGCCGGCATCGGGCCAGATCTACCGGATGCGCCGCGACGTGCTGTCGCTGCCCGATACGCTCAATCTGTGGGACACGCTGGCGCAGTTCGACACCCACGGCGCGGGCTTCGCCCTGATCGTCAACGAGTACGGGCTGGTCGTCGGGCTGATCACGTTCAAGGACATCATGGGCGCGCTGATGGACGGACTGGCCAACCCGTTCGAGGAACAGGCGATCGTCCGCCGCGACGAAAATTCCTGGCTGATCGACGGCGCCGCGCCGATCGGCGACGTGACCCGCGAACTGGGCATCGCCGCCCTGGCCGACGGCCATAATTTCGATACCATCGGCGGTTTCGTCATGCATCGCCTGCGCCGTATGGCCCGCAAGGCCGACCGCGTCGAGGCCGCGCATTTCCTGTTCGAGGTCGTGGACGTCGAAGGATTCCGCATCAACCAGCTTCTGGTCACCCGCCGCCCCCGCCGCCTGGACATCGATCTGCCGTAAGGAGGCCGTCGTGGCGGGAAAAGTGACGCCGAGACGGGTGGGGAGCGTATGGGCGACGATCGTGTTGGCCGCCTCTGTCGCGAACGCGGCCGAACCTGGCGCCGCACAGCTGCCACCCGCCGTAAGTGCCCTGAAGGGCTGCTGGCAAGGTGATGGGGAAGTGATGGGCAAGCCCGTCACCATCACACTCAGCGCGAAGCCCATCGTGCAGGACGCGATGTTCGTCGTCGATGTTGATAGCAGCGCGAAAGCCGACGCTCATGATCGCTACTCCGCCCATCTGATTTTCGGCGGTGGCAAGCCTTCGACAGGAAATGCCGCCGAGCAGATTGTCGGTTTCTGGGCGGACAGTTTCGGGGGAACGTTCACGGCCACTGGCAATGGCGTCAGTCACAAAGACGGCTTCGAGATGGTCTATCGATATCCCGAAGATACTTACGTGAACCGGTGGCGCCTGATTGGCGGTCGACTGACCTGGGACATTGCCGCGCGGGACGACAAAGGGAAGGAGACACGCTTTGCCGGATATTCCCTTGCCAGGGCAGAGTGTGCGACCGGGCCATCATGAGTCCATAAGCTGGACAACGAGCAGTCGTCCGGCCACCCCATGGCTGTCTTGCATGCTCCAGAAGAAAACGTTTCTATATCGTAAATATTATCACTTCTAAAGAACGTCGAGAAATATTGTTGAAAGGGCTGTTGGAATGGAAAGACCCTTTTTTCCAAGGGCCGATCGACCATTGCAGTTTGGCTTCCTCGTCCTTGTCTCCATTCTGGTGGTACACGCCATTGACTACCTTCTGCACGAATACGCCCACTCATTCATGGCATGGATTTTAGGTTGGAAACGTGACCCGTTCGCACTGAATTACGGAACGGCCAGCATCGACAACATTCTTTTCCAGCAGCAGATCGACGAGAACGTGGAGTACGGCCCAATCTTTGCGAGCCATCACGGCTGGCAAGCCGCCCTCATTGCGGCGGCGGGGCCTTTGTTTGCGAACGGAGGCACAGCCCTCATCTGCCATTCGTTGATTATGAGGGTAGGGACCATAAGGGCCGGTCGCTCCACGAGCCGCGGAACCGTTACGGCCGCGTCGCTTTGGTGGCTTATATGGATCGACGCCTTCGCGACGTGCAACGTGTGGAGCTACGCCCCGCTGCGCACCCTGACAACCCATGCGGATATGGCGCTGCTGGCGCAAGGGCTGGGCATATCGGTCTGGCTGCTTTTCCCGCTTGTCACGTCCTATGCGGGCTGGCTCGTCTATCGGATGTCCTACCGCGCACTGCCAACTGTACAAGCTAGCCTTTACCCCGATGACCAGCGTCTGACGCTCAGCATGACGGTGCTCGCTGTGAGTCTCGGATTCTTCTCCGTCAGTGGGCTCGGCGGCAATTACGGCGTCTGGTCGGCTTTGATGGATATGGCCAGCCTGTTCCTGCTGCTGCCGGCACTGCTGGCCGGGCAAGGGCACTCCGCCGAAATCTCGATGCAGGCGGGCCGGCGCCGCCTGTGACGGCACAGAAAAATAGCGCACTGTCTACCTGAATCGGCAGGGCCGATCAGTCGTGGGCGTCTCATCCGTCTGAACGACGATCAACTCCACCGGTCCATCACCGACATTTCCGGCATCGTGCCCGATGTGACCCTGCTGGTCTTTCCGGCTCAGTTGATCTTCCCCCAGGGACACGTCTCCCGGCCCCATGACGACCTTGTGGCCGTCCATGGCCGTGACATACCACGTGCCCCTGAGCGGAATGATCCACTGTACCTTCGGGTCGGGATGCCATGCGCCATTCCAGTGCGCCGGCTGCACGGTAAAGACCACCTGCCCATGGTCGTTCTTCAGCCTGTCCTGCCATTGGGGACCGGCAGGTTTCGACATGGTCTTGAGATCGAAGTCGCGAACTGGGCATTTCGTCATGTGGCTGATGCCGGCATGGTCCGTCCAGTTATGCCAGTACCACATCGTCGGGCGGGGCGGAGGGGTATCGGCGCGAGCGCCCCCACTCGTCCCGACACAGGAAACGAGCCCGGCAAAAACGGCAAAACGTATCACCCTGCGTGCCGTGGCGGCGGCTGATAGCGTTTCTCCGGCGACACCGCATCGAAACGTGCGCGACTGGGCGTGGCCAGCAGTTCGACGATCATTCCCCATGGCGTCTGTCCATAACAGAAGAAATTTCCCGGACCTTCCTCAAGGGAAGGCTGCTTCTGCGGTTCGGTCAACAACGTGCCGCCTGCCTCGGTGAAACGCCTGCACCCGGCCTCGATGTCATCGACGTACACGGCAAAATGCTGAACACCGAAATCGCATGGACGCACGGCGGACCGCTGATCCGGTCCGTGCATTTCAAAGAGTTCGATGCAAGGCCCGTTACCCAGGGCCACCATGCACATTTCACGCACGACAGTCCCCGCAGCAAGGCCGAGAATCTTTTCCGTCTCCGGCCCTTTCTGCGGATGATCGGGCGTGACGTTGCGGTAAAGCGGCACCGCGCCGAAGGCCCGCTCAAGAAACCGGAGGGCATCATCAATGTCAGGAACCGTCACGCCGACATGATCTATACCGCGTGGCAGACCGGAACGATCGTCTGGGTCTTCCATCATCATCTCTCCCACTCCATGCCCAGAAACAACGAGCCGGATGAATGGTGGTTCCGATCATGGAATCCTGCGGATACTGCGAGGGCTTTTCGAATCCGTCATTCGGCCGTCGGTATCCCGGCGTCAATACTCCGATTTCTCTCCCTTGAGCGGCACCGACGTCGGCGTGCCTTTCGTGCCGGAATAGGTCAGGATCACGACGGTCTGTTCGTCGCCCGAGACGCCGCGATGGGGGTCGTTCACGCTCTCGGTGAAGGCCTCGCCGGTATGGAACGTCTGTTGCTTGCCCGTCGCGCGATCCTGAATCGTCAACTGGCCTGCCAGAACATAGCCCGCGTTCGGAGAGGGGTGAACATGCCATGGCAGCGCCGTATGCGGCGGGATGGTCAGGCGCAGGACCGTCAGTTGCGGGGGTGTGGTCGGATAATGCTGATAGGCGACGCCGTTCCAGGAATGGTCGCTCTTGACCAGAATGTCGGCATGCCCCGAGGCCGTCTGTGACTCCGGTCCGGCAGCATGGGCCAGAATGGGGGTGCTCAGCAGAACAGTCGCAGCCAGGGCGGGCAGAAAGCGCATGAAATGTCTCCGCTACAGGATTGGTGCGTCCATGTGGACAGGATCAGGACTCCCGTCGTTGACGCACGAGGCCGGCGAACGGTTTCTTATGGCAGCCATGCGCGTTGCTGATTGTTCGATGACAGTCTCTGGAAATTACTGCTGCGGCATGGAAAAATTCTTAATATCTTCGATGCTCCGCTTTCCCGTCACCGCATTTTCATCGGCATTCTTGAATCTGCAAACGGCATAACCGTCTTTTCAAACCACTCCCAGGTCCGGAATACCGGGCATGGTGACGAAGCCCGGCAGCGCCAGCATTCGGCGCATCCAGCGCCGCAGGGCGGGGAAGGCCTCGTGCCCGACCTCCCAGTCGCGGCTGAGGGCGAAGGCCGGGAACAGGGCGACATCCGCCACCGTCGGGCCGTCGCCCACGAACCACGGGCTGCCGTCCAGCCAGCGCAGGGCCAGATGATCCTCCATGATCCGCAGCGCGGCCGCCCCCTGACGGCGCAATCCATCGCGGTCGCCCGGCTCGCCGAACAGGAAGATGCGGCGTGCCCGTGTCGCCGCCGCCAGTGGCCCGCCCGCGAATTCCAGCCAGTGCGCGACCTCGGCAAAACCGCCCGGATCGCGCGGCAGCCATGTCTGCGTTCCATGCGCCAGCGCCAGCAGCGCCGCCCCTGCCCCGCAGACCTCCACCCCGGCGATCCGCAGCACGGGCAGCACGCCCGCCGGGCTGATAGCGCGGAAGGCCGGGCTGTCCTGCGCACCGCCCGGCACCACGTTCACCGCGACCATTCGGGCCTGACGCCCCAGCAGCGACAGGAACAGGCGGACGCGATAGCAATTTTCGTCCAGCACGTCGTCATGAAGCACAAGGTCGGTCATGCCGCCGCCTCCGCGCCCTCGACCCGGTCGCGCAGATCCTGCCCCCAGGCCGCCACCCGCCGCCTTCGGTCCCGGTCGGCATCGGCGCCTCCCGGCCCGGCCACCAGCAGATGCAGCATGCAGCGCGCCCGATCGACCGGCAGCACCGCCGCCAGGACCAGCCCGTCGATGTCACGGTCCAGCCCGCCCGCCCGGCTGCCGGCCGGCAGGCCGATGGCCTGTGCCACCTGCCGCGCCGGGGCCCCGATCGCCAGCGACCGCACGGGCACGCATTGTCCAGCAACGCCGGTGGCGGGGCCGTGCGCGGGCGTGTCGCCCAGGGCCACCCAGACCAGCCCGTCCTGTTCCGCCGCGACCAGCGGCGCAGCGCGCAACGTCGCCGGGGGCGACAGGTCGGGATGAGCGGGAATATGGGCGCATCGTCCATCCGGCCCGAACCGCCAGCCATGATACAGGCACGCCAGCGCGCCGGCGCGCACGACCCCCAGGCTGAAGCGCATGCCCCGATGCGGGCAGCGATCGTCCCAGACATGCGCCCGCCCGTCGGCATCGCGCCAGACGGCCAGGTCGCGGCCCAGCACGGTACAGCCGGCCACCGTTCCCGGCTCCAGATCCATCGACAGCATCAGCGGGTACCAGCCATCCCCCCGGGTGGCCCCCTCGCCCGTCTCTCCTGCCGGCGCGCCCCCGTGCGCCGGCTGCACCCGTTCGGCCATCCCCCGCATCCTTCCACGCCCGTCCGTTGCGTCCCCCGATAGCCGGACGGGCAAAACCGTGCCATCCCTATCCCATCGCCACAATCCGCAGGAGGCCGACAATGATCCAGATCACCGGTCACGACGCCCTTCTGATCATCGACGTGCAGAACGATTTCCTGCCGGGCGGCCCGCTGGCGGTGCCGGACGGCGATGCCGTCGTTCCGGTCATCAATCATCTGACCCGCCTGCCTTTCGGCCAGCAGGCCGCCAGCCAGGACTGGCATCCGCCCGGCCACGCGTCCTTTGCCGGCGCCCATCCCAAAGGCGCAGCCCCGGCCGGAACCTGGCCCGACCATTGCATCGCCGGCACGCGTGGGGCGGCACTGGCGGCAAGTCTGGACCAGACGCGCATCGGGCTGATCGTCCGCAAGGGCCGCGCGCCGGATGTCGACAGCTATTCCGCCTTCCTCGACAACGACCGCGTCACGCGCACCGGCCTGGAATACTGGCTGTCGGGCCTGGGGATACGCCGCGTCTTCGTCGCCGGCCTGGCGCTGGATTATTGCGTGGCCTTCACCGCCATCGACGCAAAGACCCTTGGTTTCGATACGTTCGTGGTCGAAGATGCCTGCCGTGGGATCGCCCCCGCGCCCGACGCCACCTGGCGCACCTTGGGCGGGCACGGCATCCACCGCGTACGCTCCGGCGATCTGGCGGGGGCCTGACCAGACCGGCGCGCACTGCAAACGGGGGAAGACCAACAGATGATCGTTCCGGATCGCGCATGACCGGCCGGATGCCGCGGGGGCGGCTTCTGACACCGCGACGCCGCATGCTGGGGCTGGCTGCCGGGGCGGCAGGCTCCGCCCTGCTGCGCCCGGCTTCGGGACGGGCCACAGGGGCGCCACGCCTGCTGCCGCCGGTGGCCGAGGCCGATGCGCTGATCGCCTTCGGCCATACCGGCCCCATCACCGACGGCGGCTGGACCGCCGCGCACAACCAGGGCGTGCTGGCCGTCCGGCAGGCCTTTCCGCGCCTGCGCACCGTCTATGTCGAAAGCATCCCCTATTCCGCCGATGCGACGCGCATCTTCCGCCAGTTCGTGGCCGAGGGCGCGCAGATGGTCATCGCCACCTCGAACTATGGCGATTTCATCCGCGACGTGTCCGACCGCGCGCCCGAAGTGGCCTTCATGGAATGCGACGGCCACACCGTCACCGGCAATCTGGGCTGGCATTACATCACCCACTGGTACGCCAGCTACATCATCGGCATCGCCGCCGGACTGATGACCCGGACCAACCGGATCGGCTTCGTCGGCTCGTTCCCCATTCCCTCGGTCTATGCCGGGGCCAATGCCGTGCTGCTGGGCGCACGCACGGTCAATCCGGCGGTGCGTTTGCAGGCCATCTCGATCAACGCCTGGTTCGATCCGCAGGCCGCGACGCAGGCGGGCACGGCACTGGCCGAAAACGGGTGCGACTTCCTGTGCGGCATCATGGACGAACCCGCCTATCTGCGCGTGGCCCAGCAGCGCGGCATCAAGGCGGCGATGTGGAATACCGACATGCGGCAATACGGGCCCGACGCCTATGTCAGCTCGGTCATGCTCGATTTCCGTTCGTTCTATATCGAACAGGTCCGCCGGCGTCTGGCGGGCACCTGGCAGGCGGCGCCCTGCTTCCTGCCGCTGGGCCACGGCGTGGACCGCGACACATGGGGCAGCAGCGTGCCGCCCGACATCGCACGCCAGGCCGATGCCATGCGTACGCGCATCCTGGGCGGCTACAACCCGTTCCAGGGCCCGATCCGCGATGCCGCCGGGCGGATCAGGGTGCCCGCCGGCACCACGATGGACGACGACCATATCTACCAGTGGGACTGGGCGGTGGAAGGGGTCAGCGGCCTTGACTGACGCACCCGCCCCCGGCGAAGCGCCGCCGCTTCCGCCCGGCACGCCGCCTCTCCTCCAGCTTATGGGGATCTCGAAATATTTCCCCGGCGTGATCGCCAACGCGGATGTCAGCCTGGACGTCCGCCCGGGCGAAATCCACGCCCTTCTGGGCGAAAACGGCGCGGGCAAGTCCACGCTGATGAACATCGTCACCGGCATCTACCAGCCCGACGCGGGCGAGATCGTGCTGGACGGCTACACCCGCCACCTGGCCTCGCCGCAGGAGGCCATCCGGGCCGGCATCGGCATGGTGCACCAGCATTTCAAGCTGGTGCAGGCCTTCACCGTGGCCGAGAACATCCATCTGGGCTGGCGCGACACGCCCGCCCGGGCCTCGACCAAAGCGCTGGAGGCCCGGACCCGCGCCCTGTCCGAACGGTTCGGCTTCGCCGTCCGGCCCGATGCCCGGATCGCGGACCTGTCGGCCGGCGAGCAGCAGCGGGTCGAAATCCTGCGCGTGCTGGCACGCCGGGCCCGGCTGCTGATCCTGGACGAGCCCACGGCGGTCCTGACGCCCACCGAGGCACGCGACCTGTTCCGCGCCCTGCGCGCCTTCCGCGCCCAGGGCAACGCCGTCATCCTCATCAGCCACAAGCTGGACGAGGTCATGGACATCTCGGACCGGATCAGCATCCTGCGCGGCGGCCGCAAGATCGGCACCTTCGCGACGGCGCACTGCACGCCCGCGATGCTGGCCCGGACCATGGTGGGGCGCGACATCGTCCGCCGCGACCTGCGCGCCCGCCCACCCGGCGCCGCCCCCGTGGCGGTCCGGCCGGTCATGAGCCTGCGCCACGTCACCACCCGCGACGAACGGGGGGTCGAGACCCTGCGCGACGTGACGCTGGACCTTCACGGCGGGGAAATCCTGGGCATCGCCGGCGTCGCGGGAAACGGCCAGCGCGAACTGACGCAGGTGCTGACGGGCCTGCTCCCCCCGGACGCCGGCGACGTCCTGCTGGACGGCGTGCCGGTCGGCGCACCCGACCCGGCGCATTTCGCCCGATCCGGCATCGGCCATATCCCCGAGGACCGGCTGCGCAGCGGCCTGGCCCCGTCGCTGGGCATCGCCGACAATATGGCGCTGCGTGAATATGACCGCCCCCCGATCGGCGGGCGCGGCGGCTACGCTCCACACGCGGCACAGGCCCTGGCGCGCCGGATCGCCGACGCGGCCGCCGTCCGCATTCCCGATTACGCCATGCCCATCCGCAACCTGTCCGGCGGCAACCAGCAACGCCTGGTCGCCCGGCGCGAAATCCGGATCGCCGAGCGCATCCTGGTCGCCGCCTACCCCAGCCGGGGGCTGGACATCGGGGCCATCGCGACCGTGCTGGGCTACCTGACCGACCTGCGCGACCGGGGCGTCGCCGTCGTCCTGGTGTCGGAGGATCTGGAGGAACTGCTGAATGTGGCCGACCGGATCGGCGTCCTGTTCCAGGGCCGCCTGATGGCCACCATCGACGCCGCGACGGCGGACATGGAAACCATCGGCCTGCTGATGGGCGGCCGCACCGCCGCGCAGACCGGGGGGGCAATCTGATGGCCCGCATCGTCCAGCGCCTGCCGTCGGTCTCGCCGGGGCGCGTCCTGGCGTGGCGGGTGGGCGCCGTCATCGCGGCACTGCTGCTGACCACCCTGTTCCTCGCCCTGTCGGGACGCGACCCGGCGCTGCTGGCCGAACTGGTCGTGCGCTCGACCGTGGGGTCGCGCTTCGGGCTGGAGGATCTGGCCCTGTTCATGACGCCGCTGGTGCTGACCGGCGCCGCCGTCACCGTCACCGGGCGGATCGGCATCTGGAATATCGGGGCGGAAGGCCAGTTCTATGCCGGGGCGATCGGCGCCGCCGGGATCGGCCTGTTCGTGCATGGGCCGGCCCTGCTGGTCCTGCCGCTGATGACGGTCTGCGGCGTGCTGTGCGGCATGGCGTGGATCCTGGTCCCGACCCTGGCCCGGGCCTATGCGGGGGTGAACGAGATCATCACCACCCTGCTGCTCAATTTCGTGGCGGCGCTGCTGACATCCTATCTGGCGGTCGGGCCGTGGCATGACCGCGTGACCGGCGCCCTGGCGTCGACCGCGCGGCTGCCCGTCGCAATCCCCGACCTCTGGGGCGTCGTGCATTGGGGCTTCCCGCTGGCGCTGGCGGTGGTGGCGGCATTGGCGGCGACGCTGGACCGCACCCGCTGGGGCTACGAGGTCCGGATCAGCGGTGCCAACCCCGAGGCCGCGCGCTACGCCGGGATACCGGTGCGGGCGCGCATCGTGGCGGTCATGCTGCTGTCGGGCGCGCTGGCGGCCCTGGCCGGCGTGTCCGAGGTCGCCGGCACCGTCCATCGCCTGCAAGGAGGCATCGCCAATAATTTCGGCTATTTCGGCATCGTGGTGGCGGTCCTGGCGCGCGGGTCGTGCCTGAACGTGCTGCCGGCAGCGCTGCTGATGGCCTTCATTCTCGATTCCGGCATCGTGCTGCAAACCCAGCAGCTGACGGCCTCCACGGTGCTGGCCATTACCGGCCTGGTCCTGTTCATGATCGCCATCGGCGACGAACTGGCCCATTACCGCCCTGTCTCCACAAGCCGCCTCTCCACCAACAAGGGGGCCGCGCCATGATCGCCCTGCTGACCGGCATGCTGGCCACCGCCGTGCTGGCGGGCGGCGTGCTGGCGCTGGCCGCGCTGGGCGAGGTCCTGGCCGAACGGGTCGGCGTCACCAACCTGGGTGTCGAAGGCCTGATGTCCCTGGGCGCGGTCGTCGCCATCATCACCGTCGCCGCGACCCCCAGTCCGTGGCTGGGCCTGCTGGCCGCCACGGCGGCGGGGACGGCCGGCGGCATGGTCTTCGCCTTCGCCGCCGTCATCATGCGCGCCAACCAGGTGCTGTGCGGGCTGGCCGTCGCGTTCATGGGGCTGGGCCTGTCGGCGACCATCGGGCACGATTATGCCGGCATGCCCTCGCCCGCCACCTTCGGCCATGTGGCCATCCCGGTGCTGTCGGCTCTGCCGGTCGTCGGGCCGGCGATCTTCGCGCAGAATCTGCCGGTCTACCTGATCTATCTGGTGCTGCCGGCGGCGGCGCACTGGGTGATGTTCCACACGCGGCATGGGCTGAACATGCGCGCAGTCGGCGAAAACCCGGCGGCGGCCGACGCGGCGGGCATCGCCGTCACGTCCATGCGGTTCTGGTACGTCACGCTGGGCGCGGGCCTGGCGGGGGCGGCCGGCGGCTACCTGACCCTGACCTACGTGCCCGTCTGGTCCGAAGGGCTGATCGCCGGGCGCGGCTGGATCGCGCTGGCGCTGGTGATCTTCGCCGGCTACCGCCCGTTCGCCGCCACGCTGTCCGGCCTGCTGTTCGGCCTGATCACCGCGCTGTCCTTCGTCGGGCAGGCCCGGAACTGGCCGATCGCGCCCGCGATCCTGAACATGCTGCCCTATCTGGGCACCATCGCCTTCATCATCGTCCCGGTCGTCGTCTGGCACCGGATGCGCCGCGTCATGGCCGCGCCAGCGGCGCTGGGCGTCCCCTACCACCGCGACATCAGATAGGTGGAACGCATGACCGACACCCGCCACCCCGACCTCGCCGATCCCGACGACCGCGCGGTGCTGGATTGCTGGCACCCCATCGGCTTCCTGGACGGCATCGGCGCCCACCGCACACACACGCGCCTGCTGGGCGTCGATCTGACGGCGCGGCGTCATCGCGACGGGGCGATCGTGGTGGGCGCCGCCGGACGAAGCGACCCTCTGCCGGTCGCCGAACGCTACGGCTGCCTGTGGACCAGCCTGGGCACGCCCCCCGCCGCCCCGCTGTCGATCCCCGACGCCGACGAACCCGACCGCCGCCTGGTCTGCTGCGGATCGGTCGAAGTCCATGCCTCGGGCCTGCGGGTGATCGAGAATTTCCTCGACATCGCGCATTTTCCCTTCGTCCATACCGGCATCCTGGGGGCCGAGCCCCAGACCGAAGTGGCCCGCTATCACACCGAAATCCGCCGCGACGTGGACGAAGTCTGGGCGACCGAATGCCGCTTTCACCAACCGCAGGCCGCCCATTCCTCCCACACCGGTGTCGAGGCGCAGTATGTCTACCGTGTCGCGTCGCCGTTCGTGACGCTGCTATACAAATCCTGCCCGAACGACCCCGTGCGCCCCGACGTGATCGCCCTGTTCGTCCAGCCGACCGCGCCGGATCGCTGCCGCGCCCATCCGGTAATGTTCCTGATCGACGACGTGTCGCCCCAGGCGGACCTGATCCAGTTCCAGCAACGCATCTTCCTGCAGGACCGCATCATCCTGGAAAACCAGCGCCCGCGCCTGCTGCCGCTGGACCCGCGCGCCGAAATCCCCACTCGCGCCGATTCGCTGTCGGTCGCCTATCGGCGCTGGCTGAAGGAAAAACAGGTGCGCTACGGCGCCGTCCACACATAGCCGGCAGGTCAGGTGGGCCCCACCGGCAGCGACCAGTACTGGCCCGGCGCCTCGGCCTGCAGGACGTTGAAGCAGATCTTGCGGGCATAGGCCGACGACCCGACGGTGTCGGGCATCCGCCCCAGCAGCTTCATTTCGTCGACATATTGCGCCACCTGCACCCGCAGGTCGGCGCCCACCGGGCTGACGCCCAGCGTCTCGTGCCGCAGCATCGCGCGCAACTCGTCCGCCCCCATGCCGGCGATCTGCCCGGCCAGCAGGGTGGCCACCTGGTCCGGCTGGGCCTGGATCCAGCCCGACGCCGCGCGCAACGCCATCACCAGCGCCACCGCCGCCGCCGGGTCGGATTGCAGGAAGGCGTCCGACAGGCCGAGTGCGAGGTTCGTGCGTTCGCCATAATGGCCGGTCGTGCTGTTCGCCAGTTCCGAAAACAGCGGATTGGGCCCGTGCAGAAGCTGCCACGCCAACGGGTCGTGCGCGACCACCGCGTCGATTTCGCCCCCGCGGGCCGCGTCCAGGACATGGTCGGGCGAGATGACGACCCATTGCACCCCGCTTTCGGGGTCGATGCCCTTGCGCCGCATCATCACCGAAAAAAACAGCCGGTCAGCCATGTCCCGGTCGGTGAAGGCGATTCGCAGGCCCGCGACATTGTCCAGGCGCGTCACCTTCACCCCCCGGCGCAACAGCAGCCTGAACGCCCCCGACTGCATGCCCGCGACGATTCGCGCCTGAAGCCCCCCTTCGCGAAACACGTCCAGCCACGTCAGAAGCGGTGCCACCGCGCCAACGCAGTGGCCGCCCCGCAGGTCGGCAATGGTGCCGCGCCCCGTGCGCGCACCCTCGACCGGCACGACATCCAGGTTGTAACGCTCGAAGAAACGCGCCCGCGCCACCGCGAAGACCAGTGTGTTGGACGTCGGCCATGACAGGACCAGCCGGCGGAACCGGCCGTCCAACTGTGCCTTGTAGTAGGCCGGCGGGTGGCGGAACTGGTTGCGGATGACCAGGCCGGCCGTCACCGCCGCCCCCACGCCCGCCCCCGCGATCAAAGTGCGACGACGCAGCATCAGCCGTTCGGAATGCCCGCTGCCTTCGCCCATGCCGTTCTGCCCCACTCGTTTTCTCACCTGCCAGGCGCCCTCCTCTACCCGTCAAAAAAAACATCCGGAAGGGGGTTTACGTCCAAACCGGACCTCCGCTATACGGTGCCCCGGCGCTGATCCCGAATAGCTCAGTTGGTAGAGCAAGCGACTGTTAATCGCTGGGTCGTAGGTTCGAGTCCTACTTCGGGAGCCACCCTTTTCCTGCATATAGCAACAGGCCGATTCACCGGCCATGCCGCGGTCGCCAGCCTCCGCCGACGACCTCATGCGCTATTGCGCGGGCCGGATATCATCCAGCCGGTCCAGGCGCCGCAGGCCGGGAAACAGGCGCATCCACACCAGGGTCACGGCGATCGTCCCGACACCGCCCAGCACCACGGCCTCCACCGGGCCGATCAGGCT
This sequence comes from Gluconacetobacter azotocaptans, assembly GCF_014174355.1. Lineage (GTDB taxonomy): Bacteria > Pseudomonadota > Alphaproteobacteria > Acetobacterales > Acetobacteraceae > Gluconacetobacter > Gluconacetobacter azotocaptans. The sequence goes on from NZ_JABEQF010000007.1 coordinate 126,381, forward strand.
GGCCAGCATGCCGCTCTCGAACTCGCCCAACTGATTCGACGATCCGATGAACAGCATGTTCACCGCCGAGACCCGTCCCCGCATCTCGTCGGGCGTGCGCAACTGCACCAGCGCGCCGCGCACCACCACGCTGACCACATCGGCCGCGCCCAGGATCGCCAGCGCCAGAATCGACAGCGGCATCGACGTCGACAGGCCGAAACCGATCGTCGCAATGCCGAAAATCGCGACCGCGACGAACATCCACATCCCCGCGTTGCGATTCAGCGGCCAGCGCGCAAAGGCCAGCGCGCAGACCAGCGCACCCATGGCCGGCGACATCCGCAGCAACCCCAGGCCGATCGGGCCGGCATGCAGGATGTCGTTGGCATAGAGCGGCAACATCGCCGTCGCGCCGCCCAGCAGCACCGCGAACAGGTCCAGCGAGATCGCGCCCAGCATCTCGGGCTGCGCGCGAATGAAATGCAGCCCCCCCAGCACCGTCGCCAGGGTCATCGGACGCCGCACCCGCACCGGCGCCTCCAGCGTCATGGCCAGCGTGCCCATCATGGCCAGGCCGAACCCCATGGCGCAGGTGCTGTAACAGAACCCGGCCCCGATTCCGTACAACAGCCCCCCCATCGACGGCCCCATGATGGACGCCACCTGGAACAGCGAGGACGACAATGCGGCCGCGCGCGGAAAGACCGATGGCGGCACCAGGGCGGGCAGGAAAGTCTGCTGGCTGGGCATCTCGAACGCGCGAGCGGTGCCGAACAGCGCGACCATCACGTAGATCATCGGCGGCGTCAGCCAGTGGCCGAACGAACCTATGGCCATCAGCAGCGCCCCGCAGGCCTCGATCCCCTGGCAGGTCGCGACGATCATGCGCCGGTTGAAATGGTCCGCCACATGCCCCGCCACCAGGGTCAGGCAGAACATCGGCAGGAACTGCGCCAGGCCGACCCACGCCAGCGACCGCGCGCTGTGCGTCAGCATATAGATCTGCCAGCCGACCGCCACGGCCTGGACCTGCGACGAGAACGAGGACAGGGTCCGCGCCGTCAGGAAGACGACAAAACCCGGATGATCGAGGGGCCGCGAGGAGCTTGGAGGCGGAGGATCGTCGGCCTGGCCGCCGGATACGGCCTGCGTTTCGGAAGGAGCATGCATGATGCGGCAACAATAGCGGTCCGCCGCACCTTTTCCACCCGCTATGGATGCCGAATTCCCGGTCACGGAACCGCCAACGTCCGTTTGCAAAACGGCCGCCGCGCGGGCAAAAGCGTGACATGACAGACATTGACCCGTCCGGCCCGTCCCCTGCCACGGATATCGAGACGTTCGCGCGCCTGGACATCCGCGTCGGCACCGTCGTGGACGCCAGGCCGTTTCCCGCCGCGCGCAAGCCGGCGTACCAGCTGTGGATCGATTTCGGGCCCCGGATCGGCGTGAAGCGCTCGTCGGCGCAGATCACCACCCATTACACGCCCGATCTGCTGATCGGCCGCCAGGTCTGCGCCGTGGTCAATTTTCCGCCCCGGCAGATCGGCCCGTTCCGCAGCGAGGTACTGACGCTGGGCATGCCCGACGACAAGGGCGATGTCGTCCTGATCCGACCCGACCAAACCGTGCCTGATGGAGGAAAGCTATTCTGATGGCCACCACCTACGCAACCGTCACCTGGGACCAGCTTCACCGCGACGCCCGCCTTCTGGCCGAGACCCTGATCCCGCGCGGCCCGTTCAAGGGCATCGTCGCCGTCACGCGCGGCGGACTGATCCCCGCGGCGATCATCGCGCGGGAAATGGATTGCCGCCTGATCGAGACGATATCGGTCGTCACCTATGACGAGGAGCATCAGGGCAAGCCGCAGGTCGTCAAGGCCCCGGCCGCCGCCGGCGACGGCGAAGGGTTCCTGATCATCGACGATCTGGTCGATTCCGGGGTCACCGCGCAGGTCGTGCGGCAACTGCTGCCCAAGGCGCTGTTCGCCTGTCTGTACGCCAAGCCGTCGGGCAAGCCGCTGACCGACCTGTTCGTCGTCGAGGTCCCGCAGGCAACCTGGGTGCTGTTCCCGTGGGATACCGCGCCGCTGTTCATCCCGCCGCTGGCCCGCAAGTCCGAGACCGCGGGCTGACATCAGGCCGGACACCGCCATGCCCCCCGCCGCGCCCCCCGCCGTTCCCGCGACCGAGGCCTTCAGCCCGGCGACCGCCGACCTCGACACCTGGGCCGTCCCGGTGCAGGTCGCGTCGCTGTGGGAAGGCCAGATGACGGCGGTGGCGGCCATCCGCCCCGCGCTGGCCGCCATCGCGGCGGCGGTCGAGGCCGCCCTGCCCCGCCTGCGCGCCGGCGGCCGCCTGATCTATGCCGGGGCCGGCAGTTCGGGGCGGCTGGCCGCGCAGGACGGCGCGGAGCTGGAACCGACGTTCGACTGGCCGGCCAGCCGGACCATCCTGCTGGTCGCCGGCGGCCCCCGCGCGCTGACCGAGGCGGTCGAGAACGCCGAGGACGACACCGACAGCGCGCGGCGCGACATGCAGGCGGCGCGGGTCGGGCCCGATGACGTCCTGATCGCCCTGGCCGCCAGCGGCCGCACCCCCTACACCCTGGCCTGCGTCCGTTCGGCGACGGCGGCGGGCGCGCTGACCATCGGGGTGGCCAACAGCGCAGGTTCCGCCCTGCTGGACCTCGCCGCCCATCCGATCCTGATCGAGACCGGCGCGGAGGCGATCGCGGGATCGACCCGCATGAAGGCCGGCACATCGCAGAAGATCGTGCTGAACCTGCTGTCGACGGCGATGATGGTCGGGTTGGGCCGCGTCCATGCCGGCCGCATGGTCGACATGCGCGCCCGCAACGAAAAGCTGCGCCACCGCGCCGTGCGCATGGTGCGCGACCTGACCGGCTGCACCGAACAGGCGGCCGTGGCCGCCCTGGCCGGCACCGACGGGCGGGTCAAGCCCGCCGTCCTGGTGGTGCACGGCCTGACGCCAGGCGACGCCGCCTCGGCCCTGGCGCGCCATGACGGACGGCTGCGGGCGGCTCTCCGTTCCGTGACGGCGGGCCCTGGCGGCGGGTGACGAAATTTTCACGCGGGCGCTTGCCAGAGCGCGCAAGGACTCATAGCTTCCCCCGCAGGTTCGGGGCGTGGCGCAGCCTGGTAGCGCGCGTGTTTTGGGTACACGAGGCCCCCGGTTCGAGTCCGGGCGCCCCGACCAGCGGGAAGAAGGAGTTCCATTCCATGCGGGCCCGAATCTACAAGGAAGCGAAGACCGCCACGCAGTCCGGCCAGGCGAACACCCATGACTGGATTCTGGAATACGGCCAGACGCAGCCCCGGCAGCAGGATCCGCTGATGGGCTGGACCGGAAGCCGTGATACGCGGTCGCAGATCCGCCTGCGATTCCCCGACCGCGACGCCGCCATTGCCTATGCGGACCGCCACGCGGTGCCGTACGACCTGGAACTGCCCGTCGCGCGCGTCCGCAAGCCCAAGGTCTATGCCGACAATTTCCGGTACGACCGGGTCCAGAACTGGACCCACTGACCCCGTTCCGGCATAGGAATGCTGGCCCCGCGCGCCCTTAGCTCAGTCGGATAGAGCAACAGCCTTCTAAGCTGTGGGTCGCTGGTTCGAATCCAGCAGGGCGCGCCATTTTCCGGCATTGCATACGCAAACAGGTTGCACCTGCTTTGCCGTGGGTCGTTGCCAGCCCCCATCCAAATCCGTCGATTCCTCCGGGCGCCCCCACCTCGCCGGCCGGCACGGTCCACCCAGCCATCCGGCCTTGGCGGACCATATTTTTTTTCGTTCCGGATACTGCCATACTCCCGGACGAAGATATGAATAAAATTTATCGTTATTGTAAATAAAATCTCTATACAATATAGAACAATTCGAAATCAAATGACGAACTGACAATTTAAATCGAATTTACCATGGATTTTTAAGTATAAATTTCAACATAAATCATATTTTCGTCAAAATTCAGGAATATTTTTCTTCCATTATAGGGTATCTTTCTGTATGAAAGATTCCATCTGAATATCAAAACGAAAGGACAGGTTGAACTTTTCAGTTTTATTCGTATCAAAATCGCACCGTTAGTGCGCTTTGTTCTCTTTCAGGCCCATAATGCCTGAATGCTCGTCCATGACTCTTTCATGGCGATTTCTTCCTGTGCCTTTATTGTCCGACCATTGGACAGAACTATCGGGCACCGGATCTGCTTCAGCGCCTATGGCGCGCATCCCTACATGATGATTTCGAAATTGCTGCGTCCCATGGGCCACGATTTCGAATGCAGCTTGCATCGATGCTTCGTAATGAGGCGAAGCCCCTCATAGTTATGTTGGCTGCCTGTTAAAGAGGAGTATCTCCCCTTGACGCAGACAGACGTTCTGTCCGACCGCCCCTCCCTGACCGACAGGATCGGCATTCCACGACCTCTTCTCTGGGGTTTTGTGGGCTTGCTGCTCTTCATGATCGGCGACGGCGTAGAGGCCGGCTATCTGGCGCCCTATCTTGAAAATCACGGCCAATCCGCGCGCGACGTGGCGTTCCTGTTCACGGTCTACGGTGTCGCGGTCTCCATCGCCTCCTGGCTGTCGGGCCCGCTGTCCGACCTGTGGGGGCCGAAGCGGGTCATGTGGATCGGCCTGGCCATCTGGAGCGTGTTCGAAGTGGCCTTCCTGGTCATGGGCCTGCAGGTCGCCAGCTTCCCGATGATGGTTGCCGCCTATACGCTGCGCGGGCTGGGCTATCCGCTGTTCGCCTATGGCTTCCTGGTCTGGATCGCCGCCGCGACCCCGCCGCGCCAGCTTGGCTCCGCCGCCGGCTGGTTCTGGTTCGCCTTTTCGGGCGGCCTGCCGACGCTGGGCTCGCTGTTCGCCAGCTTCTCCATTCCTGTTATCGGCGAACTCGCCACCTTCTGGTCGTCGCTGGGCCTGGTGGTCGCCGGCGGCCTGGTGGCGCTGCTGCTGACGCGCGAACCCACGGGCGCCACCCGTCTGGCCCCGCAGCACGTCTCCGTGAAGGGAATCTTCTTCGGTTCCCTCAGCATTCTGTGGCGCGAGCCCAAGACGTTCGTGGCCATGATCGTGCGCACCATCGACACGGCGTCGGAATACGCCTTCCTGGTGATCATGCCGTCCTTCTTCATGAAGGTCGTCGGCTTCACCCTGTCGCAGTGGCTGCAGCTGCTGTCGATCGTGTTCCTCAGCAACATCCTGTTCAACCTGGTGTCGGGGATGCTGGCCGACCGTCTGGGACATCGCACGGTGGTATCGATCGCCGGCTGCCTGGGGGCGGCGATCTCGGTGCCGGTCTTCTATTACGTGCCGATGGCCTATCACGGCAATTTCCTGGTCGCGTCACTGGCCGGCATCTTCTACGGCGCGACGGTCGCGGCCTTCGTGCCGCTGTCGGGCCTGGTGCCGCAGATCTGCCCGAAGGAAAAGGCGGCCGCCCTGTCCGCACTGGGCCTGGGCGCCGGCGCCAGCACCTGGGTTGGGCCGGCCATCGTCACCTGGTTCGAAGGCTGGCACGGGATCGAGGGCATCATCTGGATCTTCTCCGGCCTCTATGCCTTCGCCGGCATCCTGACCCTGTACCTCTCCGTTCCCGACCATGCCCGCGAGGCCGCCTCCACGCCCCAGCGCAAGGATCGGCGCGCCGACCGGAACACGGACGGCATGTACGGCGAAACCCCCGTCCTGCACTAATCCAACCCAGGCCGGCATCATCTGCACGCCCAGCCCCGGCCTTCCTCACGGAAGGCCGGGTGTCTGCCCAGTTGCATCCCCGACCAAAACCATGAATAAGAATGCCCCGTCGGAGAGGTGGCCGAGCGGTTTAAGGCAGCGGTCTTGAAAACCGCCGTGCGTGCAAGCGTACCGTGGGTTCGAATCCCACCCTCTCCGCCACTTTGGTCAAATTGACATTATTTGCGAATGGCTTCCCGCCGAATTTCAAGGGCGCGCAAAGCTCTGCATCCGGGTTTCGACGACGAACACGGCGTGAACCTGCACGGCCAGGTGAGTGAATTTCGCGATTGGCCGCCTATATAGAGTCGGTCACCGGGAAGCCCGCTTCCTCTTCCACGATACCGCACTGCATCTGCACGACGTATTCCCCCAACGCCCCCCCCTCATCGACCGGGTAGAGGTCGGGCTTGCCGTCATCGGGGTTTCCGGGCCGCACGCCCACTCACAGGAGCAGCCGATGCAAACAGAAATCATGATCCTGGCGGCGGGAGCGATGTTGCTCTTCGTGCATATCATTATCCCCTCCACCCTGAAGACCCGGCAATACGGTATCGACTGGAATACCGGCCCGCGCGACGAGACCATGCCGCCGCTGAATCCCGTCATCGCACGCTTGGCGCGGGCGCAAGCCAATTTCCAGGAGACCTTTCCGATCGCCATCGTGGCGTTGATCGGCGTGGTGGTAACAGGGCGTGAAAGTGATTTGAGCGCAATCGGTGGATGGATCTGGCTGGCTGCGCGCCTCCTGTACCTGCCGCTGTACGCCTTCGGGGTCGAGAAGATCCGCTCCATCGTCTTTCTGGTCAGCCTCGTCGGTCTTGGTCTGGTGCTGTACGCACTGGTGTTCGGATGACTGCCGGCGGACAACCGCGAAATCCATGACGTAAGCGGTCCCGGAAGCCACCGGCACCACCGTCATTTACCCGGCATCAATCACGCCACGCCCATCGTTCTCGTTTCCTCGGATGGATATGTGACGACGACGAACGTGGGGACCAAATGCGCGATCAGTATGCTGGCGACGTCAGCGATCTTCTCAAATTCGCGTTCCTGCGCGCGCTCGCGGGCGCGGACCGGATGCTCGGCATCGCATGGTACTATGCGCCGGAAGAGGACGGACGGCAGGATGGACGGCATCTCGAATGGCGCGACGAGGCAGCATGGCGTCTTCTCGATGAAGAGCTTCACGCGGGGCTCGCCAGGCTTCCGGAACGCAGCCCTGCCGCGCTTGAACAGGCAACGATCTGGCCCAGGGGGCCCTATTTCATCGTGAGCCGATGCCGCCGCGTGTGGAGCGGAATGCGTGGGGCACACGCAAGCGCAGCATCCTCGATGGTGCGGACATCATATTTCTCGACCCGGACAACGGCATCGGAGGGGAAACGGAGAAGCATGCGACCTTCTCGGAAATTCGGCAGCTCCGCAAACCCGAACGCGCCATCGCCTTCATCACCTTCCCAGGCCGAAGCACGATGCGTTTCTGCAGCGACTGCACGAGCGATTGATGGTCGAGACGGATGCTGGAAACGCCATCACTCTTCGGACGAACGTTTCCCTGCCGCGCACAGCGGGATCGCGCTTCTACGTGCAACGTCAGCGCTGGTTTACGGTCGTCGATCCTGATGACGAACTGACGGCCAGAGCGCAGGCATTCGCTACCGCCCTGACGTCCGTGCCACGCGTTCGGGCGCGTCTGGACGGCGCGGGGTCCAGGGCCTCAGGCCCTGGTGGGTTCGGGCAAAGCCCGGCCTGACCAGGGCAGCCCAACCTGCCGGCGCCGCGTACGGCGCCGGCAGGATATGTGCTTCAGGCGACGCGACGCGCGCCGCCGCCACGATGGCCGCCGCCGCCCTGGCGCTGCTGCGGGCGTCCGCCGCCACCGCCGCCCCGACCACGGCCGCCGCCACCGCCCAGCACGGGCGGACGCAGGGTGGAGTTGGAAGCGGTTTCGGAATGGTACGGATGTTCAACGACAACCGGGATCTTCTTGGCGATCGTCTTCTCGATATCGCGCAGCCACGCCCGCTGTTCGGCATCGCACAGCGACACCGCCCAGCCTTCGCGCCCGGCGCGGGCCGTGCGGCCGATCCGGTGCACGTAGCTTTCGGGCACGTTCGGCAGGTCGTAGTTGAAGACATGCGTGACGTCATCGACGTCGATGCCGCGCGCGGCGATATCGGTCGCGACCAGCACCTTCACGGCGCCGGAGCGAAAACCCGCCATCGCGCGTTCGCGCGCACCCTGCGACTTGTTGCCGTGGATCGCCTCGGAAACGACTCCATGATCGTTCAGGAAGGCGGCGACCTTGTTGGCCTCATGCTTCATCAGCGTGAACACCACGGCGCGCTCGACCTTGGGCGAATCCACCAGCAGCTTCAGCGCGTCGCGCTTGTTCTCGGTATCGACGAACATGACGGCCTGACGGATCCGGTCGACCGTGCTGGACGGCGGCGTCACCTGCACGGTGGCCGGGTCGCGCAGCAGCCCGTGGGCCAGATCCGAGATGCTCTTGGGCATGGTGGCCGAGAACAGCAACGTCTGGCGATCACGCGGCAGTTCGGCGACGATCCGACGGATGTCGCGCACGAAGCCCATGTCCAGCATGCGGTCGGCTTCGTCCAGCACCAGGACCTCCAGGCCGGACAGATCGACATGCCCCTGACCCATCAGGTCCAGCAGGCGGCCCGGGGCCGCCACCAGCACGTCGACGCCGCGGCGCATCGCCTCGACCTGCCGCCCCTGGCCGACGCCGCCGAAGATCACGGCATGGCTCAGCCGCATGTGGCGGGCATAGGCCTTGAAGCTTTCGTCGATCTGCGACGCCAGTTCGCGCGTCGGCGCCAGCACCAGGGCGCGCGCGCCCTTGGGGTGGGCGCGCCCGTGATGCGTCAGCAGCCGGTGCAGGATGGGCAGCGCGAAGGCCGCGGTCTTGCCGGTGCCGGTCTGGGCCAGGCCCAGCAGGTCGCGCCCGGCCAGCAGATGCGGGATCGCGCCGGCCTGGATGGGGGTCGGGGTCGTGTAGCCTTCCTCATTCAGGGCGCGCAGCAAGGGCTCGGCAAGTTGAAGGTCGGAGAATGTCGTCATGAAAGCGCCTCCCGGCACCAAAATGGCCGGAACCCTCACGACAGAATGAGCATCCGGAATGTCTTGAAAAATACGAAACACGGTTCGCGACCCTGCATCGCAGGGCACGCTGTCAGTCACCGCAAGCCGTCTGGGAAAGGGAAGATACGCTTGTCCGTCCAGTCCGTGCCCCCCGCGTCAACAAGGCACGTGCGTACAAGTCAGCATGCGGGACAGGCGCGGGCCATCCACGGGCGGCTTCTACCCGGTCAAGGCCTGTCCCGCAAGCCTTTTCCCAAGGATGGCCGTTGCCACCGGCATCGGCATGCCGGCGGCACCCGTCGCATCAGGCGAAACGGTCGCGCACGCGCACCTGCTCCAGCGTCAGGCGACTGGCCCGGGGCCGTGCCGCCTGCGTGCCCTTGCCGAGGGCGACGAACATGGTGATCACATGGTCGTCCGGCAGGTTGATCAGCTTCGCCACCGCATCGAAATCGAACCCGTCCATCGGGCAGGACTGATAGCCCAGGCTGGCGGCGGCCAGCATCATCGTCTGGGCGGCCTGGGCGCAGGACCGCATCGTCTCGTCCCGCTGAACCTGCGGGCGTCCCTCGTAATACTGGTTGATCAGGCCCGCCATCAGGTCCTGTACATCCTGCGGCGCGTCGGCCCAGTAGTGCGCCGGGTCCTTGCGCCAGGCCTGCATGTCCGCGCACATCACGATCAGCACCGAGGCATCGGTGACCTGCGCCTGGTCCCACGCCACCGCGCGGATCTGCCGCCGCAACGCCGGATCGGTCACCACGACGAAGCGCCAGTGCTGGATATTGAAGGCGGTCGGGGCCAGCATGCCCGCCGAAAGGATCGTGTCCAGGTCGGCGTCGGGGATGCGATGGTCCGGATCGTACTGCTTGACCGCGCGGCGTGTCCGGATGGCGTCCAGTGTTTCCATGGGGCGGATATCCTTGTCCTTGGTCATCGGTCGTTATTCTCGACCGATCGCCCCGGAATGCAACCGTCCCGCCAGCACCAGCGCGCCCTCGATCGCACCGCCCCGCGGCTCGGACAGGCGGCTTCGGCTCCACGGCGACAGACAGGGCCGCAACACGTCCGCCAGACCACCCACCAGGCAGCAGGGCAGGCCCCCGAACCCGTCACCCTCCAGCAACGCGGCCATCAGGCCATCGATCTCGGCCCCCGCCCGGGCCAGCAGCGCCCGCGCCTGTGCATCGCCCTGCCCGGCGGCGGCGACGATCTGTGGCACCAGGCACGCGAAGTCGGCAGGCCGGGCTCCGACCGCCCAGATCATCGGATCGCCGCCATCCGCCCCAGCCCGGTTCCGGATCGCCTCGGTCAGCGCCGTGCGGGGGGTACGGCCGTCGCCTGCGCGCAGCATCAGGCGTATCACCTCCAGCCCGATCCAGGCGCCGCCGCCCTCATCGCCCTGCGGAAACCCCCATCCGCCGACCCGGCGGGTCTGGCCTCCGGCCACGGCATATCCCACCGTGCCGGTCCCGGCGGCGACCATGGCGCCATCCTGTCCGCCATGCGCCCCGACGCAGGACGTATAGGCATCTGTCACGATCTCAATATCCGTGAAAATCGCCGGAAGGGCCATGAAACGCGCGCGCGCCTCCGGCACCTCGGCCCCCGCCAGCCCCGCGCCGGCCACCAGTCGGCACCCCACCGGCGACAGCCCGGCCTGCGCCATGGCCTGGTCCAGCGCATCGCGGACCGACCGCCATCCGCATTCGGCATCCGTCGCGATATTGGCGGGGCCGCCCTGCCCCGTGCCCAGGATCGTTCCGTCCGGCGTGGCCAGGCGCAGGCGCGTCGCCGTTCCCCCGCCGTCGATGCCGACCAGCACGGTGCGCGCGTCTTCGGCCGGCGCGCGGCCTACCGCCATGGATCAGCCGCCCCGCCGCCGCAGCAGGAACAACGCCTGCTCGCCGAACAGATTGGCCAGACGGATGGAGCGGCGCCACGGCGCGCGCTCGCCGTCCTCATCCACCGCCATCCATTCCTCGACCACGTAGCCCTCTTCCCGGCAGAGCATCAGGAAATCGAGAATCGTACAGGGATGGATGTTCGGCGTTTCGTACCACGGCGTGTTCCAGACCGCCGTCATCGGCATCCGCCCGGTCGTCAGCAGCTTCAGCCGCAACTGCCAGTGCCCGAAATTGGGGAACGAGACGATAGCATGGCGCCCGATCCGCAGCATCTGGCGCAAGACCTCGCGCGGGCGTTCGACGGCCTGCAAGGTGCGTTGCAGCACCACATAATCGAAGGCGTGCCGGGGGTAATGCGCCAGGTCGTGATCCGCGTCGCCATGCATCACCGGCAACCCATGCGCCACCGAGCGCGTGACCTCCTGCATGTCGATCTCGATGCCCTGGGCGTCGCAGCCGCGGGTGCGGAACAGATAATCCAGCAGCGCGCCGTCGCCGCTTCCGATATCGAGCACCCGGGTGCCGGGCTGGATCATTTCGGCGATCAGCCGCTGGTCGAGCCGCACCGGTCAGCCGATCCGCGCATGTTCGGCGGCGCCGGACAGGAAGCCGCGCACCGTGCGGTCGAAATCGGGTTCGTCCAGCAGGAAGGCGTCGTGGCCCTTGTCGCTTTCGATCTCGACGAACGAGACGTTGGCGGCGGCGCGGTTCAGCGCGCGGGCCAGCATGCGCGCCTGCGACGTGGGGAACAGCCAGTCCGAGGAAAACGACACGATGCAGAAGCGCGTGCGCGTGCCGTGGAACGGCCGGGACAGATCGCCGTCATGCTCGGTGCCCAGATCGAAATAATCCATCGCCCGCGTGATCGTCAGATAGGAATTGGCATCGAACCGGTGCACGAACGACGACCCCTGGTGCCGCAGATAGCTTTCGACCTCGAACATCTCGCCGAACAGCGACAGCGGGTTATCGCCATAGGGGTCGCGGCGGACGCGCCGGCCGAATTTGCGGGTCAGGGCTTCCTCGGACAGATAGGTGATGTGCGCCATCATCCGCGCGACCGCCAGCCCCCGGGCCGGAACGGCATCGCGTTCCCAGTACCGTCCGCCATGCCAGTCGGGGTCGGCGAAGATCGCCTGGCGGCTGACCTCGTTGAACGCGATGTTCTGGGCCGAGTGAAACGGCGACGTCGCGATGGGCATGGCGGCGAACACCATGTCCGGATAGGTCGCGGCCCATTCCAGCACCTGCATGCCGCCCATCGACCCGCCGACGACGGCGAACAGCCGTTGGATGCCGAAACGGTCGACCAGCAGCTTCTGCGCGCGGACCATGTCGCGGATGGTGACGGGTGGGAAATCGGTGCCCCACGGCTCGGTCCCGTCGGCCCCCGCCCCCGAGCGCGGCGACCGCGGGCCGGTCGAGCCCATGCAGCCGCCCAGCACGTTCATGCAGATGACGAAGAAGCGGTCGGTGTCGATCGGCAGGCCCGGCCCGACCATACGGCTCCACCACCCGGGCTTGCCGGTCAGGGGCTGGGTGTCCGCCAGATACTGGTCGCCGGTCAGGGCATGGCACACGACGATGGCGTTATCGCGCGCCGCCGACAGAGTGCCATAGGTCCGGTACGCGATCTGCACCGGGGCCAGATGGAACCCGCATTCCAGATGAAGCCCCTCGGGGAACACCACGCATTCGTGCTGAAGCAGGGCAGGTACGGTCTGATCCATCGCGCGGGCCGGCATTCCGTCGTGAACGATTGCAAGGCGCGGACAGGACAGCGTTGCAGACGATACCCTGTCACGACCGCGACGTCGTATGACACCGGCATCCGCCACACGCAACAGTTTGCATGCCCCACTGGGAAAAGCGGGGGGCCGCCGCCCCCCCTCTCACCGTATCGTGTGCACCTTGTGCGCTTCGCCCCGGATGGCACGACGTTATGGTCGGACCCTGCCGGCCCCAGGCGGGACGGCACATGCAGGAGGAAACCAACCCATGACCATCACCAAATTCGGCACCGCGCACTGGCAAGGCGGCCTGAAGGACGGCAAGGGAACCGTCTCCACCCAGAGCGGCGCGCTGTCGGCACTGCCCTACGGGTTCAACACCCGCTTCGAAGGCGTGGCCGGCACCAACCCCGAGGAACTGGTGGGGGCGGCGCACGCCGCCTGCTTCGCCATGGCCCTGTCGGGCGTATTGGGCGGAGCCGGCCTGACGGCGACCGCGCTGGACGCCAAATCGGTCATCTCGCTGGAAAAGCAGCCCGACGGCTTCGCGGTGACGGCGGCCCACCTGACCCTGACGGCCACCATCCCCGGCGCGACCGAGGATCAGTTCCAGGACCTGGCCGCCAAGGCCAAGGCCGGCTGCCCGATCTCGAAACTGCTGAACGCGCCCATCACGCTGGAGGCGACGCTGACGGCGTGACGCTCTCGCCGACCTGCGCCCGGTGGCGCAGCAGATGATCGGCCAGCACGCAGGCCATCATCGCCTCGCCCACCGGGACCGCGCGAATGCCCACGCAGGGGTCGTGCCGGCCCCGGGTCGCCACCTCGACATTTTCGCCCGATCGCGTCACCGAGGCGACGGGCGTCAGGATCGAACTGGTCGGCTTGACGGCGAAGCGCGCGATCACCGGCTGCCCGGTGGAAATCCCGCCAAGGATGCCGCCCGCGTGGTTCGAGGCGAAGGTCAGCCGGCCGTCCTCGATCCGCATCGGGTCGGCATTATCCTCGCCGGTCAGGGCGGCGGCGGCGAAACCCTCGCCGATCTCGACGCCCTTGACCGCGTTGATGCTCATCAACGCCATCGCCAGGTCGGAATCGAGCTTGCCGTAAATCGGCGCGCCCAGCCCCGGCGGCACGCCCTCGGCCACGATTTCGATCACCGCGCCGACCGACGATCCCGCCTTGCGCACCGCGCCCAGATAATCTTCCCAGACCGGCACCATCTCCGGGTCGGGGCAGAAGAACGGGTTGGTGTCCACGGCCTCCCAATCCCAGCGGGCACGATCGACACGATGCGGGCCGATCTGCGTCAGGGCGCCGCAAATACGCACCCCCCCGCCCAGCACCTGCCGTGCCACCGCGCCCGCCGCCACCCGCATCGCGGTTTCCCGCGCCGACGACCGGCCGCCGCCGCGATAGTCGCGGATGCCGTATTTCAGGTCGTAGGTGACATCGGCGTGGCCCGGGCGATAGCGCTCGGCAATGTCGCCGTAATCGCGCGACCGCTGATCGGTGTTGTGAATCAGCAGCGCGATCGGGGTGCCGGTCGTCCGGCCCTCGAACACGCCCGACAGGATCTCGACCGCGTCGGGTTCCTGGCGCTGGGTGGTGTATTTCGACTGGCCGGGGCGCCGCCGGTCCAGCCACGGCTGGATGTCGGCCGCCGACAGCGCCAGGCGCGGCGGGCAGCCGTCGACGACGCAGCCGATGGCCGGCCCGTGGCTTTCGCCCCAGGTCGTGACCCGGAACAGATGGCCGAAACTATTGTGCGACATGACCCGGCATCCCCTTCGCGGCCGTCAGTCGCCCGAGACGGTGATGTCGGGCGCCGTGGGGTTCTTCATTCCCACGATGTTATAGCCGGAATCGACGTGATGGATCTCGCCGGTGACGCCCCCCGACAGGTCGGACAGCATGTACAGGCCGGCGCCGCCGACCTCCTCCAGCGACACGTTGCGCTCCAGCGGCGCGTTGTACTGGTTCCATTTCAGGATATAGCGGAAATCGCCGATGCCGTTGGCCGCCAGCGTCATGATCGGACCAGCCGAAATGCCGTTCACGCGAATCCCGTCGCGCCCCAGGTCGGCCGCCATGTAGCGCACCGAGGCCTCCAGCGCCGCCTTGGCCACGCCCATCACGTTGTAATGCGGCATGACGCGCTCGGCCCCCAGATAGGACAGGGTCAGCAGCGATCCGCCCGACGTCATCAGGCGCGCCGCCCGGCGTGCGACGGCGGTAAAGGAATAGCACGAGATATCCAGCGCGGTCAGGAACGCATCGCGCGGGGTGTCGACATAGCGGCCGCGCAGATACTGCTTGTCGGCCCAGCCGATGGCATGGACCAGGAAGTCCAGCTTTCCCCACTGCGCCTCGATCTCGGCGAAGGTCGCGTCCATCGCGGCGTCGTCGCTCACGTCGCAGGGCAGCACCAGCGTCGAGCCCACGCGCTCGGCCAGCGGACGGACCCGCTTGCCCAGGGCCTCGCCCTGATAGGTGAAGGCCAGCTCGCCGCCCTGCGCCGCGACCGCGTTGGCGATGCCCCAGGCGATCGACCGATCGTTGGCGACACCCATGACAAGGCCCCGCTTGCCCTTCATCAGCGTGCCCGTGGCCGGGACTTTGGACGTGCCGTCTGACATGATAGGATCCTTGGTCTGGAAATGGCATGATCGGGTTGGGGTCGTGGTTGCACAAGCCGGCGCGTGGGACAAGATCCGGGTTACGCGACGCCCCCCGCTTTCGCCGCCTGCGTGGCGGGCCATGACGCTGCGCACCGCCTGCCGCAGAAACTGGACGGAATAACGAATGACCGCCGCGCTGATCGACCTTGGGGCAGACCCCTTCACCCTGTTCGCCGCCTGGATGCGCGAGGCCGAGGCGCACGAACCTGCGGACCCGAACGCCATGGCGCTGGCCACCGCCACGCCGGACGGACGCCCGTCGGTGCGGATGATCCTGCTGAAGGGCGCCGACACGCGGGGCTTCGTCTTCTATACCAACCTCGAAAGCCGCAAGGCGGGTGAATTGCGGGAAAACCCGCATGCCGCCCTGCTGTTCCATTGGAAGAGCCTGCGCCGCCAGATCCGGATCGAAGGCCCGGTCGAACCCGTGACCGACGCCGAAGCCGACGCCTATTTCGCCAGCCGGTCGCGCATCTCCCGCCTGGGGGCCATCGCGTCCGACCAGTCGCGGCCGCTGACCGACCGCGCGATCTTCGAGCACCGCCTGGCGGAACTGGAAGATCGCTATCCCGATGAAACGATTCCCCGTCCGGCGAACTGGTCGGGGTTCCGGCTGGTCCCCGACGCCATCGAATTCTGGCAGGATCGGCCGCACCGCCTGCACGACCGCGCCGTCTGGCGCCGTGCGGGCACGACATGGGAGACGACACGACTTTACCCCTGACGGCCTGGCGCCCCCAAGGCAGACACCGTGGGGCGCCGAACTGCCCTGACGTTCCAACAAAGCTGGAGATGAAAAAATTGAAGAACATACAAAAAATCATGCTGCCGCTAAACGGAACGTCCAATGCCGAGGCCGCCCTGGCCACCGGCCTGCTGTTCGCCCGGCAATTCGGCGGACACATCTCTGCCCTGCATGTCCGGGCCGACAGCCGCGACGTCGCCCCCCTGGCCGGCGAGGGCCTGTCGGGCGCGATGGTCGAGGAAATGATGTCCGCCGCCGAGCGCGAGGGCGCCCGCCGCGCCCTTGCGGTGCGCGAGATATTCGACCGTTTCACCGCCAGCAACGGCGTGACCGTCACCGGCCCCATTCCCCCCTTCCACGGCAATCCTATCGGCACCGCCACGGCCAGCTTCGTCACCATGACGGGGCGCGAGCACGAGGTCGTCACCTTCCGCGCCCGCCTGTCCGACGTCACCGTCGTCCCGCATCCCGACTCCGGCGAAGAGGTCTCGTCATCCGAGACGCTGCACGCCATCCTGTTCGATAGCGGCCGCCCGGTGGTCATAGCCCCGCGCCAGCCCCCCGCCACGGCCGGCCGGCGGATCTGCATCGCCTGGAACGGCACGTCCGAAGCCACGGCGGCGCTGCATCATATCCTGCCATGGGTCTCCGAGGCCGAGGCGGTGCGCATCCTCTATTCCGGCGACTACCAGCGCCGGGGCCCCGAAGCCCGCCACGCGGCGGAGTACCTGGCCATCCATGGGGTGGACGCCGACCTGGTGGAATTCAGCAACCCCGAGGAAACGGTGGGCGCCGCCCTGCTGGCCGCCTGTCGCGCGTTCAACGCCGACATGCTGGCGATGGGGGCCTATTCCCATTCGCGTCTGCGCCAGTTGATTCTGGGCGGGGTGACGCGCCACGTTCTGGAAAATGCCGAATTACCCGTGTTGATGAGCCGATAATACGGCCACGCGGCCGATTCGACGGAAATCAGACCCATTCGGCATGGATGGTATGATTATTACCACGCTCTCATGATGTATATTCCCCTTGAATCTCCCGGGGAGAACGATTACATCGACCTCAAAGCACGATAATTTTTCGTGCAATGAGGAATGTGGGCCCTGACAGTGCGTATAGACCCGTCGATCCTGACCGCTATCCACGACGCCGGCGACACGGCGCAGGCCATCCTGCGGACCGTGCTGACCGGCGGCCTGCGCGGGCGCGTCGCCACCGTGTCGTCCTTCGGGTCGGAATCGGCGGTGCTGCTGGCGATGGTGGCGGATGTGGACCCGGCGACGCCGGTCCTGTTCCTGGATACCGGACAGCATTTCCCCGAAACCCTGGCCTATCGCGACCGGCTGGTCGCGCATCTGGGCCTGTCGGACGTCCGCAGCATCCAACCGGCGGCACGGCAGATCCGCGACCGTGACCCCGACGGCCAGCTCTGGGCCTTCGACCCCGACGCCTGCTGCGCCCTGCGCAAGGTCGAACCGCTGGACGAGGCCATGATCCCGTTCGACGCGTGGCTGACCGGCCGCAAGCGATCGCAGGCCGCAACCCGCACCGCCCTGCCCGTCATCGAGCAGGCGGCCGAGGGCCGGATCAAGATCAACCCCCTGGCCCGCTGGACCCCGGCCGAGCTGGACGCCGAAATGGCGCGGCGCGACCTGCCGCGCCATCCGTTGAGCCTGCGGGGCTATCCATCGATCGGCTGCGCGCCGTGCACGCGCCCGGTGGCCGAGGGCGAGGACCCGCGCGCCGGACGCTGGGCGGGCCTGTCCAAGACCGAATGCGGCATCCACGCCTGACCTGTCCGCCCCTCGTCATTCCATTGTTTCCGAAAGAAGCCCCCGTCATGGACGATCTCGATCAGCTTGAAGCCCAGAGCATCTATATCCTGCGCGAGGCGTACCGGAACCTGAAGCCGCTGGCGATGCTGTGGTCGCTGGGCAAGGATTCCAACGTCATGCTCTGGCTGGCGCGCAAGGCCTTCCTGGGCCGTGTGCCGTTCCCGGTGATGCATGTCGATACCGGCAAGAAATTCCCCGAGATGTACCGCTTCCGCGACGAATATGTGCGGAAATGGAACCTGGACCTGCTGCTGGGCGACTGCCCGCCGGTCGAGGAGATCGACCCGACGCTGCCGCCGGCTGCCCGGTCCGCCGCGCGCAAGACCGCCGGCCTGGCCGCGATGATCGAGAAATACAGCCTGGAGGGCGTGATCGCCGGCATCCGGCGCGACGAGCAGGCGACCCGTGCCAAGGAGCGCGTGTTCAGCCCGCGCGGTTCCAGCCACAAATGGGACGTGCGCAACCAGCCGCCGGAATTCTGGGACCAGTACGCCACCCCGCATGAAGAGGGCGTGCATATCCGCGTCCATCCCCTGCTGTCGTGGCGCGAGATCGACATCTGGCGCTATATCGAGCGCGAGGGCATTCCGCTGGTCGATCTGTATTTCTCGAAGAACGGCCTGCGCTATCGCTCGCTGGGCGACCAGGACATCACCAGCCCGATCGAAAGCGACGCCGCGACCGTCGCCGAGGTGATCGCGGAACTGCGGACCAGCCGCACGTCCGAACGCGCCGGCCGCGCGATGGACCATGAATCCGAGGATGCGTTCGAGCGTCTTCGCGTCGCTGGCTATCTCTGACCCACGGACGGACCGGAACATCATCATGAGCAACGTCCCCGCCGCCGCCCGTCAGGATGCGGCCACCCCCATCGTCATCGTCGGCCATGTCGACCATGGCAAGTCGACCCTGATCGGCCGCCTGCTGCACGATACCGACAACCTGCCCGAGGGCCGGGTCGCCCAGATCGTCGAATCCAGCAAGAAACGCGGCCTGAAGGTCGAATGGAGCTTCCTGCTCGACAGCCTGCAGATCGAGCGTGACCAGGGCGTCACCGTCGATTCCACGCGCATCCCCTTCCGGCTGGGCGACCGCGAGTTCGTGATCGTTGACGCGCCGGGCCACCGGCAATTCCTGCGCAATATGATCACCGGCGCGGCCGACGCCGAGGCCGCGGTGCTGGTGGTCGATGCCGCCGAGGGCGCGCAGGAACAGACGCGCCGCCACGCGATGCTGCTGCGCCTGATCGGCATCCGCCATGTCATCGTCCTGATGAACAAGGTGGACCTGCTGGATTACGACCCGGCCCGCATCGCCGAGACCGAGCGCGCCGTCGCCGCCCTGCTGAAGCAGCTGGATATCGAGGTCAGCCTGTTCGTGCCGGCCTCGGCGCGCGAAGGCGACAATATCGCCAGCCGTTCGCCGCACATGGGCTGGTACCAGGGTCCGACCCTGACCGAGGCGCTGGCCCTGGTCCCCGCGCCGTCGGGCCGCGCCGACCTGCCGCTGCGCCTGCCGGTGCAGGACGTCTACCGCTTCGACACCAAGCGCGTCGTCGTCGGCCGGATCGAGCGCGGGCGCGTGAAGGTGGGCGACAGCCTGGTGATCGGCACGCACGGCACGGTGGCGCGGGTCGCGTCGATCGAAAGCTGGCACACCGCCCCGCAGATTTCCGCCGTCGCCGGGCAGTCGGTGGCGATCACGCTGGAACCCGACGTGATCCCCGATCGCGGCGACCTGCTGCACCAGCCCGGCGAAACGCCGATTCGCGCCGCGCGCATCCGCTCGCGCCTGTTCTGGCTGCGGCAGGAGCCGCTGCGCGTCGGCGAGAGCTTCCGCCTGCGCCTGGGCACCGCCGAGCATCAGGTGACGGTGGCCTCGATCGATTCCGTCGTCCGGCTGGACGACCTGACCGAGCACCCCGCCGACCACGTCCCGCCCGAGGGCTTTGCCGAAATCACGCTGGCGGCGTCAGAAAGCATTCTGTTCGACGCGTTCGCCCCCGGCACCACCGACGGGCGCGGCGTGCTGGTCGACCGTCACCAGCGCATCGTCGGCGGCGCACCGCTGATCGGCCCGGCGGCCATCGCCAGCGGCACCAAGGCCATCCACCCCACCGACAGCACTGTATCGCTGTGGGACCGGGCCCAGGCGCGCGGCCATCGCGGCGGCGTCTTCTGGATGACCGGCCTGCCCGGCGCGGGCAAGAGCACGCTGGCCCGCGCGGCCGAATCCCGCCTGTTCACCCAGGGTATCGACGTGTCGGTCCTGGACGGCGACACGCTGCGGGCCGGGCTGTGCGCCGATCTCGGCTTCTCCGAGGAAGATCGCACCGAAAACGTGCGCCGGGCCGCCGCCGTGGCGCGCATCCTGGCCGAAACCGGGCAGGTGGTGCTGGTCGCGCTGATTTCCCCGCGCGCCGCCGACCGCGACCTGGCCCGCCAGATCGTGGGCGACGGGTTCCAGGAAATCTTCGTGGACGCCGACCAGACGGTCTGCGAGGCCCGCGACCCCAAGGGCCTGTATGCCGCCGCCCGCGCCGGGCGGATCAGCGGCTTCACCGGGATCGACGCCCCCTACGAGGCACCCGCCAATCCCGACCTGCGCCTGGCCACCGGCCAGGACAGCGTCCAGGATGCGGCCGGCCGCCTGGCGTCGCACATCACCGGTGCGGTCGTCCTGGGCGACCAGTCCCGCCAGCGGTCCTGAGCACCCGCTTGAGCACGCCACCCGCCGGCGATCGGGCCGCCGCGGCGCCGATCGCACGGTGACGTGGTGAACGGCCCCATGCCTTCCGCCCCCCGCCTGCCGGGGCTGTGGCCCCGTCCGCGCGCCCGCACCCGGCGGGACGCGTTGCCGGGGCTGCATCTGGCGCTGGGGGCGACGATCCTGTGGGTCGGGCTGCTGGTGGTGCTGCCGCTGCTGGCCCTGGCGATCCGCCCGTGGCAGGACGGCGCGGCCCCGATGCTGGCCGCCCTGCACGACCGGCGGATGCTGGCGGCGCTGGAGCTCAGCTTCGGCAGCGCCGCGCTGGCGGCGCTGGTCAACCTGCCGCTGGGGCTTCTGCTGGCCTGGTCGCTGGTTCGCACCCGGCTGCCGGGCCGTCGGGTCGTCGATGCCCTGATCGACCTGCCGTTCGCCCTGCCCACCGCCGTGACCGGCATCACGCTGGCCACGCTGTATGGCCCGCATGGCTGGCTGGGGGCGCCGCTGGCGAAACTGGGCGTCCGCGTCGCCTTCACGCCGCTGGGCATCATGCTGGCGCTGGCGTTCGTGGGCCTGCCGTTCGTCGTCCGCACGCTGGAACCGGTGCTGCGCGACCTGCCGCCGGAACTGGAGGAAGCGGCCACGCTGCTGGGCGCGCATCGCCGCCAGATCGTGACGCGCGTCCTGCTGCCGCCCCTGCTGCCGGCGCTGGCCACCGGCTTCGGCCTAGCCTTCGCCCGCGGGATCGGGGAATACGGTTCGGTCATCTTCATCGCCGGCAACCAGCCCTTCCGCAGCGAAATCGCGCCGCTGCTGGTGGTCATCCGCCTGCAGGAATTCGATTATGCCGGCGCGACCTCGGTCGGGTTCATCATGCTGCTGGCGGCCTTCCTGTCGCTGGCCGTCATCTCGGCCCTGCGGCGGCGGCTGTCGCGCGGCCTGGGCGGGGGCGAAGCGGCATGAGCCGGATCCTGCTGGGGCTTGCAACCTATACCATCGTGGCCATCGTCCTGCTGCTGCCGCCGACGCTGGTCTTCGTCGAGGCCCTGCGGCAGGGCCTGCCGGCGGCGCTGGCCACCTTCGCCGACCCCGACGCGCAGGCGGCGATCTGGCTGACGGTGGAGATGACCGCGCTGTCGGTCGCCGTGAATACCACATTCGGCATCCTCGCCGCCTGGGCGCTGTCCAAGTTCACCTTTCCCGGGCGCGGCGTGCTGCTGGTGCTGATCGAACTGCCGCTGAGCGTCTCGCCGGTGGTGGCGGGGCTGGTGTGGCTGCTGCTGTTCGGCAGCCAGGGCTGGTGGGGCGCGGCGCTGGCCCGGCACGGCATCACCATCGCCTTCGCCGCCCCGGGCATCCTGCTGGCCACGATCTTCGTGACCTTCCCCTATGTCGCACGGACGTTGCTGCCGCTGATGCAGCGCCAGGGGCGCGACGCCGAGGAGGCCGCCCTGCTGCTGGGCGCCGGTTTCTGGCAGATCCTGTGGCGCGTCACCCTGCCCGGCGCGCGCTGGGCGCTGCTGTCGGGCATCCTGCTGACCACCGCCCGGGCGATGGGCGAATTCGGCGCGGTCTCGGTCATTTCGGGCCACATTCCCGGCCTGACGGAGACCATGCCCCTGCATATCGAGACACTGTATAATGGCTATCAGACGGTCGCGGCCTTCGCCATGGCCGCCCTGCTGGCCCTGATGGCCATGACCACCGTCGCCCTGCGCGGCATTCTGGAACGACAGGCCGACAAGGCGGGAGCCGGCAAGGCGGAGGACTGGGCATGAGCCTGCATGTGACGGATATCGTGCGGCATGTCGCGGGCCGCGCGCGCCCCATCCTGGACGGCGTGTCGCTGGACATCGCCGACAGCGAATTCGTGGCCCTGGTCGGCCCGTCCGGCGCGGGCAAGAGTTCGCTGCTGCGCGTGGTCGCGGGGCTGGATTTCCACCAGGGCGGCGCCATCAGCCTGGACGGCACGCCCATGGAAGGCCGTCCGGCGCGCGAGCGGCATATCGGCTTCGTCTTCCAGAACTACGCCCTGTTCCCGCACATGACCGTGGCCGGCAATATCGCCTTCGGCCTGCGGATCCTGCCGCGCCGGCAGCGCCCGGCGCGGGCCGAGATCGCACGGCGGGTCGCGGAACTGCTGGAGCTGATGCACCTGCCGGGGATGGAGGGCGCCTATCCCGCGCAATTGTCGGGCGGCCAGCGGCAGCGCGTGGCGCTGGCCCGCGCGCTGGCCACCCAGCCCCGCCTGCTGCTGCTGGACGAGCCGTTCGGCGCGCTGGACCCGATGGTCCGCAAATCGATCCGCACCTGGCTGCGCGGCGTGCATGACCGGCTGGGCCTGACCACCATCCTGGTCACCCACGACCAGCACGAGGCCATGGACATCGCCGACCGGCTGGTGGTCATGCAGGACGGGCGCATCGTGCAGACGGCGCCGGCGCCGGTGCTGGAACGCGACCCCGCGACCCCCTTCGTCATGCAGTTCCTGGGCGAATGCCTGGCGTTCGAAGGCGTGGTGCGCCGGGGCCGCATGGTCCCGGACGACGGCGACGTCCTGCCCTTCCCCGCCGAGGCGCCGGATGGACGGGCGACCGCGATGATCCGCCCCTACGACGCCGTTCTGCGGCCCGGCATGGGCCAGGCGCGGGCCGCCCTCGACCACACGCGCGGCGGCTACGCCCATCTGGACATCGCCATCGGCGAACGCCATGTCACCATCATGCGTCCCGCGGACGAAAGCGAGTACGGGCCGCAGGCGCGCTACGGGCTCGATATCTCGGCCGCAAGGCTGTTCCGGGACGGGCGGTCGCTGTTCCACGGCCTGGCGGCCTGCGACACCGATGCAGGCGCCAGCCGGGTGGCATGAAGGCCCGCACGCCATCCGGGTGAGGATGGATCATTATACATTTTATTATTGTGCATTATCCTTGTGCACACCCAGTTAATCCCCTAATGACCCGGTGAAACAGGTTTGCCGGCTGACAGAGGACAAATCAGAGTGGATGTCAGGAACAACCGCCGCCAGGCGGGCGGGTCGAGCGTCGTGACCGCCAACCGGCTGCTGGACGGACGGATCGTCTGGCTGGCCGAGGATGGCGCGTGGTCCGGACGCATCGACGCCGCCCAGGTCTTTTCCAATGACGGGATCGAGGCCGTGATCGACACCGCCACGCGGCGCCAGCAGGCCGATGGCGTCGTCGGCGTCTATGGCGTGCAGATCGGCGACGACAGCACGACGCCCGTGCCGGTCACGGTGCGCGAGCGCATCCGCGCTTTCGGCCCCACCGTCCACCCGGAATTCGCCACCCTGACCGAGGGCCCGCCCGATGTCCGCTGAGATCCTCGCCACCCCCGACACCGGTGCCGCGCCGGTCGGGCATTATGCCTACGACCAGGTGGACCGCGCCTTCCTGCACGACCGGGTCGAGCAGTTCCGCGACCAGGTCGCCCGCCGCCTGTCCGGCGCCCTGTCCGAGGACGAGTTCAAGCCGCTGCGCCTGATGAACGGGCTGTACCTGCAATTGCATGCCTACATGCTGCGGGTGGCCATTCCGTATGGCATCCTCGATTCCCGCCAGATGCGCGAACTGGCGCATATCGCACGGACATACGACCGCGATTACGGCCATTTCACCACCCGCCAGAACATCCAGTTCAACTGGATCCGCCTGGAGGATACGCCCGATATCCTGGCGCGGCTGGCGGCGGTGGACATGCACGCCATCCAGACCAGCGGCAACTGCATCCGCAACATCACCTGCGATCAGTTCGCCGGCGCCGCGGTGGACGAATTGCTGGACCCGCGCGTGCATGCCGAAATCCTGCGGCAATGGTCGACGCTGCATCCGGAATTTTCCTTCCTGCCGCGCAAGTTCAAGATCGCGATCAGCGGCAGCCCCAACGACCGTGTGGCGGCGCGCTTCCACGATATCGGACTGGTGGCCAAGCCCGGGCGCCATGGTACGGTGTTCGACGTCTTCGTCGGCGGCGGCATGGGCCGCACCCCGGTCGTGGGCGTGCACCTGCGCGACAATCTGCCCGAAGAAGACCTGCTGGCGTATCTGGAGGCGATGGTCCGCGTCTATAACGAGTACGGACGCCGCGACAACATCTACAAGGCGCGCATCAAGATCCTGGTCCAGGCGCTGAGCGCCGAAGGCTATCGCGAGAAGGTCGATGCCGAATTCGCGGCGATGGACCGCGCGCGCTATCGCCTTCCGCCCGAAACGGTGGCCGCCATCCGCGCCCGCTTCGGCACGCCGGTGCTGGACGCCCCGTCCGACGCCGCCGACCGCCTGGCCGAGGCACGGCGCACCGATGCGCTCTTCGACCGCTGGGTCCGCACCAACACCCATCCGCACCGTGCGGCGGGCTATATCTCGGCCGTCGTCTCGCTCAAGCCCGATGGGGGCATTCCCGGTGATGCGACCTCGGCGCAGATCGACGCCATCGCCGACATCGCGGACCGTTTCTCGTTCGGCGAGATCCGGATCAGCCACATGCAGAACATCGTCCTGGGCCATGTCCGCCAGGACCAGCTGCATGCGCTGTGGCAGGAACTGGGCCGCGCGGGCCTGGCCAGCGCCAATATCGGGCTGATCGGCGACATCATCGCCTGCCCGGGTCTGGATTACTGTTCGCTGGCGAACGCGCGGTCGATCCCGATCGCGCAGAAGCTCAGCGCCCGCTTCGCCAACCCCGCTCTGCAGGAACGGATCGGCGACCTGCAGATCAAGATCTCGGGCTGCATCAACGCCTGCGGCCATCACCATGCCGGGCATATCGGCATCCTGGGGGTGGACAAGAAAGGCGAGGAATTCTTCCAGCTGACGCTGGGCGGTTCGGCCGGCAACGATGCCGCCATCGGCCAGATCCTGGGCCCGGCCTTGCCCGAGGATGCGACGGTGGACGCGATCGCCCATCTGGTCGATGCCTATCTGGTCCATCGCACCGACGGGGAGCGCTTCCTCGACACCTATCGGCGGCTCGGCGCCGCGCTGTTCAAGGATGCCGTCTATGCCCTTGCTTGAAAATGGCCGCCTCGTCGAAGATCGCTGGACCACGGTCGGCAGCGACGACACCCTGCCCACCACCGGCCCGGTGATCGTGCCGCTGGACCGGCTGGAAGACGGGCTGGCCCGCCCGGCCGGCGAGAAGCTGGGCGTCGCCCTGCCCTCGGACGCCGACGTCGCCGTGCTGCGCGCGGCGCTGCCGCGCCTGGCGCTGGTCGCCGTGACTTTCCCGACCTTCCGCGACGGACGCGCCTTCAGCCAGGCGCGGGCCCTGCGCGAGCATCTGGATTTTGCCGGCGAGGTCCGCGTCACCGGCCGGCCGCTGCCCGACCAGTACGAATTCCTGCTGCGCTGCGGCGCCTCGACCGTCCAGTTGCCCGACGGCGCGGACCCGGCCGTGTGGGCGCAGGCGCATGAACGCTTCACCACCGCCTACCAGCCCTCGGTGCGCGACGAGCGCGCCGAAGGGTTCGGGCTGCGTCGTTTCCTCGGCCAAGCGGCAAACTGACCGGCGGCGCCGTCCCCTTCCGCCCGCCGGCCTGCCATGCTACCGGCAGGCGCATGACACGCTGCTTCCCCCTCCAGGGCCGGACATGCTGAAACGCCTGCTGGCAGGTGGGCGGGGCCGTGCCCTGGCCATCGGGATGCTGCGCTCCTATCTGGTCCTGGCGCTGCGCACCACGCGCTGGACGTTCGACATTCACCCCGACGCCCTGCCGGTGCTGACGCCCCGCGACGGACGGTCCGCGCTGATCGCCTTCTGGCATGAAACACTGGTCCTGACCCCCGCCCTGTGGTGGTGGGCCGCGCGGCGCGACCCCGCGCTGCGCATGCATGTTCTGGTCAGCCGCAACCGTGACGGGCGGATGATCGCCGACATCGTCGCCCCCTGGGGGGTGGACGTCATCGCCGGATCGACGGAACGTACGGGCCGGAACAAGGGGGGCGCCGCGGCATTGCGCGGCCTGCTGGGCCAATTGGGCGACGGCAGCCTGGTCGCCGTCACCCCCGACGGGCCGCGCGGTCCGCGCCGCCATGCGCAACCGGGGGTCGCGGGCCTGGCCGTGTTGTCGGGCGCGCCGGTGGTGCCGGTGGGGGTGTGGTGCCGGTCCTGGCGACTGGGCACGTGGGACCGGATGCTGATTCCGCTGCCGTTCGGACGCGGCCGCGTGGTCTGCGGCGCGCCGGTCATCCCGGCGCGCGGCAACCGGGCGGCCGCGGCGCAGCGCATCGGCGATGCCCTCGACGCCGCGACCGAAGCCGCCTGCCCCCCGCCTGCCGGGGGCCTTTCACGCCTGTGGGCGCTGCTGGCCACCCTGCTGGCCCCGGCCCTGATCCTGCTGCTGCGGCGCCGGCTGGCGCGCGGCAAGGAACGGCGCGACCGCCTGCGCGAACGCATGGGCCTGACGGGCCGCCCGCGCCCCGCCGGCCGGCTGATCTGGCTGCACGCCGCAAGTGTGGGCGAGAGCCTGTCGATCCTGCCGATGATCGACCGCATGATGGCGCGCGATGCGGGGCTGCATGTGCTGCTGACGACGGCCACGGTCAACGCCGCCGACCTGCTGGACCGCCGCCTGGCCGGCGAGGCATGGGGCGGGCGGGTCATCCACCAGTTCGTGCCGCTGGACGTGCCGCGCTGGATCGGCCGATTCCTGCGCCATTGGCGCCCCGACGCCGCAGCCCTGACGGAAAGCGAACTGTGGCCCAATCTGATCGAGGCCTGCCATCGCACCGGCGTGCCCCTCGCCCTGATCAACGCCCGCCTGTCCGACCGCTCGCGTGACGGCTGGCGCAGAGTGCCGGGGCTGGCGCGGCGCATGCTGTCGCGCTTCGGCTGGATCGCCGCGCGCTCGGCCGAGGACGCTGCCCGGCTGCGCGCGCTGGGTGCCACGCGGATGGACGTGCCCGGCGACCTGAAGGAGGCCGCCGCCCCGCTTCCGGCCGACCCGGCACAACTGGCCGGGATCGTGGACGCGATCTCCGGCCGCCCCGTCTGGCTGGCCGCCTCGACCCACGACGGCGAGGAAGAACTGATCGCCCAGGCCGACCAGGTGATCCGCGCGCGCCATCCTGACCTGCTGACCGTCATCGTCCCCCGCCACCCCGAACGCGGCGCCGCCATCGCGGCTGGGCTGGAGACACCTCCCGTCCCCCGCCGTGCGCTGGGTGCGACCCCGGGCCCGACCGACCGGTTCTGGGTCTGCGACACGCTGGGCGAGTTGGGCCTGTTCTACAGGGCGGTGCCGATCGTCTTCATCGGCAACAGCCTGCCCGGCCCCGGGCGGGGCGGGGGCCATAACCCGATGGAACCGGCCCGGTTGGGCGCGGCCCTGGCGTCCGGCCCGCTGACGGACAATTTCACCGAGGCCTTCGCCCGGCTGGGCGACACCATCGCCATCGTCGCCGATCCCGCCGCCCTGGCCGAGTGGGTGGACGGCCTGCTGTCCGACCCCGCGCGTCTGGCGCAGTCCCGTCGCCGCGCCGGCCCCGTCGAGGGCGACCCAGACCTGCCGGACCGGATTGCCGCGCGCCTGCTGGCCATGGCGGGGGGCTGATGCACCCGCCACGCTTCTGGTCCCAGCCCGACGGCGGCTGGATCGCACGCCTGCTGGCGCCGGCATCCACGCTTTATGCGCTGGGCACCGCCCGGCGCGTGCGGCGGCCGGGATGGCGGGCGCCGGTCCCGGTCCTGTGCTGCGGCAACCTGACGGCCGGCGGCGCGGGCAAGACGACCCTGGCGCTGGATCTGGGACGCCGGCTGGTCGCGCGGGGCCGCACGGTGCATTTCCTGACGCGCGGCTACGGCGGGCGGGTGCGCGGCCCCGTGCGGGTCGATCCGGCCCTCCACACCGCCGCCACCGTGGGGGACGAGGCCCTGCTGCTGGCGCGCGTGGCTCCGTGCATCGTTGCCGCCGACCGCGCGGCCGGCGCGCGCGCCGCCATTGCGGCGGGGGCCGACTGCCTGGTCATGGATGACGGTTTCCAGAATCCCGGCCTGTATCAGGACATGCCGCTGCTGGTCGTCGACGGGGCCAGCGGGTTCGGCAATGGGTACGTGCTGCCCGCCGGCCCCCTGCGCGAGCCGGTGGCGGCCGGCGCGGCCCGGGCCCGTGCCGTCGTCCTGATCGGGGACGATCTGACCGGGGCATCGGCAGCCCTGCCGGAGAGGCTGCCGGTCCTGCGCGCGCGGCTGGACATGGACGATGCCGGGTGGCTGCTGGACGGACGCTCGGCCGTCGCCTTCGCCGGCATTGGACGGCCGGACAAATTCTTCGACGGCCTGCGCCGGCAGGGCGTGCCCCTTGCCGCCTGCCTGCCCTTCCCTGACCATCACCCCTATCGCGACCACGATCTACGCCGCCTGCGCGACGCCGCCCGCGGGCATGACGCCATTCTGCTGACCACGCCCAAGGACGCCGTCCGCCTGCCTGTGGCTTTCCGGTCACAGGTCCGGGCCATGGATGTCCGGCTGGCCTGGGCCGATCCGTCGGCCCCCGACCGGCTTCTCGATCTCTGGCTGGAAGGGGGGCGGCAATGACCGACAGAGGCAACTGCGGACCGCGCGTCACGATGCTCATGCGGCTCGAAGCCCTGGCGGCGCGGGTGGCGCTGGGGCTGCTGCGCCGCCTCGGGCCGGTCCGGGCGTCCGATGTCGGCGGGGCGATCAGCCGCGCGATCGGCCCGCGCCTGCCGGTCTCGCGGGTGGCCGACGCCAATTTGCGCCTTGCCCTGCCGGGGCTGGACCGGGCGGCGCGGCGCGCCATCATTCGCGACGTATGGGACAATCTGGGCCGGACGGTCGGCGAATTTCCTCATCTGTCCCGCCTGCCCCGCGACCCGGCCCACGGCCCGGGATGGGACATGACGGGGGGCGAGCACCTGGCTGCCCAGGTGGCGCGCGGAGGGGCCGCGATCTTCGTTTCGGGCCATATCGGCAACTGGGAAATGCTGCCGCCGGCCGTGGCGCATCGTGGCCTGCCGTTCGCATCCTTCTATCGCGCAGCAGCAAATCCCCTGATCGACCGGATGATCCGCACCCTGCGCGACGAGGCGATGGAACAATCGGTGCCGCTGTTCGCCAAGGGCGCGCGCGGGGCGCGGGGCGCGTTGGCCCACGTCGCCCGGGGCGGGCGGCTGGGCATGCTGGTGGACCAGAAGATGAACGACGGGATCGAGGCCCGGCTGTTCGGCCACCCCGCGATGACCGCGCCGGCCCTGGCCGCCATGGCGCTGCGTTACCGCTGCCCGGTCATCCCCGGCTATGTCGAACGCCTGGGTCCCGCGCGCCTGCGCATCCATGTCGAGGCACCGCTGCCCCTGCCCGACACCGGAGACCGCCAGGCCGATGTCCTGGCCCTGACGCAAGCGGTCAACGACCGGCTGGAACACTGGATCCGCACCCATCCGGGAAGCTGGTTATGGCTGCATCGCCGCTGGCCCAAGACCCTGTTCCAGACACGCGCCTGATGATCGGCAGGTCCAGTTTTTAACAGTTCATGAGCAATTGCACCGTTTCGTGCTCAACATTAAGGCTAATGCGTAACAGAGCATTGTTTTTTTGCCACATCGTTAAAGTTCTGCCTGTTTGTGCGGCGCTGCCGCTCAGATTCAATTTGGCAAGGTCGTCCGGCGCGCATTAGCGTTCCTCCACGCTCCCCACCGCGAGGACATTCAGATGCCCATGGCAATGACCCGGAAGGTTGACACCCCGTCTCCGACCAGCTCCTGCAACGTGATTCCCCTGCGTCTGAGTTTCCTGCCCCGGCATCGGGAATATCTGATGCGGTGGCTGGATGCCGGCGCCTGCATGGGGCTGTGCGACGTCGATGTCGCCGCCCGGTCGGATGACGGCCTGATCGAACATGTGCTGGTCTGGGTCCGCGAAAACGCCGATCCCGCCTATCTGGTGCGGCCCGAGGGCATGACCTGGGTCCTGATCGACCATCTGCGCGACCATCGCCTGGGCGCGTTCAAAAGCTTCGAGGCCGCGCTGTACGCCATTCGCCCGGTCCTGGCCTGCGGGGCGACGGCGGCGGCCTGACCGCCCCGCGCGACCGCCCCCTTCGGCGGTCAGCTTTGGCTTCCGTCCCGCGCCAGGCGTCCTGCCGCCGGGACAACGATCCGCCCACCGCCGCCGGGCTGGATCTGGAAGATCGCCATATCCCGCCGCGTCCGACCATCCGGCATCAGGCCGAACACCCCATCCACCCCTGAAAATCCGTCGGGCCGCGTCAGGGCTTCGACCGTATAACCGTTCGGCTGTCCCTCGGCCCGGGCGCGATCCAGCGCGCCCACCAGCGCCGCAGAATCGTAGGACAGGTCGGCCAGCGGCGTGGGCATATGGTGATAGCGCGCCATGAAGATCTGGATGAAGCGCTGGCGGCTGGCGGGATCGGGCGCCGCATACCATGCCCCCTGCAACCGGCCGAGCTTTCCGGCAAACACCCCCCACAATTCCGATCCCAGCAGGCGAACCTGCGGCGGGCCGGCCGGCGACCCCGCAACCGGTGATGCCCCCGCCGGGGTTCCGGCCACCTGCACCGTATTCAGCGCGTCGATCACCATCGCCAGCTGCAGGCCGGTATCGGCCAGCAACAGGGCGTCGAACGGCGGCGCCCCCAGCCGGGGCGGCGGCGGGGCGGCT
>NZ_JABEQF010000008.1 GCF_014174355.1 Gluconacetobacter azotocaptans
CATCCAGGATCGCGCGCGTCAGGCCCTGCGTCCGTTCGACCGGCTGGTACGGGTCGGTATTGGTCCCCAGCGCGATGGGGCGGGGCTGGTAGGACGGACGCCGCAATTCCTGTTCCAGCAGCTTCGCCGCGTCGGGCTTGCAGGTCAGGCGGGTCTCGAAATCCAGCCCGGGAGACAGGCCGATCCACGCATGGGTGGGCCGGGCGTAGCAATAGATGCACCCGTGTTCGCACCCCCGATAGGCGTTGATCGAGCGGTCGAACCCGACATCGGGGCTGGTGTTGCGCGTGATGATGGTCCGCGCGGCTTCGAACGCCAGTTCGGTGCGTGTTTCCGCCGGATCCTGCCCCAGTGTGTCCCACCCGTCGTCGAAGGGCGAGGGCGCATGCGCGGCATGGCGGTCGGGCGGCGAGATCGTCGCCCCGCGACCGTGCACGATGCCGGCGACCGTCGTCGATCCGTCGCGCAGGGTCCGCGATGCCAGGCGCGTGGGCTGTCCCCGGCCGATCCGGATAGGGGGCTGGTCTGTCATGCTGCGTTCCGGCTGAAGAGGGGGCAATGGGCGGAATGGTTCCAGAAGCGGCCCCGAAAAACAAGAACAAATTAGGAACGTATCCGGCGGAGCGGGGCGCGGTCCCGTTTGGGTTCCGGCGGGGCCTCTGGTCGTTCCGTCGCGGGTGCTCTAACCCTGCGTCATCGCGGACGCGGAGAGAGGGCGATGGCAGGGCTTTTCGGTGGCGGAACAGGACGAGGGCCGGCGGCGGGGCCGGATGAGGGACGCCGCTTGCGCGTCGGTGTGATCGGCGCCGGTCATTTCGGACGGTTTCACGCGCTGAAAATCGCCGGATCGCGGCGGGAAACCCTGGTCGGCATCCATGACCCGGACCACGAGCGGGCGGCTGCGGTGGGGGCCGAGGCCGGCGGTGCGCCGGCTCTGGCGCTGGACGACCTGCTGGCGCGCTGCGACGCCGCGGTGGTGGCGGCCCCGGCGGAACATCATTTCGCCCTGGCCGAACGCGCCTTGCTGGCCGGCCGCCATGTTCTGGTGGAAAAGCCGATCGCCTCGACCCTGGCGCAGGCCGATCGCCTGGCGGCGCTGGCGACGGAAACCGGGCTGGTGCTGCAGGTGGGGCACCTGTTGCGCTATTCGGCGGAACATCGCGCGATCACCGAACGGATCAGCCGGCCGCTGTATATCGAGGCGACGCGCATCGCGCCGTTCAAGGCGCGCGGCACCGACGTGTCGGTCATCCTGGACCTGATGATCCACGATCTGGACCTGGTGCTGGCGATCGTCGATAGCGAGATCGAGGATGTCGATGCGCTGGGTGCGGCGGTCAGCTCGCAGCACGAGGACATCGCCAATGCCCGGGTGCGCTTCGCCAACGGCTGCGTCGCCACCATCACCGCCAGCCGGATCTCGCTGAAGACCGAGCGCCGGATGCGGCTGTTTTCCGAGGAAGGCTACCTGTCGGCCGATTTCGTCAAACGCGAACTGACCATGATCGGCCGCGACAAGGGCCTGCCGTTGCCCGGCACCGGCGGGTTCCGGCGCGAGGCCGTGACGTGGACCGACCACGATACCCTGATGGCCGAGCATGAAGCCTTCGCCGCTGCCTGCCTGGACGGCGCGCCGGTGCTGGTCGATGCCCAGGCGGGCCGCCGCGCGCTGGCGGCGGCGCTGGCGGTCACGGGCGGCATCGCGGCCGCGCGCGCGCGTATGGAGCAATCGGGTCTGGTTCACCGATCCTGAGTCATGCCGTGAGACCTTCGGCGGGGCACTGCCCCGCACCCCGCCAAAGGCAATCGCCTTTGGAAACCAGTCATTTCAAATGAATCGGGGTCCAGGGCCTCAGGCCCTGGTGGGTTTGGGCAAAGCCCAAAAATAACGATCCCTTAGTGGGGCAGTGTCTCGATCCGCGCCGCCATGATGAAGTCGTTGCGATGCAGCCCGCCGATGGAATGGGTTTGCAACGCAAGGCGGACATAGCCCCAGCCGAACGAGATGTCGGGATGATGATCGGCGGCCTCGGCCAGGGCTGCGATGCGCTCGACCAGGGCATAGGCCGAGGCGAAATCGGGCAGTACGAAATCCCGTAGCAGCGTGGTGCCGTCGGGGGACAGCGTCCAGTTGGGGGCCTGGGGCAGCAGGCTTTCGGCCTCGGCCCGGTCAAGGGCCGGGGTCTTGCGCGGGCAGGGGGCGATTACTTCCCGCGCCAGGTCGGAGGTAGGGCAGTGCGGCATCGTTTTTCCCCTTTTCCGCCGCGCCCCTGGCCCCGGCTCTGCTAGGGGGCTTCCAGCGTCTCGCGCAGCATTTCCAGTTCCAGCCACCGTTCCTCGGCGGCCGTCAGTTCGGCCTCGGCACGTTCCAGCTTCCCCGTTGCCGCCGTGAAGGCCCCCGGGTCGCGGGCATAGAGGCCGCCATCCGACAGGATCGTGCGCAGGCGGCCGATTTCCGTCTCCAGCGCCGCGATCTCGCCGGGAAGGCGATCCAGCGCGTGCCGGTCCTTGTAGGACAGTTTCCGTGCGGGGCCTTTTTCCGGCCGTTTCTGCGCGGCCGGGGCATCCGTGCCGGCGCGCCGCTCCCGGCCGGCCGGGGCGTCGCCGCGCTGGGCCAGCATGTCGCTATAGCCGCCGGCATATTCAACCCATCGCCCGCCCCCTTCGGCCGTCAGCACAGAGGTGGCGACCCGGTCTAGGAAGTCACGGTCGTGGCTGACCAGCAGGACGGTCCCGGAATAGGCGTCCAGCATCTCCTGCAACAGGTCCAGCGTTTCAAGGTCCAGATCGTTCGTCGGTTCATCCAGGACCAGAAGGTTGGAGGGGCGGGCCATCGCGCAGGCCAGCATCAGCCGTCCGCGCTCGCCGCCCGACAGGACGCCGACGGGGGTGCGCGCCTGTTCCGGCCGGAACAGGAAATCCTTCATGTAACCGATGACGTGGCGCTTCTCGCTGCCGACCAGCACCATGTCGCCCCCGCCGCCGGTCAGGGTATCGGCAAGGGTGCGGGTGGGGTCCAGCGCGCGGCGCTGCTGGTCCAGCGTGACGGTGGACAGGGCGCTGCCGATGCGGATGTCGCCGGAATCCGGGCGGTCCTGGCCTGTCAGAAGCCGCAGAAGGGTGCTCTTGCCCGCGCCGTTGGCGCCGACGATGCCCAGGCGGTCGCCGCGCAGCACGCGCAAATCCAGCCGGTCGACGACGACATGCGGGCCGTAGGCCTTGCTGGCCTGTTCGGCGACCGCCACCAGCTTGCCGGACAGGTCGCCCTCGCTGGCCTCGATCTTCAGGCCGGTCGGGGTGCGAACGGCCTCGCGACGGGCCTGGCGCATGGCGGCGAGTTCGCCCACGCGGCGCACGTTGCGCTTGCGCCGGGCGGTCACGCCATAGCGCATCCAGTCTTCCTCGCGCGCGATCTGGCGATCCAGCTTGTGGGCGTCGCGGACCTCCTGCTCCAGAACCTCCTCGCGCCAGGATTCGAAGCGGGCGAAGCCCTGGTCCAGCCGGCGGGTGACGCCGCGATCCAGCCAGACGACGGCGCGCGACAGCGTTTCCAGCAGGCGGCGGTCATGGCTGATGATGACCATCGCCGAGGACAGCGACAGCAGTTCGCGTTCCAGCCATTCGATGGTGGGCATGTCCAGATGGTTGGTCGGCTCGTCCAGCAGCAGCAGGTCGGGTTCCGGCGCCAGGGCCCGGGCCAGCGCGCAGCGCCGGGCTTCGCCGCCCGACAGGGTGGCGGGGTCCTCGGCCCCCGTCATGCCCAGTTCACCCAGCAGCAGGGCGGCGCGATGTTCGGGGTCGCCCGGCCCCATGCCCGCGCGGACATAGTCCAGCGTAGTCGCGAAGCCCGACAGGTCGGGTTCCTGCGGCAGGTAGCGCACCGATGTGCCGGGTTGCAGGAAGCGCGTGCCGTCGTCGGGCAGCAGCTCGCCCGCGGCGATCCGCAGCAGCGTCGATTTGCCGCTGCCGTTGCGGCCGACCAGACAGAGTCGTTCGCCGGCCGAGACGCCGAATCCGGCGCCGTCCAGCAGGGGCGAACCGCCCAGCGTCAGCGTGATGTCCTGAAGCAGGAGAAGAGGAGGCGACATGGTCCGGTTTCTCGCCCAGCCGCAGGCCCAGCGCAAGGAAGATCCGCCGTGCCGGACGAGCGGGCGTCCGCCTCTCGATTCGCTATCCGATCCGCGGCCCGCCGGTGACGGCCTGATAGGTCGCGATGGCCAGGGTCATAGGCTCGAACGGCTTCGTGATGACGAAGGCGGGTTCGACCGTCTCGCCGGTCAGCAGCCGTTCGGGATAGGCGGTGACGAAGATGACGGGGGTGTCGTGGTGACGCAGGATGCTGGCCACCGCCCGCATGCCGTCGCCGCCGGCGCCCAGATTGATGTCGGCCAGGATCAGGCCGGGGCGGGTCCGGGTGGCCAGGGCCACGGCATCGGCCTCGGTCGCCGCGACACCGGCAACCTGATGGCCGCAACGACGGACCAGATCCTCGATATCCATGGCGATGATCGGCTCGTCCTCGATGATGAGGATGTTGGTCTCGGCCACCGTGCGCAGGCTGGCGTGGGCCCGGGACAGGATATCGGTGGCCTGCCGCGGGTCGATATCAAGGGTGCGGGCCGCGTCGGCGAGCGGCACTTCCTCAAGCGACGTCAGCAGCAGCAGCTTGCGTTCGGTCGCGCCCATGCTGCCGCCCCGGTCGGTCGGGGCGGCAGCCTCGGCCGGCATGGCGGTGGCGTCGAAATGGCGGGAAATCCAGCGGTACAGGCTCAGTCGGGCCGGCAAGGCCCCGGTGTCCACCACCGCCAGTTCACGAAGGCTTTCGGCGACCAGCAGGTCGCCGCGGGATTGGCTGCCGGTCAGGGCGCGCGCATATCGCCTGGCATAGGGAAGGGCACGGATCAGATCCTGCCGCCGCGAGAAAGGCATCGGGCGTTCAACTCCCAGAGGAATATGTTACGGTCTGGATCATGACAGTGTTGAAGCTGTCCGCAAGGGTGAAGGGGAAACAAGCTGGCGCCTCCCATCGGTTCGGCAAAGCACCTGACGGTATCGCAACTTCGGCACGAGATCATGTCTCTTTTGCCGGACCTGCGGGGTTTCGCCCGTTTTCTGACCCGCGATGCCTCGTCATCGGACGACCTTGTGCAGGAAACCGTCATGCGGGCGCTGGGCGCGCTGGACCAGTTCCAGGGCGATACGAACCTGAAGGCGTGGCTGTTCACCATCGAGCGCAATATTTTCTTCGAGCAGAAACGGCGGAGGAAGCGCGAACATGAAATCATGACCGATTACGCCGCCCAGTCGTACAGCCAGACCGAAAGCCGGCCCGCCAGTTCCGGTGACGACGTGCGGGATCTCGAAAGTGTGTTCTGGCTTCTGTCCCCGTTGCTGCGCGAGGCCCTGATCCTGGTTGGCGCGCAGGAGATGACGCATGAGGAAGCCGCCGTGATCTGCGGCGTGCCGGTGGGCACGATGAAGGCGCGGGTGTCGCGGGCGCGTGTCCGCCTGGCCGAACTGGTCGCCCATGCGCGGGGTGACGATGTGCCGGCGGACGGCGACTGACGGGCGCGCCGTTCTGCAGGGCGCGGACCGGCAAAATGCATCACCTCACGCTCTCGTTATATCAACTACGCAACCCTGCCATTCGACCGTTCATTGGTGTCGTGTGATGAGGGAAACAAATACCATGACAAGCAACTTCCATGACCAGGTTGTGACCATCCTTCCGCGCCTCCGGGTTCAGGCGCTGGCGCTGACGCGCAACAGAACGATGGCCGAGGATCTGGTGCAGGATGCCGTGTGCAACGCACTGGCCGCCCAGGACAGTTTTATCCCCGGCACAAATTTTTCGGCCTGGATGCATCGCATCCTGCGCAACCGTTTCATTTCCGACCTGCGCAAGCGGCGCGAGACGACGGATATCGAGGACGTGCCGGCGGCGGCGCTGGCCACCGCGGCCGCGCACGAGGACCGGCTGGCGCTGAAGGACCTTGCCGAGGCGTTGGATCGCCTGCCCGAGGATCAGCGCGAAGCCCTGATCATGGTCGTCATCCATGGCATGAGCTATGAGGCGCTGGCCGAAGCAACGGGCTGCGCGGTCGGAACGGCCAAAAGCCGGGTGTTCCGGGCGCGCCGTCAGTTGGAAGCCTGGATGACCGGCGACAGCCATGCCAATGCCGCCCTGCAGGCGCGGGTCGCGCGCGTGAAGGGTATTCTGGCCGAACGCGGTATCGCCGCGGGCCCGGGGATGGCCGAACAGCGGCCTTTATGACCGTGCGGCCCCGGTGATTCCGGCAAATATTTAATTTACATATCGTTAAGATAATGGGAGGCGTCGTCTGGACGGGTCCGCGGGAGGGATTTACTATTACTGCCTTAACGCGATGCAACCGGAGCGCAGGTCCGGGAGTTTGTGGCAGGGTAGTAGTGGACCTCAGGGATCAATGATGACGCCGCCTAAGGATTCTCGTTCCTCAAGGCTGTCGAAAAACAATAAGAAAAACCGACAAGATGACCCGTTCGAGTTGTGGCTCAAGCGAGGATTGCATCAGCTTTTCGATGAGGTGGCGCGCGAGCCGGTTCCGGAGGAGCTGCTGCGCCTGATCGAGGACGACCGCAAGACCAGGGAATAAATGGACCGTCAAACAGGGCACGACCGCCGTCGCGCGTTGCGTGCGGCGTTTTACGCCATGCGTGTCTGGCGCATGTTCGATACGGTCAGTGCCCGCATGATTGTCATCATCCTGCTGTCGGCCGGCCCGATGGCGATGATTGGTGGGCTGCAGGCCTGGTACAGCTATCGCCATACGCTCGCGGCGCCGGCGTTTCGCGCCGACATGGCCGTCGGCCGCATCAATCTGGAAATCCGGCATGACGTCGATCATCTCAGCGCCCTGCTGAACGCGATCAATCTTATGTCGCTGGACGAGCAGGCCATAGGCCGGACCCTGCAACTGGCGCAATCGCTGACCGGGCATTTCTATCCGCAACTGGCGCTGCTGGATGACCGCGGCAACGTCATCGTCGCGGTCGACAACGGCCATACCCTGTCATCGGGCGGCAACGTGCCGGCCGAAGGGCTGCCCCGCTTCAGTGGCGACGTGCGCGTCGAGCCGCTCGACCTGTCGGGCCCGGAACGGGACGGCCGTTCCTATGTCCGGATTTCGATCCAGACGGCGATCGCCGACACGGGTGGCAATGCGGTGCGGCAGGGCTTTTTGACGGCGATCATGCCCCTGGTCTGGAGCCGCCATCATCTGCAGATCGGCGATCCGCGCCTGGATTTCATGCAGAAGGATGGGGCGATCGACGCCTGGATCGTCGGCCGCGATCACAATATCGCCCCGCTCTGCGAGGATTGCTGGGGCATGCGCGTGCCGCCGCCGCAGGTTCTGCAATGGATACACACCCTGTCGCCGGACAGCACCACCCACGCGACCATGAGCATGGGCGATGCCTCCTTCGCCTACGGCCCGGTCGAAGGGGGCGTCGGCGCCCTGACCATGACCCGCCGTAACGTCGCGGAAACCCATGCGCTGGTCATGTTCATCATCTGGCTGTTCGTGATCGTCTCGTTGCTGGGCTGCGGGCTGATCGGCGTGACCAAGAGCGCGAACCTGCTGCTTATCGCCCCGTTGCGGCGACTGACGACGTCGGTCGCCCAGTGGCAGACCAGCGGGGGCGGATTCGACGCGCACTCCACCTGGTCGATGCCGGCCGAGATCCGGCGGCTGGCCAATGCCTTCGCCACGGCCACGCGCACCCTGGCGCGCCACGAGCAACGGCTGGCCCGCGCGTCGGTGCGCCAGGAACTGCTGCTGAAGGAGATGCATCACAGGGTTAAGAACAACCTGCAAATCGTTGCCTCGCTGTTGAATCTTCAGGCCAACCGCATCCGCCAGCCCGAAGCGCGCGAGGAATTTACCCAGGCGCGGGACAGGGTGCGGGCGCTGGCCACCCTGCATCGCTACCTCTATGCCGATGGCGAACTGTTCAGCCTGAACATGGAACATTTCGTCAGCGAACTGTGCGGCCAGATCTTCCAGGCGGTGGGCGAGGGCACCGGTACCCGGATCGCCCTGCAGATCAATGCCGAACGGCTGGAGATGGTGCCGGACCAGGCCGTGCCCCTGGCTCTGATCCTGACCGAGGTCGTCAGCAACGCCATCAAATACGCCTTCCCCGAGGGCCGGCACGGCACGATTTCCGTCGGTCTGGTAAAGGAGGACGGACACATGGCGCGGCTGTGGATCACCGATGACGGGATCGGCCTGTCGGCGGGGCGCCGGCGCGACGCGGAAGATCGTACCGGCATTGGCCTGCAACTGATCCGGGGGTTTGCGCGCCAGCTTGGCGGGACGCTGGAGATCGTCGAGGATGGCGGGACCCGTTTCGAAATGGTCTTCCCCCTGCAGGCACGCGACGATCCGAACGAGAGTCGCCAGACCTCATGACCACGCATAACAGGGATTGCCGGCACGGATAGGCATTCGGGCGGGAACGGGTGTCGCTTGCCCGACGCATCCATTATAGAACGCGGACATGAGCGGTGACAAAACAGTGATGAAGGCCTGGACGCGGGCACAATCGCGTCTTGGCCGTCGGCAGGCGATGCCGATCGTGGGCCTCGGCATGCTGTCCAGCCTGATCGCGGTAGGGCAGGCGTGGTGCATGGCGGCGATCCTGGCCCGGGTTCTGGTGGGGGCTGGTCCGGGGGCGGCCGGCCTGCTGGGCGCGCTGGCGGTCCTGGCCCTGGCGCGCGGGCTGTGCCTGACGCTGGGCGACATTGCCGCCGCGCGGGCCGGGCGGGCGGCCCGGCTGCGGCTGCGCGACGGCGTGCTGTCGGCCATCCTGCGTGGCGGCCCGGCCCTGCTGCGCCAGCAGCACAGTGCGGAACTGACCGCGCTGGCGGTCGACAGGGTCGAGGCGCTGGACGGGTTTTTCGCACGCTGGATTCCGGCGTCGATCCTCTGGATCGCAGCACCCGGGCTGATCGCCGTGCTGGCCGCGTTCGTCCAGCCCGGGTCGGCCGCGATCATGGCGGCCTGCGGGCTGGCGGTGCCGGTCGGGCAGGCCCTGTTCGGCATCGGGGCGGCCGTTGCCTCGCGCAACCAGTTCCTGGCGATGACGCGATTGCAGGCCCGGTTTCTGGACCGGGTGCGCGGCATCGCCACCATCGTCCTGGCCGGCCGGACCGAGGACGAGGCTCATCGCCTGGCCGCTGCCGCCGACGAACTGCGCCGCCGCACGATGAAAATCCTGCGGGTTGCATTCCTGTCATCGGCATCCATCGACTGTGCCATGGTCCTTGCCCTGGTGCTGATCGCGCTGCGCAACGGCGGGGTGGTACTGGGCCTGCATCAGGGCGACATGCCCCCGACCACAATCGCCGACGCGACGATGCGCGGGCTGTTCGTCCTGCTGCTGGTGCCCGAATTCTTCGTGCCGCTCCGCGGGCTTGCGCTGGCCTATCAGGACCGCGCGCATGCCGCGGGGGCTGCATCGGCGATGGCGGTCCTGCCCGACGGGGACACGCGGGCGGCGGGCAATGCGACGGTGCAGGCCGGAGCCGACGGCGTGTCCGTCGCCTTCGAGCACGTCACCTTCGCCTGGGATGCCGCGCGGGGGCCGGTGCTGGACGATCTCAGCTTCGTCGTCCCGGCAGGCCAGACCCTGATCCTGGTCGGTGCTTCGGGATCGGGGAAGTCGACGATCATCGAGATGCTGCTGGGCTTTGTCGTGCCGGGCGGCGGCCGCGTCACCATCGGGGGGGTGGATCTTGCGGCGCTGGCGCCATCCACCCTGTCAGGCCTGGTCTCGTGGATCGGACAGAAGCCGGTGCTGTTCGCCGGCACGCTGCGCGAGAACATCCTGTTCGCCCGGCCGGACGCCAGCGCCGAAGATGTGGGGCATGCCCTGCGCGCGGCGGCGGTCGACACATTTCTGGCGGATCTGCCCGAAGGGCTGGAGACGCGGATCGGCGAGGGCGGGTTCGGTCTTTCGGGCGGGCAGGCGCAGCGGATCGCCATCGCGCGGGCCTATCTGAAGAACGCGCCGCTGCTGCTGCTGGACGAGCCGACGGCGCATCTCGACCCCTCGACCGAGGCCGACATCCTGGCCAGCCTGCGTGGGCTGGCCCGCGGGCGGACGGTGATCCTGGCCAGCCATTCGGCGTCGGTGCATGAATTTACGGGCCAGCGCCTCGATCTCGGCCGCCGCCATCCGGCGCCCGTTCAGGGGGAGCATGAACATGTCGGATAAAACCGAGGGGGGGCTGGCTCCCGTCCTGCGGATCCTGTCCCTGTGGCGGGCGCGGGCGCCCCTTCTGATCGTGGGCGGGACATTGTCGTTGCTGGCCGTGCTGGCAGGGCTGGTGCTGATGCAGGGCGCGGGCATGCGGCTGGCCGGCACGGCATCCGGCGCGCTGGTCGTCGGCGTACTGCTGCTGCGGGTGTCGGGCATCGGCCGCGTGGTCCTGCGTTATGTCGAACGCCTGGTGACGCACGACGCGATGTTCCGGGCCCTGGCGGACGTGCGGGTGTGGTTTTTCCGCCATCTGGCGGGCGGGGCTGCGGCCGGGCTGGGGTTTCGCCGCGCCGGCGACCTGCTGTCGCGCCTGGTTTCGGATGTCGAGGCGCTGGATGCGCTGTATCTGAGGATTCTGGTGCCCCTGGCCGGGGCGTGCCTGATCCTGCCGTTCTTGGTCCTGGCCGTCCTGCCCGTCGATCCGGCGCTGGCGATGGTCGTCGGCGGATTGTTCGTGACGGGCGCGTTCGTCCTGCCGCTGGGCGCCGCCCTGCTGGGCCGGCGGCAGGCAGGTGCGCTGACGCATCGCCTGGCCGGGCTGCGGATCGGGGTGCTGGACCTGGTCAGCGGCCTGCGCGAAATCCGCGCCTTCGGGGCCGAGGGGCGGGTCCTGTCCCAGGTCCGCGAACGCGATGCCCGTCTGTTCGATGCGCAGGCGCAGCAGGCGCGCCTGCTGGCGATGGTGGGTGGGGCGTCCTACCTTTGCGGGCAGGCGGCGATGCTGGCGGTGCTGGCGGCGGCGCTGGGCGTAGGGTTCGGGCCGATCCCGCCGGTGCGCGCCGCCGGACTGCTGTTTCTGGTCGTCGCGGGGTTCGAAGGGATCGGCGGGCTGACACGGGCCGGCGCGCTGGCCGGAGGCGTCAGCCGGGCAGCGGCTCGTGTCATCTCGGTCGGCGGGCAGGAAGGACCGGCGGTGCCGGTCGGCACGCTGCCGGCACCGGCCGACACCCATCTGCGGTTCGAGCAGGTCGGATTTCGCTGGCGCGCCGACCGTGCGCCGGTGTTCGACGGGCTGACCCTCGATATTCCGGCCGGATCGCGTGTGGCGGTGCTGGGGCCGTCGGGAATTGGAAAATCGACGCTGGCCGCACTGCTGCTGAAGGTCGCGGCGCCGACCTCGGGCAGGATCATGCTGGGCGGGCAGGATCTGGCGGACCTCGATAGCGCGTCCGTGCGCCGTCGCGTGGCCTGGCTGTCGCAGGTGACGCATCTGTTCGCCGACACCATTCGCGCCAACCTGCTGCTGGGCCGGCCCGACGCGACCGAGGCCGAACTGTGGGCGGCACTGGAACGTGCGCAGATCGGCGATCTGGTCCGGTCCATGCCCGACGGGCTGGACAGCTGGCTGGGGGAAGGGGGCACCACGGTCTCGGGCGGGCAGGGCCGACGGATCGCCCTGGCCCGGACGCTGCTGTCGGATGCGCCGATCCTGATCCTGGACGAGCCGGCGACGGGCCTCGACGCCGAGACCGAGCGGGATTTCCTGCTGACGCTCAACACCGTCACCGCGGGCCGCACGGTCATCCTGATCGCGCATCGCCTGGTGGGCGTGGAAAGGCTGGACCGGATCTGGCGCCTGTCGGACGGCCGGGCGAATGCCGTCGCGGCATAGGTACGTCATCCGTCGGAAAGGTTGACGGGGAACGGGCCAACAGGCACCAAGGCGACATAAACCTTGGTGCTGAACACTCATGTCGCCGGCGTGTCCGCGGTATCGGCGGCCGATTCATCCATCAGCCGAATGTAAAAAAAAGGGATCTGCCGATGCGTCGCCTGTCACTGGTTCTGGGTCTTTGCCTGCTGGCAGGCTGCGCGACCGGACCGTCCCGGAAGTATATCGTCTTCTTTACCCGGGATTCGACGGTGCTTGACGATCCCGCGCGGCTGGTCGTGGCGCATGCGGCCGAACAGGCGGCGCAATATCCGAATTCGGTCGTCAATGTCGAAGGCTACGCCGCCGCCCATGGCGATCTGTCCGCCGATGCGCTGCTGGCGATCGACCGGGCCAAGCGTGTGTCGGCCCAATTGACGACGGATGGTGTGGTCGGCGGGCGTATTCGCCAGAAGCCGCGTGCCCCCTCGAACGAGGATGGCGCCGTCGGGTCCCGCCGGGTCGAAATCGAGATCACCGCGGGCTGATCGGCGGGCGGGCGATTTCCGGCCATGGCGGCATCCATCATGACGGATAGCGGTCTCGACACGTCCCCGCGTGCCGTCCTGTCCCGTGTCTTCGGCTTTCCCGATTTTCGCGGATTGCAGGAACAGGCGGTGGGCGAGGTCATGGCCGGGCGCGACTGCCTGGTGTTGATGCCCACCGGCGGGGGCAAGAGCATCTGCTATCAGGTGCCCGCACTCAGCCGTCCCGGAACCGGGCTGGTGGTGTCGCCGCTGATCGCGCTGATGGACGACCAGGTGGCGGCGCTGCGCCAGGTCGGCGTCAATGCCGGGGCCCTGCATTCGGAACTGGAACCGGAAGACGCCGCCCGGGTAAGGTCGGACCTGATGGCGGGCCGGCTGGACGTGCTCTATGTCTCGCCCGAGCGCCTGCTGTCGCCCGGCATGCTCGACCGGCTGTCCCGGCTGCCGCTGTCGGTCATCGCGATCGACGAGGCCCATTGCATTTCCGCCTGGGGGCACGAATTCCGTCCGGAATATCGCGCCCTGGCCAGCCTGCCGGACCATTTCCCCGGCGTGCCGCGCATCGCCCTGACGGCGACGGCCGACCCACGGACCCAGGCGGACATCCTGGACGCCCTGGCCATGCCGGACGCCACGGTCCTGCGCGCCAGCTTTCATCGCCCCAACCTGGATATCGCCGTCCGGCCCAAGATTTCGGAATCGCGGCAGTTGCTGGATGTACTGGGCCGGTATCCGGGCGAAGCCGCCATCGTCTATTGCGGCAGCCGCAACAAGACTGAGCGCGTCGCCCGCGCGCTGCGTGAGCGCGACTGGCCCGCCCTGCCGTTCCATGCCGGCCTGCCGCCGATCGAGAAGCGCGCGGCGCTGGCCCGGTTCCGGTCCGGCGAGCCGGTGGTGATCGTGGCGACCATCGCCTTCGGCATGGGGATCGACCGTCCGGACGTGCGCACGGTCGTGCATCTGGACATGCCGTCCTCGCCCGAAGGCTATTACCAGCAGATCGGCCGCGCCGGCCGCGATGGCGAGAAGTCGGAGACCGTCCTGCTGTACGGCGGCGACGATATCGCGCGCGCGCGGCACTGGCTGGAACAATCCAGCGCGCCCGAGGCCCAGCAGCGGATCATGAGTGCGCGGTTGGAAGCCATGATTGCGCTGACCGAAACGACCGGCTGCCGCACGCAGGCGCTGCTGTCCTGTTTC
Source organism: Gluconacetobacter azotocaptans (assembly GCF_014174355.1). Classification (GTDB taxonomy): domain Bacteria; phylum Pseudomonadota; class Alphaproteobacteria; order Acetobacterales; family Acetobacteraceae; genus Gluconacetobacter; species Gluconacetobacter azotocaptans. Next base: position 13,648 of record NZ_JABEQF010000008.1, read on the forward strand.
GGCGAGACGCTGGCCGGCCCGTGCGGGCATTGCGACAATTGCCGCAACCCCGTTGCCTCGTTCGACGGCACGGTCGAGGCCCAGAAGGTTCTGTCCGCGATCTATCGGATCGGCCAGAAATTCGGGGCGGTGCATGTCGCCTCGGTCCTGCGCGGCAAGGACAGCGAGATGGCCAGCCGCCACGGCCATGACCGGCTGGGCGTCTTCGGCGTCGGCAAGGACCGGCCCGAGCTGTTCTGGCGCGGGGTGATCCGGCAGCTGATCGCCCGGGGCGCCATTCGCGTCACCGGCGATTACAATGCGCTGGCCCTGAATCAGGAAGTCGCGCGCCCCATCCTGCGCGGCGAGCAGAAGCTGATGCTGCGCGAGGACGCGACCGACGACCTGAAAGCCGGCGGGGCGCGCGCGGCCCGGGCGCCCAGTGGCACACGGCCGGCCGTATCCCTGCCGCCCGAGGCCGAGGCCCCGTTCGCCGCCCTGCGCGCCTGGCGTCTGGGCGAGGCGCGGGAGCAGGAAATTCCGCCGTATGTGATCTTCCACGACGTCGTGCTGCATGACATCGCAATGGAACGTCCGGCGACGCTGGACGCGCTGGGGCGAATCAAGGGGGTGGGCGCGTCGAAGCTGGACCGGTACGGCGCCGCCGTGCTGCAGGTCCTGGCGAAGGCGGGCGAATAGGGCGCCCGGTGCGTGCTCAGGGCGCGGTGTCGGCGGTATCCGGCGCAGGGCGGACCTCAAAGGCCACGGTCCGTGTCGTGCCCCCCAGGAAGTGAAAGATCACGGGAATGCTCCGCCCCGGCTGGAGTGTTCCGTCATAGCCCCGGCAGATCAGGTGATACCCGCCGGGCGGAAACACCAGCGTGGTCTGTGCGGGCAGGGCCATGTGGGTGAACAGCGTGGCGGTTTCGCTGGTGCTTTCCTGTTCGGTATGATGGGCGAACATGTCGCGGCAGGCGGTAGCGGTCACGCCGGTCAGCATATGGGCGTCGGTGCCCCGGTTCTCGATCGTGAAATATCCGCCGGCAATCTGTCGTTCGGGACGGATGATCTGCAACCATGCATCGCGGACCTCGATGTCGCCGGCGGCGCTGGCCTGTCCGGGAATCGACGTCGGCGCCCCGGCCGCCCGGGCCGGCAGGATCGCGCGTGGTCCGGCCAGCAGGGTCAAGGGCAGGAACAGGGCCAGAGCGGGCAGTTGGCCGAACAGTCGGGGCAACCGGCCGTGTCGCGTCATGATGGGTCTCCTTGCCGGTATGTTTTCGCCAAGGGTATCAGCAAGCCCTGGTCGGGCGAAACCCGTGGATCGCACGGCTGGATCGCGGGGGCGGGCTTGCGTCCTGCCGATTTCATGCGCATCTCGGGGCAGGACGAACGCCGGTCAGGATTGCCGTACGCATGCGATGCCCTTTTTGTGGACACGACGACACCCAGGTCAAGGACAGCCGCCCGCACGAGGACGGTGCCGCCATCCGCAGGCGGCGGATCTGCGCGTCGTGCAGCCAGCGTTTCACCACGATCGAGCGGGTGCAGCTTCGCGACCTGTTCGTCGTGAAGGTCGATGGCCGCCGCGTACCCTTCGAGCGTGACAAACTGGCGCGGTCCGTCCGCGTGGCGCTGCGCAAGCGCCCAGTGGACGACGAGCGGATCGAACGGATCGTCAACGGGCTGGTCCGCCAGCTGGAGGCGTCGGGCGAGACCGATATTCCGTCCCGTGATATCGGCAAGCTGGTCATGGACACGCTGCGCGAGGTCGACGTGGTGGCCTACATCCGCTTTGCCAGCGTGCATTGGGATTTTCGTGAAACCAAGGATTTCGCTGCCATTCTGGAGTCGATTCCCGGCACCCTGGTCCGGGACGCTCCGGCCGCCGACGGCACGGCCCTTCGTCCCGTCGTGGCCGGCGGCTATGGACCTGGCGACGTAAAGAGGCGATGAAGCCGCCATTGGCGGAATCGCGGCATGCAGGAGACACGCGTATGAACGGCGCACAGGACGAAGACACGACCCGGCAGAAGCCCCGGTCCCGCACCGCATCGCGCGTCGCGGTCGTGCAGGCGCTGTTCCAGATCGAACAGGGGGGCGACGCCCCCGAGACCGTGATCGCGCAGTTCGTGCGGCACCGCCTCAGCACTGCGCCCGGGACGGCGGAATATGAAGACGGGCAGGTGCCCCAGGCCGACGTGCAATTGTTCGAGCAGGTCATCCGCGCGGCGGTGGCGCGGCAGGAACAGGTCGATGCCCTGATCGTTGATCTGCTGCCGCTCACATGGCCGGTTGCGCGGCTGGACCCGGTCCTGCGCGCCGTGCTGCGCGCCGCCGGGGCGGAACTGGCCGCGGTCGAGGGCGTGCCCACCCGGGTGATCCTCAACGAATATCTCGACATCGCGCACGGGTTCTTCTCGGGCGATGAACCGAAGATGGTCAACGGCGTGCTGGACGCCATGGCCCGCCGCCTGCGTGAGGTACCGGCCGCCCCGGTCCCCGAGACCGACGAGGCCTGATACCAGGGGGTGGCCGATGCCTTCCGACCCTGCCGGGACGCCGGACGCCCCGCTTCCGCCTGAATTCGGGTTCATCCGGCGGCATTTCCAGCCGCTGGCCGGCGAAGGTGCGCTGGGCCTTGCGGATGACGCGGCGCTTGTGCGGCCGCCGGCCGGGCGGGATCTGGTGATCGCCCTCGACACCATGGTGGAAGGGGTCCATTTCCTGCCGGACGACCCGGCGGACACGGTGGGGCGCAAACTGCTGCGCTGCAACCTGTCCGATCTGGCGGCGATGGATGCGACCCCCCTGGGCTATCTGCTGTCGGTCTCGCGGCCGCCCGGCCGGGACGACAACTGGTTCGCAGGATTCGCCGCCGGCCTGCATGACGACCAGGCCCGGTACGGCGTGACCCTGCTGGGCGGGGATACGACCGGCACGGCCGGGCCGTTGGTCCTGTCGCTGACCATCCTGGGCCATGTGGCGCGTGGGCGGGCATTGCGGCGCAACGGCGCCCGCGATGGCGACGGCGTGTGGGTGACCGGCACCATCGGGGACGGGGCGCTGGGTCTGCGGGCGCTGCGGGGCGAACTGGATGATCCGGCGGGCGTGCTGGCCCACCGCTATCGCCTGCCGGAACCCCGGCTGGGCCTGGGACTGGGCGGCATCGCCTCGGCGGCCATGGATATCTCCGACGGGCTGGTGCAGGATCTGGGGCATCTGGCGCGGGAAAGCGGGATCGGGGCAAGGATCGACGCATCGCTGGTGCCGCTGTCCCAGGCGGCCCGTCAGGCCGGGGCGGCGTGGCTGCCGGTCTGCCTGGGGGGCGGCGACGATTATGAGCTGCTGCTGGCGGTGCCCCCGTCGCATGAGGCTGCGTTGCTGCGCGCCGCGGCCGCGCGTGGCGTTCCGGTCACCCGGATCGGGCAGTTCGAGGCCGGCACGCAGGGCGTGGCGGTCCATGACGCATCGGGGCGGCCGCTGACCCTGGATCGGACCGGATGGAGCCATTTCTGATGGGTCTCAGGCCCGGCGGGTCGATCTTCGTGCCCCGAAAAAGCCGACATCCTGCGCCATGTGAGGCCTGCCGGACCTGAAGCAGGCGCGGCCGTGGTCGCCATGGCCGCATATCCCGACGTAATGGAAAGCAGCGAAGGAAGGGGTCCCGATGGCCAGAGCGCGCCCGAACGGCGAAACACGATTCGATCCCACGACGGTCCTCATTACCGGGGCGTCCAGCGGGATTGGCGCTGAACTGGCCCGCTTCTACGCCCGGTCGGATCGGACGCTGATCCTATGGGGACGGGACGCCCACCGTCTGGAGCAGGTGGCCCGCGATTGCCGCGCCCTCGGCGCGGGCGCGCGGACGCGGGTGCTGGACCTGCGCGATGGCGGGGGGGCGATCGCGGCGTTCAGGGCCGACGATGACCGCCACCCGGTCGATCTGCTGGTGCTGGCGGCCGGCCTGGGCGACATGCGCCAGAACGCGGCGCGCACCGAGGATGCCGAGACCGTGCTGGAACTCGGCCTGGTCAATTACGCCACGCCCTCGGCCATCGCCACGGCGGGGGCCGAGCGCATGGTCTCGCGCGGCGGGGGGCATATCGCCATGCTGGGCTCGGTCGCCGCGTTTCATGCCCTGCCGTTCGCCCCGGCCTATTCGGGGTCCAAGGCGGGGCTGATGCGCTTTGCCGAGGCGCTGCGGAACGGCTTGTCGGGCTATGGGGTCGGGGTGACGCTGGTGTCGCCCGGCTTCGTCGATACGCCCATGAGCCGCCGGGTCAGCAGCGCCAAGCCCTTCCTGCAGACCGCGCCGGCGTCGGCGCGGCTGATCGCGCGCGCGATCGAGGAAAACCGGGCTCATCTGGTTTTCCCGCGGCTGTTCTCGGTGCTGCGTTTTCTCGATATCATCATGCCGCGCCCGATCCGCGACGGCATTCTGCGCCGGCTGAAGGCCGATCAGGCGCCGCGTCCGGCATCCTGACACCCCGGCGGCCGCGCCCGGCTGATTCGATTCCGGACTTGACGGCGCGGGACGGGAATCGGACACGGAACGAATAACAATAATGTGCACCGGGCGGCTGCGGCGAAAGGCTGCGCGTCCGACAGAATGATGCCACGGAGCCTGTGAAGACATGAGAGAGATCGTAGCGGTCGATATCGGCGGGACCCACGCGCGTTTCGCCATCGCCACGGTGGATTGCGGGCGGGTGGTCAGCCTGGGCGAGGCCACGACCCTGAGATGTGCCGAGCACGCCAGCCTGCAACTGGCGTGGGAGGCCTTCGCCCGCCAGATCGGCCAGAGCCTGCCGCGCGCGGCGGGGATCGCCGTCGCCTGCCCGGTGCAGGGCGATATTCTGAAGCTGACCAACAATCCGTGGATCATCCAGCCCGCGCAGCTCGGTGCGAAGCTGGGTGTCGACGAACACGTGCTGGTCAACGATTTCGGCGCGGTCGGCCACGCCGTGGCCCAGGTGGATGCCTCGCATCTGCGTCATCTCTGCGGCCCCGATCGTCCGTTCGCGGAATCGGGCGTGACCACGATCGTAGGGCCGGGGACGGGCCTGGGGTCGGCCTATGTCGTGCGGCGGGACGGGCGCTACCTGGTGTGCGAGACCGAGGGCGGGCATGTCGATTTCTCGCCGCTCGACCAGGTGGAAGACCAGATCCTGCAGCGCCTGCGGCGGCGCTATCGCCGGGTGTCGGCCGAGCGCATCGTATCCGGACCGGGGCTGGTCAATCTGTACGAGGCGATTGCCGAGATCGAAGGCCAGTCGGTGCATACGCGCGACGACAAGGAATTGTGGACCCGCGCGTTGGAAGGCCGCGACCACATGGCGTCCGCGGCGCTGGAGCGGTTCTGCCTGGCCCTGGGGGCCGTTGCGGGCGATCTGGCCCTGGCCCAGGGCGGAAGCAGCGTCGTCATCGCCGGCGGGCTGGGCCTGCGGCTGGCGGACCATCTGCCCAATTCCGGATTCGCCGAGCGATTCGTGGCCAAGGGGCGTTTCGAATCGCTGATGGCGGACATGCCGGTGAAACTGATCACCCATCCGCAGCCGGGATTGTTCGGGGCGGCGGCGGCATTCGCCGAACGCTTCGCCTGACGCACGCCGGCAGGGCGTTCGGCGTCGGTGCCAGCGGCCACTCGCTCGGATTCGAATTGAGGGCGCCCTTCGGCGGACTATATTATTTTTTGTGGCGGCGTTGCGTTCTTGGCCGTGTGGCCGGGCCCCGCCTTGCATGTGCGGGCAGGAACCGGGCGTCGCCACGAAGATCCCTCGATCGCGGTGTGTTTCAGCGCGTAGTCGCGCGCGTTCAGGGAACATGATGAATGCGGAAAAAACCCGGGAAACCAGGCTTTCGTCACTATATGCGATGATCTGGGAAGATCGCTTGGAGGTCCGGGCGGGAATCGAACCCACATTCGCGGATTTGCAGTCCGCTGCATCACCATTCTGCCACCGGACCTGACCGGGCGCGTTGGCTATATCCACTCTCTCTTCGGCGCGGTCAAGCCGTTGTGTGCGCACGGCCTGCTAGGCAGACGGGCCGAGCGGCCATAAAACTGTCTTCGCCGGGGAACCTTCGGCCAGGGACGTCGCGCGCGCATGCCGGCGCCGTCGGGACAGCAGTGAAGGGAGTGTCATGAACCAGTCCGCGCTTGAAGAATTCGCCCTCGATTACGACGCCGCGCGGCAGAGGATGGTGGATGCCCAGATCCGCCCGGTCCAGATCAACGATCCGCGGATCATCGCCATCATGCGCGACCTGCCGCGCGAACGCTGCATGCCCGCTCCGCTGCGCCCCTTCGCCTATGCCGACCAGAGCCTGGAAATCGGGGGCGGGCGCGTCCTGACCGAACCGCGGATCGTCGGCCGGATGGTGCAGATCGCGGCCCCGCAACCGGGCCAGCGCGCGTTGGTCGTCGGCGCGGGGACGGGGTACGTGCCGGCCCTGCTGGCCCGGCTCGGCCTTCATGTGGTGGCCCTCGAATCGGATTCGGCCCTTAGCACCATCGGCAAGGCCTTCTGTGCGGCCGAGGCGCCGCAGGTGGTCTGGCGCGACGGCGCCCTGGCATCGGGCGATGCGGCCGGCGCGCCGTTCGATGTGATCCTGATTGACGGCGCGGTGCGCGACATCCCGCCGGCCCTGCCGGCCCAACTGGCGGACAAGGGCCGTATCGTCTGCGTGATCTGGCCCGAGGGCGGGGTCGCCTCGGCCAGCGTCGCCGAACGCACGGCGCACGGCGTAGGCGTCCGGCCGGTCTTCGACGTGGCGCTGCCGTTGCTGCCGGAACTGGTGCCGGCCCCCGTCTTCGCCTTCTGAACTGCCGTATCGCGCGACGATCATGCAAATCCTTTTCCGTGTATCGAAATGTCGTCTACAACCTTGGGTAGCGTAATGGGTGGCGATGGTCGGGACACTGGGAGGGGACGATGAAGCGAACCTGCGGGATCGGGGCCGGAATGGCCGCCCTGCTGTGCGGCGGCACCGCCCTGGCCCAGCGCTATGACGGCAGCGGGTCGCCGACCTTCGTGCCCCATACGTTGCAGGAAGCGCTGGCTGCCGCCTATCTGACCAACCCGACCCTGCAGCGGGAACGCGCGACCCTGCGTGCGACCGACGAGCAGGTGCCGACCGCGCTGGCCGGCTGGCGGCCCACGGTCACCGGCAACATGAACCTGACCTATTTCACCGGCACCAACTCGGTGGCGCGGCAGGAGGGGTATGCCGGATACGATCGCCGCTTCGACGTGCCGGGCTACAACGGCGGGGTCACCATTTCCCAGCCGCTCTATTCGGGCGGCCGTACAACGGCCAGCACCCACAAGGCCGTCAATCAGGTGATGGCCGAGCGGGCGAACCTGATCGCAACCGAGCAGCAGGTCTTCACCGATGTGGTCAGCGCCTATGTGGGCGTGATCGAGGACGAACAGCTTCTGCAGCTGAACATCAACAACGAGAAGGTGCTTCAGGAACAGCTTCGCGCCACCAGCGAGCGTTTTCGCGTCGGCGAGATCACGCGCACCGACGTGGCCCAGGCCGAGGCCGCGCTGGCCAGCGCCCGCGCCGCCCGGCAGGAAGCCGAGGGAACGTTGCAGACCGCGCAGGCGACCTATATGCAGATCGTGGGCATGGCGCCGCCGTCCAACCTGGTGCCGCCGCAACCCCTGGTGCTACCGGTGAAATCGCAGAACGAGGCGATCGCGCAGGCGGTCCAGAACAATCCCAACGTGGTCAATGCGCTGTTTACCGAGGCCTCGCAGAAGGATGCGGTGTCCGTCGCCCTGGCCGCCATCCTGCCCAAGGTGACGGCCGAGGCCGCCTACACGCACGGCAGCAACCAGAGCAGCGGCCGGTCCCTGAACGACGAGAAATACGCGCTGCTGAATTTCCAGGTCCCGATCTATCAGGGCGGATCGGAATATGCGGCCGTTCGCCAGGCACGCCAGCAGGCCACCGAGGCGCATCGCGCCGTCGATATCCAGCGGCGCGCGGCGTTGCAGCTCGCGTCGTCCAACTGGCAGAAGCTGGTGGCCTACAAGGCCTCGATCGACAGCAACCGTACCGCCATCTCATCGAACATCGTCGCCCTGGATGGGGTGGAGCGCCAGGCCATCGTCGGCACCAGCACGACGCTGGAGGTCCTGCAGCAGCAGCAGACGCTGCTCCAGGCCCAGGTGGCGCTGGTGCAGAGCCTGAGCAACCTCGTCACCGCGTCGTACGGCGTGGCGGCGGCCATCGGGCGCCTGACGTCGGTCGATCTGAAACTGGACGTCCCGCGCTATGACGAGACCGCCTATTACAAGGCGGTCAAGGACCGGCTGTGGGGCATCAGCGACCACGCGACGGATCAGCCCGGGCGCTGAGAGTCCGTTTGTGAATCCGGTCTGGCGGCGATCCGACGCGCGTTTTCTGCGCTTCGATGCTCACGGCCAGCAAGGCCGCTCCGCTTCGATGCTCGAAAACACACGACGGACGCGCCCTTTTCAGGGCGCTCTCGCGCCAGACCGGATTCACAAATGGACTCCGAATCCTCCGACCGCCCCGACGATGGCCGGAAAGCCGCGATCGTTTCTTTCGGTCCGGTTTTCGGTATAAGCGGCGGACACGGGGCGTATCCCGCCGGCTATTCATCAAGTTAGGTCTGGCTTTCGCGATGCTGAACAAGTCTTTCTCGCCCGGCGAGATCGAACCGACATTATATGCGCTCTGGGAACGGAATGGCGCGTTCGCCGCCGATCCGGGCAGCGACGCCCAGCCCTATACGATCATGATCCCGCCGCCGAACGTGACCGGCACGCTGCATGTCGGCCACGCGCTGACCATGACGTTGCAGGACACGTTGATCCGCTGGCGGCGCATGCAGGGGCGCGACACCCTGTGGCAGCCGGGCACCGACCATGCCGGCATCGCGACGCAGATGGTGGTCGAACGCACCTTGCAGAAGGAAGGTACCTCGCGCCAGGCGATGGGCCGCGAGGCGTTCGAGCAGCGCGTGTGGCAATGGAAGGCGGAATCGGGCGGCGGCATCACGACGCAGTTGCGCCGGCTGGGGGCCTCGCTGGACTGGCCGCGTGAACGCTTCACCATGGACGACGGCCTGTCGCAGTCCGTGCGCGAGGTCTTCGTCACCCTGTATCGCCAGGGGCTGATCTACCGGGACCGGCGGCTGGTGAACTGGGACCCGGCCTTCCGGTCCGCGATTTCGGATCTGGAGGTCGAGAATCGCGAAATCCAGGGCAGCCTGTGGTACATCCGCTATCCCGTCGAGGGCGAGCCGGGCCGCACCATCACCGTGGCGACCACCCGGCCCGAGACGATGCTGGGCGACATGGCGGTTGCCGTGCATCCCGAGGACGAACGCTATGCCGACCTGATCGGCCGGTCGCTGGTCCTGCCGCTGACGGGCCGGCGCATCCCCGTCGTCGCGGACACGCATTCGGACCCTGAAAAGGGCAGCGGCGCGGTCAAGATCACGCCCGCGCACGATTTCAACGATTTCGAGGTCGGACGCCGCCACAATCTGGCGATGCCCACCGTGCTGGACGCCGACGCCCGCATCACGCTGGCCGAGATCGAGGGCGATCTGCGGGTCGAGGACGGGCTGGCGGATCCGCAGTTCGTGCGGGGGCTGGACGGCCTGCCGCGCGACCAGGCGCGCAAGGCCATGGTCGAGGAACTGGACCGCCTGGGCTGGCTGGAGAAGATCGAGCCGCACCGCAACCAGATCCCGCATGCCGAGCGCAGCGGGGCGGTGGTCGAACCCCGCCTGACCACCCAGTGGTATTGCGATGCTGCGACCCTGGCCGGCCCGGCGATCGCGGCGGTGGAGACCGGCCGCGTGCAGTTCGTGCCGCAGCAGTGGGAAAACACGTTCTTCGCCTGGATGCGTGAAATCCAGCCCTGGTGCATCAGCCGGCAGCTCTGGTGGGGACACCGTATTCCGGCCTGGTACGGCCCGGACGGACATGTCTTCGTGGCGCGGGACGAGGCCGATGCCCAGGCGCAGGCCCAGGCGCATTATGGCTGCGACGAGGCCCTGAGCCGGGACGAGGACGTGCTGGACACGTGGTTCTCCTCGGCTCTCTGGCCGTTTTCCACGCTGGGCTGGCCGGAGCGCACGGCGGACCTGGCGCGCTACTACCCGACCGACGTGCTGGTGACGGGATTCGACATCATCTTCTTCTGGGTGGCCCGGATGATGATGATGGGCCTGCATTTCATGGACGACGTGCCGTTCCGCAAGGTCTTCATCCACGGGCTGGTCCGCGACGAGCGCGGCCAGAAGATGTCCAAGAGCAAGGGCAACGGCATCGACCCGCTGGAGATGATCGACCAGTACGGCGCCGATGCCATGCGCTTTACGATCTGCGCGCTGACCGGCCTGGGCCGCGACGTCAAGCTGGGGCAGAAGCGGATCGAGGAACATCGCTCCTTCGTCACCAAGATCTGGAATGCCGCGCGGTTCTGCGAGATGAACGGGGTGAAGCCGGTCGACGGCTTCCGCCCCCAGGACGCGACGTCGGCGCTCGGCCGCTGGATCCTGGACGAGGCCGCGCGCGCGACCGTCGAGGCCAATGCGGCGCTGGAGTCCTTCCGTTTCGATGAATATGCGGCGACCTGCTACCGCTTCGTCTGGAATTGCTTCTGCGACTGGTTCCTGGAATTCGCCAAGCCCGTGTTCAATGGCGACGATGCGGCGCAGGCGGCGGAAATCCGCGCGGTCGCGGCCCATGTGCTGGGCGTGATCCTGCGGATACTCCAGCCGGTGATGCCGTTCGTCACCGACGACCTGTGGGCGCAGTTCGGGTTCGGCGTGCCCGGCAGCCTGATGGCCACCGCATGGCCCGAAGCCGTCCGCCCGGATGGCGCCGAGGAGGCTGCCGCCGAACTGGACTGGGTCGTGCGGTTCATTTCGGCGATTCGTACCGTGCGCGCCGAAATGAACGTGCCGCCGTCGCGCCTGGCGCCCGTGCTGCTGCGTGACGCCGCGCCGGCGACGGTGGAGCGGGCCGGACGCTGGGCCGAGGCGATCGGCCGCATGGCCCGGGTGTCCGAGGTCACGGTGCTGGCGGGCGAGATGCCGCAGGGCGCGGCGCAGCTGGTGGTGGACGAGGCGACGCTGGTTATTCCGCTGGCCGGGATCATCGATTTGTCGCAGGAGCGCCAGCGCCTGGAAAAGGAGCGCCGGAAAATCGACGACGAAATCGCGAAGGTCGAGCGCAAGCTGGGCAACGCGGATTTCATCGCGCGTGCCAAGCCTGAGGTCGTCGAGGAAAATCGCGACCGCCTGGCCCAGCAGCAGGGCGAGCGCGCCCGGCTGGATGCAGCCCTGGCCCGCATCGCCTGATCGAGGGGGCATTCGTCACCATCACTTCTCTTTTAATCCGGTGCGCGCCATCACATGTTGATGGACGGGCCAGATGATCGGGACGGGGGATTCGGATGACGGACCATACGACGCACGGCGCGTCCCGCCGGGATGTCGCCTATCTGGGCGGGGGATGTTTCTGGTGCATCGAGGCGATGCTGCGGGAACTGGACGGGGTGCTGGACCTGGCGCCGGGTTATGCCGGCGGCATCCGGCCGGACCCGACGTACGAGGACGTCTGCACAGGCCGGACGGGACATGCCGAAATCGTCCGGGTGGGGTTCGATCCGGACATTCTGCCCTATGCGGACCTGCTGCGGATCTTCTTCACCCTGCATGACCCGACGACGCCGGACCGGCAGGGTGCGGATGTCGGCACCCAGTATCGTTCGGTGATCTTCTGCACGGATGCGGCGCAGGAACGCGCCGCCCGCGCCGTGCGGGACGAAATCGCGGCTTCCGGCCTGTGGCCCGACCCGATCGTTACCGAGATCCGTCCGCTGGAGCGGTTCTACGAGGCCGAGCCCTATCATCACGATTATTTCGCCAAACATCCGGAACGCGGTTACTGCGTCGCCGTGATCTCGCCGAAGGTCGCGAAGGTGCGGCGCCTGTTCCACGACCGGCTGGCGCTGGCGCGCCGCTGACCGGCGGGGCGCGTCGCGTCTACGAGGTTTCCTCGTCCAGGAACAACTGATCGGCTTCCTCGTCGAAATCGAACAATTCGGCGTAGCGGGACCAGCCGATCAGCGTCTGCAGCGTCTGCTTGGCGTAGTCGGGGGACATGCTGTCCTCCAGTTCGTCGCGGAAGCGTTCGGCGCTGGCACGATGGTTCGGCCGTTCGTCCAGGACGGCGCGGATCGTGCGGACCAGCGGAATATTGTGCAGCAGGCTGTGCCACAGGATGTGCTTGCGTTCGTCATGTGTGCTCTGGACGAAGCGGGCGCCTTCCTGTGTCAGGATGATGTCGCCGTCTTCCAGTTCGGCGAATTCCAGAAGTTGCAGCGATTCGCCCAGCGGAAACAGGTCGTCCAGCTCCAGTTGCAGCCGCGACGCCAGCAGCGGCAGGTCCGCCCGCCCGTCCAGCGGATCGGCCGCCAGTGTCTCCATCATGCCCACCATGGTGTTGATAGGCAGCGAGGGCAGGGCGATCTGGGCCACCGGGACCGGCAGGGGGCCTTCCTCGCCGGGCAGTTCGGCTTCCGAGACGATGGGCGCGCGACGGGTCATCAGCGCGTAGATCCGGTCCACCACCTGCCGGAAGGCGGGGTCCTCGCGATTGCGGGGATGGGCGAACGGCACCATCAGTTCATGCGCCACCCGTCCCGGATTGGACGAAAAGACCAGGATGCGGTCGCACATCAGCACCGCCTCCTCGATATTGTGCGTCACCAGCAGCACCGATTTGATGGGCAGGCGGCGTTCGGCCCACAGTTCGATCAGGTCGGTGCGCAGGTTTTCCGCCGTCAGCACGTCCAGCGCCGAGAATGGTTCGTCCATCAGCAGCAGGTCGGGATGCACGACCAGCGCCCGGGCCAGGCCGACACGCTGGCGCATGCCGCCCGACAATTCCTTTGGATAGGCGTTTTCGTATCCGCCCAGGCCGATCAGGTCGATGGCGTTTTCGGCCAGGCGTTCGCGCTCGGCCGCCGGCACGCCCTTTGCCTCCAGCCCCAGTTCGACATTCTTCTGCACGGTCAACCAGGGGAACAGCGCGAAGGACTGGAAGACCATCGCGATGCCCGGCGCGGGGCCGTCAAGTTCGCGCCCCTTCCACAAGACCTCGCCCGATGTCGGCGGCAGCAGGCCCGCGATGATGCGCAGCAGGGTGGATTTGCCGGACCCCGAACGCCCCAGCAACCCGACGATCTCGCCGGATCGCAAGGTCAGGTGCACGTCGTCCAGCACCACCAGGTCGGCCGCGCTTTCCTTGTGATAGGCCTGCCGGCAGCCGACGATACGGATCAGTTCGTCATGTTCCTGGCCGGCGGGTGCGGCGGCGGCCAGGGGCATCGCATGGGGCATCACGTGGGGCCTCAGCTGAAGGTGAAATGGCGACGGGCATATTCGGCAAGCGGACGCCAGATCGCGCGGTTGAACAGCAGGACGAAGGCGGCCATGACCGTCATGCCCAGCCCGACATGCGCGGTATCGCCGCGCAGGGTGGCGTGGGCGATGTAGGCGCCCAGCCCGTGGGCCGCCAGATGGACATCGCCCCAGTTGGCGACCTCGGCGGCGATGGCGGCGTTCCAGGCGCCGCCCGATGCCGCGATCGCCCCGGTGATGTAATAGGGGACGATGCCGGGCAGGATCACCCGCAGCCACCACAGGCGCCCGCCCACATGCAGGCTGCGTGCGACCTCCAGCAGGTCGGCGGGGTAGGACGCCGCCCCGGCCACCACGTTGAACAGGATGTACCACTGCGTTCCAAGGATCATCAGCGGCGTCAGCCAGATGTCGCTGGCCAAGTGGAAATGAACGATGACCACCACGAAGATCGGGAAGAACAGGTTGGCGGGAAAGGCCGCCATGAACTGCGCGACGAACTGCGTGCGGCGGGCCCGCGTTGCGTCCAGCCCAAGCCATACCCCCGCCGGCACCCAGATCAGCGAGGCCAGCAGCACCATCGCGATCACCCGGATCAGGGTCAGCCCGCCCAGGCCGATGACATGCCAGATCTCGGCCAGCGGGAACGTGGCGTGGACGTACTGCCAGACCTGCCAGGCCGCGACGGCGCAGAGTCCGGTCAGCAACGTGGCCCACCCCGCGTCCTTCACGCGTTCGGGCACCCGCAATTTGGGGCGGCGGGCATCCGACGGGCGCCGCCCCAGCGGCAGGCCGCCGATCGCCGTCAGCCCGTTGCCGATCGAATCCGTCACCCGCCGCAGCAGGGCGGTGCGGCGCAGCAGCACCAGCATCCAGGGGTCGCCGCCCGAGCGCACGTCGATCGTCGAGGTGGCGAAACGCGACGACCACGCGACCAGCGGGCGGAAGACCAGCTGGTCGTATCCCAAGATGACCACCAGCATCGTGACGATGGCGTAAAGCACCGCCCACAGGTTGCGCTGGGCGATGGCGGTGCCGACATACGACCCGATACCGGGCAGCAGGACGTCGGTATTCCCGACGGTGATCGTCTCGGAATACACCACCATGAACCAGCCGCCCGACATCGATATCATGGCGTTCCACACCAGCCCGGGCACCGCGAACGGGACCTCCAGCCGCCAGAATTTCTGCCAGGATGTCAGGCGGAACCCGCGCGCCACTTCCTCCAGGTCGGGCGGGATGCTGCGTAGGGACTGATACATGCTGAAGGCCATGTTCCAGGCCTGGCTGGTGAAGATCGTGAAGATCGCCGCCAGTTCGGCCCCCATGACCTGGCCGGGGAACAACCCCATGAAGAACACGACCGTGAAGGTCAGGAACCCCAGGATCGGGACGGATTGCAGCACGTCCAGCACCGGGATCAGGATCAGCCCCGCGCGGCGGCTCTTGGCCGCCCAGACGGCGTAGGTGAAGGTGAACAGCAGGGAGGCCATCAGGGCCGCGAACATGCGCAGCGTAGTCCGCACGGCATATCCGGGCAGCCAGGAGGGGTCCAGATGGATGGTCGCCGCGTTGGGCGCGGACAGGGGCGCCAGCATGTGGCGGCCGGCCGAGGCCAGCAGGACGGCCAGCCCCATGAGGCACAGCAGGGCGGCGAGGTCGAACAGGTTGGGGCGGCCCTGGCGGGACGTCTGGGCGGGGAGCGTGCTCGCCGTCATGAACCTAACTTTCCTGCTCTATTGGCGGCGCGCCTGGCCTCAGGCTGCGGGGGCCGCCGTTCCCGTGCTGCCGAATCCGCCGCCCGAGCGCGCCGTTTCATCCAGTGTCCCGACCTCGTGCCAGCCGGCGCGGACGACGGGGGCCAGCACGCCCTGGGCGATGCGCATGCCGCGCTCGATCGTCACCGCCTCGGTGCCGGTATTCAGCAGGATGATGCCGATTTCCCCGCGATAATCCTCGTCGATCGTACCGGGCGTGTTGGGCAGGGTGATCCCGTGCTTCAGGGCCAGTCCCGAACGCGGGCGGACCTGCAGTTCATATCCCGCCGGCAGGGCGATGCACAGGCCGGTCGGGACCAGGACGCGGGTGCCTGGCGCGACGATGACGGGCGAGGCGACCGCGGCCAGGAAATCCATGCCCGCGGCACCGGCCGTCGCATAGGTCGGCAGGGGCAAGCCCTCGGCATGGGGCAGGCGTCGGACGGCGACAGGGACGGTGGGGGCGGTCATGCGGGACTCCGGTCGGGGGAAAAATATTCGGCGATCCGTTGCGCCAGGCGCTGCGCCACGGCCTCTTTCGTCAGTCTGGGCCAGCGTTCGGAGCCGTCGGCGGAGATCAGGACGATCTCGTTTTCCGCGCCACCCATGATACCGGTTTCGGGCCGCACGTCGTTCGCGACGATCCAGTCGCATCCCTTCGCCACGCGCTTCGCCGCCGCGTACCGCTCCAGGTCATGGGTTTCGGCCGCGAAGCCGACCACCAGGGCCGGGCGCGCCGGCCCGGCGGCGGCAAGGTGCGCCAGGATATCCGGGTTGGGCGCCAGGGTCAGGACGGGGGCGGTGGCTCCCGGGGCCTTCTTCATCTTGCGGTCGGTGGGGTTGGCGACGTGCCAGTCGGCGACGGCGGCGGTGCAGACGGCGATATCGCAGGGCAGGGCGGCCCGGCACGCCGCCAGCATCTGGGTGGCGGTTTCGACCCGCCGCACGTCGATGCCCGGCGGCGGCGGCAGATCCACCGGGCCACTGACCAGGGTGACGCGCGCGCCACGCGCGGCCAGCGCGGCGGCGATGGCATAGCCCTGGCGGCCGGACGAGCGGTTGGCCAGGTAGCGCACCGGGTCGATCGGCTCATGCGTCGGCCCGGCGGTGACAAGGGCATGGCGCCCGGCGAGAGAGGGCCCGGCCGCGGCGCCGTGGTCCAGATGCCGGAAGATGGCATCGGCCAGCGTGGGCGGTTCGGCCAGCCGTCCGGGTCCGGTCTCGTTGCAGGCCATCAGGCCGACCTCCGGCCCCACCACCGCTACCCCGCGGGCCCGCAGGGTCGCCATGTTGGCCTGCGTGGCCGGGTGGTCCCACATCCGCACGTTCATCGCCGGTGCGACCATGACCGGCTTGTCGGTCGCCAGCAGCAGCGTGGTGGCCAGGTCGTCGGCCATTCCGACCGCCATCCGGGCCAGGATGTCCGCCGTCGCCGGGCATACCACCAGAAGGTCGCAAGCGCGCGACAGGACGATATGCCCCATCTCGCTTTCGTCGGTCAGGGAAAACAGGTCGGAAAAGACGCGCTCGCCCGTCAGGGCCTGGAGGCTGAGCGGGGTCACGAATTGCGCGCCGGCCGCCGTCAGCACCACGCGCACGCGCACGCCCCGCGCCGTCAGCAGGCGAATCAGTTCCAGGCTTTTATAGGCCGCAATGCCCCCGCAGACGATCAGCAGGACTGACCGCCCGTCGGGTGCGGGGGCGTGCGGCGTCACGGTCAGATCCGCCAGCCCGAATGGATGGCCGCGATCCCGCCCGACAGATTGCGGTACGAGACATGTTCCAGCCCCGCGTCGCGCATCATGCCGGCCAGGGTCTCCTGGTCGGGGAACATGCGGATGCTTTCGGCGAGGTACTGGTAGCTTTCGCGGTCGCCGGCGATCGCGGCCCCCATCCGGGGCAGCACCTGGAAGGACCATGCATCATAGACCGGCGACAGCGCCGCCACCTGCACGCGCGAGAATTCGAGGCAGAGAAACCGCCCGCCCGGACGCAGGACGCGCCGCGCCTCGCGCAGGACCGCGTCCTTGTCGGTGCAGTTGCGCAGGCCGAATGCGATGGACACCCGGTCGACCGAGCGGTCGGGCAGGGGGATGGCCTCGGCGTCCATCACGGCGAAGCGCAGGCTGGAAATCAGGCCGCGTTCCAGCGCGCGGCCGCGGCCGACGGCCAGCATGTTGGCATTGATGTCCGACAGGATCGCCTGGCCGCCGCCGGCCCGCAGCCAGCCGAACGAGATATCGCCCGTTCCCCCGGCCAGATCCAGCAGGGTCAGGTCCGCATGGGCGCCCAGTTCCGTGATGAAGATCTTCTTCCAGGCCCGATGGATGCCCAGCGACATGACGTCGTTCATGATGTCGTACCGCGAGGCCACGCTGTCGAAGACGGCGCGGACCATCGGTTTCTTTTCGGCGATCGGAACGTCGCGGAAGCCGAAATCGGTGGTGTCCGCGTGGGCGGGATGGGGCATTGCGGAGTCCGCAAACGGGGGCTGGATGGTATTGTCGGTCATGGACCAAGGATATAACCTCAGATCCGGTCATGCCGGAACTCCCTGAAGTCGAAACAGTGATGCGTGGGATGCGATTGCATCTCGAAGGCCAGGTGATCGCGCGGGCGATGGTCCGGCGGGACGGGCTGCGTTTTCCGTTCCCCGAGCGGCTGGCCGCGCGCCTGGCCGGGGCCAGGATCGTCGATTTCCGGCGGCGGGCCAAATATATCCTGATGCGGCTGGATCGCGGGGAAACCCTGCTGCTGCACCTGGGCATGTCCGGGCGCGTTCTGCTGTCGGGGCCGGGGGATGCGCCGCCGGACGACCCGGCGCGGCACGAGCACCTGGCCTTCGAGACGGAAAGCGGCGCGCGATTCGGCCTGATCGACCCCAGGCGCTTCGGCGCGGTCGATCTGATGCCCACCGCGGACGAGGACCGGCACCGCCTGCTGGTCCGCCTCGGCCCCGAGCCACTGGGAAACCAGTTTTCGCAACGCTGGCTGCACAAGGTCCTGGCCGGGCGCCGCACGTCGATCAAGGCGGCACTGCTGGACCAGGCCGTCGTGGCGGGCCTGGGTAATATCTATGTGTCGGAGTCGCTGTTCCGCGCGTCGATCCACCCCGCACGCCTGGCCTGCACCCTGGACGAGCGCGAGGAGGCGGCCCTGGTCAGGGCGGTCCGCGCCGTGCTGCGCGAGGCGATCGCGGCGGGGGGATCAAGCCTGCGCGACTATGTCCGGCCGGATGGGGAGCTGGGCTATTTCCAGCATGCCTGGCGCGTCTACGGCCGCGCCGGACAGGGGTGTCCGGATTGCCCGGGCGGGACGGCCTGTGGGGGTGTGGTACGGATCGTCCAGGCCGGACGCTCGACCTTCTTCTGCCCCCGGACCCAGATCCCGGGTGACGAAGAATGATTGTTCCGCGAAGACGTGTCTTGACGAGGGATGAAGCCTTGGACTAGATCGCCAGCCTGATCTGGATGTCCGCACACGTCAGGCGGCGGACTTCGTAACCTGATTTATGCTGAACTGAGAACGATGGCCAATACCGCATCCGCGCGCAAGCGCATCCGTCAGAACGAGCGCCGCAACGCGCGCAACACGGCACGCGTCTCGCGCATGCGCACCTTCATCAAGAAGGTCGAGACCGCGATCGCGACCGGCAACAAGCAGCAGGCGGCCGACGCCCTGCGCGAGGCCCAGCCGGAAATGCAGCGGGCATCGGGCAAGGGCGTCATTCACGCCAACACCGTTGCGCGCAAGCTCTCCCGCCTGTCCGCCCGCATCAAGGCGATCGCCGCAGCGTGATGGGCTGACGACCCGGTATTATTTTCCTTGGGGAAAGTAACGGGTTTGTGGACGGTGAAAATTCAGTAAAAGTCGGGCCAGGCGTTTCGGCGCTGGGCCCGGCTTTTGCTTTATTACGCAAGTTCCTGTCAGTCTGGCTGGCCGGGTTTCGGGTGTTTGGCGCGGCTGGTCCTCCAGTTTTTCGTTGCCTCCGCCCGGCCCGTGACTTACTATTCGCGTCTTCCTGTCGTAATGATTGGTGAAGCGATGTGACCGCACCCGGCAGGGTGTCGGGCAGGTGGAAAACTGTGCCTGTCGAACGGGAATGCCTGCCGGAAGGCGGGCGCTGCGCGATGGGTGATATCTTGGTGTCTGGACACAACCGTGCGGAATTATCCGTGCAACCGGGCAGTCATGTCCTCGAACGGCCGGGAGTTGGGATGACGGGCGAATTGGGTGGATATGATGCCGTCGCGGAGGCTCGGTCGGCCCGGAATATCCTCGATATCCACTGGACCCGGATCTGCGCCCGGCTGCAGGCCGAAGTGGGCGAGGTTGAGTACCGGACCTGGCTGAAGCAGATCACGATCGGCCCCGTCGATGGGGACGAGATCACCCTGAACCTGCCCACCCGTTTCCTGCGCGACTGGGTGCGCAGCCAATATGGCGATCGTCTCAGCACGCTGTGGAATGCCGAAATCCCCGAGATCCGCCGGGTGGAATTGCAGGTCGCCCGCGCCGATGGCCCGGCGGCCGTGTCTCCGTCGCCCTCGGTTGCGGCCGACGTCGCGACGGGCGCCGACGATCGGGGCGCTGCACCGGCTGCGCCGGCGGCCGAGGACCGGGTTCCGGAAAATCGCAACGATCTGGCGGCGCCGCTCGATCCGCGCTTCACCTTCGATACTTTCGTCGTCGGCAAGCCGAACGAATTTGCCTATGCCTGCGCGCGCCGGGTGGCCGAACGGCCGTCCAGCCCGGGATTCAACCCGCTGTTCCTGTATGGCGGCGTCGGGCTGGGCAAGACGCATCTGATGCATGCCATCGGGTCGGAACTGGTGCGGGGCGGGGCGGTGTCGGTCGCCTACATGTCGGCCGAGAAGTTCATGTACCGCTTCATCGCCGCCATCCGGTCGCAATCGACGATGGAATTCAAGGAGCAGCTTCGGTCGGTCGACGTGCTGATGATCGACGATCTGCAGTTCCTGATCGGCAAGGACAACACGCAGGAAGAATTCTTCCACACCTTCAACGCCCTGGTGGATGCGGGCCGGCAGATCGTCGTGTCGGCCGACAAGTCGCCGTCCGACCTGTCGGGGCTGGAGGATCGGCTGCGGACCCGGCTGGGCTGCGGCATGGTGGCCGACATCCATGCCACGACGTTCGAGTTGCGGATTTCCATTCTGGAATCTAAGGCCGCGGCGTCCGGTGTCGCCGTTCCGGGCAAGGTGCTGGAATTCCTGGCGCACAAGATCACGTCCAACGTCCGCGAACTGGAAGGCGCGCTGAACCGGTTGATCGCGCATGCCAACCTGTTCGGCCGGCCGGTGACGCTTGAGGCGACGCAGGATGTGCTGCACGACATCCTCAAGGCCCACGACCGCCGGGTGACGATCGAGGAAATCCAGCGCAAGGTGTCCGAGCACTGGAATATCCGCCTGACCGACATGTCGTCGGCCCGCCGGGCCCGCGCGGTCGCGCGGCCGCGGCAGGTGGCAATGTACCTGGCCAAGCAGTTGACCAGCCGCTCGCTGCCGGAAATCGGCCGAAAATTCGGCAATCGCGACCATACCACCGTCATGCATGCCGTCGCCCGCGTCACCGAGCTGATGGAACGCGACACCGCGTTCGCCGAGGACGTCGAGCTTCTGCGGCGCATGCTCGAGAGCTGATGGCGCGGCCGAGCGCGCGGGGCCTTTCCGCGGCCGCCCGGCGCTGCTAGAGCTAATGCCCCGTCGGGCTGGCCAGGGCGGGTTTATGCCGGGCAAGGAGATTCTGTACCGATGAAGCTGAAGGCTGACCGCGCGACACTGCTCAAGGCGCTCGCCCATATCCAGAGTGTCGCCGAGAAGCGGAACACCATTCCGATCCTGGCCAATGTCCTGATCAACGTCGCCGATGGCCGGCTGACGCTGACCGCGACGGACATGGAAATCGCGGTGGTCGAGGAAATCGGCGCCGAGACCAGCCGGAACGGCGCGGTGACGGCGCCCGCCGCCGTCTTGTACGAGATCGTCCGCAAGCTTCCGGACAGCGTCGCCATCGAACTGGACCACGCGGGCGGCGACGCGCCACTGGCCCTGCGGGCCGGGCGCTACGCCACCAGCCTGAACGTGCTGGACGTGGATGATTTCCCGTCGATGATGGCCGGCACCCTGCCGCATCACTTCACCATGCCCGCCGCCGTGCTGCGGGGCCTGATCGACCGGACGCGCTTCGCGATCTCGACCGAGGAAACCCGGTATTACCTCAACGGGATCTATCTGCATGTCGCGACCGTCGAGGGCGGCAGCATGCTGCGCGCCGTCGCGACCGACGGCCACCGCCTGGCGCGGGTCGAAACCGAGGTTCCGCCCGGGGCCGAGGGCATGCCCGGCGTCATCGTGCCGCGCAAGACGATCGCCGAACTGCGCAAGCTGCTGGACGAGGGGGCCGAGAACGTCACGGTCGCCCTGTCGGATACGCGCATCCAGTTCACCGTCGGCACCGTCACGCTGACGTCGAAGCTGATCGACGGCACCTTCCCGGAATATGACCGCGTGATCCCGCGCGGCAACGACAAGATCCTGCGGGTAGGGAAGCGCGATTTCTCGGACGCCGTGGCTCGCGTCGCCGCCATCAGCCAGGAGCGTTCGCGCCCCGTCAAACTGTCGATCGGCCGCAACCTGCTGACCCTGTCGGCGGTCAGCCCGGACCAGGGGACGGCCAAGGAAGAGCTCGACGACAATCACGTCAGCTACGAATCCGATCCGCTGGAGATCGGGTTCCAGGCCCGCTACCTGAACGACATCACGGACCAGATTGAACGTGATGTCGAATTCGCATTCTCGGACAGTTCGGCGCCGACCATCGTGCGCGACGTGGGCAGCCCGTCGGCATTGTATGTCCTGATGCCGATGCGAGTCTGAGAAGCTGTTTGATAAAATGGGTATGCCGGCGATCCGACGCGCGTTTTCTGTGCTCCGATGCTCACGGCCGTTAAGGCCGCTCCGCTTCGGTGCTCGAAAACACACGCCGGGCGTGCCGCTGCGCGGCACTCTCGCTCGGCCTGCCCACTTTTCAAACAGCTTCTGACCGGGAGTCGTCAGGGTCGCCATGGCGCGTCTCGAACGGCTGGCCCTGACTGATTTCAGGAATTACCGCCATCTGGTCTGGCGGCCGTCTTCGCCTGTGGCGGTGGTGACGGGCGAAAACGGCAGCGGCAAGACCAATTTGCTGGAGGCCCTGTCGCTGCTGGTGCCCGGGCGTGGCCTGCGGGGTGCGCGCAATGCGGAGATCGTGCGGCATGGCGTGTCGGCCTGGGGCGTCGCCGCACGGTTCGGCAGCGGTGCCGCCCTGCCCGTCGATATTGCAACCGGCAGCGACCCGGCCCGACCCGAACGACGGGTCTTCCGGATGGATGGCGAGACACTGCGCAGCCAGGCCGGCCTGTCCGATCATCTGTCCGCCGTCTGGCTGACCCCGCAAATGGATCGCCTGTTCCTGGAGGGGTTGCCCGGCCGCCGCCGCTTCCTGGACCGGCTGGTGCTGGCGCTGGAACCGGGACACGCGCGCGAACTGGCCGCCCACGACCAGGCGATGGCGCAGCGGAACAGGCTGCTGGCGACGGGCCAGGCCGATCCGGCCTGGCTGGCGGCGCTGGAGGATTCGATGGCCCGGCACGCGGTGGCGGCTTCGGCGGCCCGCCTGGCGCTGGTGGCGCATCTGAACGAGGCCGGCGGAAGCGCGGTTCCCGACGGGTTTCCCCCCGCCCGGCTGGACATCGCCTGCGCCATTGCCGAGCGCCTGCGTGATCGCCCCGCCTTGGCGGTCGAGGACTGGCTGCGTGCGCGCCTGGCTGCCGATCGGCCGGCCGATGCCGCGCGCGGCGGCAGCGGCACGGGGGCGCACCGCACCGACCTGGCCCTGTCGGACCGGGCGACCGGCCGTGCGGCGGGGCAGGCCAGCACCGGCCAGCAGAAGGCGTTGCTGCTGGGCGTGATATTGGCGCATGCGGCCCTGATGGCGCGCACCCGGGGCGACGCGCCGATGATCCTGCTGGACGAGCCGCTGGTGCATCTGGACCGCACGCGGCGCGACGCCCTGTTCAGGACCATCGGCAGCTTCGACACCACGGTCCTGATGACTGGTACCGATGCCGAGCAGTTCCTGCCCCTGCGCGACCTTGCTGCGTTCGTGACCCCGCGCGACGATGAACTGCGCCCCCTGTTTCCCCCCGTGTCCTGATTTCGGCCGGCGGATGCTGGTTCGCCGGGCGGTAAGCCTGTATGATCCTGTCCTTCGACCAAGATTCTTGCCTGGAGCATCCGTCCGGTATGTCCGATCAATCCAATCCCGTTCAGAAACCCGATGTGGAGATGAGCGGGATCTCGCCCGACGACTCGGACTACGACGCCGCCTCGATCTCGGTCCTGAAAGGGCTGGACGCCGTTCGCAAGCGGCCGGGCATGTATATCGGCGACACCGATGACGGGTCGGGCCTGCACCATATGTGCTTCGAGATCATCGACAACGCGGTGGACGAGGCCCAGGCCGGCTTCGCCACGAGCTGCATCGTGACCCTGAACGGGGACGGCAGCGTGTCGGTGCGCGACAACGGGCGCGGTATTCCCACCGACATGCATGTCGACGAGGGCATCAGCGCGGCCGAGGTCGTGCTGACCAAGCTGCATGCCGGCGGCAAGTTCAACCAGAATTCCTACAAGGTGTCCGGCGGCCTGCACGGGGTGGGCGCTGCCGTCGTCAACGCTTTGTCGGAATGGATGGAAGTCCGGATCTGGCGGAACGGGCAGGAGCACATGATTCGCTTCCGCCACGGCGAACGCGACGCCCCGCTGGTGGTGGTCGGCCCCAGCGCCGAGCCGCGCGGCACGCTGGTCACGTTCAAGCCCAGCGTCGCGACCTTTACGAAGATCGAATTCGATTTCGCCATCCTGGAACGCCGCGTGCGCGAACTGGCCTTCCTCAATTCCGGCTTGCAGATCGTGCTGCGCGACGAGCGTCACGCCACGACGCGCGAGGACATCTTCCATTACCAGGGCGGGCTGGCCGCCTTCGTCGAATGGCTGGACCAGGGCAAGGCCGCGATCGTCGATCCGCCGATCACCGGCAGCCTGCAGAATGACGAGAACGGCATCAAGGTCGAATTCGCGCTGACCTGGAACGACAGTTTCCACGAGACGATGCTGTGTTTCACCAACAATATCCCCCAGCGCGACGGCGGGTCGCATCTGGCCGGGTTCCGGCAGGCGCTGACCCGCGTGGTCGGCCGTTATGCCGAGGGAAACAGCAGCAAGAAGGACAACCACGCCCTGGTGGGCGAAGACATGCGCGAGGGCCTGACGGCGGTGCTGTCGGTCAAGGTGCCCGACCCGAAATTCTCGTCCCAGACCAAGGACAAGCTGGTGTCGTCCGAGGTCCAGCCGGTCGTGCACGCGGCGGCGTCGGACATGATCGCGCACTGGTTCGAAACCCACCCCAAGGAGGCGCGGGCGATCGTCGCCAAGGTGATGGACGCCGCCGCCGCGCGCGAGGCCGCCCGCCGGGCGCGCGAACTGACGCGGCGCAAGGGGGTGCTCGACATCTCGTCGCTGCCCGGCAAGCTGGCGGATTGCCAGGAACGCGATCCCGCGCGCTCGGAACTGTTCATCGTCGAGGGGGATTCGGCCGGCGGCACCGCGAAGCAGGGGCGCGACCGGAAATTCCAGGCCATCCTGCCACTGAAGGGCAAGATCCTGAACGTGGAGCGCGCGCGATTCGACCGCATGCTCGGTTCGGCCGAGGTCGGCACCCTGATCACCGCGCTGGGCACCGGCATCGGGCGCGGCGACGTGGATCAGGGCGGGTTTTCCATCGACAAGCTGCGTTATCACCGCGTCGTCATCATGACGGACGCCGATGTCGACGGCTCGCACATCCGCACGCTGCTGCTGACCTTCTTCTTCCGCCAGATGCCCGAACTGATCGAACGGGGGCATCTCTATATCGCGCAGCCGCCGCTCTATCGCGCCAAGCGCGGCAATGACGAGCGGTATCTGAAGGACGACGCGGCGCTGGAAAAATACCTGCTGGACAAGGCGCTGGCCAATGCGTCGCTGCGCCTTGGCGACGGGCGCGTCGTCACCGGCGACGAACTGGCGACCGAAATCGCCTTTATCCGCGACGTGACGCGCGCCTTGCAGCGCCTGTCGGTCCGGGCGCCGATCTGGATCCTGGAACAGGCGGCGATTACCGGCGCCCTGAATGCCGACGTTGCCGTCGTCCAGGGCCGGGTCGCCAGCCTGCAGGCCCGCCTGGACGAGGTTTCGCTGCCCAACGAACGGGGCTGGAAAGTCGTCGCCAGCGCCGACGGGCTGGAACTGGCCCGCAGCGTGCGCGGCGTGGGCGAGGTCTATCGCCTGGACCCCGCAACGCTGCGCAGTGCCGAGGTCCGGTGGCTGGCCGAGCGGATGGAGCGGCTGATGGCCGATTTCTCGGGCACGGTGGAACTGACCCTGGACAGCACGACCCGGCCGGTGACCGGCCCCGCGTCGCTGTTCGACCGCGTCCTCGCGCAGGGACGGCGCGGCCTGTCGATCAACCGCTTCAAGGGGCTGGGCGAGATGAACGACGCCCAGCTGTGGGAAACCACGCTGGACCCGGCGATGCGGACCCTGTTGCAGGTCAAGGTCGGCGATGTGGAGAACGCGGCGCAGGTCTTCTCGACCCTGATGGGCGATGTGGTCGAACCGCGCCGCGATTTCATCGTCGGCAATGCCCTGAAGGTGGCCAATCTCGACGTCTAGGACAGGACCCGCGATGATCCGGGCGATCGTTCGCGTCCTGGCACTGGGCGCCGGCCTGGTGGCGGGGCCCGTGCTGGCGGCGGACATGCCGCCGCAGGTCGACCAGACCTATGCCGTGTACAGCCATGGCTTCCGGGTGCTGGCGATCTCGGCGCGTTACAGCATGACGCCCACGGGGTACGCCATTCGCGCGACGATGCAGAGCGGCGGCCTGATGGGGCTGCTGTTCCATATGAACATCACCTCGCAGGCGACGGGCCGGTTCGTCGACGATGGGGTCCAGCCGCTGACCTATGACAGCGCGGGCTTCTCGCGAGGGGCCGACCGGCATGTGGTCATGGCCTATGACGACGGCCGCGCGCGGATTGCCCTGCAAACCCCGCCCGAGACCGGGCGCGACCCGATCCCGGCCGACGACCTTGCCCCGGCGGTGGATTCCCTCAGTGCCCTGATGCGGCTGCAACAGGCGGTGCGGACCCGTCATGCCTGCGACGGGTCCGCCATCGTGTTCGACGGTGTGCGCCTGCTGCGCATGGAGGCCCGGACAGTCGGTGCCGGGCAGATGCCCGACGATTCGCGCCAGCCCTATCGCGGCACGGCGTTCCGCTGCGATTTCAGCGACGTGCAGATCGCCGGGTTTCGCCGGTCGGAGGGACCAGACTCCCCGGCCCGCCGTCCCATCCTGGGCAGCGTGTGGTTCCAGGATGTTCCGGGGATCGGGGAGACCGCCGTGCGGATCGTGTTCGACCATCCGAAGCTGGGTCGGCTGATGGTCATGCTGCGGCCGGAGGGCTGATCGCACCCAGGCTTTACGCCGGCACCAGTTGCGCCGCGAGATGCGGAATTTCGACCATCGCGTCGGCCCCGACGGTGGCCCCGGCTTCCATTTCGGGCCGGCCGTAGCCCCAGCGGGCGAAGACCGAGCCGACATGCGCGCCCGTCGCCGCCAGGATGTCATTGTGATGATCGCCCACCATGATCGCACGGGCCGGCATGCCGTGCGCCAGGCCGATGGTGCCCAGCAGATGCGCGGGGTCGGGTTTGCGGACAGGGAAGCTGTCGCCGCCGCCGATTGCGTCGAACCATCCGTCCAGCCCCAGAGCCGATACGATTCGCCGTGCGGCCTCGACCGGTTTGTTGGTGCAGATCGCCAGCATCCAGCCGTCGGCCTTCAACGTTTCCAGCGCGTAGGTGGTGCCGGGGAAGGGGCGCGACAGTTCGGTGGATCGGGGCGTGTAGTCGGCCATGTAGCGTGCCGCTGCCTGCTGCGGGTCGATCGACGCGGCGGCGTCCCCCGCATGGGCCAGCAGGCGCCGGACCAGGGCCGCGACGCCGTCGCCCACCATCGGGCGCACGATGTCCGGGGTGACGCCGGGCAGGCCGTACGAGGTCAGCAGGCGGTCGGCGCAGGCCGCCAGGTCGGGGAGGCTGTCCAGAAGGGTGCCGTCCATGTCGAACACGGCCAGGCGGGGGGCTGAGGAACGGGGACACTGTAGCGTCATGACGGAAACTCCTGCGGGGCGGTCGATGCAGTATTCCGTAAATCTAAGTGATGGTCATGGTCCCATCATGGATTTGACGCGGCGTCCCCCGCCCGCTACCCGCAAAACATGAATGCCACAGCAGAGTCCGCCCCCGTGAGGGGCACGGCCGCCCATCGTCCCGCCACGGCCGTCATCCTGGCGGCCGGGCTGGGCACCCGCATGAAATCCGACCGGCCCAAGGTCATGCATCCGCTGGCCGGGCGCCCGATGCTGCGTTACCTGCTGGACAATGCGGCGTCGGTCTTCGACCGGATCGTGGTGGTGGTCGGACCGGGCATGGAGCAGGTCGCGTCCCTGGCCGCCCCCCACGCGGTGGTCGTCCAGCACGACCGCCTGGGGACCGCGCACGCAGCCCTGCAGGCGGCCGACCTGTTCGGTGACGGCGACGTGGCGATCCTGTACGGGGACAACCCCCTGATCACCGCCGACACCATGCGCCGCCTGCTGGCCTGCCGGGCCGAGGATGGGGTGGGGCTGGCGCTGCTGGCGATGCGGCCGCGCGATCCGGCCCGCTATGGCCGTGTCGTGACCGAAGGCGGGCTGGTCCGGCGCATCGTCGAATGGGCGGACGCAACTCCGCAGGAGCGGGCGATTGATCTGTGCAACGCCGGGGTGCTGTGCGCCGGGGCCGACGCCTTCGGCGCGTGGCTGCACGCGGTCGGCAACGACAATGCCAAGGGCGAGTATTACCTGGGGGACGTCGTGGCCCAGGCGGTGGCGGACGGACGGCAGGTCCGCGCCGTAGAGGCAGCCGAGGACGAACTGCGCGGCATCAATTCCCGCGCCGAACTGGCCGAGGCCGAGGCCTGCGTCCAGGGACGGCTGCGGGCTGCGGCGCTGGACGGCGGGGCGACGCTGGTCGCGCCCGAGACGGTGTTCCTGTCCGCCGACACGGTGCTGGAGCCCGACGTGACAGTGCAGCCGCATGTCGTGTTCGGCCCCGGCGTGACGGTGCGGCGCGGGGCGGAGATCCGGGCGTTCAGCCATCTGGAAGGCTGCGTCGTCGGGCCGGGGGCGCTGATCGGCCCGTATGCCCGCCTGCGGCCGGGCAGCGATGTCGGGCCCGACGCGCATGTCGGCAATTTTGTGGAATTGAAGGCCGTGACGATGGGGGCGGGGGCCAAGGCCAACCACCTGACATATCTGGGTGATGCCACCGTCGGCCCAGGAACGAACATCGGGGCGGGGACGATAAGCTGTAACTACGACGGGGTGTTCAAGCACCGGACGACGATCGGGGAGGGGTGTTTCATCGGATCGGACTCGATCCTGGTGGCGCCGGTCGCCATCGGCGACGGGGCGCTGGTCGCCGCCGGCAGCGTGATTACCGAGGATGTGCCGCCCGGCGCCCTGGCGCTGGGCCGGGCGCGGCAGACCAACAAGGACGGGCGGGGCGCTGCAATGCGCGCGGCCCTGCGCAAGAAGAAGGAACAGGGCTGATGTGCGGCATTGTGGGTGTCGTCGGCAGCAATCAGGCCGCCCCGGTGATCTTCGGCGCACTGCGTCGCCTGGAATATCGCGGATACGATTCCGCCGGGATCGCTACCCTGGTGGATGGGCGGATCGAACGGCGGCGCGCGGCGGGCAAGC
This sequence comes from Gluconacetobacter azotocaptans, assembly GCF_014174355.1. Classification (GTDB taxonomy): domain Bacteria; phylum Pseudomonadota; class Alphaproteobacteria; order Acetobacterales; family Acetobacteraceae; genus Gluconacetobacter; species Gluconacetobacter azotocaptans. Next base: position 42,722 of record NZ_JABEQF010000008.1, read on the forward strand.
TGGATCATCTGGCGGCGCTGCTGGAGCGGATGCCGCTGGCGGGCATCACCGGGATCGGCCACACCCGCTGGGCGACCCATGGCGCGCCGACCGAAAACAATGCTCACCCCCACGGCACCGCGCGCGTGTCGGTGGTTCATAACGGGATCATCGAGAATTTCGAGGAGCTGCGCCGGGAACTGGAAGCCGCCGGCCAGGTCTTCACCACCGAAACCGATAGCGAGACCATCGCCCAGATGGTCGATTTCCATCTGGCCCGGGGCCTGTCGCCGCGTGACGCGGCCTTCGCCACCCTGCGCCGGCTGGAAGGCGCCTATGCACTGGCCATGATCTTCGCCGGCCACGACGGCCTGGTCATCGGCGCGCGGCACGGCGCGCCGCTGGTCGTGGGATATGGCGAGAACGAGATGTTCCTGGGCTCCGACAGCCTGGCGCTGGCGCCGCTGACGCGCCGGATCGCCTATATGGATGACGGGGACTGGGTGGTCGTGACCCCCGAGGGTGCCGAATTCTTCGACGCGTCGGGCGAGCGGGTGGCGCGCGAGATCCGCGTCACCGCCCTGATCGCCGGCGCGATCGGCAAGGACGGCTACCGCCATTACATGGAAAAGGAACTGCACGAGCACCCGGTGGTGATCGGCCAGACCCTGCAGCGCCTGATCGACCCGGCCACCCGCCGGGTGGTCCTGCCGGACCTGCCCTTCGACATGGCGTCGGTTCCCCGTGCGGTGATCACGGCGTGCGGTTCGGCGTTCTATGCCGGCATGATCGGGCGCTACTGGCTGGAAAGCGTGGCGCGGATTCCGGTCGATATCGATGTGGCCAGCGAAATGCGCTACCGCGACCCGCCGCTGACCCCGGGTGGGATGGGCCTGCTGATTTCCCAATCCGGCGAGACCGCCGACACGCTGGCGGCCCTGCGCGGCATGCGCGCGCACCGCCAGCACATCGTGTCGGTCCTGAATGTCGAGCAGAGCACGATGGCCCGCGAAAGCGACGTCGTGCTGGGGACCGCGGCGGGGCCGGAAATCTCGGTCGCCAGCACCAAGGCGTTCACCGCGCAATTGTCCGTCCTGGCGTGTCTGGCCATCGCGGCCGGTCGCCAGCGCGGCGTCGTGTCGCCCGACCAGGAACAGGCGCTGGTCGCCTCTCTGCTGGACCTGCCCAGCCGCGCCGGCGAGGTGTTCGACCAGGCCGACGCCATCCGCCGGATGGCGGCCGTCATCGCGGGGGCGCGGGATGTGCTTTACCTTGGGCGCGGATCGTCCTTCCCGGTGGCCCTGGAAGGGGCGCTGAAGCTCAAGGAAGTGTCGTACATTCACGCCGAGGCCTATGCGGCGGGCGAGATGAAGCACGGGCCGATCTCGCTGATCGACCAGACGGTGCCGATCGTGGCGACCGTGCCCTCGGGACGCCTGTTCGAGAAGACGCTGTCGAATCTTCAGGAGGCCCGCGCGCGCGGCGGCCGCCTGCTGGTCTTTACCGATACGCAGGGGGCGGAACGCCTGCGGGGCATCGCGGAAATCGTGGTCGCGATTCCGACCGTCGACGAGTTTACCGCACCGGTTTTGCAGACCATTCCTGTCCAGATGCTGGCCTACGAGGTCGCGTTGCTGAAAGGTACCGACGTCGATCAGCCCCGCAACCTCGCCAAATCCGTGACGGTCGAATAAGCGCCCGCGCGGCCATGGCGGCCCGCCCATGCCCGCCGGACAGGTCGGGCATGGGTGCCGGGCGTTGTCATGAACGGCGAGAGGATGTTTCCTCCCTCGGGTTGTCCGCCAGGCGTGACTCGGAAGCCGGCGAGAGGGAGCGACGATGATGGAACACAGCGGATCGGAACAGGCCGGCGCGCGGCCACGGGTCCTGGTCCGGGGGGCGGGGGTGGCCGGCCTGGTCACCGCCGTGACATTGGCCGAGCGCGGCGCCGACGTGACGCTGGTCGAAATCGGGCCGCGGGTCGGGTCGGGGGCGTCGTGGATGGCCGGCGGCATGCTCGCGCCGTGGTGCGAGGCCGAAGCCGCGCCGCCCGAGGTGACGCGGCAATCGGTCGATTCGCTCGATTGGTGGGATGCGCATGTGCCGGGCGTGGTGCGCAACGGCAGCCTTGTCCTGGCCCCGCCTCGCGACGTCGGCGAGATCGCCCGGTTCGCCCGGCGCACCAGCCATTTCGAAACCGTCGACGGGGACGCGATCGCCAGGCTGGAACCCGATCTGGGCGGCCGGTTCGGCAAGGGGCTGTTCTTTCCCGACGAAGGGCACGTCGATCCGCGTAAAGCGCTGTGCGCCCTGCGCGACCGTCTGGTGGATCTGGGGGGGAATGTCCGGTTCGACGCGCCGGCGGACCATTCGGATGCCGGGTACGATCGCGTGGTCGATTGCACGGGAATCGCCGCGCGGTTGCGGCTTGCCGGCCTGCGCGGGGTACGGGGCGAGATGCTGCTGCTGCGCTGCCCCGACGTGACGCTGGACCGGTCGGTGCGCATGCTGCATCCGCGCATCCCGGTTTACATCGTCCCGCGCGCCGACCATCTGTTCATGGTAGGCGCGACGATGGTGGAAAGCGAGAACGCGGGCGGCATGACGTTGCGGTCCATGGTGGAATTGCTGACGGCCGCCTATGTGCTGCACCCCGCCTTCGGCGAAGCTGAAATCGTCGAAAGCGGCGTCGGCCTGCGTCCGGCCTATCCGGACAACATGCCGGCCGTGACCCAGGACGGCCGGACGGTTTATGTGAACGGGATGTACCGGCATGGCTTCCTGCTGTCGCCGGCCCGCGCGCGGCAGGCCGCCGATATCGTGTTCGGCGTCGCCTGAACGCTTCGGCACGGAGGGCGAAGGAGGGGAAGATGAAAATTCTGGTGAACGAGGAAACGCGCGAGGTCTCGACCACCACCCTTGCCGGCCTGCTGGACGAGCTGGGTTATGGCGACGCACGGGTGGCCACGGCGGTGGATGGCGATTTCGTGCCGGCCTCCCGCCGGGGGGGGCATATGCTGGCCGAAGGGGCGCGGATCGAGATCCTGGCCCCCATGCAGGGAGGCTGAGCCATGTTGTTCTACGGCACAGAATTGTCGTCCCGACTGATGCTGGGCACGGCGCAATATCCGTCGCCCGAGATCCTGGCCGACGCGGTGCGTGCGGCCCAGGCCGGGGTCGTCACCGTCTCGCTGCGGCGGGAATCGGCCGGGCTGCGGGCCGGGCAGGCCTTCTGGTCCATGATCCGCGACCTGGGCGTGCCCGTCCTGCCCAATACCGCCGGCTGCCACACGGTGAAGGACGCGGTCACCACGGCCCACATGGCGCGCGAGGTGTTCGAGACCGACTGGATCAAGCTGGAGGTCATCGGCGAGTCCGATACGCTGCAACCCGACATGTTCGCCCTGGTCGAGGCCGCGCGCATCCTGACCGAGGACGGGTTCAAGGTCTTTCCCTACATGACCGAGGATCTGGTCGGCGCGGAACGGCTGTTGCAGGCGGGATGCGAGGTCCTGATGCCGTGGGGCGCGCCGATCGGGTCGGGCAAGGGGCTGAACAATCTATTCGGCCTGAGGGCACTGCGGGCGCATTTCCCCGATGTGCCGTTGGTCGTCGATGCCGGGATCGGCCTGCCGTCTCATGCCGCGCAGGCGATGGAACTGGGATATGACGCCGTGCTGATCAATACGGCCGTGGCGCGGGCCGGCGACCCGGCGGCGATGGCGGGGGCCTTCCGCCTGGCGGTCGAGGCCGGCCGGATCGCCCGCCAGGCCGACCCGATGGAGGAACGTGACATGGCGGTGCCTTCCACCCCCGTCCTGGGCCGGGCGGTGCTGGCATGATCCTGCCGTCGAGGATCTATCCCGTCGTCGACCGTGCCGTGTGGGTGGACAGGCTGGGCGGCGCCGGGGCGCGGCTGATCCAGTTGCGCGTCAAGGATCTGCCGGCCGACGACCTGCTGGCTGAAATCCGGACGGCACGGGCGCTGGCGGCGCGGCATGGCGTATGCCTGGTGCTGAACGATTACTGGCAACTGGCGCTGGATGAAGGGATCGATTTCATTCACCTGGGCCAGGAGGACCTCGACACCGCCGACCTGGCCGCCGTCAGGCGGGGCGGGATCCGGCTGGGGGTCAGCACGCATGCGCCGGACGAACTGGATCGCGCGCTGTCGGTCGGGCCCGATTACGTGGCGCTCGGCCCGGTCTGGCCGACGAAGCTGAAACAGATGCCCTGGGCGCCGCAGGGGGTGGAACGGCTGGGTGAATGGAAGCGCCTGGTCGGGCCGGTGCCGCTGGTCGCCATCGGCGGCATCACGCTGGCCCGGGCCGCGGCCTGCATCGCGGCCGGGGCGGATTGCGTATCGGCTGTGTCCGATTTTATCGGCGCGCCCGACCCCGAAGGGCAGGTGCGGGCCTGGTTGGCGGCTACCGCCGACCCGTCCGAATGAATGCGCCCCGCGACGCCGTAATGTATCGGGGATGCAGCAATACGTGACCATCGGTGCGTTGCCCGATTCCGGCTTGTATGCTTTTTCGGACATGTCGGGATGGCGGAAACGTTAATGTAAAATTCATGCCCGGCACGGGCGGAACCAATGACGGGGCATATCCTTACACCGCTGTTTCGATTGCCGTCTTCATCACGGCGACGGCCCCGCCGGGTGGGGCGGGAGGATGAGGTCGGGTGGCCTTCTGTCCCCGATGTCCTGAAAGGGCCATCATAAATTCATACTTGCCTGCCATAGTAAAACGGTATGGGCGCATGGCGACGAGGAGAGATTAGCGGATGGTGGTGACGGGACTTGCTGCGGTTCTTCTGGCGATCGCCGTGCTGCTGGTGGTCGTCAGCGCGGTACAGCCGATCGCCCGCCGTCTTGAAGTGTCCGAGACCGTCCTGCTGGCCGTCGTGGGGATCGTGCTGGGCGGGACGGCCGATCTGGTGCTGCGCAGTTCCTACACCGACCTGTTCAATGGCGCGGCCGAGACGCTGCTGGATTTCCCGCTGAACAGCGAGGCCTTCCTGCTGATCTTCCTTCCCGCGCTGGTCTTCCAGGGGGCGCTGGCGATCGATGTCCGGCGTCTGGCGCATGAAACGGCGACGGTGCTACTGCTGGCGGTGGTGGCGGTGATCGTGTCCACGGCGACCATCGGGCTGGCGCTGTTTCCGTTCGCGGGCCTGCCGTTGTCGGTCTGCCTGCTGCTGGGGTCCATCGTGGCGACGACCGACCCCTCGGCGGTGGCCGGGATCTTCCGCGATATCGGCGCGACCAGCCGTCTGACCCGGCTGGTCGAAGGCGAGGCCCTGCTGAACGACGCCGCCGCCATTGCCATCTTTTCCATCCTGCTGGCCGCCGTGACGTCGCATCACCAGATCCAGCCCGGCAGCGCGGTCCTGGAATTCCTGGTATCGTTCGTGGGCGCGATCGTCATGGGCGTGCTGTTCGGGCGGCTGACCCTGCTGCTGATCACGACGATCGGCGCCGCGCCGGCCGCCGAAATCACGCTGACGGTCGCGCTGCCCTATATCGTCTATATCGTCTGCGACGAATTCCTGGGCTTTTCGGGCGTGGTCGCGACCGCCGCCGCCGGGCTGACGCTGTCGGTCTACGGGCCATCGACCTTCCGCCCGCAGACCTGGCGCTTTCTGGACGAACTCTGGCAGCAACTGGTGTTCTGGGCGGGGTCGCTGGTCTTCGTCCTGGCGTCGATGCTGGTGCCGCGCCTGCTGGTGGGCATGACGCGGTGGGATTGCGTGCTGATCCTGATCGCGACGGGCGCCGGACTGCTGGCCCGGGGCGCGGTGGTGTTCGGCCTGCTGCCGGTGCTGGCGGCCACGCGCCTGTCCCCGCCGGTGCCGACCCCGTTCAAGGTCACGATGGTCTGGGGCGGGCTGCGCGGCGCGATCACGCTGGCGCTGGCCCTGGCGGTGACCGAGAACGAGCACGTCTCGACCCCGGTCGCGCATTTCATCGGCATCATCGCCACCGGCTTCGTGCTGATCACGCTGTTCGTCAACGGCACCACCCTGCGCTACCTGGTGCTGTTCCTGAAGCTGGACCAGCTCTCGCCGATCGACCAGGCGCTGCGCCATCAGGTGCTGGGCATCGGCCTGGGCGAGGTGAGGGACCGCACCCGCGACATGGCCGACGAACTGGGGTTTTCCCGCAACGTGGTGGGCGGCGTCGTTGGCATGCTGGACGAGCGCGTGGCCGAGGAAGAACAGGCCAATACCTTCGACACCGCGCTGGGCGACCGGCAGCGGGTGACGCTGGCGCTGATCGTCGTCGCCAACAAGGAACGGTCCATCCTACTGGATCTGTTCCGTATCCAGGGCCTGTCGCGGCCGGTGATGGAGACGCTGCTGCGCTCGGCCGAGGCGATGGTCGACGGCGCGCGGCTGGAAGGCCGGTTCGGCTACGTCCGCGCCCTGCGCCGGCGGTTGCGTCCGTCGCTGCGTTTTCGCATCGCCCAGGCGATCCATCACCGGTTCCATTTCGACCAGCCGCTGATGTACTGCATGACCGAGCGGTTCGAGATGCTGATGATCAGCTATTTCGTCTCGCTGTCGCTGATCCGCTTCATGCGCACGCGGATGGAACCCACCCTGGGCAGCCGCATCGGCGAGATCGTGGGCGAGGTGCTGGAACGTCAGCGCAAATTGCTGAACGAGGCCCTGCAGACCCTGCGGCTGCATTATCACGGCTATTCCGAAGCCCTGGAGAGCCGGCTGCTGCAGCAGGTCGCCCTACGGCTGGAGGGCGAGGAATATGATGCGCTGATGTCGGAATCCCTCATCAGCGAGGAACTGCACCGGGAACTGCACCGCGATGTCGAGCGTCGGCGCTCGCAGCTGGATTTCCGTCTCAAATTCGACATCAAGACCGGCATCGAATCCCGGATGCGCGGCCTGCCGGCCTTTCGCGGCCTGCCGGACGCGGTTCTGCACGACCTGTCGAAGCAGATGTCCATCCATTTCACCTCGCCGGGCGAGCGGCTGTATCACCGGGGCCGAAAGGTCCGGACCGTCTATTTCATCAGCGCGGGCGTGGCCGAAACCCATTACGCCGAGCATGATGTCCGCTACGGCGCCGGCGATGTCATCGGGGCGGAGGAAGCCCTGTCCGGCGAGCCGGTCCGCGCCATCAGCCGGTCGTTGCAGTTCGGGCATTTCCTGACCATGAGTGCCCGCCGTTTCCGACGGCTGGTCGGGGAATACCCGGTCATCCTCGAAAATCTGGACAAGCTGGGCCGGACGCGCCAGACCTCCGACAGGTCGGAGGCCCTTCTGCTGCCGGCGGGCAAGGGTGAGGATCTGGCGCCCTCGGACGAGGCGATCGCCCTGGCGACAGCGTCGCTGTCCGATGCATTGCCCGCCTCGATCGACGGCACGGACGGCCGCCAGCCCTAGGCCGGGTTCCCCTTTCCAATAATGTTTTGTTATCAAGACGGGATCGGGTCGGCGTCATCGGGCGCCGGCCACTGGTTCCTGTCCGGAGGATGCATGCTGACATTGCAGGTTAACGGCGTCGCGCATCAGGTCGATGTCCCCGACGACATGCCCCTGCTATGGGTCCTGCGGGATGTGCTGGGCATGCCGGGTACGAAGTTCGGATGCGGCATCGCCGAATGCGGTGCCTGCACCGTGCATGTCGACGGCAAGCCTGTCCGGTCATGTTCGCTGCCGGCGTCGCTGGTGGCCGGGCGGCCGGTGACGACGATCGAGGGGCTGGCCGGCGACATGGTGGGCGAAAGCGTGCAGCAGGCGTGGATGGATATCGATGTCGTACAGTGCGGCTATTGCCAGACCGGGCAGATCATGTCGGCGGTGGCGCTGCTGAAGAGCAATCCGCATCCGACGGACGACGACATCGACCAGGCGATGTCGGGCAATATCTGCCGCTGCGGCACCTACCGGCGGATCCGCGCCGCCATTCGTAACGCCGCCGGGGTGGCATGATGCCCGTGACCATGCTGTCCCGCCGTGGCGCTCTGGCCGGCGCCGGCGGCCTGCTGCTGGCGGCGGTGCTGCCCCATCGTGCCGCCCGCGGCGCCATGCGGATCGTCGAGGACCAGGCCGGTCCCTTCGCCCCCAACGCCTTCGTGCGCATCGCGACCGATGGGACGGTCACGCTGATCCTGCCCAATGTGGAGATGGGGCAGGGGATCTATACCGGCGAGGCGATGCTGATCGCCGAGGAACTGGCCGTCGGGCTGGACCAGATCCAGATCGAGGCGGCGCCGCCGGGCGACCCGTACATCACCAAGGAACTGGGAACCCAGGCGACCGGCGGATCGACATCGACCATCGCCACCTGGACGGGGTTGCGGCAGGCAGGCGCCGCGGCGCGGACCCTGCTGATCCAGGCCGCTGCCGCGCGCTGGTCGGTCGCCCCCGAAACGTGCCAGGCCGGGGCCGGCACGGTGCGCCACATGGACAGCGGGCGCAGCCTGACCTATGGCGAGGTCGCGGCCGACGCCGCGCAGCTGTCGGTGCCGGCGAACCCGGTGCCGTTGCGCGACCCTGCCACCTTCCACCTGATCGGCAAATCGCAGCACCGGCTGGATTCCCCGGCCAAGGTCGCCGGCACCGCGACCTTCGGCATCGACGTGCAGGTCCCGGGCATGCTGGTCGGCACCGTTGCGGCCTGTCCAGTCCTGGGAGGCACGCTGAAGCATGTCGATGCCGACGCGGCGCGCAAGGTGCCCGGCGTGCGCGATGTGCTGACGATCGGCAATGCGGTCTGCGTGGTGGGCGATCATTTCTGGGCGGCCCGCAAGGGGCTGGGAGCGCTGTCGATCACCTGGGACGAAGGGGTGAACGCCGCCGTCACCACCGCGACGATCTATCGCCAGCTTCACGACGCGCTGGAGGGCCCGGCCATCGTCGCCCACACCAAGGGCGATGCCAGGGCCGTCGTCGCGGGGGCCACGACGCGGGTCGAGGCGACATATCAGCAGCCGCTGCTGGCCCATGCGCCGATGGAACCGATCAACTGCACCGTGCAGGTCACGCCCCAGCGTTGCGATATCTGGGTGGGGTCCCAGGTACCCCTGCGCGCGCGCGACGCGGCGGCCGAGATCACGGGCCTGGCCAAGGACCAGGTCCATGTCCACAACCAGTATATCGGTGGCGGATTCGGCCGCCGGCTGGAACATGAATATGTGATCCAGGCGGTCCAGTTCGCGCGGCAGGTGTCCTATCCGCTGAAGATCGTCTGGACGCGCGAGGAAGATCTGACGCTCGACCGCTTCCGGCCGGCCTATGTCGACCGGCTGGTCGGCGGGCTGGACCGGCACGGCAATCTGGTGGGCATCGAACACCGTATTGTCGGGCCGGCGGTGGTCGCTCGCTGGGCGCCCGAGGCGCTGCTGCCGAACGGGATGGATGACGATCTGCTGGTTGCCACGGCGGAGACGCCCTACGCCATTCCCGCGACGCGCCTGGAATATGCGCGGCGCGAGGCCCCGGGCGTGGTGACGGCCTGGTGGCGGGGCGTCGGCGGCACGCGCGGCGTGTTCGTGGTCGAGAGTTTCATCGACGAACTGGCGGCTCAGGCCGGGGCCGACCCGGTGGCGTTCCGGCGGAAGATGACGGGCGACAACCCGCGCGCCCGCGCCGTGCTGGATCTGGCGGCGGAGAAGGCGAACTGGGGCACGCCGCTGCCGCCGCATGTCGGCCGGGGCGTGGCCTTGCAGTACGTCTTCGGGTCCTACCTGGCCACGGTGATGGAAGTCGAGGTGTCCGAGACCGGGGGCGTCCGGGTCCGGCGGGCCATCGTGGCCGTGGATTGCGGACGGGTGGTGAACCCCGATCAGGTCGTGTCCCAGATCGAAGGGGGTCTGATCTTCGGGCTCAGTGCCGCCCTGTATAACGAGGTCACGCTTAGCGGTGGCCGGGTGCAGGAGGACAATTTCCATTCCTACCGGATCCTGCGCATGAACGAATCGCCTATGATCGATGTCCATCTGATCGACAGCACCGAGGATCCGGGGGGCATAGGGGAAACCGGCACGGCGGCGGCGGCGGCGGCGCTGGCCAATGCGATGGCGGCGGCCAGCGGCCGGCGATACCGGACCCTGCCGCTGACAGGGCGGCAGGCATGAGCGCGCGGGCCGAATCGCGTCGCGGCGTCATGCGGCGAACCGTTTATCTGTCTCTCGCCGCCGTCGCGGCGCTGGGGGCCGGCGCGCGCGGGGCACGGGCGGCGGACGCGGACCTGGTTGCCCGGGGGGAGTATCTGGAACGCGCGGCGGATTGCGAGGTCTGCCATACCCGGCCGGGTGGCACCCCGTTCGCTGGGGGCCGGGCCTTCGTCCTGCCGGGGATCGGGACGATCTATTCCCCCAACATCACGCCGGACCGGGAAACCGGGATCGGCACCTACAGCGACGCGCAGTTCGTGTCTGCCGTACAGAGGGGCGTGGCGCCGGGGTGGAAGCATCTGTACCCCGTCATGCCTTATCCGTCCTATGCGCGGATGACGGTCGATGACGTGCGGGCCATTCGCGCCTATCTGGATACGCTGCGCCCGGTCCATGCCCCGGCGCCGGCCAACGAGGTGCGGTTTCCCTACAGTTTCCGGCCGGTGATGATCGCCTGGAACCTGATCAACCTGCCATCGGCGGCCCTTGCCGACGATCCGGGGCAGTCGGCCGACTGGAATCGGGGACGGTATCTGGTCGAGGCCGCCGGGCATTGCGCCGAATGCCATTCGCCGCGCAACATCATGCAGGCGACGTCCCGCGCGCATTCCTATGCCGGCACGGTGACGGACGGGTGGCGTGCCTATAACATCTCCCCCGATCCCGACAGCGGCATCGGGGCGTGGAGCGACACGCAACTGGCCGCCTATCTGTCCAGCGGACATGCCGAGGGCCATGGAACGGCGGCGGGGCCGATGGCCGATGTCGTCAGCCACAGCCTGCGGTACCTGACGGCGCGGGACATCGCGGCGATGGTGACCTATCTGCGCACCCTGCCGGCGCGGCGATCGGACGAGACGGTGGCGAATATCACCCCGGACGCGCTGGCGACGGGCGCCAACAGCAGCAATGGCAGCCGGCTGTTCGCCGGGGCGTGCGCCGGCTGCCATCTGACGAACGGGCAGGGGCGACAGGTGGAGGTTGCCGACCTGTGGGGCGCGCGCTCGCTGGGCGAGACGCAGGGCCCTAACCTGACGAAGCTCATGGTCGAGGGATCGCGGCTCGACACCGCCCAGGGGGCGATGATCATGCCGGCCTTCGGGCCGGAATATCGCGATCAGGATCTGGCGGACATCGCCAATTACGCCATTGGCCACTTCAGCCACCGAATCGGCCATGTCACGGCCCGGGATGTGGCGACCGAGCGGGGGGATGCACCACCGTCGTAATACGGCATCGTGCAGGGCAGGCCCGGATAGGATCCGGGCATGTCGCGCGGAACGGGTACCGCACCGATAATAAAAAAGGGGGAAGACCCGACGGATGGTAGCGGCGGACGGATTTGAACCGCCGACCAAGGGATTATGATTCCCCTGCTCTACCGCTGAGCTACGCCGCCATCGCGTCGGGTGGTTGGGAGATATCGCCCCGGTCGGCCAAAGTCAACCCGTTCGCCGCATGGGACGTGAACCTTGTCATGACGGTTAAAGAAAACTCCCGTTTCCGTTGATATGGCTTTATTCATGCCCGCCCCATTCCCCCGCCTTCGAGACGAGAGACCGGAAACCGTGCCGTTATGAAGACCGAGTTTATTTCCCTGCTGACCGATATCCGCAATCTGCTCGGCTGGCTGCCGGCGCCGGTGGCGTCGATCCTGATGCTGTGTGCGGCCGGGCTGATGGCGGAAATCCTCAGCCGAATCATCACCAAGCTGGTTCTGCGCATTCCCGGGCAGAAGCGCGGGGCGTTCGTGCGGTCCTTCACCCTGGCCATGCAGCGCCCGGCGCGCATCATGCTGGTCATCATCTTCGTGGGCACGGCGCTTCCTGCCTCGGGCTTTTCGTACGCGACGCGGCAGGCGACGGGGCATGGGCTGCTGGTCCTGTTCGTGCTCATGCTGGGCTATGCGGCGATCGTGGCGATGCGCATCCTGTCGGACGCCTATCTGACGCGCATCAGCGGCAAGGACGACAGGGACGACATCCTGTCGCGCACGCACATGACCCAGGTGCGGGTGCTGCGGCGGATGGCCGACATCCTGGTAGGGCTGCTGACGGTGGGGTCGGCCCTGATGACGTTCGAATCGGTGCGCGAATACGGGTTAAGCCTCTTCGCCTCGGCCGGGGCCGCGTCCGTCGTGGTCGGTCTGGCCGCGCGGCCGCTGCTGACGAACCTGATTGCGGGCATGCAGATCGCCATGACGCAGCCGATCCGCATGGAAGACCTGATCATCATCAACGGCGACTGGGCCTGGGTGGAGGAAATCAACGCAACCTATGTCGTGCTGCGGGTCTGGGACTGGCGCCGCCATATCGTACCGATTTCCTATTTCCTGGAAAATCCGTTCCAGAATTGGACGCATAATTCGGCGGCCCTGATCGGGGTGGTATTCCTGCATGTGGATTTCCACGCGCCGATGGACCGCATCCGGACGCGGCTGAACGAAATCGTCCGCGCGACGACGCTGTGGGATGGGAAAGTCTTCGACGTTCAGGTTTCGGATTGCAGTGCGCAGATCATGACCATCCGGATCATCGCCAGCGCCCGCACGGCGCTGCAAAGCTGGGACCTGCGATGTGAAATCCGCGAGAAGATCATCGTCTTCCTGCGCGACGAATGCCCCGAGGCGCTGCCGCGTGAACGCATGGCCCATGTCTCGTCCATGGCAGGCCAGGACGTCCTGACCACCACCGGCATCTTGTCGCCGCTGGTCGACCGGCCGCCGCCGGGGGCCTACACCGGGCCGGGCAGCGCGCCGCCCCCGTCGGTCTCCTGAAAGGCCGGCCTCAGGCCCTGATGGCCGCGTTCTCGCGGCCCAGCAGCGAATGCGACCGGCCATAGAAGGCGTAGCCCAGCACGCCCAGCACGATATAGGTGCCCAGCAGGATGGCGGGCAGGGGGTTTCCGTTCCACAGCGCGCGGATCATGTCCACGAACAGCGGAACCATCATGATGATGCAGAACAGGATACCCAGCGCCGGCGAGACGCCGATCCATATCCCGCCAATCCGCACCCCGCCCAAGGGCACGCTGAACGGGCGGTGCAGGTCGGGCCGGGTGTTCCGCTGCCAGATCACGGTGAAGCAGACGATGCCGAACGCCGTCGCCGTGCCCAGGCTGACCAGGTCGCTGATGATGTCGATGGGCAGCGTCGCGGTCGCCACCGCCACGATCAGGCCCAGCACGATGGTGCCGATCCAGGGCGTGCAGAATTTCGGATGCAGCCGGCAGAACATCGGCGGCAGCAGCCCGTCGCGGGCGATGGTGAAGAAGATGCGCGTCTGGCCGTAGAGCAGGCCCAGAATCACCGAGCACAGGCCGGTCACCGCGCCGATCTTGATCAGGATCGCCAGCCAGGGCTGGCCGATGGTGTCGACCGCGATGGCCAGCGGATCGGCCACGCCGAGCCTGCGATACGGGACGATGCCGATCAGCACCGCGGCCACGCAGATATAGACCAGGGTACAGACCAGCAGGGACCCGATGATGCCCAGCGGCACGTCCCGCCGTGGGTTCCGGGCTTCGGCCGATGCGGTCGACACGGTCTCGAACCCCACATAGGCGAAGAAGATGACCGAGGCGGCGCGAAAGATGCCCGGTACCCCGTAATGGAACCCGCCTTCGCGCGGTGGGATGAACGGCACCCAGTAGGAGGGATGGACGTAATGAATGCCCACCGCCAGGAACAGCATCAGCACGCCGACCTTGATGAAGACGATCAACGTATTGATCCGGGCCGATTCCTCGACACCCAGGACGAGGAAGAACGTGACCAGCAGGACGGATGACGCCCCCACGAGGTCGAGCCGCGGCGCCACCAGAAGGCTGGCGCCATGGGCCGTCGGCACCGTCTGTACCAGGGAGGCGTGGAGGAACGAGGGAACCGTCACACCCAGGTCGTGCAGCAGGCTGGTGGCGTAGCCGGAAAATCCGGCGGCCACGCCCGCGCAGGACACCCCGTATTCCAGCAGCAGCAGCCAGCCGACCGCCCAGGCGGCGCGTTCGCCCATCGACACATAGGCGTAGCTGTATGCCGAGCCCGACACCGGCATCGTCGAAGCCAGTTCCCCGTACGAAAACGCCGTGAACAGGCAGGCCAGGCCCGCCACCAGGAAGGACAGCAGAATGGCCGGCCCGGCATAGTTCGCGGCGGCGGTGCCGGTCATGACATAGATCCCGGCGCCGATCGTCGAGCCGATTCCCAGCATCATGAGCTGGACTGGGCCGAGGGTACGGCGCAGCCCGTGCGTCAGGCTTTCGGACTCGATCTGCTGGATGGACTTGCGAAGCGCCAGGCGCCGGGGCGAGGAGGGAATAGTCGGCATGAAGTGCACCTTAACATGCCGCGCGAAAACTGTATCGCAAGGAAAAGGAATTGCCGTCCCGCTCAACTGTCCGGACGGTCAGTGGCGATGGTCCCCCAGCGCATCGGCGACGGCGGGTTCGATCATGCGGGCGATCGCCTCCTGCGCCGGGGCGGTCGGATGCAGGGGCGGGTCGGGGGGCGTCAGGTGCGGGTCGAGGAACCGCGACCGATCGGGCGCGCCGTCACGTTCCACCGTCGCCCCGGCATCCATGTAGCGCAGCCAGGGACGGCCCCGGCCGATATCATCGTGCAACGTCCGGTTGAGTTGTTGCGTGTTCGCCGTGATCCAGGCCGAGCGGATGGAGGGCAGGACGCCCAGAAGCAGCACGCGGCTGGACGGGAATCGGGCATGGATGGTGTCGACGATCCGGACGATGCCCGGATAGGTCAACCCCGCGTCCGTATGGACGTGACCGAAATTATTGGCGCCGATCAGGACGATGAACAGGCGGGGCGGAGTGCGGAAATCCAGCTCGCCATGGGCCAGGCGCCACAGGACATGGCAGGTGCTGTCCCCCTTGAACCCCAGATTGATGGCATGCCGGTCGCCGTAATACCGCTGCCAGGTCGGGGCGAAATCGCGCCAGGCTTCCGGCCCGTTCCGCTCCCAGTTCTGGGTGATCGAATCGCCCAGCCAGACGACATCGAATCGACCGTGGGCGATTGCGGCCTGCTTTTCGGCGAATCGCTGGTGCCACCAGGGCGTGTCCATGCGCGATACGGGCTGGATCGCGATGTTGGCGCGGATGGCGTGGGCGGGGGCGGCGCCCAGCCCCAGCAGGGCCAGGACGGGCAGGACGGATAGAAGGGGGCGCATAAGGTCGGGTTCCGCAGAGGTCAGTGGCCGAGAAGGACGAAGGCCACGGCCCCGATTCCCAGGCAGTAATAGCCGAACGGCCGCAGCGCCCATTGTTCGTGGCTGTGGAAATAGCGCATCAGGAAGGCGGTGCTGGCCAGCGCGGTGATGGCCGCGATCACCGCGCCGATCGTTGCGATCTGCATCGTGCCGGGCGGGATGTCGACATGGCGCAGATGGAAGGCCTCGCGCACCGTCGCGGCGATGATGACCGGCTGGGCCATCAGGAACGAGAAGCGCGCGGCCCCTTCGTGATTGAGGTTGCGCAGCAGGCCGCCGATGATGGTCGCCCCCGACCGCGAAATGCCGGGCAGAAAGGCAAGGCATTGCCATAGGCCGATCACCGCGGCGTCGGCATAGGTCAGCGCCGCGATGGCCCGGTCGGGGTGGACGCGCTCGCGGCTCTTGATCCGTTCGGTCACCAGCAGAAGGGCGCCGTTCAGGATCAGGAAGATCGCGGCGAATCGCGCTGTGCCGAACAGGGCGCGCAGCCAATGCTCCAGCAGCCCGCCGATGATGACCGCCGGGATGGTGGCGACCACCAGCAGCGCGATGATGTGGATGCTTTCGGCCTGCCGCTGGGTGCCGTCCCGGCCGGTCAGGCCCTGGACGATCGCCGACCAGTCCTTCCAGAAGAAGATCAGCAGGGCCACCGCCGTTCCCAGGTGCAGCATCACCAGGAAGGGCAGGAAGGTGTCGCCATGCGGATCGAGCGACCAGTGCAGCAGGGCGGGCACGATCACGGCGTGCCCCAGGCTACTGACGGGAAACAATTCCGTGGCGCCTTGCAGGATGGCAATCAAGATAGCTTGGATGAGTGTCATTGTCCGGCCGTCCGTGGCGAATTACAATGTTGTCGTGCCCCAGTTTTCGGGGATACCGCAAGCGGATACCGCAGGTGCCCGCGGGATCGGTGCTTCGGGATTAGGAGGAACGTTTGGCGCGAGAAAATGGCAGCGCGGTAATTTTCAGCGGGTTGGTCCTGCTGGTCGCCGGGGCATTCTATGCCTATGCGCGGGCGACGCAGGTTGATCTGAGCCACGATCGCTATGCGCTGGACGCGCGTTTCCTGTCGGCGAACGGCCTGCATGTGGGGGCCGAGGTGCAGTTGGCGGGCGTCCCCGTCGGCCGCGTCGCCGCCATTACCCTGGACCCGGCCAGCTACATGGCCGATGTCCGCTTCACCGTGGACCGCAACCTGTCGCTGCCCGCCGACTCGGGGGTCATGATCGGCAGCGCCACGATGACCGCGGACGACGCGTTGATGATCGTGCCCGGCACGGCGCCTGCGCGCCTGGCACCCGGGGCCGTCATCACCAACGCTCAGGAAGCCGTCAGCCTGGAGCAGCAGGTCAGCAACTACATTTTCGGCAATGGGGGCCTGCCGTCCGATTCGACCCAATAGGGCGGCGCGTCGGGGTGGTCACTGTAGATAAAAAATATAAAGATTAACTCATAAGCATGCACGAGAAGCATGCGATGGCCTGACGGCAACGCCTGATGTTGCCAGGGCCCGGATCGCCCGCCGCCTCTTGCACGGTTCGTTGCCCAGTAGCGTCTCCAGAAACCGCTCTGCGTCCACGCTCTGGCTAGGCCGAATCGCCTTCCGACACGCCATCGGTCTCCGGCCACCGGGCGGGGCCGAGATAGTGCCACGCCGCCATGGCGGGGCCCGCGTGTTTCTGCCGCCAGCGCGACAGGACCCACAGGCGCCGGTGCGCCTCCCACCATCCCCAGATCTTCTCACCCTGCGGGTCGAGAAGCGCGTGGGGACCGCTGGTATCCGGGTTACGCGGAATACCAACATGCTCGGAATCGGGCCAGGCGGGATCGTGCGTCATGTCCGCCAGTCTAGCTGCGCGGCCCCAGACCCCATAATCGGTGACCGCATGCGCGTTATGTGGGAACCGACCCCTCCCTTCATCCTTTGAAGTCGGTCCGCAATGCCCTTACGCCGCCGGGCGGATGTTCTGGTTGACGTGAAACAGGTTGGTCGGGTCGAATTTCGCCTTGAGGGCAGCGAGGTGCGGGTAATTTGCGCCATAGCTTGCCTTGATCCGGCCCTCGCCCTCATCGTCCATCATGAAATTGGGATAGGCGCCCTCCAGGTCGAAGGGGTGTACCGCCGCCCAATACGCTCTCGCCCAGTCCCGCAGCGCGGCGGCCCTGGCCGGATCGGGATCGACGCCGGCGATGACCATGGACCATGTCGCGTCGCGGACGCCCCATGCGGTGTCGCCCTGAGCCTTCGCGTGCACCGCGCCGTCGATCGGGTAGAGATGCATGAGCGACAGCGCGCTGGGGGCCTGGGCGGCATGCGCGATATGGGCCGCGATCGCCGCGTCCGGCAGCGATTTGACGAAATCGCCCTTCCAGTACCATTGCAGCCCCGGCGGGCAGAGCGCGTCGAACAGGGTCTGCAGCACCGGATAGGCAATCGGCCCCGCCCAGTCGATGAGCGGCGTCGGCAGGGCGGCGCGGACAGCGTTGACGGCGGCCTCGGCCCCATCGCCGTTATGCGAGACGAGCAGCACGCACATCCGCTTCCCCCAATGTTCGGGTGGGAAGGGCGCGCTGGGCGGCACCGTCTGCAGGCCGAGAAAGATGTAAAATGCGTCCGATGCCGTCTGCAGGAAATCCCGATACCATCGCATCACCGTCTCCGCGTCCGACAGGTCGAAGATGATCGGTCCGCCATAGAGCCTGTCTGCCGGATGGGTACGGAACAGGAAACTGGTCACCACGCCGAAATTGCCGCCGCCCCCGCGCAGCGCCCACAGAAGGTCGGCGTTGTCGTCTTCGCCGGCGATGACGAAGCGACCGTCGGCCAGCACCACGTCGGCCTCGATCAGATTGTCGATGGCGAGGCCGTATTGCCGTGCCAGATAACCATGGCCGCCGCTCAGCGTCAGGCCGGCGACGCCGGTGGTGGAAATGATTCCGAAGGGCACCGCCTGGCCGAACGCATGGGTGGCGTGGTCGACCTCCCCGGTCGTGCAGCCGGGACCGACCCTGACCGTACGGTTCCGGGGATCGACGCGGATGCCCTTCATGGCAGACAGGTCGATGACCAGCCCGTCATCGACGCTTCCCAAACCGGCCCCGTTATGGCCGCCGCCGCGTATGGCGATGGGCAGGCCCTTGTCGCGGCCGAACGCCACGGCGGTCATGACGTCGGCGGCGTCGGCGCAGCGCGCGATCAGGCGCGGCCGCTTGTCGATCATGGCGTTATAGAGCCTGCGGGCGTCGTCATAGCCCGCGTCATCCGCCCGAATGACGGGCCCGCGCAGGGCTGCCGAGAACCGGCTGATGTCTTCGTCGTCCATGAGGTCTGCTCCCGAGCCGAACCGGCGCCGGCTTTGGACGGGGTGGCCCAGGGGGCGCGTCTCGCCGGGAATTGCCGGATCTGTGGATGGACAGGGAGGTGATGCCGGGCGCGGCCTGTGTCGAGGGGCGACGCGCCCCGCCGGTCGCATTTTCCGCGCGCCGGAGGAGACGGGGCGGGGATCGGCCGGTCCGGCCTCTGGCGCATCAGGTCAAAAATGCAACTGGAGTGCTAATCGTTCAGAGGGTAGGAGGCCAGCAGCCGTTTCTGCAACCGCCAGTAGCGCAGCATCGTGAAGGCGCCGCTGGTGCGCCAGCCCGCCTTCCTTTTCTTGGCGCCGATCCGGAATGTCTCGCGGTAATGCAGGAACTGCGTGGCGTAGGCTTCGCGCAGGGTGGTGCGCGAATCCCAGATATGGGTGGCTTCGGAGCCGACTCCGTTGATCTCGATGATTTCGAACCCGGAGCCCCGGCGCAGGGCGGCGATCGATTCGAATTTCAGGTCGATCCGGCCGAAATGGAAATCGGGCACATCCTGCATGATTTTGTCGACCTGCTCGACCAGCGCCGGGGTGATGTCGTCGGCGCCGTTGCGGAAGATGGACCCCTTGCAATGGTTTCCGGCGAAGACCAGCCGCAGGGGTTCGCCGGTCGGCAGGATGTCGTGCACCCGTTCGCCCAGCCGGGGGAGGTAGAGATGCGGGACCAGGCGCGTGCGCGCGTCGGCGTCGATCAGTTGCCGCACCGTCGAGCGTCCGTCGCCGATCAGCACCGGCGCTTCCTTGTAGGTCAGTGACGTGATGCGCCCCTGCGCCTCGTCGGGATGGCGGATGTAGAAGACGCCGGCCTCATGCTCGAAGGGAATCAGCCGTTGCAGGACCAGGCGTATGCCGCGCGGATACTGGTCCAGCGTCAGGGCCAGGTCGTCGGGGCTTTCGATCAGCTTCACCCCGGTGCCGTTGCAGCCGATATCGGGCTTCAGGACGACGGGCAGGGACAGGCCGGCATGCTCCAGCGCCATGCGCGCCGCCCGGGCGTCGTCGGTCGATCCGGTGACGATGGTGGTGTAGGGGGCGATCCAGCGCCGGGCTTCGTCTCCGGCCATGTCGAGGATCGAGGTCTTGCTCTCCCCGCACAGGCCGCCCGTCTCGATGCGCGGATTCGCCGCCGTCGGCAGGCTGAAATCCCGGTGACGCAGGCCCATCAGGATCCAGTAGAGCACGACCGGGGTATAGAATACCCAGCCCGGCCAGAATTCGAACAGCGACAGCGGCGAGGGCTGGCGTGTCTTGCCGGCGGCCGGCGTCGCGGCGGTCGAGGCCTGGTTCATCGGGACGGACTCCGCACGGTGGCCACGATCCGGCCGACAAGAATGATGGTCAGGACGAATCCCGCCATGCCCAGCCATTTCCATGCGCCCAGATGGTCGATCAGGAACTGGCCGATGCGTAGCGAAACAGCGAACAGCAGCGATGTCCAGATCAGCGTCGCCAGGATCGCCGCGCCGGCGAAGCGGCCGATGCTGGCCCGGAAGAACCCGCAGGCGGTATAAAGCGGCAGGCGCGCGCCGGGGATGAAGCGGCTGATGAAGACGATGCGAAAGACATTCCGGCCGAACCAGCCCTGGCTGTCGGCGCCCTGCGGACCCGTGCCCGGGACGGCGACCCAGCGCCGCGCCGGCGGCCACAGGGCGGCCAGGCGCCCCAGGCCATACAGGCCCAGGTCGCCGACCACGATGCCGATATAGAGGGCTACGAGCGCGACCCCCAGCGAGACCTGGCCGGTCTGGACCTCCATCGCGGTCACGATCGTGGCCGCGTCTTCCAGGATGAAGGTCCCGATGATGATCGCCAGCGCCTGGACGAACGGCGACGTGCCGGCACTGGCGAGCAGGGCGGAAAGGGACGGGAACATGACTGGGACGCGCTGGCGGTCAGCGCCGCAGCGGCGGGGGCGGTAGGGTCACATTCCTCACTTCATCAAGCCTCTTGCCCGTTGGACGGCGCGCCCCGATTCATCCGGCCACCGCGTCCAACTTCAATATTTCGACGCGGACCGGCGTGGCCCGCATCCTCGGCCCGGGCGCGATCTGCCCCGGGTCCGGAGAGGCGGTCCTTGTGGCATGCTTCGCCCCGGCCGACAAATCGCCCCAGTGTGGCAGCGATGATTACGGCAGCGAGGATTGAAAGGCCCCGGACAGATGTGGCACAGCTATCCGTCATGATCGGACGTCGCGCCTTCCTTTTTTCCGCCTCGGCAGCCTGTGCGAGCGGTGGCGCCCTGGTCGGCATGCCGGCCCGCGCCGCGCCTGCCACGTCGTATGCCGCCTTCCTGGCCGGCGTCCGGGCCGAGGCGCTGCGCAATGGCCTGTCGGCGTCGGTTGTGGGACGCGCGCTGGCGCTGCAGGCGCCGAACGACAAGGTACTGCAACTCGACCGTCATCAGCCGGAATTCACGCTGACCTGGGCCCAGTACCGCCAGCGGGTCCTGACCGAAAAGAAGATCGCCGACGGACGCAGCGCCGCACAGGCGCGCCGCGCGCTGCTGGCGGCGGTGGGGCAGCGCTACGGCGTCGATGTGCAGCCGCTGATGGGGATCTGGGGGCTGGAATCCGCATACGGGACCCGGATCGGCACGTTCCGCATCACCGATGCGCTGGCCACGCTGGCCTATGACGGGCGGCGGGCGTCGTTCTTCCGGTCCGAACTGATGAACGCGCTGCGGATCCTCGACCATGGCGACGTCGAACCCGAGCGCATGATCGGCAGCTATGCGGGCGCGATGGGGCAGCCGCAATTCATGCCCAGCGCCTACCTGCGCTATGCCGTCGATTATACCGGGACCGGACGGCGTGACATCTGGACCAGCGAGCCCGACGTCTTCGCCTCCATCGCCAATTACCTGGGCAAATGCGGATGGGTGGCGGGTGAGCCGTGGGGGCAGGCCGTGTCCGTTCCGGCCGGGCTGGCGCAGGAAAGGCTGGGGCGCGACCGGCGTATGACCCTGACCGACTGGATGGGGCTGGGGGTCCGTCGCCTGGACGGCACCGCCTTTTCGCGCGGGGACATCACCGGCGCGGTGATCCGGCCGGACGGGCCGGGGGGCGAAGCCTTCATGGTCTATCGCAATTTTTCGGTCATCCGCCGCTATAACCCGTCCGATTTCTACGCGCTGGCGGTCGGGCTGCTGGGTCGTGACGTGACGTGAGGCGTGTCTGCGCCGTGCTGATGGTGGCGGGGGTAGCCGGCTGCCATCGGCCCGAGGAACCCTCGTTGCCACCGGCCTCGCCCCATTATGTCGTCGGCGCGCCCTACCGCATGGGCGGCGTCTGGCGCTACCCGCAAGAGGATTTTTCCTATCGGGCGACGGGGCTTGCCGTCGCCGATCCGGACCAGACGCCCTATGTGACGACGGACGGCGAGCATTACGACAGCAATGCTATGACCGGCAGCCACGCCACCCTGCAATTGCCGGCGATCGTCACGGTCCGCAACCTGGAAAACGGGCGCGAAACCACGATTCGCCTGAATGATCGCGGTCCGGTTTCGGCGGGGCGGCTGGTTTCGCTGACGCCGCGGGTCGCCGCGCTGCTGGGGATCGGCGCCAACCCGGTCCGGGTGGCCGTCACGGGGATCGAGGGGCTGAACGAGCAACTGGCCGAAACCCTGCCGGGGGGGCAGCATCTGGATGTCAGCGCGGCCCCCGCCGGCCAGGTCCGCGCGGAATCGCTCGATCATCCGGGCACCGGCGGCACGATCGTCGCCGCGCCTTCCGGCGGCAGCGATGCGGTGGATGCGGTAACGGTGATGCGCGACCTGCCCGTGTCGGTGCGTCAGGGCTATGTCGAGGGGGGCCTGCTGTGGGTGGACGCCGGCACATTCTCGACACTTCGCTATGCTGAAATGACCGCCGCCAGAACCGGTGGCCGTGTTGTTCCGGTGCGTGATCGCGGCAAGGCGGCCTGGCGGGTACATGTCGGGCCGTTCATGACCCCCGCCGACGCGGACCGGGGACTGGACCAGGCCATGGGTGCCGGAGTAACCGGTGCCCGGATCGTCGTCGAATAGGGATGAACGTGCAGACCCGAAGGTTCCTTCTTGCCGGATCGGCTTCGCTGGCCGCTTCCGGCTCTCTTGCGTTCGCGGCGCCGCATCGGCACCGCGCCGCGTCGTCCCATGCCCACGCTCCGGCCCCCGCGTCGGACGATGCCGGGGGCGACGGCGATGCCTCGACCGCGCCGGTCGGACCGCCCGCGGTCACCCCGATCGGCCCGCTGGACACGGTGGCGCGCTGGGCCTGCATCGTCGATTACACGACCGGTGCCGTGCTGCTGGAAAAGGCGGCGGACGAGCGGATGCCGCCGTCCTCACTGACCAAGATGATGACGGCCTACATCGTGTTCGGCATGCTGAAATCCGGCCGGTTGAAGCTGGACCAGCCCTTGCCGGTCAGCGAGAAAGCCTGGCGGATGCAGGGCTCGAAGATGTTCGTGCCCCTGGGCGAGAGCATCCCGGTGCAGGACCTGATCCAGGGCATGGTCATCCAGTCGGGCAACGACGCCTGCATCGTGCTGGCCGAAGGCGTGTCCGGGTCCGAGGAGCAGTTCGTCGCCCTGATGAACGACCAGGCAGGGCGGCTGGGCATGACGAATTCCCATTTCATGAACGCCACAGGCTGGCCCGCCGACAATCACTACATGTCGGCGCGCGACGTGGCGACGCTGGCGGTGCGCCTGATCCGCGACTTCCCCGAATATTACCATTTCTTTTCCGAGAAGGATTATCGCTTCAACAAGATCGCCCAGGGCAATCGCAACGTCCTGGTGGACAAGGGACTGGCCGACGGACTGAAGACCGGGCACACCGATGCCGGCGGGTTCGGCCTGTGCGCCAGCGCCGATCGGGGCGGAAACCGCATCGTCCTGGCGTTGAACGGCATGCCGTCCACCAACGCCCGCGCGCACGAGGGCGAGCGCCTGCTGGAATGGTCCTTTGCCAATTTCGAAAACGCTGTCCTGTTTCGCCGCGGCGACGTCGTGGAACACGCTGCCGTCTGGCTGGGCACCGCGCCGACGGTGCCGCTGGTCGCCACCCGGGATATCGTGATGACCCTGCCGCATGGCTGGCGGTCCCGCGCCCATATCGGCGTCGATTACCAGGCGCCCGTGCAGGCCCCGGTCGCGGCCGGGCAGGTGCTGGGCGAACTGGTGATCGCCAATCCCGGTCTGGCCGACATCCGCATGAGCCTGGCCGCCGGCCAGGACGTGACGCGGCTGGGCCTGTTCGCCCGGGCGTCGGCAGTGCTGGGCCAGAAGCTGGGCCGGCACTGAAGGCGGTGCCCGGAGTGTTCATTACCTTCGAAGGCGGAGAGGGGGCCGGCAAATCGACGCAGGCGCAGCTTCTGGAGGTGCACCTGCGCGCGGCGGGGCACGATGTCGTGCGCACCCGCGAACCCGGTGGCACGCCGGGGGCCGAGGCTCTGCGCGATTTCGTGCTGTTCGGCGGGCATGATCTGTCCCTGCGGGCCGAGGTCATGGTCCATTTCGCCGCGCGGTGCGACCATGTGGACCGCCTGATCCGGCCCGCGCTGGCTCGGGGGAAGATCGTGATCTGCGACCGGTTCGTCGATTCCACCCTGGCCTATCAGGGGTATGGGCTCGGCCAGGGAGACCCGCAGATAGTGGACCTGATCCAGGCGTTGGGGACGCGGATGGGGGTCGTGCCGGACATGACCTTCGTGCTGAGCCTGCCGCGCGCGCGCGCGCGGGCACGGCTGGCCGCGCGGGGCCAGCGTTCCGACCGCTACGAGGCCGCGGACGAAGCCTTCCACACGCGCGTCGCCGACGGGTTCGACGCCATCGCGCGCGCGGCCCCGGGGCGGTGCTTGCCCATTTCCGCCGACCGGCCGGCGGATGCGGTCGCGCACGATATCGCGGCGCGTGTCGATGCCTGCCTCGCCGCCCGTGCCGCCACCGACCCTGGGCCGGCGTGATCGTGGCGCCTGCGCCGCGCGAAAATGACCGCCTTGTGGGGCATCAGGCGGCGCAGGCCGCCTTTCTGGACGCCGTACGGGCCGGGCGGCTGCATCATGCCTGGCTGATCACCGGGCCGGAGGGAATCGGCAAGGCGACGTTCGCATTCTGGATGGCGCGGGTGCTGCTGAACGGGGAGGAGCCCGGGTCGGCCACCGCGCGGCGTATCGCCGCCGGCAGCCATGCCGACCTGCTGACCGTCGCGCGCGGAGTGGACGAAAAGCGGCAGAAGATGCGGGCCGAAATCGTGGCCGACGATGTGCGCCCGATCGGTCAGTTCATGCACCGCACGGCGGCCGAGGACGGCTGGCGCGTGGTGGTGGTGGACGGGGCGGAATACATGAACCGCAGCGCCGCCAACGCCATTCTGAAGATCCTGGAAGAACCGCCGCCGCGCGCGATCCTGATCCTGACGTGCGCGGCCCCGGGGCGGCTGCTGCCGACCATCCGCAGCCGCTGCCGCACCCTGTCGCTGGCCCCGCTGGCCGAGCGGGACATGCACGAGGCCATGGGATGGCTTGCCGGCGACATGCCCGGCGCGGATATCGCGCGGATCGTGCCGCTGGCCCAGGGCGCGCCCGGCCGCGCCCTGGCGTTGCTGGCGGGCGACGGGGCGGAACTGGGCGTGCTGGTGGACCGTATCCTGCGCGAACCGGTCGGGGCAGGGGCGATGTACGACATCGCGGAAGCCGTTCTGAAGCGGGAGAATGGTTTTTCGGTCTTCTTCAATCTCCTGTGCGATGCCATATCGGTTCGGACGCGGGATGCGGTGCGCGGGCGGACGCCGTCCGGCGCATCGGCCGACCGCATGGTCGATCTGTGGCGTCGGCTGGTCCATCTGCGGGCTGAGACGGAACGCTTCAATCTGGATAAACATCAGGCCATCCTGACCGGCCTGACACTGGTGAGTGGAATATGACAGGGCGCTACTACGTCACGACACCGATCTATTATGTGAACGGGGCGCCCCATATCGGCCACGCCTATACGTCGGTCGCCGCCGACGTGGTCGCGCGCTTCAAGCGACTGGCGGGATACGACGTCTTCTTCCTGACCGGCACCGACGAACACGGCCAGAAGGTGGAACAGGCGGCCCAGGCGGCGGGGCTGGAGCCGATCGCCTTCGCCGACCGCGTCTCGTCCGACTTCCGGGCGATGTACGACGCCATGAACGTTTCCTACGACGATTTCATCCGCACGACCGAACCGCGCCATATCGCCGGCGCCTCGGCCCTGTGGGAAAGGATCGCCGCGAACGGCCATATCTATCTGGGCGCCTACGAAGGCTGGTACGCCCTGCGCGACGAAAGCTTCTACAATGAGGACGAACTGGTCACGCGGCCCGACGGCACCCGCGTGGCGCCGACCGGGGCGCCGGTGGAATGGGTCCGCGAGCCGTCCTATTTCTTCCGCCTGTCGGCCTTCGGCGACAAACTGCTGGAACTGTATGAAACCCGGCCGGGCTTCGTCGAACCGTCATCGCGCCGCAATGAGGTGGCCAGTTTCGTCCGGCAGGGCCTGCGCGACCTGTCCATCAGCCGCACCAGCTTCCGCTGGGGCATTCCCGTGCCGGGCGACGCCGAGCATGTGATGTATGTATGGGTCGATGCGCTGGCCAATTACCTGTCGGCGGTGGGCTTTCCCGACACCGCCAACCCCCGCTGGGGCTACTGGCCGGCGAACCTGCATCTGGTCGGCAAGGATATCGTCCGTTTCCATGCGATCTACTGGCCGGCGCTGCTGATGGCGGCGGGGCTGGAATTACCCGACTGCGTCTTCTCCCACGGGTGGTGGACCATCGAGGGCGAGAAAATGAGCAAGTCGCTGGGCAATGTCGTCGATCCGCGCGACCTGGTCGGCGAATTCGGCCTCGATCCCGTGCGGTTCTTCCTGATGCGCGAAATGCCGTTCGGCGGTGACAGCGACCTGAACCGCAAGGCCATCATCACCCGGATGAATGTCGAACTGGCCAACGACCTGGGCAATCTGGCGCAGCGCACGCTGTCGCAGGTCGCGCGGAACTGCGGCGGGGTGCTGCCCGAACAGGGCGCGCGGACCGAGGACGACCTGGCCCTGCTGGCGCAGGCCGCCCTGCTGCCGACGGTGATGCATGGGCAGATCGACCGTCGCGCCCTGACCGATGCGCTGGAGGAAGTCTGGCGTGTGGTCCGGGCCTGCAACGCCTATATCGACCGACAGGCGCCTTGGGCGCTGAAGAAGACCGACCCCGAGCGCATGGCGGTGGTCCTGCGGGTGCTGGTCGATGCGCTGCGGGCGGTCGGCACGATGCTGCAACCCTACATGCCCGCCAGCATGGACGCGCTGCTGACGCAGGTCGGCGCCGGCGCGGACGAGCGGAGCTTCGCGGCGCTGGAAACCCCGTTGCCGGCCGGGCGCGTGCTGCCCGCCCCCCAGGGCATCTTCCCCCGCTATGTGGAGCCCGAGGCGTGATGACGGGGCTGATCGATTCGCACTGCCATCTGGACCATTTCCCTGACGAGGCGATCCCCGACCTGCTGGACCGGGCGAAGCAGGCCGGGGTCGAGGGCATGGTGACGATCGGCACCCGCCTGTCGCGGGCGGCGCAGCAGAAGGACCTGACCCGCTTCGACCGGCCGGACCTGCGGGTGTGGTGCACCGTGGGCACGCACCCCGATCATGTCGACGAATGCGTGATTTCCGACCCCGCCGACATCGTGGCGCTGGCCGACGACCCGCGCGTGGTGGGCATTGGGGAAAGCGGGCTGGACTATTTCCATGGCGCGCCCGAAGTACGGCCGCTGCAACAGGCGCGTTTTCGCGCCCATATTGCGGCCGCGCGGCGGATGGATTTGCCGCTGGTCATCCATGCCCGCGACGCCGATTCGGACGTGGCCGAAATCCTGCGCGACGAGATCGCGGCCCATGGCCCGTTCCGCTTCCTGCTGCATTGCTTCGCCTCGGGGCCCGATCTGGCCCGGACAGGGCTGGAACTGGGCGGATATGTCAGTTTTTCCGGCATCCTGACCTTTCCCCGGTCGGACGCCCTGCGCGACATCGCCCTGTCCATCCCCGAGGATCGCCTGCTGGTCGAGACCGACTCGCCCTATCTTGCCCCGGTGCCGCAGCGGGGAAAGAAGAACGAGCCCGCATTCGTCGCCCATACCGCGCGCAGGCTGGCGGAACTGCGGGAGGTGCCGCCCGAGCGGCTGGCGGAGGTGACGACCGCCAATTTCCATCACCTGTTCAGCCGGGCGTCATAAATCATGGAACTGATCGTCCTGGGGTGCGGCGGATCCGCCGGGGTGCCGACGATCGGCGGCCCCGGCGGACGCGGCGACTGGGGCGTCTGCGATCCGGCGGAGCCCCGCAACCGCCGCACCCGTGCGTCGGTGCTGCTGCGCGGCGACGACGGGCGGGGGGTGCTGATCGACACCGGCCCCGACCTGCGCGACCAGTTGCTGGCGCAGGAAATCGACCGGTTCGACGCCATCGTGTATACGCATGCCCATGCCGACCATATCGCGGGTCTGGATGAGGTTCGGGCCATCAATCGCGTCATAGATCGGCCGCTGCCGGTCTATGGGACGCCGCCGGTCCTGTCCGACCTGGAAAACCGCTTCAGCTACGCCTTCCGCCCCTGGTCGCCGCCCGGCTTCTATCGCCCGGTCGTGGTGCCGGAAATCGTCCATGCCGGCCAGACCTACGAGATTGCCGGGCTGACGCTGTCCTTGTTCGAGCAGTTGCACGGCCGCACGCTCTCGCTGGGGGTGCGTTGCGGGGCCCTGGCCTATTCGACGGATGTGGTGGAACTGCCCGAGGACGCGTTTGCGGCCCTTGAGGGGGTCGACACCTGGGTAGTGGACTGCTTCCAGCGCGCGGCCGCCCACAGTGCGCATGCCTGGCTGGAACGGGTGTTGCACTGGCGGGCGCGGATCCGTCCCCGCCGGGTGATCCTGACCCATATGGGCGGTGACATGGACTGGGCCTGGATGCAGGCCAACCTGCCCGAAGGGGTCGAGCCCGCCTTCGATGGCATGCGCCTGAAATTCAGTTAATCCGGGCGGGCGCCGGCGGCGGACATGCGCCAGGCATTTGAAAAAAAACGTTGAGGCCGGAGGGAAGTGTTTACGCCCTCCACGCGATTTAGGTTGAATCGCGACAGTCCGCAGCGATACCCTTCGATCAGACGACCCTGAAAGTCCGGTGCCCCGCCATTTCACGATACAGCGATGCTGTCGTACGGGCCACGGACTGCGGCGTGCCTGCCCATGTGAAAGGGCCATCTGAAAAGGGGACAAGCATTGGTATGGTAGAAATACGCGAACGCTAGTCTGACGTTTCTCCCCGGACGGGGAACGGTCTCCGCCCGGGAATTTTGTCCATGATGCATGGTCGCCCAGGGTTCATGACGGATCCCGGCGACGGATCGGAGACATCTGTCGATGGCTTCTTCTGATATCAACGTGTTTTCCCTGGCTACCGCGATGCGGGACGGGCGTCGCGAAGTTGAGATGAGCCTGTCCGACTATCTCGAATCCTGCCGGACGGACCCGTCGTGCTACGCGACGGCGGCAGAACGCATGCTCAAGGCGATCGGCGAGCCGCGCAGCGTCGATACCTCCCGCGATCCCCGCCTGTCGCGCATCTTCATGAACCGTACGTTGCGGATCTATCCGGCGTTCTCGGACTTCTTCGGCATGGAGGAGACGATCGAGCAGATCGTCGGCTTCTTCCGCCACGCCGCCCAGGGCCTGGAGGAGCGCAAGCAGATCCTCTACCTGCTCGGCCCCGTCGGCGGCGGCAAATCGTCGTTGGGCGAACGGCTGAAGGCCCTGATGGAAAAGGAGCCGATCTATGCCCTGAAGGCCGGGCGGCATATCAGTCCGGTGTTCGAAAGCCCGCTGGGGCTGTTCGATCCGGATCGCATGGCCGACGCCCTGGAAGGGCGTTACGGCATCCCCCGCCGCCTGCTGACCGGTATCGCAAGCCCCTGGGCGCTGAAGCGGCTGGAGGAGTTCGACGGCGACCTGTCGCGCTTCACGGTGGTCAAGCTTCATCCCTCGCGGCTGCGGCAGATCGCCATCGCCAAGACCGAACCGGGCGACGACAACAACCAGGACGTCTCGGCACTGGTCGGCAAGGTCGATATCCGGCAGTTGGAGCATTACAGCCAGAACGATTCCGATGCCTACAGCTTCTCGGGCGGGTTGAACCGCGCGAACCAGGGGCTGCTGGAATTCGTCGAAATGTTCAAGGCGCCGATCAAGATGCTGCATCCGCTGCTGACGGCGACGCAGGAAGGCAATTACGTGGGCACCGAGAATATCGGCGGCATCCCGTTTACCGGCGTGATCCTGGCCCATTCCAACGAGGCCGAGTGGCAGACCTTCCGCAACAACCGCACCAACGAGGCCTTCCTGGACCGCGTGTGCGTCATCAAGGTGCCGTACTGCCTGCGCGTGACCGAGGAGACCAAGATCTATGAGAAGCTGGTCCAGTCCTCCAGCCTGTCGGAGGCGCCGTGCGCCCCCAACACGCTGGAAATGCTGGCGCGCTTCGCCGTCCTGTCGCGGCTGAAGCCGCATCCGAACTCGACGCAGTTCGCCAAGATGCGGGTCTATGACGGCGAGAATATCCGCGAGACCGACCCCAAGGCGCGAACCATGCAGGAATATCGCGACGCGGCCGGGGTGGACGAGGGGATGGAAGGGATTTCCACCCGCTTTGCCTACAAGGTGCTGTCGGCGACCTTCAATCACGATTCGAACGAGATTTCGGCCGATCCCGTGCATTTGATGTATGTGCTGGAGCACGCGATCCGGCGCGAGCAGTTCCCGCCCGAGGTCGAGGCCACATACCTGGCGACCCTGAAATCGGAACTGGCGGGGCGCTATGCCGAATACCTGGGGCACGAGATCCAGAAGGCCTATCTGGAGAGCTACAACGATTACGGCCAGAACCTGTTCGATCGCTATCTGGATTACGCCGACGCCTGGATCGAGGACCAGGATTTCAAGGACCCCGATACCGGCCAGATGCTGAACCGGGAATTGCTGAATGCCGAGCTGACCAAGATCGAGAAGCCGGCCGGGATCGCCAACCCCAAGGATTTCCGCAACGAGGTCGTGAAGTTCTCGCTGCGCGCCCGGGCCGGCAATGGCGGGCGGAACCCGTCGTGGACGTCGTACGAGAAGATCCGCGACGTCATCGAGAAACGGATGTTCAGCCAGGTCGAGGACCTGCTGCCGGTCATCAGCTTCGGGTCGAAGAAGGATGGCGAAACCGAACGCAAGCACGACGAGTTCGTCGAGCGGATGGCGTCGCGCGGGTACACGGAACGACAGGTCCGCAGGCTCGTTGAATGGTACATGCGCGTGAAGCAGTCCGCCTGAAACGGGAATGGTGTCGCCCAGTGGATATTATCGACAGACGTCCCAATCCCCATGGGAAGAATATCGAGAACCGGCGCCGCGTGCTCGAAAGGGCGCGTGGCGCGGTGCAGAAGGCGGTGCGCGATTCGGTCGCGCGGGGCAAGATTCGCGAAATCGGGCAGGGCAACGCCGTCTCCGTGCCCTCCGACGCGCTGCATGAACCGACATTCCATCGCATCTTCACCGAGGGCACGCGCGAAATCGTCCTGACCGGCAATCGCGAATTCTCGCGCGGCGACCGGTTGCAGCGCCCCCCCTCGACGGGCGGGCCGGGCAATGGCGGCGGCCCGGGGCAGGGGGGCGAGAAAGGAGGGGCCGAGGATTCATTCCGTTTCGTGCTGAGCCGGGATGAGTTCCTGGACCTGTTCTTCGACGATCTGGAACTGCCGGACCTGATCAAGCGCGAGATCTCGACGACCGAGAACAGCGTGCCCAGCCGCAGCGGCCTGAGTAACGAAGGGGCGCCGTCGCATCTCGACCTGGGCCGGACGATGCGCCGGTCGGTCGCGCGGCGCATCGGGCTGGGCCGCCCGAAACCCGACGATCTGCGCGAAATCGACGAGCGCATCGCGGAACTCGAGGCCCGGCGGCCGCTGGACGCCGAGGAGATCGAGGAACTGGAACGCCAGCGCGAGCGGCGGTCGATGATCCGCCAGCGCATGGCGCGCATCCCCTGGGTCGATCCGGTCGATCTGCGGTTTCGCCGCTATACGATGACGCCCCAGCCGTCGACCCGGGCGGTCATGTTCTGCATCATGGATGTCTCGGGCTCGATGACCGAACGGATGAAGGATCTGGCGAAGCAGTTCTTCCTGCTGCTGCACGTCTTTCTCGAACGGCGCTACAAGAAGGTCGACATCGTCTTCATCCGCCACGCCGAAAGCGCCGAGGAAGTGGACGAGGAGACGTTCTTCCACGATCCGCGCACTGGCGGCACCATCGTGTCGTCCGCGCTGGAACTGATGCGCGGCATCCAGCGCGAACGCTATCCATCGGGGAGCTGGAACATCTATGTCGCGCAGGCGTCGGACGGCGACAACGCATCGTCGGACACCCAGCGGACGGCGTCGCTGCTGCAGGACGATATCCTGCCGGTGGTCCAGTACTACGCCTATATCGAGGTCTCGGGATCGGGCGCGGTCATTCGCGGGGAAACCGACCTGTGGCGCAGCTATCGGACGATTGCCGAGCAGAACGGCCATCTTGCGATCCGCCAGGTGGGCGACCGCAAGGAGATCTTCCCCGTGTTTCGCGATCTGTTTTCCCGCCAGCATGACCATGCGGAGGCCTGATGGACCAGATTGTTCCGGGTGGGGCGTCCGCGACGCCGGGCGGCCTGCTCTATTCCGGTAATGACTGGAATTTCCAGATCATCCGGAACTGCTACGACGCAATCCAGGAGATCGCGGACAAGGAACTCGGCCTGGAGATCTATGCCAACCGGATCGAGATCATCACGTCCGAGCAGATGCTCGACGTCTACACCTCGCACGGCATGCCGCTGGGCTACAAACACTGGTCGTTCGGCAAGCGCTTCATCGGGCACGAAAGCGCCTATCGGCGCGGACTGATGGGGCTGGCGTACGAAGTCGTCATCAATTCCGACCCCTGCATCAGCTATCTGATGGAAGAAAATTCGGCGACGATGCAGGCGCTGGTCATCGCGCACGCGGCGTTCGGCCACAACCATTTCTTCCGCAACAACCGGCTGTTCCGGGAATGGACCGACCCGTCGCAGATCCTGGACTATCTGGAATTCGCCCGGGGCTTCATCGCGCGGTGCGAAGAACGACATGGACAGCGGGCGGTGGAACGCATCCTCGATGCTGCCCACGCCCTGCAGAACCAGGGGGTCCACCGTCATTCCGGCGCACGCAAGCTGGACCTCAAGGCCGAGCAGCAGCGGGCGCGCGCGCGCCGCGAATACGAAGACAGCATGTTCAACGATCTGTGGCGGACCCTGCCGTCCGACGTGGCAGGCGAGAAGGACGGCCTGCAGGATTCCGCGACCCGGCGGCGGTTGGGCCTGCCCGAGGAAAATCTGCTCTATTTCCTGGAAAAGAACGCCCCCCGCCTGGCACCGTGGGAGCGGGAGATCATTCGCATCGTTCGGATGGTGGCGCAGTATTTCTACCCGCAGCCCCAGGTCAAGATGATGAACGAGGGCTGCGCCACCTGGGTCCATGCCTACATCATGCGCCGCCTGCACGAACTTGGGCGGATCGACGACGCCGCGTATCTGGAAGTCATCCATTCCACGTCGAACGTCATCAACCAGCCCGGCTTCGAGGCGGGCGGCGGGCCATCCTTCAATCCCTACGCATTGGGCCATGCGATGATGACCGACATCGCCCGGATATGCGTGGAACCCTCCGATGAGGATCGGCGCTGGTTTCCCGACATTGCCGGCAATGGCGATCCGGTCGGCACCCTGCGGCACGCCTGGGCCGAGTATCGGGACGAGAGCTTCATCCAGCAATTCCTGTCGCCCAAGGTGATCCGGGATTTTCGCATGTTCCGGCTGCGTGACGACACCACCCAGCCCTATCTGCTGGTCGATGCCATTCATGACGAGGCCGGTTACCGGGATATCCGTCGCAGCGTGGCCCTGACCTACGATCCGGGGACATTCTATACGGAAATCGAGATCGTCGATGTCGACCTGCTGGGCGACCGGACCCTGGTTCTGGAACATCGCAGCCGGAAGGGGCAGATGCTGCAACCCAGCGACGCCCGACAGACGTTGGATTACCTTGTGACATTATGGGGTTACGGTGTGGTTTTGAAGGAAATCGACAGCCAGACCGGCGAAGTCGTCACCACGCATGCGGTCAATCCGCCCGGTTAGAACCGGTCGCGTTCGGACGGCAGGGGCGATGACATCGTCCC
This sequence comes from Gluconacetobacter azotocaptans, assembly GCF_014174355.1. Lineage (GTDB taxonomy): Bacteria > Pseudomonadota > Alphaproteobacteria > Acetobacterales > Acetobacteraceae > Gluconacetobacter > Gluconacetobacter azotocaptans. The sequence continues at coordinate 76,725 of NZ_JABEQF010000008.1, forward strand.
GTAAAGATAATTTTATAATCAACGTCCAAAGGCCCTTTCCCGATACCGCATAGCTGGGAATTCGTCCTCTGGTCCCGCTTGACCAGAGGATGACGTGGGCTGGTCACGTCCCGAAAAAATTTGTATCGAAAGATTATTGAATCCGGCCGATGCGGGGCGGGTCGACGTCCCGCGTGTGACGCTGCCACGCCGGACGAGTGATGGTTGGTGGAGCGAAAGATAAGGTAACAGGATGAATATATTATCCTATCCTGGGGGCAGGCGGGCTCATGGCGGTTGAACGACGTCGTGGCATGGCTCGCGCTCTGGCCGCTCCCCTGACGCTTCTGGGCGCCCTGTCCGTTCTTGCCGCCGGGCCGGTCCGCGCGGCGGATCCTATCCTGCAGACTGAAGAAAGCGACATCGTGAAGCTTCCGCCCGGCGGTCCGCATCGGATCCTGGTGGAAGATGCCGTATACCGTCACAACAAGGACGGGCGCGTCTATGTGGTCGATACCGACAGCGGCAAGCTGCTGGGCATGGTCCAGGCCGCCTATAACGCCAATGTCGCCGCCGACCCGTCCGGCCGGGCGTTCTACGTCGCCGAAACGACGTGGGAGCGTGGCAATCGCGGCAAGCGGCATGACATGCTGGCGGCCTACGACCCCCAGACGCTCGAACCGACGATGGACATCGACCTGCCAAGTCGTGCCCTGGTGACGCCCAAGAAGCCCGACCTGGCGGTCGGCGCCGACGGGCATTACGTCTATGTCTACGACACCAGCCCGACCAATTCGGTTCATGTGGTGGATACCGCGAAGAAGGCGGTGGTGCAGACCGTCGACGTTCCGGGCTGCGCGCTGATCTATCCGTGGGGGACATCGGGCTTTTCGTCGGTCTGCGGCGACGGTTCGCTGGCCAACGTCAGCCTCGACGCATCGGCCAAGCCCACCGTTACCCATTCCGCGCCGTTCTTCGTGCCTGACCAGGACCCGGTCTTCGAGCATAGTCCGGGCGTTGCGGCCAGCGGACATGTCTGGTTCGTCTCCTTCAGCGGCCTTGTCTACGACACGGTGCTGGACAGCGACGCGCGAATCAGCAAGCCCTGGTCCCTCCAGGAAGCCGCGGGCCTGAAGCCTGCGTCCGACGCCCATGCGCCGTTCGATGTCACCTGGCGTCCGGGCGGCTGGCAGCTGGCGGCGGTGCGTGCCCGGGATTCGCACCTGTTCATCCTGATGCACAACGGCACGTTCTGGACGCACAAGGAGCCGGGGACCGAGTTGTGGGAAGTCGACCTGACGACCCGCAAGCTGGTGCGCCGCATTCACCTGGCCACCCCCAGCACCATGGTCGGCGTCACCCAGGACGCGGCGTCGCGCATCTTCCTGACCGACGAGGCCGGCGATCTGAACGTCCTGGATGGTGCCACCGGCAAGATGGTGCGGCCGATCAGGAAACTGGGCGAATCGCTGATCTTCACGGTCGCGCCGGGGGAATGATGGCGATGAGACGAAACATGACCGGCCGCCCGTCCCCCGCGACGGGCGTCGACCGCACCCTTGCCCGCATGATGGAGGCATTTCATGGCCAATCCTGAAAATGGGGCCAATCCTGAAACCGGACGAGGCGCGACGATGGGCCGCGATGGTCTTGACCGCATGGCCGAACGGCTGACCCGCCGCCTGGCCGGACGATCGTCGCGGCGCAGCGCGCTGGCGCGGCTGGGGGCGTGGGCGGCCGCGATCCCGGCTTTCCCGGTACTGCCCGTCTGGCGCGGCGATGCCCGCGCGGCCACCTCCACGGCCCGCGCCCCGTCACCCTTTTCCGCCAAGGCGCAGGTCAAGGACGACACCAAGTGCGATTACTGGCGGTATTGTGCGATCGACGGCAATCTGTGCACGACCTGCGGCGGTGGCGTTCATAGCTGTCCGCCGGGCACCCGGCCGTCGCCGACATCGTGGATCGGCACATGCTTCAACCCGCAGGATCGCCGATCGTACCTGATTGCCTATCGCGACTGCTGTGGACAGGATGCCTGCAACGAGCAGACCTGCCTGGGTACGGATGGCGATCTGCCGACCTACCGTCCGCAGGCCAATAACGACATCATCTGGTGTTTCGGAACGGGCTCGCTTCTCTATAATTGTTCGACTGCCGTAATCGTAGGAACCGCCGAATGAAGAAGATCCTGACCCTGGCCCTGTGTCTTGCCGGGGCAACGCCCGCCTTTGCCGCGCCTGACGGAATGGCCCTCTATGGCGCCAATTGCGGCATCTGCCATCAGGGCGGCGGCGTGGGCGCGCCGGGACAATTCCCGCCGCTGGCCAACCGTATCGACAAGATCGCGTCGACGCCGGAAGGCAAGAAGTATGTGACCCAGGTGCTGATCAACGGCCTGGCCGGGTCGATCCAGGCGGGGGGCGCGACCTATGTCGGCTTCATGCCCAGCTTCAAGAGCCTGCCCGACGATCAGATCGCGGCGATCCTGACCTATCTGTCGTCGCTGGGTTCGACCAAGCCGGCCCCGGTCTTCACGGCGGCCGACCTGGCTGCCTCGCGTGCGGCGCCGATGCCGTCGTCGGCCGTCGCCGCCGCCAGGAAGGCCCTGAATGCGGCACATCCGCTTCCCTAAGGTCGCGCGGGCCGCAGGGTCGGCTGTCGTTCTTCTGGCGCTGGCCGGCCTCGTCGCATCGCCGCGGCCGGCCAGCGCCCTGGACGGAACGCGCACGACCTATCTGGTCAAATGCGGCGGATGCCACGGGATCGAGGGACTGTCCGGACAGACCTATATCCCGGTGCTGCGCGATCGCGTGGGCAGCCTGACGTGCACGCCGGAGGGCCGGTCCTATCTGGTCCAGGTACCGGGCGTGTCGATGTCGCTGATCCGCGATGACGCGGAGATGGCGCGGGTGCTGAACTTCGTCGTGTTCGACCTCGGTGGCTCAAGCACACCGAAGGGCACCCGTCCCTATACCGCCGAGGAGGTGCACGCCCTTCGCAGCCATCCGCTGCGGGCGACCGACCTGCCGGAGTTGCGGGCGGGGGTCTGGGGCCGCGCGCTTACGGCCTGCGCTGCGCAGGCCGGTCATGCGGCCGGCGCCTATTGAACGGCAGCGCGGCCGCAAACGAAGGTCGGGATCTGCCCTTGCCTTCGTATCAATCGGCCTGCAGGCGCGATGCCAGGTCGGTGATCGCCAGGTGGAAGGCCTCGTAGAAATCGTCATGCACGGCGATGACGCCGCCCGACAGGCGGATGAAGCCTTCGACCATTCCGTTTTGCAGCATGCCGTCCGAATGGGCCAGGATACCGTCGCCATCCTCGACCGCGCCCGACCCGACCGGCGCGTCGTAGGTGGTGCGCGGGCGCAGATCGTCCCCCCACGCCGCGCGGCGATAGGCCCGGACTTTTTCGGGATACAGCCGTCCGTCCGTCGTATAGCCGGCCAGGGGCTTGCCCTGCGCCATCATGTACCCGATTTCCACCGCCGTGCCGGGGTCCATATCGGCGGATCGGCGGAATGGGTCGATGCAGAAGATCCCGCCGTCACAGCGATCCATCAGGTCGCGATCGGCCTGGACGATCTTCAGCGTGGTCTCCAGCCCCTGCGGCAGGGATTCGATGCCGGCCTGGCCGTCGAACGGCGCCACGCCGGTAACGCCGGCCGCATCGCACAGGGCGCGCAGGCGATCGAAGATCGCGATCGCGCCGGGCCGAAACACCAGGTCGCCTGCCAGATAGACCGTTCCGCGCGTCGTCATGTTCATTCACCCTCTGTCGCAACAGGGACCGGATAGGCCATCGACGGCCCCGGCCCCCAGGTTTTTCGGTGGCGCGCGTCTTTTTCTTGCCACGCTCCGATTCGCATCTTATGTGGAAGCGCCAACGGTCGGGTACCCGAGGCACAGGGACCCCTGCAACGGTTGAAGAGGGTCCAGCAGCATGTCTTCATTCAATAATCCGGCGTCCACCGCGCGCGTTGACGATCGTATCCGCGAGGCCCTGGCGTTCGACGATGTGCTGGTCGTCCCGGCCCAATCCAGCGTCCTGCCCGGCCAGACTTCGACGAAGACGCGCCTGACGCGTCGGATCGAACTGAATATCCCGCTGATTTCCTCGGCCATGGACACGGTGACCGAAGACCAGATGGCCATCGCCATGGCCCAGCAGGGCGGCATGGGCGTGATCCACAAAAACCTGACCGTCGAGGAGCAGGCCGAGCACGTGCGGCGCGTGAAGCGCTTTGAATCCGGCATGGTCGTCAATCCGGTCACGGTTTCGCCCGACCAGACGCTGGCCGAGGTCAACGCGATCATGTCCCGCCACGGCATCAGCGGCCTGCCGGTCATCGAGCGGGAAACCAAGCGGCTGGTCGGCATGCTGACCAACCGCGACGTGCGTTTCGCCACCGATCCCGAGCAGCGCGTCTACGAACTGATGACGCGCGAGAACCTGGTCACCGTGCGCCACGATGTCGGCCGGGACGAGGCCCGGCAGCTGCTGCATCGTCACCGGATCGAGAAGCTGCTGGTCGTGGACGATGAGGATCGCTGCATCGGCCTGATTACGGTGAAGGACATGGAAAAGGCGGTCCTGCACCCGCTGGCCAACAAGGACGAGATGGGCCGTCTGCGCTGCGCCGCCGCCACCGGGGTGGGCGAGGACGGGTACCGCCGTGCCCTGGCGCTGATCGAAGCCGGGGTGGATGTCGTGGTCGTCGATACCGCCCACGGCCATTCGTCCGGTGTCCTCGACACTGTCGCCCGGGTCAAGGCGGCGGATGACCGCATCCAGGTGGTTGCCGGCAACGTCGCGACGCCCGAGGCCGCGCTCGCCCTGATCGAGGCCGGCGCCGATTGCGTGAAGATCGGCATCGGCCCGGGGTCGATCTGCACCACGCGCGTCGTCGCGGGTGTGGGCGTGCCGCAGTTCTCGGCCGTTCTGGAAACCTCGGCCGCGTGTCATGAACGCGATATTCCCGCCATCGCGGACGGCGGGATCCGGACGTCGGGCGACATCGTCAAGGCGATCGGGGCGGGCGCGGATGTCGTCATGATCGGTTCGCTGCTGGCCGGCACCGAGGAAGCACCGGGCGAGGTGTTCCTCTACGAAGGGCGGTCCTACAAATCCTATCGCGGCATGGGCAGCCTGGGCGCCATGGCCCGGGGATCGGCCGACCGGTATTTCCAGCAGGAAATCAAGGAAACCCACAAGATGGTCCCGGAAGGGATCGAAGGACGGGTGGCCTACAAGGGCGGAATGGACGCCGTGGTGCATCAGCTGGTCGGCGGCCTGCGGGCGGGCATGGGCTATACCGGCTCGGCGACGGTCGCGGACCTGCAGACGCGCGCGCGTTTCCGACGCATCACCGGCGCGGGCCTGCGCGAAAGCCATGTCCATGACGTGGCGATCACCCGTGAGGCGCCGAATTACCGCCGCGACTGATCGGAGCCGCCACCGACCGCCGATATAAGGTCCCGGATCCGGGACGCTGGACGACAGACAGGACGATCATGACCCCCAGTGCGCGGCTCGCCGCCGCCATCGATCTGCTGACGGCGATGGAGGCCACGCCCCGTCGCCCGGCGGATGCCGTTGCCAATGCCTTCTTCCGCGAACGCCGCTATATCGGCGGGGGCGACCGCCGGGTCGTCTCGACACGGGTGTGGTCCGTGCTGCGCCAGTGGCGACATGTCGAATGGTGGCTGGACCGCGCCGGCGTCCCCGCCACGCCGCGCAGCCGCATCATCGCGATGCTGGCCCTGTCCCCGCGACCGGGCGAGGCCCCGCAGGATCTGTTTGCCGGCGACCGCTACGCGGCGGCCCCGCTGTCGGCGGCCGAGCGCGACCTGGCCGCGCGGTTGCGGGGGCAGGACCTGATCCACCCCGACATGCCGCGCGCGGTAGCGCTGGAGGTTCCCGACTGGCTGCTGCCGCGGCTGGAGGCGATGTTCGGCGACGATCTGGCGCGGGAAATCGAGGCCCTGTCCGGCGAGGCGACGCTTGATCTTCGCGTCAACCTGCTGAAGACCACGCGGGCCGAGGCGCGGCGATCGCTGGCCGCCGACGGCATCATGGCCGAAGACACCATGCTGTCCCCCTGGGGGCTGCGCGTTCCGGGCCGGCAGCCCGTCACCGCGACGGCGGCGTTCAAGGCCGGCCTGGTGGAAATCCAGGACGAAGGCAGCCAGGTGGTGGTGGCGGCGGCCGACGCCCGGCCGGGCATGCGGGTACTGGATTACTGCGCGGGTGCCGCGGGCAAGACGCTGGGCATGGCCATGACCATGCAGAATCGGGGCCATATCGTCGCCTGCGACGTGTCCGAGGCCCGGCTGGACGGCGCGGTCCGCAGGCTGCGGCGGGCGGGCGTGCACAATGCGGAACGCCATCTTCTGGTGCCCGGCGACCGCTGGGCCAAGCGGCGTGCGGGCAGTTTCGACCGGGTGCTGGTCGACGCGCCATGCACCGGGACGGGCACCTGGCGCCGGAACCCGGACGCGCGCCTGCGCCTGACGGAGCAGGACCTGGCCGAACTGACGGTCAAGCAGGCCGAAATCCTCGATACGGCGGCGACGCTGGTCCGGCCGGGCGGTCGGCTGGTGTATGCGACCTGTTCCATCCTGCGTGAGGAAAACCAGGACCGCATCGAAACCTTCATGCGTGCGTCGCCGCATTTTCGCCGGGCCGAACCCGACGCAGAATGCGGCCTGCCGGCGGGAGTGGCGCATGAGGGCATGATCGCGCTGTCGCCCTTGCGCGACCGGACCGACGGGTTCTTTGCCGCGATCCTGGAACGGACGGCCTGAAGGGCGCTTTTTTCTGGTTAACGGACTGGTTTCGCCCGATTATCGGTTTTGCCATCGTCATAGTATGATGGGGTTGCCCGAGCTGGCGGGCCAACAGTCCGGGAAACAGGAATGCAGGATAATCTGGCCATCGGGATCTTGTGCGTGCTGGGGGGCGGCATCGGCGCCCAATGGGTGGCCTGGCGTTTCCGGCTGCCGGCCATCGTCCTGCTGTTCGGGTTGGGTCTGATCTACGGTCCCGGTCTTGGCCTTCTGCATCCGTCGGCGGCGATCGGCCGCTATTTCCACCCGATCGTCTCGCTTGCCGTTGCCTTCATCGTGTTCGAGGGCGGGCTGGCGCTGGATTTCCGGCAATGGCGCGCGTCGGGCGAGGGCGTGCTGCGCCTGACGGCGGTGGCCCTGCCGATCAACTGGGTCCTGGGCGCACTGGCCGCGCATTTCGTCGGCCATATGCACTGGGGGGCGTCGTGGCTGTTCGGCGCGATCATCGTCGTGACCGGCCCCACGGTCGTGCTGCCCCTGCTGCGCCATACCAAGCTGCGGCCGCGCGTGGCGGCGTTCCTGCGCTGGGAAGCCATCCTGAATGATCCCGTAGGGGCCATCCTTGCCACCCTGGTGCTGGAAATCCTGGTGATCCAGGGCAACCGCCATTCCGGCATGTTCATGGTCGAGATCGTGCCGCACCTGCTGTTCAGCACGATGATGGCCATCGGGTTCGGAATATTTCCCGCTATTCTGGTCCGCTTTCTGTCGGCTCGGGATCTGGTCCCGGAAATCCTGCGCATTCCCATCATCCTGACCCTGGCGATGAGCGTCTTTTCGGTCTGCAACTTCATTATGGAAGGCGCCGGGCTGATGGCGGCGACCGTCTTCGGCATGGCGCTGACGAACATGCATGTGACCGGCATGTCCGAATTGCGCCGTATCAAGGAATCGCTGGGGGTCCTTGTCGTGTCGTGCCTGTTCGTCATGCTGACCGCCGACCTGCATCGCGAGGTGCTGGAACGCCTGTCCCTGCCGATCGTCGCGATGACGCTGACGGTGCTGTTCGTGGTGCGGCCCGTCGGCATCCTGCTGTCGACCATCCGGTCGGACCTGTCATGGCAGGAACGCCTGTTCGTCGGCTGGATCGCGCCGCGCGGCATCGTCGCCGCCGCCGTCGCGGGCGTCGCCGGCCTGCAACTGGGCGAGGCCGGCTACCCCAGCGCCGACTTGGTGACGCCGGGCGTGTTCGCCCTCATCGCGACCACCATGATCCTGCATGGATTTTCGCTTCGCCCCGTGGCGCGGGTCCTGCGCCTGACCCTGTCGGACGAGCCCGCCCTGGCGATCGTGGGCGCCAGCGGATGGTCGACCGACCTGGCCGGTGTCGTGCATCGCCTGGGTTGCCCGGTCGTGCTGGTCGATACCTATGCCGGCGCGCTGGCGCCGGCGGCCCGGGCCGGCATCCCGACGCTGAAGGCCGAACTGCTGTCCGACGAAGGGCTGGAAAGCCTGGAAGAACGCCCGGCGGACTATCTGATCGCCGCGACGCCGGATGCGATCTACAACGGACTGGTCTGCGCGCGCCTGGCGCCGGATTTCGGACGGCAGCGCGTGTTCCAGGTCAGTCCGGGGGTGGCGCGCCTGGACCTCTATCGGGGGCTCAGCCGCGATTCACGCGGCAAGGTGCTGGGTGATCCAGCCTGGAACTTCACCCTGATCGACACGCTGTTCGAACGCGGATGGCGCTTCAGGAGCCTGCCGTTCGGCGGTGGCGTGCAAGGCGATGGGGTCGCCCAGGAGGGAAACCGCCTGAACATCATGACGATCCGCAGGGGAACGGCGATATGGATCCGCTCGGTCGAGGACGAAGCCCCGATCGAGCCGATATCGGGCGATACCATCATCGCGATGGTGTCGCCCGACGCCGCAATCGCCATGTAGGTCTGGGATGCGGCCTGTCAGGCTGGCGGCAGGATCTCGATTTCCGTCAGCCCGGCGGCCAGCAGACGACGCAGGTCCGCTTCGCGCAGGGCGACGCATCCCTCCGTCGGGCGCCCGTCGGGCGATTGCAGATGCAGGAAGATGGCCGATCCACGCCCCGGAATCGGAGGGGCGTCATTATACCCCAGCTCTATCACGATATTGTAAACGTCATCGTCGCGCCACATCCTCTCGTGGCGGGCAGGGTGGGGCAGGGTGACGCGCCGGTTGTAATCGGCGTGGGAAGGGTCGTCGCACCATCCGTCGGCCGGCGCCAGGGGCTCCAGCGGCAGGGCGCAGACTGGGGCCGGGACGCGGTCGGCGCGGTACATAACCCGTCGTAACGGCAGAATTCCGGTCGGCGTGGCGTGATCGCCTTCCTCCTTGACGCGCCGGACGCCCGCGGCCCCGATGATCGCAGGGATTTTCTGATCCATGCAATGCAGTTGTGCATCCGGGCCGGTATTCGTTCTCAAAACTGCGCGTATCATGAAGGCCTCCAAACGGGTCGCCTTTTGCTGGGATTCGGGCTTAGACTGGACGATACCAGTACGGCCATGGGAAGAGGTCGTGTGCGGGCGAGTCCGGACGCTGCCGTTTCCGCTTCGGGAATGATATAGGATACCCAGCCCTGCACACGGGGTTGAGGTCAAAAAATAAAGAGGGTTCGATGGCAGGTGCGCGTCCCATTCTGATAGTGGATGACGATCAGACGTTACGTCATATGCTCGTCGAACAATTGCAGCTCGAAGGGGAGTTCCTGGCGACCGAGGCGGAATCGGTCGCCGATGCCTGGGACAAGCTGAATGCGCCCGGCGCGCGCTTCGATGCCATCATCCTCGACGTGACGCTGCCCGACGGTGATGGTCGTGATTTCTGTGCCGACCTGCGCCGCCAGGGCAAGCGCATCCCCATCATCATCCTGACGGGTTCGGACGATGAAACCGATGTGGTGCGGGGCCTGGATGCCGGGGCCAACGATTATGTCGCCAAGCCCTTTCGCATTGCCGAACTGCTGGCGCGCCTGCGCGCGCAGATGCGGATCTTCGAGAACAGCGAAGACGCGGTTTTTTCCATCGGGCCCTACGTCTTCCGGCCGTCGGCGAAGCTGTTGCAGGAACCCACGCGCAACCGCCGTATCCGGCTGACGGAAAAGGAGGCCGCGATCCTGAAATTCCTGTATCGGGCGGGCACCCGGCCGGTACCGCGCCAGGTCCTGCTGAACGAGGTCTGGGGCTACAACGCCGCCGTGACCACCCATACGCTGGAAACCCACATCTATCGCCTGCGGCAGAAGATCGAGCCCGATCCGACCAATGCGTCGCTGCTGGTGACCGAGGGCGGGGGCTATCGCCTCGACCCGGAAGGCGGATTGCGGGCCAGCTGAGACGGATTGCGCCCGGGCCTTCCGGCCTCAGGCGCCGTCGCCCCCTGGCTGTGATCAGGGGGCGAAATCGACCACCACGGGCACATGGTCCGATGTGGTCGGCCAATCCCGGGTTTCACGCAGCACCATCATGTCCTTCAGCGAGGTCGTCAGGTCGGGCGTCACCCAGACATGGTCCAGTCGGCGCCCGCGTGTCCATCGGTCCGGGTTGCTCTCGGTCCAGTTGCGGTTGCGATAGGACCACCACGTATATAATTTCTCGTCCGCAGGGACGAAATGCCGCATGGCGTCGACGAAGCCGCAGGCCTGCCAGGCCAGCAGGCGGGCGGTCTCCGGCGGAGTATGGCTGACGACTTTCAGCAACTGCCTGTGATTCCAGACATCCTGTTCCAGCGGGGCGATATTCAGGTCGCCGACCAGGATCGCGCGGCGGTTGTCCCGGCCTGTGAACCAGGCATGGGCCTCGTCGACGAATGCCAGCTTGTGCGCGAATTTCGGATTGGCCTCCGGGTCGGGGATGTCCCCGCCGGCAGGGACATAGAAATTATGCAGTTCGACCGGCTGGCCGCCCATGTCGAATGACGCCGCGATATGGCGGCAGTCGCTGCGGGTGCACCAATCGGGCGTATCGTCCAGCGGGATCAGCGCGACGCGGGACAGGATGGCGACGCCGTTATAGGATTTCATTCCCCGGTGGTGGATATGGGCGAAGCCCAGCTTGCGCACCGCATCGGCCGGGAACAGATCGTCGGGCACCTTGGTTTCCTGCAGGCAGACGATATCGGGCTGCAGTTCCGCGCATAGCCGTGCCAGAAGCGGCAGCCGTAGGCGGAGCGAATTGATATTCCATGTGACGATACGCATATGGGGGGCATTGCCCATCGCACGAATCCTGGCAAGGGGGATTCGGCTGGCGGGCGCCGATATGGAAATTAATCGATATCGTAACGACGAACAAAACAGGATCGAGTCGCCGGGAAGGGCAAAGGCGATTCGGGCGGATTTTGTCCACCTTTGGGATTGACTTCCTTATTTTCCAAAGGATTGCTGGAATTTCACAGGCATCCGCCCGGACAACTCCAATATAATTATTTAATATCAATAGGTTATTTGTTGTGCTTCTTTTTTGGGCAATTCAAGCGGGGAGCAGGGAAACTGCCAGCCGCACGATTCTGTCAGCGGCTGTTCCACAGACTTATCCACATGATCGGTGGATGAACGGATGGGGCCGCTGATGGACGGCGACATGCCGGCCGTGGTGGCGGTCAAGGGGGTCGCGGCCATCCAGCAGGCCTTGCAGACGATGCCGCTTGCCCCCGGCGTCTACAGGATGATCGGCGAAAGGGGGGAGGTACTGTACGTCGGCAAGGCCCGCATCCTGAAGCGGCGCGTGACGTCGTACACCCAGTTCGGGAAACTGCCGGAACGCCTGCGGCGCATGGTGTCGGAAACGGTCACGATGGAAATCGTGACGACCCATACCGAGGCCGAGGCCCTGCTGCTGGAAGCCAACTATATCAAGCGGATGAAGCCCCGTTTTAACATCCTGCTGCGGGACGACAAAAGCTATCCGTGGATCATGATGACGGATGCCGACCTGTTTCCCCAGGTTACGAAACACCGTGGCAGACCGGCGAAGGGGGCGTCCTACTGGGGGCCGTTCGCCTCGGCCTGGGCGGTGAACCAGACCCTGAACCTGATCCAGAGGGTGTTCCTGCTGCGATCCTGTTCCGATTCCGTCTTTGCTTCGCGCACCCGTCCGTGCCTGCTGTTCCAGATCAAGCGGTGCTCGGCCCCCTGTGTCGAACGTATCGGCCAGGAGGATTACGCGCACCTGGTCGAACAGGCGCGCGCCTTCCTGTCGGGGCAGCGGACCGGTATTCGCGACGAACTGGTGCGGGAAATGGAAGCGGCGGCGGAGTCGCTGGAATTCGAACGCGCCGCGACGATCCGCGATCGCATTCGGGGCTTCGCGTCCATGCAGGATTCGTCGGTGATCAATCCCGCCTCGCTGGAGGACGCGGACGTGGTCGCGATCCGGCAGGCGGCCGGCCATTGCTGCATCCAGGTCTTCTTCATCCGCGGGGGCGGGAACAACGGCAATCGCGCCTTTTTCCCGGCCCACGCCAAGGATGAGGACGCCGCCGATATCCTGACGGCCTTCCTGGCGCAGTTCTACGACGACAAGCCGCCGCCGCCGCAGATCCTGCTGAACCACGAGATCGCGGAAAGCGAACTGGTGGCCGATGCACTGAGCATCCGCCGGGGCAAGAAGGTGGAAATCCTGGTCCCCAAGCGCGGCGAGAAGAAGGCGGTTGTGGACCATGCCGAAACCAACGCGCGCGAGGCCCTGGAGCGAAAGCTGGCCGAAAGTACGGCGCAGGCGCGCCTGCTGGACGGCATGGCCGACCTGTTCGGCCTGGATACGCCACCGAAGCGGATCGAAATCTACGACAACAGCCATATCATGGGCAGCAATGCCTATGGCGTCATGGTCGTGGCCGGCCCGGAGGGCTTCGAGAGGCGCGCCTATCGCAAATTCTCGATCCGTGGCCCCGTCACGCCCGGCGACGACTTCGCGATGATGCGCGAAGTGCTGGAACGGCGATTCAGCCGCGCTCTGCGCGACCGCCAGGAACAGGTGAATCCCGGCGACTGGCCGGATGTCGTCCTGATCGATGGGGGCGCGGGCCAGTATTCGGCGGTCCGCGCAGTGCTGGATGGCCTGGGCGTGACGGACGTGACGCTGGTGGCCATCGCCAAGGGGCCGGACCGCGATGCGGGGCGGGAATGGTTTCATGTGGCGGACCGCCCGCCGTTCCAGTTGCCGCCGCGCGACCCGGTCCTGTACTACTTGCAGCGCCTGCGCGACGAGGCCCACCGATTCGCCATCACCACCCATCGGGCCGGCCGGTCGAAGGCGCTGGTCAAGTCGGAACTGGACGAGATCCCCGGTGTCGGCGCCGCGCGGAAGCGCGCGCTGCTGAACCAATTCGGCTCGGCGCGCGGCGTGAAGCAGGCGGGGCTGGCCGAGCTGGAGGCCACGTCGGGGATCAACCGGGAAACGGCGCGGATCGTCTACGGTCATTTCCACCCCGGCTGGTCCGGGGAATGAGCCGTGAGCAAATTCGTCATCAGACCGTCGTGATGAGGCGTTCCTGTTCCCTCTATCTTGTTGTATTCTGTGCGTGATGCTGACCGACCTGCCCAATATCCTGACCTTGTCGCGGATTGTGGCGATTCCCGTTCTGGTGGCGCTCGTGGCGATGGGGGCGCCCGGGACGGACTGCGCAGCCTGCGTGCTGTTCATCGCCGCGGCCATTACCGACTACCTGGACGGCAAGCTGGCCCGTGCGTGGCATCAATATTCCGACCTGGGACGGATGCTGGACCCCATTGCGGACAAGCTGCTGGTCGGCGCGTCGCTGATGGTCCTGGCGGGGTCCGATCGTCTGCCGTTCGGAGCGCTTTATCCGGCCATCATCATCCTCAGCCGGGAAATCCTGGTCAGTGGCCTGCGTGAATTCCTGGCCTCCACCCGGGTCAGCCTGCCGGTGACGCGCCTGGCGAAATGGAAGACCGGGTTCCAGATGACGGCCATCGGTTTCCTGCTGGCCGGCGACAGTACGGGGAAGCTGCTGCATCTCGACGGGCTGCCGGTCAGCATGCTGGGGGCGATCATGCTCTGGGTTGCCGCCATACTGACGATCGTCACGGGGTGGGATTATCTGGCGACGGGCCTGCGCCATGTCGGTCGCAACGGCGAGACGGCATCAAAAATCGCGTCCTGATTGTGTCAGATCGTTTCACGCCACTTGAGGTTGCGTTCTCGGGCAGGCACACTCCGTTTCGGTGGCGGACGGTGTGGCCGGCCAGGAGAGGCATGATGCGGAACGCGGCGCTGTTGTCGTCACTGGTCCTGATCAGCGGGTGCGCGGGTTTCGGTAAGCTGGCGGGCGACGGCATGGGGTTTCCGGGGGGTAATCCCAACGCGCCGGGTGGCGAGGCCGAAAATTTGCGCCGTGCGCGGGGCGAGGCAGCGGCAGAACTGCCGATCCTGCCCGCGGCGGGAAATCTGTGGCCCGGACCGCCGGCGCCATTGCCGACCCTGGGCGATGTATCGAAGGATCGCGGCCGGTTGGGCGATGCCCTGCCTGCCGATGCGGGCGGGACGGAATTGCCCGAGGGCGGCAGCATGAGCGCCGGCGAGCAGGCTGAGATCCGGGGCGGAATCCAGGATTTTTCCAGTGGCGGGCTGCCCTCCGTGGTACGGGACGACGCCGCGCATTATGGCGCGGGGCAGCGGGCCGCGACCATCGTCATTCCCAACGGGGATGGAACCAGCACCGTCATCGCGCCCGATGGAACGGTCAAGACGGTTAAAGATTCGCCGACTACCCCCAGATAAGGGTAAGACCTGCCGGCTGAGGACACCGGATGGAAGGCGTGCCTGTGATCACGATCCTGTACTTTGCCTGGCTGCGCGACCGGCTGGGGCGGTCGAGCGAATCGATGCCGTTGCCCGAGGGTGCATGGTACGTGGGCGACGTGATCCGCACCCTGGCGGAGCGGGATGGCGATTACCGGCTGGTTTTCGGGCCGCAGGGGGGCGCCATCCGCTGCGCGGTCAACCAGGAATTCGCGGGTCCGGACGACGGCGTGCGGGAAGGGGACGAGGTCGCGTTCTTTCCCCCTGTTACCGGGGGATAGGCCGCCGTGACGATTCGCGTCAGCGTACAGACCGCCGCCTTCTCGATGGACGCGGAACGTGCCCGCCTGATGCAAGGCGCGCACGAAGCCGGGGGTGTCGGCGCCTTTCTGGGCGTCGTACGGGGCGGGGCAGGGCTGCGCGCCCTGACGCTGGAACATTATCCCGGCATGACCGAATCCATGATCGGGCGAATCGCGGCCGAGGCCCAGGCGCGATTCGGCCTGCTGGGCTGCACGATCATTCATCGTGTCGGACGCCTGGGGGTGGGCGAACCCATCGTGCTGGTCCTGTGCCTTGCCGCGCATCGCGCGGCGGCGCTGGACGCCACCGCGTTCGTCATGGACTGGCTCAAGACACGGGCGCCGTTCTGGAAGCGCGAGGAATTCGAGGACGGACGGACCGCCTGGGTCGACGCGCGCGAGGCGGACGATGCCGCCGCAGCCCGCTGGGCACGGGACGGCCGGGCCGGCTGACCGGCGCGAGTCGGGCGAGGGGAATTCTGCGGCTGGTCATCCGGGTGAGAAAAAAAGATTTTCCTTGATTTCCGAAAGCCGAGGAAACTCCTTCCCCGTCAACGGGATCGCGCTCTTGCTGTCTGCCGTGATTCATATATCTAGTGCGCTTCGATTGCCCGGGCGCGATATATAGGGGCATAATCAGAATGTGGGGACAGCGAAGCGCAGCCCTGTCCCAGCGATTTCACGGAGATGATGGATGAGCCTGGACGACGTATCCGGAACTGTGTCTGATCGTCCCGTCGACGACCGGGGTCCTTTTCAGGATCGCGATGTCGACCAGACCCCCGACATGTTCGACGACGTTGTCCAGCTTCCCGGCCATCATCCGGTCCGGGTGAACCGCTCACGCGATGCGCTGCTGACGCCGTTCGGCAAGGCGACGCTGGATAACCGCTATCTGCTGGAGGGCGAGAGCTACCAGGACCTGTTCGGCCGCGTGGCGTCCTATTATGGCGCCGATGCCGGCCATGCCCAGCGTCTGTACGACTATATTTCCCGCCACTGGTTCATGCCGGCGACGCCGGTCCTGTCGAATGGCGGGACGACGCGGGGCCTGCCCATCTCCTGCTTCCTGAACGAGGCGAACGACAGCCTGCGCGGCATCGTCGATCTCTGGAACGAGAATGTCTGGCTGGCGTCCAAGGGGGGCGGCATCGGTTCGTACTGGGGCAACCTGCGATCGATCGGCGAGAACGTGGGGCGCAACGGCAAGACGTCGGGCGTCATTCCCTTCATCCGCGTCATGGACAGCCTGACCCTGGCCATCAGCCAGGGCTCGCTGCGTCGCGGGTCCGCCGCCGTCTATCTGCCGGTCTGGCATCCGGAAATCGAGGAATTCATCGAGATCCGGCGCCCCACCGGCGGCGATCCGAACCGCAAGGCCCTGAACCTGCATCATGGCGTGCTGGTGTCCGACGCCTTTATGCGCGCGGTCGCTGAGGACGCCGAATGGGCGCTGCTGTCGCCCAAGGACGGCGCGCATGTCCGCAAGATTTCGGCCCGGTCGCTGTGGATCCGCATTCTGACTGCCCGGATGGAGCAGGGCGAGCCCTACATCATCTATTCGGACCATGTGAACAACGCCCGGCCCGAGCATCACAAGATGGCGGGGCTGGAGGTCAAGACCTCGAACCTGTGCGCCGAGATCACCCTGCCGACCGGCATGGACCATCATGGCAAGGAACGTACGGCGGTCTGCTGCCTGTCGTCCCTGAATCTCGAGACCTGGGACGATTGGAAGGACGATCCGCTCTTCATCCAGGACGTGATGCTGTTCCTCGACAACGTGCTGCAGGATTTCATCGACCGCGCCCCTGACGACATGGAGCGCGCGAAATATGCCGCCGCCCGCGAACGGTCGGTGGGCTTGGGGGTCATGGGCTTCCATTCCTTCCTGCAGGCGAAGGAGATTCCCTTCGAAAGCGTGATCGCGAAGGTGTGGAACAAGCGGATTTTCAAGCATATTCGTGAACAGGCCGATGCAGCCTCGCGCACGCTGGCGGAACTGCGCGGAGCGTGCCCGGATGCCGCCGAATACGGCATCATGGAGCGCTTTTCCAACAAGCTGGCCATCGCGCCCACGGCGTCGATCTCGATCATCGCGGGCAATGCCAGCCCGGGGATCGAGCCGATCGCGGCGAATGTCTTCCTGCAGAAAACCCTGTCCGGATCCTTTACCGTCCGCAACCGGCATCTGTTGAAGCTGCTGATCGACAAGGGCAGGAACACGGACGAGGTCTGGTCGTCGATCACCCTGACCAAGGGCAGCGTCCAGCATCTCGACTTCCTGACGCAGCAGGAAAAGGACGTGTTCAAGACCGCCTTCGAACTGGATCAGCGCTGGGTGGTCGAACATGCGGCCGATCGCGCCCCGTTCATCTGCCAGGCCCAGTCGATCAACCTGTTCCTGCCGGCGGACGTGCATAAGCGCGATCTGCACCAGATCCATTACCTGGCGTGGAAGCGGGGGGTGAAATCCCTGTACTACTGCCGTTCGCTCTCGATCCAGCGGGCGGACACGGTCAGCAATATCCTGGGCAAGAGCGACGTCATGGAACAGGAAGGTACGCCCGCCGCGCCGGCCAGCGTACCGGCGACGTCGTCCTCGACCGACTATGACGAATGCCTGGCCTGCCAGTAACGGCCCACGGGTCCGGCGCCGTTCCGTCCTGAACGGGACGTGCGCCTGGGCCACGCCCGATCGGGCGCGTACCGGCGCCTTCCGCCTCCCGGAGAATACGACATGAGCGAAACTTCACAGCAGCCCCAATCCGGGGCCGAGCCGCATTTCGACCTGTTGACCGCCAATCCGGTCTACAAGCCGTTCCGCTATCCGTGGGCCTATGATGCGTGGCTGACCCAGCAGCGTGTGCACTGGCTGCCCGAGGAAGTGCCCCTGGCCGACGACGTGAAGGACTGGCACCGTACGCTGACTGAAAGCGAGCGCCACCTGGTCACGCAGATCTTTCGCTTCTTCACGCAGTCCGACGTGGAAGTGAACAACTGCTACATGAAGCATTACAGCCGGATCTTCAAACCGACTGAAGTGCTGATGATGCTGTCGGCCTTCTCGAACATCGAGACAATTCATATCGCCGCCTACAGTCATCTGCTCGATACCATCGGCATGCCCGAGAGCGAATATTCGGCTTTCCTTAAATATAAGGAAATGAAGGATAAATATGACTATATGCAGAGCTTCTCGGTCGACAGCAAATACGAGATCGCCCGGACTCTGGCGGCGTTCGGCGCCTTTACCGAAGGGCTGCAGCTGTTCGCATCCTTCGCCATCCTGCTGAACTTCCCGCGCTTCAACAAGCTGAAGGGCATGGGGCAGATCGTCTCGTGGTCGGTGCGGGACGAGACCCTGCACTGCCTGTCGATGGCGCGCCTGTTCCGCGTCTTCATCCAGGAGAACCCGGAGATCTGGACCGAGGCCCTGCAGGAGGACATCCGCCAGATCTGCCGCGACATCGTCGAGCACGAGGACGCCTTCATCGATCTGTCGTTCGAAATGGGGCCTGTCGAGGGGCTGGATGCGGCCACGGTCAAGACCTACATCCGCTTCGTCGCCGACCGGCGCCTGAATCAGTTGGGGCTGGACGCGCTGTATAATGTGCCCAGCAATCCGCTGCCCTGGCTGGACGATATGCTCAACGCCGTCGAGCACACCAATTTCTTCGAAAACCGCTCGACCGAATACAGCCGGGCGTCCACGTCCGGTTCGTGGGAAGAGGCGTTCGAGGAAAGCGTCTTCCAGTAAACACCCGCGGGCAAGGGCCAAGGCCCTTGCCTTCGCCGAGGCCGGCCTTCAGGCAAGGGTACTTCCATCGCGCAGGACCGATGTCGCGCGCGGGGTAAAGCGTCCGTCCTCCTCGTGCAGCACCAGGCCGGGCAGGATGGCGGCGTCCCCTTTCGATCCGATTCTCCCTTGCACCAGTACGATCCGGGCCGGCCGCCCGACCTTGGGCCAGAACGGGAAAATGGAGATTGCGCCGATCCCGTGGTCGCGCATGGACGCGACCGCCACGTCATGAAGGGCGGCCGGCAGGGCGAGCGTCAGCGTACCGCGACGGCGGACCTGCCGCCCCAGGCTGCCGACCCAGGCGGCAATGGTCTCGGCCGATGCGAGACGGCGTGCCAGATCCCGCCGTGCGTCGGGCGAGGCGGTGGCGTCGTGGCGATGCCATGGCGGATTGGCGAAAGCGTGGTCGAACCATCCCCCCTCGGGCGGAAACATGGCGCTAGCGGGCAGGGCGGGCAGGGTGGTCTGCGCGACATTCAGGCGGTCGAACCCGTTATCGGCGAAATTGGCCTGCGCCAGGCAGGCGGTCCGCGCATCGTGCTCAAGGCCCAGCCCCGTCACGTCCGCGACCCGATGGGCAAGGCACATCAGACCCGCGCCGGCGCCGCATCCGCCTTCCAGAACCCGGTCCCCCGGGCGCGCGGGCACATGCGCCGCCATCAGGACGGGTTCCAGGCCGGTGCGGTATCCCTGCCGGAACTGCCGGTAGCGAATACGGCCGTCCAGCAGGTTTCCCGCCGTGGTCGCGTCGCACTCCGGGTTGTCCGCCGGGCATGCCTGATCCGGCGGGATCTCATCTATCGTGCCCTTCGGCTTGACCGTCATTCCTGCGCCGCTCATATGTTCAGCAGACCAACCCTACGGAGCCGGGGAGTTTAACCTTTTGGGCGTTGCAGTCACCCTGCCGGAATCCGAACGAACGGCAAGCGCGAAAGACAGAGGAGCGACCAATCCGATGGCGGACGGAACGGAAGCGGCGCTGCGGGAGCTGTCGGATTATCTTGGCGACGACATGGCGGCCTGCAACCGCGCGATCGTCGAACGGATGGACAGTCCGGTGGCCCTGATCCCGCAGCTTGCCGCCCATCTGGTCGCGGCGGGTGGGAAGCGCCTGCGCCCGCTATTGACCCTGGCGTCGGCACGCCTGTGCGGATACGAGCCCGGACCGGCCCGCCAGCGTCATGTCTCCTTGGCTGCGTGTGTGGAATTCATTCATACGGCGACCCTGTTGCACGACGACGTGGTCGACGACAGCCTGCTGCGGCGCGGGCTGGCCAGCGCCAATGCGGTGTTCGGCAACAAGGCGTCGGTCCTGGTGGGCGATTTCCTGTTCGCCCGTTCGTTCCAGCTGATGACGGACGACGGGTCGTTGAAAGTCATGGCCATCCTGTCCTCGGCGTCCGCGACGATCGCCGAGGGCGAGGTTCTGCAGATGTCCACCCAGAACGATCTGTCGACGTCGGTCGAACAGTATCTGGAGGTCATTCACGGCAAGACCGCGGCATTGTTCGCCGCCGCGTGCCGCGTTGGCGCGGTCGTCGCGGACCGGCCCGAGGCCGAGGAACTGGCGCTGGAATCCTACGGCACCAATCTGGGCATGGCCTTCCAGCTGGTCGATGACGCGCTGGATTACGCCGCCGACCAGGCGATCCTGGGCAAGACGGTCGGGGACGATTTCCGCGAAGGCAAGATCACCCTGCCGATCC
This sequence comes from Gluconacetobacter azotocaptans, assembly GCF_014174355.1. Taxonomy (GTDB): domain Bacteria; phylum Pseudomonadota; class Alphaproteobacteria; order Acetobacterales; family Acetobacteraceae; genus Gluconacetobacter; species Gluconacetobacter azotocaptans. The sequence goes on from NZ_JABEQF010000008.1 coordinate 97,099, forward strand.
TGGCGGCCTATGCCGCCGGCAGCGACGAGGACCGCATCTTCTGGCGCCGCGTCATCGAGGACAGCGAGCAGAGCCCGGAAGACCTGGATCGGGCCCTGTCGCTGATCGAATCTACCGATGCGATCGAGACCACGCTGAACCGTGCCGCCGTCTATGCGCAGGCGGCACGCGACGCGCTGGAGATCTTCCCCGAAAGCCGCCTGCGCCGCCTGTTGCAGGATACCGCCGGCTATACCGTCAGCCGCGCCCGGTAAGGCGCGCCGGTCCCCAGGCCCGATCATGGGTGATCGTCGTCCTATCCTCTTTTTCGATTCGGGCGTCGGGGGGCTGTCGGTCCTTGCCCCCACGCGCGCGCTGCTGCCCCGCGCGCCCATTGTCTATGTGGCCGACAACGCTTTCTTCCCTTACGGCCTGAAATCCGAGGCCGAAATTGCCGGCCGCGTTCCCGCCCTGCTGGGCAGGCTGGCGGCGCATTATCGCCCCCGTCTGATCGTCAATGCCTGCAACACCGCCTGCACCATCGCGCTGGCGACGATGCGGGCGGTGCTGGACCTGCCCGTGGTGGGTACCGTGCCTGCGATCCGTCCCGCGGCGCAGGTCTCCCGCACCCGTGTGATCGGCGTGCTGGGCACCGACGCCACGGTGCGCCAGCCCTATGTGGACCGGCTGAGTGCCGATTATGCCGCCGATTGCGTGGTCCTGCGCCATGGCTCGGCGCGACTGGTCGAACTGGCCGAAGCCCATCTTCGCGGCGAGGCCACGCCGGACGACGCCTATCGCGAGGTCCTGGCGGGCCTGCTGGGCCAGCCCGGCGGCACGTCCCTCGACACGATCGTCCTGGCCTGCACCCATTTTCCATTGGTCGCCGATCGCCTGGCGGCCGTCGCCCCGCGACCGCTTGCCTTCGTCGACGGGGGCGCCGGCATCGCACGTCGCGTGGCCCATCTGACCGAGGGGCAGTCCTGGCCCGATGCCCCCCCGCCAGGGATTGCCGTTTTTACCGGACCTTTTGATCCGACACCCGCCTTTCGGGGGAGCCTGGCGCGTTTTGGGCTGGATGCGTTCGAACAGTTTTGAAGCCCAAGGGGCGTGGCCCTTGAACCCCATCAAAGGCGCGCCTTTGAATCCAGCCGTTGAAGCGGATCAGCCCTGGGCTTGCACGCCTTTGAACGCAAGGGCCTCTTCGGCGCTGCCGACGCCACCGTGGCGCGCGGACCATGCGCAGGGGTCTTCCAGGAAGCGCCGCACTTCGGCCGCGGCTTTTTCCGAGAAATAGGGCCGCCCCGCACAGGCTTCCAGCACGTCCCACCATGTGCACAGGGCATGCAGCGAGATGTTCATGTCCGCAAGGGTGCGATGCGCGCCGGGGAACACGCCGTAGAAGAAGACTACGAACGTATGGTCCACGATCGCGCCGGCATCGCGCAGCGCCTTGGCGAATCGGACCTTCGACGACCCATCCGTCGTCAGGTCCTCGACCAGCAGGGTGCGCATGCCTTCGGGCACGTCGCCCTCGATCTGGGCGTTGCGGCCGAAACCCTTGGGCTTCTTGCGGACATAGGCCATGGGCGCCATCATCCGGTCGGCGATCCAGGCGGCAAAGGGAATGCCGGCGGTTTCGCCGCCGACCACCGCGTCGATGCTTTCATAGCCCACATGACGCCCGATCTTCTCGACGCCCAGTTCGACGATCTTGGCGCGGGCACGGGGGAAGAAGATGATGCGCCGGCAATCGATATAGACCGGCGATTTCCACCCCGACGTCAGGGTATACGGGTCCTCGGGCCGGAAATTGACGGCCTTGATTTCCAGCAGCAACTTTGCCGTCGTCAGGGCGGCATCCCGGTCCCAGGCTGTGGAGCCCGTCGAGAGACCCGCCCCGTTTCCTGTCATGTCGCTCATGCCGCCTGTGTCTCCGGATTGTTACGTACCTGGTGGGTGAGGCTTAGCGGGAACAGGCCGGAAAATCCATGCTCGGGAAAAGGTCGGGCAGGGGACGCTGCTCATCCTACGGCGAATGTCAGGGGCGCGTTCCAGCGGCAGGGGTTTTTCTTGCCTGCCCATGATGAAGACGCTATCATTACGTAAATGCAAATCGTTCGCAAGTAGGGGTTTAAGCTAGTGGGTGTCGAAACCGGCAGGATTGCGCGGAATTGCGAGCGCGCGGTGGTGACCGCCTATCAGGAGCTGCGCGACGTTGGGACCGGCGACATGTCGGCATTCCATGCGTGCACGACCCTGTATCGCATCCACCATCCCGAAGCCTCGTTGAACGAGGCGCGGCGTCTGGTGTCCGAATGGATCGACCATCATGTCGTACGCCGCGACCAAGGGCCGACGGCCGGATGCCTGTGCGACTGATTCGGGCGCGCTTTACGCCCTGAACGTGACTTGCTCTACAAACCGCGCCAGCGCCATTCACCGTCCGTTTTGGCGTAAACCAGGGCCACAAAGCCCGCCAGCAGGACGCCATCGGCAATCCATTGCCCCAAGCCACGAAGGCTAAGCGTCGCGGCGATAAAAACGACGACGAAAATCGCCGTTGCAAGCCATCCCTGCCATGAAGCAGGAGATGCGCCGAACCCGAATGTCTTGGGCTTGAACCAGGCCCGGTTCGAAATTTTCCCCATGTTCTGCCCCTGTTCGGATCATTGGCGTCGACCGCCGACATTCTGCCGCTTACCCCCATCTATCGGGTAGATAAAAAAAGCCGGCCCCCGAAGGTGCCGGCTCTTCTGCCGAAGGGGCGGCCTCGCCACCGGCCCCTCCGGGTTGGCATTCGCGCTCAGCCGCGCTGGTCGAAAGACGGGAAGTCGCGCTGGGGCGATCCGGTGTAAAGCTGGCGCGGACGGCCGATGCGCTGGCCGGGTTCCTCGATCATCTCCTTCCACTGGCTGATCCAGCCGACAGTGCGGGCGACGGCGAACAGCACGGTGAACATGCTGGTCGGGATGCCCATCGCCTTCAGGATGATGCCCGAATAGAAATCGACGTTCGGATACAGGCTGCGCTTGACGAAATATTCGTCGTGGATGGCGATTTTTTCCAGTTCGACCGCCAGATCCAGCAGCGGGTCGTCCTTGATGCCGAGTTCGCCCAGGACTTCGTGGCAGGTCGCCTGCATGATCTTCGCGCGCGGGTCGAAGTTCTTGTAGACGCGGTGGCCGAATCCCATCAGGCGCACGCCGCTGTTCTTGTCCTTCACCTTGGCGATGAAGTCCGGAATATTGTCCTTGCTGCCGATTTCGGCCAGCATCTTCAGCACCGCTTCGTTGGCGCCGCCGTGGGCGGGCCCCCACAGGGCGGCGATGCCGGCCGCGATACAGGCGAACGGATTGGCGCCGGTCGAACCCGCCAGACGCACCGTCGAGGTCGAGGCGTTCTGTTCGTGGTCGGCGTGCAGGATCAGGATCCGGTCCATCGCGCGCGCCAGGACGGGATTGACCACGTAGGGCTCGGACGGATGCGCGAACATCATCGACAGGAAGTTTTCGGCGTAGTTCAGGTCGTTGCGCGGATATACGAACGCTTCGCCCTGCGTGTATTTATAGGCCCAGGCTGCAATCGTCGGCAGCTTGGCGATCAGGCGCATGGCCGACAGGTTGCGGCTGGTGGCGTTCGAGATGTCGGTGCCTTCGTGATAGAAGGCCGACAGGGCGCCGACGGTGCCGCACAGGATCGCCATCGGATGGGCGTCGCGGCGGAAGCCGTTGAAGAAATTCCGGATCTGCTCGTGCAGCAGCGTATGCGACTTGATGGTGGCGACGAACGCATCGTTCTGCGCCCGGGTCGGCAGTTCCCCGTTCAGCAGCAGGTGCGCGACCTCCATGAACGTCGCCTGTTCGGCAAGCTGCGAGATCGGATATCCGCGATGCAGCAGCACGCCCTTGCCGCCATCGATGAATGTGATCTTGCTCTCGCACGATGCCGTTTCGCCGTAGCCGGGATCGAACGTGAAGACACCCAGGTCGGCAGCGATCTTGCGGATGTCCAGGACGTCAGGCCCCAGCACTCCGGACAGGACCGGCAGACTGGCGGTTTTGCCTTCTAGCGAGACGGTGGCCACTTTTCCTGACTCGGTCATCAAACTCTCCTCTTGGTCGTTCGCCGCCCTGTGGTGCGACAGATCTCATCCCAAACCTGCGGGCACCCCTGTCCTCTATGTGACAGTTCGCGCGTGGCCCATTGCTGCATCCCCGCTTCGGGACGGCAGGCATGCGCCGAGATAAGGACGAAACGACAAATGTGGCAACTCCGCCGACGCGGGGTCCGTCATGCCGTCAGGCGCATAGCACCAGGGAAAGAACTGCCCGTCTGGCCGTCAGTTCGTGCCACGGACCGTCGATGCGGAAGCAGGCGAGGGACGCGGTGGGAAAGCCCCGGCTCAGAATGGATTTGTCCGGGTCGTCGATTGCCCGTCCCGCCAGGTCCAGAACCAGGTGATACAGGTCCGGATTGTGGCCTATAACTATGATATTATTGAATATATCTGGCGTCAGCCGAATGATGTCGAGAAGAGTGTCCGGGCCGGATTCATAAAGGCCGGCCTCCTGCACCACGGTGGGGGCCGGGGCGGCGGGAAAGGGGCCGAGGGCCGTATAGGTCTCGCTGGAACGGATGGCCGGGCTGACCAGGACCAGGTCGGGATGGAAGCCGATCTCGCGCAGTTGTGTTCCCCGCTGCCCCGCCCTGCGGCGTCCCGATGGCGTCAGGGGGCGGGACAGGTCGCTGGCCCGGCCCAGATCGCCATGCGGGGCGTGGAAGGCCTCGGCATGCCGCATCAGGACCAGCATGCGAGCATCCGGCGACGGGTCGTGGTGTTTCGGCATATCCTGCATCAGGAGGCGCCGTTGCCGGCGGTCTTGCGGGCGATCGCCTCGTGATGGCGGATGACTTCCTTGATGATGAAGGCCAGGAACTTCTCGGCGAAGTCGGGATCGAGCTGCGCCGCCGCCGCGAGGTCGCGCAGCCTTCGGACCTGTCGCGCCTCACGCTCGGTATCGGCGGCCGGCATGGCGTGGCGGGCCTTCAGTTCGCCCACGGCCTGGGTATGGCGGAATCGTTCCGCCAGCATGTAGATCAGTGCGGCGTCGATATTGTCGATGCTCCGGCGCAGAGCCAGCAGGGTTTCCCGCGCGCCGTCCTGTACCGGTGGCGAGACTGTCGTATCGATGGCCGTGCTGTCGCTCACGTGAACATGCTCCTGAATGTTGATCGGCAACATCATATCATCATACAGGTTTTCAGGCGTCGTCGGGCAGGTCGATCCATGCCAGATGCCCGCCTTTGCCAGCGCCCGTATCGGTAAAGACCGAACTGCCCCCCGCGCGGCCCACGCGAACCCACGGGCGTCCATCCGTCGACCGCCGGTCATGCCCGCAATAGACCGTGTACCCCGCCGGAATATGGTCGACCCAGTTCAGGCGGCGTTCGGGATAGCCGTCCTTCTGTATGCGTCCCGTCGTTTCGCCGAACAGGGCCCGCGACAGGATGGGGGTGACCAGGCCCAGCCCGGATGAGGGCAGTTCGGTCAGCATGCGGGAATGAAAGCCGCCATGCACGAAGATCCGCCGTCCAAGCACCAGCCAGGGCGGGGCCTGGGCGATGTCGCGCCACGCCCTGCGGCGCACGTCCTCGTTCTCGGGCGCCTGGAACTGCCGCAGTGTTTCCGTCAACGGCGCGTCGCGGCGCAGCTTGTGGCCCGCCAGCGCACGGGCCAGCTTGCGATCGTGGTTGCCAAGGATGAACAATCCGCGTCCCTCGTCCAGCAGGCGCTGCATGAGGCGGAACGTTCCCACGCTGTCAGGCCCGTGATCCACAAGGTCGCCTAGCTGGATCACGAAACGGTCGGTGGCCACCGCATGGCGAAAGGCGCGCAGGTCGCCATGGACGTCGCCCACCACCCGAATCGGGCGTCCCGCGATCAGGCGTTCGACGATGGCGTTGTCATAAGTTGCCGACACCGGATCATGCGGCGCGAAAGGCGGCATGCCGGGCGACCGAAGATCGTCGGCGGCATAGGGCGGCGCGGGTCCGGAAGGCTGACTGCGGTCCAATCGAATGTCCGTTTCTGGTGACAGAGGGGCGACGCTATGGTCCATCCCATGACATTGGTATGGACATCCCCCTTTGCCATGTCCGGGCCCTCAAATGGTGGAGGAAGCGGAAAGGGGCGTGGTCCGGGATGATGGGAACAGAGTGCCGCGTCACCTCGTCGATGGACAGAAAAATAGAAACGGGTTTTGCATGTCTGCCATTCATTTTTGGTTGGGCAGGCCCATCCAGCCGGGATGGTTCTGTTCGATATAGACCAGTCCCCGGTCCACGCTGCGACGCAGGACCGCGATGTCCTCGGACAGCAGCAACAGCCCCAGCGGCAGCATCCAAAGCCCCAGAAACGGTAGAATGAACAGGAAACCACCCAGAATCAGCAGCCCACCCGACAGCAGGCGCCAGTGCCGGCGCGAGGGCACCCGCAGCCATGCCACCGCCCGGCGCAGGCGGTCCGGCGCCCGCCCCAGAAGCAGGGCGATCCGGCGCTCGCGTTCGGTCACGGCAGTCAAAACGACGGAACAGGTCATCGCTGTAACACTCTTTTGTTGTGACGGGCTGCTCGGGAAAGAGAAGAGATTGTGCGTCATAAAAGGAACGAGCGGGTTGGGGCCGCCAGTCAGAGACTACCGGTTGGATGAGGACCGGAACAGGCGTTGCCGCCGAACGTGGGACAAGGGATTTCTACATTCTACCCACGGCATAAAATGAAAAGACACGAGGAAAGGTTCCATGATCGATCACAGCCGAATCCGGAATGCGGCCTTCCGGGCAAAAGTAACGACTGCCGAGGAGGCTGCTTCTTATATTCATCCCGGCGCCATGGTCGGCATGAGCGGCTTTACGGGGTCGGGTTACCCCAAGGCCGTCCCCCAGGCGCTGGCGGCGATCATGGGTGTCGAGCACGACAAGGGAAATCCGTTTCGCATCCGCCTGTTCACCGGCGCTTCGACGGGCCCGGAACTGGATGGCGCGCTGGCGAAGGTCAACGGCATCTCGTTCCGCATGCCCTACAATTCGGACGCCACGCTGCGCGGCCTGATCAACAAGGGTGAGGCCGAATATCTCGACATGCATCTCAGCCATGTCGCCCCCATCGTCTGGCAGGGTTTCTGCGGCGAAATGGACGTCGCGGTCATCGAGGCCGTGGCCATCCGCGAGGACGGCAGCATTGTCCCGTCATCGTCGGTCGGCAACAACAAGACATGGGTTGAATCCGCGCGCCAGGTGATTATCGAGGTCAACAGCTGGCAGGATGCGGCGCTGGAGGGCATGCACGACATCTGGTACGGCACCGCCCTGCCGCCCGAGCGTCAGCCGATTCCCTTGCTGCGGCCGGACGACCGGATCGGCCAGACGACGCTGCGCGTCGATCCGTCCAAGGTCGTTGCGGTCGTCGAGACCTTTGCCCCGGATCGCAACGCCCCGTTCTCGCCCCCCGACGCGTCGGCCAAGGCGATCGCCGGCCATCTGATGGAATTCTTCCGCCACGAGGTCGCGCGCGGGCGGCTGCCGCAGTCACTGCTGCCCCTGCAGTCCGGTGTGGGCAACGTCGCCAATGCGGTGATGGGGGGGCTGGAGGAAGGCCCGTTCGAGGACCTGACAGCCTTCACCGAGGTTATTCAGGACGGCATGCTGGGCATGCTGGAATCCGGCAAGATGCGCGTCGCATCGGCCACGGCGTTCTCGCTCAGCCCCGAGGCCGCCGAATCGCTGAACGCGCGCATGGCCGAATTCCGCTCCAAGATCATTCTGCGGCCGCAGGACATCAGCAATCATCCCGAACTGATCCGTCGCCTGGGATGCATCGCAATGAACGGGCTGATCGAATCGGACATCTACGGGCACGTCAATTCGACCCAGATCATGGGGTCGCGCGTGCAGAACGGCATCGGCGGTTCGGGCGATTTCGCGCGCAACGCCTACATTTCGGTCTTCATGACGCCGTCCACCGCCAAGGGGGGCAAGATCTCGGCGATCGTGCCGATGGCGTCGCATGTCGATCATATCACGCAGGATTCGCAGGTGCTGGTGACCGAGCAGGGCCTGGCCGACCTGCGCGGCCTGTCGCCCAAGCAGCGGGCGGAAACCATCATCAGGAACTGCGCGCATCCCGATTACCGGCCGATGCTGCAAGATTACTTCAAGCGGGCGAAGGAAGGCTCCTACGGGCTGCAATCGCCGCACCTGCTGAAAGAATCGCTGTCGTGGCACCAGCGGTTCATCGAAACCGGTTCGATGCTGCCGACCTGACGGATGGCGTTCCCCCGACCCATGCGGGTCGGGGGTTGATCCGGGGGGCCAGGGCCTCAGGCCCCTGGCGGCTTTTTACGCCGGGGCGTCGGCCCGGGCCTGTCCGGCCATGGTCGAGGCGTGTTCCAGATCGACCGACAGAACACGGCTGACTCCGCGTTCCTGCATCGTCACGCCATAGAGCCGGTCCATGTGCGCCATCGTCAGCTGATGGTGCGTGACGACCAGGAAGCGCGTGCCGGCCTCGGCCACCATATCGCCCAGCAGGGCGCAGAACCGGCCCACGTTGGCGTCGTCCAGCGGCGCATCCACTTCGTCCAGGACGCAGATCGGCGCGGGATTGCAGCGGAACACCGCGAAAATCAGCGACAGGGCGGTCAATGCCTGCTCGCCGCCCGACAACAGCGAGAGGGTCGCCAGCTTCTTGCCGGGTGGCTGGGCATAGATTTCCAGCCCCGCCTGCAACGGGTCGTCGTTGCCCACCATGCCCAGATGCGCGCGGCCGCCATTGAACATGCGGGCGAACAGGGCCTGGAAATGCTGGTCCACCTCGGTGAACACCGCCAGCAGCCGCTCACGTCCCTCGCGGTTCAGGGCGCCGATCGACCCGCGCAGGCGGGCGATGGCGGTTTCCAGCTCGTCCTTTTCGTTCTGGATAACGGCGATGCGGGTTTCGGCCTCGTTGGCTTCCAGTTCGGCGCGCAGATTGACTGGCCCCATGTCCTCGCGTTCGCGCGTCAGGCGGGCGATTTTCCGACGCAGGCTGCTTTCGGCCGCTTCCGTCAGGTCGGGCGGCACGACGCCTGGCGGTTCGGGCGTCTCGGTCAGAAGCTGGGCCAGGATGGCTTCGGCCTGTTCGTGCCGTCCTTCGGCGCGCAGCAGGCCCTCGCGGGCGGTCGCCAGGGCCGCGTCGGCGTCCCGCCGGCCCGCCTGCGCCTGGGACAGGGCGGTCTCGGCCGCCGCAAGCGCGCCGGTGGCCGCCTCATGGGCGGCCTCGGCCCGCAGCAGGGCCTCGCGCGTCGTCTCGCGCGTGCGGACGACTTCGTCGGGCAGGGCCGACAGGCGCGCATGTTCGGCACGGGTGGCATCCAGCCGGGTGGCGCTTTGCCCGGCCTCGGCGGCGGCGGCGTCGAGCCGGGCGGACCAGTCCGCGATGGCGTCCCGCAGGCCGGCAAGGCGCGCCTGCGCCGTCTGGTCCTCGCCGGCCAGGGCGGCGCGGCGTTCGCGGGCGGCATCCTCGGCCTGGCGGGCCGCCGCCAGCCCCTCGCGCAGGGTCCGGATCTGTTCGGCGATCGCATCCGGGTCGGGCAGGGTCGCCTGTTCCGCGACGATCCGCGCCAGGGTCTGGGCCGCGTCGTCCCGCTCCTCGGCCAGCGTGGCCAGCCGCGGCGCCTGGGCCTCGATCGCGCTGCGGGTTTCGATCAGCGTGGTCTGAAGGGTGGATTGGGCGGATTGCGCCTGTTCCAGCGCCTGCTCCGCGTCCAGCCGGCGTTGTCGCGCGGCATCCAGCGCCTGCGTCGTCTGCGCCACCAGCGACTGGGCGGCCGTCAGTGCGGTTTCGGCGCCCTGGACCGGAGGCAGGCCGGACAGCGCCTGCTCAGCCGCCTGCCGGGCGGCTTCGGCCTGCTCGGCCTCGTGGACGATGCGTTGCAGTTCGGGGGCGATCGTGGCCAGGCGGGTTTCGGCCTCGTCATGGCGGGCGGTGGCCTCCCCCGCGTCGCGCCGTGCGGACTCCAGCCCTGTCTCGGCCTGACGACGGGCAGCACGGGTCGCGCTTTCCGCAGCCTGCGCCGCCTGTTCCCGCTGGCGCGTCGCCTCATGGTCGTGCCGCAACCGGGCTTCGTCCGGAAGGTCGGATAGGGCCTGTCGCGCGGCGGCCAGCGCGGCCTCGGCCTCGGTCCTGGCCTGGACGGCCTGTTCATGCTGCGGCAGCACGGTGTCCAGCCGCGCGCGGACGGTGGCGTCCAGCCGGCTGATCTCGGCTTCGTCGGCGCGGGTCTGGCGCAGGATGGCCTCGATCCGCGTGCGATCGGCGCGGGCCTGCGTTACGGCCTCGGCGGCCTGTGCGCGGGCGGATTCGGTCGCGGCCTGATCGGCCTGCGCCGCCGGCAGGTCGGCGCGACGGGCCGCCAGTGCCGCCGTGGTTTCGCGCAGGCGGTTGCGCTGTTGCAGCAGCAGCGCCGCGCGGCTGGGCAGGCCCGGCGCCAGGCGATAGCCGTCCCAGCGCCAGAACGCGCCATCGCGGCGCACCAGGCTCTGACCGGGGTGCAACTGCACCTGCAACGCGGCGCCATCCACCCCGTCCGCCAGCAATCCGACGGCCTCCAGCGCCCGGGCCAGCGCCGGCGGGGCCGTGACCAGCGTGGAGAGCGGGACGGTGTCGTGGCCCGGAGGCACCTGCGTTGCCAGGTCGGGCAGGCGATGCCACAGGCGCGGGGCATCCGGCTGGATCGAGGCATCCAGCCCGTCGGCCAGGGCGGCGGCCAGGGCGGTTTCCAGCCCGTCCGGCACCGTGATGTCGTCCACGACCCCACGAATACCGGCATCGCCGTCGTCGGCTGTCAGCGCCTGTGTCAGCCCGTCGGCCTGGGCCTCGAGCCGCGACAGGTCGGCTTTCAGGTCCGACAGGCGCTGCGCCGCCATGTCGCGTGCGGTCGTGCGGGCGGCCAGATCGGTCTCGGCGGTGTCCAGAGCCTGTCCGGAGCGGGCGACGTCCTGTTCGGCCTGCTCGCGGGCGACGCGTGCGGCCGCCAGCCTGTCAGGATCGACCGCTCCGGCACGGGCCTGCGCCAGATCACGGTCCAGCGCCTGGAACCGCGTCACGGCGCGGGCATGTGCCGATTCGGCGCTTTGCAGGGCGGAAGCCAGGCCGGCGCGCCGGGTTCCGGCCTCCTGCACACGGGCACGGGCCTCGATCTGCGCGGCCGAGGCGGCCTGGCGTTCCAGTTCCGCCTGCTCCAGGTCAGTGCGGGCCGTTGCCAGGGCCGTTTCGGCCGCAGTCAGCCTGTCGCGCAGGGCGTCGCGCCGATCCTGCGCCACGTGCTGCGACAGCGCTTCGGCCTGGCGGCGCTGCAAGGCCTCCTGCTGCTTGTGCAGGGCGGTCGCGCGTTCCGCTGTCTGGACCAGGCGCTGTCGCGCGTCGTCCTGCTGGCGCCGAGCCTCGGCGGCGGCGTTGCGGGCCAGGTCGGCCGCCAGCACGGCGTCAGCCTGCGCCTGAGTGGCCTGTTCCAGCCCGGCGCGCGCCAGCGCCAGTGTTTCGGCCGCTTCGGCCAGCGCCGAGGCGTGGGCGTCCAGCGTGTCCTGGTGGGGAAGGGCCTGGTGCAGCGTGTCCAGTTGCGCCGCCAGTTGGCCGTACTGTGCCTCCAGGCGCTGATGGCGGGCCAGGGCGTCCCGGTGGGCCTCGGCGGTCTGGCGGATGCGGCTGTGCGTGGTGCCGGCGTCGGCGGTGGCGCGTTCCAGCGTGTCTTCGGCGCTGCGGACGCTTGCCGTCGCCGCCTGCAATGCCGCATCGGCGTCGGCGATGTCGGCCGGCAGGGCGGCCAGCCGCGTCTCGAGGGCGTGACGTTCCGCCTGAAGGCGCGACACATTGTCCTGCGCGTCGGCCTGCCGGGCCTGGGCGGCCTGATGATCGCTTTCGCCCTGGTGGAGGCGTTTGGCGGCGGCGGAGGCTGCCTCGGCGGCGCGGTGTTCTTCCTGCGCGATGCCTTCGGCGATCAGTTTCTGGCGTTCCAGCACCGTACGGCTTTCGTCCGTTCGGGTCCGCAGGGCGGGAATGTCGCGATTGGCCTCGAATTCCGCGATGACGGCGCTTTCGGCCGTTTCCTCGGCCTGTGTCAGGGCCTGACGGGCCTGACGGGCCGTCGCTCCCGCACGTTCGACCGCCAGCCGGGCGCGGGCGTGCAGCAGGGCCAGCAGGGTGGTTTCGGCTTCGCGCAGGCCGGAGGATATCTCGCGATAGCGGCGAGCCTGCTGCGACTGGTCGCGCAGATTGTCCAGATGGCCTTCCAACTGCACGCGCAGATCGTCGGCGCGCGACAGATTGGTTTCGGTGGCGCGCAGCTTCAGTTCCGCCTCGTGCCGGCGGGCATGCAGGCCGGTAATGCCGGCGGCTTCCTCCAGGATCGAACGCCGTTCCTCGGGCCGGGCATTGACCAGGGCCGACACGCGCCCCTGGCTGACCATGGCCGAGGACCGCGCGCCGGACGCCAGGTCGGCGAACAGGGTCTGCACGTCACGCGCGCGGATGGGCTTGCTGTTGACGCGGTAGTCGCTGCCAGCCCCGCGTTCGGCGCGCCGGCTGATCTGCAATTCGTCCTGATCGTGCAGCGGCGGCGGGGCGATGCCGGTCGTGCCTTCCAGCGTCAGCGTGACTTCGGCCAGGTTGCGCGCCGCACGGGCCGCCGTCCCGGCGAAGATCAGGTCGTCCATTTCCCCGCCGCGCAGCGACCGGGCGGAGGATTCGCCCATCGCCCAGCGCAGGGCCTCGACGACGTTCGACTTGCCGCACCCGTTCGGGCCGACGATGCCTGTCAGCCCCGGCAGGATTTCGACCGAAACCGGGTCGGCGAAGCTTTTGAACCCGACGATACGCAGGCGGACGAAACGGGCAGTCATGGAGCCAGGAGCCGGATCAGGTGGCCGAGGCGACCTGTTGGGCGAAGGCGTCATAGGTCATTTCCTGCCCGATCTGAACCTTGTCGTTGAAGCGGAAGGTCGGCGTGCCCTCGATCTTGTAGAGCGCCTGTGCGCGGTTTTCCTCGTCCATGATGGCCTGGCGCAGCGTGTCGTCGGCGACCGTTTTCTGGAACAGGTCGGCCGGCATGCCGGCCAGAGCAGCCATTTTCTGCAATTCGTCCTGCGGATTGATGTCGTGCGCGAAGGCCCAGCGATCCTGGCTGGACAGCAGCGACAGCACGAAGGGCTCGTACCGTTCCGGCGGCAGGGTGCGGGCGACCATGGCGGCCATCAGGGCGATCTGGTCGAGGGGGAAGTCGCGGAAGATGTAATAGACCTTCCCGGTGTCGATCAGCTTGGTCCGGACCTCGGGGAAGACTTCGGACGCAAAGCGCGCGCAATGGGTGCAGGTCAGGGAAAACCATTCCTCGACATGAACGCGGGCGGCGGGGTTGCCGGCGGCACGGACCGACATGCGCGGATCGGTGGCCGCCCGGGCTGTGCCGGCGACCAGCTGCGGCCCGAACAGCAGGGCAGGGGTCGCGGTTGCAAGCAGGGTACGGCGCGTAACGGACATGGCTGAACGGTCTCCGGTAGGCTGGGACGAAGGGGTCGCGTGAAAGGCGACAGAGCCCACAAAGCGCGTGAACGTCAAGGTGCGCGCGTAACGGCGGCCGGCGACGGCGCGGCGTCACCGGTCGGCCGTCCGGCCCACCATGCCGACAGGACGGAGCCCGAGATATTGTGCCACACCGAAAAGATCGCCCCCGGTAACGCGGCGAGCGGGCCGAAATACAGGCGTCCCAGGGTGGCGGCGAGGCCTGAATTCTGCATGCCGACCTCGATCGCCAATGTCCGGCAGGTGCTTTCGTCCAGACGCAGCAGACGGCCGCCCCAATAACCGCCCAGCAGACCGATGCCGTTGTGCAGCACCACGGCCAGCAGGACCACCGGCCCGGCGAAGGCCAGCGCCGGGCGCGTCGCAGCGACGATGGACCCGATGATCGTCATGATCGCCACCATGGCGACCAGCGGCAGGGCGGGTTCGACGCGCCGGACCAGGCGGCCGGCGAAGGCGTTGACCGCGACGCCGCCGATGACGGGCAGGGCGACCAGTTCGACGATGCTGCGCAGCAGGCCCCAGACATTCACCGCGACGTCGGTCGAGACATAGAGGCGGGTCAGGAACGGGGTGGCGACGATGCCCACCAGGGTCGAGAGCGTGCTGATGCTGACCGACAGCGCGACATCCCCCCGGGCCAGATAGATCATGACGTTCGACGCGGTCCCGCTGGAGACGCTGCCGACCAGGATCATGCCGACGCGGAGGGCGGGCGGCATGTCCAGCAGCCACGACACCAGCCATGCCGCCAGCGGCATGACGGTGTAATGCAGCCCGATCCCGGCCAGGACCGGCGCGGGGCGCACGGCGATGCGGCGGAAATCCGCCGCCGTCAGCGTGACACCCATCGTGAACATGACGAAGGCCAGCAGCGGCGTGATCGCGGGCGACAGGGCCAGGAACGGCTCCGGCACGCCGATCGCGGCGGCCGAGACCAGGATCGCCCACAGGGGAAACAGGCGGGTGAGGATCTGCAAGAATGAAGGGTCCGCGTGCGGCGGCCGGCCGGGCATGCTGCCCGGCCGGCCATAAGGGGTCAGGGGGACGGGGCGGGCGTGGGAAGCCGGACGCGCACCTTGCGGATATGCAGCGAATCGGCATCCAGCACCCGGAAGACCAGGCCGCTGCCATGGGTCAGCACTTCGCCGCGCGTCGGCACGTGTCCCGCCAGGAAGAAGACAAGTCCGCCGACCGTCTCGATCTCGGCCTCGCGTTCGGCTTCGGTCAGGATCGGGCCCATGCGGGCCTCGAACTGCGCCACCGGCATCCGGGCATCGACGTCGAACGTGCCGTCCGGCCGTTCCTGTATCAGTACGGCGGTGGGTTCGTCATGTTCGTCGGAAATGTCGCCGACGATGGTCTCCACCAGATCCTCGATCGTCACCAGACCATCGACGCCGCCATATTCATCGATGACCAGCGCCAGATGGACGCGCCGCTGGCGCATCTGCAACAGCAGGTCCAGCACCGGAATCTGCGGCGCCACCATCAGGGGCTGGCGCAACAGGGATTCGACATTGAAGGCTTCGCTGGTGCCGGCGTAGGCGATCAGATCCTTCACGTGGATCATGCCCACGATGTCGTCCAGCTGTTCGCGGTAGACAGGCATGCG
Source organism: Gluconacetobacter azotocaptans (assembly GCF_014174355.1). GTDB lineage: Bacteria > Pseudomonadota > Alphaproteobacteria > Acetobacterales > Acetobacteraceae > Gluconacetobacter > Gluconacetobacter azotocaptans. Next base: position 112,311 of record NZ_JABEQF010000008.1, read on the forward strand.
GGAATGATTTTCCCGCCGCATCAGCGCCAGCGCATCGTCCAGGCTCAGGGCCACCGGCATCGCCACGATGTCGGCGCGCGGGATCATCACGTCGTCAGCGGTGATCCCGCGCAGGCGCAGGACATTGGCGATCAGCGCGCGTTCCTGACGGTCCAGCTCCGAGGCCTCGCCGTTGCCGTCGCCTTCAGCCTCGTCGGCTTCCTGCACCAGGGCGGCTATCGAATGGCGCAGCCCCTGTTCGACCCGCCGTCGCCCGAACAGCGCGCGCAGGCCGCGGCTGCGCGGTCTGGCGGCCGGGGGGGGCTCGTCGGCCCGGGCCGACCCGTTCTCGGGTGGCGCCGGGTCGGGTGAAGGGCGGCTCATTGGTCGCCTCCGGCCATGCCGGTCCGGTTTTTCCATGGATTCGGGACGGCGAGACGTCCGAGAATCCGGGATTCCTCCATTTCCATCTGTCGCGCCTCGCCGGCCTGGTGATGGTCATGGCCGCGCAGATGCAAGATCCCGTGGACCACAAGATGCATCAGATGGTGGCGGATCGGGCGGCCGGCGGCCCGGGCCTCGCGCCGGACGGTGTCCAGCGCGATCATGACGTCGCCCCCCGGCTGGCCGGCCGGGTATTCGAACGTCAGCACATTGGTCGGCTTGTTCTTGTTCCGGTGCCGGGCGTTCAGCCGACGGATGGTGCGATCGCTGTCCAGCACGATGGTGATGGGGGCCTGTCCGCTGGCCTCCCATGCCGCCCGGGCGGCACGCTGGACAAGCGCCCCCACCCGGGGGACGGCGCCATGCCAGCGCGGATCGGCCACGATCACGTCGACTTCCGCCTCGTCACGAGGCAAAGGGGAGGAAAGGCCGACGGCCGGACCGGCCATCGGCGATATTTCCGGGACTCCGTCAGGACGGGCGGAGTTCTGGCTACTTCGAGGTTCCATTGTTCTCCCGGCGCGCCCTGCTGCGGGACATGTCCCTTTCGGCCGCCGCCCGCTGATCATAGGCGTCCACGATGCGCGCGACCAGCGGGTGCCGCACGACGTCGCGGGATTCGAAGCGCGTGATGCCGATTCCCGGCAGGCCCTCCAGCGTATCCACCGCATCGCGCAGGCCCGACGGCACCCCATGGGGCAGGTCCACCTGGCTGAGGTCGCCGGTCACCACCATGTGCGTGCCCGTGCCCATGCGGGTCAGGAACATCTTCATCTGCGCCGAGGTGGTGTTCTGCGCCTCGTCGAGGATGACGAAGGAATGCGCCAGGGTGCGCCCGCGCATGAAGGCCAGCGGCGCAACCTCGATTTCGCCGGTGCCCATGCGGCGCACGACCTGGTCGCCCGGCATCATGTCGTGCAGGGCGTCGTACAGCGGGCGCAGATACGGGTCGATCTTGTCCTTCATATCGCCGGGCAGGAAGCCCAGCCGTTCGCCGGCCTCGACGGCGGGACGGGACAGCACGATCCGGTCGACCTGCCCGGCCTGGAGCATCGCCACCGCCTGGGCCACCGCCAGATAGGTCTTGCCGGTGCCGGCCGGCCCGATGCCGAACACCATTTCGGTCTGGGCCAGCATTTCCATGTAGGCGGCCTGGCCGGCCGAGCGCGGGGCGATGGCGCCGCGCCGCGTGCGAATCGCGGGAAGATTGGAGAGGGACAGCAGGTTCGTGCCTTCGGGGGACATGCTCGGCCTTCCTTCCGTCGCCGGATGGGACACAGGAGAACGGGAGGGGGTGGCCATGCGGATGGCGGCCTCGATTTCGGCGGTATCCAGCCTGGTCCCGGATTCCAGCTTGCGATAGAGGCCGGTCAGGGCCAGGCGGGTACTCTCGACACGTCCGGCCTCGCCGTTGATGGCGATGCGGTTGCCGCGGCAGGACAGCCGCACGCCGAATCCGCGTTCGAGAAGAAGAAGATGACGGTCATGATCCCCGACGAGCATCGCCAGCAGGGCGTTGTCGTCGAACTGAAGGGTAATCGTCCGCATGGCGTCGGCACCATGGCGTGACGGATCCTGAGGGAGGGGGGTGCCTGTCGGGCGCTGGCCGGACAGGACCGGTGATACCGTCTGTTCTCTCAAGCGAAGGCTCTCTCCTGCACGAGTGTTCCACTCAGTGAATTGGTCAATCTTTCAGCGATCTCCACGTCTGTGATCTGGCCGATCAGGCTGTCCGGTCCGTCGACGTGAACGGCTTGCAGATAAGGCGAGCGGCCGGAAATCTGACCCGGCTTGCGTCCGCGTCCCGTGAACAGGACCGGAAGGGTGCGCCCCACCGTCGCGTCGTTGAAGGCGTCCTGCTGCGTGCGCAGCAGGGCCTGCAGGGCCTGCAGGCGCGCATCCTTCACCGGCTCGGGCACCTGAAGGGCGGCGCCGGCGGCCGGCGTGCCCGGACGGGGGGAGTATTTGAACGAGAACGCCTGCGCGAATCCGACATCGCGGATCAACTGCATGGTCGCCTCGAAATCCGCATCGGTCTCGCCGGGATGGCCGACGATGAAGTCCGACGACAGGGCGATATCCGGCCGGGCTTCGCGCAGGCGGTGCACCAGTTCCAGATACTGCGCGGCTGTATGGCCCCGGTTCATCGCATCGAGGATCCGGTCGGAGCCGGACTGCACGGGCAGGTGCAGGAACGGCATCAGCGCCGGCAGGTCGCGATGGGCCGCGATCAGCGCGTCGTCCATGTCGCGCGGGTGCGAGGTGGTGTAGCGGATGCGCGCCAGCCCCGGGATGGCCGACAGGGCCTCGGCCAGCCGGGCCAGGCCCCACACGCGCCCGTCCGGCGCCGCGCCGTGATAGGCGTTGACGTTCTGGCCCAGCAGCGTGATTTCGCGGGCGCCGGCATCGACCATGCGCCGGGCCTCGGCCAGGACCGACGCCACGGGGCGGCTGGCTTCGGCCCCGCGCGTGTAAGGCACGACGCAGAACGAGCAGAATTTGTCGCACCCTTCCTGGATCGTCAGGAAGGAGGTGACGCCGCCGGGCGTCTGCGGGGCCTGGGTGTCGGGCAGGAAGTCGAATTTCTGTTCAGCCGGGAAGTCGGTGTCGATCACGGCCCCGGCCGCACGCGACGCCCGCGCCACCATTTCCGGTAGGCGGTGATAGGTCTGCGGCCCCAGGACGATATCGACAAACGGGGCACGCGCCAGAATTTCGCGGCCTTCGGCCTGCGCCACGCATCCGGCGACGGCCAGGACGGTCCTGCGTCCCTGGGTCGCGCGCGCATCCTTGACCACGCGCAGCCGGCCGAGTTCGGAAAACACCTTTTCCGCCGCGCGGTCGCGGATATGGCAGGTGTTGAGAATGACCATGTCCGCCGCATCGGGCGTGTCCACCGGGCGGTAGCCCAGCGGCCGCAGGACATCGGTCATGCGGGCGCTGTCATAGACATTCATCTGGCAGCCCCACGTGATGACATGGAGGCCCTTGCGCATGTCCCCGGGGGCGGCATCCATGGTGGGGGGGCAGTCAGAACGATCGGTCACGGCTGAAACTTTCTCGGCGCACCGCCGGACCATCCCGCGCGGTCGCGGGAACACATCATATGCACGGGGGTCCGGGTCAAGGCCCGGCACCTGCAAGGCCGGAAGCAGCCAGACCGGGATATGACAGGATCATCGCGTGGCGGACCTCCATCAGGCGATGCCGGTGGCCGCAGCATCCTTGTTCATAATCTGGCAAAAGAAGCCCTGCCTTTGTCAAGGTAACTCTCCGAGTCCTGTTCTAAAAAACATCCGGCCGGGGGCGGGTGTTTGCGTTGCTCCGGACCCGTCGTGCGGTCTTCGGCCTGCCGGGCAACAATTTTTTATCGTCTTGTCAAATGGCTGCCGTATAAACAAGGCAGGAAGGCCGTCGCGGGGGCGCCCCCGCGACGGTAAACGATCGGTCGGCCGGGTCGTTCACCGTCGGAAAGCATAAAGGCAGGGCTCGGACACATTGGCAGCGTCACGGTACCCCAAGGCGATTTCACGGGAAAACGCGGCAGGGGCAGGCGATGCCGATCAGGGGCGGCGGCGGCGCACGGGCCTGTGGGCCACCGGGATCGCGATGTCGGTCTTGTCGGTCTGGATGACCGTCGCCGCGCGGGGGGCCGACCCGCAAGCCTATGTCACGACGATTCGCGCGACGGGCGAAGGCGATCTGGATGCCGCGATCAGTTCATCCTCCGACCTTCTGGCCCTGCAGAAGACCCAGGCCGTCAGCCCCTTCGCGCTGGCGGGGCGAATCCGCAACGAGTACGACCGCATTCGCACCGCCCTGGAAAGCTTCGGCTACTATGCGCCGATCGTCCGGATCGAAGTGGGGATGCGACCCGGCAAGGGGGCGCCGGCCGGTCCCATGTTTGACGGCCGCGACCCGCGCCTGCCGGAGTGGCTGCTGTCGGTCCCGAAGGGGCAGAACGTGCAGATCATCGTCACGCCCATGCGCGGCGAGATGTTTCGGCTGGGGCGCCTGACCCTGCAACGCGCCCCGCAGGACGGGCCCGGGGAGGTCGTCCTGAACACTCCGGAAGCCACGGCACTGGGGCTGCGCGTCGGCCAGCCGGCCGTCGCATCGGACGTGCTGGCGGCCGCCACGCACCTGCAGGCCGAACTGAAGGAGGAAGGCTACGCCCTGGGCGCGGTCGCGCCGCCCAAGGCCTGGCTGCGCCCGGAGACGCATACGCTCGACCTGGTGTTCACCGTGCGGCGCGGACCGGTCGTCGATATCGGCGCCATCACGCTGACCGGGCTTAAGCGGGTACACCCGTCGTATATCGCGCGCAGGCTGACGATTCGTCCGGGCATGCTCTATCAGCCCTCGCGCATCGAGGCGGCGCGGCAGGATCTGGCGTCGCTGGGGGTGTTTTCCGACGTGCAGGTGCGCGACGTTCCACCGCTGACGGCGGGCGACAGCATGCCGCTCGATTTCGGGTTCACCGAGGGCAAGCGCCGGATGGTGGAAGTGCAAGGCGGCTATTCCACCGACCTGGGCGGCCGGGGCGGCGTCAGCTGGACGCACAACAATATCTTCGGCAATGCCGAAAAACTGCGGCTGACGGCGCTGGTAACCGGTCTGGGCGGGTCCGCGCAGCAAGGGCTGGGCTATGACGTCTATGCCGATCTGATGAAGCCGGATTTCGGGTCCCGCAACCAGAACCTCAGCGTGCGCGTCGAAGGCATCCGTCAGTTGCTCTATTCCTATCGCCAGACCGCGCTGCTGGTCCGGGCCGGGCTGGTCCGGCGGCTGGGCCGGCGCTGGACCGTGTCGTACGGGGGCCAGGCGGAACAGGAACAGATCGACCAGATGGGCCGGACGAACGATTACACGATCGTCTCGATCCCGCTGGCGGCGACCTATGACGGCACGGGGGTCAGCAACCCCATCGACCCCGCGACCCATGGCGTGCGCCTGGCGCTGAGCGCCACGCCGTCGGCCTCGCTGGTCAACGGGACGTCCTTCTTCACCATCCTGCAGGCCAACGCCTCGACCTATTTCGACCTGACGCATCTGGGGCTGTCGCGCCCCGGACGCAGCGTCCTGGCGTTTCGCGGCATCATCGGCAATGTGCAGGGGGCCTCGACCTTCGATATTCCGCCGGATCAGCGCCTCTATGCAGGTGGCAGCGCCACCGTGCGGGGATTCCGCTACCAGGGTGTGGGTCCGCAATTCCCCGACAGCAAATATGCGATCGGCGGAACGTCGATGGATGCCGGATCGTTCGAATTCCGCCAGCGCCTGTTCCGCAGTTTCGGCGCGGCGCTGTTCGCCGACGCAGGCCAGGTCGGCACCAGCAGCCGCCCGTTCGAGGGCACGCTGCGGGTCGGCGCCGGGGCCGGCGTGCGGTACTATACCCCGATCGGCCCGGTGCGGGTGGACGTCGCGGTGCCGCTCAACCGCCCGGCACGCGGTGACACGTGGGAGCTTTATATCGGTCTGGGGGAGACGTTCTGATGACGCCGGACCCACGCAACCCCGACCCGCGCAATCCCGTCCCCCAGGCGCCGACCGGGCGGCGCTGGCCCAGGATCGCGCTGTGGACGGCTGGCCTGATGGTGGGCGTGCCGGTGGGCCTGGTCCTGCTGGCCGTGATCGGTATCCTGATTGCCGCCAATACCGGGCCGGGCCGTCACTTCATCGAACGGCAGACCGCCGCCCTGACGGACGGGACCGTCCAGGTGCAAGGGGTTTCGGGCCGCTTTCCCGATGCGCTGCTGATCCGCCATATCGCCCTGACCGACACCAAGGGCACCTGGCTTTCGATTGACGGCCTGTCGCTGGACTGGCGCCCCACGCACCTGCTGTTTCGGACCGCGCGGGTAGACCGCATCGCGATGGACCGCCTGTCGATCCCCCGCCTGCCGGCCGGCCAGACGGACAATTCGGGCAAATCGTCGTCGCAGGGAGGAGGGCTGGATCTCGGCGTCGACATCCGCGCCATCCATGTCGGGCGGATCGATGTCGGGCCTGACATCGCCGGTACCGCGGCCTCGTTCGCCCTCGATGGGCAGGCGCGGCTGGCCCATATCGCGCCGGTGCTGAAGGGGGTCAGCGTCGCCACATTGCCCGACGCCGCCATCACGCTCGGCCTGAAACGCCTGGATCGCGACGGCGCCCTGGCCTTGCATACGGCAGTGTCGCGGGGGCGGCTGGGCCTGCATCTGACGGCCGACGAAAAGGCGGGCGGGTTTGCGACGGTCGCCGGCCTGGCGCCGCTGGACCCGCTTCAGTTGACCCTGGACCTTGAGGGGCCACGCGATGCGAACCGTCTGAATTTTGCACTGAAGGCAGGAGAAATTTCCTCTAATATAAACGGTGTCGTCAATTTTCTTAATGGAAAGACACAACTGGTCCTGACGGCGCACGCGCCCGAAATGGTGGTGCGTGACGGCATCGGCTGGCACGAGGTCGCGCTCGACGCCCACGTCTCGGGCGACCTGCATCGTCCGGTGGGGAACGGGCAACTGATTGTGGACCGGCTGTCGTCGGCCGGTACCGACGCCAGCCGGATCGCCGTGACTTTCGACGGGCATGAGGCATCGGCGGGCCAACCGGCCTTGGCGCACCTGCGCGCCACACTCGACGGGCTGACGATACCCGGGCCGCGCCCGACGCTGTTCGCTGCGGCGCCGATCACGCTGGACCTGCTTCTGCATCCCGACGACGCGGACGCGCCGCTGGACGTCGATCTCTCTCATGCCCTGCTCCATCTGGTCGGCCGGGTAGCGACCGCCACCCCCGCACACGGCACGTTCGACCTGACGGTGCCACAACTGGCGCCTTTGGCGGCCATCGGCTCGGTCGCGCTGACGGGGCAGGCCGGGCTGCACGGGGCGTTTGCCCTGCCGGCGCATCCCAGTGGCGACACGTCGCTGGCGCTTGACGGTGTCGTCGGGTTGACCGGGGGCCAGCCACAGGCGGTGGGCCTGATCGGGCCGGACGGACGTCTGGCGCTGCGCGTCAGGATGGGCCCCGCGCAAGGGGCGGCAGGGGGGCGGGCGATCCGGATCGACAGCCTGAAAGTTGACGGACAGGCGATGCATCTGGCCCTGTCCGGCAGCCAGACGGGCGGAAACGTGCTGGACGCCCGCCTGAAGCTGGCCATGGACGATTTGCGGCGCGTCCTGCCTGCCTTGCGCGGACGCAGCGACCTCGACCTGGCGGTAGCCGGGCCGATGGGCGATTTGTCGGCGACGGCGCATCTGGACGGACAGTTGGGGACCAGCGGCATGCCCGCCGGGCCGGTCATGCTGGACGCAGTCTTTCACCATCTGCCGACGACGCCGCAGGGCACGATCATGGCGCAGGGCACCGTGGACGGCGCGCCGCTGTCCATCGCAGCGGACCTGGAGCAGGACGCCCAGGGCACGCGGACGCTGGATCTGGGCCATCTCGACTGGAAAAGCGCGTCCGGCAAGGGGCACCTGACGCTGGCCGCGGGCAAGGCAATACCGCTGGGAACCCTCGATTTCCAGATGACGCGTTTGGCCGACCTGTCCTCTGTTCTGGGCCAGGCGATCTCGGGCGCGGTCGTGGCGTCGGTTCGGACATCGGATAGCGCGAATGCCGCCGTTCCCTCCACCGTGACGCTGCATCTGAACGGTAACGTCTCCACCAGCGCGGCCAGCGTTCGCCATGTCGCCCTGGACGGCAGTATCGCCGATCCGGCGGGGGCGGCGCGATCGGATCTGACGCTGGCGATCGACGGGGTGGCCGCGCGCGGGGTGACCGGCAACGCCCGCGTCACCGCTCGCGGCCCCCAGGCCGCACTGGCCGTCACGGCGACATCGGCGTTGCAGAACCTGGCCGGCGCGCCGGCCGCGCTGTCGACGGCGTTCGTCCTGGATCTGCCCGGCCGGGCCATGGCCCTTCGCACATTGCAGGCGAACGCGAAGGGCGAGACGGTTCGTCTGCTGGCGCCGGCCCGAATCGGCTTCGGCGCCGCGATCGGTGTCGACCGGCTGCGGGCGACGGTGGCGCCGCCGGGTGTCGGCCCGGCGCAGATCGACATCGCCGGCAGCGTCAAGCCCGCCTTGTCGCTGAACGTCGCGATCGACAACCTGACGCCGGCCATTGCCCGGCCGTTCATGCCCTCTTTGGATGCCAGCGGCGTGATCTCGGCGCGGGCAAAGCTGTCCGGGACGCTGGCCAGCCCGCAGGGCACCGTGACGCTGACCGCCCGCGACATGAAATATCATACCGATTTCAGCGGGGCGCTGCCCGCGGCCAGTCTGGATGCCAAAGCGCAACTGGCAGGCACGCAGGCACGCCTCGACGCCACCGCCCATGCCGGGTCGATGCTGGACCTGGCGGTGCGGGGAACCGTGCCCACCGGCGCGGCCGGCAGCATGGCCTTGCAGGCCGATGGGAAAATCGACCTGTCGGCGGCCAACGCCTATCTGGGCGCGCAAGGGCGCCAGGCGGAAGGCATGGCCCGGTTCGCCCTGGCGCTGACGGGTCCGCTGTCGGCACCGCGCGCCAACGGGACCGTGACCCTGGCCAACGGGCAAATCCATGATTTCGCGCAGGGAATCCAGCTTTCGAACATAAACGGTTCGATCGTGGCCCATGACGACCGGTTGACGATCGACCACCTGACCGCCGCCGCGGGGCCGGGGCAGATCACGGTCAGCGGGAGTGTCGGCGCATTCCAGCCCGGGCTGCCGATCGACCTGCGGATCGTGGCGGCCAAGGCGCGGCCGCTGGCCAGCGACCTGGTGACGGCGACGATCGACAGCGACCTGACCGTCCGGGGGCTTCTGGCTTCGCGCATCGACGTTGCGGGGTCGGTCGCGATTCCGAATGCCGAAATCAACATTCCCAGTTCCCTGCCGACTTCCGTCGCGCGGCTGGATGTCATCCGTCCGGGTGATGACACCAAGGCGGCGGCGGATGCGGGCGGCGGCATGGTCGTGGGGCTGGATGTCACGGCGTCCTCGCCGGGGCAGATGTTCATTCGCGGACATGGGCTGGATGCCGAAATGCGCGGACGCCTGCATGTCGGCGGCACGTCGGATGCGCCGCTGGTCACCGGCGGATTCACCATGCGACGCGGCAGCTTCAATCTGGCGGGGATCTCGCTCGATTTCACCAAGGGGCGCGTGGCGTTCAACGGTACCGGCGTGACGCAGGCGATCGACCCGACCCTGGATTTCGAGGCCGAACGCGGCACCAACGCGGGGACGGCGCGCCTGACGGTCAGCGGATATGCCAGCGCGCCCAAGATCAGCTTTTCGTCCTCGCCGCCTCTCTCGCAGGATCAGATCATGGCGATGCTGCTGTTCGGCACCGATGCCCAGTCACTGTCGCCGACGCAGATGGCCGAAATCGCGGCGGCCGTCGCGACCCTGACGGGCGGCAACGGGTTCGATCCCATCGGCACGGTGCGCAACACGTTGGGCCTGGACCGCCTGCAATTGGCGGGCGGCTCCGGGGTGGGCAATGGCAGCGGCACCAGTGTCGAGGCCGGGAAATACGTCATGCGCGGCGTCTATGTCGGGGCCAAGCAGGCGACGTCGGGTTCCGGGACGCAGGCCCAGGTCCAGGTCGACCTGACGCGGCGGCTGAAACTGAACACGACGGTCGGCACCGGGGGCAACGTCACCGGCTTCACCACGCCCGAAAACGATCCGGGCAGCAGCGTCGGCCTGTCCTATCAGTTCCAGTACTGAGGCTGTCGCCCGAAGGGCGCGGGCGATCAGATCCCCGAAGGGCGCGGGCGGTCAGGCCGGCCGCTGTTCCGCCATGTCACCCAGGATGGCGGCCGCGCGGCGGACGACGTCGTTCCAATCCCGGGGCCGGGTCTGTCGGACGATCCGCAGCGACGGATACCACGGGCTGTCGTCGCGTCCGGACAGCCAGCGCCAGCAATTTTCGTAGCGGTCCATCAGGATGGTCGGGCACCCCAGGGCCCCGGCCAGATGCACGATCGACGTATCGACCGAAACGACGACATCCAGGCCGGCGATCAGCGCGGCCGTGTCGTGCATGTCCCGGACGTCGTCCATCGGGTCGTACAGGCGCATGCCCTCGGGCATGGCGGACATCTGTTCGGCGGCGGGGCCTTTCTGAAGACTGACCAGATTGATCCCGGCAATCCGGGCAAGGGGCGCCAGGGCGGCCAGTCTCATCGAGCGTTTCTGGTCGATGATGTGGGCGTTGGTAACGTCGGGCCGGGGGGCGCCCCCCCAGACAAGGCCGGCATTCAACCGGCCGTTGGCGGGTATATGCGCGGCCCAATGCCGGATCAGGTCCGGTGCGGCTGTCAGGTAAGGGGCGGCATCCCCCATGGTGTCGGCCGTCGCCGAAAACACTCGCGGCAGGCTGATGAACGGACAGTGCCAGTCGTGCGCCGGGACCGCGTGATGGTCGCTGATGACCCTGTGGAGGCCCGGCATGCGACGGACCAGGCCGGCCAGGGCGTCCGGCACCTGGACGGTCACGCGCGCGCCGCGACGGACCAGGGCGGGCAGGAAGCGCAGATACATCAGCGTATCGCCCAACCCTTCTTCCTGGCTAACCAGGATCCGCTTGCCGGCGATGTCCATCCCCGGTGTGATCGAGGGCATCAATGTCGCCGGCAGTGGGTTGGCATGGCCGGGAAGCCGGAACCGCCATTCATGCTCGGCCCAGCCCTGGGTATAGCGGCCGGCCTTGAGCAGGGCGATCGAGTGATTGAGCCTGACACGGGCATTGTCGGGCTTCAGCGCGATGGATGCCCGGAAGTGGTCCAGAGCCTCTTCCACCCGGTTTTCCACCGACAGCAGCGTGGCGCGGTTGGCATGGGTCACGGGACAATCCGGGTGGGCGTCCAGCACCTGGCGGAGCAGGGCGTCGGCCTCGGCGATCCGCCCCTGTTCCGCCAGCGCGGCCGCGAGAAGGTGGCTGGCCGAGAGGCTGTCGGGGCGCAGGTGCAGTGCCGATCGCAGCGCGGCCTCGGCCTCGGTGAATCGGGTAAGCTGGATCAACAGGTCGCCCAGCGATTCATGGGCGCGGGCGTCCTCCGGCGTCAGGGCCACGACGGCCCGCAGGACGGGCTCGGCATCCGCGCGGCGGTCCTGCGCCACCAGCAGTCCGATCGTCTCATGCGCCGGATGAAGGGCCGAGGGGTATCTGCCGGCCAGGCGGCAGAACAGGACCGCCGCCCCTGCGGGATCGTGACATCCGGCCCGGGCGTGCGCCAGCAGCAGGTCGATCCGTTCGTCCACGCAGTGCTGCAGCGGCGTCATCAGGTCCAGCGCTTCGGCGAACCGTCCGGCCTTGATCCGCTCCAGCGCCTGCCGCAGGACATTGTCCAGGACCGAGCCGGACGGAGGGGGATCGATGGTCATCACGCAAGCTCGTCCGGTTGGAAGCTGAACGCCCGGCAGGCCGGCATCGGCAGCGGCCGATGCTCAATCCTGTCCCAGAATGGACCGGATCCGCTCCAGGACAGCCGAGGGCTCGTAGGGCTTGGCGATATAGCTATCGCGCTTTCCCTCGAGGGTCGACCCGCCGGGCGCCATTACACGGCCGCTGATATAGATCACCGGCAGCTCCGGCCATTTCCGCCGCGCCTGCGCCGCGATTTCCAAGCCGTCCAGCCCGCCGGGCAGCCGCAGGTCGGTCAGCAGGATCGCGATGTCGTCCTGCCCCTCCAGGGCGGCGAGGGCGTCGGGGGCGGTTTCGGACTCGATGACCGTGAAGCCGCCGCGCAGGCGCAGATAGTCCGCGAGCGCAGTGCGTATGAGGAATTCGTCCTCGACCAGCAGAAGGGGGGCTATAGTCATGGAACAGGAATCAGGCGCGTGTGAAGGCACTGGCAGGGGAACTTGCGCATATCCTGTTCAACGCAGGGCGCAGCCGGAGGTTCACCTATCGGGATATGCCAAGGACAGGCTGATGCGGCCCGTCCCGGTACGATATGGTCTCGCGTCGCGCCCCGCACGACCCACGACAGGAAGGCCGGAATGATCGACCCGTTTACATGGCTTGCCGGATGGATCCAGGAGAACTGGCTGATTCCGGTCCTCTATCGATTCGGATGGATGGAGTGGGAGGACACGTCGTTCCTATGGGCGATGTTCGCGATCTACGGCGTGTTGCAGGTGGTCCTGAACCTGGCGATCTGCGTTCCGCTGGAACGTTTCCGGCCGCTGCAGAAATGGGACAGCCGCGACAATGTGACGATGGATGTCGTCTATACCATCGTCGCGCGAATCGGCCTGTTCCCGTTGGTGACGTTTTTCGGATTCTATGAAATCCAGACCTGGATGAACGGCTTCCTGACCGACCGGGGCTATATCCCGCCGACGCTCGAAAGCCTGTTCCCCACGCTGATGGACTGGCCGGTCCTGACCTTCTTCATCTATGCCGTGATTCTCGATTTCGCCGATTACTGGCGGCATCGGCTGTCGCATGTCTTTGGGTGGTGGTACGGCCTTCATGCCCTGCATCATGCCCAGACCCAGATGACATTCTGGTCGGACGACCGCAACCATCTGCTCGACGATGTCATGTCCTATGTCTGGGCCATCGCGGTCGGCCTGCTGATCGGGGTGCCGCCGCTGCAGTTCCCGCTGCTGATCCTGCTGCTGCGCCTGGTCGAAAGCCTGTCGCATGCCAATACGACGGTCGGATTCGGCTGGCTGGGCGAGCGTCTGCTGGTGTCGCCGCAATTCCATCGGGTGCATCACGGCCTGCGGTCGGCGGGGCGGAGTTCCTGCAATTACGGGGCGGTGTTTCCGTGGTGGGACATGATGCTGCGGACGGCCAATTTTTCGCACAAGGTGGTGGAAACCGGCGATCCCAAGGCCGAGCCCGCGCTGGTCAGCGGGGGGTGGCGGGCCCAGCAGGCCGCCGGGCTGCGCCTGTCCTGGCGCCTGGCGACGCGTCGGTGGCGGCGTTCGTCTTCCTCGACTAACGGGTCCCGCCCGATGGCACGCTAGGGGATGCGCACGACGGCGGACAGGATCCGCTACACGGTCATGTTCGAAGCGCTGGGGCTGGCGATGGTGCTGCCGGGCGGCCGGCTGTTGCTGGGCATCCGACTGGTCGACATGGGGGTCATCGGCGCGGGGTCGTCCGTGGTCGCGGTGCTGTGGAACTATGCGTTCAACCGCATGTTCGACCGGTTCGTGCTGTGGCGGCGGGGATCGGCCCGCAAGGTCCTGATCGACCGGGTCGTGCATGCGGTGCTGTTTCAGGTCGGCCTGATCGTGCTGCTTGTGCCGGCGATCGCGCTGTATCTTGGCCAGGGGCTGCGGGCGGCGTTCCTGGCGAACATCAGCCTGACCCTGTTCTACCTCGTGTATAATTTCGTCTTCACCTGGGCCTACGACATCGCCTTCCCGATTCCATTCACGGGCATGGACGCCGAGGCCGCGGAAGCACAAGGGACATAAAAAAAGCCCTGGGGGACAATGTCCTCCCAGGGCCTTCGGTGCGGCAGGTGCGAATCAGGCGGCTTTCATCGCCGCCGTCAGGGTTTCCAAGACCGCAGCGGGTTCCTTGCCTTCCAGCACCGCGACTTCGGCCACGAAACGTTCCTGCGCGGCCTCGAACAGCTTGCGTTCGCTGAAGCTGCCGTCCAGGCTGTCGACATTGCGGCGCAGGTCGCGCAGCACCTCGGCGATCTGCACCAGGTCGCCGGAATTGATTTTTTCCTGGTAGGCGACGGCCCGGCGGGCCCACATGCCGCGGCTGACGTGCGGCTTGCCCTTGATGATGGCCATCGCCTTGTCCACGATCTCGCGCGAGACGATCTTGCGCAGGCCGGCCTTGCGCGCCTTCGACAGCGGAATGCGCAGGGTCATCTGGTTGCCGGGGAACGAAATCTGGATCATTTCCAGCTTCGTGCCCGCGATCTCGTCGATGCCGATGCGATCCACACGCCCGACACCATGAGCCGCATAGACGATGGCGTCTCCCTCGCGGAACGGATCCTCGTCCCTGACCTTCGTCTTGGCCTGCGCGGCGGTTACGGCGGCCGCGGTCCGCGCCATTGCGTCGGTCACGCCGCCTTTGGGAGTCGTTCTGAACATGCTCATGGAGCATTGTCTACCACATTTTTCATATTCTGTCTTGACCCCTCGAAAACCGGGCAGCGCCGGCCGCAGGGGTCAGGATTGCACCCCGCCCACCGGGGCGATCGGTCCCTCGACCGGCTGCCGGTCGGGTTGAAGCAGGTCGATCTCGATCGTCCGCGCCATGGTCAGCATCGGCATGGCGTGAGGCGAATGGATGAACGGCTCCTGCAGGTCGCTGCCGATCTTGTCCAGCGCCACAAACAGCAGTCCCACCAGGGACGACCCCAGCGGCGTGATCCAGCCCAGGGTCTGGACCATGGACAGCGGCAGGACGATGCAGAAGACATTGGCGACCAGCCGCGGGATCAACGAGAACTGGATGGCCAGCGGCGTGTTGCGTATCCGCTCCAGCCCCCCTTGCGCATTGGCCAGGTCGGACAGGATGCGGTCGATCTGGCCATGCACCGCGCCATCGATCCCCTGGCGCGCAACCTCGGCGTTCACCTCGCGCCCGATCTGGTACAGGATGGCGTTCGGCTGGTTCGACCAGCCGGAGATCGCGTCCTGCATCGCCGGCGGCAGCAGGCGGTTTACGTCGGCCGAGGCATCCCACCGGCCCAGCGCGCCCCGCAGCGCGTAGGGATAGGCGGCCATGGCGCGCGCCAGGTCGGGGCGCCCGCCCAGCAGCGTGCCGGCCTGCCGCCCGAACGACCGGCAGTTGTTGGTGATCGCCCCCCACAGGGTCCGTGCTTCCCACCAGCGGTTGTAGGCGGTGCTGTTCCGCACACTCATGAACAGCACCAGTGCCGAGCCGATGAGCGAGACAGGGAGGCTGGGCTGCTCCATCCAGTCCTGGTGGAAGACCTGAAACATGACGACGACGAAGACGTCCCACGCGCAAAGCAGCGTCAGCGACAGCAGGCTTTCCCGCATCAGGATGAACAGGCCGATCTTCCGGTCGACAATCATCGTATGATTCTCCTCCTCATGGCCCGGGTGGGCATGCCGTATCGGCCATTGTGGCTCGCACGGTGGTAAAGGAAAGACAATGCCCCGGCGGTCATGATGAAATTTGTGACGATCCCGACATTTTCTGTCGTAGTCAGGCAAGTATCCGGGCCGGATTCAACCGCGCGGTCATAATGCGCCGGCGGACATTGACCGTCCCGGCAACGCACGTCTTTATTTCGTACACGATTTCTAATCTGACGGACGCGGAGCATCACGGGCATGGACGTAAGAGCGGCAGTGGCATTCGAGGCGGGACGCCCGCTGGAGATCGAAACGGTCCAGCTTGACGGGCCGCGGGCGGGCGAAGTCCTGGTCGAAGTGAAGGCGACCGGCCTGTGCCACACGGACAAGTACACGCTGTCGGGCGCCGACCCCGAAGGGCTGTTCCCCGCGATCCTGGGCCATGAGGGCGCGGGCGTGGTGGTCGAGGTCGGCCCGGGGGTCACGCACCTCAAGCCCGGCGATCATGTGATTCCGCTGTACACGCCGGAATGCCGTGAATGTAAGTCCTGCCTGTCGCGCAAGACGAACCTGTGCACCTCGATCCGCGCGACGCAGGGCAAGGGGCTGATGCCCGACGGCACGTCGCGCTTTTCGTACAAGGGGCAGCCGATCCATCATTACATGGGCTGTTCGACGTTCGCGAACTACACGGTCCTGCCCGAGATCGCCCTGGCCAAGATCCGCCCCGACGCGCCGTTCGACAAGGTCTGCTATATCGGCTGCGGGGTGACGACGGGCATCGGCGCCGTGCTGTTCACCGCGAAGGTCGAGACCGGATCGACCGTGGTGGTGTTCGGCCTGGGCGGTATCGGGCTGAACGTCATCCAGGGGGCGCGGATGGTGGGGGCCGACATGATCGTCGGCGTCGACATCAACCCGGCGCGCGAGGAAATGGCGCGCAAGTTCGGCATGACCCATTTCGTCAACCCCAAGGACCTGGGCCCCAACGGCGACGTCGTGGGCCATCTGGTGGAACTGACGGGCGGCGGCGCGGATTATTCGTTCGAATGCGTGGGCAACCCCACGCTGATGCGCCAGGCGCTGGAATGCTCGCACCGCGGCTGGGGGGTATCGACCATCATCGGGGTGGCCGGCGCGGGGCAGGAAATCAGTACCCGTCCGTTCCAGCTGGTCACCGGACGGCGCTGGATCGGTTCGGCCTTCGGCGGCGCGCGCGGCCGGACCGACGTGCCGAAGATCGTCGATTGGTACATGGACGGCAAGATCGACATCGACAGCCTGATCACCCACAAGCTGCCGCTGGAGAAGATCAACGAAGGCTTCGACCTGATGACCCGCGGCGAGAGCATCCGCACCGTCGTCGAGTTCTGAGCCGATGAGCATCACCACGCGATCCGAACATGCATGTTGCGGCGGCAGGGTGGGTTTCTACAGTCACATGTCGGCGTCCCTGGGGCTGGAGGCGCGCTTTGCCGTCTTCCTGCCCGACGGCGCGTCGGATGCGGCGCGTGTGCCCGTGATCCATGTCCTGGCCGGCCTGACGTGCACCGAGGAGACGTTCCTGATCAAGGCGAACGCCATCCGCTTCGCCGCGGAATTCGGCATCGCGCTGGTCGCCACCGACACGTCGCCGCGCGGCGCGGGTATCGCGGGTGAAGACGACTCCTACGATTTCGGCAGTGGCGCCGGCTTCTATCTGGACGCCACCCAGGCCCCGTGGAACACCCACTACCGCATGGGGTCGTATATCGGCACGGAACTGCCGGCCGTGACCGAAGCCCATTTTCCCCTGGACGGGACCCGGCGCGGGATCATGGGCCATTCGATGGGCGGCCACGGGGCGCTGGTCCATGCGCTGCGCGCGCCGGATTGCTGGAAGTCGGTTTCGGCCTTCGCCCCGATCGTCCATCCGGCCGCCGTGCCTTGGGGCGAAAAGGCGTTTTCCGGTTACCTGGGGCCGGACCGGGCAAGCTGGGCGGAGCATGACGCGACCCTGCTGCTGGGGGCCGGGTATCGCCATCCGACCACCATCCTGGTCGATCAGGGGGACGCAGACCAGTTTCTGGCCGAGCAGTTGCAGCCCTGGCATCTGGACGACGCGGCGAAGGCGGCGGGGCAGGGGCTGATCCTGCGGCGCCATCCCGGCTACGACCATTCGTACTGGTTCATCCAGTCCTTCATCCAGGACCACCTGACCCACCACGCCGCCATTCTCAGGGGTTAGGAAAACGTGTTCCGACATGTGACAGGGGTGACCCTGGCGGCGCTGCTGACGCTGGGCCTTGCCGCCTGCGCCCCCCGACCCGCGCCGTCCCCGCTGCCCCAGGCCGCTCGTGGCCTGCCGGCGTTGCAGCCGTCCGCGCACGGCGATTTCGGTCATTATACGCTGGCCCTGACATGGCAGCCGGGCTTTTGTATCGGCGGCTCAGGCTGCCTGGCCGACCAGCCGAAGGCACCCTTGATCGGCCTGCACGGGCTATGGGCGTCGCGCCCCCGGAAGCTGATCGATCAGGGCGTGACGCCGCCGCAATGGTGGGCCGCCGGGTGCGACATCTATCCCGGCCAGGACAAGGACGCGCCGATCGTGCTCACGGACGGCACGCGACGCGCGTTGGGCCAGGCCGTGGCGCATCTGCCCGACGATTTGGTGACGCACGAATACCGCAAGCACGTACAATGCTTCGGGATGCCGGCCGAAACCTTCTTCCGTACCGCCCTGGCCATGCGGGCGACAATCGCGGATTCCCCGATGGCGACGTATTTGCGTGCGCATATCGGTCAGGACATCACCCATGACGCGCTGCTGGGGGTATTTCGGGGCACGTTCGGAACCGACGTCGACCGGGCATTGCAGATTCGCTGCGAGACCGATCGCGGCCGCACCATCCTGACCCAGCTCTGGTTCACCATTCGGACCGGGGCCGTCGCATCCTTCCCCCGGCCGGAGTCGTTCATGCGGTCGCCGGAACCGCAGGACAACTGCCCCGCGCGCTTCACGGTCCCAGACTGGTCGCCGGTGGCGCGATAAGGTGGGCTTGTCCGAACCCACCAGGGCCTGAGGCCCTGGACCCTATTCGCCGATCAGGTGCAGGACGATATCCCGGTGGTGGGGATGACCCCGGTGTTCGAACAGGTATAGGCCCTGCCACGTCCCCAGGACGGGCCGCCCATCGGCTACCGGGATGGAAAGCTGTGTCTGGGTCAGCATGGTGCGAAGGTGGGCGGGCATGTCGTCCGGCCCCTCGTCGTCATGGATGTAGCGTCCGGGTGCCTCGGGCACCAGCGCCTCGAAATAGCGCTTGATGTCCTCCAGCACCGTCGGGTCGGCATTTTCCTGAACGGTCAGGGATGCCGAGGTATGCCGGCACCACAGCGTCAGCACACCCATTTTGATCTTGGTGGAGGCGACCCAGCCCAGGACATCGTGGGTGAAGGGCACCAGCCCCTTGCCATGCGTGGCAATCCTCAGACGGTGCATGGCCTGGCGCATGGGCATTTATCCTACTTCAGGAAGCCGACGAGGCGCTCGACCTCGCTGACCACCGGTTCCGCGATGGCCTGGGCGCGGGCGGCGCCGCCGCGCAGCACGGTCTGCAGATGCTCCGGATCGTCCAGCAGCCGCCGGGTTTCCGAGGCGATCGGCCCGACCGTCGCGATCAGGACATCGGCCAGCGCCGATTTGAAGGGGCCGAACCCTTCGCCGCCATGGCGCGCCAGGACGTCCGCCGCCGTCATGTTTGCCAGAACGGCGTAAATTTCAACCAGATTGCGGGCTTCGGGCCGCGCCGTCAGTTCGGCCGGGTCGGTGGGCAGGGGCTCGGGGTCGGTCTTCGCACGCCGGATCTTGAGTGCAATGGTGTCGGCGTCGTCCGTCATCTCGATCCGGCTCTGCGCCGACGGGTCGGATTTGGACATCTTCTTCGTGCCGTCGCGCAGGCTCATGACGCGGGCGGCGCCCGGCGGAATCAAGGCCTCGATCGCCGGGAAGAAATCCACGCCGTAATCGTGGTTGAACTTCTGCGCGATGTCGTTGGCCAGTTCCAGATGCTGGCGCTGGTCGTCGCCCACGGGCACCCGTGTCGCCTTGTAGGCCAGGATGTCGGCCGCCATCAGGTTGGGATAGACATACAGGCCTGCGGAATGGTTTTCGCGGTCCTTGCCGGCCTTGTCCTTGAACTGCGTCATCCGGTTCAGCCAGCCGAGCCGCGACACGCAGTTGAAGATCCAGCCCAGCCGGGCATGCGCCGACACGGCAGACTGATTGAACAGGATATGGGCCTGCGGGTCGATCCCCGACGCCAGCAGGACGGCGGTCTGAGCCAGCGTCTGCTGGCGCAGGGCGGCTGGGTCCTGCCATACCGTGATCGCGTGCATGTCCACGAGGCAGAAAATGCACTCGTGGTCGCGTTGCAGGGCGACCCAATTGCGGATCGCGCCGAGATAGTTGCCCAGTTGCGGGATACCGGTCGGCTGGATGCCGGAAAATATGCGTTGCATGAGCGTTCTTTTCGGCCGTCTGCCCCCGATCGGTCAAGGGTCAGGGCAGGGGATGGCGCGCGTCCAGGGCCCGACGTTCATCCGCGACCGCCGAGGGGGACAGAGCCGGCGCTCGCTGGGCCGCGATGTCGGCCGCGCGAAAGACCGGCGGATCCGACCGATCTCCAGCCGCCGAAAGATAGGTCAGGATGGCGGCGATATCGCCATCCGACAAGCGCCGGAACGAGGGCATCGAGAAATTGTAGCGATCGCCATTGGCCATCAGCGGTCCGTTCAGCCCATTCAGCAGCACGTCGGCCAGGTAATGCCGACCTTCGGGCGTGCGTGCGATCTGGTCGATCCGTCCGATCAGGGGCGGGATCTCGCCTTTCATGCCTTCGCCGCCATGATGACAGATCCCGCAATTGGGCCGGTATCGGGCCAGCCCCGGACCTCCATGTCGCGAACAGGCGGCAAGAGAGAGCGCAAGCAGAAGTGCTATGCGGAAAACGGCTGGTCGCGGACGACGTTGTATCACGGCATTCCTGATGCCGAAGATAAAGGAGATTTCGGTGCACCGCATTTTATCGCCCGTTTCATGGTCTGTCGCGGCGCTGGTCGCCCTGGGCTTCCACATGATGCCCGCGCAAGGGGCGGCCCCCACGCGCGAGGACCAGTCCGCCGCATGCCGTGGCGATGCCATCAAGCTCTGTGCCTTCGCCATCCCGAACGAACGTAAGGTGCAGGCCTGCATGGAGAAGAAAATCGACAAGCTTTCGCCCCGATGCCGGGCCATGTTCGGCAAAGACCGACACAAGACGGGCAAAACAGGAAGATAGGACGGACCGTGCGATGGGACGTATCCCATCGCACGGCCTGAGTGCTGCCGTTACTGGTTTTTGGACACGCCCAGAAGCTGGATCTTGAAGACCAGGGGGCTGTCCGACGGAATGATGCCCATCGAGCGATGGCCATATCCCAGTTCGGGCGGGACGTAGAGCATCCAGGTGTCCCCGACATGCATCATCGGCAGGCCTTCCATCCATCCCTTGATGACGCCATCGAGCGGCATCTGCATGTAGGCGCCGTGGCCGTGCTGGTCCGAGCTGTCGAAGATGCCGCCATCGGGCAGGCGGCCTTCGTAGATGACCATCATCATGTCGCCCGGCGCGGGGCTCTGACCGTCCTTGGGGCCGGATTCCAGAACCTTGTAGGCCAGCCCATCCGGCAGGGTCTTGACCCCCGGCTGGGCGCGTACCTTCGCCATGAACTGCGCGGGCGTCAGGTCCGGTTCGTCATCGCCCGTGCCGGCTCTCTGGCTGCAGGCCGCCACGGGCAGGGCCAGCGCGGACGCGACAAGGAGGGGAATGAAGCGGGACAGACGTTTCATGACACCTCGATCGAAAAGGAGCGGAAGAAGGGGACGCGGGTGCGCCACGGTTACAGCGCGCCGCCGCGCCGCCCGATCTGTGCACCGAGCCGCAGCCGCAGCGCGTTCAGCTTGATGAAGCCCTGGGCGTCGGCCTGGTTGTAGGCGCCTTCGTCATCCTCGAAGGTGACCACGCGCGTATCATACAGGCTGTTCGGGCTTTCGCGTCCGACGCAGATGACGTTGCCCTTGTATAGTTTCAGACGCACGCGCCCGGTCACGGAATGCTGGCTCTCGTCGATCAGCGCCTGCAGCATCCGGCGCTCGGGCGAGAACCAGAACCCGTTGTAGATCAACTCCGCATAGCGGGGCATCAGGCTGTCCTTCAGGTGCCCGGCTTCGCGATCCAGGGTGATGGTCTCCATGCTGCGATGCGCGGCCAGCAGGATGGTGCCGCCGGGCGTTTCGTAAATGCCGCGTGACTTCATGCCGACGAAGCGGTTTTCCACCAGGTCCAGCCGGCCGATCCCGTTTGCCCGGCCCAGTTCGTTCAGGCGGGTCAGCAGGGTCGCGGGCGACAGGGTCACGCCGTTCAGCGCCACCGGATCGCCCGAGACGAAGTCGATCGCGATCTCGGTCGCGACGTCCGGCGCGTTTTCAGGCGAGATCGTGCGCTGGAACACGATCTCGTCGGGCGCCACCGCCGGGTCTTCCAGCAGCTTCCCTTCGGACGACGAATGCAGAAGGTTGGCGTCGACCGAGAACGGGGCCTCGCCGCGCTTGTCCTTCGCGATGGGGATCTGGTGTTCCTCGGCAAAGGCCAGCAGGCGCGTGCGCGAGGTCAGGTCCCATTCGCGCCAGGGCGAGATCACGGTCACATCGGGCTTCAGCGCGTAATAGGCCAGTTCGAAGCGCACCTGGTCGTTGCCCTTGCCGGTCGCCCCGTGGGCGACGGCATCCGCGCCGACCGCCTCGGCGATCTCGATCTGGCGCTGGGCGATCAGCGGGCGCGCAATGGAGGTGCCCAGCAGGTACTGGCCTTCATACAGCGTGTTCGCTCGGAACATCGGGAAGACGAAATCCTTCACAAAGGTCTCGCGCAGGTCCTCGACGAAGATTTCCTTCACGCCGAACATTTCGGCCTTCTTGCGGGCCGGCTCCAGTTCCTCTCCCTGCCCCAGGTCGGCTGTGAAGGTCACGACTTCGCACCCGTAACTGGTCTGCAACCAGCGCAGGATCACGGACGTGTCGAGACCGCCTGAATAGGCGAGCACGACCTTCTTGACGTCCTTTGCGGCCATGGGAAGAGGTCTCCTGTCGTCGAAGCTGAAGTGCGGGACGGGCCCGCCTGTAGGGTTCCCGCGTCCTAGCATTGGATGGCGGGCGGTGCCAGCGGGTGCGCCTATATTTCAGGCGAAGCCGGTCCGGGTCAGGCCGGCTGGTTGCGGCGTTCGCGCTGGCTTTCGGTACGCAACTGCCCGCATGCCGCCAGGATGTCGCGCCCGCGCGGCATGCGGATGGGCGAGGCGAAGCCCGCGTCCATCACGATCTGGGCGAATTTCGCCAGTTGCTCGCGCGTCGAGGGCTTGTAGGAACTGCCGGGCCAGGGGTTGAACGGGATCAGATTGACCTTGGCCGGAATCCCCGCGATCAGGCGCACCAGTTCGCGGGCATCGGCCTCGCTGTCGTTGATGCCGCGCAGCATGATGTATTCGAAGGTGATTCGCCGCGCATTGCTGGCGGCCGGATAGCGCCGGCAGGCCGCGATCAGCTCCTCGATCGGGTATTTGCGGTTCAGCGGCACGATCTCGTCCCGCAGGTCGTTGCGGACCGCATGCAGCGAAATCGCCAGATTGATGCCCAGTTCGCTGCCGCACTGGTCCATCATCGGGATCACCCCCGACGTGGACAGGGTAATGCGCCGGCGCGACAGGCCGATCCCTTCGCCATCCATGATGATCTTCATGGCCTTGGCGATGTTTTCGTAATTGTACAGCGGCTCGCCCATGCCCATCAGCACGATGGTCGACAGCAGGCGCGGGGTCTCGCCCCGGGGGCTGGGCCATTCGCCATAGCTGTCGCGCGCCGCCATGAACTGGCCGACGATTTCGGCGGCGCCCAGGTTGCGGACCAGCTTCTGGGTGCCGGTATGGCAGAAGGTGCAGGACAGGGTGCAGCCGACCTGCGAGGAAATGCACACCGCCCCGCGATCCTCTCGCCGGTCGGGGATGTAGACCGTCTCGGCTTCCTGCCCGTCGCGGAAGCGGAACAGGAACTTGCGCGTGTCGTCGTTCGATGTCTGCACCGTCGCGGCCTCGGGCCGGCCGATGACGAACCGTTCGGCCAGCTTGGCCTGTAACGGGCGGGCGATCGAGCTCATCCGTTCGAAATCGGTGACGCCCTGGTGATAGATCCAGTGCCAGAGCTGCTTGGTCCGGAACGGCTTTTCGCCGATTTCCAGAAGCGCCTGGGTCATTTCCTCACGCGACAGGCCCACCAGTTCGCGCCTGCCATCCGGCAGCACGCCGCTGGGGGGGGCGAACAGCGCGGATTTCGCCAAAATCCGCTGGCGTTCCGCATCCGTCAGGGCGGCGGCCAGGCCGGTATCGGCGGTGTGCTGGGTCGCGGGAGCGGAAACGGCAGTCATGGACAGACAATCATCCGGTTGGGGGCATGGCTGAATCCGCGCTGCGTAACACATTCGCGCGGCAAAAGGGGAAATACCTGCGCGGGTGCGTCCCGCAACGGGTCAGGCGTTCCGCCGGGCGGCGATCAGGAATTCGCGGTTTCCTTCCGGCCCGGTGATCGGGCTGGGTTCGATCCCCAGGACCTGCCAGCCGGGCAGGGCGGCCCACCAGGCGTGAATGGCCTGGCAGACCTCGTCATGGACTGCCGGGTCGCGCACTACGCCCTTGGGGCCGACAGCGGCCCGTCCTGCCTCGAATTGCGGCTTGATCAGCGCCACGGCCCAGGCACCCGGGCGGCACAGGTCCAGCCCGGCCGGCAGGACGGTACGCAGGCCGATGAAGCTGGCATCGCAGACCAGCACGTCGATCGGATCGGGGATGATCGTGCCGTTCAGCGCGCGGGCGTTGTATTTTTCCAGCACCGCCACACGCGGGTCGCTGCGCAGCTTCCACGCCAGTTGTCCATGCCCGACATCGACCGCATAGACTTTCCGCGCGCCGTGCGTCAGCAGCACGTCGGTGAAGCCGCCGGTCGATGCGCCGACATCCAGGCAAATGCCGCCCTCGGGCGAGAGGCCGAAATGTTCCAGCGCGTGAGCAAGCTTGACCCCGCCGCGCGACACCCAGGGATGGTCCTGTCCCCGCAGCGTCAGCGGGGCGTCTTCGGGCAACTGGTCGCCGGCCTTCGCAACGCGCTGTTCGCCCGAAAACACCACGCCGGCCAGGATCAGCGCCTGCGCGCGGCTGCGTGTCTCCACAAGGCCCCGATCGACCAGCATCTGATCCACGCGCCGCTTGGCCATCCCTCCGGTCCCCGTCGTCCGGATCAGGCCGTCTGCTGGGACGCGGCGATCCCCAGGGCATGGAATGCGGTATGCGCGATGGCGGCGGCATCGAGTCCGGCCTCGTGATACTGGACGTCCTGGGTGTTGTGGTCGATGAAGCGGTCGGGCAGGGTCA